>NZ_CP123782.1:2372500-4210000 GCF_029909435.1 Minwuia sp. IMCC3060
CTCGACGTTCTGGAGGACTGGGCCAGGAAGATGACCCGGGGCCGCATGTTGCGGTATCTGGACCTTGGCCTCGGCCGTGGCGGCATCCTGGGCGGCAACCGGCTGCGTCGGACGCTGCAGGAACAATGCGCCGGCATCATGATCGAGGATCTGCCCTGCCGCTTTGCCTCGGTCACGACGGAACTCGCCACCGGCCACGAGATCTGGCTGCAAAAAGGCAGTCTGGTCGATGCGATCACCGCATCCTATGCCCTGCCCGGCGTCTTTCCGCCGGTGAACGTGAACGGGCGCTGGCTGGTGGATGGCGCCATGGTCAACCCCGTTCCGGTCTCGGTCTGCCGGGCCATGGGTGCGCGCCTGGTCATTGCCGTGAACCTGAACAGCGACACCTTCGGCACAAGCAATCTGGCGACGGAGATGATCGACGAGAACCTGCAGTTCGATGAACTGCTGTCCCGCATCCGCGCCAACCCCGACGAGATGCTCAGCCCCTCTGCACTGATGATGCGCCAGATGTTCGGACGTGCGGAGAATGCGCCCAGCATCTTCAGTGTTCTGCTCGGCACCCTCAATATCGTGCAGGACCGGCTCAACCGCTCCCGCATGGCAGGCGACCCGGCCGACATCGATATCGCGCCAAGGCTGGGTCACATCGGCCTGCTGGAATTCGATCGCGCGGAAGAGGCGATCGAGGAAGGCCGGGCCGCCGTCGAACGCGCCCTGCCCGCGCTTGCGGACGCCTATGCCATTCTGGCCTGAAGCCTGTTACCGCGTGTCGTCGGCGCGGTCGTGAATGTCGGCACATCACTTTCGATTGCCGACAAATTCGCGTAGGGTCCGCGCTCGGAAACCGGCCCGTACCTACAGGTGATCCATGGCTGCCATCTTCTCTGTCTCGGCGCTGTTCCTCGGGATCGCCCTCATGATGCTCGGCAACGGCCTGCAGGGGTCACTGCTGGGCCTGCGCGGTTCCCTCGAAGGCTTTGACAATCAGGTACTCGGCCTGGTCATGTCCGGTTACTTCGTCGGATTTCTGGCCGGATCGCTGTTCGCCCCGAAGGTCGTGGCGAAGGTCGGGCACATCCGCGTCTTTGCCGCGCTGGCCTCCCTCGCCTCCGCCGCCGTTCTGGTGCATTCGATCTTCATCGATCCCTGGATCTGGTTCGCCATGCGCCTGCTCACCGGCCTGAGCTATGCCGGTCTCTATATCGTGGCCGAAAGCTGGATCAACGATCTGAGCGACAACCAGAACCGGGGGCGCCTGCTCGCAACCTACATGGTCGTCCAGCTCGGCGCCCTGTCGGCCGGCCAGTATCTGCTGGGTGCGTCGGACCCGAGCGGGGCCAACCTGTTCATGATCGTCGCGGTCCTGGTCTCGCTGGCACTGCTGCCGGTCTGCCTTGCCGCATCCCGCGCCCCGGACTTCACCGCCCCGGAGACGCTCAGTTTCAGGGAGCTCTACCGCCTCTCCCCGCTCGGCTCCGTCGGCATGACGCTGAACGGCGTCACCAATGGTGCGATCTTCGGTTTCGCGGCGATCTATGCGCAGCGCATCGGCCTCTCCGTCACGGAGATATCGACTTTCATCGCCGTCATCTTCCTGGGCGGCATGCTGTTTCAATGGCCGATCGGACGGATCTCCGACCTGGTGAACCGTCGGCTGGTCATTACCGTCGTGACATTCGCGGCCATGCTGGCGGCGATCGTCGCGATCCTGTTGCCGGAACCGGTGACCGTGCAGCCGCCAGCCATGATTGAATCGCGCAGTGTCTGGCCGCTGTTCATTGCCATGGCCATCTTCGGCGGCTTCTCCATCCCGATGTATTCGCTGTTCAATGCCCATGTGAACGACCGGGTGCCCCTGAAGAAGATGGTCGCCGCCTCCAGCGGCCTGATCTTTCTGAACGGTACGGGCGCCATCCTGGGCCCGAACCTGGCGGCCCTTGCCATCGACCTGACCGGCCCCGACGGCTTCTTCATCACCCTGGCCGCGATCCACTGCATCATCGGCCTGCTGACCCTGTTCCGCATGCTGCGCAAGCCCGCCCCGACGGCGAAGCAGCATGTCGATTTCGTGGCCATGCCGGTACGCGGCACATCCTACGCGGTGCAACTGACCGTGGAGCAGGATGAGAACGGCGAGACACCTCCCGACAATGGACAACAGGACGGGACACCGGAGACGGAATCCGCCCCGGAGCCTGAAGCCCCTTCAGAAGAACCCGTTGCCGGACAAGGCGGAGACACCAATGGAAACCGCTGATGCCGTTGTCATCGGCGCGGGCGTCGTCGGTCTCGCCATTGCACGTGAACTGGCGATGGCCGGGCGCGAGGTCATCGTGCTGGAGCGGGAATCGCTGATCGGCTCGATCACCAGTTCACGGAATTCGGAGGTCATTCACGCCGGGATCTACTATCCGAAGGACAGCCTGAAGGCCCTGACCTGCGTCCAGGGCAAGCAGTTGCTGTATGCGTTCTGCGAGAGCCACGGCGTTGCGCACCGGCGTTGCGGCAAGGTCATCGTCGCCACCAGCGAGAGCCAGATCGCCACGCTGGAGGGCATTCGCCAGAAGGCCGTCGCCAATGGGGTGCCCGACCTGCGCGCGGTCGGGCGGGCCGAACTGGCAGAGCTGGAGCCTGCCGTGACCGGCGTGAAGGCCCTGCTGTCCCCCTCCACCGGCATCATCGACAGCCATGGCTATATGCTGGCGCTGCAGGGCGACGCCGAGACACATGGGGCGATGATCGCCTTCGACACGCCGGTCGAACAGATCACCGTTTCGGACGACGGGCCGGGCATCCGCACCGGTGGCGCGGCCCCGTTCGAGATGCGCTGTCGCACCCTGGTCAATGCCAGCGGACTGGATGCCCCCGGCCTGGTGCAAGACATCGACCGGCTGCCGGCGAGCGCGCGGCCGCAAACATGGTTCGCCAAGGGCAACTACTACGTGCTCGCCGGTCGTGCGCCGTTCAACCGCCTGATCTATCCGGTGCCCGAACCCGGGGGTCTGGGCGTTCATGTCACCATCGACATCGGCGGCGGCGCCCGTTTCGGCCCTGACGTCGAGTGGCTGGAAACGCGGAACCCGAGCCGGATCGACTACACCGTGGATCCCGCGCGCGCGGAAAAATTCTACGCCGCCGTCCGCAGCTACTGGCCCGACCTGCCCGACGGCGCGCTGCTGCCCGGCTACTCGGGGGCGCGTCCGAAGCTCACTGCCCCGGGCGAAGAGGCTGCCGATTTCCGCATCGAAGGCCCCGACGACCACGGCTGTCCGGGACTGATCAACCTGTTCGGGATCGAGTCTCCCGGCCTCACCGCCTCCCTCGCGCTGGCCCGGATCGTCGGCAGCAAGGCAGGCTCCGGCACCGGCTGACCCCGATGCCAGAGTCCGGCGCATGCACGCTGGACAGCATTCACACCACTCTGCTAAAGCCGCCCGGCGCGGGACAGGTGGCCGAGTGGTTGAAGGCAGCGGTCTTGAAAACCGCCAAGGGTTAACCCCCTTCGTGGGTTCGAATCCCACCCTGTCCGCCACGATTTTCTGTCTCACGCTCAACGCGCCGTGTTCACCCGCTCCGACGGGGTGCCCATGCGGGCGGTCACGCCGACGTGCGTCGGTTCTCCACGCATCCAGCCCTGGTGACTCTCAGCCCTGTCCAGTGGATGGGCAGGGGTTCAGCGGGGCCACCATCGTCTAGGCTTCCGGTGCGGTGTGCCGGAGCCTGCCTTTTCTCAGACTCGCGAGCGTAAGGCCATAGATGCAGGCGACCACGACTGCCAGGGCGACGACCTGGTGAGGTGCGATGGCATCGCCGAGGAACGGGACGGCAAGGACCATCGTGAAGGCAGGCCAGGGTGTGGTGATCGAACTGGCCAATGACACATCGATATGGCGGACAGCGTAGAACCAGACGAGCAGTTCCAGGAAGTAGACCAGCCCCATGAGGGCCGACATTGCATGGAAAATGGCGCCTATGCCTGAAGCGAACCCTGACGGGACAGCCACGGCCAGAACGACCGCCAGAAACAGCGTCGAGACCGCCACCCGGAAGAACGTGACCTGCACCGGCGTTATGGGCGTTTTGCTGAGCTCCTCCTTGATGATGACATGGGCGATACTCCACAGCAGGGGCACCCCGAGAGACACGAGGAACCAGGGCGACAGGCTCGACATCAGGAAAGTGCCGCCGGTGCCGAGGCAGTAGAGTGCGCCGATCAGAACAACTGTCAGGGCCAGTTCGACTGCGGTCTTGCGCCGTTTCAGGAACAGGGACTCCCAAAGGATCGCGAACAGCGGGTAGGCCTGGATCGCAATGGCTGCATTCGCCGCACCGGCCTTTTCGACCCCCAGAACGTACAGATAGGTCGAGAGGCCGAAAAGCATGCCGGTGAAGAGCGCGACGCGTATCATCCGGTCACGTTGCCGGCGGGACAGATCAATGCCGAAAATCCCCCTGCCGCCCCTTCGCAGTTCCCATCCGAACACCGGCGCAGCGAACACCACCTGCCAGACAGAGAGCGCAAAGGCGAAGCCGAGCGCCCCGATATCGGACGGGCGCAGGTTGGAGATAATCGGCATGACTCCGAGCAGCATGAGGCTGACCAGGGAGAGGACGATGCCTTTCCCGACTGACGGAGAGAAAAGTGCCATGACTGGAGTCCATGATTGCATTGACACCCACAGTCACTGCAATCACACATTTATCAGTGCAATAGAAAGATTGATCTGATGGCAATTTGGATTCCCGATCTGTCGGGGCGTGATGGCCCGAAATATCTCCGGATCGTCGAGGCGATGGCGGAGGATATTGCGACGGGACGCCTGCCCGCAGGGACACGCCTGCCACCGCATCGTGAACTGGCCTATCAACTCGGCATATCCCCGAACACGACCAGCCGGGCCTACGCGGAGGCGGTAAAGCGGGCGCTGCTGAAGGGTGAGGTGGGTCGGGGGACCTTTGTGCGGTCGATCGCCCCCGATCCGGCGCAGGCGGAACCCGAAACCCTTCGCCGGGCAGAGAGCGGGCCGATTGACCTGTCGCGCAACCTGCCGATGCCGGGGGTGTCAGAGCAGCACGTCCGCCGCGTGATGTCCGGGATTGCCGACACTGTGCACTTGCGATCCCTCCTGGACTACCAGACGGATGCAGACCTCCTGCACCACCTGGAGGCGGGTCAGATATGGCTCGCGCGTTGCGGCCTTGAATCGGACCTCGATTGCATCGTTCCGGTCATCGGCGGGCAGCACGGGATCCTGTGCATCCTCATGGCGCTCTTGCAGCCGGGCGATCTGCTGCTGACGGAGTCGCTGACCTACACGCCGGTGCTCACAATGGCAGCCCGTCTCAACCTGCAGACCGGAGGTGTCGCGATGGACGGCGAAGGTGTGGTGCCGGAGGCTTTCGAGGCCTGGTGCCGCAAGGCAAACCCCAAAGCCTTCTATCTGACGCCGACCCTGCAGGCTCCCAAGACGATCACGTTGTCCAGGGCGCGACGGATGAGGATCGCGGAGATCGCCGCGCGCCATGGCGTGGTCCTGATCGAGGACGATGTGTTCGGACCACTCAAGCGCGAGAAGCCCGCGCCGCTGGCACAGGTTGCGCCTGAGACGGCAATCTACGTGACCAGCCTGTCCAAGACGGTCGCGCCCGGACTGCGGGTGGGCTTTCTGAAGGCACCGAAGAAGTTCGTCCCTGCCCTTCATCAGTCGGTCAATCTGAGCGTCTGGATGACGCCGCCGATGACCCTCGAAGTTGCCAGCCGGTTGATCAAGGATGGCACCGCGGAGAGGTTGACCGGCCAGCAGAGACGAACCGCCGCGCATCGCCAGCAACTGGCGCGCAGCGTACTGGGCGCGGAGGCGATCCCGGAGGTCTCGGAGGGTTTCCATACCTGGGTGCCCCTCCCCGACGGCTGGCGTGCCGATGTGTTCTGCGCGGAATGCGCCCGCCTAGGCGTTCGGATCAGCGAGGGCCGCAGCTTCGCCGTCAACGCGGGTGATGCGCCAGAAGCCATCCGTCTCTGCGTCAGCCACGAGGCAAGTGAAGAGCGGCTGCAACGCGGCCTCGAAATTGTCGCGGGTGTGCTGCGGCAGAAGCCGACCTGGTCGTCGATGGTGATCTGACCAACAGCCAGACCGCGAAATCGGCCATCCGTCGCGCCCCGCGGAATGTGTCTGAATGAGCTCGAAGCCGTCGCAGGGAACAGGTGCACGGAGAGCCCACGATCAGCCGGCAGGGGGTGTACGGACGTGGCCGCATCCTCGACAGATCTTCATCGAACGCATGTCTCTGGCGTTCGATGAAGTACGTGCAGCAATGGGGCCCGGTCCTGGAGCCCCGTTTCCTACCAATCGGTCTTCAGGAACCTCTGCGCGAGGAAGGTATAGAGAGCGGAAATCGCCCGCCGTACGCTTTCCCTGGTCTCGAATTTCGGCGCTTTCCACTCTTCCTCGATCTCCGACCAGACAAGTGTGCCCATGTGCAGGTCATCGCGCTCGACACGAACGAATTCGATGACATTCGGCAGGTTGCTGAGGGCGGAAACCACATCGTCGATCTGTGCATCGACATTCTCGAACTTCCGTCTGAATTCCTTCGTCGCATTATCGGCCAGCAGATCCGCGCGAATGGCGTTCTCCAGCGACTGGGAGTCGGCCTTCAGCAACCCTTGGGCAGCTTTCAGATGCCGCCGGATCAGAAAAACCCAGTGATAATATTCACGAAGCGCGTGGATGTATGAAAGCTCCCGACCGAGACGCTCGATCATCTCCACGACCTTTTCCCGGCTGTCGAGCTTCAGGGCTTCCGCAGCCTGCTCGAAGCCCTTCTGGATGTTCTTCTGAACATCCGGGTCGTCAAGCAACTTGGTCATGGCGGCGTTGTCTGCCTTGGTGACACTCTCTCCCGACACCCAGGAGGCCAGCTTCAGCATCAACTGGTTCTTGGCAGACTCGAAGTGTTCCGGTCCGATGGGCCAGGACGCCGTTCCGTCGATAATCTCGGTCGGGATCGAATCGCCCGGAGAGATGTATTGAACGAACTTCAACGCGTCCTGGGCAACGCCGATCAGCTCATAGTCTTTCGAATCCGGCGCAATGCCGAACTCCTTGACCAGCCCCTCGATCGACAGGGCCGCATGGAGTTCACCCATCTCCACATGCAGCATGGGCTTGCGATCCGCCCCGGTGCCGAAGATATACGCGCCCGGGAGAGTGAAAATTCGGTGCTCGAAATCGAAACTGGTTACTTCCATCGTCCTGGCCAGATCCCGCTTGGTATGTTGAGGCTGGTGTCGGCAGCCTGTGCCTTGCCACGTGATATTCGTATCATCGGACAGGTTAACGATGCTTGAATTCAAAGCCTGCCTGATACCTGCACATCATCTTCAGACAAATCTTGTCTGAGGCCCCGTAGCTCCCCTTTCAATACTCAATACCCGGAACGGAAATCCGCCGGTTATTGAAATATCCGCCGTAAAGTCCTCATGAATTCACGGAATCCGAAAATTGCATGCCTCTGAAAGCAGGATCCACTGATGCAGATGCTGTCCGTACTTCAGAGGGATTGGCGGCCTTGCCACCTGGGCCTCTGAATGGCCAGCATCTGGCCATCGGACCAGATCAGGCCTCGGCTCCGGATCAATCGGCCATCAGCTTGTCGACCATTTCCTGATCCACCGTCATGTCCAGGCCTGGACCGGAAGCCCCCGGGGCAGCACGGCGGCCACTGATCCGGTTCCGAAAGTCGGCGACGCATCTCCAGCAGCCTCTGCCCAACGAGGTCTTGGAAATCAAACGCCTGAACGATCTTGCTGCTGGCAGCCTGCGTCTTCTTCCTGTCTCCCGCCGCGTCGGAGAGACTGTCGACAGCCTCCAGAATCGCATCGGCCGAACTTGCAAGCTTCTCCAGACTCAGATTGATCTGGCGCTCCAGATACGAGCGGTCATCCGCAGAAAGTTCCGCCTGTGCGGAGTCGGTCTTGCTCTTCCCGCCTCGCTTGCTGTAGTCGACGGCGATACTGGAAAGCTTGTTGACGAAGCCCCGCAACTCGATCGTGCCAAGCGGATGCTTCCGGTCGACCAGTGCATCGATGTAAGGTCTGAGTTCCTTCTCAAGCGACATGGTTCTGTGCCCTCCAATGCATGCCTTGATTGCCCCGGATCAGCAAGATTCGAGCTCGGAGTGGAAGCACGCCTGCACCAGCCGGTCGGGATCCAGAACGATGGCAGTCTCGTTGCCGATCCTGGCGATGCGGGTACATTTGCGCTGACAGCAGACATTCAAGCGCGCCGGCCACGCCTCACCCAGCGCGCAAGAATCTCCTGAAAATCGTCAAAAATTCCGGCGACTTGACCCACATCAAGAACCCGGAGCCGTCCCGGAACCAGAATGAAATCTGAGCCAATCAAGGCAATCGATATCTGGAGCCGCGACAATGAGACGAGCAATAGCTGCAATCCTGTCTGTCACCGCACTTTTCGTTGGCGCTTCGCTGATGGCGCGTCCCGCGCAGGCGGAGGCTGGCGATCTGGGGGTTCGCATCAGAGGCATCGCAGTGCTGCCAACCGCAGAATCGAACGGCATTCAGCCGACGCTTGGGAATTCGCAACTGCGTGCCGGCAACGCGGTCGTGCCGGAGCTTGATTTCACCTACTTCTTCTCGGACAACATCGCGGCGGAACTGATCCTGGCCACGACCCGGCATCAGATCGAGGGCCGGGGCGGCATCGCGAACCTGGGCAACGCCGCCAGCGCCTGGCTGCTGCCGCCAACGCTGACCCTGCAGTATCACTTCAATCCCGGTGGCGATTTTCAGCCATATCTCGGTGCGGGACTGAACTACACCATGTTCTACGGAGAGGATGCGGACGGGGCGCTGATCAACGCGGTCGGCGCGACAAAGGTGGAAGCGGAGGATTCCTTCGGGCTGGCCGTGCAGGCAGGCCTCGACTATCGCATTGCAGAGAACCTGTTCCTCAATGTCGATGTGAAGTACGTCCGTATCAGCACCGATGTCACCCTGCGCACCGCCAACATCGGCGTGCAGAGGACGACACTCGACATCAATCCCGTGATTGTCGGTGTCGGCATCGGCTACCGTTTCAGCCTGTTCTGATCAGCGGTGCGTGGACGGACCTGCCAATGTCCCTCCACGCATTCCGCATCCGTCGATCAGCCGGATGCCGCTGAAGCATCATGCGACATCCGGTGCCCTGCTTTGCAGCAGCCAGAAGGCAAAGAGCGGTTCAGAGCCCGCACGCATGGCATGAAGGCTGCCCGGTCGGTTGTACAGGGAACCACCTGTTCCCGGCTCGAACCAGGGACCTCCTTCCTGCATGAACTCCCCTGAGGTCATCACCAGATAGGTCTCCTCCGGCGGATGGTCATGGTCCGGGTAACGCACGTGCGGCGCGACCAGCGAGACACCCAGCCAGACGTCGGTTCGTCGTTCGATACCGCTGGGACCCAGGACCATGGCGTTCGCGTGCCCGTCGGTGAAACCCTCTTCGGCGTTGAGTCCCCTGACCGACCGCCTGCCCCAGACGAGCGCCGGTTCGATACGCCGGAACGCAACGGCGAGCCGCACGAGATCCTCGTCGTCAAGGCGATCCGGGTCGGTCGCCATGTCGAGATACCTTTCGCATGTCGGCAGACGCTCACCTGCCCCTGACGCCATGCCCCTCGGGCGCGCCAGTGCGGCAAAGCACTCCGAGACCGATGCCTGCGACCGCCCCTCCCCGGCCCGCCCGGCAAAGGCCATGGCAGCCGCGTCGATGAATGCCTGAAGCTCCATGGATCGCTCGGTCATTGACTGTTCTCCTGTAGCGGGCCGACTGGCCGGATAGCGTGCGCCATTGGTATCACAGCATCTATGCGCGCCGGGCAATGTAGAAGCCGTAGCTGATGTAATCGGAGAATTTCTCGTAGAGGGATATCTCGATTTCCTCAGCCTCGACCAAGGCAACGGCCTCAGCCGTATTGCCGTTTCGGTCAAGGAATGCCCGGAACCTGCGGCGCATCGGCGTGTAGTAATTGTCCATCCAGCAATGCTCCGGCAGCACGAAATAGCCGACGGGTGCGTAGCCGCTGGCTTCGAGAACAGCCAGCTTCTCGGCTGCAGTGCCTACCTCGGGATATTCCCGCTGCCAGTGTTCCTGCAGGTCGGTCGGCCTGTCGCTCGTGAGCCAGGTCAACTCGGAAACGGCCAATATGCCGCCAGGCTTGAGGAAACGTCGCCAGGATCTCACACCGTTGGCAAACCCCATGCTGTAGACCGCACCCTCTGACCAGATCGCATCGAACTGCCCATCCTCGAAGGGAAGCGCTTCCATGGAAACGTTCAGGGGCCTGATGCGATCACCGAGATTCGCGCGCCTGGCGGCTGTCTCAAGCTCGGCGAGAAACACCGGCAGGAAATCCACTGCGGTGACTGTGGCATCGAGCTCACCGGCAAGTATCAGGGCTGAGGCACCGCAGCCACAGCCGATATCCGCGATCCGGATGTCCCTGATACCGGCAAGTCCCGAGAGCCTGATGGCGAGACGCGTTTCGTCGTCGCCACCCGGTCCCTGCCGCCTGGCGCTGCGGTGAAGGTCCGCAAGCAGTTCCATTCCGTCCACGTTTCATCCTTCCCGACACATCCGCGACCATACGCCAATCTGCTTGGCCCCAAACCAGAAAGCCCAGCATTCCCACCCGATACCGCCCGGTCAGAACCTGGCTGAACAGCTTCACCAGATCGTTCTTCGCCGGTCTCAGTCTGGATCCGGAACGGGCTATTCGCAAACCACGGCAATGGCTCGACCCTTGCGAACCTGCACCGAGCCGCGCGGTCGGTAGTCATCATGTCCAACACCGCGCGGATCATCCGCATATCCGATTTCGCGCGTTGTCCTGTGGGAAGCGTCATGTTGCCTTCGGGATCGGTCCGTAGGTCAGTCGGAAGCCGATAACCGCGGCGACCAGCAACGCGATCTGCATCAGTGCCAGCGGCAGCATGGTGCCGTCGTTCAGCAAACCGACGACGACGATGACGCTGGCGACAGTGAGCATCTGGGAGGCGCCGAGCAGTGCGGCGCCCGATCCGGCACGGCCCGGCGCCTCGATCACGACGCCGGCGGCTGTGAACGGGGCCATGCCGCCAAGCAGTGCGATGGTCAGGAACTCCAGCGCCAGGTAGGCGTACTGGTGCAGCATGCCCGCCTGATGGAGCGCGACCTGCACCAGTACCGGAACAATCGAGGCAATGACGAAATAGTGCGCGCCCTGGGGCACACCGATCGACCCAGCCAGCCGACGGGCGATCAGCAATCCGCTCAGGAAGCCGGCCATCACCACGCCAACGCTGATACCAAGGCCAAGCGGCCCGGCCTGACCGTTCGCCAGGTCAATGAAGGGCGCGTTGGCGATGAAGGTATAGCTCGCGCCATAGGCACAGCAGTGCGTGAAGAGGTAGGCGAAATAGCGCCCATGGACGAACAGGCCGGAATAGGTTCGGGCCATGCGGATCGGGTTCAGCCCACCCGTCGTCCGCTCCGTCAGTGTCTCGCGAAAGCTCGCGACCAGCCAGGCGCAGGCAAAACCGGCGACCAGCAGCCCGGCGAGGATCGCGGCCTGCCAGCCGCCATGGGGTATCAGCGCCTCGCCGATCAGCGGGCCGCAGATCATCATCGTGCCGCTGGAAATGAACAGCGGCGCCATCATCCGGGCGGTCTGGCGGTCATCGGTCGCGATGTCACGCACGACCGCGCGGGCCAGCACGTACCCGGCGCTGGCACCGGCGCCCTGGACGATGCGACCGGCGATCAGCACTCCGATACCAGGGGCGAGCGCAGCCAGAACCGAGCCGATGCCGAACAGCATCAGCCCACCGATCAGCACCGGCCGTCGGCCGAATGCGTCGGAAAGCGGCCCCATCAGCAACTGCCCGAGGCCGAACGCCACCGCGAAACCGGAGATCGCAAGCTGGGCGGTGACATTGGGCGTACCGAACTCGCGGGCAATTCCGGGGAGGCTCGGCACCAGCAGTGAGGTCGACAGGTCACCGACTGCGAACAACAACATCAGCAGTGGCAGGATCCGCGGCGTCGTCGCCCCATCGCCGGTCGCCGTCATCGTGCTTTTCCTCCCCTTCGCACAGGACGTCTCCGACATATAGCGCTCCGTGCGCCGCAAATCGATCGCGCCCGGTCAGGTCAATCTGAAGCCGACATTCGACAAGCCCGGCACAGTCAGGCCTGCCAAGGGACACAGGCCCCTCGTCTACCTGCTCGGCGGGACAAGGGTAGACAGCAGTGAACTGCCGAAACTCACTGCTGTCATGGCCCCTAACGTTGCAATGCGCTGCGAATTCGACCCGAGATCTCCGAATAGTCCATGGGGTTGGAAACCATCTGGCCGTTGACAAAGAGAGTCGGCGTACTGGTAACCCGCATGCGTTGATGCCCCTCCAGCCGCGAAGACAGAATCATGTCGACAAGTGACTCATCTGCCATGCAGGCATCGAAAGCCTGACCGGACACACCAAACTGCATGCCGATCTGGCGCAACGCCGCCGTCGGGTTAGCGATCTTGGACCAGCTTGGCTGACGCTCGAACAACACATCGACGACGCCGAAGAAGTTCTGCTCGCCGCTGCATCGCGCCAACATGGACGCCTGAAGGGCGTAACGGTCCAGCGGATATTCGCGGAGGACGAACCGCACCTTGCCGGAGAAAACCCACTCCTCCGTCAGCGCCGGATAGACTTCCTCGTGAAAACGGCGACAATCGGAACAGAGAGGTGGTTCGGTTCGTTTGAACAGTTTCGAGCCGTTTCTTAGGTGGATTTTCCGCTTGGTTATGCCGCCACCGGGATTGGTTGCAACTTGATGTGATATGCCTGATCGGGCGTTTGCCCTTCCAGCGATGAATGCGGTCTCCTTGTGTTGTAGAAGGCCAGGTATCGGTCGATGCCCTGTCGGGCGGCTGACACGCTTTCATAGGCGTGCAGATAGACCTCCTCGTATTTGACGCTGCGCCAGAGCCGTTCGACAAACACGTTATCGCGCCAAGCGCCCTTGCCATCCATGCTGATCTGGATGTCGGCGTCCTTCAGCGCCTTGATGAAGTCAATGGACGTGAACTGTGATCCTTGGTCCGAGTTCATGATCTCCGGCTTGCCATATCTGCGCAGGGCATCATTCAAGGCCTCCAGACACGGCGCTGTTTCCAGCGTCACCGACAGCCGCCAGGCCAGAACCTTGCGGCTGAACCAGTCCAGAACGGCGACCAGATAGACGAACCCTCGGGCCATGGGAATGTAGGTAATATCCATGGCCCAGACCTGATTGGGCTGCGTCACGGCCAGCTTGCGCAGCAGGTAGGGATAGATCCTGTGACCGGGCGCAGGCTTGCTGGTGTTCGGTCTGCGATAGAGCGCCTCAATGCCCATCGTTTTCATGCAGGTTGCCACGTGCAGCCGCCCGGCCGTGAAGCCTTCCTGCCGCAGCAACCCTTTCATCATACGGCTGCCCGCGAACGGGTAGTCCATGTGCAACTCGTCAATTCTGCGCATAAGCTTGAGGTCCGCCGCACTGGTCGGGCGCGGCGCGTAATACAGGCTGCCCCGGCTGATCCCGAGAAGCCGGGCTTGCCGTGTCAGGCTCAGCCTGTGGTCCGGGCCCGTCATTTCCTTGCGCTCGGCAACAGACCGGCCTTGTCGAGCGCGCCCTCTAAAAAATCGTTTTCCAGCGCCAGCTGGCCAATCTTCGCGTGCAGGGACTTTACGTCGATCTGCGGCTCTTTCGCGGCCTTTGGCGTGTCATCGAAGACACCCGTTACGCCCTCAAGCAGCTGATCCTTCCACTGCTTGATCTGATTGGGATGCAGGTCGAACTGCGTCGCCAGCTCGCTCATCGTCCTGTCGCCCTTCAGCGCCGCCAATGCGACTTTCGCTTTGAAGGCAGGGCTGTGGTTCCGCCTGGGTCGTCTTGTCATCTTCGCTCCTTCGTCCCGGCAACGCTGCCGGATTGGGAGCAGAAAATCCACCTAACTCAACTGTCCAGATTTGTCGGGCCACCTCTTTCGGCGGGATCGTGCGCGATGTCGTCGGAAATGAGCAATCCATCATCCTGCGCCGCGAAATCTACGTGCTGGCCGCGCTGCTGGGGGGATCGACCTATGTCATTCTGTCGTCCCTTGCCCTCGAACGCTTCGATGCAGCGATCTGCGCCTTTGTGGTCACCTTCGTCGTACGCGGTCTGGCCATCGTGTTCGGCTGGTCGCTGCCGAGCTATTACCGGGAACCGCGCCCGATCGATGATTCCACGCGCCGGAAAAAGAAATGAGGCTTTCCACTCGGGGAGCGTAGCAAGAACGGCCTGGCTCTGGTCCCGGCTGTCGGGAAGCCGGGGGTCACATCATCGTGTCCCATGCGGCTCGGATCGAAACGATGGCTGGTCCATTGAACTCTTCGGCAACATCGTCGAGATGGTCGCCTGGCCAATGCACCGGAAGCAAAAACCAAACGGGCCGCCCTCGATGAGAGAACGACCCGTTCGGTAAAAGTGGTTGCGGGGGCACGAAGCCGACGTTACTTGCACGTCGATCACGCTATCCTGCGATGGCATCACTCCATCACACCGTGGGACTAATCAGCTAGGCGCCTTCCTTGCGGCCCCGGGTTGAAGTAACCGGACCTTGCGGCTTTGCTCTTCGACCTTTGTGACCTTTGCCATGGATACGGCCAACGATATCGCCCTTGCCGAGGTCCATGCGACGGCTCCCCCGTGTTGCCCAGCGCGAATGGTCAGGCTGCGAAGGATTTCAGGCAGTCATCGCCCGCCGAGACCAGTGGTGAGAAGTCCCTGGCGGCATAATATTCCGGGCGCTCATACGTCTCTCCCCGGTTATCGACCGCGCTGACATTCAGATAGAGAATAACCCGACGAAGCGGTGTGATATTGACTGAAGAGCCATGCACCACCGTCATGTCCATCAGCAGAAGCGATCCCGCCGGCCCCTCGATTGCTTCCAGACCATGTTCAGCGACCAGGCTGGCGATGGTTTCCCGCGGAATGTCGAAACGGTATTTCGATACGGTTTCAAAATCTTCGGAGGTGGGATCCTGGAACGCCCTGGACACGATGCCGTGCCTGTGCGAGCCCGGAATGCCGAGAACAGGAGCATTGCACGAGTTCACGTCATTCAAAAACACGCCGACCATGATGCCTCGGGGATCAGGCAGTCCGTCGACCCGATGATATGTGCCGAAGTCCTGATGCCATTTCACAATGGATCCATCGATCTGCTTGACGTTGACCCGGCTCTGATGAACGAAGACCTTCGAGTCGAGCAATGCTTCCGATGTATCCACAATGTTCGGATGGCGGGCCAGTGCCGCAAATCGGTCATCAAGCAGATGCATGCCATAGACCACGTGCGGCGCGCCATCCGGCTCGCGCGCGACTTCCGGCCCGTCATGTTCGGTCACGGCCTTCACCGCATCGTTGAGCACGGAAACTTCGGTGGCATCGAAAGCGTTTGGAATGACAATCCAGCCTTTGTCGCGGAAAGTCTCGATCTGTGCATCGGTCAATTGCATTTTCGAATTCTCCCTCATCAGGATTCTGCTGCGTTCCGAAGGTCCGTGATGCCGGCCGAAAGGCTGTTGGCAAACAGGCCGATATCATAGCTGTACGACATCATCCGGTAACCGCGTTTCATGAAATCGTAACCCCATTCAGGCGTTGGGGCGAGGGTCGCCGCAGTCTTGCCGTTCCGTTCGGCGGCGTTGACGATCGCATCTATGCCACGCTGCAGGTCCGGATGGTCGAACTGTCCGGGTATCCCCAGCGACAATGACAGGTCCGCATGGCCAAGGTGGGCGGCATCCACGCCTTCCACAGCCATGATTTCCTCCACGTTCTCAAGTCCGGCCGCAGTCTCGATCAGCACGGTCGTCATCGTTCTTTCCTCGGCCTGACGGGCTTTCTCGGCCATGTCCCCCGCCGTGTAATCATCATGGGCACCGCCGAAGATTGCACCGCGGATTCCATGCGGGGGATACCTGTTCCAGCGAACGAGCTCTCGCGCTTCGTCAGCACTTTCAACCATCTGGTACAGCATTCCGAAGGCGCCGGAATCCAGCAGCCGCGCTGTGAACTGATAGTCCTTGCCGGGCGGACGGGCGAAGGGCACAACGCCAAGGCCACGGCACAGAGCGAACTGGGTCTTCATCTCGCCAATCGAGAATCCCGAATGCTCAAGATCGTAGAACACGAAGTCTGCCCCCGACTCGGCGAGTATCTGTGGCAGTCCGGGACTCAGGAACTCGAACATCATCGTCCCGAACACTGTTTCGCCCTTGGCAAGTCGTTCTTTCACCGGATTGTGCCGCATAGATCTCCCCCCTGCATTTCTGTTGCACTCATTTGCACCGCAGTGTCCCGTTGGGTCAATGCAGCGCTCTGCATGGCAGCTTCTCAATTTTGCTTTGCTGTGTCGGCGAACCAGCCGCTACGATGTCTCCTGTTACAGAGTGGTGTGATTTCGCCGCTCTGCAAGGGGAGGGAGCCATGACCACGATTGAGGCGGTCGCCGGACAGGCGTTCGGTGCCGAGGTTACTGACATCGATCTGTCTGTTCCCCTGTCGCCCACCGAGGTTGGGGAATTGCGCGATGCCCTGCCCAGGCACCGTGCACTCCGATTTCCAGATCAGAAGATCCAGCCCGATGATTTCGTCCGGTTCTCGATGATCTTCGGCAGACCGCATCCCCATGTACTAGAGCATCTGCGCCTGGAAGGTCATCCGGAGATCCTGCTTCTGACAAACATAGTCGAGGACGAGAGCAAGCCGAACGGACATAACGGAGCAGCCTTCTGGCATACTGACAATTCATACGAACCTGACCACGCCAGCGCGACGATGCTCTACGCCAGGTCGGTGCCGGTGCAGGGCGGCGAGACCTACCTCTGCGACATGGTCGCGGCGTTTCGCGATCTGCCGGAGTCCCGCCGACGTTTCCTGGAGGGGCTTACCGTCCGACACCGTTATGGCAACCGGGATGCAGGTGCCGAACACGATGCAGGAAAGCTGAAGCCGGAGCAGAAGGCGCGGGTACCGGAAGTCGAACACGAACTGGTCAAGCGCCATCCTGTCAGTGGCGAGAAATGCCTGTATGCGGTCGCTGCCAGCGCTCGCGGCATCGTTGGAATGCCCAATGATGAAGCGACGGCCCTGCTGGATGAACTGAAGGTCCATTGTACCCAACCGAAATACACCATCACCCAGCACTACAGGGTCGATGACCTGTTCATCTGGGACACCATGGTGACCATGCACGCAGCGGCGGTGATGGATGTGGCCAGCAATCAGAGCAACACGAGGATCATGCACCGGATCAGCGTGAAGGGGTATCCCGGCGCATCCGGCTACGCTGCAAGTCAGGCCGTATGATGCTCAACCAGGTTGCTCACATCATTGACCGGATCAATGGCTTTGTCGGGGTGACAGTCTCGTTCCTGACCCTGCCGATGATCGCGGTGATCCTTCTGGAAGTGATCCTGCGCTACGTATTCACGGCACCCACAATCTGGGCGCTGGAGTCGGCACAGATCATGTTCGGGTTCATGTTTCTTCTCGGTGCCGGCTACACGCTCAGGGAAGACGGCCATGTGCGGGTGGAAATCGCCTACATGTATGCCCGTCCCCGCACCGTTTCGGCAATGAAGATTTTCGCCTTGTTCTTTGTCTTCTTCTATTGCGCCGTTGTTCTCTACTATGGCGGCCAGAAGGCACTGGAATCGATAGAAATCGAGGAACAACGTTTCTCTGTCTGGAGTCCCTATATCTACCCCGTAATATCAATGATCCCGCTTGCTGCGATACTCATGATCCTGCAGGGATTGTCTCAGATGTACCGTGAGTTCGGAAAGATGCGGGAACATGACTGAACTCGGGATCGAATACATAACGCTCCTGTTGTTCGTCGGCCTGCTGCTCACCATTTTTCTCGGAGTGCCGCTGGCCTTTGCCCTCGGCACGGTCAGTCTGGTGGCAACCTACTTCTTCTGGGGACCGGCCAGCCTATTCCTTGTCGGCAGCAAGATCGCCGACATGATCTTCAATTATACGCTGATATCGGTCCCCTTCTTCCTGTTCATGGCGAACGTCCTTGCAAAATCCGGGATCGCGGATGACTTCTACGATGCCATGTACAAATGGATGGGACCGCTGCGTGGTGGCCTCGCCATTGGTACGGTCATCATCTGCGCCCTGATTGCTGCCATGAGCGGTGTCAGCGCCGTCGGCGTCGTGACCATGGGCACGATCGCACTGCCGGCGATGCTGAAACGGGGTTACGACAAGAACATTGCGGTCGGAACCATCCTGTCCGGCGGCGCGCTTGGGCAGCTCATACCGCCCAGTCTGCTGGCCATCATCTTCTCCAGCATGGCCAACCTCTCGGTCGGAAAGATGTTTCTGGCCGGGGCCACGCCCGGACTTCTGCTGATGGGGCTGTTCATCGTCTATGTCGCGATCAGGTGCGGCATCAACAAGGACCTGGGCCCGCCCATTCCGATCGAGGAACGGCGGCAGATCACGTTGCGGGACAAGCTGGTAAGCCTGAAGGTCGTGCTGCCTGCCACGCTGTTGGTACTTGGTGTGCTGGGATCGCTTTTTGCCGGGATCGCCAGTCCGACCGAGTCGGCAGCCGTCGGCGCGTTTGGCAGTCTGCTCGTGGCCGCCGGCAACCGGCGGCTGACGCTGGAGGCACTGAAGGACGCCTGTCGCCAGACGCTGCTGTCCTCCACCATGGTCATGTGGATCGCGATCAGTTCGCTTCTGTTCGTTTCAGTCTATGCGGGTCTGGGTGGCGACCAGTTCGTGAAGGATCTGATCGAGATCGCGGGCGTCGGCAAGTGGCAGGTCATCTTCGCCATGATGCTGATCATCTTTCTGCTGGGCATGATCATGGATCCTGTGGGCATCATCTTCCTGACGGTGCCGATCTTTCTGCCGATCGTCGAGACAATGGGTTTCAATCCGATCTGGTTTGGCGCACTGGTGATCATCAACCTTGAGATGGCATATCTGACACCGCCATTCGGATACAATCTCTTCATCCTGAAATCCGTGGCGCCAAAGTCCATTCTGACCATCGATTTGTACAGGGCGGTACCACCGTTCGTGGCACTTCAGGCGTTAGGATTGTTGCTGTGCATTGCCTTTCCCGAGATCATTACATGGTTGCCGGAGGCCTTGTTGCCCTAGCAGCCGACAGCGATCCGGACACTGAACCAATGTCCGGAAAACGCCGCACCCAAGTGTGGCATCAACTGGGAGGAGAACCGATGAAACTGCTCATGAAGACTGCACTATGCGGCTTGGTGGCCGGCGGCATGATGTCTATAGCTGCTGCCGCTCAGGCGCAGGACAAGATCACCTGGCGGATGCAGACGATCGCTGCCCCGAACACCTCCGAATATGACGATCTGGCCAAGGCGTTCGCGGATCGCGTCAACGAACTGTCCGAAGGCAAGCTTGAGATCAAGGTTTTCGGTTCCGGCGTGCTTGCCGGCGAACTTGAGGCAGGCACGGCGGTCGGCCGGGGTGTGTTCGAGGTGTGGCACAGCTACATGCAACTGTACGCTTCGAAGGACAAGGTGTTCCGTTCGGCAAACGAATGGCCGGTCAATGCCGACCGGCTCCAGGCTGCGATGTGGTATGATCAGGGTGGTGCCAAGATCTATCGGGACGCCCTTGTAGATGACAATCTGTACCATCTCGGCGTGACGCCGGTTTCCGGTGAACACATCTGGTCGAATGTGCCCCTCCGCAGTGTCGAGGATCTGAAAGGACTGAAGATTCGTTCCGGCGGCGTGGCATCACGCAGCTTCGCCCTTCTTGGTGCGGCGCCGGTCTCCATGTCAGGTGGCGATGTCTACCAGGGACTGCAGCGTGGTGTTGTCGACGCGGCCGAGTGGACCACACTGACAGTGAACTACGGCTTTGGACTCCATGAAGTCTCCAAGTACGTCATCACACCCAGTTACTCCGGCGGTGCTACCTACGACTGGATCGTCAACCTTGAGGCATGGAACAGTCTTCCGGACCACCTCAAGAACATTGTCAACGCCGCACTTGCGGAGGTTGGCATGTCCTACTGGATGAAGGTGAAGGCCGAAGAGCAGGTGACCTTCCAGAAGCTCCGCGATGCTGGTATCGAGATCATCGAATGGTCTGCCGATGACATGCGCAAGCTGGAAGAGGCCCGCATGAAGGTCGTTGCCGAGATCTATACCGAAGACGCACCGGAATACGCAGCCGTGCTGAAGGATCATTTCCGGTTCATCGAGTCACTCGGTTACGACGTCCCTGACCAGTACTTGAAGTAGTCTCGCCAGACGTCCACCGGGCAGGTGTGCCTGCCCGGTGGACGTCCCATGAGGCGCTAACCGTTCTCGCTGGTCTCCGAGACGAGATGAAAGATGCTGCCCTCGAACCAGGGCAGAATCACCGCCATCGCGTCATGCACCTGCATTCTCTCCGGGCTATCCAGCATCATCTTCATCGCCGTCAGGTCAGGGAAACGAAGCTGGTATATCTGGTAGATGTCGGGGGCTCCGGCTTCGGCTTCGCGAGTTCTCAGGGCTTCGGCAGAGGTGACTCCCGGCAGTTGCCTCAGCAATGGCAGCACAGTGGAGACAACGTGGGCGTCAAAATCCGCTTGTCGGTCCTCGACAACAGAACCAATGAATATCGCCTGACGCAGAATCATTTGCTTTCGCCCTTTGCAGTTTGTTGACCGCACGCTATGCGGGGGACCGGAGCATGACAATACTGGAGGTACAGCCGTGCGTTTCGAGCCGCTTCATGAATCGTTTGGCGCACGCGTCTTCGATTTCGATTGCAGGAACTGCGGAGACGCAGCGCTTGCTCTGACGCTGAAGAAGGCTCTGTCGGACTGGCAGGTCCTGCTGTTTCGCGGTCAGGATCTGACCGATGCCGAGTTCGTGGCCTTCTGCCGACTGTTCGGGGAACTGGAGATACTGCCAGAACCCGAGAAGCGGCATCCCGCACACCCGGAGATATTCAATCTCAGCAATGTCCGTCCTGATGGATCATTGACGCCCAATGACGATCCACAGGCTGTGTTTCTGCGCGGGACATCTCGCTGGCACACCGACTCCAGCTTCCGCCACGTTCCGTGTCTCGCCACGATCCTGTACGCGCTGGACGTACCACCAGAGGGTGGTGATACCGAATTCGCCAACATGATCGCCGCGTTCGAATCCCTCGACCCGACCGAACTTGAGGCTCTGTCGCGTCGGGCCGCGGTGCATTCCTATGCCTACAGTCGCTCGGCCAACCCTGGAAGACTTCCTCCACTGAGCGCGGAGGAACTGGCAAAGGTGCCCGATACCGTGCATCCCGTCCTGAGACGCCTGCCCGACGGTCGACATTCGGTCTTTCTGGGCGGCCACGTCTCGCATCTGGAAGGGGAGGACGTTGCAAGCAGCCGACACCAAGTTCGTGAACTGGAAACGCGGTTGACCACTATCGGCAATGTGTACCGGCATCGCTGGCAGAGGAAAGACCTGCTTCTGTGGGACAACCGGTCGACCCTGCATCGACTGACCGGGTATCAGATCGACAAGTATCGGCGCGTGATGCGGCGATGCACAGTCGCAGGGACAACTGGCGTTGAGCCAGTGGACAAAGAGCTGTGGGGATAGCCTCGAGGGCATTGTCGGAGCAATTCTACCCGGACGCGGCGATTGCTGAGGGGCCAAGGTTTCAGGCCGTGATCTGTCGCCAGTCCGCGACCATTGCATCGTAGCGCCGCTTGAAGTCGGGTCGGCGGCTGAGATAGCGGTCGAGGTTGAAGTGATCGTGGATGGCGGGGTGCCCTGCTCCCCCAACTCTGCATCGCCTTGAGCTCGCGCATGTCTCGCGTGAACCCTTGCTGGAGAGATCCTGCGAGAGCTGGTTGACCAGACTCTCGTGCCCCCAAGCGGGTCGGGTCGAAGCGACGGCTGGTCCACTGGCCGCGTCGGCAACATCGTCGAGATGGCCGCCTTGACCGATGCACCGGAACCACAAAGCAAACGGGCCGCCCTCGATGAGAGAACGGCCCGTTCGGTAAAAGTGGTTGCGGGGGCAGGATTTGAACCTGCGACCTTCAGGTTATGAGCCTGACGAGCTACCGGGCTGCTCCACCCCGCGTCAAGGTGCCTGGCGAGCGGTTGGAACCGCGTTGCCGGGAGCGGTGATATAGCCCCTGTGCCCCGGCTTGTGAACCCCTGCTCTCAGGAAAAATGACAGCTTCATGAAAGCGGTGGTGGCGGGCGTTGACCGCGGTCGCCGGAGAGGCGCTGCCAGAGCCGGTCCAGGCCCGGTACGACACCATGCGGCATCAGCATCACCAGCGCGATCAGCAGCAGCCCATAGACCGGAAAGGAGATGGACTTCGAGATGATCCCGGCCGCATCGGGGAGGAATTCGACGATCAGGCCGCCGACGAACGCGCCCCGCAAGGTATCGATGCCCCCCGCCACTGCCCCGATCAGCAGGGCAATCCCCAGAAAGATCGTGTAGGTATCCGGCGCCACGAAATCCGCCAGCAGCCCGGCGAGCCCGCCGGCCAGTCCCGCCGCGGCACCCGACACGCCAAAGGCCGTGGTCCGGAACAGGGCGACATTGATCCCCATGGTCTTCGCCGCATCCGGGTGGTCGCGCAGCGCCCTGAGCGCCCGCCCGATGCGGCCGTGCATCAGATTGCCGATCAGGAAGGCCGACAGCACAACGATCAGCAGCGACACCAGGTACCACCACTGGTCATCGGACAGTGGCAGGCCGAACGGTGCCCCGGGACGATCCAGATAGATGCCCTGCACCCCGCCGGTGAACTGGTCGAATGGCGGGGCCTTCAGGATACGCGGCACCACCAGGGCGAGTCCCCAGGTGGCCAGCGCCAGATGCACGGTGCTGAACCGCAGGGCCGGCCAGCCGAACAGGAAGCCGAAGACGAAACCCGATACCGCGCCGAAGGGCAGTGCCAGATAGGGGGACATGCCCCATTCGGTGGTCAGCATCGCCACCGTATAGGCACCGATGGCGAAGAACGCGCTGTGACCGATGGAGAACTGCCCGCTGATCCCGGTCAGCAGGTTCAGCCCCAGAATGGCGATGGCGAAGACAATCGCGTCCGTGAAGCGATAGAGGTCATAGTCCTCCAGCACGAACGGAAGCGTGAGGGCGATCAGAAGCCCCAGGGCCGTCTGGACACGAACCATCAGCGCCGGTCTACTGTCGGGTCGGAATCGAGAATGTTCGACACCTCGATCAGGTTCCCGTCCGGGTCCCTGAGATAGAGGGACAGGATCGGCGCGCTGGCCCCGGTACGCTGAACCGGCCCCTCCAGCACAGGAACACCAAGTGCTTCCAGATGTGCCAGGACGTCTGCCAGGGGGACTGTGGTGAGGAAACAGAGGTCGCCCGATCCCGGTGTCGGGCGGTCGGCCTTCGGCTCGAACTCCCTGCCCGCCTCGTGCAGGTTGATCTTCTGGTTGCCGAAACGCAGGGCGGTCCGTCCCTGTCCGAAGGTTTCCACCTGCATGCCCAGGGCCTCCGTATAGAAGCGGACAGTCGCGGGGATGGAGGCCACCGTCAGGACAAGATGGTCAAGGCTGTCGATATGCATGGATTTCCGTCCGGTCAGGTCGCGGCTCAGCGGGCGACGGTTTCCACGGGCACTTCCTCCGGTGCCCCGTCGGCATCCTGCTTCACCTCATCGACCAGCAGGACCGTGTCGGCAGAGGGTTGCACGGAGCGCCAGCTCAGGCTGTCGAAGGTGTTGCAGCGGGGACAGCGGGGGTGCCAGTCGGCAGGCGTCTCGCCGCAACTGTCGCACTGCCAGTGTGGCGCGGCGGGCGCGTCCGCAAGGCGCATCAGCCATTCCCGCGCCTTCCCGGCACCGTCGCCGGACCGCTCCGCCAGACTGACCATCAGGCGACAATGGCGCTGATCGATCGTTTCAGCCTTGTCGTTGGCGCGCTGTGCTGCCTCGTTGGCCTTCATCAGGTCGTCGGCCTCCAGCGCCAGTCGCGCCAGCACCAGCAGGCTTTCCTCATCCCCGGGCGTCGACTTGTGCAGCGTCTCGAAGCGCGCCAGCCGCGCCGCAGGACTCTCCCCGGGCTTCAGTGCCAGGAACGCCTCGGCAATGGCAGGATGACGGGTCTGCTGCCAGGCTGAGGTCAGGTGCCGGTTGGCCTTACGCTCCTTGCCCGATGCGGCGAGCAGGCGCGCCTCCAGCACTGCGGCAGGCACATGCGCGGGATCCTGTTTCAGGGCATCCGTGGCGTGCGTCAGCGCTTCGCGACGCTGTCCGGCGGCCTCCTTGGCCAGTGCATCGGCGGTATAGAGCACCGCCAGCTTGTGTCCCGCATTCTCCCGCGTGTAGACACCGGCCAGCTGCCCGCCTGCGACGGTCTGGGAGGCGGCAGTCCAGTCCTCGGCCGAGACCTGGAGATCGAACAGCGACCGGACGGCCCAGCCTGCGCCGGGACGCAGATTGCGTGCCCGCATGGCCAGCGCCAGGGCCTGTTCGTGGTCACCCAGACGACCCGCCTGGATCAGCAGGCCGCGCAGCGCCACCAGCTCCGTCTCCTTGGTATCCAGCATGGCGCGGAAGTATTTCTCCGCCGTCTTGTCGTCGCCCGCGAGCTGTGCAGCCTGCGCCCGAAGCAACTGGGCCATCGGCGGGCCATTCAGCAGCTTCTCCGCCTGTTCCGCAGCGCGGGAGGCCACCTGCGCCTCTCCGGCCGCGATGGCGGCCATGCCCTCCGTCAGGGCCTTGTAGCCCTTTTCCTTGCGGTTGCCGCGCAGGGCGGAGCCGATACGTCCCGGACTGCCGACCAGCCAGAGCCACAGGCGATAGATCAGCGCCGAAGCGCCCATCAGCACCAGCAGCAGCAACACCAGGACAGGGATCGAGGTCTCGATGCGCCAGCCGGCCCAGGCGAGCGCGATGCTGCCCGGATGATCAGCCAGCCAGGCCGCGCCAACGGCCACCAGAATGACGAAGGCGAACAGGATGATGAAGCGGATCACCGGTCAGTTCCCCTGCGACATGTTCTGGAAGACATCCTGTTGCAGGGCCCGGATGGCCTGCTCCAGTTTCAGCCGCTGCTCTGCAGCCACGCGCCAGGAGGCAACGGCTTCCGCCGGTGGTCCGCTCAGACCATCCAGTTCGGCAAGCGCAGCCTCCAGATTGCCCTCCTGCAGGCGATATTCGGCACGGGTCACGATGGCTTCGACGCCGGTCCCCTCGACCTCGCCAACCCGGCGCACACTGACCAGATTGCCCAGACGCTGGAACGCCGCACCGTACCATGTGTCATCCCCGCCGATCCGTTCCGCCGTCAGCGCGGCATCCGCCGCGGCGGGGAAGCGCTGGCGCAGGGCATCCGCCGTCGGCACGCCATGCTGGGCGGCATCCGCAATCACTGCATGCTCCGCCGGATCGACCCCCAGTTCGACGACCGAATTCCAGGCCCCGGGAAATGCGGCACCGGTGGCGGCAACATCGCGCAGACGACCAAGCGCCAGCACCAGCGCCGCCTTCTGCGCCGCCTCAGCATCAGCCTGGCCCCGTTGCGATGCCGCAGCCTCGGCCACGGCATCGATGCGCGATGAAAGCGCATCGGTCTCGCTTGCCAGGGCCGCCATGCGGTCGCGCAGCGCATCAAGACTTGCGCGCAGGTCGCGGGCTGCAGTACCGGCGTCGCCTGCTCCGTCCTCGATGGCAGTCAGCCGTTGCTCAAGGTCGCCCAGCTCGGACGCCAGTGCTTCGGTGTCCGCGCTGCCGCTACTCTCGACCGGTGCCGATACCGTGCTGCCCGCACTTCCGGTCCGGAAGGAGGCCACCGTCGCTGCCAGCGCGGCAACCTCATCGCGCAGGGCTGCGAAATCGGCTTCGGAGATCGCTGCCGGGGTGGCAGAACCTCCCTGCCCGGCCTCAAGTGCGGCAAGCCGGTCCTCGATCGTCGCGGATCCGGCCAGGGCGGCCTCCAGCGCTTCCAGCCGACCCTCGACGCCCGACAGGTCAACCGCTTCGGCAGGCGTGGCGGCGGGCGCGTCAGCGACCCGCGCAGCAAGCGCACGGTTCTGGTCGGCCAGATTGGCAACTTCCGTCTTCAGGGCAGCGATCCGGTCCGCCGCGCCGCCGCTGATCTGCGGCAGGATCGTCGTGGCCCCGACACCCAGCGCCAGCAGGATGGCGACAAGGGCAAGAAAACGCGCACCGCCATCGGCCCGCTTGCGCGGCTGCGCGGCTGCGGGCGGCGGCGGCGGCGGTGGCGCGACGTCGGCAGTGTCGGCTTCCGACCCGGTCGCGGTTTCAGCGCGATCATCGCCCTCCTGAGCCGCGTCGGCGTCGACTGCCTTGTCGGCGTCAACCTCGGTAACAGGGACTGCACCACCTGCGGCAACGACTTCCACGACCTCATTCTCGCTGGTGGACGCGGCCGCCGCCTCATCTGCGTCCCCTTCGGGAGTCCCGGCAGCGTCGGTGGGCTTCGTCTCCTGCGTCTCGGCCTCCTCGGGCTTCGGCTTCTTGTCGTCCTTGTCGGTCATGAAGTGAATTCCCGTCCGTCTACGATACGCATTGTTGCAACAGGTCCAGCAGGTCCGACTGGTTCGGACGCGGTGCCGCCAGTACACGCCGGAAGCTCACGTTCTGCAAGGCCACTGCCGCACGCTGACTGATGCAGCATGCAGCGATTGTCCGGCATTCGTCCAGCCTACCAGATGCCGCAACCAGCGCCGCAAAACAGGCTGCAGACCGGGGGGAATAGAACAGCACGGCGTCGATGGCATGGTCATCCAGCGCCGCCAGCGTCTCCGGCCGAAGCGCGCTGGCGGGCACAGCGGCATAGAGAACCTGTCGCCGAACGCGATAGCCGAAACCGCTGAGAGCGGCTGCAAGATCCCCCGAGACCTCCGACCCCGCCGCATGAAACAGGGTACCACCATCGACCGGAACCTGATCGCGGACCAGCCGGACGAGGTCGGAGACATCGCCATCCGCATCATGGACAGTGGTGAAGCCTGCTTTCCGCGCCAGGGCCGCCGTGCTCGACCCGACGGCCAGCAGGGGCACGGAGCGGTCCGCATCGAAATGCACCAGGGCGCGAACGCCGTTGCGACTGGTTGCAAGCCAGTGAGCCACCCCATCGAAGTCGGGGCGCAGCCTGTCGGTGAAACGGATATCCAGTACCGGATCGACGATCACATCATGTCCCAGGTCACGCAGAACCGACGCCGTCGCCCGGGCATCGGCTTCAGGGCGTGTCAGCAGGACCCGCATCAGATTGCCGCAAGGAATTCCGGCCCGGCCAGTGCCTTCAGTTCCTCGCCCGCGTCCTGCCCCAGCGCCGCAGCATCGCTCCACGCCCCGGTTCGCTCGGTCACGTGACGACGGCTGCCATCAGGCATCACGATCTCCGCCCTGAACCACATGCCATCGCCGTTCGGGTTGTCGATGGCGAGTCCGGCAATCGGAGTCCGGCAGGAGCCATCCAGGGCAGCGAGCATCGACCGTTCGGCGGCCAGAGCCGCCTCCGTGGCGGCATCATGCAACGGGGCCAGCCGGGCACGGGTTGCACTGTCGTTGCTGCGGATCTCGATACCGATGGCGCCCTGGGCCACCGCAGGCAGCATTTCCTCCGGCTCGATCAGTGCCGTGATCCGATCCGTCATGCCTAGACGCGTCAGGCCGGCATTGGCCAGGAATGTCGCGGCGGCCTCACCGGCCTCCAGCTTCGCCAGGCGGGTCTGAACATTGCCCCGGAAGATCACGACCTTCAGGTCTGGACGCCGGAAGAGCAGTTGCGACTGACGGCGCAAGCTGGCGGTGCCGACAATCGCACCCTCCGGCAGGTCGTCGATGGAATCGGCCACCAGGCTGATGAAGGCATCGCGGGGGTCCTCCCGCGGCAACAGGCAGCAGATATCCATGCCCTCCGGCAGGGTCGTCGGCATGTCCTTCATGGAATGCACGGCCAGATCGACACTTCCGTCGGCCAGCGATTCCTCGATCTCCTTCGTGAACAGCCCCTTGCCCCCGGCGGCGGCCAGTGCGCGGTCACGAATGCGGTCGCCGGTGGTGGTGATCACCACGATCTCGACAGCCGAATCGTCCAGTTCGGGATGGGCCATGTGCAGCAGGCGCTTCACCTCCCGCGCCTGCCAGAGCGCCAGAGGGCTGCCGCGTGTTCCGATCCGCAAAGCCTGTGTCACTGTTTTCGCCACCTTGTCCGTTTCTGCCCACGGTGTTACCCGGAGACCAGAACATTGACCAGCATGGACTGCCTGTCCATGGCCGCCTGTCGGCGGTCGGCATCAGACAGGCCAGCAGGAGCACAGACGTGAGCATCGTCCTCGGGATCGAGACAAGCTGTGACGAGACCGCCGCCGCCGTCGTGACATCGGACAAGCGGATACTGGCGAACATCGTCCACAGCCAGGTAGAGGCGCATCGCCCCTTCGCTGGCGTGGTCCCGGAAATCGCGGCCCGCGCCCATGTCGAGAAGCTGGACGGGATCGTCGCGCGTTGCCTGGATGAATCCGGTATCCGGCTCGGCGACGTGGACGCCATTGCCGCGACCGCAGGTCCGGGCCTCATCGGTGGCGTCATCGTCGGCCTCACCACCGCGAAGGCCCTGGCGCTGGCCACAGGCAAGCCGCTGATCGCGGTCAACCATCTGGAAGCGCATGCGCTGACCGTGCGGATGACGTCGGATATCGCCTTTCCCTACCTTCTGCTGCTGGTTTCGGGCGGCCATTGCCAGATCCTGCTGGTCAGGGGCGTCGGCGACTATCGCCGTCTCGGCTCCACCATCGACGATGCGGTGGGGGAGGCGTTCGACAAGACGGCCAAGCTGCTGGACCTCGGGTTTCCGGGCGGTCCGGCGGTGGAGAAGATGGCGCAGGGCGGCGATCCGGCGCGGTTCGCGCTGCCGCGACCGATGCGCGGACGCGACCACATGGATTTCTCCTTCTCCGGTCTCAAGACGGCGGTCCGCAAGGCCGCGTCAGAACTTGAGCAACCCCCGACCCGGCACGATCTGGCCGACCTCTGCGCCGGATTCCAGGCTGCGGTCGCCGACGTGCTGGAGGATCGGATCGGGCGCGCCATCGACCATTGCCGGGCGTCCGGCACCGCACCGACCGGGCTGGTGATCGCGGGCGGGGTCGCGGCCAACCGGATGCTCCGGGCACGGCTGACGGAGACCGCGGCAGACCGTGACCTGCCCATGATCGCCCCGCCCATCGCACTCTGCACTGACAATGGGGCCATGGTGGCGTGGGCCGGCGTCGAGCGGCTGCTGGCAGGCTCGACGGACTCTCTGGATGTGGGGGCACGGGCTCGCTGGCCACTGGATGCGGATGCGGACCCCCTTCCCTTTGCCGGCGTGAAGGCCTGAGTGATGACAGACAAGCTGCAGGACATGGCGGATCGGATTCTGGCGGGCCAGCGGCGGGCGCTCGCCCGTGGGATCACGCTGGTGGAATCCAGTCGGGCCGATCACCGGGAGCAGGCGAAGATCCTGCTGGAAAAGATCGTGACCAGCAGCGGCAATGCCGTCCGTGTCGGCATCTCCGGCACCCCCGGTGTCGGCAAGTCCACCTTCATCGAGGCCTTTGGCCAGCACCTGACAGCGCAGGACCTGAAGGTTGCGGTTCTGGCGGTCGATCCGTCCTCCAAGCGTACCGGCGGTTCGATCCTGGGCGACAAGACCCGCATGGAGCATCTGGCCCGCGACCCGAACGCCTTCATCCGCCCCTCCCCGTCCGGCGGCACGCTCGGCGGTGTCGCCCGGCGCACGCGGGAAACCATGCTGCTGGCGGAGGCTGCCGGATTCGACGTCATCCTGGTGGAGACCGTCGGTGTCGGACAGTCGGAGACCACGGTCGCAGAGATGGTGGACATCTTCTGCCTGCTGCTCGCGCCCGGGGGCGGGGACGAATTGCAGGGCATCAAGCGTGGCGTGATGGAACTGGCCGATCTGGTGATCATCAACAAGGCCGACGGTGACCTGCTGCCCGCAGCCCGCAGGGCGGCAACCGAATATCGCGGCGCGCTGGGTCTGATGCGACCGAAGACGCCGCACTGGTCGCCGCGCGTGCGCATGGCCTCCGCCGTCGAGGGCAATGGCATTCCCGAGGTCTGGCGCGACATCACGAAGTTCCGCGATGACATGACCGCCGCCGGGGCGCTGGAGACCCTTCGGGCGGAACAGGCCCGGTCATGGATGTGGCAGGAACTGACCGACAGCCTGGTTCAGGCGCTGATGGCGGACGCCGGTGTCGCCCGCGCCCTGCCGGAATGGGAGCGGCAGGTGATGGACGGCACCACCACCCCTGGCGCCGCAGCGGACGCCCTGCGCCAGATGTTCCTCGACGGCTCCAGGTCCGACTGAGTCGCCCGGATCGAGCCGTCACGTGTTGGAGTGGGCCGGTGATGCAATCAAGCAGTGAGCCGTACTAGGCCGGATCGGTCAGCAGACGCAGCATCGTTGCGCCGTCCGTTCCCATGGGTACTTTCTCGAAGTCCGCGACCAGCGGCAGCGCCGCCTGCAACCGCTTCAGGTACTCCGGCTTCGGCACCGACTCGATATGGAACTGCTTCAGGTGGTCGTTGACGAACTGGCTGTCGAGCAGGATGTAGCCCCCTGCCCGGAGCCGCGCCACCAGATGCACCAGCGCGACCTTGCTGGCATCGGTGGCTGCGCTGAACATGCTCTCGCCAAAGAACGCCGCGCCAATGGACACGCCATACAGGCCGCCGACGATCTTGCCTTCCTGCCAGCACTCGATGCTATGGGCATGGCCAAGCCGGAACAGTTCGGCATAGGCGCGCACGATCTCGACATTGATCCAGCTGTCAAAGCGTCCGCGCCGGTGATCCAGCTCGGAACAGGCGGTGATCACCTGTTCGAACGCCAGGTCGTGGGTGATGCGGAACCGGTCCTGCCGCACGGTGCGCCGCAGCCGCTTCGGCACGTGGAACCCCTCGATCGGCAGCACGCCGCGCTCCTCCGGGTCGACCCAGAAGAGCTGCGAGTCGTCACGGCTTTCCGCCATGGGGAACAGACCGCGCGAATAGGCCTGTACCAGCAGACCAGGCGAAAGCCGGTCGCTCACCGGAGGAGGCCGTTCAGAACTTCGCCACCAGCCGGTCCAGATTCTTTTCCAGCCAGTGGATGTCGTAGTCACCGTCGATGAAGGTCGGATCGTCGATCAGGGCGAGATGCAGCGGGATGGTCGTCTTGATGCCGCCAATGACATACTCGTCCAGGCAGCGCCGCAGCCGCATCAGGCACTCGTTCCGCGTCCGGCCATAGACGACCAGCTTGGAAATCAGGCTGTCGTAGTTCGGAGGCACCCGATAACCGTCGTAAAGCGCGGAATCGACCCGCACGCCCAGGCCACCAGGGGCGTGATAGCCCTGCAGCAGGCCGGGTGCGGGCGCGAAGGTTGCCGGGTTCTCCGCGTTGATCCGGCATTCCATGGCATGGCCGGTGAACTCGACATCCGACTGCTTCATGCTGAGCGGGATGCCGGACGCGACCCGAATCTGTTCGCGCACCAGATCGATGCCGGTGATCGCCTCGGTCACCGGATGTTCCACCTGCAGGCGCGTGTTCATCTCGATGAAATAGAAGCTACCGTCCTGGTACAGGAACTCGATGGTCCCCGCACCCCGGTAGTTCATTTCCGAAATCGCGTCGGCAACCACATTGCCGATCTGCTTGCGCTGATCGGCATTCAGGGCGGGCGACGGCGCTTCCTCCACCACCTTTTGATGGCGACGTTGAATGGAACAGTCTCGCTCCCCCAGATGCACCGCATGCCCCTGCCCGTCGCCGAAGACCTGCACCTCGATATGGCGCGGGGAGGGCAGGTACTTCTCCATGTACATGGTGTCGTCGCCGAAGGCGTGCTTGGCCTCGCCGCGCGCCTGCGACAGGGATGCTTCCAGATCCTCTTCCCGCTCCACCACGATCATGCCGCGACCACCGCCACCGGCGGCGGCCTTGCACAGCACCGGGTACCCGATCTCCCGGGCCGACGCCTTCGCGGATTCGATATCCTCCAGCGCACCCTCCGTGCCGGGCACCACGGGAACGCCGAGACGGATCATGGTCTGCTTTGCCGCGATCTTGTCACCCATCAGGCGGATATGTTCCGGCGTCGGGCCGATGAAGGCGATACCGTGCGCCTCCACGATCTCCGCAAACCGGGCATTCTCCGACAGGAAGCCGTAACCCGGATGCACCGCATCCGCGCCGGTGATCTCGGCGGCCGAGATCAGCGCCGGGATGTTCAGATAGCTGAGCTGTGGATTGGCCGGTCCGATGCAGACGGATTCGTCCGCCAGCCGGACATGCATCGCCTCCGCGTCCGCTGTTGAATGCACCGCAACGGTGCGGATGCCCATCTCATGACAGGCACGATGGATGCGAAGCGCGATCTCGCCGCGGTTGGCAATCAGGACCTTCTCGAACATGCGCCTGCTACCGTCCCGTCACTGTATCAGGAACAGGGGCTGTTCGTACTCGACCGGCTGTTCGTTCTCGATCAGCACGGCCACCACCTTGCCGGCCTTCGGTGCCGGTACGGGGTTCATGGTCTTCATCGCCTCGATGATCAGCAGGGTCTGGCCCTGGGTCACCGTGTCGCCGACCTTGACGAAGTTGGGCGCCCCCGGTTCCGGCGCGACATAGGCCGTGCCGACCATGGGCGAGAGCACTTCCGTCGAACCCGGATGGGCATCCGCCGCCGAAGGGGCGGCGGCAGGCGTGCCGGGCGCGGCAGCGGGCGCGGCCTGCGCAGCCGGGGCCGGTGCAGGTACAGAGGCCACGACGGTCTGCTGTACCTTGCGTTCCAGACGCAGCTTGATGTCGTCCTGTTCGATCTCGATTTCGGTCAGGCCGGTATCGACGAGCAAGTTCGCCAGTTCCCGTACCGTGTCCACGTCCACCTTGAGTTTGGTCATGCTTACGCCATTGCCTGTTGGTTCCTGGACTTTATCTCGGCTGCGAGTGCCTGAAGTGCAAGGATATATCCCAGCGACCCGAACCCGCAGATCACGCCTTTCGCGGCGCGACTGACATATGAATGATGCCGGAAATCCTCCCGCTGGTGAATGTTCGACAGGTGAACCTCCACCGTTGGCAGGTCTACCGACAGCAGGGCATCGAGAATCGCCACGGAGGTATGCGAATAGGCACCGGGATTGATGATGATGCCCGCATGCTTCGTCCGCGCCTCGTGAATCCAGTCGACGATCTCGCCCTCGTGATTCGATTGCCGGAAGTCGATCCCGATCCCGAATCCCTGCCCCACCTGGGTGCAATGGGCCTCGATATCACCAAGCGTCTCTCGCCCGTAAACCTCAGGCTGACGGGTACCGAGCAGGTTGAGGTTCGGCCCGTTGAGGATAAGAAGTGATTCACGCATGGTGTTGGTGCAAGCCCCTGTTGCCATATATCTGCCGTGGTTATAGTTCGTTTCCCGGTAGCGCGAAACCACTGCCGACATGCCCGATGCCACACGCGCACGCTAGGGCATGGCGAAAGTCACCCATCCCGAGAGGACCCGGCCACATGCGTATCTCCGTCAATGGCAAGCAGCAGATCGTTGAGGAAGGCACCACGGTGCGGGAGCTTCTGAACCGGATGCGGGTCGATTCGCGCAAGGTCGCGGTCGAGGTGAACCTGGAGATCGTGGCCAAGTCCGCCTACGACCGGACCCAGCTGGAGGAAGAGGATGAAGTTGAAATCGTCCACTTCATCGGCGGTGGGGATGATGCGGCACCCGGCGGTGTGGATACATCCGAAGACACCTTCGTCGTCGCCGGCCGGACATTCCGGTCGCGTCTGCTGGTCGGCACCGGCAAGTACAAGGACTATGAACAGAATGCCCGCGCGGTGGAGGCTGCGGGGGCGGAGATCGTCACGGTCGCTGTCCGGCGGGTCAACGTCACCGATCCCGACCAGCCGATGCTGGTGGATTTCATCGATCCGACGAAGTTGACCTATCTGCCCAACACGGCGGGTTGCTTCACGGCAGAGGATGCCGTGCGCACGCTGCGGCTGGCGCGCGAGGCCGGCGGCTGGGATCTGGTGAAGCTGGAGGTTCTGGGCGACCAGAAGACGCTCTACCCCAACATGCCGGAGACCATTCGCGCCGCAGAGAAGCTGCTGGCGGAGGGTTTCGAGGTCATGGTCTATTGCTCCGACGATCCGATCCAGGCCAAGCGGCTGGAGGAAATGGGCTGCTGCGCGATCATGCCGCTCGGTGCCCCTATCGGGTCCGGTCTCGGCATCCAGAATCCGGTCAACATCCGCCTGATCGTGGAGGAGGCAAAGGTGCCGGTGCTGGTGGATGCGGGGGTGGGCACCGCGTCGGACGCAGCCATCGCAATGGAACTGGGCTGTGACGGCGTCCTGATGAACACCGCAATCGCGGAGGCCAAGGACCCGATCATGATGGCCCGGGCCATGAAGCATGCGGTGCAGGCCGGACGACTGGCCTATCTGGCAGGCCGGATGCCGCGGAAGAAGTATGCCGATCCGTCCAGCCCGCTCGCAGGGCTGATCTGAATCAACAGCGGTTGTCGATGGTCGCCTGCAGGTTCATCGCCGGGAACCTGATCCTGACCGGGCCTTGATGATCTTGCGCATCAGAGCCACGAACAGCTCGCGTTCGTGGTCGGCAAGACTTGCCATGGCATCGGCGTTCTCCGCCATCGCCGCCGCGACAGCCGGGCGCTGCAGCTCCCGCGCCCGATCCGTCAACCAGATCCGCTGAACCCGTCCGTCTGAGTCGTCCTTCTTGCGGATCACCAGGCCGTCGCGCTCCATCCGCGCAAGCGTGTTGGCCATTGTCGGCTGTTCGATGTCGAGCCGGATCACCAGCTCCTTCTGCGTCAGCCCGTCATGTTCCCAGAGTTCCAGCAGCGCGGGAAAGGTGCCGGGACTGAGCCCCAACGGCCTGATCCGTCTCTTGAGACCCTGCTCGAAGAGGCGCGCCACATGGTTGACCAGATAGCCGGCCGATTGGTCCTTCGCGAAATCCATGGTGCAGGATGACATTTGAATAGCCCGCTATGCAATAATATATAGCCTGCTATTCATCATGGGAGACAACAGATGTACAAGATCATCCATCCGATCGCGGGCACGACCGCCCTGGCAACAATCGTGACCTTCTGGCTGGCTACGGTCTGGTCGGAGCTTCTTGGCTCACCGGCGACGGTGATCACGGTCAAGACCCTGATTCCGTGGGGCTTTCTGATCCTTGTTCCGGCGCTGGCGGCGGCCTCCCTGTCGGGCTTCCGGCTCTCGATGCAGCACCGGGGACCGCTGGCGATCCGCAAACGGAAACGGATGCCCTTCATCGCCGCCAATGGCGTCCTGATCCTGATCCCGTCGGCGCTGTTCCTGTCATGCAAGGCGCAGAGGCATGAACTCGATACCCTGTTCTATCTGGTGCAGGCCGTCGAACTGGTTGGTGGCTGCACGAACATCACCCTGCTGGCACTCAACATGCGCGACGGAATACGTCTGGCCCGCACCCGGCGCCGGCGTCTGACATAGATTGCCCGCGAACCGGCCCGGGCATGCGCTGCCGCGATCACTTTTCCTGTTCAGGGCCGCATTGTGATCGCCCGGGCTATGGCCTGACACCGGAAGCGGGGGCATGCTTGACGGCATGAAGACACACGGCCCCATTCACGCCCTGACGCTGCTGGTTCTGCTGGCCATTCTCACGGTGGCCTGCACGCCGACCCAACCCGTTTCCGTCACCCAGCACAATCGCATTAACAGCCTTGCGGTGGCGGGCAGTACGGTCGCTATCGCGAGCAGTGACGAAAGCCTGCGCACTGCGGACTTCGAAAAAGCCCTGGCCCAGCGCCTCAGATCCGCAGGTTTCAGCATCGTCGATGACGCCGCGACGGCGCGTTTCGTTGCCAGCATGACGGCGGAGGTTCAGGAAGGCATCGAACGCGAGCATGTCGTGCGGACGCCGGAATACCTCGTCCGCCGCCGACTGGTGACGCTGCAGAACGGCGACCAGGTGGTGGAGACAGAACGCATCTATCGCGGCGACCGTGTCGATCGCTTTCCCTATACGCTCTGGCCCGCCATCGTCAGCCTGACGCTCACGGAGCGGGAGACGGGCAAACCTGCATTCGAGGGTGAAGTATCGACGCAGGGATCCTGCGGCCAGATGGCGGCGCTGATCGGGCCGATGCTGGATGCCCTGTTCAGGAACCTGCGCAAGGAAAGCGGCACCGTTTCCAGTTCCTACGTCGAGGTTCCGACCTGCTGAACGGGCACGTGCCTGTTTCCTGCCACAATCAGGGCCTACCAGCACAACCCACGCGGTGATTCTGCGGTCGACAGGGCATCAGCCCCGGAAACCGGTTGCGCGATCATGCGGCTTGCGCAACAAAAGGGCCACGCAATATCCCGTCAGGCGGACAGCCCGACAACAGATACATTCAGGACCGGTTCATACAACATGTTCGCTAATCTCTTTGGCTGGCTCTCCGCCGACATGGCGATCGACCTTGGTACAGCGAACACGCTGGTTTACGTCAAGGGTCGGGGCATCGTCCTGAACGAACCATCGGTGGTCGCGATCACCACCATCAAGGGCAAGCGGCACGTGCTTGCGGTCGGGGACGAGGCCAAGCTGATGCTGGGCCGCACACCTGGCAACATCGAGGCCATTCGCCCGCTGCGCGACGGTGTCATCGCCGATTTCGACGTCGCCGAGGACATGATCAAGCACTTCATCCGCAAGGTGCATAACCGCCGCAGCTTCGCCAGCCCGCGCGTGATCATCTGCGTTCCCTCCGGCTCCACGGAGGTCGAGCGGCGCGCGATCATGGAATCGGCCGAATCCGCCGGGGCACGTCAGGTGTTCCTGATCGAGGAGCCGATGGCCGCCGCGATCGGTGCCAATCTGCCGGTGACCGAACCGACAGGTTCCATGGTCGTCGACATCGGCGGCGGCACGACGGAGGTCGCGGTGCTGTCGCTGCGCGGCATCGTCTATTCGCGCTCCGTCCGCGTTGGTGGCGACAAGATGGACGAGGCGATCATCGCCTACATTCGCCGCAACCATAACCTGCTGGTCGGCGAAAGCTCGGCGGAGCGGATCAAGAAGGAAATCGGGTCCGCCTGCCCGCCGGATGAGGGCGATGGCTCCACCATGGAGATCAAGGGCCGCGACCTGATGAACGGCGTGCCGAAGGAGCTGATCATTTCCCAGCGCCAGATCGCCGAGAGCCTGGCCGAGCCGGTGGGTGCGATCATCGAGGCCTGCAAGGTCGCGCTGGAGCACACTGCGCCGGAACTGGCCGCCGACATCGTCGACAAGGGTATCGTGCTGACCGGCGGCGGGGCACTGCTGGGCAATCTGGACTATGTGCTGCGCCATGCGACCGGCCTGCCGGTCTCCATCGCCGATGAGCCACTGTCCTGCGTTGCCATGGGCACGGGCCGCGCGCTGGAGGAAATGAAGACCCTGCGACAGGTTCTGCTCAACTCCGACTGATCCCGGGATTCTGATCGACATGGCCATCCGCAACGACGACCGGGTCTTCGTTGCGGCGGTCCGTGACTTCGCGACCGCGCAGGGCATGTCGGTGCAGGCACTGTCCCACGATTGGCTGTTGATCCTGAAGACCGGCGATGGCCGCCGCTTTCCCCTGCTGGGCTATGACATCGGCCTGAACAGCGCCACCACCCTGCGCATCGCCAACGACAAGGCCGCGACCGCCGACATGCTGGCGGCAGAGAACATCGACCACATCCCGCACCGGCTGTTCCTGAACCCGGACCTGCATGTCTTCACGCGTGGTTCCGGCAACTGGGACAGCCTGCGTAAGGCCTTCGCTGCTGCCGGTGCGGATGTGGTGCTGAAGGGCAACGAAGGCACCAGCGGCAAGGGCGTGCATCGGGTGCGCACCCCGCTGGAGCTGGAGCGGGTGGCGCACGACCTTTTCCGGACCGAACGCTCCATCGCCCTCAGCCCCTGGACGGAGATCACACGGGAATCCCGCTTCGTGGTGCTGGATGGAACCGTGCGACTGGCCTACGCCAAGACGGTCCCGACCCTCGCCGGTGATGGTGTTTCATCCGTCCGGGCCCTGGTCGCACAGGCCATGACGCCGGAAATGGGACCGTCCCTCGGCGCCTGGCTGGAAGACCTGGAGACCGAAGAACTCGACCGGGTGCCGCAGGCCGGCGAGCGCCTGCCTGTGGGGTGGCGGCACAACCTCGGACAGGGTGGCGGCATTACCGAATTGTCCACGGACGCCGACGGTCACGGTGTCGCCCTTGCCGCAGCAGCAGCTCTCAACCTGCGCTTCGGCAGTGTCGATGTGGCCCGCACGGCGGACAATCAGCACAGGGTCATGGAGGTCAATGCGGGGGTGATGCTGGAGCACTTCGCCCGCTCCGGCGCCGAACGGCGTGCCAGGGTTATCGAGACCTATCACGCCGCGCTGGCCCAGCTTGTGAGCAGCCCCGCCCCCTGAAAAAAGCCCCTGACCTGAGCCTGTCGCTTCTGTTACGACTGGCGCATCTGGATTCATGCAACGCAATTGCCGGGGGAAACAATCATGAGCGGTACGTTCAAGGCGCTGGTCGCCAACAAGACGGACGCAGGGTACAGCAGCGAAATCCGCGACATCACGCTGGACGACCTTTCGGCCGGTGACGTCGTCGTCGATGTTGCCTACTCGACGCTGAACTACAAGGACGGGCTGGCGGTCACCGGCAAGGGCAAGGTCTGCGAGAGCTTTCCCATGGTCTGCGGCATCGACTTCGCGGGTACCGTCGCCTCGTCCGAGAGCGCTGACTTCAAGCCCGGCGACAAGGTCGTCCTGAATGGCTATGGCCTGTCCCAGTCGCATTCCGGTGGCTATGCGCAGAAGGCCCGGGTGCGCGCCGACATGCTGGTGAAGCTGCCGGATGGCATCGACATGAAGCAGGCAATGGCCATCGGCACCGCGGGCTATACCGCCATGCTCTGCGTGCTGGCGCTGGAGAAGAACGACGTCACGCCGAAGGACGGCGCGATCCTGGTGACCGGTGCCGCCGGTGGTGTCGGGTCTGTCGCCGTCGCGATCCTGGCCAAGCTCGGCTACACGGTTGTTGCCTCCACCGGTCGTGCGGAAACACATGACTACCTGCGGGGGCTGGGCGCGTCGGAGATGATCGACCGCAACACGCTGTCCGAAGCCGGGAAGCCGTTCCAGAAGCCGCGCTGGGCCGGTGTCGTGGACACGGTCGGGTCCACCACCCTCGCCAATGCCCTGGCCCAGACCAACTACGGCGGAGCCGTCGCGGCCTGCGGCCTGGCTGGCGGTCCGGACCTGCCGACCACGGTGCTGCCCTTCATCCTGCGCGGTGTGACCCTTGCCGGTGTGGACAGCGTCTTCGCCCCGATGGCCGCGCGACAGGAGGCCTGGACCCGCATGGGCACGGACCTGCCGAAGGACAAGCTGGACAGCATGGCCGAAGAGGTTCCGCTGGCGAAGGTGCTGGAGCTTGCGCCGCAGATCCTGGCGGGTCAGGTACGTGGCCGCGTCATTGTCGACGTCAATGCCTGACAGCGCTGCCGCCGCATCCGCCAAGTCCGACGCGGCGGCAGCCGTTGCCTGGCTCGAAGCCTTTGGCGACGCGCTGTCGCGGCAGGACGCGGGCGCGGCGGCAAGCCTGTTTCTCGAAGAGGGGCACTGGCGCGACATCCTTGCCTTCACCTGGCACATCCGCACGTTCAGCGGCACGGCGGCCATTCGCGAAGAGCTGGCACGCCGTCTAGACGCGGTGAGACCGTCGAATTTCAGCCTTGCGAAGGACCGGACACCGCCCCGCAGGGTGAAACGTGCCGGTCAGGAATCGCTGGAGGTGCTCTTCGACTTCCGCACCGCCGTCGGTCAGGGACAGGGGGTGGTTCGGCTGGTGCCTGACCCTGATGGCTCCGGCGACCTGCGCGCCTGGACCCTGATGACCGCCCTGCACGGGCTGAAGGAACATCCCGAACGGCTCAGTGCGGCACGGGCGGGTGGCGATGCCTTTGCGCGGGAGTTCGGTGGTGCCAACTGGCAGGATCATCGCGACCGTGCCCGCGCCTATGCGGACCGCGAACCCGCTGTTGTCGTGGTCGGGGCCGGACAGGCCGGACTGGCCATTGCCGCAAGGCTGAACGCCCTGGGCGTCGATACCCTGCTGGTCGAGAAGAACCAGCGGGTCGGTGACAACTGGCGCAGCCGTTACCATTCCCTGACCCTGCACAACGAAGTCTACGTCAACCATCTGCCCTACATGCCGTTTCCGCCAACCTGGCCGGTCTATATCCCGAAGGACATGCTGGCGAACTGGTTCGAGTTCTATGTCGAGGCGATGGAGCTCAATTGCTGGACGGATACGGCCCTTGTCGGTGGCGACCATGATGCGGCAACCGGCACCTGGACCCTGAACCTGGAGAGCGGGGACGGGACGAAGCGCGTGGTGCGCCCGCGTCACGTCATCTTCGCCACCGGTGTCAGCGCCATCCCCGTCATCCCCGACCTGCCCGGACTGGACAGCTTCCAGGGCACGGTCATGCATTCCGGCAGCTATACCGATGGCAAGGGCTGGAAGGGCAAGCGGGCGCTGGTCATCGGCACCGGCAACAGCGCCCATGACGTCGCCCAGGACCTGCAGGCCAGCGGCGCGGACGTGACCATGGTCCAGCGCAACCCGAGCTACATCGTCAGCCTGGCGGAGGCGCAGAAGGTCTATGCGCTGTATGACGAGGGACCGCCGCTGGACGACTGTGACCTGCTCGCGGCATCCTTCCCCTTCCCCGTGCTGCGCCGGTCGTACCAGCTCTCCACCGCCGAGATGAAACGGGTCGATGCCGAGCTTCTGGCAGGGCTGGAGGCGCGTGGCTTCAAGCTGGACTTCGGGGAGGGCGAGACCGGGTTCCAGATGAAGTACATGCAGCGCGGCGGCGGCTATTACTTCAATGTCGGCTGTTCGGACCTGATCGTCAGCGGCGATATCGGCCTGCTGCATGACGAGAACATCGAGTGTTTCAATGAGGCCGGCGCAGTGCTGGACGACGGCACGACACACGCCGCCGACCTGATCGTGCTCGCCACCGGTTACCTGAACCAGCAGGAGACCGTGCGCACCTGGCTGAACGACCGAATCGCGGATCGCATCGGCCCGGTCTGGGGTTTCAACGACGGGGGCGAGTTGCGCAACATGTGGTGCCGCACGCCTCAGCCCGGCCTCTGGTTCACCGCCGGCAGCCTGGCCCAGTGCCGCATCTTCTCACGCTATCTCGCCCTGCAGATCAAGGCCTGCGAGGAGGGGTTGCTGAGCCCGGAAATGTGCTAGCCGCCGGCCCGCAATACGTCATGCGCATGCAATCGAAGTCGTGCACATTCAATGGTTGATTCCTGTTGACGTTCGCAGCCTCCGCGGACCCTGGACCCGGAGAAACTGACACGTGTCGATAGAGCTGATGGATGTGACGAAGCGGTTCGGTACCGAGGCCGCCGTCGATCACCTTTCCGCCGGTGTCGCGGAAGGGGAGTTCTTTGTCGTGCTTGGCCCGTCGGGCTGCGGAAAGTCCACGCTCCTTCGTCTCATCGCCGGGCTGGAAGAGCTTGATTCCGGGACAGTGGGCCTGTCGGGAAAGCAGGTCGCAGGACCGGATCTGCATCTGGCACCGGAAGCACGGGGCGTCGGCGTCGTATTCCAGTCCTATGCGCTCTGGCCGCACATGGACGTACTCCGCAACGTTGCCTTTCCACTCGAAGCCAGGGGGGCGCGGCGAGCCGACGCCGAACGGCAGGCCCGAACCCACCTGGAGACCGTGGCGCTGGTTCCCTTCGCCGAGCGTCTCCCTGCCGATCTGTCGGGTGGGCAGCGCCAGCGGGTTGCCCTGGCGCGCTGCCTCGCCAGCCAGGCCGGGGTCGTCCTGATGGACGAGCCCCTGGCCAACCTGGACCCGCATCTGCGCGGCACCATGGAGCATGAACTGCGGGACTTTCATCGGACGACAGGGGCCACCACGCTCTACATCACCCACGACCAGCGGGAAGCCATGGCGCTGGCTGATCGGATCGCGGTGATGAACAGGGGCCGGTTCGAACAGGTGGCAACCCCGGACGAACTCTATGCCCGGCCCCGCAACGCCTTCGTTGCAGGATTCGTCGGGACCGGGGCCATCGTCGCAGCAATCCGGAGCAGTGACGACGATCTCCGGTTCGGTCCCTGGTCCCTGCCCGTCACCGGCAAGGGAGCAGAAAGCAGCACTACCGCCGAACAGGTCCTGCTGCGGCCCGAGTGGCTGAGCATTGATGGTGAGGCCGGAAGCCCGGTCCGGGTCGAGAGCGTGACCTACCGGGGTGGTCACTGGGAATGTCAGGCTGTCGTTTCAGGCACCTCACATTCACTGGTCCTGAACCTCGACAGTCCCGCCCGGCTGGGCGATACCCTGCCGGTCAGCATTCGAAAAGCCTGGGTCCTTCCTGAGCAGGCCTAGCATTTGCCGTTTCGCCATCCGTGTCAGTCGCGCCAGGGCACGACGCCCGGCGGCGCACGTCGGCCTGCGATATCCAGCACCAGCATCAGCATGATCGTGGCAAGAACCGTGACAACCGACATGGCTGCTGCCAGCGTGGTGTAGCCGCCGTCCTCGTAGTTGAAGATCGTCGTGCCGATCGTTTCGTTGCCCGTCGACCAGAGCAGGGCAGACACCGTGACCTCGTTGTAGGCCGTGAGGAAGACCAGGATCGCACCTGAAGCTGCCGCCGGAGCCACCAGCGGCAGGAAAATGCGGAACAGCCGCCGTCCGAACCTGGCACCGGCCACCCGGGCCGCATCATCCAGGCTCGGGTCGATCTGCAGGTAGGCGGCGGCGACCGGTTTCAGCGCGACCGAGAGGAAGGCGGCAAGATAGGCCACCAGGATGATCAGCAGGGTGTTGTAGATCGACATCTCGATCAGCGGCAGGGGACGGATGAAGGCCAGGATGCAGGCAATCGAGATCACCAGGCCCGGCAGGGCGTAGCTGACATCGGCCAGACCGCTAATGGACGTTGCCGCGCGCCGCGCCACCCCGCGTCTTCGGATCAGGAAAAACCCGATTCCGACTGAGTAGGCCGCCAGCATCACGGCCGCCAGTCCTGCGATCAGGGTCGAATTCATGAAGGCGCGCAGGGTGACGGACTGGGTGAGCAATATCTCTTCGAAGTTGGCACCGGTCAGGGTCGACAGCGTGAGCCGGACGCCATAGGTCGGTGTCAATGCCGTTGCCAGCAACGACAGCATGGGCAGCACCAGGACGCCGCAGACCAGCACCAGCAGGACAAGTTCGACCAGCAACCGCCAGCGCCCCAGCCTGAAACCGAGGCTTCTCTGCGGCAGGCCGATAAGCTGGGCATGGCCGCGCCGCTGCAGATGCGCCTGCAACCCGACTGCCGTGATCGCCATCAGACCGACAATCATGGAAATCATCGAAACATTGGTCAGCATCTCGGGACCGAAACTCGACATTCGCCGCCAGATCAGCACTGGCAGCGTGGTGTATCGGGCAGGAATGCCCAGCAGCGCCTGGATGCCGAAGTTTCCCAGCGCGGAGACGAAGGCCAGCGCGAAGGCCGCAATCATGTTCGGCAGCAGCAGCGGCAGCACGATACGACGCAGCATCAGCCAGACGTTGGCACCAAAGACCCGAGATGCATCCGACAGTTCACCCGGCAAGCTGCGCAGGGCGGCAAGCATGACAAGAAGCACGAGTGGCCCGTGCTGTATTGCCAGCAGGGCCACGATACCCTCACGGGAATACAGGGGGTGCGTCGTTCCGATCTCGGGGGCGATGCCGAGCCAGAGCAGCAATGCACTGCCGGGGCCAAGTGCCTGGATCCAGGCGATGGCGGTAACATGGGGCGGTATCATCATCGGCAAGAGGACCAGGAAGATGAAGAAGCCCCGAGCCCGCGCATCGGTCAGGCCCACCAGGCAGGCCAGGACGGTCCCGTAGACAAGGGCGAGAAGGGCGGACAGCAAGCTCGTTTCGAACGAATGCCAAAGTGCCCGCTGCACCGACCGCCCTTGCAGCGTTTCCAGCAGCGGCACCAGTGAGAGCCTGCCTGTCGGAGCCACCCCTTCCAGCAGGATCATCAACAGTGGTGTGCCGCAGATCAGCCCCCCCAACAGCAGAAGAGCGGCGAGGGTCATCCCCTCGCCGCTCCGGTTCTGTTGGCCCGGACGTGACACGCCGGGAACTCTCGGTCTCAGGTCAAGGCTCACCCGCCGAAGATATCCTCGAACTTCAGGCGATAGCGATCAGCATTCTCAAGCGCGTCGGAAGGATCGAAGTCCATCAGCCTGATCTGGTCACGGGCCGGGAAGCCCTCGGGCGGTGCAATCGCGGGATGGGCCGCCAGGTAGCCCTGGTCCGCGGCCATCTGCTGGCCTGCCGGTGAAAGCAGGAAATCGACGAAGGCCTTTGCTGCTTCGGGATTCTTCGCCGTGGACAGGATCGCGACCGGCTCGGTCACCGCAGAGACACCTTCCTTAGGGAAGACGAACGCGACCGGCGCACCCTGCAGCCTGTTGCGGATCGGCAGGAAGTCCACGACGAAACCATACAGCTTCTCGCCACCGGCGATGGCCTTGTATGTGCCGCCGTTGCCGCCCTTCGGGTTGGCGCCCTGGTCAGCCAGTCCCTGGTAATAGCCCCAGCCCAGGTCGGGATTGGCGGTCAGCGCGGCCATGTGGATCGTCGCAGCACCGGAGGTCAGCGGCGACGGCATGGCAATGCGGTCCTTCGCTTCCGGTTTCAGCAGATCCTTGTACGACTCAGGCACCATCGGTGCACTGGTGTTGTACATGATGCCGGTCGTGATCAGCTTGGTGGAGAAGTAGAAACGATCCTTGTCCATCAGCGCCGGATCATAGGCGGCCACATCCGCGCCGGAATGGGCCATCAGGCGGCCTTCCCGCTTCAGCCCTTCCATGGTCACCATGTCGGCAATCAGCAGGATGTCGGGCTGCGGCGCACCGGCGGCGAACTCCGCGCGCAGCTTCGCCATCATCTTGGTGGTGCCGTCACGGACCCACTCGACTTCCACGCCCGGGTTGGCGGCCATGAACACGTCCATGGTCTGCTGGGCATCCTTGTTGGGCTGCGATGTATAGACAACCAGCTTGCCGGAAGCGGCCTCCGCCACACCTGCACCCAGTCCGACGGCGAGCATTGTCGCCAGCACGAAACGTCTCATGGATTCATCCCCCTGGAAGATGTGAAATTCACCAATGCGGCCAATACCGCATCCTGGCGAGGGCCGAACCTAGGGGCGGATTGTGACAGACGTCGGACAGCAGACAGTCGGGGCAGCCCTGCACAGTTCTGCCCCCCGCAGGCAAACCTGCCAGGTCATCGGCGAGGAATGAAACAGTCTCAGAGGTCGCGCACATCCGCCAGCTTGCCGGCGATCGCGGCTGCGGCTGCCATGCCGGGGCTGACCAGATGGGTGCGCCCGCCACGCCCCTGACGGCCCTCGAAGTTGCGGTTGGAGGTGGAGGCGCAGCGCTCGCCCGGTTCCAGCCGGTCGGCGTTCATCGCCAGGCACATGGAGCAGCCCGGCTCCCGCCAGTCGAAGCCGGCCTCGACAAAGATCTTGTCCAGCCCTTCCTGCTCCGCCTGCTCCTTCACCAGGCCGGAGCCGGGAACGATCATGGCATGCACGTTGGCGGCAACCTTGCGCCCCTTCGCCACGGCGGCGGCGGCGCGCAGATCCTCGATCCGGCCATTGGTGCAGGATCCGATGAAGACCTTGTCGATGGTCACATCGGTCAGCTTAACACCCGGCTGCAGGCCCATGTAGGCCAGCGCCCGGACCAGCGAGTCGCGCTTGATCTCATCCTCGATATCCGCCGGGTCGGGAACCCGCGCGGTGATCGGGGCCACGTCCTGGGGGCTGGTGCCCCAGGTGACATGCGGCGTGATGTCGGCGGCGGTCAGTTCGATGACCTTGTCGTAGTGCGCGCCCTCGTCGGAGACCATGGTCTTCCAGTATTCCACCGCCTGCTCGAAACCACCGGCCTTCGGCGCCATGGCCCTGCCCTTCACGTAGTCGAACGTCTTCTCGTCGGCGGCGATCAGACCGGCGCGCGCGCCTGCCTCGATCGACATGTTGCAGACGGTCATGCGGCCTTCCATCGACAGGTCGCGGATGGCCGAACCGGCATATTCGATGACATAGCCCGTGCCGCCCGCCGTGCCGACGACGCCGATCACGGCCAGCACCAGATCCTTGGCGGTGACGCCTGGGTTCAGATCGCCCTCGATCTTCACCAGCATGTTCTTCGACTTCTGCTGCAGCAGGCACTGGGTGGCAAGCACATGCTCCACTTCCGACGTGCCGATGCCGAAGGCCAGCGCACCGAAGGCGCCATGGGTCGCGGTGTGGCTGTCACCACAGACAATGGTCATGCCCGGCAGGGTGAAGCCCTGCTCCGGCCCGATGATGTGGACGATGCCCTGGCGGATGTCGTCCATGCCGAAGTAGGGCACGCCGAATTCGGCGCAGTTCTTCTCCAGCGTCTCGACCTGGATGCGGCTTTCCTCGTCGGCGATACCGGCGGAGCGATCGGTGGTGGGCACGTTGTGGTCGGCCACGGCCAGGGTCGCATCCGGCCGACGTACCTTGCGCCCGGTGTTGCGCAGCCCCTCGAACGCCTGCGGGCTGGTGACCTCATGCACCAGGTGCCGGTCGATATACAGGATCGCCGACCCGTCATCGCGCGTCTCCACGACATGCGCATCCCAGATCTTGTCGAACAGCGTCTTTGCCTGGCTCACGTCAAATCTCCTCCACCCAGCACGGGCCGCGCGTCAGCGCGCACGACCCCTGGCCGGGATCACCCGCCCGACCGGGCGCTATCCCTATGCCCAACTGCGAATGTCGTCAATCGGGGAGGCGCAATGGCCACCCGGACCGCCTGATCAGAACGGGATCTCGTCGTCCAGGTCGCTGCCGCCGCCACCGAAATCGTCGCCGCCACGGTCATTGCCGCCGCGTGAGCCGCCGCCGCCGGAACCACCACCGTAGCCGCCGCCCCCACCGGAACCGCCGCCATAGCTGCCGCCACCGCCGCCACCTTCACCGCGGCTGTCGAGCATCTGCAGGTCGCCGCGGAAGCGGTTGAGCACGATCTCGGTGCTGTACTTGTCCTGGCCCTGCTGGTCGGTCCACTTGCGGGTCTGGATCTGGCCTTCGATGAACACCTTGGCACCCTTGCGCAGGTACTGCTCGGCGACCTTGGCCAGGTTCTCGTTGAAGATCACGACGCGGTGCCACTCGGTACGCTCCCGGCGTTCGCCGCTGTTGCGGTCGCGCCAGGTCTCCGAGGTCGCGATGCGCAGGTTCACCACCGGATTGCCGTCCGGCATCCGCCGCACCTCCGGGTCCGCCCCCAGATTGCCGACCAGAATGACCTTGTTGACGCTGCCTGCCATGTCCCCGCTCCGTCGAAATATTGTGTCTGCCTGTTCCATCCCTCTCCCCCTCCCGCCCACCCATTTCAGGATACTTGCGTGGGTGGCCGGGAGGGGGAGAGGGATGGAACAGGCCACGAACCATTCATGCCCTTATAGCCGCTGCGGTTCGGGAGTCGCCAGAAGAGTCTGGCTGCGACGTCAGGGGACTCGCCTTGGGGGTGCGTGCACCCTATGTTCCTGTTTCAGGAAATGCACGGGCGACCCAGCCCCTGCCAGGCGCTTCCCCCGGAATGGTGGTTTGTAGATGCAGAAGATGATCAGCGTCCGTGGGGCGCGGGAACATAATCTGAAGGGTATCGACGTCGATATCCCCCGCGACCAGCTGGTCGTGATCACCGGCCTGTCCGGGTCCGGCAAGTCGTCACTGGCGTTCGACACGATCTATGCGGAGGGGCAGCGGCGCTATGTCGAGAGCCTGTCCGCCTATGCGCGGCAGTTCCTGGAACTGATGCAGAAGCCCGACATGGACAGCATCGAGGGGTTGAGCCCCGCGATCTCCATCGAGCAGAAGACCACGTCGAAGAACCCCCGCTCGACCGTCGGCACGGTGACGGAGATCTACGACTACATGCGCCTGCTGTGGGCGCGGGTCGGCATCCCCTACTCCCCCGCCACCGGCCTGCCCATCGAGAGCCAGACCATCAGCCAGATGGTTGACCGCATCATGGCGATGCCGGAGGGGACGCGGCTGTACCTGCTGGCCCCCATCGTGCGCGGGCGCAAGGGCGAGTACCGCAAGGAGTTCCGTGACCTGCGCAAACAGGGCTTCCAGCGCGTGAAGGTGGACGGCGAGCTGTACGAACTCGACGACATGCCGACGCTGGACAAGAAGCTGAAACATGACATCGACGTGGTGGTGGACCGCGTCGTGGTGCGCGACGACATCGCCACCCGCCTGGCCGATTCGCTGGAGACGGCGCTGGCGCTGACCGACGGCATCGCGGTGACGGAAAATGCGGATGATGGCGAGCGGACGATCTTCTCCGCCAAGTTCGCCTGCCCGGTTTCCGGTTTCACCATCGACGAGATCGAACCGCGCCTGTTCTCCTTCAACAATCCCTTCGGAGCCTGCCCGGCCTGTGACGGGCTGGGGACGGAGATGTATGTCGATCCCGACCTGGTGGTGCCCGACACGACCCTGACGGTGCGTGGCGGCGCGATTGCCCCCTGGTCCAGGACAACCAGTCCCTATTACCTGCAGACCCTGGACAGCATCCTGCGCCACTACCGCCAGTCGTCGAGCACGCCCTGGGAGGAACTGCCGAAGAACGTGCAGGACGTGCTGCTGTTCGGTTCCGGCGATGAAACCATCGAATTCACCTACGACGACGGCATGCGGAGCTACAGCACCAACAAGAGCTTCGAAGGTGTGGTGCGGAACCTGGAACGGCGCTGGAAGGAAACCGATTCCGCGCGGATGCGGGAGGAGATCGAGCATTTCCAGGCGGTTACCCATTGTTCGGTCTGCGAGGGGCATCGCCTGAAACCGGAAGCTCTGGCGGTGAAGATCGACGGCATTCACGCCGGCCACGCGGCCAGGTTCTCCATCCTGGAAGCCGCCAACTGGTTCAACGCCCTGAACAGCAAGCTGACGCCGAAGCAGCAGGAAATCGCCGGTCGCATCCTGAAGGAAATCAACGAGCGTCTGGGCTTTCTGGTCAATGTCGGGCTGGAGTATCTGACCCTCTCGCGCAACTCCGGCACCCTGTCGGGCGGCGAGAGCCAGCGCATCCGCCTCGCCTCCCAGATCGGGTCGGGCCTGACCGGCGTGCTCTATGTGCTCGACGAACCGTCGATCGGGCTGCACCAGCGCGACAACGCGCGCCTGCTGGAAACGCTGAAGAACCTGCGCGACCTGGGCAATACCGTGATCGTGGTGGAGCATGACGAGGAGGCCATCATGGCCGCCGACCATGTCATCGACATCGGCCCGCTGGCAGGCATGCATGGCGGGGAACTGATCGCGGAAGGCACGCCGGAGAAGGTGATGCAGGCCCCGAAGAGCATCACCGGCCAGTATCTCTCCGGCATGAAGCAGGTGCCGGTCCCGGCGAAACGGCGGGAGGGCTATCGCGACCGGTTCATCCGCATCGTCGGCGCCAGCGGCAACAACCTGCGCAACGTCAATGTGACCCTGCCGCTCGGCACCTTCACCTGCATCACCGGCGTTTCCGGATCGGGCAAGTCGACGCTGACCATCGAGACACTCTACAAGGCCGTGGCGCGGCGGCTGCACAATGCCAAGGCCGGCCCTGCCCCGCATGAGCGGATCGACGGGCTGGAGTGGCTGGACAAGATCATCGACATCGACCAGTCCCCCATCGGGCGCACGCCACGGTCCAACCCGGCGACGTACACCGGGGCCTTCGGACCAATCCGGGACTGGTACACCGGCCTGCCGGAGGCCAAGGCGCGCGGCTACAAGGCCGGCCGTTTCTCCTTCAACGTCAAGGGCGGGCGCTGCGAGGCCTGCCAGGGCGACGGCCTGATCAAGATCGAGATGCATTTCCTGCCGGACGTCTACGTCCAGTGCGACGTCTGCAAGGGCAAGCGCTACAACCGTGAAACGCTGGAGATCAAGTTCAAGAACAAGTCGATCTCCGACGTGCTCGACATGACGGTGGAGGAAGCACAGGAATTCTTCACCGCCGTGCCGTCCGTGCGGGAAAAGATGGACACCCTGATGCAGGTCGGCCTCGGCTACATCAAGGTCGGGCAGCCTGCGACCACCCTGTCGGGCGGCGAGGCACAGCGGGTGAAGCTGGCCAAGGAACTGGCCAAGCGCGCCACCGGCCGCACGCTCTACATCCTCGACGAGCCGACCACTGGCCTGCATTTCGAGGATGTGCGCAAGCTGCTGGAAGTGCTGCACGCCCTGGTCGATTCCGGTAATTCGGTGATCGTGATCGAGCATAATCTGGAGGTCATCAAGACCGCCGACTGGGTCGTTGACATCGGCCCCGAAGGCGGTGACGGCGGCGGCTATGTCGTCGGTGTCGGCACGCCGGAGGAAGTGGCAACCGTCAAGGAGAGCTACACCGGGCGCTACCTGGCCGACATACTGGCCCGGCGCGGGTCGAAGTCGGGTACGCCGAAGAAACCCGCGAAGCCGAAAGCCAAGGGATCGACGACGCGCAGGCGCAAATCGGCGGCCTGAGGCAGCGGGGCGGCGGGGTTCGGGTATGTCCGAGTTCGTGTCGGCAACCCCTGCGTTCCCGGTTCAGGACATCGACCGAGCCGTGTCCTTCTATGAGAAAAAGCTCGGCTTTGCGCCGGTGGCAAAGGGCCCGGGCTTTGCGCTGCTGTCCCGCAACAGCGTCTTGCTGCAACTCTGGCTGGCCGATGACCGGCGCTGGAAGGAACGCACGAACATCGATCCGATCATCTCCGGTGCGGAGTCCTTTCTCGCCGGCACCGCAAGCTGCCGTATCGAAGTGACGGAGATCGAAACGCTCCACGCCGCCTGCCGGGAGCACGATATCGTTCATCCCAACGGGCCATTGAAACGTGCCGACTACGGGGCATTGGAATTTGCCGTCCTGGACCACGAAGGCAACCTGATCACCTTCTTCCAGCCGGTTTGACATCCAGGCACGCTTGACCAGCGAAAGCCGTGGGTTGCGGCCACGTGTTTTGACCTTAGACTTCCCGCGAATTCAGACGGGGAGGATATGGTCCGATGCAGATGGCTCTGACGCAGTTCATTCGACGCAACGCCCAGATTACACGCAACGCGGTCGCGACAACCTTCGGGGAGCGGTCGCAGGACTGGACCGGATTCCAGAACCGCATCAGCCGCCTGGCCGCCGGGCTGCAGGGCCTGGGGGTCACGCCGGGGGACCGGGTGGCGATCCTGGCCAACAACTCCGACCGTTATCTCGAATACTTCTTCGCGGTGCCGTGGTCGGGCGGTGTCTTCGTGCCGATCAACACGCGACTGGCGCCGCCGGAGGTGGAGTACTGGATCAGCGATTCCGGCAGCCAGATCCTGTTCATCGACGACGACTTCCTGCCCTATCTGCCGAAGCTGCAGGGCAAGATGCCTAGCGTGCAGCACATCATCTATGTGGGTGACGGTGCCGCGCCCGAGGGTCTGCTGCACTACGAGACCCTGATTCAGGAGAATGAACCGGCGGAAGACGCCGGCCGCAGTGGCGAGGATCTGGCAGGCCTGTTCTATACCGGCGGCACCACCGGCGTGTCGAAGGGTGTCATGCTGAGCCACCGCAACCTGGTCTCCAACGCCATGCACGTGATTCACGACATGGAATTCAGCGCCGACATGATGTACCTGCATGCCGGTCCGATGTTCCATCTGGCGGACGGCACCGCGACCTTCGGCGCGACGGTGCTGGGCGCCGGTCACTGCTTCATCCCGAAGTTCGAACCGGCGGCAGCGCTGGAGGCACTGGAGAAGTATCGGGTCACCAACACCCTGTTCGTGCCCACCATGATGAACATGGTCGTCAACCACCCCGACGTGACGAAACGGGACATCTCCAAGCTGCGGGGCATTCTCTACGGCGCGTCCCCGATGCCGGAGGCGGTGGTGCGCAAGGCGATGGAACTGATGCCCAATGTCGGGTTCTACCATGCCTATGGCCAGACGGAATGCTCCCCCCTGCTGACCCTGCTGAAGCCGCGCTATCACGACTTTGACGGCCCGGATGCTCATCTTGCCAAGTCGGTCGGTCGCGCCACCATCGGTGTCGAACTGATCATTCTGGACGCGGATGGCAACGAGGTGCCGCGCGGCGAGGTCGGCGAGATCTGCGCCAAGGGCCCGAACGTCATGCAGGGTTACTGGAACAAGCCGGACCTGACCGCGCAGACCATCCGCGACGGCTGGATCCATACCGGCGACGGCGGCACGATGGACGAGGACGGGTTCGTCTTCGTCGTCGACCGGGTGAAGGACATGATCATCTCCGGCGGCGAGAATGTCTATTCGGCCGAGGTGGAGAACGCGATCTATCAGCACCCGTCCGTGGTCGAATGCGCTGTCATCGGCGTGCCTGACGACAAGTGGGGCGAGCGGGTTCATGCCATCGTCCGCCTGCAGGAGGGTGAAACGGTGGATGAGGCCGGGATCATCGCCCACTGCCACGCCCTGATCGCCAACTACAAGTGCCCGCGCTCCGTCTCCTTCCGCACCGAACCGATGCCGCTTTCCGGTGCCGGCAAGATCCTGAAGACGGACCTGCGCAAGCCTTACTGGGAAGGCAAGACCAAGCAGGTCAACTGATGTGACCTCCACGTTCAGGATTGGCGGTGGTGCCGGGTTCTCCGCGGACCGGCTCGACCCGGCGGTCGATCTCGCGCGCGACGGTGCACTCGATGCGCTGGTCTTCGAATGCGTGGGGGAACGCACGCTGGCGTTCGGTCATCGCGACCGCCGCGCCGATCCGGCGAAGGGCTACAACAGTCTGCTGGAAACCCGGTTGCGGGCGGTCTGGCCGCTGACCGCCGCCAGCGGCTGCCGCATCGTCACCAACATGGGTGCTGCAAACCCGGTGGCTGCCGGACGTGCGGCGCAGGGTGTTGCCCGGAACGCGGGGCTGGACGGGCAGATCGTGGCCGTGGTGCTGGGTGACGACGTGACTGATCGCATCACCCCGGATACACCCCTGCCCCACTCCGGCTGTACGGTCGGGGATATTGACCGGACCCTGATCGGAGCCAATGCCTACATCGGTGCCGACGCGATCCTGCCTGCACTGGAAACCGATGCCAGCCTGGTCATCGGCGGGCGGCTGGCGGATCCGTCGATGTTCCTGGCGCTGCTGCGCCACCGCTTCGGCTGGTCGGCGGACGACTGGCCGCTGCTGGGGGCAGGCATACTGACCGGGCATCTGATGGAGTGCGGGGCCCAGATCACCGGCGGCTATTTCGCCGACCCGGGCCACAAGGACGTCCCCGACCTGGCCTTCGTCGGCTATCCCATCGCCGAGGTCACGGCAGACGGCACAGTCACCATCACCAAGCTGCCGCAGGCAGGCGGCATGGTCACCATGGCCACGGTGAAGGAGCAGTTGCTTTACGAGGTGCATGATCCCGCCCGCTACCTCACCCCCGATGTCACCGCGGATTTCAGTGCCGTGCAGGTCATCGATCAGGGCGCAGACCGGGTGGGCCTGCGCGACGCCTCCGGCACCGCACGTCCGGAGACGCTGAAGGTCACTGTCGCCTTCGATGGCGGCCTGCTGGCGGAGGGCGAGATTTCCTACGCCGGGCGCGGCGCGGTCGACCGGGCGCGGCTGGCGGCGGAGATCACCGAAACCCGCCTGCGCCGGGTGCATGGGGTGACCGAGGATCTGCGCTGCGACCTGATCGGCGTGCGGTCCCTGCACGCTCACGCGGACTATGGCTCAGAGCGCGCGGACACCGATGTGCGGCTGCGGGTGGCGGGCCGCTTCCGCGACCGCGAACGGGCGGAGGCGGTCTTGTGGGAGGTGGAGTCACTGCTTTGCGCCGGTCCTGCCGGTGGCGGCGGTTTCAGGGGGCGCATCACGCCGTCGATCGTCACCCACGACGCCTTCCTGCCCAGAGCCGACGTGCCGACACGGGTGGAGGTGCTGCGGACATGAGCCGGACAGTCCAACTGCGGGAGATCGCCCACGCCCGTGCCGGCGACAAGGGCGACACCTCCAACATCTCGCTCTGGGTCAACGACCCAGCAGACTTCGAGACCGTGCGACAGCAGATCACCGCCGAAGCCTTGAAACAGCACTTCGGCTCACAGGTCGATGGCACCGTCACACGTCATGAAATGCCTCATCTGCACGGCCTGAACTTCATCCTCACCAGCGCCCTTGATGGCGGAGTGAATGGCTCCCTGAATCTCGACGGGCACGGCAAGAGCTGGTCCTTCATCCTGCTGGACATGCCGGTGGAGATCGACTGACGCCGCACCCGTATCTGATACGGGTACGCAGCCTTTCAGCACCGGCGCTGCACGATGGGCTCCCCGGCTCAGGCCTCGACGTCGTCCACATCCGCCTGGCCGGAGATACGGCGGCGCACATGGCTCCAGCTGACGCCGATACCCAGGACCGTGGCCGCGACCGTCAGGATCAGCCAGGTCACCAGATCCCGGTTCCCCGTGTCCAGCAGCCGCAGGTCGGCAAGCACCCAGAACAGGGCCCCGAACAGCGCCACCACCAGCATGATGCCGAACCCGCCGATGGAGCGCCAGGTAGCGCGCAGGAAGATGACATAGGCGATGAACAGCACCACCCCGGCCAGTGCCTTGTAGGGCAGCTCTGCGGTCAGATCGCGCAGAACCCAGGTCACATAGGACCAGGGAGTCGGATTGTAGGTCGCGAAGACCAGAACCAGCGCGATCACCCAGCGCTTGATGAAATCTCCGAAATCGAAATGCATGGCCGCGCCTACGCCTTCTCGATATTGACGGCGGTATCATGGAACAGGCCGCCGCCCACAGGCGCACCGGGATCGGCGCTGGTCAGGACGTTGATGCCGATGCCGTCGACGAAGGCATCGTTGGGCCAGACGGACTCGACGATGACGATCCCCTGCTGCACACCCTCGAAGGGTTCTGCATGTACCCGCGTGGCACCGTTGGCATTGCTCAGGCGCACCAGATCACCGGCCACCACACCCAGTTTCTCCGCGTCCTTCGGGTTGAGCTTCACTGTCGGACGGACCTCGCGCTTCTTCGAGCCCGGGGTCTCGGTGAAGGAGGAATTGAGGAAGCTGCGCGCCGGGCTGGTGCCCATGCGGAACGGATAGGCATCCGTCGCCTTGTCTTCCCGTCCCCAGTAGTCCGGGAAGGTCGGCATGCTGTCCGGGGCACCATTCGGGCCAAAGCCCTGCGGCGCATTGCCGGACCAGTTGGCCGAGAAGTGGAACTTGCCATCCGCATGGCCGAAACCGTCGAGGTAATGGGCCTCCCGGAACTCCGGCTGCACATCGATCCAGCGGCTGTTCTTCAGGGTCTCGAAGTCAGGCCAGCCGGAGGCCTGCAGCGTCCAGTCGATGATCTCCTCCACCGACATGTCGAAGCCGCGATGCTCGGCCCCCAGCCGCTTCGCCAGATCGCAGATCACGTCATGGTTCGACCGGCACTCTCCCGGCACATCGATGGCCTTCGGGCCCAGCAGGATGTGCTGGTGCCCACCGCCCTGATAGAGGTCCGTATGCTCCAGGAACATGGTGGCGGGCAACACGACATCGGCCATCTTCGCCGTGTCGGTCATGAACTGCTCATGCACCACCGTGAAAAGGTCTTCGCGCGCGAATCCCGCGTGCACCTTGGCCAGTTCCGGGGCCACCATCATCGGATTGGTGTTCTGGATGAACAGCGCCTTCACCGGCGGACCGTCCCCCAGGTCGCGCTTGTCGCCCATCAGGATCGGGCCGATACGCGACTGGTCGAGAATGCGGGTGCTGCGCCCGACCACGTCCAGCCCCTCGATCAGTTCCCGGTTCCAGTGATAGATCGCGCCATTGTTGTGAAACGCGCCGCCGCCCTCATGCTGCCAGGCCCCTGTCACCGCCGGGATGCAGAGTGCCGCATGCATGTTCACCGCGCCGTTGCGCCCGCGCGTGAAACCATAGCCGAGGCGGAAGAATGTCTTCGGTGTGGTGCCGACCAGCGCGGCAAATGCCTCGATCTCCTCCACGGTCAGACCCGTGATACCGGCGGCCCATTCCGGCGTCCTGTCCTGCAGATGCGCCTCCAGCCCTGCCGGATCATCGGTGTACTTCGCCATGTAGTCGCGATCGGCATGGCCATCCCTGAACAGGACATGCATCACCGCGCAGGCCAGCGCGCCATCGCTGCCCGGGCGCAGCACCAGCCCCATGTCGGCCTGTTCGATGGTCCCGTTGCGGTAGATGTCGATGGCGACGATCTTCGCACCCCGCTCCTTCCGCGCCTTCATGGCGTGGGTCATGACGTTGACCTGGGTGTTCACCGGGTTGGTGCCCCAGATCACCACGCAGTCGGACTTCGCCATCTCGCGGGGGTCCGCGCCGGCCAGTTTCCCCGTGCCGGTGATATAGCCCGCGAACGCCATGGTGGTGCAGAAGGTGGCGTGCATGCGGCTGTAGCGCTTGGCGTGGCGCAGACGGTTGATGCCGTCCCGCATCACCAGCCCCATGGTTCCCGCATAGAAATATGGCCAGACCGACTCGGCGCCGAAGTCCCGCTCCGCCGCCTGCAGCCCCTCGACGACCATCGTCATGGCCTCGTCCCACGTCGCCTGGCGGAACTGTCCCGATCCCTTGGGGCCGGTACGGATCAAGGGGTGCATCAGCCGGTCGGGATGGTGCACCCGCTCCGCATAGCGCGCGACCTTGGCGCAGATGACGCCATCGGTATAGCTGTTGTCCTTCGCGCCACGAACCCGGCCGATACGCTCCGGCGTCAGAACCTCGACCTCCAGCGCACAGGTGGAGGGACAGTCATGCGGACAGGCCGAATAGGCCAGTTTCACCGGAGCATTCATCGGGCGGTTTCCTTCCCCGTGGAGCGGCTTCTCTTCAACATGACGCAAGCATAGTCACGAACCGGACGGGATAGAAGCCGCCGTGCGGCGGCTCCTTTCCGCTCCGGATCAGTCCGGCTTCCGCTGGGCAAACGTGCGCTCCAGCGTGGTGCGCCAGTCCTCCGCCTTCAGCACGTCGTCCGGGCGATAGTTCAGCAGACGCAGGTAGCGTCGGCGGATCGCGTGATCGACCACATCGACGTCGAAGATGTTCAGCGCCGCCGTATCCTGTTCATAGGCATACATGGTCGCCAGCCCGCCCCCGGTCAGCCATGACAGGATGGCCCGGTTCGTGCCGCCATGCGCGACGATCAGCATGGTCTTCCAGCCATCCTGCAGCAGCACTTCCTCGATTCCCTTTGTCACGCGGGCGTAGAAATCGGCATAGGCCTCGCCACGCGCGAAACGCGCACCGGGTTTCGCGGCGTGCTCCATCGAATAGACGAACTCGTCAATGGCCTCCGACCGGGTCATCAGATCGGTGGCGCCCGACTTGATCTCCCGCAGGTCCGGGGCGACCTGCAGGCTCGGATCCGAACGCCCGCCCAGCGCCCCCTCCGCCGTCTGTCGCGTCCGCAGCAGACCTGTGCAATAGGCTAGGTCGAAATGGGTATCCGCCAGCAGTTCACCCATCATCCGGGCCTGGTCCTGTCCCCGCTCCGTCAGCGGCACCAGATCCGGGTCCGCGACGCGTTCCCCCCTGTCGTTGTAATAGCGCACATCACCATGACGCATCAGATAGACGCGACGGCGGTTCCCGGCCGGATTGTCCATGTTTCTCGCTCTCCCCTTGATTGGTGCATGCCTTCATAGCACCGCCAGACGCCAATGAAATGACAGCTCCAGCCCGGCGGGCCGCTCAGGATCCGATCTTCAGCGTGCTGACCAGTCCCTCCAGCGCCGCGATGGCCGACAGCGGCGTCAGGCGCCCGGTTGCCGGGTTGCCTTCCGAGGGGACACCCGCGATCTCCATCCGAAACCGCGTACTGTCCGCCTCCACCTCGATCACATGCGTGTTGCGGCTGACACCGGGATCGGCCCAGATCTCGTAGCGTGTTCGGTCCAGCCCGATCCCCGCCAGCGCCAGCGCCACCGAGACATTGACGTTGGCCGGGAACTTCTGCGCCGCATCCCGCACCGCGCCCTCATAGAGTTTCAGTGGCTCCCGCAGATCGGTCAGGTCGATTCCCTGCTCCCGCACATGCGGGGTATTGATCAGGCCCACGGGCGGCTTGCGGGTCATCATGGTGACGGAACTCACCTCCCCCTTCGCCGCCGCACGTACCGCATCCAGACCCAGGATTGCCCCGGTCGGGACGATGATCCGCGCGCCGGTGCGCTCGGCCAGGTCAACCAGGTCCATGTGCAGGATAAGCTGCGTCACGGTCAGCGGCACCAGGATCAGCCCCTGCCCCAGCACCCGCTCCGCCAGCGGGCGAAACAGTTCCGGCGGTAGCCCCTCCACCACCACATCCGCGCCATCGCAAAGCGCATCCAGGTCGCGGATCGGCGGCGGCGTCCTGAAACCGGCCATCTTGCGCGCGGCGCCTTCCTGGTCCCGCGCGCTGACGGCATGGAGCGTCAGGCGGTCCTGTCCGGCATCCAGCCAGCGTGCGAGCGGCAGGCCCACGGCCCCCAGCCCGGCCACGGCAACCTTCAGCGGCTTGGTCGGTATGTTCGGCATATTCGGCTCTCCCCCTGCGCTCAGCGGACCACGGCACCGGCCTGCCGCAGCAGGGCATCCCGTCGCCCGCCCTGATGGTGGGCCAGACAGATCGCGGCGGCCAGGGCGTCGGCGGCATGTTCGTTGGCAATCACCGCACCGGGCAACAGGGTCTTCACCATCAGGTGAATCTGTTCCTTCGCCGCATGACCGGTGCCAACCACCGCCTTCTTGATCGCATTCGGCGCATATTCCGTCACCGGCAGGCCGTTCAGCGCCGCCACCAGCAACGACACCCCGCGCGCCTGTCCCAGCTTCAGTGTGGAGACCGGGTTCTTGTTGACGAAGGTCTCCTCCACCGACGCGATGTCGGGCTGCCAGTCGGCGATCACCTGCTGGATGCCGTCATGCAGCTGGCGCAGGCGGGTGGCCAGGTCATCCTTCGCGTTGGAGGTCACGGCACCGTCAGCTACCCAGCTCAGGCGGTTGCCGCGCTGGTCCACGATGCCCCAACCAGTGGCGCGGAGGCCAGGATCAAGGCCGATCAGTCGCGTCGTCTGCACGTGGCACCTCCAGCGTATGCGAATCAGGCAGACCAGAGTGCCACAGTCCGCTGCAGGTTTCACTTTCGTTCCCTGCGCCGGATGGTACCCTGTCGCAATGCAGCAAGCCGCCCCCGAATTCGATTTCCGACTGAGTCCCTACCGATCGCTGGGGCCGCGCGGATTCCTGATCGTCATGAGCCTGATCGCGGGCGTGAGCTTCATCACAGGCCTGCTGTTCATGCTGAAGGGTGCATGGCCGGTCTTCGGCTTCTTCGGCCTGGACGTGGCCCTGATCTGGTTCGCGTTCCGCCAGAACTACCGCGCAGCGCGGACGGAGGAGCGGCTGTACATTCAGGGCAGTGATCTGGTCGTTTCACGGCACCATGCCAACGGACGACAGCAGATCTGGCGCTTCCCGGCCTACTGGGCGCGCTTCGACCTGACCCCCCACCACAGCGGCGACAATGTGCTCAGCGTCGCCAGTCACGGGAACCATCTGGCCATTGGCGGGTTTCTCTCGGCGGAGGAGCGGGTGGAACTGGCCGACGAGCTGACCGTGGCCATCCGGAACTGGCGCACCCGTCGCCCGGCCTGAAACCTTCAGTCCTGGCCCGTCAGCGGCCAGACGCCATCGGCGATGATACGCAGCGCCAGCAAACCATTGATCCGGTCCATGGACCAGAAGCCGCCCCGGCCCCAGACATCCGGCTCCGCCTGTGCCGCGACGTGGCCGAAGTCGGCCTTGGCGACCATGGTCAGGCAGAGCATCCGTTCCCCCTTGGACATGGGGAAGTCATTCGCCGCCACTCGTTCGAGAACACCGTTCGCGGCAATCTGTTCGCCGAACGCGAGCCAGTTGGTGAAGTCTTCCGGGCTGACCTGAAAGAACCGTTCGATGGCTGTGGTCGCGGCGCAGGCCGCCGCGTACAGCGCCTTGCTGTCCTCGTGAATCATGCGCTGCGCCCCTGCGCATGGAAGATGAAGCCGAGCAGGTTCATCAACACCTGTGCCGCCAGGAAAGCCGTGGTGCCGTCGCGGTCATAGTCGGGCGCGACCTCCACCAGATCGATGCCGACCACCTGCCCCCGCGCCGTCAGTCCCTGCAGGAACTCCAGGATCTCGTAGTACAGGAACCCGCCGTGGCTCGGCGTGCCGGTGCCCGGGGCGATGGAGGGGTCGAAGCCATCGATGTCGATGGTCAGATAGTACCGCACCCCTTCCGGCACGCGCGCCAGCACACCCGCCGGTCCCAGCGCCCGGAACTGGCGCACCGAGAGGATGTCGGACCCGGCAGCGCGGGCGGCTGCATAGTCGTCGCGATTGGAGGAGGAGACATTGCGGATGCCCAACTGGCTGAACCCCGTGACATGCGCCATCTCGGACGCCCGGCGCAGCGGATTGCCATGGCCATAGCGCACGCCATGGCGCTCATCGACGAAATCCAGATGGGCATCAATATGAATGATATGGACCGGCGGCTGGTCATCGAAGGCGCGGATGCAGGGGATATGCACCGAATGGTCCCCACCCAGCGTCACCGGCATCGCCCCGGCGGCCAGGATCGCCCTGACCCCCTTTTCTATGTTGGCATGGCTTGCCATTGTGTCGGTGTGGATGATGTCCGCATCGCCCACATCGACGATCCGTACCTGGTCCACCGGCAGATAGGTCACGTCATCCTCATGATCATAGGCACCGCCATGACCGAAGGAGAACAGGGTCGAAGCCTCCCGGATCGCGCGCGGACCGAAGCGTGCGCCCGCCCGATACTGCGTGCCCATGTCGAACGGTGCCCCCAGCACGGCCACATCGGCGTCGATGGCGGACCAGTCCGTGCAGACGGGCTGCTTGCCGAAGGTGCAGAGGCCGACAAAGGGCAGGTCGAGCCTGCCGCCATCGTAACTGTTGCTGCTCATCGTCGTGCCATGCTCCGCCATTTGCTGTCGATCTGCGCCATCCTCGCGTGCCTCGGCCTCATGCCGCAAGCGGTGAAGGCGCAGTCGGCCGGTACGGTCGATGTGGCGATCGTGCTGGCCGTCGATGCCTCCGCCAGTGTCGATGGGCAGGAATATCTGCTGCAGATCGGCGGCATCGCCCATGCCATCAGCCATCCGTCGGTGCTGTCGGTGATCGACGGTGGCCGGAACAAGGCCATCGCCATCAGTGTCGTGACCTGGGCCAGCGTGGGGGAACAGCATGTCCTCCTGCCCTGGACCCGTATCGACGGCCCAGCGGCGGCACAGCAGGTCTCCGCGCATCTGCTGGATTCGCCACGGCAGAAGTTCCTGCGCGGCGGCACCGCCATCGGCGCGGCACTGAGCTATTCCCTGCTGATGTTCGACCGGCTGCCCTGGCCGACGGAGCGTCGGGTGATCGATGTCTCAGGGGATGGCCGGAACTCCAAGCCGCCCCTGATCCGCAGCCTGAGACCGGAGATCGCGCGACGTGACGTGGTCATCAACGGCCTGCCGGTCACCGACAATGACAGCGGCCTCGCGCGCTATTACCGCGACATCGTCATATCCGGGTACGGGGCCTTTTCGGTCCCCACCTACAGCTTCGAGACCTTTCCCGACGCCTTCCGCATCAAGCTGATGCGGGAGATCAGGGGCGGCGCCATGGTGTCGATGCAACGCTGACGTCTGCCGCTTCGGGCCTTGCCGAACCGGACCTGAACGCCTATCAAGGGCACATGTTGCAGTGCAGCATGAAGAATTCATCTGCTGCCCGCCGGATGGCAACCCCGACCCCTGCCCCACGGCCAGAACGATTTCGCCTGACGCGACCCGCTCTTGCGGGCCATGCCTGCTGGAGACGCCCCTCTTGAAAACCGACCTGATATCGCGCCTGCGCAATGAATGGATTGGCAACCTGCGCGGGGATGTCCTTGCCGGACTTGTGGTGGCGCTGGCCCTGATTCCGGAGGCCATTGCCTTCTCCATCATCGCCGGTGTCGATCCGAAGGTCGGGCTGTTCGCCTCCTTCTCCATCGCGGTGATCACGGCCATTGCAGGCGGGCGGCCCGGCATGATCTCCGCCGCCACGGCGGCCACGGCGGTACTGATGATCACGCTGGTGAAGGACCACGGGCTGCAGTACCTGCTGGCCGCCACCGTGCTGGCGGGGCTTATGCAGATCGCGGCAGGAATGCTCAGGCTCGGGACCGTCATGCGGTTCGTTTCGAAGTCGGTGATGACCGGCTTCGTCAATGCGCTCGCCATCCTGATCTTCATGGCGCAATTGCCGGAACTGATCGGCGTGCCCTGGATGACCTATGTCATGGTCGCCTCGGGACTGGCCATCATCTACCTGCTGCCGCGCCTGACGCGGGCCATCCCCTCCCCGCTTGTCTGCATCGTGGCCCTGACCGCCGTGACGCTGACCTTCGACATGGACCTGCGCACGGTCGGCGACATCGGCGAACTGCCGTCCACCCTGCCGGTCTTCCTGCTGCCCGACATTCCGCTGACCCTGGAGACCTTGCTGATCATCCTGCCCTATTCGGCGGCAGTGGCGACCGTCGGCCTGCTGGAGTCGCTGATGACCGCCTCCATCGTCGACGAACTGACCGACACCAGCAGCGACCGCAACCGCGAATGCGTCGGCCAGGGCCTGGCCAATACCGCCACCGGCTTCATCGGCGGCATGGCGGGCTGCGCCATGATCGGCCAGTCGATCATCAACGTGAAATCCGGTGGCCGGGGGCGCCTGTCCTGCTTCTGTGCCGGTGTCTTCCTGCTGATCCTGGTGGTGGTGCTGGGCGACTGGGTCAGCATCATTCCCATGGCGGCGCTGGTCGCCATCATGATCATGGTCTCCATCGGCACCTTCAGCTGGACCTCGCTGAGGAACCTGCGGGAGCATCCCGGATCCTCCTCCATCGTCATGCTGGCCACCGTCATCACCGTGGTCTTCACCCACAATCTGGCCATCGGCGTGCTGATCGGCGTGCTGCTCTCCGGCATCTTCTTCGCCTGGAAGATCGCGCAGATCTTCCGCGTCACCTCCACCCTCTCGGAGGACGAGACCCACCGGACCTATCTGGTGCAGGGACAGCTCTTCTTCGCCTCAGTCGATGACTTCAGCGCGTCCTTCGATTTCAAGGAGGCGCTGGACAGCGTCACCATCGACGTCAGCCGCGCCCACATCTGGGACATCTCGGCCGTTGCCGCGCTGGACATGGCGGTGCTGAAGTTCCGGCGTGAAGGGGCGGAAACGGACCTCATTGGCCTCAACCGGGCCAGCGAGACCATCGTCGACCGGCTGGGCATCCACGACAAGCCCGACGCCCTGGACCGCCTGATGGGGCACTGACGCGCGGTCAGCCGACCTCCGGTTCGGCGGCGGAGTCCATTGTGGCATCTGCCGTCTGCCGGTCCACCACGACGCAGGCCACCATGTCGCCCGTGACGTTGACCACCGTGCGGCACATGTCGAGCAACCGGTCGACGCCAAGGATGATCGCCACTCCGGCGGCGGGGATACCGACGCTGGAGAGGATGGTGGCCAGGATGACGATGCCCACCCCCGGGGTGCCCGGCGAACCGATGGCCGCCCCGGTCGCCATGACGACGACGAGGACAATGCCCCCGATCCCCAGGTCAATGCCGAAGATCTGCGCCAGGAAGATCGTCGCGACCCCCTGATAGAGCGCCGTGCCGGCCATGTTGATCGTGGTGCCCAGCGGCACGACGAAGCGGGCAACCTCGCTGCGCACCTTCAGACGGTTCTCCACCGTGGTCAGCGTCAGCGGCATCACGGCGGCGGAACTGGAGGTGGAGAAGGCCAGCAGCATGACGTCCCGGACATCGCGCAGGAAGCCGACCGGGCCACGCCTTGTCTGCAGCCAGACCACCAGCAGGTAGAGGCACAGCAGCAGGATCAGCCCCAGCAGCACCGTTACCACATACATCCCCGTGCCCAGCAGCGCCGACAGGCCGATGCGTGACGTGATGTTGGCCAGCAGGCCGAAGACGGCCAGCGGCGCGAACCGCAGCACCCAGCTGACGATCACCATGCAGACCGCCTGGACGGAGGCGAGCAGTTCCAGCAGCGGCATGCGCTGTTCCTGCGGTGTCATCACCAGCGCGATGCCGAGGATCGCGGAGGCAATGACGATCTGCAGCATGTTGCCGCTGACGAAGGTGCTGAGCGGATCGGTCGGGAACAGCCCGACGATCATGTCGGGTATCTGATCGACGCTCGGCGGCGCCGGGCTTGCGGTCGTGGCGACATTGCCCGCCGTCGCCAGCGCCTCCCCCACCGCGCTGCGATCGACGAAGCTGCCCGGCTCGATCAGCAGCGCGACGGCGACGCCGATGGCCACCGCACACAGGGTGGTCAGGATGAAGAAGCCGACGGCCCGCCCGCCGATGCGGCCCAGACTGGATCCGCCACCGCCCGCCGAAATGCCACGAATGACGGAGGCCACGACCAGCGGCACGACGACGAACTGGATCGCCAGCAGGAACAGCCGCCCGGGCAGCGCCACCCAGTTGCCGATCAGCGTCGAGACATCCGCCGACACCAGATCCGCCGTCGGCCCGATCAGCGTCCCGAAGCCCACCCCCAGGAACATCGCCACGAGCACCTGCAACCAGAGCCGGTCCCGGATCAGCGAAAACAGATGCCGCCGCAGCCCCGGCAGGGAGCGGGTGGGCGCATCGGTGCTATGGACAGGATCGGATTTGCTGGTCATCAATCGCCTCCGGCGTACAAGGCGTGTTCCTTTCATGACGCGCGCAAGGCCGCCATGATCCAGATCAAGTGCTCACGGCATCTGCCTTGCCAATGCCCAACAAGGCCACCGACACTACAGCACCATCCGCAACACCAGCGCCACGACCCCCAGCGCCGCGACGCCAGCGATCCAGTAGGCGATGAACCAGAGCCAGCGCCTGCCCGTGCCGCTCTCTGCCATCAGTGGTAGCCGTCGCCGACCCGCACCTTGCCACGGAACACCCAGTAGGCGTAGGCGGTATAGGCGAGGATGATCGGTATCAGGATCAGGGCGCCGACCAGGGCGAAGCCGAGGCTCTCGTCCGGGGCGGCGGCTTCGGCGATGGTCAGGCCCGGGGGCACCATCATGGGATAGAAGCTGATGCCGATCCCGATGAAGCTGAGCACGAACATGCCCAGCGCCGCGAGGAATGGCTGCAGGTCGCTCCGACGGCGCAAGCCGCTGTAGAGCAGCCATGTTGCGCCCAGCATCAGCACCGGCACGACAAAGGTGTAGAGGCTGCCCGGCAGGTTGAACCAGCGCTGGAAGTAGACCGGGTCCTGGAAGGGTGTCAGCAGGCTGACGGCACCGATGAAGGCAAGTGTCACGATGCCGAGGCGGAAGGCGTAGCCGCGCATCCGGGCCTGCAGCGGTCCCTCCGTCTTCAGCACCAGCCAGGTCGCGCCCAGCAGGGCATATCCGGCGACCAGCGCCACACCGGTGAGCAGGGAGAATGGCGTCAGCCAGTCCCACCAGCCCCCGGCATAGGCCCGGCCCTGGACCTCGATCCCCTGCACCAGCGCGCCGAGGGCGATTCCCTGACACAGGGCGGCGAGCGTGGACCCGCCGAAGAAGGCCACGTCCCAGACCCCCTTCCAGCGTTCGGTGCGCCAGCGGAACTCGAACGCCACGCCCCGGAAGACCAGGGCCAGCAACATCAGCGTGATGGGCATGTAGAGCGCGGGCATGACAACGGCGTAGGCCAGCGGGAAGACGGCGAACAGGCCGCCGCCACCCAGCACCAGCCAGGTCTCGTTGCCGTCCCAGACCGGTGCCACGGCATTCATCATGACGTCGCGGTCATCGCGGGAGCGGCCCGTGGGGAACAGGATGCCGATGCCAAGGTCGAAACCGTCCAGCACGACATAGGTCAGCACCGCAAAGGCGATCAGACCGGCCCAGACAAAGGCGAGATCAAACGGCATGGTGTGCCTCCCCATCCTTGTGTGGTCGTGAAACCGGACCGGCGGCGCGCAACGGACCATCGTCGTCGTCGGGCATGGCGGCCAGCGCGGATCGGTTCATCAGGCGCAGGATGTAGAAGACGCCCGCACCGAAGACGAAGAAATAGACGATGATGAACATCAGCAGCGATGTCGCCACCGCCGGTGCCGCGACGGGTGCCAGTGAATCCGAGGTTCGCAGCAATCCGTAGACCGTGAAGGGTTGTCGCCCGACCTCCGTCGTCACCCATCCGGCAAGCACGGCAACGAAACCGCTGGGGCCCATCAGCAGGGCCGCGCGATGCAGCCAGGGCGCATCATACAGACGTCCGCGCAGGCGCTGGAACAGGCTGAACAGCCCCACCCCCAGCATGGCGAACCCGAGGCCGACCATGATCCGGAAGCTCCAGAAGACGATGGCCACCGGCGGCTCGTCCGCATCGGGCACGGTATCAAGGCCGTCCAGCGGTGCGTTCCAGTCGTGTTTCAGGATCAGGCTGGAGAGGTTCGGGATCTCGACGGCGTAGTCGACCCGCTTCTCCGCCGCGTTCGGCCAGCCGAACAGGATCAGCGGCGCGCCGTCCGGGTGGCTGTCGTAATGCCCCTCCATCGCCATCACCTTAACCGGCTGGTGTTCCAGCGTGTTCAGCCCGTGCAGGTCCCCGGCGAAGATCTGGACAGGTGTCACCAGGGCAGCCATCCACATGGCCATTGAGAACATGCGCCGCGCCGTCGCGTCCCGCCGGTCGCGCAGCAGGTGCAGCGCGCCGACCCCTCCGACGACAAACGCCGTGGTCAGATAGGCGGCGAGGACCATGTGCAGCAGGCGATAGGGAAAGGACGGGTTGAAGACGATCTCCATCCAGTCGACAGGGATGAACTGCCCCGCCTCATTGATGGCGAACCCGGCAGGCGTCTGCATCCAGCTGTTGACGCTGAGGATCCAGGTCGCGGAGATCAGCGTGCCGACGGCAACCATGGCTGTGGCGAACATGTGCAGCCGGTCGCCGACCCTCTTCCGCCCGAACAGCATGATGCCGAGGAAGCCGGCCTCCAGAAAGAACGCCGACAATACCTCGTAGGCCATCAGGGGTCCGACGACGGGACCGGCCAGATCGGAGAAGACCGACCAGTTGGTGCCGAACTGGTAGGACATGACGATGCCGGAAACGACCCCCATGCCGAAGGCGACGGCAAAGATCTTCTTCCAGTAATCGAACAGCGCCAGATAGGTCGCATCGCGGCTGCGGAGCCAGAGCCCGTTCAGGACGGCGAGGAAACTCGCCAGCCCGATGGAGAAGGCCGGAAACACGATGTGGAAGGAGACCGTGAACGCGAACTGCGCCCGGGCAAGTGTTTCTGCGGAGAGGGAATCCAGCATGCCACTTTCCTGATTTTGCGACCGCAACAGTCTGCACGGCCCATCGATGCCAAATAGAACTATTCTAATTATATATTTTAAGAGGGCAAAATGGCGCACCGGACCGCAGCATCCCGAGGGCTCCGTCTGCGGCCTGATTCATCGCGACGTTCAGCAGCTCAGCCAGGTCCCCGGAACGGCCACGGAGCCAACTTGTTCGATAGCAATATCGCGGATATATGTTTCAACAGGGAGGGGCCATGAAACTCACCGGCTTCACGAACTACGCGCTCAGGTCGCTGCAGCTTGCCGCGTTGCGCGCGCCGGACCTTGTCCGCGTCGATGACGTGGTCAAGGTGCATGGTCTGGCGCGCCCGCATATCGTCAAGGTCGTGCATGAGCTTGGCAAGGTCGGCTATCTGGAGACCGTGCGTGGCAGGGGCGGCGGCTTTCGGCTTGGCCGGCCGGCGGAGAAGATCGTGATCGGGGAAGTTGTCCGGTTGACGGAAGGACCAATGGATGTGGTCGAATGCTTCAACCCGGAGCGCAACACCTGCCCGCTGGTGGGGATCTGCCGACTGTCCCGCGCCCTGCGGGAAGCCACCGATGCCTTCATGGCCGTGCTGGACGATCTGACCGTCGCCGACATTGCCGGCAACAGGCGTGAACTGCTGGACCGGATTGCGCCACTGCAGGCCGGGATCGTGCGACCGAAGCGGGCGCTGGGCTGATGGCCGACGCCTGGATCGAGCGCTTCGCCGGGCTGTCCAGCCTCTCGGACGAGATTCGCCAGAGACTGGTATCCCGCAGCGCCGTGGTCAGGGTTCCTGAGGGACAGGTCATCTTCGGCCCTGGCCGGTCACCGGACAATCTGCTGCTGCTGATCGAAGGCACCGTCCGGGTCCACCAGACCTCCGAGTCTGGTCGCGAGATCGTTCTCTACAGGGTCGAGGCCGGGCAGAGCTGCGTTCTGACCACGGCCTGCCTGCTGGCGCACGAGGACTATACGGCCGAGGGCGTGGCCGAGACCGATGTGGAGGCCGTGGCCATTCCCAGAGCGGTCTTCGACGAGCTGATGGCAGGTTCGGGCGCGTTCCGCGCCTTCGTCTTCAACGCCTACTCCCGACGCATCACCGATCTGTTCCGCGTCATCGACGAAGTCGCCTTCGGCCACATCGATGTCCGCCTGGCCCAGCGGCTGGTCACCCTGGCGAGAGGCACGCGGGAGATCCGGGCAACTCACCAGCAACTGGCGTCGGAACTCGGCACCGCGCGGGAAGTGGTTTCACGCCAGTTGCACGAATTTCAGCGGAAGGGATGGGTCGCACAGGCCCGCGGCGTCATCAGCCTTCTGGACACGGCAAGCCTGCGTCACATTGCGGAAAGCCACTAAACTTCATCCGAACTAGATCTTTTACCGGTCTCACTCTCGACCCGATGGCGGCGTCGCACGCATCACGAGGAAATTTCCCGGTTGGGTGACAAAGTCACCGAAGGACCAGCAGCCAAAACATATACTCCTTTTACACCTTAAAAAGGAGAGGTCTGATGACCGTGAATGTCGGAACCGTTGATCGCATCATCCGCGCGCTGCTCGGCGTTGTGCTGCTGGCCGTGGCCTTCGGCGGCGCTCTGGATGCCATGTCCACGCCCTATCCGAAGTACGTCGCGATCGCCATCGGCGTGGTGATGCTGGCGACCGCCACTCTGCGCATGTGCCCGCTCTACCGCATCTTCGGCATCCGCACCTGCCGCATCTGACACCGCCACGCCAAACCCGCGACCAGCAGGAGGAGATGGAGCCATGAACAACTATCCCGTCAGCATGGATACCAGGCCGGACGTCAAGGCCTTCTTCGACGAGGACACCAATACGTTCAGCTATGTGGTGAGCGATCCGGAAACCGCTGCCTGCGCCGTCATCGACTGTGTCCTCAACCTGGACTACGCCGCCGGGCGCATCAGTCATGAAGGCGCCGATGCGATCATCGACGACATCCGGGCGCGCGGGCTGAAGCTGGAATGGATCATCGAGACCCATGTCCATGCGGATCACCTGAGCGCCGCCCCCTACATCCAGGGAGCGCTGGGCGGGCTGATCGGCATCGGCGACAGGATCAGCGATGTGCAGACCACGTTCGGGGCGTTCTTCCACGAAGGCGACAGCTTTCCGTGCGACGGATCCCAGTTCGACCGCCTGTTCGCCGATGGCGACACCTACATGATCGGCAGCATGCAGGCCTTCGCCATCCATACGCCGGGTCACACGCCGGCCTGCATGGTGCATGTGATCGGCGATGCCGCCTTCGTCGGCGACACGCTGTTCATGCCTGATGGCGGCTCGGCCCGCGCCGACTTCCCCGGCGGCGATGCCGGAACGCTGTACGACAGCATCCAGAAGCTGCTGTCCCTGCCGGATGCGATGCGGCTGTTCATGTGCCACGACTACGGCCCGGGCGGGCGCGAGATCGCCTTCGAGACCACGGTCGGTGACGAGAAGCGCGCCAACATCCATGTCGGCGGTGGCAGGTCACGGGCGGAGTTCGTCGCCTTCCGCAGCGAACGCGACCCCCAGCTCGGCATGCCGCGCCTGATCATCCCTTCCCTGCAGGTGAACATGCGCGGTGGCCATATCCCGACGGATGACGACGGCAACATGGTGCTGACCGTGCCGATCAACGGCCTCTGAGACTGAAGGACCAACAGCATGGACATCAAGCACATCACGGATGGCCTGTCGGTCAGTCCGCAGATCTCGGCTGACGACATTCCGGCCATCGCCGGCGCCGGTTTCCGCACCATCATCTGCAATCGCCCTGACGGTGAAGGGGCCGACCAGCCAACCCACGAGGAGATCGCGGCAGCCGCAAGTGCCAGCGGGCTGGAGATGCACTACCTGCCCGTGGTTCCAGGCGTGGTCTCCGATGAGGATGTGTCCGGCTTCGGCGATGCACTGCGCGACATGCCCGGCCCGGTCCTGGCCTATTGCCGGACCGGCACCCGCTCCGCAACGCTCTGGTCCCTGAGCGAGGCCGGCAAGCGCCCCATGGCCAGCATCCTGGCCGCCACCAAGGCCGCCGGGTATGACATGAACGGTGTCGTTCGCCGGATTGCCAACGGTGGCCGGACGCCTACCGACCAGGGCGATGCATCATTCGATCTGGTCATCGTCGGGGCCGGTGCGGGGGGCATCGCGGTGGCAGCCAGCATCCGGGCCAGGATGCCGTCGCTGGAGGTCGCGATCATCGATCCGGCGGATGTGCACTACTACCAGCCCGGCTGGACGATGGTCGGCGGCGGCATCTTCTCCGCCAGCGACACGGCGCGCACCATGGGCAGTCTGATCCCGCGCGGCGTCCATTGGATCAAGAGCGCCGTCGCCGCGTTCGAACCGCAGAACAATGCCGTCATCCTGGACGGCTGCCGGGTCGTGAAGTACAACCGGCTGATCGTCTGCCCGGGCCTGAAACTCGACTGGGAAAAGGTGGAAGGCCTGTCGGAGACGCTGGGCCGGAATGGCGTTACCTCCAACTACCGCTACGATCTGGCGCCCTATACCTGGGAACTGGTGCAGGGACTGAAGGCGGGCCGGGCGATATTCACCCAGCCCCCCATGCCGATCAAATGCGCCGGGGCACCGCAGAAGGCACTCTATCTGTCCGCCGATGCTTGGCGGCGCAACGGGGTGCTGGGTGCCATCGAAATCCGGTTCAACAATGCCGGTGGTGTCCTGTTCGGTGTGAAGGACTATGTGCCCGCGCTGGAATCCTACATGGATCGCTATGGCGTCACCCGGAACTTCTTCCACAATCTCGTTGCCGTTGACGGTCCGGCGCGCAAGGCGACCTTCGAGGTTCGGGAGCCGGATGCCGAGCCCCGGCTGATCGAGACCGAATTCGACATGCTGCATGTCTGTCCGCCCCAGACAGCGCCTGACTTCATCCGTGTCTCCCCGCTGGCCGACAGCGCCGGCTGGATCGATGTCGACCAGGCAACCCTGCGCCACAGGACCCATGACAACATCTGGTCCCTCGGCGACGTGATGAACGCCCCGAATGCGAAGACCGCCGCGGCGGCCCGCAAGCAGGCACCCGTCGTGGCGGAAAACATCGTTGCCGACATCTCCGGGCACTCTCCCGTTGCCCAGTATGACGGCTACGGCTCATGCCCCCTGACGGTCGAGCGCGGCAAGATCGTGCTGGCCGAGTTCGGCTATGGCGGCACCTTGCTGCCAAGCTTTCCGAAGGCTCTGATCGATGGAACCCGGCCCAGCCGTCTGGCATGGCTGCTGAAGGAACGCATCTTGCCGCCGATCTACTGGAAGGCGATGCTGCGGGGTCGCGAATGGCTGGCAAGGCCGGAAAAGCTGACCGCTCACAGCGACTGACCGGACCTGAACCCGGACCGCTGCGGGGTCATCCGCAACGGCTGACCGCCGCACCTGCCACCCAACTGCGGGACAACTGACCATGAAGCCATCCATCGCGCGCTACCTGCCGGTCCTGGACTGGGGGCGCACCTATTCGCGCGAGACGCTGGTCAACGATCTGGTCGCCGCAGTCATCGTCACGATCATGCTGATCCCGCAGTCGCTGGCCTATGCACTGCTGGCCGGGCTGCCGCCGGAGGCGGGCATCTATGCCTCCATCGCGCCAATCGTTCTCTATGCGTTGTTCGGCACCAGCCGGGTTCTGGCGGTCGGACCCGTGGCCGTGGTCTCCCTGATGACAGCCACGGCCATCAGTCAGGTAGCGGATCAGGGCTCTGCGGGATATCTGGCCGCCGCCCTTCTCCTGGCCGCACTCTCCGGCGGCATCCTGCTGATCATGGGCGTGTTCCGGCTCGGCTTCCTGGCGAACTTTCTCTCACATCCCGTGATCGCCGGCTTCATCACGGCCAGTGGCATCCTGATCGCCGCAAGCCAGCTCGGTCATGTGCTCGGGATCAATGCCCGTGGCCACACCCTGATCGAGATCGTGCAGTCACTTGTCACCAACCTGAACCAGATCAATCCCGTCACCGTGCTGATCGGTGTCGCCGCGACCGGGTTCCTGTTCTGGGTCAGGAAACACCTGAAACGCTCCCTGCTGGCACTCGGTCTCGGGGCGATGCCCGCCGACATCCTGACCAAGGCGGGTCCGGTTGCGGCTGTCGCCGTCACGACCCTGCTTGTATGGGGCCTCGGTCTCGACTCGGAAGGCGTGAAGATCGTGGGTGCCGTGCCTCAGAGCCTGCCCCCCCTCACCATGCCGCCCATGGATGTGGAACTGATCCGGCTGCTGCTCGTGCCCGCGCTGCTGATCTCCGTCATCGGGTTCGTGGAATCCGTATCCGTCGCCCAGACACTCGCCGCGCGCAAGCGGCAGCGCATCGATCCGAACCAGGAACTGATTGGCCTGGGGGCCGCGAATCTGGGGGCAGCCTTCACGGGCGGTTATCCTGTGACAGGCGGTTTTGCGCGTTCCGTCGTGAATGCGGATGCGGGTGCGGCAACCCCGGCCGCCGGAGCCTTCACCGCTGTCGGTCTGGCCTTTGCCGCGATAGCCCTCACGCCCCTGGTCCATTTCCTGCCGAAGGCCACCCTGGCGGCGACGATCATCGTGGCGGTCCTCAGCCTGGTCGACCTGAGCATCCTGCAGAAGACCTGGCGCTATTCGCGGGCGGACTTCAGCGCCGTGCTGGCGACAATCGTCCTGACACTGACGCTGGGCGTGGAGGTCGGCGTATCGACCGGCGTGATCCTCTCGCTGGCGCTGCACCTCTACAAGAGTTCCCGGCCGCATGTCGCCGAGGTCGGACTGGTGCCCGGCAGCCAGCACTTCCGGAACATCCTGCGCCACAAGGTCGAGACCGATCCATCGGTGGTCAGCCTTCGGGTCGATGAAAGCCTGTTCTTCGTGAACGCGCGCTTCCTGGAGGATCTGGTGCTCAACCGACTGTCCGGGAACAAGGATATCCGGCACGTTGTGCTGATGTGCTCGGCGATCAACGAGATCGACTATTCGGCGCTGGAGAGCCTGGAGACGATAAACCAGCGGCTGGAAAGCATCGACGTCAGGCTGCATCTGTCAGAGGTCAAGGGACCGGTGATGGACCGGCTGCAGACCACCCATTTCCTCGACAGGCTCAGTGGCCAGGTCTTCCTGTCCCAGTATGACGCCTGGCGCACGCTGAAACCCTGAACGGAGGGTGGCGCAGGCCGCAGGCGCCGGGGGCAACTATTCCTCGACAGTGAAGTTGAAGCGGCGTTCGCCCCTGCGGTCCCAGCTGTCATTCACGCGGATCAGGATCTCGTGCTCCCCCGCCGGCAGGTCGGCGTTGCTGGCCATGATCTCGCCGTCCTTCACCTCGGCACGTTCGAGAATCCGGTCCGTGATGTCGAATGAGAAGATGGAACCGACGTAGCGGATTTCCAGGCTCGACATGTCGAGTGAAGCGCCAAGGCCGGGGCGCATCCGGACGTGAATGTCCACCGGGGCCTTGAAATGGGTCGTTGCGTTGGGCTGCACCAGTTCGATGACAGGCGCATCCGCGACAACGGCACGCGGCGCGGCCTCCAGCGTCGAGCCGGGCAGCGAGCCGTCACGGATCGCCAGAATCTCGCTGCGGCTGATCAGTTCGAAGGCGTTGGCCGAGAAAGCTACGGACAGGGCCAGAACGGCGCCTGCAATCGCGGAAATCGGTCTCATGACGGAATCCTCCTCTGATCGTCACGGTCGGAATCAGCCTCCGGCAGGGGCATGGCGAAATGACAGCTCGGTCTGCAATGGCCGGCGCAGGCGCCGCTCTGCGACCAGGTCGTCCAGCCGTGCGGAGGTGAAATGATTCTTGCCCTTGTCGGCGATGAACATGTCCCTGGGCGCAGGCAGCCCGGTGCGCGCGGCAAGCTGCACATCACGGCAGGCAGGCAGGCTGGACCGCACATCCGCTGCGACATCCAGATTGTCACTGTCAGCGGTCGCCGGATCAGCACAGGGCATGAAGCTGAAGATTACCTGATCGGTGCCTGGCGCGCCCGAGAACTCGAACGGCCCGATATCGTGCACCTGTCCTGCGGCAGCGGGCCAGTCGCCGATCGGCACCAGCCTGCCGTCCGGTGTCCGGTTCGACAGGCGGTGAATGCCCGGCAGGTTGGCCGTGGTTCGCAGGACAATCCGGTCCTGGCCGGTGAATGTGGTCTCGTCGGGGGAGACCTGACGCAGGCTTTCGCCACCATCGTCAAGATAGGTCGCCACAACCAGGGTGGCTGACACAGGTTCCGGCTCGGGCGCCGAGGCCAGTGTCCCGCTATCGGATTGCGCAGGAACGCAATCCATCGTCGCGTTGATCGCCGCAGGCGATCCCGCACCTGAATCACTCGTCACACTGTCGACCCCGGCCGCGGCAACTTCCGCACCGGTATCGAGGGTGCCGACCAGCAGATCAAAGATCTTCTCCGCCGCAAACCCGAGTATCGGCGCAGCCAGCGAGGAGAGAAAGCGCGACTCGATCTCATCCGGCTGCACAACCGCGGCGCGCGGACACGGCGTGACACCGGCCGCAGAAGCGGTCTGCACCGGACCCGGTTCAGCCTGATCCCCCTGGCAGGCGCCCAAGCCGATCATGGCCAGTGCAAGCACTGAAACACTCAAAGGTTTCATCGCATCCGGTCCCTGTCCCCCTGCACGACACGTCATTGTCGCCGCCGTCACGTGACAAGGCAACGACAAAGGGGCACAATTCATCAACTGTTCGGTCGGAACCGGCGAAAGCATACTCCCCTTCTGGTTGTGCGCCGGTCTGGATCGCGACCGGACCATGTACTGGGAAATGCTGGAATGAGAGCCAGTCGCCATGCCTTCGGAACCTGCCTGTCCGCACTCGTCGCGGTGCCGGTTCTGCTCGCAGTCGGAACCTCGGCGGCACAGGCCGACGATTGCCCCGACGCCGATGCCGCCACGCAGGCCTTCACGCGGGGTGACCTGCAATCCCTGAGACAGATGTCCAGAACAGCAACCGTTGCCCCCTGCCCGCCGGGATTCCGGAACTGGATCCGGGTGGCTGTGGCACGGGTCGCGACCGCAGGAATTGCCGGCAACCCGCCTGCCGACATTCACAAGGCCGCGGCACCACCCGAACTGGCGGCGCTGCAGCTCGACGTGCCGCAGCCCCTGGTGCTGGAGGCGCTGGGCGACGGCTACCGTGCGGCAGGCCATTACGCGGCGGCGGCCATGGCCTACCAGCGCGCGATGACATTGCTCGCGGACACCGGCCAGAGCTGGCAGGACTTTGATCCGGGCCCCGGCTTCGTGCGCATGATCCATCAGAAGATGGAGGAAGCGCGCCTGCTCTCCCCCACCCATGTCCCCGTCGACCTCGACCCCGCCACGCAGCGAAAGGGCGGGTATGCGCTCGGCTCCGTGCGCGGATTCAATCCGACCGTCCGGCGGGAGCCGATCGCGTTCGAAACCGACTCGACGGAACTGACGGATGATGGGGAGAAGACCGTCTCGCAACTGGTCGAGCGGCTGCTGAACGAGAATCCGGATATCGTCACGGTCGTCGGACACGCCGACGAGCGCGGCGAAGAGGGCTACAACGAGGCCCTTTCGGAGCGCAGGGCCGCGGCAATCGCGGAGAAGATCAGGGAGGCCGGATTTTCCGGCAATGTCACGGCGATCGGACGCGGCGAGAGCCAGCCCTTCCCGATTGACGGCCGGAATGCCCTGCCGCTGGAGGATCAGTGGCGGCTTGATCGACGGGTGGAGATATGCGTCGGCTTGGCCACGGCCACATGCGGCGGCTGATACTCGTACCCGTTACCCTGCTGGCCTTGCTGATTTCCGCCCCGGGCCAGGCTGAACTGCGCGCGCTTGTGGTGGCGGTCGAACTGGACGCGCCGGGCGCGGAACGCGATGCCGCCGAACTCGCAGACGCACTGCGGCATGTACACGGCAGCGACATCACGGTCCTGACCGGCCCTGACGCAAGACCAGGTCCCGTGCGCCGGGAACTTGCAATGCTGCAGTCCCGTGCCGCAGCGGGCGACCTGATCTTCTTTTCCTATGCAGGGGCGGGCGGCCAGCAGCCGGAACAGGCGCTGGGCAGCGAGCCCGACCAGTTGGACGAGGTCCTGCGGATGGGCGATGGCGACCTCACCACCGGGATCCGGGACGGAGAGCTTGCACTGTGGGCCTCCGACATTGCGGCAAGGGGCGCCCTCGCCATGCTGTTGCTCGACACGGGCTATGTCGATGCGCCCCGCCGACCGGCGAGCAGTCCAGGCAGCGCGCCGCAAGCGAGAGGACTTCCGGTGCAGGCGGTACGCCGGTGGCCCGAGTCATCCGCCGGATTTGCAGCACTCGCGGAAGTCTATCGGGCCTCGTCACTGTCGGGACTGGAGCAGATGCCGCCGCGCACCATGGTCCTGCAGGCGACCGCGGAACCGGATCACGCGGCACCGACGTTCGAGCTGACGGATGGCACCCACAGTGCGACCACAACGACGCGCGGCGCACTCAGCCATGCCTTCGCCCAGGCAATCCGGGGCGCGGCGGATCGCGATGGCAACGCACGCATTACCGCCGGCGAACTGGACCGCCACATCCGCGCGACAATGCGCCAGGTCACGGATGGCGCGGCGCGGCCAGGCATTCACTATCGCTTCGCACCGAAATCGACCCTCTTCTTCAGCCGGGGCAGCGCAGGCGGAGACCACGTCGCACTCCCGATCCCGCTGAACCGGACGATCTCGATCGAGCCGACGCGGCGGCATGCCTTCTCCGCAAGAGGTGATCTGGTTGCAGAACAGGCGACGGTCGGCATGGCCGGACAGATCACGCAGAGCCGACTGGCCATTGACCGGCTGCATCTGCTGGCCCGACACAGTCCCCTGGATGCCCGGACGGTGCCGGATCACGGTCTGTGGTCCTTTGGACAGCGCTTTTCGATCCGGATCGGAGACGCGGAACTGCCCCACCGTCTCATCGCCAACATCACCGGACACGGGACGGTGCAGATGCTTTATCCGGAAGCGCGTGGTCAGTCCGACCGGCCGGGGGGATTGCTGGATGACCTCGCGATCCTGGGACCATTCGGAACCGACAGCGTGGTGATCATCGCGACAGCGGAACCGGCGCAGGACCTGTATCAGACCTTCAGGGACTGGGACGGGCGGCCCTTTGACCCAGACATGGCGACCCGTGTCAGCGCACTGCTGGAGCGGCGCGACTTCCGGGTGGCCGTCCTGCCAATCGTCTCTGCCGCCGGTGGGGGAGCAAGCCAATGAACCGACCGAAGACAGCCTTGCCGCCACGAAGGACCCTGGGCCTCGGCCTTGTTCTCGGCTTTCTTGCCATGCTGCTGTCGCCGCATGTCACCGCCGAAGAGCCCCCCAAACCGGTTGCCCGCATCATCGGCGGCCACGAGGTCCAGTCGGGCGCACGTCCCTGGCAGGTGTTGCTGAACATCAACCGCGCCGGCCTCCGCTATACCTGCGGTGCCACCATCATCTCGGCCGACTGGATCCTGACTGCCGCCCATTGCACCCATGCCGTCGCCGACAGGCCGAACAGCATCCGTGTCCTCGCCGGCACAACGCAGCTGGAGGAGGGACACGGCGTCATCGTCGGCGTCAGGGAGATACACGTTCACCCGGACTACGACGGATCAGCCATCAATCACCCGAACGACGTATCCCTGCTCCGGCTGGCGGAGCCGCTGCCGTTCGTGCCGGTGCGCCTGATGGCACCTGCGGACGAAGAGGTGCTGGGCGTACAGGACACGCCGGGCCTCGTGATCGGATTCGGCGCCGTGGAGGAAGGCGGCGGCGCATCGGGCCGACTGCTGGAAACCAGCGTGCCACTGCAGGGCTACGACAAGTGCAAGCAGGTCTACGGCACCTATCTCCAGCCCGGCATGATCTGCGCCGGACTGGACGAAGGCGGGCGCGATACCTGCCAGGGCGACAGCGGCGGGCCGTTGCTGGTGCGGGACGGGAACGGTGATTTCGTGCAGTTGGGCATCGTCAGCTGGGGCGCGGGCTGCGCCGTTGCCGGACGCTATGGCGTCTATACCCGGATCACCAGCTACCTCGACTGGATTGCGGAACGAACGCGCCTCAGCATCGCGACCCTCACCGGTTTCGAGAATGATCCCCAGATGGTGGCCGCGGCAGCGCCGCCCGTCCTCGAGTCGGCGCTGGTCTCTTCCGATTCAGTCGTTGTGCTGCCTCAGGCTGCTGCCCAGGCGCCGACCGGCGCTGGTGACACGCCTGACAGCCCGGCCACGGCTCCTACCGGCAGCGCCATGAACATCGGCACGATCCTGGCGCCGGTTTCCCCGCGCCTGCCACCGCCGAATCTGGCCACCCTCGACATTCCCCAGCGCCCGGCAGGCAATCGCGCCCTGCTGATCGGCATCGACGACTACTGGGATGACGACTTCGACCTGACCGGCAGCGTCGCCGATGTGGAGCGCATCCGTGCCCTGCTGCTGGCCGATGGCAGCTTCACGGAGGACCAGATCATGGTCCTGACCGATTCCCAGGCGACACGGGCCAACATTCATCTGGCTTTCGAGCAGTGGCTGACGGCCCAGACCCGGCCCGATGACCTGGCACTGCTCTATTTCGCCGGACACGGCTTTCACCAGCAGGACCTGAACGGCGACGAGGCCGACGCGATCGATGAAGCCATTGTGCCCTACGATGCCAACCGCTTTCGGGCCCGTGACCTGATCCGCCCCGCTGTCATGCGCGTCATCGTGGACGACGACATCGGCGTCCTGCTGCGTGCGATCGCGGACAGGCGGGTGACGGCGATCTTCGATTCCTGTTTCTCGGGCTCCGTCACCCGGAATCTCGCCGCGAACGTGCCCGACACGGCCAATGCGCGTTCCCTGGATTTCCGGCTGGGCGGCACCTTCAAGCCGCTGCCGCGCAGTTCCATGCGTACCCGGACCAATGCCAACGACCTGATCGATCTGCGCAACGACAATCTGGTTGTCTGGACAGCGGTCTCCGAGCGGGAGCTCGCCCTGGTCGACCGCAGCGCCTCGCCGCCGGGCGGTGTCTTCACCTCAGCCTTTGTCGAGGGGTTGCGGAACAGGGCGGCTGACGCGGACGGGGACGGGATTGTCTCGCACGCCGAGCTGCTGGATCACCTGAGGCAGCGCGCGGGCAGCTATTGCAAGCAGAATCCCGGATCATGCGGAATCGGGCTGACCCCCACGCTGGAGGCGGCATCGGAGGCATACCTTACCGACGTCATCTCCAGACGCCCGGTCCACCGTGCCATCCTGGAATCGGCCACCGGCACACCATCAGCACCGGTCGGCCAGACGGAACCGGCGCCGGTCGCGTTGGCCGCCACGGCAGACGCATCGGCACCGCAGCAGGTTGCGGCAGCCGCGGTGCCACCGCCGTCGGCCAGACCTGAACCGAACCCTTCCGTCCGTCCGCCACGTCCGGAGGGTGCGCCGGAGGAGACCGTCGTCGATGGCCCGAAGAAGCCGCGGAAGAGTGTCGTCCATCTGGAAGTGACGCCGACCAGCACCGTGAAGGTTGGCGACCGGATTCGACTGTCGGTGACCGCCCGGCGGGAGGGGCGCCTGTTCGTGATCGACGTCCGCTCCGATGGTCAGATGGTGCAGATCTTCCCGAACAGGCTGGCTGTTGCCGCCGGACAGACATCGCGCATCGACGCGGGCGAGACGATGACGTTCCCGAAGCTCGCTGACGGCTATGACTTCGTGGCGGGTCCGCCGCTGGGTCAGGGTCGACTGGTGGCCATCCTCGCCGATCCGGAATCGGAAGTGGCGAAGGTGCTGGACCGCCATAGCGACCTGGAGACCATCAAGGACCTGCGCGCCTATCTCTCCGACGTTGCCGCGGGTCTGCGTCAGCCGCAACGGGACGGCTTTGCCATGCGTCTGCCCGACTGGACGATGCATGCGGTTGAATATGAGATTGTCCAATGACCAGGGAACGGGGCGGCAACATGCGCAAGGTTCGGAGGCTCCTTCTCGGACTGGCAACCGCCGGGGTACTTGGCGGCCTGGCGGCCACCGTCCCCGCAGCGGCCGACAGCAGCTCCGGACAGCTCGACGCCCTGGATCCGGCGCGCCGCGTCGCGGTGGGGCTGGAGCGGCTCGGCTTCTGTCTGGCCAGCGCAGCACTGCAGACCGCTCCGGACCGGAACGTGCTGATCGCCCCGACCGGAGCGGGCCGGATACTGGCCATGATCGGTGCGGGCAGTCCCCTGCCCGTCCGCCAGAAGATTGCGGCATTGCTGGCCTGGCCGGAATTCCTGGGCGGGTCGCTGGCATTCGGCGTCAGCCTGGACCGGGCGCGGCTATCTGCGGACGCCTCTCCCGATGTGACCCTGCGACTGGCGACCGGAATCTGGCACGACAGGAACCACGAACCCCGCACCTACTTCGCCCTGCATGCCGGGGCCGGCCTGCAGGCCATGGACCCTGCCGACCCGGCCACCACCGACCGGATCAACGCATGGATCAGTGACCGGACGGACGGCATGATCGCGGAGGCCATCACCGACATCCCCGCCGAAACGACCATTCTGATGGCCGATGTACTTGCCTTCAGCGGTGCCTGGAGCACGCCCTTCGACCCGGAGGAAACGCGCCGCGCCGCCTTCGCATCGGGAACACCCCTGGCCACGGAAGTGGCGATGATGCAGTCGCGCCGGCAGGTCCTGCCGCATCGCCGTGACGCCCATGGTGACTGGCTGACCCTGCCCTATGGCGACGGGCGCTTCGAGGCGGTGCTGGTGCAGCCGACGGCGTTCGAACTCGGCAGCTTCGGCAGGATGGCCTGCGAGACCGTTGGCGGCCTGACCGTCCCTGTGGCCGCAACCGACTCCCATTCGCTCACACTGCGACTGCCCCGCATGAAACTGGACGCAACGGCCAGTCTGGATCAGTTGCTTCATCAGGCGCGGCTGGGCGACGTGCTCGACGATCCCCTGCTGGGTTCATCCATGCTGACACCGGCAACGCGTCCCGGCCCGATACGCCAGCAGGTCGCGCTGACCGTCGACGAGAAGGGATCGAAAGTGGCGGCAGCGACGATCGCCATCGGCACCCGTGCCGGTGCAGAGCCGGTGGAACTGAACTTCGACCGGCCCTTCGTGCTGATGATCCGGGAACAGACGACCGGGCTGCCCCTGCTGATCGGCATGATCAACCGGCCGGGCGACGCGTCGGGCACCGACGAATAGGAAGGCCGACAGGCTATCTGCCCCGGAACACCGCCTCGCGCTTCTCCATGAAGGCGGCCATGCCTTCCTTCTGGTCCTCCGTCTGCATGAGCGGCAGCAGTTGCAGATAGACGTGGTGGACGTGGTCGCTGAAGCCCTCGTCCAGACCCATGCGCATCATCCGCTTCGACGCCTGCACGGCCAGCGGTGCGTTGGCCGCGATCTCGGCGGCAAGGGCCGCGCCCGCCTCCGCCACCTTGTCGGCCGGGTGAATGCTGCTAACCAGACCAAGATCCAGACTCTGCTGCGCATCGAGAGTCCGACCGGAGAAGATCAGTTCCGACGCCTTCGCCCAGCCGAGCATCCGGGGCAGCAGCCAGGTTCCGCCGGACTCCGGCACGATCCCGCGCTTGGTGAAGGCGGCCGAGAGCTTGGCGCTGTCGGACATCACGCGGATATCGCACCCGAGCGCCATGTCGAACCCGTATCCGGCAGCAGACCCGTTCAGCACGCAGATGGTCGGCTTGTCGATTTCATGCAGCACGGTGGGCGGCGTATTGCGCAGGTCGATGGTTGTCCTGACCGGTGCATTCGGTTCCAGGATGCCCCGGCTGCCGCCACTCGCGTCCCGGCGCAGGTCCAGCCCGGCACAGAACGCCCGCCCGGTCCCTGTCAGCACGATCACCCGGACGTCCGTGTCGTCGCGCGCCTGCAGCAGCAGCGCCGAAATACTCTCCAGCATCGGACGGGAGATGGTGTTCATCCGGTCCGGGCAGTTGAGCGTGATCGTCGCGACATGGTCGGCCACGTCATAGAGCACTTCATCATTGGTCTCGGTCATCGCTGCGGTCTCCCCTTCCGTCTGTCGCGAAATCACGCCGTTCCAGCGGCCAGTCTAGCCCCCCGCAACGGCAATCATCGAGATGGTAATGCGGTCAGAACCCTGAATGTCCTGTCGGACGCAAGACAAGCGGTCAGTGCGGCTTGCCGCGCAATGGACCGAACACGAAAAAGGCCCGGCGGATTGTCTCCGCCGGGCCTTTTCCGTTTCGTCCGGACTGGCTGTTGTCAGGAACAGCCGGTCGTCGCGCCGCAGGTGTCGCACTTCATGCAGGTGCCGTTGCGGACCAGGGTGAAGTTGCCGCAATCGTCGCAGGAGTCGCCTTCGTAGCCCTTCATCCGGGCTTCCGCGACCTGCTTGGCGCGGCCGTTGCCGGCTCCACTGGAGGCGCTGACCGTCTTGGTCTCGGAATAGGCCACGGTCTGGCTGACGGTTGCCCCGCCCGAAGTCCCCCCGGCGGACCGCATTACGGTCGCGGTTTCCTCCAGCGTCTGGGCCGCAGCCTGACGCTTCTCCGGGTTCAGGACATAGAGGTTGGAGCGGACGTAACCGGTGGACGCCAGACCCATCGCATGGGTCAGGGCCGCATCGGCGGCGCGGACCTCTTCCTCGCCCTTGGTCAGGTCAGGCAGATTGCCTTCGTCGGCGCCGTCACCGATGGCATCGGCGCGCAGGTCGCTCGGTTCCACATGCGCCAGGTCGTTGCGGCCAAGATAGCTGACCGCCAGTTCCCGGAAGATGTAGTCGAGGATCGACGTCGCGTTCTTGATCGCGTCGTTGCCCTGCACGATGCCGTTCGGCTCGAAGCGGGTGAAGGTGAAGGCCTCCACATATTCCTCCAGCGGCACGCCGTACTGCAGGCCGATGGAGATCGCGATGGCGAAATTGTTCATCAGGCTGCGGAAGGCGGCGCCTTCCTTGTGCATGTCGATGAAGATCTCGCCGATGCGGCCATCGTCGAACTCGCCGGTCCGCAGGTAGACCTTGTGTCCCCCGACCAGGGCCTTCTGGGTGTAGCCCTTGCGACGGCTGGGCAGGCGGTCCCGTTCGCGAACGACGATCTTCTCGATGATCCGTTCCGCCACGATCTGCGCCTTTTCGGTCAGCGAGGCTTCGGCCACGGCCTCTTCCAGCGTCTCGCCTTCCTCGTCCAGTGCCACGGCGTTGAGCGGCTGGGACAGCTTGGACCCATCGCGATAGAGCGCATTGGCCTTCAGACCCAGACGCCAGGACAGCATGTAGGCCTGCTCGCAGTCCGCCACCTTGGCGCTGTTCGGCATGTTGATCGTCTTGGAGATCGCACCCGAGATGAAGGGCTGCGATGCCGCCAGCATCCGGATGTGGCTCTCGGCGGACAGGTAGCGCTTGCCGATACGGCCACAGGGGTTGGCGCAGTCGAAGACGATCAGGTGCTCGTCCTTCAGGTGCGGCGCACCCTCCACGGTCATGGCGCCGCAGACGTAGGTATTGGCCGCCTCGATCTCGGACTTGCTGAAACCCATGCCCGCGAGCATGTCGAAGTTCAGGTCGTCGAGCTGTTCCGGTTCAAAACCCAGTACCCGCAGGCAGAAGTCCTCACCCAGGGTGTAGCGGTTGAAGGCGAAACGGATGTCGAAGGCGCTCTTGATTCCGTCTTCGAGCTGTTCGAGCTGGAAGTCGGAGAAGCCACGTGCCTTCAGGGTCTCGGTATTGATGAACGGTGCGCCGTCCAGCGTGGCATGGCCAACGGCATAGTTGATGATCGCATCCCGCTGGCTGTCGGTATAGCCGAGCTTCGTCAGCGCCTCCGGCACCGTGCGGTTGATGATCTTGAAGTAGCCGCCGCCGGCCAGCTTCTTGAACTTCACGATGGCGAAATCCGGTTCGATGCCGGTGGTGTCGCAATCCATCACCAGGCCGATGGTACCCGTCGGGGCAATGACACTGGCCTGCGCGTTGCGGAAGCCATGGTTCTCACCCAGGTCGAGCGCCCGCTGCCAGGACCGCTGTCCGGCCTTGACCAGCGCCTGATCCGGGCAGGACCGCACATCCAGCGGCACCGGCTTGATCGACAGTTCCTCATAGCCGTCCTGCTTGCCTTCGGCAGCACGGGCATGATTGCGGATCACCCGCAGCATGTGCTTCGCGTTCTTCGCATAGCCGGGGAAGGCCCCCAGTTCGCCCGCCATCTCGGCGGACGTCGCATAGGACACACCGGTCATCAGGGAGGTGATGGCACCGCAAAGCGCCCGCCCCTCGTCCGAGTCATAGCCCAGCCCCTGTGCCATCAGCAGGCCGCCGATGTTGGCAAAGCCGAGACCCAGCGTGCGGAAGCGATAGCTGAGTTCCGCAATCTCCTTCGACGGGAACTGCGCCATCATGACGGAGACTTCCAGCGTCACCGTCCAGAGCCGCACCGCATGCTCGAAGGCCTCGATATCGAAGCTGGCGTCGGCCTTGCGGAAGGTCATCAGGTTCAGGGAGGCCAGATTGCAGGCCGTGTCGTCCAGGAACATGTACTCGGAGCACGGATTGGACGCATTGATGCGGCCATCCTCCGGGCAGGTGTGCCAGTCATTGATGGTGGTGTCGAACTGCACGCCCGGATCGGCGGAGGCCCATGCGGCGTAGCAGACCTTCTCCCACAGTTCCGCCGCGTTGACGCGCTTGCCCGACTTCTCGTCGGTGCGGAACTTCAGCTCCCAGTCGCCACCGCGCTCCACGGCATCCAGGAAGGCGTTCGGCACGCGCACGGAATTGTTGGAGTTCTGGCCGGAAACGGTCAGGTAGGCGTCCGAATCCCAGTCCTTGTCGTAGACCGGGATATCGATGTGGCGATAGCCCTGCCCGGCGAACTGGATCACACGCTGGATATAGTTCTCCGGGATCACGGCCTTGCGCGCGGCGATGATCTCGGTCTTCAGGGCGCTGTTCTCCTTCGGATCCAGACGACGGTCGTCGTCGGGCGCAAAGGTATCGACCCAGCAGGCACCGATGATCGCATTCAGGTGGCGGTTGGCCAGGGTGGAGCCGGAGACGAGGGCCGCGACCTTCTGCTCCTCCACGACCTTCCACATGATGTATTCCTCGATGTCCGGATGGTCGAGGTCGATGGTCACCATCTTCGCGGCCCGGCGGGTGGTGCCACCGGACTTGATCGCACCTGCGGCACGGTCACCGATCTTCAGGAAGCTCATCAGGCCGGACGAGCGGCCCCCGCCGGACAGCGGCTCGTTCGCGCCACGCAGGGCGGAGAAGTTGGTGCCGGTGCCGGAGCCATACTTGAACAGCCGCGCCTCACGCACCCACAGGTCCATGATCCCGCCCTCGTTCACCAGGTCATCGCTGACGGACTGGATGAAGCAGGCATGGGGCTGCGGATGTTCGTAGGCAGTCTGCGACTCGGTCAGCTCGCCGGTACGGAAATCGACATAGTAGTGGCCCTGCGCCGGGCCATCGATGCCATAGGCCCAGTGCAGGCCGGTGTTGAACCACTGCGGGGAGTTCGGGGCCGCCATCTGCTTCGCGAGCATGTAGCGCATCTCGTCGTAATAGGCGCGGGCGTCCTTTTCCGCATCGAAGTAGCCGCCCTTCCAGCCCCAGTAGGTCCAGGTGCCGGCGAGCCGGTCGAAAACCTGCCGTGCATCACTTTCGCCGGTGACACGCTCCGACTTCGGCAGTTCGGCCAGCGCCTCCTCATCGGGGACACGGCGCTGCAGCCAGACGGGCACATCATCCTCCGCATGCGGCTTCAGTCGCGCGGGGACGCCAGCCTTGCGGAAGTACTTCTGCGCCAGCACGTCAGACGCCACCTGGCTCCATGCCTTCGGCACATTCATGCGGTCCAGACGGAAGACGACCGAGCCGTCCGGATTCCGGATCTCGCTGGTCGTCGTCCGGAACTCGATGGCGTCGTAGGCATCCGCCCCGTCCTTCGTGAAACGCCGCTCAATGCGCATTGGTCTTCCCCTCTGTTCCCGCAAACCGGAACACTCTCTCCGATTCGCGGGTTGGCGCGTAGCCGTGTTTTTGAATCATGTACTATCTGTTGCGCCGCAGCCCTGTCCGCGCCCGCAACAACCACAACATATTGCGTTCCATGGCCCATTCCCGTCAATCGGAAATCACAATATCTGGTGCCTTTGGGCAGGCCGAAATCTACATGCAGGGGGCGTCAGGTGGCGCGAACGGCGGGTTTCCGGGCTTGGCATATTCCGGCAACAATCTTCGCACACCACATATGGCGTCACGTGGTACCAGCAGGACACAGTCACCGAAGGAGATCAGCCGCACAGCCCGGCCCCTCACCCAGCATGGAAGGCCCAGCAAGTGTCCCCAGTATTCGCAACCGCCGCGGATCAGCGGCCGGAGGATCTGCATCGGGCCATGCTGGCCGCCTTCGCCGACTATCCGGTCCCCATGAAGTCCGATCTGGACGGGTTCATGAACATGCTTGACCAGCGATCATTCGACCCCGACCTGTCGCGGGTCGTGCTTGCCGGAGACAAGGTCGCCGCCTTCTGGTTCGTCGGACGTCGCGACAGGTCGGCTTACCCGATCACCAGCGGCTGCACCCCGGAACACCGGCGTCGGGGCCTGTCGCGCATGCTGGGTGCACGCTGCATTGCCGCGATCACCGAAGCCGGCATGACCAGCATGCAGCTCGAGGTGATCAGCGACAACGCGCCCGCACTGTCCCTTTACCGGTCTCTTGGCTTCACCGAACGAAGGCGGCTCGGCTGTTTCACCCTGGTCCCCCCTGACGACACCGACGAGGATCCGGCACCAGCCACCGTTGCCGTCGACCGGTCATGGCAGGATGTGATGCTGTCAGCCAGACAGGTGCGGGACTGGGAGCCGAGTTGGCAGCACGACGATGAATCCATCCTTGCCGCAGGTGATTCAGCCGTTTGCGCCACACATCATGAGCAGGGAGAGCTGTCAGGCTACGCCGTGCTGTTGCGCACACCGGGCGTCATTGCACAGGTCGCGGTGCATCCGGCGTGCCGACGGAACGGCCTGGGAAAGGCACTGGTTCAGAGCCTGCAAAAATGTGTAACGGGGCGCCCGCTGCGGATCCTGAACGCCGATGCATCGGACAGCGCGTTTACCCGGTTCGTGGCCCACATGGGCGGAACGCACTTCCTCGACCAGCTCGAGATGGTGAGGGAATTGGATCAGAAAAACACGACAATGCTATGAAATATCGAAGGAAATTTCCCTCTGGTGCCCCAGGCCCGACTCGAACGGGCACTCCGTTACCGGAAGCAGATTTTGAGTCTACCGCGTCTACCGATTCCGCCACTGGGGCATTTCCAGAAGGCTGGCGGATCATAGATGCCGCGCCACTTTGATCAAGTGACATCGGAGCGGGAGTATCGGTGGTCGCTATAGGCTTGCGGGCACGACGCACCTTCGTTATACAGCTGCCTTCCTGAGACATTCACGGGCCAGTCTGCGCGCTTGCGCGGTGCGGCCCCCAGACGAGCGGACGAGAGCCATGAAAGCGGACATTCATCCCGACTATCACGAGATCACGGTGCAGCTGCCCAGTGGCGATACCTACCAGACGCGCTCTACCTGGGGCAGCGCCGGTGACACGCTGGTGCTGGACATCGATCCGTCCACCCATGCCGCCTGGACCGGCGGCACGCAGCGTCTGATGGACAAGGGCCAGGTCGCCAAGTTCCGCAGCAAGTATGCGGGCTTCGGACTGAAGTGATCTGCCCGGCGGGTTCGACCCGCCGCATGCCGGATACAAGGATGCCTCTGCCGCCCTGCGCGGCGGGGGCATTTTTTTGGCCATCCTCCCCCTTGAACCAGCCTTGTGGGCACCAAGATATGGACTCGGTCGTCGCCGCCTGGCGGGGCGATCGTGATCGGAAATCGCGTTTGCCCATCCGGGACTCGCGAGACTCACATTGCTTCAAGGAGGATGTGCCATGCGTACGTTTGATCTCTCACCCCTGCTTCGCAACACGGTTGGCTTCGACCGTTTCGACCGGCTCTTCGACACGGCCTTCAACGCCGCCGACAGCCAGTCCTTCCCCGCATACGACATCGTGCGCCACGCGGAGGACAAGTACCGCATCAGCCTGGCGGTGGCCGGCTACGGCGAGAACGAGCTCGAAATCAATCAGGAAGGCCGCAGCCTGACCATCTCCGGCAAGGCCGAGGAAGTCGCTGCCGATGAAGGCACCGCGTTCCTGCACCGCGGCATTGCCCGTCGCGCCTTCACCCGCCGCTTCCATCTGGCGGACACCGTGAAGGTGGTCGGCGCCGACCTGGTGAACGGTCTGCTGCACATCGAGCTGGTGAACGAGATCCCGGAGGCCGAGAAGCCCCGCGAGATCGCCATCGGTTCCGGCCAGAAGCAGCTTTCCCAGGCCGCCTGAACCGCAGGTCATCGCTGAGGAAACGGCGATAACCAACTGAACAAGAAAGAGGCCCGCGTCGGAAACTCCAGCGCGGGCCTCTCACTTTCCGGATCAGGACAGTGCGTCGCTCAGGGCAGCGGATCGACACCCATGATGATCGGGTGCAGGTGCAGGAAGCCGATGAAGACGACCACGGCCAGCAGCAGCCGCCACCAGCCGAGCTCCCGGACCACAAGCCGGTTGCGCCCCTGCAGGATGGCGAGAAACGGGATGATTGAGGTCACGGCGCTGTAGCGGGCCCAGCCTTCGGGGTCGGCCTTGCGCCGCTTTGCATCGATCAGCAACGTCCCCGCCGCCGCGAGCACCAGAAATCCGCCGAAGAAGATCAGGGCATTGTAGTCCCCGCGCACCAGAATGTGGGCTGTACCCCAGAGCACGACGGAGACCAGGAACGGATGTCGCGTGATCCGCATGAAACCACGCGCCGGATCATCGTCCGCCGCCACGGACTGGCCGACGGAAGCCGGATTGGGCTGCGTCTGCCCGCCGATGAACAGGAAGAAACCGAGCAGGATCAGCACTGCGGCCACGTAGTTCATCACATAGGGCAGATACCATAGGTACCCGCTGAACGCCGCGGCGTTGAAGGCCATCACCACCCAGACGATGCCGGCAAGCGACAGGATGGAATAGAAGGCGAGATAGCCGCCCTGTCCCATGATGGCCACCAGCCGCCCGCGCAGGGCGCTTGAGGGCACGATGTGGATGATCAGGAAGACGGCCATCGCCAGAATCAGATGGGTCGTGGTTCCGGTCATGTCCTACCCCGCGTCGTTGGCGGCCAGCCGTGCCTCAGGCAGGTCCGCCGCCGTCTGATATCCGCCCGTGATGCCGGTGAGCCGCCTTCCCTTCTCGGTCAGGCGGCATACGATCCAGTCCGGCTTGATGGGATTGTCGAACCAGGGTGCCGCAAGCCCCCGCGCGATGCAGGTGCGCACCACATCGACCGGCACCATCTGCCCGTCCTCGTCGAACAGGGGCAGCTTCCCGCCGGGCTGGGTCAGCCCACGCGCGAGATACCGCAGTTGCGCCGCAGTCGGCACATTCCTGTCCATGATGATCGTTCTTGAAGAATCCCCGGCCATCACGGGAGGATAATCGAGAACGCGATCATTCTGGATCACTTTCGTCGGAAATTCCGGCGACAAATGCGCCGATGGCATTCAGCGTGGCCTGCGGCTGGTCCTGATGCGGTGCGTGGCCGCAATCGGTCAGCATCAGCGCCTCCGCCCTGCCCCCGATACCGGCACCGGAACCGACACCGGCGACGATCCCCTCGACCTGGGCCGCCGTGCCATAGGCGTCCGTCTCCCCCTGCATCACCAGACAGGGCACACGGATCGTCGGCAGGAATTCTTCCAGATTCCAGTGCAGGAATTCGGGATTGAGCCAGGAATCCGCCCATCCACGGAAGGCACAGTCCACATTCGTACCGTGGTAACGCTCCAGCGCCTGCCGCAGGCGTCCGGTTGCAAAGGCCTCACTTGCGGCGGCGATGGAACGGACGCTCACATCCTCGATGAAGATATGCGCCGCCATCGTGACCACGCCGCGCAGGCCCGGTGCGGCGGAGGCCCCGGCGTTGATCAGCGCAATGGAGCCACCGTCCGAATGGCCGATCAGGACATGGTCCCCGATGTCCAGGTGCCGCAGCAGTTCCGGCAGCACCGTGCGGGCATCGTCGTGCATGTAGCTGATCGGACGCGGCAAGGCGCAGGGTGCCGAACGGCCATAGCCGTAGCGGCTGTAGGCGAGCACACCACAGCCCGTGCGCGCCGCCAGTTCGTCGGGGAAGGCTCGCCAGAGGTCGACGCAGCCCAGCCCCTCATGCAGCAGCACCAGGGTCGGGGTCCGATCCCGGTGGCCGAACCAGCGATACTCGATCCTGCCCTGGCTCAACTGTGCATAGGATGGTGCATCCGTCATGGTCAGCACCGCCCGTCAGGCGGCAACGTCCGTGTCGTCGATCAGGCGGATCCATTCCTGGATCCACACCACCCCCGCTTCCTCCGGCAATTCCGCACCATTGGCATTGTGCTGTGACCGTTCACCGATGATACGGGCACCGCACCGGGTCAGCAGATCCTCGAACAGCTTGCCACCGAAATTGTAGGTCTCGCCGTAGGTGGAATCGCCCAGACCGAAGACGCCGAACCGCACACCCGACAGGTCAGGCGCTGATTCATCGATGGCTTCGTAGAAATCCAGCGCATTGTCCGGCACCTCGCCCTGTCCGTAGGTGGAGGTGACGATCAGGAACACACCGTCCCGATCGAACACGCTGGCGTCCAGATCATCCATCAGCATCATCTCGACAGGATGATCACTGACCTCCTCGATCTTTGCCTGCATGTCCTCGGCGACCATCTCGGCTGTACCGGTCATCGATCCGACAAGAATATTGATCGATGCGGACATGGCTTCCCCTCGTTTGACCGACAGCACGCTGAAAGCGGATCGTATAGACCAAACAGGGAGGCTGATCCAGCCCCCGGCCATGGCCGAAGCGGCGGGAACGCCGCCTCTTCAGGCCCCGCAGCCGGGGCCCCTGACGCAACCGGAACAAGGATCGAAAAGGGATGAAATTCGCTTCTCCGGCGACTCTAAAGCCTTCATTAACAAAATTGGCCCATTCCTTGCTGCACGGATTGCAACACCCCGCCTGGCGGGGACTTGTGTTGGCCGGGGGTCAGCGAGACATGGGGCGATAGAATCCCCTAGCGTAAACGAACCGAGGAGTAGACCAGATGTTCCGCAAGATTGCTTTTGGCGCGACCTTCGCGACCGCACTGATGATGGGCAGCATGGCCCATGCCGGCTATGACGAAGGCGAGGCACTCTACGAACAGGGCAAGTTCAACGAGGCGCTGCAGGAATTCGTGAAGGCTGGCGGCAATGGCGATGTGGAGGCTGTCTATCGTGCCGCCCTGATGTTCGAAGCCGGGGAAGGCACTGCCAAGGAAGACGCGCAGGCCATGGCCAAGGCCGCTGACTGGTTCCAGACCGCTGCACGCGCGGGCCACAAGGGTGCCATGAAGAAGCTGGCAAAGATGTTCGCCGACGGTCGCGGCAAGCCGCAGGACCCGGTGCAGGCCTGGGCGATCCTCCAGATTGCGGCCGACCGTGGTGACAAGGAAGCTGCCGCGCAGCGTGACGCCCTGGCCGAAACCATGCGCCCGGGCCAGCTGCAGGCCGGCAAGCGTCGCCTGGAGAAGATTGTCGACGCCTACGAGGGCTCCTGACGCCCCTACGCCACTCGGCGGCCAACTGCAATTTGCAACTGGCAACCGACTGACCGTCTGGTTTTGAAACGTTTTCGGGAAAACCCGGCATGTCCTCATGGATATGTCGGGTTTTCTTGTTTCGGTCAGGCGCGTTTCTCTGGGACCAGTGCGATAATACAACAAGCTGCCATTGCAACGGCGCGCAACAGGCGAGATCGGGGTGGATGAAGCCGCCCTGTCCATCCGTCCCGCCGCTGATTGGAGCCATGCAACCCGATGGGGTGGAACCGGACCGATTCAGGCCTAAACTCGGGCGACACATCAGGGGGAGGATGCGATGGGCAAGCGACTTGAAGGACGCCGGGCGTTGATCACCGGGGCCAGCCGGGGCATCGGGCGCGCCATTGCCGAAGAATATGCGCGCGAAGGTGCCGACCTGTTCCTTGTCGCCACAGGTCTGAAGCAACTGGAGGCGACGCGGGATGCCGCGCTCCAGCATGGCGGCAAGGTCGAGATACATGCAGCGGATGTCAGCGACAGGGATGCCGTCGAAGGCATGATCGCCGCCTGCATCGACCGGATCGGCGGCATGGACGTGCTGGTCAACAATGCCGGGATCTACAAGGCGGCCCGCTTCGTCGATTACACGCCCGAGGATTTCGACACGGTCATGCAGGTGAATACCTACAGCGTGTTCCATGCGATGCAGTTCGCCCTGCGCCACATGAAGGCCGCGGGCCGGGGAAAGATCGTCAACGTCGCCTCCACCGCCGGAAAGTGGGAGTCGATGAACCAGGGCATCTACAACACCTCCAAGCATGCCGTTGTCGGCATGACCCGCTGTGCCGCACTGGAACATGCCCGGGACCACATCACCATCAATGCCATCTGTCCCGGCTTCGTCGAGACGGACATGATCGACCAGTTCTCCGTCCATGCCGAACTGAACGGCATCACGCCGGAGGCCATGCAGAAGGCGCTGGTGGACCGGGTGCCGATCGGGCGCATGCTGCAACCGGTGGAGATCGCGCATCTGGCAGTCTACCTCGGCTGCAGTGAATCCGACGGCATGACGGGGCAGACGATCACTATTTCCGGCGGCATGCGGATGGGCTGACAACAGCCGTGCACGGCCACGGCGGCACAATGAACTCGGGGGAGGAAGAACAATGAAACTCGGACTGATGATCGGCTATTCCGGCGGCCAGATGGACTTGCCGGTGGAGCGTGTGCAGCGGGCAGAGAAGCTCGGCTACCACTCGGTGTGGACGGCGGAAGCCTATGGCTCCGACGCCGTGACCCCCCTCGCCTTCCTCGCCGCGAAGACGGAGCGGATCAAGCTCGGCACCGCCATCATGCAGGTCTCCGCCCGCACGCCGTCGAACGCGGCCATGTGCGCGGCGACGGTCGATGCCATGGCGGGCGGCGGACGTTTCATCGCCGGACTGGGCGTCTCCGGGCCGCAGATCGTGGAGGGCTGGTATGGCCGTCCCTGGGGCAGCCCCTATTACTGGCTGAAGGACTATGTCGAGATCATGCGCAAGGTCTTCCGCCGGGAAGAGCCCGTGACCCATGACGGCAAGCAGATCCAGTTGCCCTACACCGGGGACGGTGCGCTGGGTGTCGGCAAGCCGCTGAAGTCGATCCTGCACATGAACCCCGACATTCCGATCTACCTCGGCGCCGGGAATGAGCAGACCGTCCGCCTGTGCGGCGACATCTGCGACGGCTGGCTGCCGCTCGGCTTCACGCCGGGCACGATGCACGAATATGCGGGATGGATCGAACAGGGCTTCGAGCGGGCGCGCAAGCGCGGTGAGGAGAAGAGCTGGGACAACTTCGAGGTGGAGGCCATGATCCACGTGGAGATGGATGACGATGTGCAGGCGGCTCTCGACCGCCTGAAACCGGAGGTCGCGCTCTACGTCGGCGGCATGGGCCACAAGAACAAGAACTACCACAAGGAAATGATGATCCGGCGCGGCTATGGCGACGCTGCCGAACGCATCCAGGAACTCTATCTGGCGGGCCGCAAGGATGAGGCAACCGCCGCGGTGCCGGACGAATGGGTGGACGCGAAGAGCCTGGTCGGTCCGGCGAAACGGATCCGGGAGCGGTTCGGTGCCTGGGAGGAATCCGGTGCCACCACCGGCCTGGTCCGCACCCAGCAGGATTCGGTCGTCGATCTGATGGCGGAGGTCGCGCGGCTGAACCAGCCGCGCTGACCGCCCGGTCAGTCAGTCGGCGCGGTCCCCGTACAGGTCCCGGTCGTCGCCAAGCGTGCGCCAGCCCCTCACGTTCCGCGTCCTGAACGCGGAGATGTCCTCCAGCATGCCCAGCAGCGCCGGGACCACGAACAGCACCAGCACCGAGGCCGTGGCCAGGCCGAAGACGATGGTCACGGCCATGGGGATCAGGAACTGTGCCTGCAGGCTGGTCTCGAACAGCAGCGGGATCAGACCGACGATGGTGGTGATGGAGGTGAGTGTCACCGCCCGCAATCGGTCACAGGCGCCGTCGACAATGGCTTCCATGACGGTCTGGCCATCCTTCACCCGCTCATCGATCGTGGACACCAGGATGATGGAATTGTTGACCAGGATTCCGGCCAGACCAATCAGGGCGACAAGCGACAGGATCGTGATGTCATAGCCGAGGATCAGGTGCCCCGTCACGGCACCGATCAGACCGAAGGGTATGATCGACATGACAATGACAGGTCTTGAATAGGACGCGAAGACCCAGGCAAGGATGATGTAGATCGCGGACAGCCCGACCATGGCGCCGGTCTTCATGTCGCCCAGGGTCTGCGCCTGTTCCTCGGCCTTGCCCGCAAAGCGGAAGGACAGATTGTAGCGCTGCGCGATGGCCTGTACCCGCCCGTCCGACAGGGCGGTGATGATGGCTCCCGGCTTGGTCACGGTCTCGTCGATCTCCGCGAAGATCGCGACTTCCCGCCGGCCGTCCTTGCGGCGGATGCGGGCGAAACCGGCGTCCTCCCTGAAGGAGACAACTCCTTCCAGCGGAGTTTCCGCCCCTGAGGGACTGCGCAGATACAGGTTGCGGACAGCGGCCTCTGTCGCCTCCGCCTCCGGCAACTGCACCCGGATCGTCACTTCCTCATCGTCGCGTGGAAACCGTTTCGCAATCGCACCTTCGAAGGCATTGCGGACCTGGCGGGCCACACTGTCGGTCGTGAAGCCCAGCGCGCGTCCGCGTGGGGTCAGTTCCAGGATCAGCTCCTGCTTGCCGAAGGGCAGGTCATCCTCGATATCCGACAGGCCATCGAAGCGCTGCAGTTCAAGTTTCAGTTCCTCGGCAGCGAGTTTCAGTTCCGCGATATCGTCACCACGGAACCGGATGTCCAGTTCCCGGCCCGGCGGTCCGCCGGCCCGCTCCTGCAACGTGATCCGCCGTACGCCGGAGATGCGCGGGATCTCCTCGCGCCAGATCTCGATGAACTCGTTGGTGCGGACATTGCGGTAATCGGACGCCACCAGTTCGACCTGCATCCCGCCCAGATGATCGCCGGAAACACGCTCGAAGGATCGCCCCTGACTCTGCCCGAGACGCTGGAAACTCATGACCACGATATCGCTGGTCTCCGACGCCACCCGCTTCTCGGCCCGGGCCAGCGCCCGTTCCAGTTCCAGCAGCGCGTCCTGCAGGTTCTCCCGCGGTGTGCCGGCCGCCATCTCGATATTCGCGTCTATCGTGTCGGACTCGGGATTGGGGAAGAACACGAAACCGACCCGGCCACTGGCCAGAATGCCCAGGCTGATGATCAGGGCCGCAAGGATGGCGCCGATGGTGACATAGCGGTAGTCCAGCGCCGCGACGACAGCGCGCCGGAACCGACCGTCGCGAAGCTGGTTGAAGCGGGTATCGAACCAGAGCCGGAAGCTCTCGTAGCGACTGTTTCCGGAACCGGGTTCGGCCCGCATCGCACCACGCAGATGACCGGGCAGCACGAAGAAACATTCGATCAGACTGGCCACCAGCACCGCCACAACCACAAGCGGGATGGCCACGATGATCTGCCCGATCACGTCGCCGATGGCAAACAGGGGCATGAAGGCGGCGATGGTGGTCAGCGCGGCGGCTGTCACGGGCGCAAGCATGCGCAGCGCCCCCGCCTCCGCCGCGTCCACGGCGCTCATGCCCTGCTGGCGCAGATGCGCGGCATGTTCACCAACGACAATCGCATCATCGACAATGATGCCCAGCGTCATGATCAGGGCGAACAGACTGACCATGTTGATGCTCTGGCCGCTCCAGAGCATCACTGCCCCGGTGGCAAGGATCGCCACCGGAATGCCCATCGCCACCCAGAAGGCGATGCGCCCCGACAGGAAGACGAAAAGCACGATCAGCACCAGCACCAGGCCGCTGAGACCGTTGCGCAGCAGCAGGTTGATGCGGTCGGAGATCAGGGACGCCTGTATGTCGTACTGCCTGATCTCGATGTTGGGTGGCAGGACGCCCCTTATCTCCTCCAGATAGGCGTTGACGATGGCTGCTGCCTCCAGCGCATCCGTGGTCAGCGACCGCTGCACGATCATCTCGATTGCCGGATTCTCTCCCCGCCCTCCGACCGGCTGGCGGCTGTCAAAGCTCTCGCGCACCTGGGCCACGTCACGCAGGAAGATCTTCTCTCCGTTGGGAGCAGACGCGACCTCGATCCCCGCCACTTCGTCGGCGCGCTTCAGTTCCCCGAGGGAGCGCAGCTGCTTCTCCGAGGTGCCGCTCAGATCACCGGACGGCAGGTCGACCGACGTGTCGCTGATCTGCTTGGAGAGATCGCCAAGTGTCAGGTCGAGGCGGCGCAGGGACGACGGCGGGACATCCACATGGATCTCCTCGTCGCGCTTGCCGAAGAAGTTCACCAGGTCGATGCCGCGGTCCAGCAGCCCGTCCCGGACGTGCTTGGCCAGCGCCTTCAGTGTCGCTTCGGACACCGGACCGGAGATCGAGATGCGAGAGATCAGATCGTAGCGGATGGCGCGCTTGATCAGCGGCTCCTCTGCATCCTCGGGCAGGGTGGTGATGCCGGATACCGCCGCATCCACGTTCGACAGGGCGGACTGCATGTCCGAACCGGCCTGGAACTCGACAACAACCACCCCGGATCCTTCCTGGGAGTAGCTGTTGACCTCCTTCACGCCGTCAATGAAGCGGACCTCCGGCTCGATCGCGGAGACGATGCTGGAATCCGCATCCTCCGCACTCGCACCGGGCCAGGCGACGGTGATGGTGATGAAGTCGAGGCCGGTATCGGGAAAGAACTGGGTATTGAGCTTCTGCAGGCTGAACAGCCCGGCTATCAGCATCAGGGCCATCAGCAGATTGGCTGCGTTGGGATGCCGGACGAAGATCCGGACCAGATCGGCGGGGTTCATCGGCTGGAAACCTTTGTCGGCACCGGGTCTGCCTTGTCCGATTCCATGTCCGCGCTCCGGACCAGGACGCCCGGCCCGATCTCGTTGAACCGTGTCAGGACGATGGTGTCTCCGTCGTTCAGTTCCCCCGTGACGATGACGTCATTGTCGGCACGGGCCAGCGGTGTCACCGCGCGACGCTCCAGCCGGTCATCAGGCCCGACGACAAAGACATGGTTCTCGTCGTGCAGCGCCACGGAAGGGATGCGGATGGAATCGGGAAACCGCCTGTCGGGCAGCTCGATGCTCACGAACGCCCCCGGACGGATCGGCAGGTCCAGCCCGTCAGCCGCTAGCAATGCGTAGAAGGTCACGCCGCCGGTTTCAGGCCTGATCTCTGCCGTGATGCGGGCGATGACGGCATCATAGGCAAGCTTCCGCTCCCCCACGGTCCAGACGACCTTCGCCAGCCGACCATCCAGACCGCCGTCCGCAAGCAGGCGGCCATACTGGGCATCCGACAGATGTCCGCGCGCCTCCAGCTGCGCCGCGCCGACCAGCCGCGCGATCCTGTCATTGACGCTCACACGCTGTCCCAGCTGGGCATTGACCTCCGACAGGAAGCCATCGAACGGCGCAACCAGGCGGGTCCGCTCCAGGTCCCGCTCCGCCCGCTCCAGTTCGATGCCCAGGCGTTGCAGCGCCGCGCGCTGCTGGACGACGCGTGCATCGTTGCTTTTGACTGCTGCCTCCCGCCGCGCCACCGTCTGGCGCTGCCGCGTCAGCTCGATCTTGGCCTGGTCCAGCGACTTGTCGGAGATGTTGCCGCGACCATGCAGTTCCGTGGTCCGGTCCAGGTCACGCTGCAGCAGGACCAGCATTTCCTTGTCCTGGGACAGGGAAATTGTTTCCGAGTCCCTATTGGCCTCGGCTTCCGCGATACGGGCCCGCGTTTCGGAAATGGTCGCCTTCAGCTCGGCAATCGCCGCCTCGTACTCGAAGCGGTCGATCTCGATCAGCAGGTCGCCCTTGGCGACCGCCGCGCCATTGCGGAAATAGTCACCAACTGCGGCGATCTCACCCTGCACCAGCGCCCGCATCTCGCTGCTGCGCCCTGCGGCCAGTTCACCGAAGACCTTCATGTGCGGCTGGTGATCGTGGCGCGCCACGATCAGCGTCTCAACATTCCAGACCCGCTCCACCGGTTCGGTGGGCTCCAGGCGGGTCCGGGTCGCCACGAGAAGCACGGCAATCAGCACCGCAACCACCAGCAGCGCGCCAAAGCCCGCAAGATTGACGGCGAATTGGCCGCGCGGGCGCCTGATCTTGATGCTTGCCATGAACTGCCCTGTCCTGCTGACGTTTGCGTCAAGGATATAGAGTGCCGGGGCCGACGCCACAACGCGACCGGTATGCACGGTTACAACTGGTCACAATACCGTGGCGAGATGACTGCCTTGCATTCGGTACAGCCCAGCCGCCACTCTGGTACAGGTTCGAAAGCAATCCGGGATCGGGAGAAACAGGTGCAGCATCCAGGCATGCAAACCGTGCGACGCATGTCGCAACAGCAGAAGCTGACCGCCGACCTTTGCGTCATCGGGTCGGGGGCTGCGGGCCTGTCTGCGGCGCTGGAGGCCCGTGCACTGGGTCAGTCGGTCGTCCTTGTAGATGCCGCACCACAGATCGGCGGACAGGCCGTGAACTCCGCCATCGGCACCATCTGCGGCCTCTATGCCAACGGACCTGCGCCGGGTCGCGTCACGCATGGCGTGATGGACCCCTTGCTGGAAGAGATGACAGCCAACGGCCAGGCCACCGCCCGCCGGGCCCGCAATACGCTGATCGTCGACTATGCCATCAACGGTTGGATGCGCTGGGTGGAGCGGCAGATTCTTGAAACCGACGTCATGCCGGTCACCGGCGCAGTGCTGCGCGGGGTGGAGAAGAACGACCGCCGCATCAGCACCCTGCAGCTCGCGACACGCTGGGGCGACATGGTGATCGAGGCCCAGAGCTTCGTCGATGCGTCGGGCGACGCGGTGCTCTCCTGGCTGGCCGGTCTGGACCTGAACCAGTCCGACACGGACATTCACGGCACGATCATGGCGGTGTTCGAAGGCGTGGATACCGATATCGTCAACGAGATGCCGCGGGAGACCTATCACGCTGCAATGCGCGCGCGCGGCGCGGAATTCGGCCTGGTGCGCCATGACGGGTTCCTTTTCCCGCAGGCGGAGCCGGGCAAGGTTCTGGCCAACATGACCCATATCGAGACCCCGCAGGACCCTGTCGGCCTTGCCCGGGCGGGAATGCAGGGCCGGGCGCAGGTGGACGGCCTGCTTGCCCTGTTCAAGGCGGAGTTTCCGGAAGCCTTCGGCAATGCCCGTGTCGCGACCTATGGCCAGCCCGGCATTCGCCAGACCCGCACCATTCAGGGCCGCAGCCGCATCACGGTCGATGGTGTGCGCGCCGGGCACCGCCCCGACGATGCCATCGCCCGCTGCTCCTGGCCCATCGAGCTGCATACGGAAATGGCGGACACGCACTGGGAGGTCTTCGCCGACGACCACATGCACTGGATTCCCTTCGGCGCCATGGTGCCCGAGGGACTGGACAATGTGGTCACGGCCGGGCGTTGCATCGACGCCGAACCAGCGGCCCTCGCCAGCGTGCGGGTCATGGGCCCCTGTTTCGCCATGGGACGCGCCGCCGCCAACGCCGCCGCGCTGGTGGGCGCGGGATCATTCCACCAGATCGACGTGGCCGCCCTGCAGACCGCCATCGACGACAACCTGTCCCTGACGAAGGATGATCCCTGGACCGCCGGCTTCGTCAGCGAACGCGGGCGCGAAGCAGACGGGGCCTAGGCAGATGCCCGGCCGTTCACCAGATCGACTTGCCTGATCCGGGCAGGCCGAGTCGGGACCATTTCTCGTCGATGGTGCGGATGACCTCATCGGTCATGCGGATCTTGGTGCCCCATTCCCGTTTCGTCTCCGGCGGCCACTTGTTGGTGGCATCCAGACCGATCTTCGATCCCAGCCCGTCCTCGGGTGAGGCGAAGTCGAGATAGTCGATGGGGGTATTCTCGATCACCGTGATGTCGCGGGCCGGGTCCATGCGGGTGGAGATGGCCCACATCACATCCTTCCAGTCGCGGGCATTGATGTCGTCGTCCACGACGATGACCCACTTGGTGTACATGAACTGCCGCAGATAGGACCAGACACCCAGCATCACGCGCTTGGCGTGGCCCGGATAGGCCTTCTTGATGGAGACGACGGCGATGCGGTAGGAACAGCCCTCCGGCGGAAGCCAGAAATCGACGATCTCCGGGAACTGCTGGATCAGCAGCGGCACGAAGACATCGTTCAGCGCCTCCCCCAGTACCGACGGCTCGTCGGGCGGGCGACCGGTGAAGGTGGACAGGTAGATCGGGTCCTTGCGCCGGGTGATGGCGCTGACCGTGAAGACCGGGAACTTCTCGACCGCGTTGTAATAGCCGGTGTGATCGCCGTAGGGGCCTTCGTCTTCGTAGTCTTCCAGGCTGACGTGCCCCTCCAGCACGATCTCGGCATGGGCGGGCACCTTCAGCGGCACTGTCTGGCAGTCCACCAGTTCCACCTTCCGACCGCGCAGCAGCCCGGCGAACTGATATTCGGACAGCGTATCCGGCACCGGCGTCACGGCGGCCAGGATGGTGCCCGGATCGGCACCGATGACCACGGCAGCAGGCAGCGGCTCCGGCTTCTCCGCCGCCCAGCGCCGATGATGCTGCGCGCCGCCCCGGTGCTTCAGCCAGCGCATGATCGTCCTGTTCCGCCCCAGCACCTGCATCCGGTAAATGCCGAGGTTGAAGTCATCCTCCTTCGCCTCGGAGGGGCCCTTCGTCACCACCAGCGGCCAGGTGATCAGCGGCGCAGGCTCCCCCGGCCAGCAGGTCTGGACCGGCAGTTGCGTCAGGTCGATCTGGTCGCCGGTCTGGATCACGTCATGGACAGGACCGTAGCCGATGGTCTTCGGGCGCATTGCCATCACCGTCTTCACCAGCGGCAGCTTGTCCAGCGCATCGAGGAACCCGGCAGGCGGTTCGGGCTGACGCAGGAAGGCCAGCATCTCGCCGACACTGCGAAGTTCCTCGGGCCTGCGATCCATTCCCATCGCCACCCGTTCGACCGTACCGAACAGGTTGACCAGAACCGGCATGGCGGCGGGAGAGCCATCGGCATTCACCGGGTTCTCGAACAGAACCGCCGGACCGCCCTCCGCCAGCAGACGGGTCTGGATCTCCGTCATCTCGAGCACCGTCGAGACCGGCTCGCTGACGCGCACCAGATCGCCCTTGCGCTCCAGCCTGGTGATGAAATCGCGCAGCGACTGATCGGTCACGCGGACGCACCCGGCAGGGGCCGCAGGGTCGATTCCTCACGGCTGTAGGGCACGAATCCGATCCGCTGGTACATCGGCAGGGCGGAGGGGTGATCCTTCGTGCATGTATTGACGGTGATGCTCTCGGGCCCGCGCGACCAGAGTTCGCTGACAGCCCAGTGCAGGAACCAGCCCCCCAGCTTGCGCCCGATGAACTCCGGCATCAGACCGAAGTAGGCCAGATCAGCCTCATCCGGCAGGCCGCGAAAGTCGAGTTCGGCAAATCCCGCAGGCACACCCTTCACATAGAGCACCATCAGTTCGACATCGCGGTCCTGGATGATGGCGGCAAGCTCCTCGTCCGGCATGTAGCGCCGGTTGGTCCAGATCCAGCGTTCCCCGACCGTGTTGTAGAGATAGCGGTAGAAATGAACCGTCGGCTGCTCCGCCCGCATGATGGCATGCGGTGTCGCGGGCGCGGGCGGTGTCGGGCGTGTCGGCTGGGCCGCCATCCGCAGGTAGGTGATGGTGATCGGAATCAGGTCCTCATCCGCCTGCGCCATGATGCCTACCGCTCCACCGGCGTGTCTTCCCGACCGCCCCATTCGGTCCAGGACCCGTCATAGACCGCGACCTGGCGGTGCCCGACCAGATGCAGGGCAAGGGCCAGAACGCAGGCAGTGACGCCGGAGCCGCAGGTGGTGATCACCGGCTTCTTCATGTCGAGGCCAGATGCGGCAAAGACCTCTTTCAGGGCCTCCGGCGGCAGGAAGGTTCCGTCTTCCTTCAGCAGGCTCGGATAGGGTGTGTTCAGGCTGCCGGGGATATGGCCGCCGCGCAGTCCCTGCCGCGGCTCCGCCTCGCTGCCATCGAAACGGCCGGGGGAGCGGGCATCCAGCACCTGTTCGCGCCCGCTCTTCACGTTCGCCAGCATCTGGTCCACGTCGCGGACCAGGAAGCTGTTGAAACGGGCCGAGAGGTGGCGTTCACGCGGAACGTCGGGCAGATCCGCCAGCGGACGATTCTCCGCCTTCCACTTCGGCAGCCCCCCGTCCAGCACCGAGACATCGTCATGACCAAAGGCGCGGAACGTCCACCAGACCCTTGACGCCGCGGTACAGCCGGCACCGTCATAGACGACGATGCGGACACCGTCGCCCAGGCCCAGCCTGCGGCAGCGGGAGGAGAACTTCTCCGACGACGGCAGCATGTGCGGCAGGTCGCTGTCGGTATCGGCGATCTCGTCGATATCGAAGAAGACGGCACCGGGAATATGTTCCGCCGCGAACTCTGCCTTCGGGTCCCGTCCCAGATGGGGCATGTACCAGGATGCATCGACGACGCGCACATCGGGTGCATCGATATGCCGGGCCAGCCACTCCGTGGAGACCAGTGATTGCGGATTGGAATAGCCCATTGTTTGGCCCCTGCTGGATTGTTGCCTGTCGTTGTCGCTGTTCAGGACGCGAACTGGATACTGACGCGCCGGTTCTGCCGGCCCTTCTTCTCGATCTTGCGTACTTCCACGGCACCGATCTCGCCGGTGCGGGCAACATGCGTGCCGCCACACGGCTGAAGATCCATGCCCTCGACCTCGATCAGCCGCACATGCCCGGCGCCGGTCGGGGGCTGCACGGACATGGTCTTGACCAGGTCCGGCTGCGCCGCCAGTTCCGCGTCCGTGATCCAGCGCATGCTGACCGGCGCGTCGCGCGCGACCAGTTCGTTCAGTTTCGCGGTGATCTCGTCCTTGTCCAGAACCGCCTCCGGAATGTCGAAGTCCAGACGGCTCTTCTCCGCGCCCACCTGACCACCCGTGACGGGATAGGTCAGGACGGCGGAAAGCAGATGCAGGCAGGTATGCATGCGCATGTGCGCGTGGCGGCGGTCCCAGTCGAGTTCCAGCGTCACCGCCGAACCGACCTCGGGCAATGCTTCCCCTTCCGCCGGAACATGCACGATCCCGTCAGGCGTCTCGCCCTTCACGGTGGTGGCAATGCGGATGGAAGTGCCGTCGGTGCAGCGCATGGTGCCGCTGTCACCGGGCTGCCCGCCGCCGGTCGGATAGAAGATGGTCCGGTCGAGCACCACGCCGCCCCGCTCCGTCACCGCCAGCACGGTCGCGTCACACGATTTCATATAGGCATCGTCGCGAAACAGGGCGTCGGTCATCAGGGGCTCCCGCACGGAATTGCGTCAGCCCCCGGAATTAGTCCAACCAGGGCGGGGTCGGCAAGCCTTTCTCCTTCAGGAAGGCCGGATTGTAGAGGCGGCTGAAGTACCGCTGCCCGCCGTCACAGAGGATGGTGACGATGGTGTGGCCGGGGCCAAGCTCCCGCGCCAGCCGGATGGCGCCTGCCACATTGATGCCGCTGGACCCGCCGAGGATCAGTCCTTCGTGCTGCGCCAGGTCGAAGGTTGTCCGCACCACTTCCTCGTCCCCGATGCGGTACGGATGATCGACCGACAGCCCCTCCAGATTGGCGGTGATGCGCCCCTGACCAATGCCTTCGGTGATCGATCCGCCCTCGGACTTCAGCTCGCCGTGGGCATAATAGTGCCACAGGGCCGCGCCATGCGGATCGGCCAGACCGATCTTCACGTGCCGATTGCGTTCCTTCAGCGCCATGGCGACACCAGCCAGCGTGCCGCCCGTACCTACGGCACAGATGAAGCCGTCGACCTTGCCGTCCGTCTGTTCCCAGATCTCCGGACCCGTGGTGTCGATGTGACCCTGGCGGTTGGCAACATTGTCGAACTGGTTGGCCCAGATGGCCCCGTTGGGGTTGCTGGCCGCGATCTCCTCCGCCAGGCGCCCGGAATATTTCACGTAGTTGTTCGGGTCACGATAGGGAACGGCGGGAACTTCGCGCAGGTCGGCGCCGCAGATCCGCAGCATGTCCTTCTTCTCGTCGCTCTGGGTCTCGGGAATGACGATGACACACTTGTAGCCCCGGGCCGCGGCGACCAGTGCCAGGCCAATGCCGGTATTGCCCGCCGTGCCCTCGACAATCACGCCGCCCGGCTTCAGCAGGCCACGCTTTTCCGCGTCGTTGATGATCGCCAGCGCCGCCCGGTCCTTCACCGATCCGCCGGGATTGAGGAATTCCGCCTTGCCCAGGATCTCGCACCCGGTCTCCTCGGATGCCCTGTTGAGACGGATCAGCGGTGTATTTCCAATCGACCCGACGAAGCCTTGTCTGATATCCATTTTTTTCTCGTACAATTCCATGAAGCGCGAACTCCTACGGGATTTAGGACAGACTACAGGGAAGGTAAAGCGGACAGGGAACGGTCGGGCGGGAAGTTCAGATACTGCCCGCACGCTCCACGACCAGCACCCGCGCGCCCCCCAGCGGATGAGCGACATGCTCGTCCCCGGCCTGGGCGTGGAAAATGTCGCCCGGCTCCAGACGATGGACAGTGACCGTGCCGCTTGCGTCGCGCACCTTCATGTCGACCCGGCCATCCACCACCACGAACACTTCCGGCCCGTCGTTGACGTGCCAGATGTAGGGCTGATCGGTCCAGTGCAGGCGCACGGTTGCGGTGTCGAACTTCTCGATGTCCAGCGCATCCCAGGCACTCTCGCCCGTGTACTCATTCGGTCGGATCACTCGCAACGGACGAAACTCCGGATGGGGGCAACAACGCCTTCATGCGCATGCGCGAATGCCGCGCGGCCTTTTCCGGAGCAGACGATGATCGGGAAGCTGGAGGATGGCAAGTGTGCCCTTGCCCGGCTCGCTCTCCAGCAGCAGTTCGCCATCATGCCGCTCGGCAAGCACGGCGGAGAGCGGCAGGCCGAGACCGGTCCCCTCGCGTCCTGCGGTGAGCTGGGACTCCACCCGCCCGAAGGGTTCGAACGCCTTCGCGATCTGGGACTTGTCCATGCCAATTCCCGAATCCTGGACCCGCAGTTGCGGTCCGGACGGATCAAGGCGCACATCGATCAGGATCGAGCCTCCATCATCCGTGAACTTCATGGCGTTCGAGATCAGGTTCAGCATGATCTGGCGTATTCTGAGATGGTCCACCCGCAGCATGACCGGTTCCTTCGAGAGGCAGACACGAAACGCCATTCCCCGCTGTTGCGCCCGGGCACTGAAGTACCTTTCGCATTCCCGCAGTAGTTCATTGGCATCCAGCGTGGTCTCGCGCAGTTCGAACTGGCCCGCTTCGTGCCGCGACAGGTCGAGGATGTCGGAGATCAGATCCAGCAGATGAACGGCAGCACCCCGAATGTCGCCGGCATATTCGCGGTACTTCGGCGGATTCAGGGGCCCCAGCGTCTGATGCATCATCATCTCCGAGAAGCCAATGACCGCGTTCAGCGGTGTCCGGAGTTCATGGCTCATGTTGGCAAGGAAATTGGTTTTCGCCTGACTGCCCTTCTCGGCCTCCTCCTGCGCACGACGTATCGTCTGCTCCACCTGCTTGCGTTCGGTGATGTCGAGCAGGATCCCCTCGAAGACAGCCCGCCCGATCCTGTTCAGCCGTGCCCGCATGGTCAGGGATACCCATGTCGCCGACCGGCGCGCGTGCAGGATCCTGAACTCCATGTTCCAGGAAGCCTGAGACCTGTCACCCAGTTCGAACCGTTGCCTGACCTCCTCCCTGTCTTCAGGATGAACCTGTCGCAGCAGGTTCGCGAGGTCACCGACGAAATGGTCCGGCTCCAGTCCGGTCAGATCGCGGATGCCGCCGTTCCGGTAGTCGAAGATGAAGCTGCCGTTCGCCAGTTCCAGCCGGCGCAGGATCGCGCCCGGAAGATGCTCGGCCAGACGCTCGAAGCGCGCCTCACTCTCCTTCAGCTTCAGACCCCGGTCCACGAACTCGGTCATGTCCGAGAAGACGATCAGGTGGCTGCCATCCTCGGTCTGCCGGGCCGTGACCCGGTACCATTCCGACCCACGAATGCTCAGCATCTCTGCCGCCCCCTGCTTGCGCAGCAGATGCAGGACCGACCCGGCCAGATCAAGGCCGATCACACCGCTTTCGCTCCGTCCATTGTGGGCTGCGACCATGTTTGCCAGATCGCCAAGGTCCATCAGGCCGCCAGATCCCTGTCGTTGTGTCACTTCAGGAAATATCTGGCGGGCAATGTCATTGCAGGTGATCAGCCGTTCTTCGGCATCAAACAGAAAAAGGCCGTCATCCAGTGATTCCATCACTCTCGAGATGTTCTGCCCGACCGCCTGCTCCCGCAGTCTGCCCGTTCTGCTGCCAGTGCGCCCGAACGGCGTCGCAGCACCCAGCACCGCGATCGCGGCGGCGGTCCCTGTGGTCGCCATCAGCAGCCAGGCACTGTCATGGGAGAGTTCAGTGAAGCTGCTGCTTGCGAACACCAGCATCGAGGTCGCGAGACCGGAGAGAAGGGCATAACTCACGGGGTGGCGACGCACGTAAGCGGAAAAGGCCGCAGACACGCCCATGAACTGTCGGATCGCAGCAACGAAATTCGGCACCGATCTTCCCCTGCTCTCCGGCCTGGAACATAAGCCGGGGCATCGTGACGGTGCAAAATTAAGCTTTTGCTAATTACGATTTTATTACAGCGCCTTAACTCTCTCGTACCCGGCCAGCGCGCGCGCCCGCGCCTCGGCGTGATCCACGACCGGCCTCGGATAGTTCTCACCCAGTTTCACACCCGCGTCCCGGAGCACGGCATCAGGCGCGGTCCAGGGGGCGTGAAGGTACCTGTCGGGCAGATCCTGCAGTACGGGCAGCCAACGGCGGACATAGGCACCATCGGCATCGAACTGCTGCCCCTGCCGCACGGGATTGAAAATGCGGAAATAGGGGGCGGCATCCGCGCCGGAACCGGCAACCCATTGCCAGCTCGCCGCATTGTTCGCCAGATCGGCATCGACGAGCGTGTCCCAGAACCAGTCCGCACCATGACGCCAGTGGATCGCGAGATGCTTGATCAGGAAGGATGCCACGACCATCCGCACCCGATTGTGCATATAGCCGCTGACCCAGAGTTCGCGCATGCCCGCATCAACCAGCGGATAGCCGGTCTGCCCGCTCTGCCAGGCCTTCAGGGCCTCCGGATCATCGACCCAGGGAAAGGCATCGAAGGACTCACGCCAGTTCTTCTCCGGCAGTGTCGGATAGTGAAACAGCAGGTGATGGGCGAATTCGCGCCATATCAGTTCCGCGCGGAACTTTCCGACGGACCGGGCACCTTCGGCTTCCCGGTGATCGAGGGTCTGCCATATCGACCGGACACTGATCTCGCCGAAATGCAGGTGCGGGGAAAGCCGCGACGTGGTTTCGCCCGCCATCTGGTCGCGTGCCTTCGCATAGTTGTCGAGCGCATCATCCAGGAACGCCCCGAAGCGTCTGCGGGCGCCGGTCTCGCCGGGTGTCCAGCGCTCTCTCAGGCCACCCGCCCAGTCCGGTGTCGTCGGCTGCAGCGCCCACCCTTCCAGCTCATCGCTGGCGGGCCAGTTCTCCGGGGCCGTCAGTGCGTCAGGTGTGGTGAGAGGCTGGTCCGGCGCACCCTTGCGCAGGCAGGCCTTCATGAAGGGCGAAAACACGCGATAGGGACCATCGTCACCGGTACGGATCGTCCAGGGTTCGAAGGCCAGGTTGCCGGGGAAACTCTCCACGGCCACACCGGCATCCTTAAGGTCCGACTTGAGTGCCGTGTCGCGGCGGATCGCCAGAGGTTCGTAGAGGCGGTTCCAGAGGACGGTATCCGCGCCGGTCTCCCGCACCAGGTCCCGGATGGCCTGACCTGACGCGCCGGACCGCAGCACAAGCCGACTGCCCTTCCCCCGCAGACTCTCGTCCAGATCCGCAAGCGAATGGTGCAGCCACCAGCGGGAGGCACCACCCGGTCGCCAGTCCCCGGCACCACTGTCATCCAGCACGAAGACCGGAATGACAGGCGCGCCGGTGCTGACAGCCGCGGTCAGGGCCGGATTGTCAGCCAGCCGAAGATCCTGGCGAAACCACACAAGAACAGGTTTTTCGGACACACGCCCCCCGATGATCAATCAGGCGGCCAATCGGTCAGACGATTTCCGCGCTGACATCCCCCAGCACACTGTGGCTGTAGGTCAGTGATGAACCTACGTCAGGGAACCAGGTGCGGATCACGGTGCCGGTCAGGACCCAGTCACCGGCCTTCAGGGAACGTCCCTGCGCCGTCAGCTCGTCCGCCAGAACCCGAAGGCTGTTGAACGGATGGCCGAGCGCGTCGGAGCCCTTGCCCTCACCGACCTTCTCCCCGTTCATGTGCAGTTCCGCCGTGGCATCGGCCAGGGTCGCAGCGTCGAAATCAGTGACCACCGGCCCCAGGATGATCCCGGCGTTCCAGGCGTTGTCGGCTATCAGGTTCAGCGCATCCAGCTTCGCGTAATCCGCATTGCGGTCGTCCGCGATTTCGAAGGCTGCGGCGCAGGCATCGACGGAGTTGTAGATGGTCTCTTCACTGAACGGCGCACCGCCGGCTTCGAGCGTCGATCCCAGACGAACGGCGACCTCACACTCGATGCAGACACGGCCGAGCTGGGAAGCGCGGATCCGGGCAGGTGAGTGCAGCAGCTCAGCGCCGACAATCGTTCCTCCGACGGGACGGTCGATACCCACCATCTCCTGCATCTGAGGGGAGGACAGCGCAATCTTCGCGCCCAGAGGCTTCAGGCCACGCATCTGCATGCGGCGCACGAAGGCGTCCTGCACGGCATAGGCCGCCTCGATGCTGGTCGGGGCCAGTTTTTCCGGCAACGCCTCGTATCGCGCCAGTCGGGTGTGCATGTCGTCAAGCCAGAGCGCGGCCTGCTCGCTCGTCATCGCATCGCTCATGTGGTACTCCTGCACCAGTTCAAGGCAAGCCCGACCGTTCGCAAACGTCGCTGGCGAGTCAGGCTGCTGTATGGGGAAACCTCAACCTAGGCATTGTGCAGACCACCCGCAATGGGATGTGACAAGACGCCGTTGGCCGCGCTTGCGCCCCCGCGGCGCAGGATTCCGGGTCAATCGAACGTCAGGTCGCCGTCCGGCAGCGGTGCGAAATAGCCTTCGACGGTCGCGGCATCGATCTCGGACAGTGTCGCGGGCTGCCAGGCCGGTGACTGATCCTTGTCGATGACGGTCGCACGGGTGCCTTCGTAGAAGTCATGTCCGGCGATGACGCGGTTCACCATGCGCCATTCCATCTTCATGCATTCGCGGAAATCCCTGGTCCCGCCATCGCGGACCTGCCGGAAGGCGATCTTCAGCGACGTCGGCGATTTGGTGCGCATGATCGAAGCCTGCTTCGCGGCCCACTCCCCACCGTCGGCATCAAGCGCGTCGAGGATCTCCTCCACACTGTCACCCGCAAACAGACGGTCAAGATCGGCTCGCCGCGCCGCCAGGTCGGAGTCTCCCGGTTCGGAAGCAAATCCGGCGATCACGGTCGTCGCGTCGTCATGGCTGGCGATTTCAGCGCCCGCCAGCGCATCGATCAGTTCATCCTGACGTTCGGAAGCGACGCAGGCATCGGCGACGCCCGCGTGCAGGCTGTCGGCAGCCTTCAGCCGCGCGCCGGTCAGTGCCAGCCATGTCCCCACATGCCCGGGCGCACGGGAAAGAAAGAAGGAACCACCGACATCGGGGAACAGGCCAATCCCCGTTTCCGGCATGGCGAAGGTCACCCGTTCCGTGGCCACACGATGGCTGCCCGGTATCGACACCCCGCAACCGCCGCCCATCACGATCCCGTCCAGCAGGGAAATCCAGGGCTTCGGGAAGTAGTGGATATCGACGTTCAGCCGATACTCATCATGGTAGAAGTCATACGGGTACTGTCCCCCGGCACGGCCTTCGTCATACAGCTTGCGAATGTCGCCACCGGCGCAGAACGCCCGGTCCCCTGCCCCCTGAACCACAACGGCCTGAACCGAGTCATCGGTCCGCCATTGCTTCAGCCGCGCATGCAGCTCCACGCACATCTCGTGCGTCAGCGCGTTGAGGGCCTTCGGCCGGTTCAACAGGACGGTGGCCAGACCGCCCTTCCTGCCGAATTCAATTTCCTGGTCCATTTCCGGTTCTCTCCCCATCCCGGCGCATGGCGCATTTCACGCCCTGCTCAATCCATCAGGCCGGCCCATTCGGCTTCTCCGCAGATGCCCAGATTGGCGCGATAGCTCTGCGGCGAGTCCAGTTCCAGATGCCTGATGCGGTATTCCTCGTCCAGTTCCCTGGCGGTGCGTTCCGCCACTTCCAGGGACAGGTCCCGGACCAGACTGATCGCATGACGCTTGTCCCGGGCCTTGCGGGTGATCCGCAACTCGCGCTCAAGCTCCAGCGCGCGTTCGATCCTGCCCGGCAGTTCCTGCAGCGCGTCCTCGTGAACCTGCAGATGCAGCAGTTCGTGCACCCGCACGGCCCCCGCCGGACAACTGGTCCGCGGGTACTCGCCCGGCACATACATCACGGGCGCGACCTTGACCGTCACCGTGATCGTCTCCGGCGAGAAGCAGAAGTTCTTGTATTCATCCGTGCCGGAACGAACCTGCGCCTTGGTCCTGATCTCCCGCGCCATTTCGGTAAATCCGAAATGCCGATAGCCGACCGGCAGCGGATCCTGCCGGTCGGCGTACTGGTGCAGTTCGTCCGCCGTGAAGCGGGCACTTGTCCGCTCCGTCCGCGCCTCGACCTCCACGATCACCGTTGGCAGTTCACGCGGATTGCGGCAGGGGTCATCATACTGCGCCCTGGCCGGAGAGACCGTCAGAGGCGAGATCATCAGGAAGGCACCCGTCAGCAGGGAAAGCAGTACCCCGATGATTGGCTTCGCTAGGGTCACTTGTCCGCCTCAGCCCTCGTTCACCACAGGATTGACCAGCGTGCCGATGCCGGTGATCTCGACCTCCGTCGTATCGCCATCCTTCATGTAGACAGGCGGATTGCGCCGGTCGCCGACACCGCCCGGCGTACCGCTGACAATGACATCACCTGCTTCCAGCGCCATGAAGCTGCTGATGTACTCGATCAGGAACGGCACGTTGAAGATCATGTGATCCGTGTCGGCATGCTGCATGACCTCGCCATTCAGGCGGGTCGTCAGTGTCAGGGTGGAGGGATCGGTGATCTCGTCCGACGTCACCATCCAGGGACCGAACGCGCCGGTAGCCGTGAAGTTCTTGCCCGGCAGGAACTGGTGCGTATGGCCCTGGAAGTCACGGACCGAGCCGTCGTTGTAGCAGGAATAGCCCGCGACATGGTTCAGCGAGTCGGCCTGCGAAATGTGCCGCCCCGGCGTGCCGATGATGACCGCCATCTCGCCCTCATAGTCGAAACGGTCGGAGTTGCGCGGCTTCACCATCGCCTGCCCATGCCCGACCTGGCAGTTGGCGTAGCGCGGGAACAGCACCGGGTAACCGGACGGCTGACGCCCGGTCTCGATGCGATGATCCTCGTAATTCAGGCCGACGCAGATGATCTTGTTGGGACGCGGGATGACCGGCAGGAAGGTCACGTCCGACTGGGCGAAATCATCGCCCTGGCCACTGGCGGCCTTCTCGGCCGCTGCCTGCCCCTTTCCCTCGATCAGGGACAGCAGGGTCGGATACTCGGCACCGATCCGGCTGCCCAGATCGATCACCCCCTGTTCGGTGGCAACGCCATAGCTGGTCTTGCCAGCCTGTTCGAAAGTCATCAACCGCATGATTGCCCCTCCCAGGAATGTCGTTTCGGTCCCGCCGGAAACCTAGAGAATGGGTCCGTGTTTCGCCAGTGCCATTTGCGCCCCGGCTTGCTAGCATCTGCGAGACCGAACCATGTACCGACCGCCGGGGGAGCGCCTGCCATGACCTATGCCCATCCGATCCCGAATGACCTCGAGTCCTTCTGGCTGCCCTTCACCCCGAATCGCCAGTTCAAGAAGGAACCGCGTCTGCTCGTCTCCGCCAAGGACATGCACTACACTTCCGCGGACGGTCGGCAGATTCTCGACGGTTCCGCCGGCCTCTGGTGCGTCAACGCCGGGCACGGTCGGCAGAAGATCGTGGATGCGATCACCAACTCGGCCAACACGCTCGATTTCGCGCCCTCGTTCCAGTACGCGAACCCGGCAGCGTTCGATCTGGCGAACCGGATCAGCGCCCTGACGCCAGATCCGCTGAACCGGATCTTCTTCACGAACTCGGGGTCGGAGGCGGTCGATACCGCGCTGAAGATCGCCATCGCCTATCACCGCGCCCGCGGGGACGGCACCCGGACCCGCCTGATCGGGCGGGAACGCGGCTACCACGGGGTCGGCTTCGGCGGCATTTCCGTTGGCGGCATCGTCAAGAACCGGATGTATTTCGGCTCCCTGCTGAACGGCGTCGATCACCTGCCGCATACCCACCTGCCGGAGCAGAACAGCTTCGCCAAGGGGCAGCCCGAACATGGCGCGGAACTGGCCGACGATCTGGAGCGGATCGTGCAGTTGCATGACCCGTCCACCATCGCGGCGGTGATCGTCGAACCCATGTCGGGATCGACCGGCGTTCTGGTCCCGCCGAAGGGCTATCTGCAGCGGCTGCGTGCGATCTGCGACAAGTACGGCATCCTGCTGATCTTCGATGAGGTGATCAGCGGTTTCGGGCGTCTCGGCACCAACTTCGCGGCTGACCGCTTTGGCGTCGTGCCGGACATGATGACCATGGCAAAGGGCCTGACCAACGCCGCCGTGCCCATGGGTGCCGTCGCCGCAAGCGACAGCATCTATGACGCCTTCATGACCGGGCCGGAGCACGCCATCGAGCTGTTTCACGGCTACACCTACTCCGCCCACCCGATGGCCTGCGCCGCCGGTATCGCCGCGCTGGAGATCTATCAGGAGGAGAAGCTGTTCGACCGCGTCGCCGGGCTGGAGAGCTACTGGGAAGAGAAGCTGCACGCCCTCGCCGACGCGAAGAATGTCATCGACATCCGCAACATCGGTCTGGTCGGCGCCATCGAGATCTCCGCACGGGACGGCGAGCCAGGCAAACGCGGCTTCGAGGCGATGATCAAGGCGTTCGAGAAGGGTGCCATGGTGCGGGTGACCGGCGACATCATTGCCCTTTCACCGCCCTTCATCATCAGCAAGGAACAGATCGACGAACTGATGGATCTGGTCCGCGACGTGCTGAATGACCTCGACTGACCATGGCTGACGGGTCGCCCCAACGCCGCGCCTTTGTCACCGGCGCGACCGGCTTTCTGGGCCTCAACCTGGTCGAACAGTTGCTGGCGGCGGACTGGCACGTGACGGCGCTGCGGCGGGAGAAGCTGCGCCACCGCGATCTCGACCGCTATCCGGTAACGCAGGTGACCGGCGACCTGCTGGATCCGGACAGTCTGGAGGCCGCCGTGCCGAAGGACTGCGATGCCGTGTTTCACACCGCCGCCATGACCTCGGTCTGGCGACGGCAGGCCCCGATGCAGAACCAGATCAACATCGACGGCACGGAGAATGTGGTCGATGCGGCGCTGAAGAACGGGGCGAAGCGGTTCATCCATACCTCCACCTGGAACGTCTATGACTGGTCCTCCGGCGAGGTCACGGAGGACACGCCGCAGACCGGCGGCTCGTCGTGGATCAACTACAACCGGTCGAAGTTCGCGGCGGAGGAGGTGATCCGGCGTGCGGTGGCGGAACGCGGTCTGGATGCCGTGATCCTGAATCCGTCGCACATCGTCGGTCGTTTCGACCGGCAGAACTGGGCGCAGCTGATCATGATGGCGGCTGTCGGCAAGCTGCCCGGCGTCCCCCCCGGGGCAGGCAGCTTCGCGCACGGGCAGGCTGTCGCCCGCGCCCATATCGCAGCGGTGGACAAGGGCAGGACGGGGGCGAACTACCTGCTCGGCGGTCCCGACGCGACGTTCCTCGAATTCGTGCAGACCGTCGCTGACATGGCGCAGCAGAAGAAGCGCCCGAAACGCACGGTGCCAGCCTGGATGATGCGCATGATGGGCAAGGTCGAGGGGGTAATCTCCGCCGCCACGGCGAAACCTCCCCAGATCACGCCGGAAGCGGTTGCCATGGTGACGGCACGCGTCCGCATCACGTCCACCAGGGCCATCGACGAACTGGGCTATGAGCCATCGACCCTGCATACTGCGATCTCTGACGCTTATGACTGGATGCTGAGAGAAAAGATGATCTACGCCTATGGCAAGCCGCCGGTGAAGAAGCGGTAGCCTGATCGGCGCAACGGTTTGGGAGGACCGGAAAATGTTGCCAGCAGAAACCATCGAGACCTTCCGGCGCGACGGTGCCGTGCTGTTGCCCGGCGTCATCTCCAGCGACTGGGTGGCAAGGATCCGGGAGGCGATCGAACGGGACATCGCCGAGCCCGGTCCCTTCTGCCACGGCTACACGCTGGACAATGGTCGCCGGTTTCACGGCAACATGCGGATCTGGGAGAATGACCCCGCCTTCCACGACTATTGCTTCGACTCGCCCCTGCCCGCACTGGCCGCCGAACTGATGGGGGCGAAGCGCATCACCCTGTTCTATGACCAGCTGTTCGTGAAGGAGGAAGGCTCCGACCATCCGACGCGCTGGCACAATGACCAGCCCTACTGGCCCGTGCGCGGGCGACAGGTCATGAGCTTCTGGCTGGCGCTGGACGAGGTGACGGCAGATTCGGGCCGTCTGGAGTTCGTTGCCGGTTCGCACAACTGGGAACGCTGGTTCCAGCCCGAACCCTTCGCCCCCGGCGGAGCCGAATACGAACGCGGCGAGAACTACGAGGATATTCCCGACATCGACGCCAATCGCGACGCCTACAATCTGATCGGCTGGGACATGCAGCCGGGGGATGTCATCGCCTTTCACGCCATGGCGGTGCATGGCGCAGGCGGCAACCACCGTCTCGACCGCCGCCGACGTGGCTATACCGTGCGCTACTGCGGCGATGACGCCACCTACTTCGGCGGCCCCGGCCCCAACGCGGGCCTGCGCAACCCCACCCTCAAGACCGGCGACGACCTGGCCAGTGACCAGTATCCGGTGGTCTGGACGCGGTGAGCAAGAGCAGGCCGTACGTGAATCGCCTCCCCACCAGACGTTACCGCCGGACCTGATCCGGCGACCCAGCGGTGCCGCTCGGACTCCGGCGCATGGACACCCGGGTCAAGCCCGGGTGCGACGTGGAGGAGGGAGTCCCCTACAGCTTCGCGCGCACCTCGTTGGCGAACCGGTCCATGGTTTCGACGGCGTTGTCGGCGGTCTCCGGGGCAATGTCGAAGCACATCTCCGTCGCGCCCGCGTCCTGAAAGCGGCGGATGGCGTCGATGATGTCCTGCGGGCGGCCCTGGGTCGGGGGCTGGCCATCGGCGGTCGGCCCGTCCTGGAAGATCAGGGATACCTTCGGCGCGATGGGGAAGTCCTTCGGATCGCGGCCCTGCTCCGCCAGCAGCCGTTCCAGTTCCGGGCGCAGGTTCACCACGTCTTCCGGCAGCACCTTGAAGGGATGCCAGACATCGGCGAAGCGCGCCGTCCGCTTCAGCGCCGCCGGCGTATGCCCGCCGACATAGATCGGCGGATGCGGGCGCTGTACCGGGCGCGGGCCCAGTCGTGCGCCCTTGAACTGGTAGAACTCCCCGTCGAAGTCCGTCGGCTCCCCGCTCCACAGTCGCGTCGCGATCTCCAGCCCCTCGTTGCAGCGCCGCCCGCGCTTGCGGAAGGGATAGCCCAGCGCATCATATTCCTCCTGGTACCAGCCGACGCCGACGCCGAAGTTGGCGCGCCCGCCGCTGACCTGGTCCAGTTCCGCGACCTGGGCCGCCGCCTCCATCGGGTTGCGCATCGGCAGCACCAGAACGGAGGTGCCAAGCCGAACCTTCTTTGTCCGTCCGGCCAGATAGTTCAGCACGCTGAAAGGCTGGTAGTAGGTGCGCTTCCACGGTTCCGGCAGTTCCCCGTCCGCCGTGCCCGGGTACTTCGAATGCACCATGGGCAGCATCAGCAGATGATCGCTCGACCAGAGGCAATCAAGCTCGATCGCCTCCGCCTTCTCTGCCATCCGGTCAAAGGTCTGCGGCGTGGCCTCGTCACCACGCACGATGATCGACATTCCGAACTTCATGACACTTCCTCCCCTGCGTTTTCCGTGATGCTACACCCGCATCGCATTTCTTGACAGACCGGCGCGGCACGTATCCCGTGGCACGGTCGGAGGAGGGACAGGGGCAATGGCGGTCATCGCGGAGTCGGACAGGCCGGGGGCGGGGATATTCTTCGTCATGCTGGGCATGGCGTCGATCTCCGTCCAGGACGTCCTGATCAAGGGCCTCAGCGATGGCTATCCGCTGCATCAGATCGTCTTCACCCGCAGCCTGATCGGTCTGTGCTTAACCCTGATGCTGGTGCAGATGGAGGGGGGCTGGCGCATCCTGCGAACGCCGCACTGGCGCATCCATCTGGCCCGTGGCGGCCTGGTGATCTGCGCCAACATGCTCTACTTCACCGCCCTGGCCAGCATGACCCTGGCCGAGGCGACGGCGCTCTACTTCGTCGCGCCGCTGTTCGTCACCATCCTCTCCGTCGTGGTCCTGAAGGAAAGCGTCGGACTGCACCGGGTCCTCGGCATCGTCATCGGTTTCATCGGCGTACTGGTGGTGGTCCGGCCAGGCAGCGGCATCTTCGGCCTGATCGCGCTGCTGCCGGTGCTGTCTGCCTTCAGCTACGCCATGATGAGCGTGCTGACGCGCAAGATCGGCGTCGCCGACAAGGCATCCTGCATGGCCTTCTACATCCAGATCGTCTTCCTGGTCTTCAGCATCATCTTCGGCCTTGCCTTCGGCGATGGGCGCTATGGCCGTAGCGGTGACCCGAGCATCGATTTCCTGCTGCGGGCCTGGGTCTGGCCGCCGATGGATGATGCCATCCTGCTGGGCGCCTGCGGCGTGACCGTTGCCATCACGGGCTACTGCCTGTCGCAGGCCTATCGGCTGGCCCATGCCGGGCTGGTGGCTCCGTTCGAGTATGTGGCGCTGCCCCTCGCGGTGCTGTGGGGCATCACCTTCTTCGACGAATACCCCGACGCCTGGACCGTCGCGGGCATCCTGCTGATCATCGCCAGCGGCCTCTACATCACCTGGCGGGAGACGGTGCGGCGGCGCTGGATCGCGGCCCGCGTGCCCGCCCGTCCGGGAGCTTCACCATGACTGCGATCACCGAAATCCCGGACATGGCGATCGTGCTGAGCGACGGTTGTCGTCTGTCCGTCCGCGTCTGGATGCCGGAGAACGCCGCCGGTGCCCCCGTCCCTGCCATCCTGGAGTATCTGCCCTATCGGAAGCGGGACGGGACGGTCGCCCGCGATGCCCTGACCCACCCGTGGTTCGCGGCGCGGGGCTATGCCTGCCTGCGGGTCGACATGCGCGGCAACGGCGACTCCGACGGCCTGATGGCGGACGAGTACACGGCGCAGGAACTGGCGGACGCGGTGGAGGTGATCGACTGGATCGCGGCGCAGGACTGGTGCAGCGGCACGGTGGGGATGATGGGTATCTCATGGGGTGGCTTCAATGCGCTGCAGGTGGCGGCGCTGGCTCCGGAATCGCTGAAGGCGATCATCACGCTCTGCTCCACCGATGACCGCTATGCCGATGACATCCACTACAAGGGCGGCTGCCTGCTGAACGAGAACCTGGGCTGGGGCGCGACGATGCTGTCCTATTCCTCCCGCCCGCCGGACCCGGAGATCGTCGGCCCGCGATGGCGGCAGATGTGGCTGGAGCGGCTGGAGCACGAACCCTTCCTGCCTGCCGTCTGGCTGCGGCATCAGCACCGGGACAGCTACTGGCAGCACGGTTCGGTCTGCGAGGATTTCTCCGCCATCCGCGCCGCCACACTGGCGGTGGGCGGCTGGGGCGATGCCTACAAGAACGCCGTGCCGCGCCTGCTGGCGGGACTGAAGGCACCCGCGAAGGGCATCACCGGCCCCTGGGTCCACAAGTATCCCCACTTCGCGGTGCCGGAGCCGCGCATCGGGTTCCTGCAGGAGGCGCTGCACTGGTGGGACCGCTGGCTGAAGGATGCGCCGAACGGGGCCGAGAACCTGCCCGCCTGGCGCGGCTACATCATGGACAGCGCACCACCGAAACGCTGGTACACGGAGCGCCCAGGCCGCTGGATCACGGAGGCCGAATGGCCCTCCCCCGCGATCACCCGCCGGACACTGCATCTCCACCCGGCTGGCACGCTCGCACCGGATGCGCCGACGCAAGCCTTGAACCGCCGCGTGGCCTCGCCGCTGGATTGCGGCATGGGCGGCGGCGAATATTGCGCCATCTGGCTCGGCCCGGAACTGCCTGGCGACCAGCGCAGCGATGATGCGCTTTCCGTCTGTTTCGACGGTGCGGAAGCAACCGAGGCCATCGATATTGTCGGTGCCCCCGTCCTGCATCTGACCCTCACCGCCGACCGCCCGGTGGCCCAGATCGCGGTGCGTCTGTGCGACGTTGCCCCGGACGGGGCATCGACACGGATCACCTATGGTGTGCTCAACCTCTGTCATCGCAACGGTCACGCCGAACCGGAAGCCCTGACACCGGGGCAGCCGTTCGGGATCCGGCTGCAACTGGACGACATCGCATGGAACCTGCCGGCGGGCCACCGGCTGCGGGTCGCCGTATCCTCCAGCTACTGGCCGCTGATCTGGCCAGTGCCGGAGCAGGCGTCACTCGATCTGGTCTCCGGCCATATGGAGCTGCCCGTACGCCCCGTCACGGGCGGCGACGAAGTCACCTTCCCGGAACCGGAAGCGGCGGCACCCTGGGCATCCGAGGACCTGCGCCCGCCCCGGCACGTCCGCCGGGTCGAGCATGACCTGCAGGGGGAGACCGTGGCACTGGTGATCGAGGATGATTTCGGTGCCAGCAGGGATCTGGAACATGGTCTGATCACCGGCGCGGTCGCCCGCGAACGCTGGACCATACGGCCCGACGACCCGCTGTCCGCCGTGGGCCAGACCCACTGGACCCAGACCCTCGCCCGCGACGGCTGGTCGATCCGCACCGAGACCTTCGCCGACATGTGGTCCGACGCCACCACCTTCCACCTCCGCGGCCGCATCGAGGCCTATGAGGGTGGCCGCAAGGTCTTCGAGCAGGACTTCCGGGAGGCGATCCCGCGCGACCTGCTATAGATCGAACCTCTCCGTCAGTGTGGCTCGGACCTGATCCGGCAGGGGGCTGGCCTTGCCATGGACGATGTAGACCATCACGGTCTCCGCCGTGGCGATGCAGGAATCGTCGATGAAGACCCCGTGCCCCAGCGTGATGGAGGTGTTTCCCAGCTTCGAAACGCGGGTCCCGATCCGGACATCGGCGGGCCAGAAGGCCTGCGCGCGGTAGCGGATCGACAGGTTGCCGACGACGAAACGCTGACGGTCGTCATAGGCCGGCAGGAACCCGGCGCGCATGAAGGGCACCCGGCCGGTTTCGACATATCGGGCGAAGGACACATTGTTGACATGCCCTGTCGCATCCATATCGCCGAAGCGGACAACGTCGTTGGCCCAGAAGTCGAAGCTTGCGGGATCGGTCAGTTCATGGCTTTTCTCGTTCATGCAACGCCTTATGCCGCATCAAAGCCGTCTGGAACAGGTCTTCACATGAATGAACTCGATCCCCTGCGCCATGAGCTGGACCTCTGGGGTGAGGCCGGACGGACCGCCACGCTCTGGTGGCGCGACGATGACGCGGAGGCTCCGGATGCCCCGATCCTGCGGATGCTGGCACTTTCCGAGGCGACGGGTGCGCCCGTCTTCATCGCCACGGTCCCCGACAGGGCCGTCGATGCGCTGGCCGATCCCCTGCTGGCCTGCGCGACAGCCATTCCGTTGCAGCATGGCTTTGCCCACGCCGACCACTCTCCCGCCGACGTGAAGGGAAAGTGGGAGCTTGGCCTGCATCGCCCGCTGGAGGCGGTTCTCGGTGAACTGCGCCAGGGTGCGGCGCGCATGTCGGCGATGTACGGCGACCGGGTCTGTCCCATGCTGGCCCCGCCCTGGAACCGCATCGCGCCGGAACTGTTCCCGCATCTGCCGGAGCTGGGTTTTGATGTGGTCAGCGTCTTCGCACCGCGCGCCAGCCGCACCGTCGCCCCGGGCCTGGACATGATCAACGGCCACTGTGACCTGATCGCCTGGAAGCGGGGCCGGACCTTCATCGGGCCGGAGAAGACCGCCGCACGGCTGGTCGAGCATCTGGCGGCCCGCCGTGCCGGAGAGGTGGATGCTGACGAACCCACCGGGCTGCTGACCCATGTCTGGGCCCAGGACGAGGCCTGCTGGGAGGCGCTGCAGGCAGTCCTGCGCCTGGTCGCGGACCATCCTGCGGCCCGCTGGCTCGACCGGGCCGGGCTGATGCCGGAAAGTGCCGCGGCATGAGCGCGGCCATCATCCGCCCCGGCACCGACGCCGACATTCCGCAGGTCGCGGACCTGCTGCACCGGAACATGAACCGCAAGGTCCCGGCGGAGGTCTTCGCCCGGCTGATGAACTACGACTGGGCCGGGGAGAAGCCGCACATCGGCATGGTGTCGGAGGCGGACGGAAAGATCGTCGGCTTTCACGGCAACGTCTATTCCATGCGTCGGATCAACGGGGTGGAACGGATATTCGGCAGCTTCACCTCCATCTACGTGCTGCGCGACTGGCGCGGGGAGGATCTGGGGGTGCGGATGATGCGCACCTACGAGGAGAGGCCCGACATCACCTACACCGTCTTCGACCCCAGCACGCGCGTGCACGGCATCCTGGAAAGCTGCGGCTTCCGCGATCTCGACCTGAACCGCTACGTCTGGGAGCCGGGCATGTCCCCGCGCGACGACCGGGTGAAGGTCATTACCGACCACGATCAGATCCGGCCGCTGGTCGGCGCGGAGGAACAGCGCTACCTCGACGACCATCGCGACCTGACCGCCCATCCGGTGCTGCTGCGCGACGACGAGGGGCAGGTGCTCTGCTTCTTCCTGCAGCAGGACCGGGGCGACAAGGGCTTCTGCCACGACCTGATCTATACCGGTGACCCGATGGCACTGGCGCGGATGATCGACCGCGCCGCCGACCGGATCATGGGCAACGACCCTCGCGCCCGCCTGCTGATCGACGAACGCTTCCTGGACGGCAACAGGACCGACGGCACCTGCACCCCCCTGCCCTATCGCCGCATGGTCCGCCGCGCCGACCCGCCCCTGCCCGACTGGCAGGTGGACCACCTGTACACGGAGACCGTGCTGATCAACCTGAAGCTGGGGTGAGACGCAGCCGCGTCAGGTTGGCAGCACGTCCTCCGCGTACTGTCCGGCAAACTCCGCGCTCGGCGGGATGGGCCTGATGATGTCGATCAGGACCCCGTTCGGGTCCTGCGTGATGAAATGACGCTGTCCGAAGGCTTCGTCCCGCAGCGACAGCAGTATGGGAAGCCCCTGCGCCTCGGCCCGGGCGAACTCCGCATCCACATCCGCGACCTCGAAGTTGAGGATCAGGCCACTGACACTGCCCCGCCCCGACGCGGGAACGGTCTCATGGTCTCCCAACACGACTCCGATATTCACCTGGCTGTCCTCGGTTGACTGCAGGTGCACGTACCAGTCGCTGTAGTAGGCGCGGCGGAACCGCAGATGCTCTGTATAGAACCGCGCCGTTGCATCAACGTCCTGCGTCAGGATCACCGGATAGAACTGCGTCGACTTCATGGCTTGAACCTCCCTGCCAAAACATACAATGTGTATGTGAATGAAATAAACATACAGGCTGCATGTATGCAAGAGAAAATCACACGCCGGACCAACCAACAGCGGAGCGATGCCACCCGAACGGCACTTCTCGATGCCGCCAGAATGCTGTTCGTGGACAAGGGCTATGCCGAAACGGGTACGCCGGAAATCGTCCGCGCGGCGGCGGTGACGCGCGGCGCGCTCTACCATCATTTCACCGACAAGGCAGACCTGCTGCGCGGCGTGATCGTCAGGGAATCGCGCCAGGTAGCGACGGAGATCAACGCCGCATCCGCGGATGCCGCATCGACGCAGGAGGCGCTGATGCAGGGCGCAAACGCCTGGTTCGACGCCATGTCCGACCCCGGCCGGGTGCGACTGCTGCTGCTCGACGGGCCTGCGGTCCTGGGGCGTGCGGAGATGGAAGAGATCGACCGCCAGACCAGCGCGGCAACACTGGTGGAGGGCCTGCGCGCCGGACAGGCGGCGGGGGACGTCATTGATGCCCCGGTGGAAGCGCTGGCCAGCCTGCTGTCAGCAATGTTCGACCGGGCCGCACTTGAGATCGTCGGCGGAGCGTCGCGGGACGACTATCTCGCGGCAATCGCGCCCCTACTCGGCAGCCTCCGCCGCTGACTGCTCCGCCATCCGCGGCTGCACCCAGGCAGCGATGTCCTTCAGCGGGGCCAGCCAGATGTCGCCGCGTGCGGTCACATGGTCCAGCAGGCGTTCCAGGATGTTCATCCGGTGGTGGCGACCGATGACGGAGGGGTGGCAGGTCAGCGTGAACACTCCCCCCTCCCCGATGATGCCGTCCAGTTCCGCCTGCCAGATGCGGAAGACCTCGTCCGGGTCGTGGAACTGCGCCATCAGGTGCGGCGGCATGAACCACATGTAATAGGTGGCGTCGTCCAGCGACCAGTCGATGGGGAACTCCAGCAGGTCCGGCTGGTCCGGGTAGGCGGCGGAGAGCAGGTAGGGGGCTTCCTCCGCGAACAGGCTGGAATCATAGCTGATCCCCTGCTCCATCAGGATGCGTCCCGAATGCAGGTTCATGTCCCAGGCGGGGGAGCGATAGCCGGTCGGCCGCTGCCCCAGATGGGTCTCGAAGGCGGCGATGCAGGTCTCCAGGATGCGGCGTTCGCCGTCCGGGTCATCCTTGTAGAGCGACAGGTTCTCGTGCTCGTGCCCATGCGCGCCGACCTCATGCCCCTCATCGACGATGCGGCGGAAGGCATCCGGCCAGCGCTCCACATTCGCGCCGGGGATGTAGAAGGAACCACTGACGCCGCGCCGTTTCAGCATGTCGAGGATGCGCGGCAGGCCGACATTGACGCCATAGAGACCCCGGCTGTAGCCCTGCAGCCGCTTCGGCTGCTTCTCGAACAGGGCGGCTCCGGTGCGCGGGCCATCGGGGCCGGGGCGGGCAGGCGCATAGGCATAGGTCACGTCGCAGTCGAAGGTCAGCGCCATGGCACCGGACTTACCTTCCGGCCAGGGTCCCCTGAACGTATGCATCATCAATCCTCCCCCAACGGAACAGCCACCGTGCTTGATCCTCCCCCCATTCTGCCGCACAAGGCTGCATTCCTGAAACACCCGATCCCGGAATCTGATCATGACCGCCACGCTGACCGTCTGCGAGACCTGCAACTTCGCCCCCGACACCAAGCGCGGGCCGGAGGGTCTGACGGGGGGAGAGATCCTCTGCGGGCTGGTGGAGAAGGCCGTGGCCGACAGCACGGCAGTGACCAGCCGTCGCCACGCCTGCCTGATGGGCTGCGACCATCACTGCAATGTCGGCCTGTCGGCACCGGGCAAGATCACCTACGTCATGGGATCCTTCGCGCCGGAGGCAGAGGCCGCCGAGGCCCTGGTCGCATTCGCCGCGCTGTACGACGCCTCCGAAACCGGCCAGGTGCCCTATCGCCAGTGGCCGCAGGGGGTGAAGGGTCACTTCGTCTCCCGCGTGCCGCCGCTGCCTGCGGACGACTCCTGACACACGCGGCCCGGCGCACTACATTCGGGACATGAGCGAGCAGCCTACAGAACCGGAAACGGAAGCCCCTGAGACTGATGGTCCGGAGCCGGAGGTCGCGGAGCCTGACGGCTTTGCCATCCTGACGGCGAAGCTCAAGACCTTGCCCAACAGCCCCGGTGTCTACCGGATGCTGAGCGAGAGCGGCGACGTGCTCTATGTCGGCAAGGCGCGCAACCTGAAGAACCGCGTCACCAGCTATACCCGCGCCCGCGGCCTGTCGATGCGGATCCTGCGCATGGTGCAGATGACCCGCGATCTGGAGATCATCTCGACCCATACGGAGGTCGAGGCGCTGCTGCTGGAAGCCAACCTGATCAAGCGGCTGAAACCCCGCTTCAACATCATCCTGCGTGACGACAAGTCGTTTCCCTATATCGAGGTGAACCTCGATCACGACTATCCCATGCTGGTGAAGCATCGGGGCAAGCGGGAGAAGGACAGGGAATACTTCGGTCCCTTCGCCTCCGCCACCGCCGTCAACCACACGCTGACCGCGCTGCAGCGGGCCTTTCCGCTGCGCAGTTGCACCGACAGCGACTTCGAGAGCCGCCAACGTCCCTGCCTGCAGTACCAGATCAAGCGCTGCCTCGCCCCCTGCGTCGGCGAGATCAGCCGCGAAGCCTATGGCGAGATGGTGCGCGAGGCCCGCGACTTCCTGTCCGGCCGCAGCCAGAACCTGCGCGACGAACTGGGGGGCAAGATGCAGCAGGCGGCGGACGAACTGGCGTTCGAGGATGCCGCCATGTACCGCAACCGCATCTGGGCGCTGTCGCAGATCCAGAGCAAGCAGGGCGTGAACATCGACGGGCTGGAGGAGGCCGACGTGATCGCGGCGCACTCCGCCGGGGGGCAGACCTGCGTGCAGGTGTTCTTCTTCCGCGCCGGGCAGAACTTCGGCAACCGCGCCTATTACCCGAGCCACACGAAGGACGACTCGGTAGGCGAGATCCTGGCCGCCTTCATCGGCCAGTTCTACGACAGCCGTCCGGCCCCGAAACAGATCCTGCTGAGCCACGATGTCCCGTCAGACGAACTGATCGCGGAGGCGCTGGCCATCCACGCCGGACACAAGGTGCATCTGCTGCGCCCGCAGCGCGGCGGCAAGCGGGAGCTGGTGGAACAGGCGGTGCGCAATGCGGAGGAGGCGCTGGGCCGCCGCCAGGCCGAAGGCGCGGCGCAGACGAAACTGCTGCAGGGCGTGGCCGACCTGTTCGGCCTGCCGGAGCCGCCGCAGCGGATCGAGGTCTATGACAACAGCCACATCCAGGGCACCAACGCCGTCGGCGGCATGATCGTCGCGGGGCCGGAGGGGATGCGGAAGGCCGCCTACCGCACCTTCAACATCAAGTCGACGGAGATCACGCCGGGCGACGACTTCGGCATGATGCGGGAGGTGCTGACCCGCCGCTTCCAGCGCCTGAAGAAGGACGATCAGGCCGCGGCGACAGGGGCCGGCGAATGGCCCGATCTGGTCATCATCGACGGCGGGCTGGGCCAGCTCGGCGTCGCGGAGGAAGTCTTCGCGGAGCTGGGAGTGGAGGGCGTCGGCCTGGTCTCCATCGCCAAGGGGCCGGACCGCAATGCGGGACGGGAACGGTTCTTCCTGCCCGGCAAGCCGCCCTTCGACCTGCCGGAGCGCGATCCCGTGCTCTACTACCTGCAACGGCTGCGTGACGAGGCCCACCGCTTCGCCATCGGCACCCACCGCAACCGCCGCTCGAAACAGATCGGCCAGTCCCCGCTGGACGAGATCCCCGGCATCGGCCCGCGCCGCAAGAAGGCCCTGCTGCTGAAGTTCGGCTCCGCCAGGCAGATCGCCCGCGCCGGTCTCGCCGACCTGGAAAAGGTCGATGGCATCAGCCACCAGATGGCGCAGCAGATCTACGACTTCTTCAACGCCGGTGGATAAGTCCACAATACAATGATCATCCGGTGCTCGGCCGATGCAACCCGGTGCAGCTTCGAGACCTTAGGCTACCGCACCGCCCGCGTCGCCTCCGCCACCAGTTCGTCGACCACCTGCGCCACCGACTTGCGTTCGTTGGAATAGGCGATGGACTGTCCGGCAGGGTGGTGCATCAGGGCTTCCACCTCATGTTCGTCGATGGCACCCAGCAGGTCGCCGACCAGGATGTCCTGATAGGGCATCTTCAGCGCCGCCGGGGCGTTGGGGGAGGCCCATTCCTCCGACCAGGCGGTGCGGATCTGGCGCAGGGTCTTGCCGGAGTCGGCGCGGCTGATCACCGTGTCCTCGCTGCCAGCAGCCAGCAGCTTTGCCACGATCTTCTCGTGCAGCGCATGTTCAAGCGTGGTCAGCCAGGAGGTGCCGAGCCAGACCCCCTCCGCACCCAGCGCGAAGGAGGCGGCGATGTGGCGGCCCGTGGCCACGCCACCGGCGGCCAGCACGGGAATGTCGCCACAGGCATCCACCACCTGGGGAACCAGCGAGAAGGTGCCGATCTGGCCGGTATGGGCACCGGCGTCATAGCCCTGGGCGACAATGACCTCCGCTCCGTTGCGGATCGCGGCTTCCGCATGGCGCGGGCTGCCCACCAGCGCCATGGTCACCTTGCCGTCGGCCTTGGCGTGGGCCACGGCCTCGGCCGGGGCACCGATGCCGCAGGCGAAGACGTTCACGTCGGAGGCCAGCACAGCGGCGATCTGCGCCTCCGCCACCTCGTCGGAGCGCAGGAAGCGGGAGCGCATGCCGGGCTTCGTCGCCTTTGGCACGCTGTACTTGTCATAGATCGACTGCACGAACTCCTTGTGCTCCTCCGGCAGTTCGGCCTCGATCGCCGCCTTGTTGGCGGTCTTCGGCATGCCGCGCGGCAGCACCAGGTCGATGCCGAAGGGCAGATCCCCGATGCGTTCACGGATCAGCTTCAGCCCGGCCTCGATCTCCTCCGGCGTTTCGCGCGTGGCACCCCAGATGCCCATGCACCCGGCCTTCGCCAGGGCGCAGACCACATCGATGGAATGGGCAAAGCCGAAGATCGGGTGCTTCAGCCCCATGCGGCGGCCCAGTTCGGTCTGGATCGGGCTCTCGTCAGTCATTGCCATTGCTCCCCTTCATCTCGACCACGGCATCCAGCGCCATGGCCCCCTGCCCCGCCGGCAGCACCACGAACGGGTTGAGGTCGACGGACACCAGCCGCTCCCGATGTGCAGCGGCAAAGCGCGACAGTGCCGACAGTGCCTCCGCCAGGGCAGGAATGTCCGCCGCCGGCGCACCGCGCACACCGTCCAGCATCGGCCGTCCCCTGATCTCGTCGATCATGCGCAGGGCCTCGTCCGTGTCGAAGGGCGCGATGCGGAAGGTCACGTCCTTCAGCACCTCGACGAAGATTCCGCCCAGCCCGAACATCACCGCCGGGCCGAAGATCGGGTCAACATGCACCCCGAGGATCGTCTCGACACCGCCACTGATCATCGGCGCCAGCAGAACGCCATCGATCCGCGCCTCCGGAACCCGTGCGGCGACGCTGGCCAGCATGTCCTCGGCCGCGGCCTGCACCGCCTCGGCACTGGCCAAGTTCAGCCGCACGCCGCCGACGTCGGTCTTGTGGATGATGTCAGGCGACAGGATCTTCATGACCACCGGGAAACCCAGTTCAGTGGCCACGCGCGCGGCTTCCTCCGGCGTTGCGGCGGTGCGGGTCGGCATTGTCGGCACCCCGGCAGCCCCCAGCAGGTCGAGCGCCGCGGCCTCAGTGAACGGCCCCGTTCCCGGGTCCGCCGCCGGGGCGACCTCCGGTGCCCAGGTAAAGGAGCGGTTGAACGCCCGGGTGAAATGCGCGCCCGCCGCCATGGCGCGGGTGGCGTGGGTGGGCTCGCGGAAGGCGGGAATGCCCTCCGCCTCGAACCGGTGCTGGGCGTCGTCGCCCATCAGGCTGGCGACGGCGAAGCGCTTCGACGGATAGGCATCCCGCAGCGTCTTCCACATGTCCAGGTTCGGCTGGACCAGGTCGGGCTGGTTCAGCAGCGCGCCCTGGAAGCCGATGACGGTGTCGTAGCTGCCTTCCTCCAGCACCAGACGCATTGCCTTCTCGAACAGGTCGGGCTGGTTGATGATCTGCCCCGTCACGTCCAGCGGATTGTTGACACCGGCATAGGGCACCAGTTCCTTGAACTTGGCCTGCGTCGCGTCCGGCAGGGGGGTGACCTCCAGCCCGCGTGTCGCCGCATCGTCGGCCATCAGGACCCCGACGCCACCGGACACGGTCACCAACGCCACCTCGTCACCCTCCGGGCGTCCGCCGACAGCCAGCGCCGCACCCAGGTCGAAGAATTCCTCGATCGCGTTCACGCGATGCACACCGAACTGGCTGAAGACGGCGTCATAGATCTGGTCCGCACCGGCCAGCGCGGACGTGTGTGACGCGGCGGCTCTGGCTCCGGCTTCCGTCCGGCCGAGCTTGACGGCGACGACGGGCTTGCCCGCCTCCCGCGCGCGCGCCAGGGCGTCGAGCAGTGCCGGGCCGTCCCGCACCCCCTCGATATAGAGCAGGATCACCTCGGTGCCCGGATCGGACACCAGATAGTCCAGGCAGTCGGCGACGCCGATGTCACTCTCGTTGCCCGTCGTCAGCACGTGGCGGAAGCCGACGCCACGGTCACAGGCCATCATCGCCGAAAGACCACCGAACGCACCCGACTGACTGACCAGTCCGATACGGCCGGTCGGCATGTTGCGGGCGAATGCGGGGTGGAAACTGGCCGGCATGTTGTTGGCGAAGTTGGCGAACCCCATGCAGTTGGGACCATTCAGGCGCATGCCGGTCTCATGGGCGATGGCGGTCAGGCGCTTCTGGTCCGCAGCCCCCGCCTCACTCACTTCGGCGAAGCCACCGGCGAAGATCACGGTTCCGGCGACATCCTTTTCCGCGCACTGACGGATGACGCCTTCGACAAGGTTGCCGGGCACGGCGCAGATGGCGAGGTCAACCTGACCGGGCACATCCAGAACGGAGGGATAGGCCTTCAGCCCCTGAATCTCGTCGCGCTTCGGGTTGATCGGATAGATCTCGCCCGCATAGCCCTGGGACTTGAGCATGGCGACCGGCCGACCGCCGATGCGGGTCGCGTCACCCGATGCGCCGATGATCGCGATCGACCGCGCCTCGAACATGCGTTTCAGATTGGCATCAAGCATGGGTTCCCCTCCCCAGGGTCGCGAACGGCATCCATTCGGTTCGTGGTTGGTCGAAACAGAAGGGGCGCGGCGAACCGGCCACGCCCCTTCCGGTCTCATGACGTCTGAGGCGCTTACTTCGCCTCAGGCGGGACCAGATGGTCGGGAATGTCCCAACCCTGTTCCTTGTAGTAGCGATAGGCACCGACATGCAGCGGGATGTTCATCTCCAGCAGGGCGGTATCCCGGTTGATGACCTTCATCCAATCCGCGGTCTGGTGGATCTCGTCGATGTTCTCCCAGAATGTCTTCATCATGTCGTAGACAACGTCCGCATCCAGATTCTTGTTGGATCCCAGACCGACCCACGAGCCGACGGTACGCACAGGCGCCTCGTTGACCTGATTGTCATAGATGCCGTTCGGGATATCGACGATCGTGCGGCCCGGATAGGACAGGGCCTTCTTCACCGGTTCGGAATTGAAGGCCGCTTCATCCAGACCCAGGATGCGGATCGGAGAAACCAGGGCGAACTGCTGGATGGACGGGCTCGGCACAGTGGTCGGGGCGATATAGACATCCATCTGGCGATCCAGGAACGCGGTCTCCGCCGACTTCCAGTCGAACTTCACGACATCGAAGTCTTCCCCCGGAACCAGATTGGTGGCACCCGTGACCAGCTGCGTCGCAACGGTCGTCGCGGCACCGGCGGGCGGGCCCAGGAAGACCTTCTTGCCCTTGAAGTCGGCGATCGACTTGATGCCGGAATCCTCATAGACGACGATGTGGTACGGGCCGAGCGGGTAGTTGATGAACCCACGCAGGTTCTTGTTCAGCTCCGGCGCCGCATCGACCTTCTTGAACATCGCAGTCTGGGTCTGCATGAACTGGTTGATGGTCGGCGAGGTCAGGAACAGGTCGACCTTGCCCTGCGCCGCGTCGATGGCCGACTTGGTGGCCGGCTTGCCGACCGAGACCTGGATCTCGATGGGCAGCTTCTTCTGGATCATCTGGGTGAAGGCGATCCCGAACTGGCCCGGTGTCGAGCCGGCAGGGAAGCCGTCCATCGTCAGGAACTTCTTGTCTGCGGCAACTGCCCCCGTGGCAAGCCCGGCAGCCAGCGCGAATGCGGCGGCCCCCTTCATGACTGTTCTGCGGTTCATCATCTAGTCTCCTCCCTGTTGTGTTGGTTAGGATGTTTCTCAGGTATTGGCGGAGGCGGATTCTGCCTCAGCCGATTGGCGTTTACTCCTCAGTGCCTCGATCACGATCAGCGCGATACCCACCGCGACCGCAGCCACCTGCAACTCCCAGATCACGACCAGCATCGCGAAACCCGCGACCAGGCGCAACAGTCGCGACCAGGCGGGCAGCCGGTTCATCTCGAACCCGCTCATCGCCGTGGTCAGCAGCCAGACTCCGAGGCAAAGCCTGAACAGGATCCAGATGAAGTCAGCGAGACTGAAATCATCATACACCAGCAGCAGGCTGGGCTCGTAGACGAAGACGAAGGGGATGATGAACCCGACCAGCGACAGCCGCAGCGCGGTGATGCCGGTCCGTATCGGTTCTCCCCCCGCAATGGGCGCGGCGGCCACCGCCGCCAAGGCCACTGGTGGCGTGATCGCCGACAGCACACCGAAGTAGAACACGAACAGATGCACCGACAGGTCCGGCAGTCCGAGCTTCTTCATCGCCAGGCCGAGCACCAGTACGACAATCAGGTACGCCGGAAGTGTCGGCATGCCCATGCCGAGCACGAGGCATGAAGCGGCGGCCAGCAGCAGGGCGATGAACAGCGTCTGCTCGCCCAGCAGGGCGACCTGCGTCGCGAACTTCAGGCCGAGACCGGTGAGCTCGAAAACGCCGATCATGACGCCGATCGAACCGACCGCCATCATGATGCGGGAGCCCGCGACACCGCCCTTGGCCAGTGCGACGATGAGCTGCTTCGGGTCCTTGCGCAGGGCCGGATTGAGGGCAAAGGCGGAAATGATCGTCACGATGACCGCCCAGAAGCCGGCCATGCTGGGGGAGCGCCCCATGCCGAGCGTCACGATGATGGCAACCAGCGGCAGGAAGAACATGAGCGACTTCAGGCCATCGCCACGCTCCATCTTCGGCCGTTCGCCCTTGGGATAGGGTTTCAGGCCGATGCGCCGTGCCTCCTGCCCCGTCGCGACGAACAGGCTGGCATAGTAGAGCAACGCGGGAACCAGCGCCGCGATACAGATCGTCTGATAGGACTCACCCGCAAGCTGCGTCATCAGGAAGGCGGCGGCGCCCATGACCGGCGGCATGAGCTGACCGCCCGTCGAGGCCGCAGCCTCCACCGCGCCCGCGAACTCGGGCTTGAAGCCACGCTTCTTGATCAGCGGAATCGTCACCGCGCCCGTGCCCACCACATTCGCGGTCACACTGCCCGACGACATGCCGAAGATCGATGATGCAATGATCGCCGAATGGGCCGGCCCTCCACGAGTCCGGCTGGTCGCCGCAAGCGCCATGCGGATCATGACGGTGCCTGCACCGGTGCCTTCCAGCAACGCGCCGAAGACGATGAAGATGAAGACCAGCAGCACGACGATTCCGGTCGGGAATCCGAAGACGCCCTGCAGGCCGTACCAGATGATCTCCATGGTCAGTTCCAGGCTGAAGCCCGAATGCCGGAAGAACCAGGGCAGGTCCTGACCGAACAGGCAGTAGAGCAGGCTCAGCGCACCGACAGCGGCGAGAATCAGCCCGAACGTGCGGCGGGTGAATTCCAGCAGGGCAACGATGGCCATCAGCGCGGACCACTGGTCCAGCGTACTGAAATTGACGACAAGGTTCTCGATGTCGTCGATCTTGTTCAGGAAGTTGAGGCAGGCGAACCCCAGATTGGCCGCCAGCGCGAAATCGATGACCCAGGCAAGGGTGCCGAGAACCGAGCCGCTGAAGAACTTCTCGTTCGCCAGCGGGGAGGTGAACACGACCACCACAGCGCAGAGAAACAGCGCACCGGCACGTATCATCTCCGGGTTAACGTACTGACCGTAGTAGGCAATGAAGATGGAATGGAGTGCCAGCCCGACCGCGATCGTCAGGCCGATCCATTTCAGGGCGCGCACAAACGGGTTGCCGGAGACAGGCACTTCACCATCTTCCGGCGATGGCGCCGGAACGGTCTCACTCTGATTGTTCATGTGCTTCCCTCAGACCGGCCGGTCGCCGTTGACCGTGACACGGTGCATTTCCCGTGTCGCATCACCATAGTCCGCGATGGCGTAGTGCTGCGTGCACCGGTTGTCCCAGAAAGCAACGGAGCCTTCCTCCCAGCGGAAACGGCAGGTGAACTCGGGCCTCTTCAGGTGATCGAACAGGAACTCAAGGATCGCCTTGGACTCCTTGCCGGAGACGCCGACCAGTTTCTGGGTGAAGATGGAATTGACGTAGAGCGCCTTCCGGCCCGTCACCGGATGGGTCCGGACCACCGGGTGTTCCGCCGGGGCCAGCGAATTCCGGTCCGCATGAATCTCCCGCTTCCGGTCATCGGAGACCTGCTTGTCATAGGCCTTCTCGAAGTTGGCCCGGCCTGCCGTATTGAGCGCGGTCATGCCGTCCAGATAGCGCTTCATGCGCTCGGAGAGGGATTCATAGGCCGCGTACATGTTGGCCCACATGGTGTCGCCGCCATGGTCGGGGACCTGCCGCGCCAGCAGGATCGATCCCATCGGCGGCTCCTCCTGAAACGTCACGTCGGAGTGCCAGGCATTCGCGGCGGAACGGTTCTCCTTCGAGCTCTTCAGGATCAGCACTTCCGGATGATCTGCCAGGTTGGGCGCGTAGGGATGGACATGCAGCGTTCCGAACTGACGCGCGAAGGCCACATGCTCCCCCGGCGTGACATGCTGGTCCCGCAGGAAGATCACCTGATGCTCCATCAGCGCGTCATGCACCTCCTGGAACACCTGGTTGCCCATGGGCTCCGCCATGTTCAGACCTTCGATCTCGGCGCCCAGGGCACCTGCGATCGGCTTCACGTTGATCCGTTCGTATCCCATAACTCTGGTCTCCTCCCCAGGATGCCCGGTTATTCCAGCCGCCAGTCAGGCGGCTTCGCGCCCGGTTGTCTTAGCTTCGGTTGATCTCAACGGCGCTGAAACGCCGCCGACCCACATGTCGATCAGGGTCCCGATTGCCCGCTGCAGATCGAAGGGCTTGCCCTGCGCCTCCATACGTTTGCGGTGTACGTCGATATCGGCAAGGGCAAATGTGCCTGCGCGCATCATGATGATGAAACGCTGACGCAGTACAGTCTCTGGAATCTCGGGCAGCAGCGTCTTGAGAATCTCGAACGACCGGCGCAGTCCGCCGTCGAGCCGGCCGCGCACGAAGTCATCGATGTTGGCGTCGGTCGAGAGGAACATCTCGGTCAGGAACTTGATGTAGTTGCCGCCGCCATCCGTCGAATCCAGCAACTCGGCCGTGGGCAGGGAGACGGCCTCCGCCACGCAGCGTACGTCGTTCAGCCGACCTTCCCGCTCCATCCGATCAAGCAGATTCATGCGGTTGGCATCAAGGCACCGCATCCGCTTCTCGAAGATGGCCTCGATCAGGCCGTCACGCGACCCGAAATGGTAGTGCAGGGCGGAGGCGTTCTTCTGCCCGGCCTCCCGCGTGATCTCGCGCAGGGAGACGCCGTTGATGCCGCGTTCGCCCATCAATCGTTCAGCGGTCAGAAGCAGGCGTTCCCGGGTATCCACGTCGAAATTCCCAATGTCCGGAGCAAGGCCCTTGCCTTGCATTCGCGAAAAATCTAATACACATGCATTAGTGGTGCAAGCCTGGTTTTTGGCAGGATTGTCCGACGCAAATGCAAACGACCATCGACTGCCAGTCTAACCTGCTGCCATCAATTCTGAAGTAGAACCACAAATCGTCGGGGAGGACGCCTTGCATTTCGAACATAGCAGCAGAACCACGGAGATCGCCGCGCAGGTCGAGGAAATCTTCCAGAACGACATTCTGCCGGGGAACCGTGCCTACATGGCCGCGACGGAGCGGGACCACGATCTGACGCCCCCGCTGCTGGCCGAACTGAAACGGAAGGCCTTTGATCTGGGTCTGTGGAACATGGCCCTGCCCCAGCTGGCGGACGACGAACCGGGGACGCGCCTGAGCAATCTGGAGTTCGCCGCCATCGCGGAAATCCTTGGCCGCGTCGGCTGGGCGTCGGAGGTCTTCAACTGCCACGCCCCCGACACGCCCAACATGGAAATCCTGCAGATGTTCGGCACACCGGAACAGAAGGCGGAATGGCTGGCACCGCTGCTGCTGGGCCAGGTCAGGTCCTCCTTCGCCATGACGGAGCCGGACGTTGCCTCGTCAGACGCGAACAACATCGCGACGCGGATGGAACGGCGGGGCGACACCTATGTCGTCAATGGCCGCAAGTGGTTCGCGACCGGTGCAGCCAACCCCGACTGCAAGCTGCTGATCGTCGTCGGCGTGACCAACCCGGACGCGCCGCGCGGACGGCAGCATTCCATGCTGATCGTGCCGAAGGACACGCCGGGCATCACCGTCGTGCGCAGCCTTTCGGTGCTGAACCACATGGATCACCGCACCCCCCACACCGAACTGCTGTTCGAGGATGTGGAAGTGCCTGTCGCCAACCTGCTGGGAGAGGAAGGCGCCGGTTTCCTGATCGGCCAGGCACGGCTGGGTCCGGCAAGGGTGCATCACTGCATGCGGGCCATCGGCCGCTGCGAGGTGCTGATCCGGCTGATGGTGGAGCGTGCCGGCCGTCGCAGCACCTTCGGCAAGACCATCCGCGAATACAGCTCCGTGCAGGCGGCCATCGCCGAATCCCGGCTGGCGCTGGAGCAGGCGCGGCTGCTGGTGCAGCGCACCGCCTGGCGGCTGGACCGGGAGGGCAACAAGGCGGCCCGCAAGGACGTATCCCTGATCAAGGTCGCCGTCGCCAGCGCCTATCACGACATCTGCAACCACGGCATCCAGATCTTCGGTGCCATGGGCGTCACGGAGGATGCGCCCTTCGCCGACGCGCTCGCCACCGCCCGGGCGTTCCGTATCTATGACGGCCCCGACGAGGTGCATCTGCAGACGATCTTCCGTCTGGAGGAAAAGGAAGGCGAAGGCCAGGACCTGATGAGCGCCTATACCGGCCGCTACTGAACCGGAAGGCCGTGAGGCAGCTGGGACGGCACTGGCACGCGCCGCCCCCTGCCCGTGCCTCAGTAGGTCAGTTCGATCCAGGCAACGTGGCCATCCACGGGCCATGCCTTGGCGGCAATGGTCTCGTCGACATCCCCGTCGGCGAAGCGACCGACAACCGTCTGGCCGGAGGATTCCGGGAAGGTGATCCAGACCTTCCAGCCATTCGGCACCTCGTGATCGTTCAGGCCGCTCGCCCGCTCCCCGTTGAAGGTCACGGTGTCATCGGCACCGAAGTAGCCGCGCGGACGCATCATCTGCAGCGCCCCCGCCTGCCCCTCGGCCTCCCTGGCCTGCGGATAGAGACGCAGGTTCACCAGATCGGATGAACGGGGGAAGGCAGAGCGATAGATATGGTGGACCGGATAGCCCTCGGCCTGGATGCGGAATTCATAGGGCTGGTCGTTCTTCGCCGCGAACGGTCCCCACATGCCATCTTCACCGATGGTCTGCTCATGCACCGGCTCACCCATCCGCGCACCGCTTTCGGGATCGGTCTCGAAGACGCTGACCTTCGCACCAACCAGCGCCAGGTTGGTCGGACGGTCCGCAGCCCAGCCGGAGACTTCCCCGTTCAGGACCGGCGTTTCCTCCGGTCTGACCGCAGCGGAAAATGTCGGGTGGCCTGCAACCACCTTGAAGATCTCGTGGAAGGCCCGGGTCGAATAGGCCGTCTCCCGGTGGTCAACGCCGTCCAGCACGATATTGGTCGCGCCACGCAGTTCGGCATTCGCGTAGGTCGCACCGGTCGGCTGTCCCGCACGCCCGATGAAGTCCCCCATGGGCTGCGCATAGAGGTCGAACCTGTCGGAACGGATGGTCACGGTCGGCAGGCCGGGTACCACTTCGCTGACGGCGTTCAGACCGGAGAGAAATGTTCCGGCGCCATTGTATTCCGATCCCATGACCGCCCCCGGCGCGACGAACACGCCGTGATGCACGCAACCGGTAAGGATCAGCGCCGCCGCATTGGCCGCGCCGCCCGCGTTCTGCACATAGTTCCGGATGGTCTGGCAGCCACGCGAGTTGCCGACCATGATGACCTTGTCGGCCCCGGTCTCCAGCTTCACACGCGCCACGAACCCGGCGAGCTGCGCGGCGACGTCGGTGGTCGATGACCGATTCTCCTGCGCCACCGTATCGTCGGAACGTGCACCCGGATGATCCAGATCCACCGCGAACATCCGGTCGCGCGGATAGCCATTGGACTCGAAACGCCATTTCTGCACGATCCAGGCGGAAGCGCTGTCACTGTCGCCGTGGACGAAGACGATCGGCAGCGGGTCCGCGGCCTGCGCAGTCCCCGACAGGGTTACCGCCATCAGTCCTGCGGCGGCAGTTGTCGCCACGCATTTCATCATCCCCGTCAGTCGTGTTCCGGTTGTCATTCGTTTCCCCCCTTTTTCCAGAGCGCGGCAGCATGACCTGTTTCAGCGATATCGATAACCCAGCATTCTTTCGTCTCCGCGACAGATCAGGCGGTATCCCCCGATGCGCCGCAGGCTGCGACCCCGGAATGCTTGACCGTCCCTGTCGCTCGCGTATGTTCCGCGCCAATTTCGCGGGCGCCTTGATGGCGGCCTGTCTGGTGTCTCATGGGAGGATGAAACGATGCTCGGGCTGATGCAGGAAAAGCAGCTTCTGATCCACACACTGATCGACTATGCCGCCACCTATCACGGGCGGACGGAGATCGTGACCCGCACCGTCGAAGGCCCCATCCACCGCTATACCTACGCGGATGCCCACAAGCGCTCCAAGCAGCTGGCCAACGCCCTTACCCGCCTGGGCGTGAAGCTGGGGGACCGGATCGGCACCCTGGCCTGGAACACCCATCGCCACTTCGAGTGCTACTATGGTGTCTCCGGCCTCGGCGCGGTGCTGCACACGATCAACCCGCGCCTGTTCCCCGAGCAGGTCGTCTACATCGCGAACCATGCCGAAGATCAGTTCATCTTCGTCGATCTGACCTTCGTGCCGCTGCTGGAGAAGGTGCAGTCGGAACTGACGAGTGTGAAGGGTTTCGTCATCATGACGGACAGCGATCACATGCCCCAGACCACGCTGGAGAACGTCTACTGCTACGAGGATCTGCTGGCCGCGGAGACCACCGAGTTCGAATGGCCGGAGTTCGACGAGAAGACGGCTTCCAGCCTCTGCTACACCTCCGGCACCACCGGCAACCCGAAAGGCGTGCTGTACCAGCACCGCTCCACCGTGCTGCACAGCTTCGCCGCCTGCATGGGCGACTGCCTCGGCCTGTCGTCGCGTGACACCGTCCTGCCGGTCGTGCCGATGTTCCATGCCAACGCCTGGGGCCTGGCCTACGCTGCGCCGATGTGCGGTGCCAAGCTGGTGCTGCCCGGCAAGGACCTGGACGGCAAGTCGGTCTATGACCTGATGGCTGACGAGAAGGTCACCATGTCGGCGGGCGTGCCGACGGTCTGGCTGATGCTGCTGAATTACATGGAGGAGCATGGCCTGGGCCTGCCCGAGATGAACCGCACGGTCATCGGCGGCTCTGCCGCGCCGGCGTCCATGATCCGTACCTTCGAGACCAAGTACGACGTCACCGTGATCCATGCCTGGGGCATGACGGAGATGAGCCCGCTGGGCACCACCGGCGTCATGACCAGGGCCATCGAGCAGTTGCCGTTCGAGGAGCAGCTGCCCTTCAAGGCCAAGCAGGGTCGCGTGATCTATGGCGTGGAACTGAAGATCACCGACGACGAAGCCAATGAACTGCCGCGCGACGGTGTCGCCTTCGGCAACCTGCTGACCCGCGGCTACTGGATCACCAGCGGCTACTTCAAGGGCGAGGGCGGCAACGTGCTGGACAACGGCAACTGGTTCGATACCGGCGACGTCGCGACCCTGGACGAAGACGGCTTCATGACCATCACCGACCGCGCCAAGGACGTCATCAAGTCCGGCGGTGAATGGATCAGCTCCATCGATCTGGAGAATGCCGCCATGGGCCACCCGGACGTGGCCGAAGCCGCCGTCATCGGCGTCTATCATCCGAAATGGGATGAACGCCCCCTGCTCTGCATCGTGAAGAAGGCGGGCAGGGATGTCTCCAAGGACGACGTGATGGCGTTCCTGGACGGCAAGATCGCGAAATGGTGGATGCCGGACGACGTGCAGTTCGTGGACGAGATCCCGCATACCGCCACGGGCAAGATCCAGAAGACGACCCTGAGGGAGCAGTTCAAGGACTACACCCTGCCCACGGCACAGACGGCGGCGGAGTAAGGGTCATGGGTGCATATGATGACGTCTACAACGGCTGGAAGGCCGATCCGGAAGGCTTCTGGGCGGAGGCCGCGAAGGGCATCGACTGGTTCAGGCCCTTCGACACCGTCCTGGACGACAGCAATGCGCCCTTCACCCGCTGGTTCGCCGGCGGCGAACTGAACACCTGCCACAATTGCCTGGACCGGCATGTGGCAGGCGGGCGGGCCGATCAGGTGGCGCTGATCCATGACAGCCCGATCACCGGGACGGTGCAGAAGTTCACCTACAAGGAACTGCTGAACCGTGTCGCGCATTTTGCCGGTGCCTTGCAGGCGCGTGGTGTGGAGAAGGGTGATCGGGTCATCATCTACATGCCGATGATCCCGGAGGCTGCGGTGGCCATGCTGGCCTGTGCCCGCATCGGTGCCGTGCACTCGGTCGTCTTCGGCGGCTTCGCCCCCAACGAACTGGCCACCCGCATCGACGATTCCACGCCGAAGCTGATCGTGACGGCAAGCTGCGGGCTGGAGCCGGGGCGGGTGATCGAATACATGCCGCTGGTGCATGGCGCGATCGACCTGTCGAAGCACAAGCCGGACGGCTGCATCATCTTCCCGCGCGAGCAGGTCCCGGATTTCGAGGTACGGGAAGGCGACATGCTCTGGGCCGATGCGCTGCAGGGGGTTTCCCCCGCCGACTGCGTGCCCGTGCAGGCAACGGATCCGCTCTACATCCTCTATACCTCCGGCACCACCGGCCAGCCCAAGGGCGTGATCCGCGACAACGGCGGTCATGCCGTGGCGCTGAAGTGGTCGATGAAGAACCTCTATGACGCCAACCCGGGGGAGACATTCTGGGCCGCATCCGATGTCGGCTGGGTCGTTGGCCATTCCTACATCGTCTATGCGCCGCTGCTGCATGGTGCGACCACGATCCTGTTCGAGGGCAAGCCCGTCGGGACGCCCGATCCGGGCACCTTCTGGCGGGTCATCGCCGACCACGACGTGCGGGTGATGTTCACCGCGCCGACCGCGTTCCGCGCGATCAAGCAGCAGGACCCGGACGGCGAGTTCATCGGCAAGTACGACCTGTCGAAGTTCCGCATCCTGTTCCTGGCCGGAGAGCGCGCCGATTCCGACACCATCCAGTGGGCCGAGAACCAGCTCAAGGTGCCGGTGATCGACCACTGGTGGCAGACGGAAACCGGCTGGCCCATGGCCATCAACCCGATGGGGATCGAGCCGCTGCCGGTGAAGTACGGCAGCCCGACGCGCGCCGTTCCCGGTTACGAGATCCATGCTCTGGATGAGGGCGGGCACCCGGTCCCCGCAGGGCAGATGGGGGCGATCGCGGTGAAACTGCCGCTGCCGCCAAGCTCCCTGCCGACGCTCTGGAACGCCGACGAGCGCTTCAAGTCCGCCTATCTCGCGGCCTATCCCGGTTACTACAACACCGGTGACGCGGGCATGATCGACGCGGATGGCTACATCTACATCATGTCGCGCACCGATGATGTCATCAACGTCGCCGGGCATCGCCTCTCCACCGGCGCGATGGAGGAAGTGCTGTCGCAGCACCCGGACGTGGCAGAGTGCGCTGTCTTTGGTGTCGAGGACCAGTTGAAGGGCCAGTTACCGCTGGGTGTGATCGTGCTGAAGGCCGGTGCCGAGAAGCCTCTGGCGGACATCGAGCGTGATTGCGTCGCCATGGTGCGTCAGCAGATCGGTGCCGTCGCGGCCTTCAAGCTGGTGACCGCCGTGAAACGCCTGCCCAAGACCCGCTCCGGCAAGGTGCTGCGCGCCACGATGCAGAAGATCGCCGACGGCGTCGACTTCAAGACCCCCGCCACCATCGACGACCCCGCCATCATCGACGAGGTCCGGGAATCACTGGCGACACTCGGCTATCCCAAGGGCTGAGATACAGCCGATTCCGGGACGCCTGCTCCCCCCTTCCCCCTCGACGGGGGAAGGCCGGGATGAGGGTGAACCGGCAAGGCCGAATACAACAACAGATGCCGCACCCGTACCTGATACGGGTGCCCACTGATACATTGCGGTCGCGGCTTCAGTCCGGGCCGGGCACACCTGGTCCGGGGGTCAGGATGTCGAACTGCATGCCGAAGGTATCGAGCATGTCGAACAGGTCCTCGATCACCGCGCGGTCGCCATCGATGCCCAGCGCGCCCGAGGTGACGGCATCTGCAACGGAGACCTTGCCGACGATCAGGCCGACCAGCACTTCGCGCGTCGTCGTCACGGTCGCCGCCGGTGCCTTCGCCACCTTGCCCATCAACTGGGTCAGTGTCTCGTTGCTGAGGGTGTGACAGACCTTTTCATCCCGGTCGCTCAGGTTCCAGTTCACCTGCCAGCGCTTGCCGATGGCCTTTGATGAATCCAGCCGCACGGCAATGAAGTCGAACAGGATGTCGGTCGATACCGCCCCCAGCAGGTCGGGGCTGAGGATCGGGCGCGGCGGCAGCTTCATCACTCCGTGGCGCAGTTCCTGCGCGGCATAGAGGTAGGCGTTGCGCCAGGTCGCCGACTCCGCCTGATAGCCGAGCTGTTCGAAGGCATCGGCGGCCAGATGTTTCGCCGCTTCGTTGTCCGGGTCCGCGAACAGCACGTGATAGAGCACCTGCGCCACCCAGCGGTATTCGCCATTGTCGAAATCGGCCTGCGCGCGGGCCAGCACCTCCGGCGCACCGCCCATGTAATCGACGTACTTCACGGCGGCGTGGCGCGGCGGCAGCGGGTTCAGGTTCGCCGGATTGCCGTCATACCAGCTCAGGTAGCGCTGGAAGACCGCCTTGGAATTGTGGCTGACCGATCCGTAGTAGCCCCGCATCCGGAAGTCTGTGGCAAGCGAGGGCGGGATGTCCAGCACCTCCGCGATCTCCGCCGGACGCCAGCCATGGTTCATCAGGCGCACGGTCTGGTCGTGGATGTACTTGTAGAGGTCGCGCTGACGTTCCAGGAACGCCACGATGTTCTCCGATCCCCACGTGGGCCAGTGATGCTGGCAGATCAGCGCCTCCGTCCGGCTGCCGAACTTCTCCACCGCGTCCGCCAGGTAGTACGACCAGATGCGCGGGTCCCTGACTTCGGAACCGCGCAGGGGGCAGAAGTTGTGCAGCAGCGGCGTCGCGTTCTCCGCCATGTTCAGGACCCCCAGTTCGGGGAAGAACATGTGCATCTCCGCCGGGGCCTCGGTGCCCGGGGCCAGATGGAAATCCACCTGCAGGCCATCCACCACGTGGCGCTCCACCGCTTCCCGGATCAGATGCGTGGGCGCCAGCAGGGTGACACGGCCACGGGCCGTGACCTTGCCCAGCCCAGCATCCACCTGCCCTTGCGGTCCGGGCCGCAGCAGCGGACCGAACTGGAACTGCGCCCGCCGGCTCATGGCATTCCCGGCCAGCACGTTCTCCCCGCCAACGGCCTCCATGAAGCCGTCAGGCGCGTAGATGTCGCATTCGCCCGCATCCACCGCCTGCTGCGTGGCGATGCCCTTCACGCCGCCATAGTGATCGACATGGCTGTGGGTATAGAAGACGGCCTTCACCGGCACGCGCGGGCGATGGCGGTAATAGAGTTCCAGACCCGCCTGCGCGACCTCCGCCGTCGTCATGCAGTCGATGATGATCAGCCCGGTCGCGCCTTCGATGATTGTCATGTTGGCCAGGTCCATGCCCCGGACCTGCCAGACACGGTCCACCACCCTGAACAGGCCGTTGGCCATGTTGAGCCGCGCCATGCGCAGCAGGCTGGGATTGACGGTCGGAATATCCTCCGTGCCTTCCAGGAAGTCATAGGCCGGCAGGTTCCAGACCACCGTGCCGCCCTCGGTCTTCACCACCCCTCCGTCCGGCACCGCCTCCACCAGTCCGCGCGCGGCATTGGCGAAATCATCCGACTGGTCGAAGTCCAGTCGCGCGCGCAGCCGCTCGTGCGCGGCGCGTGTTGCCTCAGTTGCAGACTTCTGTTCCGCGTTGCCCATCTCTGTCGCCTCCCCCGGTGCATGTCCGCCACATACTGGAACAATGCGGCACTGCGGGGAAGTGAATGGGGCGGTGTTCAGTCGGCGGGCACACTCATTGACGACTGGACGGACAGGTCGCCCCAGCTCGTGCACAGTTCCACGTCGATGATGATCATGGGCCGCTGCGCCAGCGCCATCCCGCGGTATTGGGGATAGCGGGCGCGCAGGAGTTCGATGGCCATGTGCAGCTCCGCCGCGACCGGTTCCACCCGTGCCCTGCCCCGCAGCATGACCCAGCCGAGATCCGACCAGTCATCTGCGTAGCGGTCGATCATCAGGCAGACCCGCTCATTCTCCATGACGTTGCGCAGGCGCTTGAGATCGCGCGGATCGCCACGCTTCGGCTTCTCGTCGATCGGGATGAAGACAGTGTTGCCCGCAATGGCGAAACAGACCGGGACCACATGCGGAAATCCGGCCCCATCCGCCGTGCCCAGGCGACCGACTGGCCGGTCCTTGATGAATGAGCGTTCCTCGGTTGGGATAATCATGGGTTCTCCCGACGCTGAGCGCGCCTTATTGTTGCCCCTGCTTTGCACAACATACGCGGAAGAGGCGAACATGGATTACGGTTTCGCATGGTTCACGCGCGGGCCGCTGGCAAACAGCGACAGCCTGCGCAAGATCGCGACCACGGGGGAAAGCCTGGGCTTCAGCCACATCGTGGTCCCGGACCATGTCGTCATTCCGGTGGCGATCGACAGCACCTATCCCTACAGCGCGGACGGATCCTTTCCCGGCACCGCCAACGGCGAATGCATGGACACGCTGGTGGCCCTGTCGTTCATCGCCGCAATGACCAGCCGGTTGCGGCTGCTGACCTCCGTCATGGTGGTGCCGCACCGCCCGGCACTGCTGACCGCGAAGATGGTCGCCACCATCGACCAGCTCTCCGGCGGGCGCATGACGCTCGGCTGCGGTGCGGGCTGGATGGAGGAGGAGTTCGAGGCGCTGGAACTGCCCCCCTACGCGGAGCGCGGCGCGGTGACCGATGAATATATCGAGGTGTTTCGCAAGGTCTGGTCCGCCCCGACGGTCAGTCACGCGGGCAAGTACGTGAACTTCCGGAACGTTTCCGTGCTGCCCAATCCGGTGCAGAAACCCGGCGTGCCGATCTGGACCGGGGGCGAGAGCGCACCGGCCCTGCGCCGTGCCGTCCGGGTCGGCGACGGCTGGTACCCCATCGGCAACAACCCCCGCTTCCCCATGGACACCCATGCCCGCATCGCGGGACGCCTTGATCGGCTGAAGGGGATCGCGGATGAGGAAGGGCGTGACCTTGCCACGCTGGACCTCGCCTACTGGAGCCACTGGTACAATCTGGGCGAGGAGGTGCGGAACAAGGAAGGCGACCGCATGATCCTGACGGGTTCGGCGGATGCCATTGCCAATGACATCGGCGAGATGAAACAACAGGGGTTCGGCGACCTGATGCTGAACTTCACGGCCGGCAGCGCCGGAGAAACCACGGACCGGATGGCGGCCTTCATGGCCGACGTCGCCCCCCGGGTCGCCTGACGGAGCTATCTCAGAAATGACTGAAGACGTACCTGCGGGTTTCCGCCCCGCCCGACTGCCTGCGCCCTTTATCGAAGGCAACGGCCCGATGTTCTGGCGTGACGAGGACGGCTATCTGATCCTCGGCATCCGGGTCGAGCCGCGCCACACCAATGCGGGTGGTACATTGCATGGCGGCATGCTGATGACCCTGGTGGACATGCAGCTCAATTCGTCGCTGAACTACCAGCTCGATACCGGTCTGTTCATTCCGACCGTTTCCATCAACGTCGACTTCCTGGCACCCGCTGTCGCCGGCGACTGGGTTCAGGGCCGGACCGAGGTGCTGAAGCGGGGCGGCAGCACGGTCTTCACCGACTGCCGGATCATCAAGCAGGACGGCACGCTGATCGCGCGCGCCGCAGGAATCTTCAAACTGCCGCGCAATGGCGATCCCAACGCGCTGGACCCGAAGGAGCTGTTTCAGTGACACCAGAGCAAGAACATGACGCACCGGAGGGGTTCAAGGTCTTCGGCGTACAGGACGGCCTGTTCGGACTGGTCGGCCCGATCTTCGGCCGCATCGTGGATGGGGAGGCACACCTGGGTTTCCGGGTGGCGGAGAAGCATCTGAATCCGACCCGCACCTGTCACGGGGGCATGCTGGCGACCCTGGTCGATGTGCAGATCGGGTTCGGTTCCGCCGTTGCGCTGAAACAGCAGAAGTTCTTCCCCACCATCAACCTGAACTGCGACTTCCTGGCCCCTGTCCTGACCGGGCAGTGGGTGGAGGGCCGGACGGAGGTCGTCCGCGCCACCCCGCGCATGGTGTTCTGCAACGCCATGCTGCTGGTGGAGGATCAGCCGGTGCTGCGCGCCAATGGCATCATGAAGATCCCGAGCGACCGCGACACCCGGTTCGGGATGCTCCGGCCACAGACCTGATCCGGTTCCGACGCCACCGGGCGGGGCAGAGGGATGGAACAGGCCGAAGCCTTGCTCCCGGCCCTGCTCCTCAATCCGCCTTTGGCGGCGCGGCAGCCAGTTCCTCGCGGAACAGGGTCAGCGCGGCGATGGCAAAGCGGATCATGTTCGCCGCCCGGTCACTGTCACCCGTCTCCAGCGTGCGTCTGACGGTTTGCGCACCGGCAACGGCGCAGCAGCTGTGCCCGGCAGCGTCACCATATCCGTTGCCGGTCGGACCCGCCGCACCGGTTTCCGCCAGCCCCCAGTCGCCGCGCATGTTGGTCTTCACCGCTTCCGCGAGGCAGGCCGCGAAGGGTTCGGAACTTGACCGCACACCGGTCTGCATCAACGCCCGAATATCCAGCCCCGTCAGTTCCCTGATCGAGGTCCGGTTGTAGATCACCGCGCCGCCCCGGAAGTAACCCGACGCCCCCGGCACGGCCAGCAATGCGGCGGAAATCAGCCCGCCAGCCGACGATTCCGCAACGGCCACACGCTCTCCCCGCGCCTTCAGCATCTCGCCGACTTCGGCGCCGAGCCTGAGCAATTCATCCATCGAAGCATCTGACATCCCGTCCCCCCCCACGTCACAAACCGATTGAAACGACAGTCTCCCCGCGCCAAAGCTGAACCGTCAAGCAAAGCCTCAGGACCGAACCGTGACCGAAAGTGCCGATACAGTACTGCGCCTGCTGGCGATGGGGGCTTTCGCCCTGATTGCTGCAACACTGGTCGTTCGGCAACCGCGTCAGTCGCTCACCTGGCTGCTCGTCATCCTGATCGCCTGCACTACCGCCTACCTGCTCCTGAGCGGCGGCGATCCGCTCGCACCCGACAAGGGCCTGTTCCGGCTGCTGCTGCTCGGCCTTGCCCCGACCATTCCCTTTGCGGTCTGGGCGGTGGTCATGACAGCCTTTGATGACGCGTTTCGCCATGTGCGCGTCTGCATTGCCGCTCTGGCATTGCTGGCGGCCATGCAGGCCCTTGCCTTCGCCACCCTGCCGGAGGACTTGCGACCCGCACTGGTGACCCTGCAACGCATCGTCGGGCTGCTGATGCTGTCGCATGCGGTGTTCAGAACCCTCGCGGGCCGCCGTGATGACCTGATGGAGCGGCGCCGGAGGTGGCGGCTGATTGCCGTGGCGATGATGGTGCTGCAGGTAACATCGGTTCTGCTGGTCGAACTGGTCGTCACGGAGCCGGAGATGCTGGCCCTGCTGACGCCGGTCAATGCGGGTGCCATCCTCGCTCTGACCTTGCTGTTCGGCGTGTCCTTCCTGACCATCGATCCGGTGGAGTCCCCACAACAGGTCCCGCGGGTCACACCGGGCCAAAAGCCCGGCCCACCTGACGACAGGGTTGCCGGTCCGCTCCGCGCCTTCATCGATTCCGGCGGTCTGTGGCAGTCGGGGCTGACCGTTGCGGGTCTCGCGGCAAAGGCGGGTGTCACCGAGCATCGGCTGCGTTCCCACATCAATCGGGATCTGGGATACCGGAACTTCAACACATTCCTGAATGTGCATCGGGTGGCCGAGGCGCAGAAGAGGTTGGCTGATCCCGAGTTGGCCCGGACACCCGTGCTGACCATCGCGATGGATCTGGGATACGGATCACTTGGCCCCTTCAACCGGGCGTTCCGGGAGATTACCGGCACAACACCCACCGCGTACCGCCGGGAAAACATCGCCGATTCCTGAAAAAGCTCTCCGATTCCTTGATTCATCAGGCCGATCTCGGGATCGACAGGCCATCAGGCCGCGCCCACCGCACAGTGGCTTCATCGTCAAACAGTCAACGATGGAGCCAGAAGAAAATGTCCGGTACCGAAGCCCTCAGTCACTTTCCCGAAGTATGGCCGCTGATCTTCGCCTCCGACGCCGCGCGCTACTTCCTGTTCGCCGGTGCCGCCTTCGTGCTGCTGCGCCTGTTGCGCAGTCGGCTGGAACGTTATCGCATTCAGCGCCGACGTGCCTCGAACCGGGACATGCTGCGGGAAGTGGGATGGTCGGTCCTTACCGCGCTGATCTTCTCCCTGAACGGCTTCCTGCTGGTCTGGTGCCTGATGCAGATGGACCTGATCCGGATCAGCGAGAGTTCGGGTGCTGCGGTGGTCGCGCTGCAGGTCCTGATGATTGTCCTGGCCCACGATGCCTGGTTCTACTGGCTGCATCGGGCGATGCACCTGCGCCCACTGTTCCGTCTGGCGCACCTGACCCACCACTGGTCGGTTACCCCGACCTCTTGGGCGGCCTACGCCTTCGCACCGCCGGAGGCTGTGGCGGAGGCCGTGTTCCTGCCCCTGTTCCTGCTGCTGGTCCCTGTCGACAGCGTGACCATCATCATCTTCCTCAGCCACATGATGGCGCGCAACGTGATCGGCCATTGCGGGGTAGAGATCATGCCCCGTGGCTGGGTCGACTGGCCGGTCGCGCGCTGGATCACCACCCCGACGCACCATGACCTGCACCATGCCTGCGGCCGCTGGAACTACGGGCTGTACTTCACCTTCTGGGACCGGCTGATGGGAACGGAACATCCCGACTACGCCGACACATTCCGACGGAACGCCGCGGGAGGGGCAGGGCAGCCGGAAGCAGGGGATGCGATTGCAGGTGACGGGAGGGTCACCAGACGCGGACGCCTCCGTCGGGTGACAGGCGCGCTGGTCCTGATCATCGGCGCAACGCTCAGCGGCGGGGCAGCCCCGATCCCCGAAGACGGTGCGCCCGGACTGTCGGGCATCTGGGCCACGCCGGGCATGGGGGCCCTGGTGCGCATCGCGCCCTGTGATCCGGCCCGGCCAGAGGTCGCGCGGGCCTGCGGCACCGTGATCTGGTCATGGGCGACGGACGGACCGCGCGACGTGCGCATCTTCAGCGACCTTGATGCACGTGGCGACGTGATCAGCGGGGCGATGTTCAATCCGGAGGACGGGGAGACCTATGAGGTGACGATGCGGCTCGCCGCCCCAGACCGGATCGACGTCAGGGGCTGCATCTGGATCATGTGCCAGACGCAGGAATGGCGCAGGATCGACGCCCTGCTGCGGGAGATCGATCGTGCCAGGGCGTCCGACTGATCACTGCGTCGCCTGGGGTGCCGCGGCCTGCTGCTGGCGGTTCTGCTGGTACAGGCGCATGAAGTCGATCGGGTCGAGCAGCAGCGGCATGAAGCCACCGTCGCGCGTGAGGTCACCGATCACCCGACGGGCAAAGGGGAAGATCAGACGCGGACATTCGATCAGGCAGGCAGCTTCGATCTGTTCCTGCGGAATGCCGACCAGCGTGAAGACGCCCGCATAGGTCAGGTCGATGATGAAGATCGTGGTCTCGCCGGAACTGGCCTGGATATCGAACTTGATCACGACCTCGAACGTTGCGCCTTCGAGCTGCGCGGCCTCCACATTCACGTTGATGTTCAGGCCGGTATCCTTCGGCGGCTCCGCCAGTACTGCGGGTGAATTCGGGTTCTCGAAACTCAGGTCCTTGATGTACTGGGCGTTGATGCGGATCTGGGGAGCTGTCTGTTCTTCGGCCATGGTGTCCTGCCTGCACGTCGGGGGATTTGGGTTGCGCGGGCGTACCATGTGATCCCGACCCGGACAAGCATCGTACTGACTTACGCAACGTAAGACACTTTGCCGCCGACGCAACCTCAGGTAATCTAATACCGCGATTGATACAGGTTGCCCGGAGCCATCATGTTGGAGGTACCGCATGTTGCCTGATCGGAACGCCCATAGAATCACCAGATCCGCGTGGTCCGGCATGGCTGCATTGCTGTTGCTCGCATTCGCCAGTGTGTCCCATTCCCAGCAGCGCACGACGGATGATTCACCCCGATCAGCTTCAGATATCACCGACTGGCTGACCCCCGTCGACGACAGGGAAATGCGGCCCTATCCACCTGATGGCGCCAGACCTTCGGAGAACCCGCCTTCATTCCGATGGAGGAAAATGGAATCGGGCGACGTCTATGAAGTCTTCATCAAGCTCGAAGATGGACCACTGGTACGAAGACTGTCTTCAACCAATATCCTCGCACTCGACAGGCCACTCCCCCCAGGCACCCATTCCTGGCGTGTGCGCCGCTGGGGGGCATATGCCGACGCGGACAACTGGTCGAACGAGCGCCGGTTCGAGATCGAGTCGAGGACTCCCGTCAGGCAGGTCATGAGTCCCGCTGGCGCGTTCCGCATTGCCGCAGGTCGGGGACGACCAAGACTGCTGCCGCCAGACCCCCAACGCTCACTCATGATCGCGGATGCCTACATCGGCTGGAAGCGTCCGTACTTCGATGCGGTGCTGGATCAACTGCAAACGGGCAACACCGAGTTTCCGGAAATGGATGGGCCCCTGTCGCGGTCGGGTGCGGCGCAGCTGTCACAGGAGCAGCTGGTTCAACTGCGGCGCAACATCCGCGCCTCGGTCAATCGGGTCATGCGCCAGACGTATCAGGGCCTGCTGGTCTGGGTCGTCACACGGAACCTCAGGGAGGGCGATCAGGGGCTGGCGGAAGCGCGCGCTGCCGCAAACTGGCTGACCAGTCTGGACCCCCTCGGCATCACCTCGGATGAGGTTGCGGACCTGCTGAACCTGCGGATCGCCATCGCCCTCGCGACCACCTATGACGTCATGTACGACGCGCTTGATGTGATTGAACGCACCAGCATGCTCGCCGCGATCGAGAACCGCGTGCAGCAGACCTTTGACAAGTTCGTTGTCGACGAGAGCCGTGCACTCGCTGCCTATCCATACAATTCGCACGGTTTCCGCCATGCCCTTGGCATTCTCGCGATCTCCACGATCATGGCTGGTGAAACACCCCGCGCGCAGAGCTGGTTCAACGCCACCTATCCGGTCTTCTCCGGATTTGGAAACCCCTGGGGGGGCGATGATGGTGGCTACTCAAATGGCATCAATTACGCCACCTGGGACATGCTGAACAACCTGCAGTACTGGGACACCATCCGCAACGTCACGGGTGCTGACTACTTCAGTTCGGGATGGACGCGACAGGCAGGCAACTTCCTGCAGTACATCATCCCGCCCGGTTCCCCCACCAGCGGCTTCGGCGATGGCGCGGAAGACTTCAAGCCGCTGCTCTGGACCGAGACCATCCGGATGCTCTTCGAGCGGACGCGCCTGCCGCAAACCGGGCACCTCTACGCCGCGTGGCGCGATCTGCTTGTCCGGAACGACGCTGAACTGCCGGAGCTGGAGGCGGAGTTCGCGAGCTGGACTTTCCTGCTCGGCGCCGGCGCCCCGCCGGCAGCTATCGACAGGTCCACCGCGACCATTGAGGGACTCCCGGATTTAGCGATCTTTCCGTCCATCGGCTGGGTGGCAATGCACAGTGACCTGGCTGATCCCGACCGGTTCTCGATCTATTTCAAGTCCAGTCCCTACGGTTCCTTCAATCACAGTCACGCTGACCAGAACAGCTTCATCATCAATGGTCGTCAGCAGCCGCTGGCCATCGACTCCGGGTATTACGACACCTTCAGATCCCGTCATCACCTTGCCTGGACAACCCAGACCGTTGCCCACAACGCCATTACCTACGATGGCGGCAAGGGTCAGCCATGGGACGACCTGTCGGCACAGGGAAATCTCGAGCGTTTCGTCAGTTGTCCCGGCTACGATGCCGTGACCGGGAACGCCACACAGGCTTACCGGGGGGAACTGCAGGAGGCCCGGAGAACCCTGCTGTATCTGCGTCCGGGCACATTGCTGGTGCACGACCGCCTGCGTTCCACCGTTCCCCGCCGGTTCGAATGGAATATCCATGCCGACCACAAGATGAAGCCCTGGGAGGGAAGAGGTGGCCCGACAAATCTGGACAGTTGAGTTAGGTGGATTTTCTGCTCCCAATCCGGCAGCGTTGCCGGGACGAAGGAGCGAAGATGACAAGACGACCCAGGCGGAACCACAGCCCTGCCTTCAAAGCGAAAGTCGCATTGGCGGCGCTGAAGGGCGACAGGACGATGAGCGAGCTGGCGACGCAGTTCGACCTGCATCCCAATCAGATCAAGCAGTGGAAGGATCAGCTGCTTGAGGGCGTAACGGGTGTCTTCGATGACACGCCAAAGGCCGCGAAAGAGCCGCAGATCGACGTAAAGTCCCTGCACGCGAAGATTGGCCAGCTGGCGCTGGAAAACGATTTTTTAGAGGGCGCGCTCGACAAGGCCGGTCTGTTGCCGAGCGCAAGGAAATGACGGGCCCGGACCACAGGCTGAGCCTGACACGGCAAGCCCGGCTTCTCGGGATCAGCCGGGGCAGCCTGTATTACGCGCCGCGCCCGACCAGTGCGGCGGACCTCAAGCTTATGCGCAGAATTGACGAGTTGCACATGGACTACCCGTTCGCGGGCAGCCGTATGATGAAAGGGTTGCTGCGGCAGGAAGGCTTCACGGCCGGGCGGCTGCACGTGGCAACCTGCATGAAAACGATGGGCATTGAGGCGCTCTATCGCAGACCGAACACCAGCAAGCCTGCGCCCGGTCACAGGATCTATCCCTACCTGCTGCGCAAGCTGGCCGTGACGCAGCCCAATCAGGTCTGGGCCATGGATATTACCTACATTCCCATGGCCCGAGGGTTCGTCTATCTGGTCGCCGTTCTGGACTGGTTCAGCCGCAAGGTTCTGGCCTGGCGGCTGTCGGTGACGCTGGAAACAGCGCCGTGTCTGGAGGCCTTGAATGATGCCCTGCGCAGATATGGCAAGCCGGAGATCATGAACTCGGACCAAGGATCACAGTTCACGTCCATTGACTTCATCAAGGCGCTGAAGGACGCCGACATCCAGATCAGCATGGATGGCAAGGGCGCTTGGCGCGATAACGTGTTTGTCGAACGGCTCTGGCGCAGCGTCAAATACGAGGAGGTCTATCTGCACGCCTATGAAAGCGTGTCAGCCGCCCGACAGGGCATCGACCGATACCTGGCCTTCTACAACACAAGGAGACCGCATTCATCGCTGGAAGGGCAAACGCCCGATCAGGCATATCACATCAAGTTGCAACCAATCCCGGTGGCGGCATAACCAAGCGGAAAATCCACCTAAGAAACGGCTCGAAACTGTTCAAACGAACCGAACCACCTCTGGAAACGGGATCCGGCTGGAGAAGTCGCGGGCCAGCGTCTGTATCCGGCCCTTGTACGGACCGGAGTCCGCATTCAGTCAGACAGATGCCTTTCCCATCGATCCTAACCGGGAATTGCAGCCCGACTGGCAGAAGCAGTGGCACGGCCAGTTCAGGACAAGGGAAATGCATGACGACATGGAATGGCTCTTTCTCGTGTCATTCGATTGCCGTGCAACAGCGAACTCCGAACCCGAACGTCTGCCCTCCGGCGCGCTGACCCTGATGGTGGGCACCGAGCGCGTGACGATCGGGACAGACGGGGCCAACGTCAGGGGCCAGGCGCCGGAGGCCTGCAGGATTCCGCTGCAGAGCCGACCGTTCGTCGCAGATACGGCCAAGGTTTCCGAAGAACCTGAACAAGACTCAGATGACGACGAACCACCGCAAATACCTCAACTTCGATTGAGATTCAGCCGATGAAGATATTCTGTCTTGTCGCAATCATTCTCATGTACTTCCTTTCGCCTTTCAGAATGGAAGTGCTGGCCAAGGAAACTGACCTGAAGGTGCGCATCGCGACCGGCAGTCTCACCGGAGTGTACTACAGCGCCGGAAACGCCATCTGCAGGGTACTCGAGCGGCGCTACGGCAAGCGCACGGACTGTCAGGTTCTGGAAACGGGTGGAACAGGTTCCAATCTGACGCTGCTGACTGACGGGCAGGTGGATCTTGCCATCGCGCAGGCCGATATCCTGCTCTCTCCCGCCTCGACTTCGGGAAAACAGACCGTCGCCGATGCCAATGGCATCAAGGCATTGGCGACACTCTATCCGGAAGTCTTCCAGATCGTCGTGCGGCGCGGGCTTGGCGTGACACGCGCATTGGATCTCGTGAACCATCGCTCGAACCTTGGCCTGCCAAACACGGGAACCCGACAGACCATCAACGGATTGCTGCGCGCGCTCAACATGTCGATCGACGACTTCAAGCACCCCCTGGCGATCTCGAGTTCGCGTGACCTCGACGCATTCTGCAATGGCGAGATCGACGCATTCGCCTTCATCGCCGGTGTCCCGAACGGAAAGATCGCCCTGGCGCTGGAGCGTTGCGGCGGGGACATCGTCGGCTTCATACGGAAGGCGAATGCGGCCTATGTCCGCGCAACGCCGGGCGTGGATTTCTTTCGCTTCCGACGCAGTTCCTATCCCCAGATGGACAAGACAGTCGACACTTTCGCGATCTCGGCAATGCTGGTCGCACGACAGGACATGGACGCTACCAAGGTGAGGCGCATCCTCGGTGCACTGCTGGACGAGATGCCCTATTTCAGCGGGATGCACCCGGCATGGTCCGACATATCCATCATCAGCATGGCCGGACACCACGAAACCGGCCTGATGCACAAGGCCGCGAGGGCAGAATATCTTGACCGGCGAATCCTGCCTTCACGGTAATGGCACCACGCCGAAGCGCCGGGGACCGTCAGGTCTCCAGGCGGTAGGCGTCCCCGTCGCGTTTCAGGTGCCCGGCGGTGACACCGGCGAAGTGGGTGCCGATGATCAGCACCGGCTGGCCGGCCAGTTCGTCGAACACCCGGTCGCGGGTCGCTTTCGATTCCGTCGGGTCATAGTCGACGGTCGCACACCATTCCGTGTGCGCCATCTGACAGGGATGATGAACGAAGTCGCCGGTGATCATCGCCTTCTCGCCCCTTGACTCGATCATGACGGAGACGTGGCCCGGCGTGTGCCCGTGGGTCGGTTTCAGGTAGACCTCCGGACAGATCTGATGCGTCGTCGTGACGAAATCCACCAGCCCTGCGTCGAACACCGGCTGCACGGAATCGTCGAAGATCACACGGCTCTCCTCGTCCGTGTCCTGATCCCGCCAGTAGTCGAACTCCGGTGTGGCCATCAGATAGCGGGCATTGGCGAACGTCGGCACCCATTTGCCGTCCACCAGCATGGTGTTCCAGCCGACATGATCGACATGCAGGTGCGTGCACATCACGGTGTCGATGCTCTCGACCGGATAGCCTGCGGCGGCCATGTCCGCCAGAAAGGGCTTCTGCAGGTTGGTCCAGTTGGGATTGGCGCGCTGCTTGTCGTTGCCGATGCAGGTATCGACGACGATCCGGCGATCCGGCGTCTCGATCACCAGCGCATGGATCGACATGATCAGCCGTCCCTCCGGCGTCATGAAGTGCGGCTGCAGCCATTCGAGGGGCAGGCAGGCCTCCTTGGTCGCCTGCGGCAGGATGAAACGGGTTCCGCCCGCAACTTCCATCTCCACCACCTTCGTCACCTTCACGTCACCGATTTGCCAGCTCTGCATGTCTCCGCCCTCCCCGACGATGAAAATTCCCGCGCTGCCGCGCGTCGCCCCGTGACATTGGCAGTTTTTTCCGGTAGTCGAAAGCACCAAGCCGACGTGGCTCAATTGGTAGAGCAACCGCCTTGTAAGCGGTAGGTTGGGGGTTCAAGTCCCTCCGTCGGCACCATCCCCCCGAATGTACATTCCGATCAGGCGGCAATCCCGGCCTGCGTCGCTGCTTCTTCAGCTTTCAGACCATCGAACGGCTGCTTGCAGATCGCGACGAAACCGTCGATGTCCAGGGCGTTCATGCCGGGCTCCAGCGGGAATTCCAGCACTTCCGTCACCCGTGCAAGGCCGAAGAAGACATAGGCGGCGACCGCCACGATGACAGGTGCGAACCAGCCTGCGATGTCGATCGTGGCGAAGGGCAGCAGCAGGCAGAACAGGGTGCAGGTCCGCTTGACCAGCAGGGAATAGACAAATGGCAACGGCGTGTTCTGCAACCGCTGCAATCCGGCCTTCGCATGTTCCAGGTGATGCAGCCGGTCCGAGAAGGCGCGCAGGCCAAACTCGGAAAGCTGCTGACGCTCCGCGCATTCGTGCAGGTACGCCGCGCAGCGGCCAAGCGCCGGACGGTGCGGCGACAGGGGTACACGCCCGATCGCCGCGATCTCGTCGATGAACCCGTGAACATGGGTCTGAACCGCCAGACGGTCTGCCGCTGCCGCAAGAAACAGGGTCGTGTCCCGGTCGATGCTGCGCACCTGCCCGATGACGCCGCCCCAGACCTTTCGCGCCTCCCACCAGCGCTCGTAGGCCGCGAAGTTGCGGAAGCCCAGGAACAGCGACAGGGCAACGCCAAAGATCGCGAAGGGGGCAAAGCTGGTCTGCGGCACGACCACCCCCCTGTCGCTTGCCGCGACCAGCGCGGCGGTCAGTGCCGCGAAACCGATGATGTAGGGCAGCACGGCAGGCACCACCGAGCCACGCAGGGCGATCAGCTGATAGAAGAATGATGGGTTGCGGCGCAGTGGCGTGGACAAGACCCCGACCTCCGGAACAGTGCGACAGATGCATGAGAGGGGCGGGCAGGACCTCAGTCGAGGAAGCCACGCTCCGCGATGAGTGCAAGCAGATGCTTCAGCGAGGTCTCGCGCGTCTGGCCGCTGGTGTCCAGCCTGGCCTGCGCCCGGTCATAGAGCGCCTCCCGGCTGGTCAGCAGCGAACGCAGCTGGGTCATGGCCTCCGGATTGCCGGCCATCGGGCGCTCGTCGCCCTGCGCCCTGACCCGCTGCATGTGCTCGTCGGGGGCAGCCTTCAGCCAGATGGTGTGGAAGCGCGTCAGCAGGGTCTGGTAGGTGCGCGGCTCCGCCACGATTCCCCCCGCGACGGCCAGGATCATGCGGTCATGGGTGGCGATGATGCGCCCCAGCGCCTCAGCCTCCAGCGTGCGGTAGCCCTCGGGGCCGTAGAGTCCCATGATCTCGGCGATCTCCATGCCGCCATGGGCCTCGATCTCGCGGTTCAGTTCCACGAACGGCAGGTCCAGCGCCGCGCCCGCCATCCGGCCAAGCGTCGACTTGCCCGCACCGCGCAGGCCGATCAGGCAGATGCGGTTGGCGCGCCGGGAGGCTTCCGGTTCCGGATTGAGCGCCCGCAACACCTCCTCCTGCGTGCTGCGGTCGGCGGAGCGAAACAGGTCCGCGACCCGCAGCGCCTCCGAACTCCAGGGATCATCCTCCCCCACCAGCCATTCGATGCGATGGTCCAGAGCCATGGCAACGCGTTTCAGCAGACCGATGGAGATATTGCCGGCCCCGCTTTCGAGCTGGGCCAGATACCGCGGTGAAACACCGGAAATCTCCGACAGCACGCGGCGGGGAATGCCCTTGCGCTCCCGGGCCTTCCGGACCCGCTCCCCCACCTGCAGCATCAGATCGGCGACCGCGTGATCCGGGGAGGCCGCATCATCGACCGGTGTCACCTCTCCGCTGAAGGTCGCGATTTCCGCCATGCCGACTCACCCTTGCAATATAGTGCAACAAATTAGCCCGGGTTCCGCCGAATGCAATGATGCAGATCAATCGTGGTGGTGAATTCCCGCCTGACCTTCCCGGACGGTCGCCAATCCTCAATAGGTCTCGACGTGGTAGCGGCCCGCTTCCCGCATGGCGTCACGCATCGAAAGCCATTGCTCGCCAATGCTCTCCGCAATGCTGACGAAAGCCTTCTCCACGCCTTCCTCCATGCCGCGCAGCCCGCAGATGTAGATGTGGGTATTCGGATCGACCAGCAGGTCGGCCACCTTCTCCTGTTCCGCCAGCAGCCGGTCCTGCACATATTCCTTCGGCTGTCCTTCCAGACGGCTGTAGACCAGGTGCTGCTCCAGCAGGCTGGCGGGCACCTTCTTCAGCGGCCCGAAATAGGGCAGTGCCTTCGGTGAACGCGCACCGAAGAACATGGTCATGGCTCCGGAGTCGGAGGCCATCGCCCTCTGGCGCCGCATCGTGAAGGCGCGCATGGGGGCGGAACCGGTGCCGGTGCAGATCAGCAGCAGTCGCGCCTTCGGATCATCCGGCATCAGGAAGGTCGCGCCGAACGGGCCGGTGACGCGCACCTCGTCCCCCTGCGCCAAGTCGCAGACATAGTTCGAACAGAGGCCCTGATCCTCCCGCTTCACGGTCAGAGACAGGTTGTTGTAGTTGGCCCGTTCCCCGTCGCGGGGGCTGGAAACGGAATAGAGCCGTGGCAGGTGCGGATTGCCGTTCTCGTCCTCCCCCGGCGGAATGATGCCGATCGACTGCCCCTCCAGCACCGGGAAGGTCTGCCCTGCGAAGTCGAGGATGATGTGGCGGACGTCATGCGACGGATCGTCGGTCAGGCGATAGTTGCCCTGGACCCTTGCCACGGCGGGCTTGCCCAGGTTGTACATGTTGATCGTCGGCTTCTGCGCCGAGGCAGGGGCCTTCGCCTTGCCACCGGCCCCCTTGTGCGCCTCCGCCAGCAGCGCGGCCATGGCGTCGTCCAGAGCCTCGACGCTGGTATTCGCCTCGTCCGCGCCCAGTTCCTCCTGCTCCGGCAGTTCGGTCCATTCATACTGGTCGGAGAGGGAATAGGGCTCCCGCACCACGCGCCATTCATCGATGGAGCCTGTAGGGCAGACCGGGATGCAGTCCATGCAGAAGTTGCAGATCTCGGCGTTCACCACGACATTGTTGTCGTCATGCTCGATGGCCCCGATGGGACAGGTCATCTCGCAGGTATAGCAGCGGATGCAGATTTCCGGGTCGATCAGATGCTGTTTCAGCGGCTTGTTCATCCTGTCACCTCACTTCCCTGATCGACGTCGTTCCGGATCGGATTTCGGCTGCAGCGACACGGGAAGGGGACCATGCCCCCTCCCCGCACTGCATCACGCAGCGTGAAGCTGCACGTACTCGAAGTCACCCGGCTTGCTGTCGATACCGACCTTCGGCGGGGCGATCCAGCTTGCATAGGCACCCGGCTCCGTGACCGGCTTCATCAGCGACTGGATGAATTCCCCGTCCGCCTTCGTCGGCAGCCACTGCCCGACACTGGCATCCCAGGTTTCCTGACTGATCAGGTCACCGGCCGGATTGGCCTTCACGGCGGCGAAGACACCGATCTGGCGATGGAATGCCTCGTCCGGCAGGGTCAGTTCGAAGTTCACACCGGCCTTCTGGATGATCTTGTTCCAGCGGCCGACGCCACCGGCGGCATCACGGATGTAATCGTCCCTCAGGCGCATGTTGATCGCCGTCAGGGCCGGCACTTCCTCCGCCACCACGGCACCTTCGCGCACCGTCCGCACGACGTAGGTTTCGTTCTTCAGCTGGTGATCATCATCGATCCGGGTCTCCATGTAGCGCCCCTTGATGCCTGCGTTGAAGGCATTGGCGGCATTGGTGGAGACTTCCTGACCGAACAGGTCCAGCGACAGCGAATAGTGCAGGTTCAGCTTCTTCTGGATCGTCGGCAGGTCGATCACGCCGAGTTCGCGGATGCGGTTGACGTCCGTCGGATCGGTGATCCCGGCCTTGTTCATCGCATCGACAGTGGCCTGGATTGTCCGTCCGACACCGGTTTCACCCACGAACATGTGGTGCGCTTCCTCGGTCAGCATGAAGCGGCAGGTGCGGCTGAGCGGGTCGAAGCCGGACTGCGCCAGCGACTCGAGCTGCATCTTGCCGTCACGGTCGGTGAAATAGGTGAACATGAAGAACGACAGCCAGTCCGGCGTTTCCTCGTTGAAGGCACCCAGCATGCGCGGCGTCTCGTCCGAACCGGACTGGCGACGCAGCAGGTCATCGGCTTCCTCCCGCCCGTCCTTGCCGAAATACTTGTGCAGCAGATAGACCATCGCCCAGAGGTGACGTCCCTCCTCCACATTGACCTGAAACAGGTTGCGCAGGTCATAGAGGCTGGGTGCCGTGCGGCCCAGGAAGCGCTGCTGTTCCACCGACCCCGGCTCCGTATCGCCCTGGATGACGATCAGCCGCTTCAGCATGTTGCGGTACTCGCCCGGCACTTCCTGCCAGGCCGGCTCCCCCAGGTGCTCGCCGAAGGGGATCCTGCGATCCTCCACCTGCGGTGCCAGCAGCACGCCCCAGCGGTACTCCGGCATCTTCACGTGACCGAACTTGGCCCAGCCCTTCGGGTCCACGGAGACGGCGGTGCGCAGATAGACGGGGCTTTCCTGGAAATTCTGCGGAATCAGATTGTTCCACCAGTTGATGTAGCCCGGGTGCCAGCGTTCCAGCGCCTTCAGCACCTTCCTGTCCGACGACAGGCCGACATTGTTGGGGATCTGCGTGTCGTAGCTGACGTTGATGAGATCGGTCATGTGTCTCTCCTGTTTTCAGTCGGTCGCCGCAGGCTGTCCCGCGATGGCCGTGAAGGGTTCAAGCGCTCAGACACGCTCCATGTTGTACTTGCCGCGAATACCGGTGCCGTAGCTCTGCAGCGCACCTTCCTTGCCGACCGCGTTCGGACGCTGGAAGATCCAGTTCTGCCAGGCCGTCAGCCGACCGAAGATACGGGTCTCCATGGTCTCCGGACCGGCGAAACGCAGGTTGGCCTCCATGCCCGTCATCGCATCGGGGGAGAAGCTGGCGCGTTCTTCCAGGAAGATCCGGACCTCGTCTTCCCAGTCGATGTCATCCAGGATCATGGTCACCAGTCCAAGCTCGGCAGCCTCCTCGGCCTCCAGCGGCGTGCCCTTCTGCGCCTCTGCCGTCGCCACCGATTCCGGCTCACCAAGGAACCGGGTCTGCAGGCGGGTCAGATCATTGCCCATCGGGAACGGCCCGAAGTTGGCATCCGTCAGGGTCACGGTGGCCACGGGGCGGTTATCGCCCTCGAACTCGCCTTCCATCATGTAGGACCGGTCAACCGCGAACAGGATCTCGGCCAGGATACCGGTGAAGCAGGAACCGTTCTCCACCAGCGCCACAAGGGAACGGGAGGTCACGTCGATCCGCTTCAGGATGCGTTTCCAGTAGCGCAGCACCTCATTGGCCAGCCAGTGACCGGCATCATTCATCAGCACGGCCTCGTGCGCCGCCAGCAGCGCCGGATCGCCCTGGGTGCGGAACACCATCAGGCCCAGCTCCATCTCGTTCAGCCGCAGATGCAGGATCGCGTCATCCAGTTCCCGCGCCATGCGCAGCATGTAGGCCTGATCACCCTGGACCTGGAATGCGGCCATGTCGGCGGGGGCCTCCGCCTCGGGGCCATGGATGGTGATCGTTGCCTTGCGGTTTGCCCGATCCACCGCGACCTCGACGGATGAATAGGTCACCGAGCCATCATCGCCGAACGTGCGATCCAGGGGGCCGAGCTTCACACCTTCGGCTACGTCGTCCTTCGGCGAGGCCGCCGCGAATTCCAGCGCGCGCTGCTTCACGGTCTCATCGAACTTCGAGTTCGGAATGACCTCGTCCACCAGACGCCAGTCCTTCGCCTTGCGCCCCTTCACCCCTTCCTCGATGGAGCAGAAGATGTCGGCGAGATCGCGGCGCACCTTGCGCTTGTCGGTCACGCGGGTCAGGCCGCCGGTGCCGGGCAGCACCGCCAGCAGCGGCACCTCCGGCAGCGCCACGGAAGAGGTCGAGTCGTCCGTCAGCATGATGTGGTTACAGGCAATGGCGAGCTCGTAGCCGCCACCGGCGCAGGCACCCTTGACCGCCGCGATGTACTTCTGGCCGCTGTCGGCCTCCGCCGCCTCGTAGGTGTTGCGGGTCTCGTTGGTGAACTTGCAGAAATTGACCTTGTGGCTGTGCGCCGCGCCGCCAAGCATGCGGATGTTGGCACCGGCGCAGAAGACCTTGTCCTTGCCCGACTGCATGACCACGACCTTGACCTCGGGATGTTCGAACCGCATGCGCTGGACAATGTCCGCCAGTTCGATGTCGACACCCAGGTCGTAGGAGTTCAGCTTCAGCTCATAGCCCTCGAACAGCCCGGCTGTCTCGTCCACATCCATGATCAGATTGGCGACGGGGCCATCATATTCCACACGCCAGTGACGGTACTTCGACGGGTCGGTCTGAAAGTCGATGACCTTGGTCATGACGAAGTCTCCTCTCGAGTTCCATTGCCTGCACTATAGTGCGATCAACCCCTCACGTAAAGTCAAATGTGCATGATATTGCATTTTTTGATTTCTATTATTTTCCAGTCGATTAAAAGATCGAAAGCAAGTCGCGATGCGGAAATATGCATTATATTGCTTATTTCGCATGCTCTACAGCTTGCCAGAAACCCTCGATGTCCAGCGGGTCGAGACCAAGGCGCTCCAGGCCACCCCGCGCGACACCTTCCGCGATTCCGTCCCGTGCGATCTGGCGCAGACGCGCCGCTGCCGGGTCGCGTTGCATCACCTGTTTCAGCCCTGCATTGGCAAGCTGAATGAGCCCCTGGCAGAGCACCCGTTCCGCCGAATTGGGCGGCAGCGCCAGCCAGACGGCCTCCAGCACCTCATGCGCTTCCCAGAAATATCCGTCGCGCAGGAAATCAAGCCCGAAGGTCCATGCTGCCGTCGTTGTCAGACGGTCGCTCGATACCGCGTCCACCGTCGCGCGGATGACCGCCAGTTCCGCCCCCTCGTGCGCCGGCGTCCGGCCGGGCAGAAACGCGTATGGCGGTCGCCAGTCGGAAGGCGGCGGCAGTTGCGTCACGGCGACTCAGGCGGCCTGACGCAGCTTGAAGCGCTGGATCTTGCCGGTCGCGGTCTTCGGCAGTTCGGCCACGACCTCGATCCAGCGCGGATACTTCCACTTGCCGATCCGTTCCTTGACGAAGTCCTTCAGCGCCTCGGTCACCGCAGCCGCGTCCTGCCCCTCCTTCAGGACGATGAAGGCCTTCGGTTTCTCCAGCCCCTCCTCGTCCCGGTGCGCCACGACCGCCGCTTCCAGCACCGCGGGATGCGCGCTCAGCGCCTGCTCGATCTCGAACGGCGAAACCCAGATCCCCGACACCTTGAACATGTCGTCGGTACGGCCGCAGTAGATGTAGCGCCCTGTCTCCGTGATCTCGTACTTGTCGCCGGTCCGGGTCCATTCCCCCTCGAAGGTGGCCCGGCTCTTGTCACGCTGGTTCCAGTAGCCGTCGGCGGCGGATGCGCCGCGCACCAGCATCTCACCAATGCCGCCGGGACCGACCTCCGCCCCGCTCTCGTCAACGCAACGCACCTCATAGCCCGGAACCGCCACCCCGGACGTGCCGTAGATGATGTCATCAGGGCGGTTGCTCAGGAAGATGTGCAGCATCTCCGTCGATCCCACTCCATCCAGAATGTCGACGCCCCAGATCCTGCGCCAGGCCTGGCCCGTCTGCTCGGGCAGGGCCTCGCCGGCGGAAATGCAGATGCGCAGGGAAGACTCGGGCCGCGCCATCTTCTCCAGTTCGGCAATGGTCGCCGCGTAGAGTGTCGGCACACCGCAGAAGATCGTCGGTTGCTCCTTCGCGATGATCTCCAGCGTGGTTTCCGGCGTCGGACGGCCATTGAACAGGACCGTGGTCGCGCCCACGGAAAGCGGGAATGTCACCGCATTGCCGAGGCCATAGGCGAAGAAGATCTTGGCGACCGAATAGACGACGTCATCCTCGCGAATGCCCAGCACCTGCAGGCCATAGGTTTCCGCAGTCGCACGCAGGCTGCCATGGACATGACGCACGCCCTTGGGCTGGCCCGTGGACCCCGAGGAATAGAGCCAGAAGGCCCCCTCGTCCGCCGAAACGTCGATGGCGCTCATCTCCGGCGCGCCCTCCATGAAGGCGTCATAGCTGACCGTGCCTTCCGGCGCGTCACCGCCGATGACAATCACCTGGCGCAGCCACGGATTGCCGCTGATCGCAGGCTTCACGACCTCGAAGAGCTCGGCGGAGACCATCAGGCACGCGGCCCGGCTGTCGCGCAGGATGACATCATAGACAGATGTCGAGAGCAGCGTGTTCAGCGCCACGGGAATGACGCCGCCCTTCATCGCCCCCAGAAAGATCTCGGGATATTCGATCTGATCCAGGATCAGACAGGCGACACGCTCCTCACGCGCGATGCCCGCACGGGCGAACGCACCCGCGACCTGGTTCGTGCGTTGCGCCAGTTCTCCGTAGGTCAGGCTGCGCCTGGCGCCTGCCGCTTCGCGAAACGCCTGCTTGCCGGCGCGCCCCTCCTCCAGATGGCGGTCCACCAGCCAGACTGACGCATTCTGATTCTCCGACATGACCATCCTCCCGAGACGTTGCTTTATGCTTTATAATGCAAAACCGAAATTCAATTCAACTCACACTCTTTGTCATGTGCATTTTCATGCACATCCCGTCCCGCTCTAGATCAGGAACAGCGTGATCGATGGAAACAGCACCAGAAGCACGACCCGAAAGAGGTCCGTGCCCACGAAATAGATCACGGCGCGATAGGTCTCGACCAACGGCGTCTTCGGATCCATGGCGTTGATGACAAACAGATTGAGCCCCACCGGCGGTGTGATCAGCCCGACTTCCACGACGATCAGCACCAGAATGCCGAACCAGATCGCCACATGCTCCGGCGACATGCCGAAGTCCAGTTCGCTGATCACCGGGAAGAAGATCGGAACGGTCAGCAGGATCATGCTCAGGCTGTCCATCAGACACCCCATGATCAGATAGAAGATCAGGATGACGGTCAGCACGGTCCATGGGCTGAGCCCCTGGGAAACAACCATGCTGGAGAGTTCCTGCGGCACCTGTGTCAGGGCCAGGAAACCGTTGTAGAAGGCCGCGCCCAGCACGATGAAGAAGATCATGGCTGTGGAGCGGGCGGTCACCAGGAAGCTGTCCATCAGGCTGCGTCGGCCAAGGCCGCCGTTCAGCCAGGCAATCAGCCCGGTTCCCGCCGCGCCGACAGCCGCACCTTCGGTCGGTGTGAACCAGCCGAGATAGATGCCCCCGACCACCAGACCGAAGACCAGCAGCACCGGCCAGACCGCGACCAGCGCGGTCAGTCGTTCCGCCCAGGGCACACGCGCCGCCACACCGGCCTGATCCGGATGCAGGCGGACGTAGATCGATACCGCGACCATGTAGCCAAGTGCCGCCAGGATGCCGGGGATGAAGGCGGCGAGGAACAGCTTGGCAATGTTCTGCTCCGTCAGGATCGCGTAGATCACCAGCACGACCGACGGCGGAATGAGGATGCCGAGGGTGCCGCCTGCGGCCAGCGTGGCGGTCGAGAACCCGCCCGAGTAGCCATAGCGCCGCAGCTCAGGCAGCGCCACGCGGCTCATCGTTGCCGCGGTCGCGAGGGAGGAACCGCAGATTGCCCCGAACCCGGCGCAGGCCCCGATGGCCGCCATGGCAATGCCGCCCCGCCGGTGCCCGAGGAAGCTCTCCGCCGCCTTGAACAGGGCCGTGGACAGTCCGCCAAGCGTCGCGAAATGGCCCATCAGCAGGAACATCGGCACGATGGACAGGGAATAGCTGGCGAAGGTCGAATAGGTCTCGCTCTTCAGTCGTGCCAGCGGCAGGTTGAAGCTGCCGGTAACGGCATAGAGGCCGACCAGCCCGACCAGGAACATGGCCAGGCCGATGGGCACCCGGATGAAGATGAGCACCATGAGTGCCGGAAACGACAGCAGACCGATATCGAGATTGCTCAATGGTCCGTCTCCGGCCCGTCGGTCAGGATCGTCTGCCCGCTGAACATCTCATAGCTGCGGACGATGGCCGTATAGGTCCCCACCAGCGCGGCAACGACCGCGCCGGCGAAACTGGCTGCATAGGCCCACCAGATCGGGAACTGCAGCAGGAAGGTCGTTTCGCCGTAGCTCATCTTGGACCACATGCCCTCGAACAGGCGCCAGGCGATCACGATCAGGACCGCCGCGAAGATGACTTCCGTCACCATGCGCAGTCCACGGTTCGCGCGGCGCGGCAGGAAATTGGTGAAGATGTCCACGGTGGCATGCCCGCCGGTGATCTGGCACAGCGGCAGGAAGGCGAAGATGGCAAAGGCAATGCCCGCCTCCACCAGTTCGAAATCACCGTTGATCGGGCCAACGCCGGTGTCGAGCAGGGCCTGCGCCAGGTCGGGCGCAACAGGCGACAGCACCGTATGCAGGAAGCCGTTGAGGCTGCGCCCCAGTACCGAGGCGCAGACCAGCAGGATCAGCAATCCCAGCACGATGCCGCCAAGTATGGCCATGTTCCTGGCCAGTACCGCCATTGCCCTGTGCATCACACACTCCCGTCAGGCCGGAATGGACGGGCCGCGCAGAAGTCCCGCGCGGCCCGTCTGTTCCGTTCTACGCCTTTGACCTACTTGTAGGCCGCCATCAGCGCCTTGGCCTGGTCGATCAGAGCCTGACCGTCGATGCCACGGTCCTTCATCTCTGCCAGCCAGGTGTCATAGACCGGGGCCGCAGCCGCCGCCCATGCAGCGGACTGGGCGGCGTCGAGGGTGATGATGTTGTTGCCACGATCCACCGCAAGCTGGCGGGACGGACCATCGGCATCGGACTGCGTGCCGCCGGCGAAGACCGAGAAATCCATGCCGGAATTGTCATCCATGACCTTCTGCAGGTCCGCTGGCAGCTCGTTGAACTTGTCCTTGTTCATGACCAGAACGAACGTGATGGTGTAGAGCATCGGGCCGGTGAACTCGGTGTGGTTCTGTACAAGCTCCGGCACCTTCAGGGCGCGCGTGACTTCCCAGGGGATCGTGGTGCCGTCGATAACGCCCTTCGACAGCGCCTCCGGCACTGCCGGAACCGGCATGCCGACCGGCGTCGCACCAAGCTGGTTCAGCAGCGCGTTGACCTGACGGGAGCCGCCACGGATCTTCATGCCGTCCAGGTCCGACGGGGTCACGACGGGTTTGTTGGTGTGGATCATGCCAGGTCCGTGGACCCAGGTGCCGAGCACCTTCATCGACTTGAACTCGGTGTTCTCCATATGCTCCTTCATCATGGTCCAGAACGCGGCGGAGGCTGCACGCGCGTCATTGACGATGAAGGGCAGTTCGAACACTTCCGTCGACGGGAAGCGGCCCGGCGTATAGCCGACCACGTTCCAGGTCATGTCGATGGCGCCATCCAGCACCTGGTCGATGAGCTGCGGCGGCTTGCCGCCGAGCTGCATGGACGGGAAGCGGTTGATCTTGATGCGGTTACCGGAGGCAGCCTCGATCCTGTCGGCCCAGACATCGATGATGTCCGCAGGAATCGTGGCCTGCGCCGGCAGGAAGCTCTGCAGGTTGTACTCATAGTCGGCGGCTGTTGCGGCGGACGCGAGGCCCAGCGCCAGCGCGGCACCGCCCGCGAGATTCATGAGTGATCGGTACATGGTCATTGTCTTCTCCCTGTTGACCTATTTTTATTGCATGATAATGCGTCTTTTGCGCATTTTTGCACAATACTGCAAGAATTATTTGGCTTTCTGCTCCCGGTTTCGGGTCTCGCCCGAGACTGCACCTTCCAGGCCGGTGCTGCCATAGAGCCAGTCGATCTGATCGTACCAGTCCGAAGGCGTTCTGGCGTTCATCACAGTGTTCCGCAGGGCGGCATGGGCACCTGCCGGATGATAGACGTGCTCACCGATCTCACGCGACTGCAACTGCACGCGTGCGGTGCGCAGCCGGCGCCGGTTCTGATAGTTCACCAGAGCCTGATCGATATCGCCCCCTTGCCCCACTTCATGCGACAGGCAGACCGCGTCTTCCATCGCCATGCAGGCACCCTGTGCGAAATACTGCAGCATCGGGTGCGCCGCATCGCCCAGCAGCGCAACCCGCCCGTCCACCCAGTCCATGACCGGGTCACGGTCGCAAAGCACCCAGAGTTTCCAGTCCTTGCCACGCTCGATGATCTGGCGCGCGACAGGGCTGACATGCTCGAATCCCTTCTCCACCTCGTCGCGGCTGACAGGCAGGCCCGCCACGGGTTCCGGCGCATCATTGTGATAGGTGACGACCAGATTGAAGAGCTTCCAGCCGGACAGCGGATAGTGAACGATATGGCACTTCGGCCCGGCCCAGAGCGTCGCCGCGTTCCAGCGCAGGTCCTCCGGCATCTGCTCCACCGGAATCACACTGCGATAGGTGGTATGGCCGGAGACGCGGGGCGCGCCGTCCCCCACCAACTGCTGGCGGATGTTCGACCAAAGTCCATCGGCCCCGATCAGCGCCTGGCCGGTGACCTGCTCCCCATTCTCCAGCAGGGCTGTCGCCGTCGTGCCATCCTGCGCATAGCCCGCGACACCCGCGCTGGTGCGCAGTTCCACCAGATCATGATCGATGCAGGCCTTCAGGAAGACGCCGTGCAGGTCACCGCGATGCACCACGGCGTAGGGGTTGCGGAACCGCGCCCGGAAGGCGTCATCCAGCGGGATGCGGGTGATCTCCTCCCCGCTCAGGGCGTCCATCAGGCGCAGGTTGTCGATGTAGATCGCCATGGCCCGTGCCGCATCGCCGACCCCCAGGTAGTCAAAGGCGTGAAACGCGTTCGGCCCCAACTGGATGCCCGCCCCGATCTCCCCCAGTTCCGCCGCCTTCTCCAGCACGATGGAGCGGACACCCTGCTGCGCCAGCCCGATCGCCGTGGCCAGTCCGCCGATACCGCCCCCCGCGATGACGATCCGATCCATGCTCATTGTTCTGCTGCTCCCGTTTTCAGGCGGAGGCAAGCAGGTCGGCATTGCCGCCCGCCGCCGTCGTATCGACACAGATCGCACGCTCGTGCGCATAGGCCTGCGGGCAGATCCGGCTGTCGATCACGGGCAGCAGCGCCCCGTCGCGCCTTGCCATCGCCTTGCGGTATGCCGGATCACCGGGCGCGCAGGCCACGGCATCGATTTCCATGTCGGTCAGGAAATCCGGTGCGATGGTACCGTCCAGTGCCACGACCGGGAGCCCGGCCTGGGCGAGCGGTCGGATGCGGGCCGAGACCTCCGGCGCAATGGCCAGCACCCGATTGCCTGCGCGCAGGGCCTGCACGGCCTGATCCAGCGCCGTGTCGGCATCGGGACCCAGGCAGAGCACCGTACCGCGCGGATGCAGCCAGAGGTAATTTGCCTCCCCCGTCGGCCCCGGCAGATCGACCGGCCCCATGTCCAGCGCCGCCGCAGCGGTCATGGCCTGACGTGCCCGACCGCGCAGGGCGGTGCGCAGGGCGGCGAGGACTTCGTCGCCACGGCCGTCGCCACGGCCACCGGCCTTCAGTTTCTGCAGATCGGAGAGCGCCCTGCGCACAGTGGCCCAGTCAAGCGCGGGCGCCATCTGCGCCGCCGGCGCCTCGGCCCGCTGCATCCGGAAGCGGGAGAGATAGTGCGGCCCGCCGGCCTTCGGCCCGGTACCCGACAGACCCTCACCGCCGAAGGGCTGCGATCCGACGATGGCACCGATCTGGTTGCGGTTCACATAGACGTTGCCGACGGCGATGGAATCCACCAGTTGCTGCACCCGCCGGTCGATCCGTGTATGCACGCCAAAGGTCAGCCCGTAGCCCCGGCCATTGATCGCCTGCACGACCTTCCCCAGGTCCCCGGCGCGGAAGGTGGCCACATGCAGGATCGGCCCGAAGACCTCCCGCTCCAGCGCCTCGATGCCGGAGACACGGACGATGGACGGCTGCACGAACAGCCCCGTGTCCGGCACATCCAGCTGCTTGCCCAGCTTTCCCGCCTGAGCCTGCGCCGCGCAATAGTCCGCGATGCCCGACCGCGCGTCCTCGTCGATCACCGGTCCCACATCCGTGCTCAGGTCCCAGGGATCACCGACGCTGAGTGCATCTATGGCACCGGCAAGCATCTCCAGAATCCGGTCGGCCACATCCTCCTGCACATAGAGCATGCGCAGGGCAGAGCAGCGCTGGCCCGCGCTCTGGAACGAACTGGCCACGATATCGCGCACCGCCTGTTCCGGCAGGGCCGTCGAATCCACGATCATCGCGTTCAGGCCACCAGTCTCCGCGATCAGCATCGCGGCGGGTGCGGTTTCGGCCAGTTGCCCCTCGATCATCCGCGCCACCTCGGTGGAGCCGGTGAAACAGACCCCTGCGATGCGCGGGTCAGCGGTCAGCGGCTGCCCGACGGACGGGCCATCACCACAGACAAGCTGCAGTGCGTCGCCCGGAATGCCCGCCTGATGCAGCAGCGCCACCGCGCGTGCCGCGATCAGCGGCGTCTGCTCCGCAGGCTTCGCGATCACCGCATTGCCGGTGACGAGTGCCGCCGCCACCTGCCCGGTGAAGATGGCCAGCGGGAAGTTCCAGGGCGAGATGCAGACGATCACGCCACGCGCCGTGCCCTCCTGCTCCGCCACAACCGACTGGTCGGCGTAATAGCGCAGGAAATCCACGGCCTCCCGCACCTCCGCAACGCCATCAAGCTGCGACTTCCCGGCCTCCCGCGTGGCGAGCGCCATGAACTCGATCATGTGCTCCTCATACAGGTCAGCGGCGCGACGCAGCATTGCCGCGCGCTCCGCAACCGGTGTTGCCGACCAGTCCGGGAACACTTCCGCCGCCTTGGCGATGGCCGCGACGGCATCCGCCGCGTTCGCTTCCGCCACCTGTCCCACGACCTCATCCGGTCGCGCCGGATTGGTGACATCACGGCTGCCTGCCGTTCCCGCCCCAGCCTGCCAGACGAAAGGCGCGGCGAAGGGGGCGCGGCCAGCCTCGACCCTTGCCACGGTGACCGGGTCGGTCAGGTCGATACCGACCGAGTTGGCCCGCGCCGGCCGGAACAGGTCCGCGGGCCGCCGGATCGCAGGATTGGCCGTGATGCCGTCCGCAATCCCGAGCATCGGATCGGCGGCGATTGTCTCCGGCGCGATGGCGGGATCGACGATCTGATGCACGAAGGAGGAATTGGCCCCGTTCTCCAGCAGCCGCCGCACCAGATAGGCCAGCAGGTCGCTGTGCGCGCCCACCGGCGCATAGATGCGACAGGGCACGCCGCTCTCGGACTTCAGGATGTCGTGCAGCCGTTCCCCCATGCCATGCAGACGCTGGAACTCGAAACCGCTGCGTTCCTCGCCCGCCAGATGCAGCACTGCCGCCGCCGTGTGGGCATTGTGGGTCGCGAACTGCGGGTAGATCCGGTCCCGCGCGTCCAGCAGCTTGCGGGCGCAGGCCAGGTAGCTGATGTCGGTATGGATCTTCCGGGTGAACACGGGGAAACCATCCAGCCCCATGACCTGGGCCTTCTTGATCTCCGTGTCCCAGTAGGCCCCCTTCACCAGGCGCACCATGATGCGGCGATCAAGCTCGGTGGCCAGCGCATGCAGCCAGTCGATGACGGCATGGGCGCGCGGCCCATAGGCCTGCACGACGACACCGAAGCCATCCCAGTCTTCCAGCGAGGGGTCACGCAGTATCTGCTCGATCACGTCCAGGGAGGTATCGAGGCGGTCCGCCTCCTCCGCATCGATGTTGAAGCCCATGCCGGCATCCCGTGCCGCGCGGACAAGTTCCAGCGTCCGGGCGGCCAGTTCGGGCACCGCCCGCGCCCGCTGCGCGAACTCGTAGCGCGGATGCAGCGCCGAGAGCTTGACGGAAATTCCCGTGCTTTCATGCATGCCGGAATTGCGGCCATGTTCCGCCAGTCGATCGATCGCGTTGGCATAGGACGCGTGATAGCGGTCGGCGTCATCGGCGGTCAGCGCTGCCTCCCCCAGCATGTCGAAGGAATAGCGATAGCCCTTCGCGATCATGCGGTCGGCGCGCTTGATCGCCTCGTTGATGGTGCGGCCCAGGACGAACTGGTTACCCATCTCCTGCATCGTGCGGGTGACGGCGGTACGGATCACCGGCTCCCCCAGACGGCGCACCATCCCGCGCAGGGTGGCGACCACGCCGCCCTCCCGATCATCCAGCATATGCCCGGTCAGCATCAGCGCCCAGGTCGATGCATTGACCATCAGCGACCCGGAATCGCCGACATGCGCGGCCCAGTCATGCGGCACGATCTTGTCCTGGATCAGGTCGTCGATGGTCTCAGCGTCCGGCACGCGCAGCATCGCCTCCGCCAGGCACATCAGGGCCACGCCCTCGCTGGTGGACAGGCCGTATTCGCCCAGGAAGCTCTCCATCATGGTGGGCGCACCGCCGGAGCGGACAGCACGCACCAGGGCGGCGGCACGGTCGGAAATGGCAGCGCGGTCAGCCTCGGTCAGGTTCGCCTGCGCGGCCAGGTGCCCGACGGCACCGACCTCCTCGGCGCGCAACTGTGTCCGCATCCGCTCCCGCAATTCACCCAGCATCCGGCACTCCTGTCAGTACGATCTGTTCACGCCGTTGCGCGACCCGTTCGACGACCCGTTCGCGGATCATTGCATGGTTTTCACGGCACCGAACAGGGTGCCAGCACGTCGGCATCCAGCGCGTCTGCCCGCGCCGCCGTCCGGCTGCTGGCCGACATCACGCCTACCACGCGGTAGCCCTCCGCGACCGCTTGCAGAACCGGCGCGCCGGAGGTTCCGGGCCGGACCGGACAGGCCACACGTATCCCGCCGCCGGCCTCCAGCTTCCAGAGATGGCAATGATGCTGTTGCAGCATGTGTGCTCGCGGAATGGCGTAGCCGGGAATCAGCAGGTCGTCGCCCGGCGCGATCCGCCTGTCGCTGTCCCCCAGGACGAATGCGGGGGCGTCCGGTGCGGCATTGCACAGGACTGCGATATCGCGCCCGCGAATGATGTGCCATGCAGCGCGCGGCGCGGAGACATGCTGCGCCAGGTCGCCCCGGTCATAGCCGCGCAGGAAGTGCACCTGCTCCCCGTCCCAGCCGGGCATGCAGTGGGCCGCGGTCACGACATGGCCGCCCTCGACCACGAAACCGGTGCAGTGGGAACGGTTGCGGAAACCGGCGTGATTGATCCGGCCGCTGGCGGACGCCATCAGCCTGTCGTCTGCCAACAGGTCGGGTGCGAGAGCTGAACCGCAGAACAGCAGACCAAGCAGCAGACCCAGCAGCAGCAGGCTGAACCGGGCCATGTTGCGCCACCGATCCGGCTAGAGCTTGATCGTCAGACCGCCATCCACCATCAGCATGTGACCGCTGACGTAAGACGCTGCTTCGGAGCAGAGGAAGATCGCGGCACCGGCGATCTCGTCGGGATTGCCCCAGCGTGCCACCGGGGTCCGCCCCTCCACCATCGCGGTGAATTCGGCATCTTCCATCAGGGGACGATTGAACTCGGTCCCGAAATAGCCCGGCCCGATGCCGTTCACGGCAATCCCCTGTGGCGCCAGTTCGTTTGCCAGCGCCTTGGTCAGCCCGGCTACGGCATGCTTCGTCGAGACATAGGACACGATGTTGGGGCGCCCGATGTGGGACATGACGGAGCCGATGTTGAGGATGCGGCCATAGCCCCGTGGCACCATCAGCCGCGCGGCCTCCCGCGACATGACATACAGGGAGGTCAGGTTGGTATCGACGACCTGGCGGAAGTCCTCCGTCGTGCTTTCAAGCAGGGGAGAGCGGACAACCGTGCCCGCATTGTTGACCAGGATGTCGAGACGACGATGGTCCGTGACGATGGAGGCCAGGGCTTCCTTCGCCGCTTCCTCATCCGTCACATCGAAGCAGCGCAGGTCGGCCTGACCGCCCCTGTGCTCGATCTCCGTGACAACTTTCCCCAGCGCATCCTCGTCCCGGGCATTGACGACAACACGTGCCCCGGCGGACGCCAGACCCAGGGCAATCGAGCGGCCCAGCCCCCGGCTGGCGCCGGTTACCAGTGCAATCCGGTTGTCGAGCCTCAACTGATTGAACATCGCGCTATTCCTGTCCCCGAATGATTCCGAACCGGGCCCTGATCCCGGAATCTTTCAGTAGCGTGACAAGCTCACTGGGTCCAGTTGCCATTGTCCTGCAGGAACCAGGTGCCGCGCGGCGCGGACTTGCGAATCTGCTGCGCATAGACCCGTCCCACCTGTTCGGGCGAAACCCCCTGTGCGGCGGCGCGATCCCGATAGATGCCGAGCCGCTGTGCGTTCACGCCCTCGACAAACTTCGCGGTCGCGGCACTACCGTCACGGGCGACCGCCAGACCGTCGAAGCGTTCACCGACCGCACCGGAGCTGCGCAGGGCGTCCAGTGACTGGGCCATCGCCGGACTGCCAGCCATGGCCACCGACAGAGAAAGGGCAGCGGCAAGCATCAGAAATGTACGACGCAGCATCAGAAAATCCCCGGATTGGTTTTGATGTCGTTCTTGGCGGCTTCCTCCAGCCGGACCCGCACATCCGCATCCAGCTTTATGTTCAGGTTGATGGTGATCGGCTCCTTCGGGGCCTCCACCTGAACCGTCGGCGTACAGGCAACCAGCAATGCGGCAAGAGCCATCACGCCGCCGATACCGGGCAGTCCGGTACCGCGCTGCCTCCGCCACTCTTCCGATCCTGCTGCCATGGTCATGTTCCCGAATATGCGTGCCGACATGCTGCGGCCTGACCAGGTCTACTGCAAGGACTTGATACCCTGCTCGATCATGCCGCTTGATGCCCGATATACCGTCAATATGGTCGCAAGAAGGCGATCCGCATCCCCGCTCACCGAAATGTTGAACCGGAACGGGTGCCCGTCCAGCACCGCCGGATTGAGACCGCCGAGCGTGATCAGCATCGTCGTCTCGCCCTCCAGCGGCTTGTCGAGACTGACTTCCAGCACGTCGTAGCGGAAATCCTCCAGCGTGCGGATCATCAGGTCGAGTTCGTCACCGCCCTGCTGACCGAGAATGCCGCGCAGCACATTGCCATCCAGTTGCAATGTCCCTGGACCATCCGCGACCAGCTTGCCCTGACGCACCACGACGCCGTTTTCGCCGACGATCTCCACCGGCAGGGTACCGGACAGGCTGCCGGTCAGGATGAAGTCCTCCAGTCCTGCCAGATCAACGATTGTTGCCATGTCGATGCGCTGCAGGTCGACATCGATCCTGCGGCGCGTTTCATCGGCACGCAGCTCGAACGGCCGCATCGCCATGCGCCCGCCGAGCACATCGCCATGCAGGTCCAGGATGCGGGCGATGGTTTCATCGCCATCCTGCGCCAGTTCGAACCGCAGCAGCATGTCGCGCATGTCCGCAGGGCCGGAGAGCAGGGCGATCCGCACCTCCTGCGGCGCGTCGGTGCGTGGCGGCAGAAGCTCCTCCAGATGCAGCGTCCCATTGATGCCTGACAGGGCGAACTCCGTTACCGCAACACTGCCGTTTGTCACGTTCAGATCGAGGTCGGCGGACAGCGCCTCGGCCTGCCGAAGAGTCACCTCCGCTGAAACGGATCCCTCCGGCAGGGCGGTCCCGGCAGGCAGGACCACATCGCGCAGCACCTCCGCCAGCAACGGCAGAGCCGTCTCGGGTAGCACCATCCGTGCCTGCGCCGCGCCCGTGGCCGGATCCGCATCCGCGGAGACGTCGATGCCGATGGCACCTGACGACAGCCGCCCCGCGAGTGCGGCCCGCGCCTCCAGAACGTCCAGCGTGCCGTCGAAGGACATCGGCGGCAGCGAAAGGCCGGACAATCCATCCAGGTTCATGTCTGCCACCGAGATCTCTGCCTTCACACTCTGCGGTGAGGGCCGGACCTTTCCCCTGATCCTGAGCGGACCACTGCGGGCGAGACCGGGCGCTGACAGACCGTCACTGTCGAGGGTCACGGAACCGTACATCGTGCCGAAGCCATAGCCGTCGAGATCGAAACCGAACCGCATCGGCTCGAGGGTGAACTGGCTCTCCGCGATTTCGGGTGCGGTGACCGGGCCGGACGAAGCCACGAACGCCCCCCTGGTGACCATGCCCTTGCCTGGGACGAGCGCGAACTGGACCTCCTCAAGGGCTATCTCCGGCGCGTCGATGCTGACAGCGGGCTCCGCGAGCGCCAGGCGACCGGCCCGCACGGGGCCGTTCAGGCGGACCCGCAGCCGCTCCGCCGACTCGACAGTGAGGTCGAGGGCCAGCGCCGCGGAAACCGTCTCTGCGTCGGCATCGCCGACCGACAGGGCAGAGGATGAACCCTGCAACCGGCCATGAAGCTCGGACTGCGCGCCAAGCAGGAGTTTGCCGTCATAGTGCAGGCGGTCGATGTCCTGCTGCATCACCGAAAGCCCGGTCACGGTCAGCGTGGCGCCTGTCACATCAAGCCCGGTGCCGGAAAGCCGCGCATTCTCCAGTTCGGCGGCCAGCCTCAGCGGGCCGCTCCGCGCGTCCAGCCCGCCGCGGAAGGAAATCGCGCCGGGTTCGGCCAGCGCAAGGGTTGCCGTCATGCCCGGACGGACCGCGAAGGACGCCCCGGGGCCGTAGCGCAGCGCAAGGTCCCGCGCCTGAGCCACCTTGGGAACCGCTTCCGACGTCAGACTCAGCCTGTTGAAATCGAGCGTGATCTCCCCCGCGCCCAGCTTGCCGTCGGCTGCCAGATCGAGCGCAATGTCACCGAAGTCCGCCCCTGCGGAATGAGCGGAGGCGGGCAGGCGGAGATCGCCCTCCAGCCTTACCTCCCCCACTGATGTCCTGATCAGACCGGCAATGTCGGGAATGGTCACATCGGCATCTGCAGTGGCCACCAGCGCGAACGAGAGATCGGCGGAACCGCCACTCACCGGCAGGTCTCCTGCGACGTCGGAGATCAGCGGCAGGGTCTGGGCCAGATCGCCAAGGCTGGCCTGGACGCCGAGATCGATCGTCGGCTGGTCGAACGGCGCGGCGAGCAGCAGGCTGCCGGTCAGATCGCCCCCGGGAAGGGCGGCAGTCAGATCGGCGGAGATCAGGTCGGGCTGTCGGCCCAGTGTGAGATCGAGCGACGCGACGGCCAGACTGGTGCGCAGACCGGGCACGTTGAGGGACACATCGCGGGCGGACAGGATGACACCGCCTGTCAGGTCCGAAGCCAGATCGACCCGCAGTTCGCCTTCAACCAGGCCCAATGCGCCGGAGACCCTGATAGGTCCCGACCCGTCAAGCTGACCCTCATGCAGCCTATAGTCGCCACCCAGGGTCAGCCCGTGCAGCGCGTTCTCCTTGGTGATCAGCACCTGCACGCCATGCAGACCGAGCGTCGGCAAGTCTGCAGGCAACGCAAGCGGCACGGAGGCATCGGCGGGCGATCCTTCAGCAGACTCCGCCAGACGCATGACCGGTCCCGCGTCCAGCCCGTCCGGCCCATGCGCAACACGAACGCCGAGACCGTGGACGTCCACTGACCCGATGCTCATGCCGTCAAATCCGACGATGATCCGTCTGGCCGAAACGTGCGGCGCTTTCAGGTCACCGATGGCAACGGCGCGCAGTTCGATTCCATCGGGCCCCAGCGCCGAGACCGTCAGTTCGACCGGCGCGACCCCCTTGCCTTCCAGGTAGGCGACCGCCAGCGACTCGACCACGAAATGGCGGAAAAGCACCAGCCCGCCCAGCATGACAAGCAGGACAACCGCCAGAATGCCGAGGATTCGGAGCGGCCACGCCACGGTTGCGGGCCTAGCGCCGTCCTGCGGCATGGGCCGCCTGGCCTTCCAGGATCGACCATTCGACGATGTCCCGCAGCACAGCACCCAGCGCCTCATCGAACGCGCGGATATTGGCAAGCATGCCCGTGCCCGCTGGCTGGGCGGTGGCTTCGAAACTCGCTGAGTTGATGATCAGCTGGCGCGGCTGGCGGATCAGCTTCGCATTCACCCGAACCCGGACCAGGCCGCCACGATAGGGCTCCACCTGGAACTCCCGCAGTTCGGTCTTGAGACTGAAATCGGAGCGCAGGCCGATGGCCTGCCGGCCGACCGCGACGATGGTGCCGCTGTTCTCGAAGCTCTCCACCAGCAGGGTCTGGATCATCTTCGGTGCCCGTTCGGTCCAGCGGCTGTCAGAGAAATACTTCAGCTCGATCTCGTTGGGCTTCACGGCAATGCGCGAACTGTCCAGCCCACCGGCGGCCAGCGGCTCCTCGATCACCAACTGCCAGGCGACGGCAGGCAGACCCGCCTGGAAGGTGCTCTTGGGCGTCAGGGTGAAGATGTTGGACGCGGCCTTCGGCACCCCCAGGAAGTTGCCACAGGCTGCCAGTGACAGCGCCGCGACCAGCGACAGTGCGACCAGGGTCAGTCGGGTCATCTGTTTCATTCCGCATCGACCTCCGCCGCTTCAACACCCAGCAGGGTCTGTGCCCCACCTGCTTCCAACCGTTCCGTCAGGCGGGAGATTGCCGCCACCATCAGACGTGCCTCCGTGATGAAACGCTGCGCCTCCGACAGCCCGTCATGGGTGAAATCGACCAGCGGCTGCTCACTGCCCTGCACGATCCGGTTGACCGCTCCCATCGTCGCAGCCAGGTCTCGGTTCGTGGCGCGCAGTTCGTTCACCAGCGCGCCGAAATCCACTGACACGGCCTGATCGATCCCGATCATGGTGCCGCGCGCCACGGCCATGGTCTCCGACAGGTCATCGACCAGGGCATCGGCCTTGCCCGCCGCCGAGGCGACGCTGGCCGCGCTCCGCTCCATCGCGATCAGGGTATTCTCGATACCGGACTGCTGATTGGCCAGCGTCCCGGTCAGCAGTTTCAGATCGGAAAGAATTCCGGCGAACTGGGCCTGATTGTCTTCCCCCAGCAGGTCGGCCAGACGTTCGGAGACGATGATCGCACGGCCCAGCAGCTCGGGCGCGCCGGAGAACAGGCGTTCCAGTTCCGATGGCGCGGACGGGATGATCGGTCGCTCCGCCAGCGGCGGGGTGGTCAGCAACGGGCTGCGGGCAACCGCACCCTCGATGTTCACATAGGCGACACCGGTGATGCCCTGCAGCTTCAGCTTGGCGACATCGCCTTCGCGGATGGGGGTCGCCTCGTCCACCTCGACCGCGGCGCGAACCTGGCTCGGATCTTCCTGGTCGATGACGATCTCCAGCACCCGCCCGATCCGGATACCGCGGTAGCGGACATCGCCACCGACGGCGAGGCCCGCTACGGATCCCCTGAAGAAGATGTCGTAGGTCTTTGTCTTGCTGTCGATATCAGCGCTCGACAACCAAACGACCATGCCCATGAACAGCAGGGTGAACAGCAGTACCGCACTGCCGATGAGCACATGGCTGGCACGGGTTTCCATCATTGCCTCGCTTTTCGGGCCGCACGCGCCCTCGGGCCGTGAAAATAGGATTGCAGCCAGGGATGCGGATGCTCTTCCAGTTCCGCAATCGGCGCGACAGCCAGGACCCTTCGCTCCGCCAGAACCGCCACACGGTCGCAAATCGCATACAGGCTGTCCAGATCGTGGGTCACCATGAAAACGGTCAGTCCGAGCGTGTCGGACAGTTCCCTGATCAGCAGGTCGAAATCCGCCGCCCCGACGGGGTCGAGACCGGCCGTTGGCTCATCGAGGAACACGATCTCCGGATCCAGCGCCAGCGCCCGCGCCAGGCCGGCCCGCTTCCGCATGCCGCCCGACAGTTCGGAAGGGAACTTGGCACAGGCTTCGTGCGGCAGGCCGACCATGGCGATCTTCAGCCCCGCCAGTTCGTCCATCAGGGCCGCAGGCAGATCCGCATGCTCGCGCATCGGGGCCTCGACATTCTCCGCAACCGTGAGCGAACTGAACAGCGCACCGTTCTGGAACAGCACCCCCCAGCGACGCTCCAGTGCCTGCCGGTCGGCGGGCTCCAGCCGGGCGAGTTCCTGGCCGAAGACCTCGATCTTGCCCGCCGCCGGGCGGTTCAGGCCGATGATGGTCCGCAGCAGGACGGACTTGCCGGTGCCGGACCCCCCAACGACGCCCAGCACCTCCCCCTTGCGGACCTCGAGATCCAGTCCCTCATGCACCACCTGTGGTCCGAAACGGTTGAGCAGTCCCGTCACACGGATGATCGGCGCATTCTCTTCCTCAAGCACCATCCCAGGTCAGACTCCGACAATGTTGAAGAATATCGAGAAAATGGCATCGACGACGATGACGATGAAGATCGCCTGAACCACGGCGATCGTCGTCTGGCGTCCCAGCGAGTCCGCGCTGCCACCGGTCTGCAGCCCGGCGTAGCACCCCACCAGCCCGATCAGGGCGCCGAACACCGGGGCCTTCGCCAGCCCGACCAGCAGGGTCCAGAGCGAGACCGCATTCGTCAGCCGGTCGACATAGAGCGTCGGCGGAATATCCAGTGCCACCCAGGCCATCAGCCCGCCACCGATCAGACCCATCAGATCGGCGAACAGGGCCAGCGGCCCCATCATCAGGAACAGGGCGAGCACCCTCGGCAGCACCAGCACCTGTACCGGATCAAGCCCCAGCGCGCGCAGTGCGTCCACTTCCTCGTTCACCTTCATGGAACCAAGCTGGGCCGCGTAGGAACTGCCGGATCGTCCGGCCACGACAATCGCCGTCAACAGGATCCCGATCTCCCGCAGCACCGACACGCCGATCAGGTTGACCACGAAGATCTCCGCACCGAACCGCTGCAACTGTGCCGCGCCCTGAAAGGCCAGCACGACACCGACGAGGAAGGAGATCAGGCCAACGATGGGCAGGGCATTCAGTCCTGCCCGCTCCATGTGATGCACTGTCGCCGTCAGACGCAGTCGGCCCGGTCGACGCAGTGCCCCCATCGCCGCCGCCACCGTCGCCCCCATGAAGCCGAGCATCGCCCCGGCTTCCCGCCCCGCCTCCAGCGTTGCATTGCCCAGCCGCGCCAGGATGACGACAAACGGATTGCCGCCCCGCGACGGTTCCGCAGGCTCCGCCCGTGCGGCGGACACGCGCTGCACAAGCGCCGACACACCATGTGGCGCGGCAATCATCGCCTCGGGCAGGGCGACCGACAGGCGGTCCGCGAGTCTCAGCAACAGCCAGGCGCCCGTGGTGTCGAAGCCGGTGATGCCCCCCAGATCAAGCTGGCGGAGGGAACCGGGCTCGATCCGCACCTGCCGGATCAGACTGTCGATCCTGCGTGCATGCGCGACCGTCCAGTCGCCTTTCAGATGCAGCACACCGCCCTGCCCCTGCGCCAGCCAGGTCGTGTCGGTGGGCTGGTTGCCTTTGGCACTGGCAGTGGAAATAGTGGCCACCTCGGAAATCACCATCTCGGGAAGGACTGAAATGCCCCGGTTCGATGCAAACATAGACCTCTTGTTCACCGAACGGCCATTCCTTTCCCGGTTCCAGGCGGCGCGCGATGCCGGAATCGATGCGGTCGAGATCCTGTTCCCCTACGCCCACGACGCGGACGAGATCGCCGACGCGGCCCGCGCCGCAAACGTGGACATTGCCCTGATCAACACGCCAATGCCGAATGCGCAAGCGGGCGACGTCGGCTGCGCGACGCAACCCGAGCGGCGCGGTGAGTTCGAGCGGCTGATGGCGCGGGCGCTCGCCATGGCAACCAGCATTGGCGCGGCGGGCATTCATGTCATGGCCGGACATGGGGACGCCACGGACAAGGCGGCCAACGACTGCCTGGTCGCCAACCTGAAGCAGGCGGCGATCGAGGCGGCCCCGGGCGGCGTCAGACTGATGCTGGAGCCGCTGAACACGGTCGACCGGCCCGGATACTTCCTGACCACCAACGACCACGCCTGTCGGCTGCTGGACCGGATCGGGGCGGCGAACGTGCGCTTGCAGTTCGATGCCTATCACACCCAGATCATGACCGGCGATCTGACCCGGGCCTTTCGCGACCTGTTCGACCGTATCGGCCATGTCCAGATCGCCAACCCGCCGGACCGTCATGAACCCGGCATGGGTGAGGTTGATTTCGACTGGTTCCTGCGCCTGGTGGACACCATGGCCTACACCGGCCCTGTCGGGCTGGAATACATCCCTTCAACCACGACGGAGGCCAGCCTGGTCTGGTTTCGCGATCATGGATTCCTGTGAACCGGCACCTCACGCGCCCTTGAATTGCGCGGCGCGATCACATGCGGTTCTGCTGCGTGGCATGAGACACCTTCGCCTGCACCTGTTGATCCTCTTGCTGCTGATGCCCCTCACGGCGCGCGCGGACGCGGCGTTGCTGTCCCCGGACCAGGCCTGGGAGGAAGCAAGCGCGGGTCGGATGCTGATCATCGACGTACGCAATGCGGCCGAATGGGCATGGACCGGGGTGCCAAGGGGGGCGGCACGGGCAAGCTGGTGGCAGATCGGCGGGGAAAGCGGTTTTCTGGAGGACGTGCTTGCCATCGTCGGCCATGAGCGCGACCGCGCCATCGCGCTGATCTGCGCCCGTGGTGTCCGCTCCAGCGACGCGGCGGCCTTCCTGCGGGCAAACGGATTCAGCAATGTGCGCGACATCGGCGAGGGCATGCTCGGCAGCGCCGCCGGTCCCGGCTGGCAGAAGCGCCAATTGCCGCTGGAGTGACGATGGCCATTGAACCGTGCCGACTGATCGCCAGATTGAACGCAGGAGCGGACACAACGGCACTGGAGACAGACGGCATGCGCGCAATCCTCAGGCACCTGGCAAGGACCATGTTCTTCGTTCTGGCCCTTCCGGCCGGATCAGCTCTCGGTGCCGGCGATGTCGAGAAGGGCGAAGCGGCATTCCGCAAGTATTGCGCCCAGTGCCATATCCCGCTGCCGGGTGATCCCCTCGCTGCACCGAAACTGAACGGTGTTGTCGGTCGGCCCATCGCCGCCGCCCCCAATTACCGCTATTCCGACCCGTTCCTCGCCCGCAAGGCGGAAGGGATGATCTGGACGGAAGAAAATCTTCGGGAGTTCATCCGGGGGCCGAGGGAATTCATCCCCGGCACCGTGATGCAGTTCGTCGGCATCAAGCGCGGCAGCATGCGCGATGACCTGATTGCCTATCTCAAGTCCATCGACTGACCTATCCTGTCAGGCATGAAACGCATCACACTGCCTGAACAGGGAACGGAATGGCCTGAGCTTTCCCGGCAGATGTCGGAGATGGCGAGGGGTGACACGGACTGGCGCGGCGGCAAGGTGCCCCTGTTCGTGTTCAAGGCGACCGACAGCGTGCAGGAAGTCGGGCAGGCCGCCTTCAATCAGTTCTTCGCCGAGAATGCGCTGGGGGCCAAGCGCGCCTTTCAGAGCCTGAAGAGAATGGAAGACGACGTCATTGCCATGGCGCTCGACCTGTTCCGCGCGCCCGGCCAGGCCACGGGCCACATGACCAGCGGCGGCAGCGAGAGCATCTTCCTGGCGGTGAAGGCGGCACGGGAACACCACCGCGCCCTGCATGGCCGTGGCCGGACGCTGAACATGGTGCTGCCGGAGAGCGCGCACCCGGCCTTCGAGAAGGCGGCGATCACCATGGATATCGACGTGCGCCGCCGTCCCCTGCGGCCCGACCGTCGGGCGGATCCGGCGACTATCGCCAGTGCGGTGGATCAGGACACGATGCTGATCGCCGGCTCCGCCCCCTGCTTCCCCTTCGGCGTTGTCGATCCGATTGCCGAACTGTCCGAACTGGCGCTGGCGCAGAACCTGTGGCTGCATGTGGATGCCTGTGTCGGCGGCTATGTCCTGCCCTTCGCCCGCGCCAACGGCGTCGCCCTGCCGGTCTTTGACATGTCCCTGGCCGGCGTCCGATCCCTGTCTGCCGACCTGCACAAGTTCGGTTTCTGCCCCAAGCCCGCTTCCACGGTTTTCTTCCGCGATCCGGAGGACATGGCGCGCAACGCCTTCGACCTGGATGTCTGGGCCAACGGCCGGTTCGTCACGCAGACACTGGTCGGCACCCGACCCGGCGGTGGCGTTGCGGGCGCCTGGGCGGTCATGAACCACCTCGGCCATGCCGGATACCGGGCCATCGCGGCGGACCTGATTTCAAACGCCCGGGCCTATCGGGATGGTATCTGCGCGATCCCCGGTCTGAAGCTGCACGCGGAACCCGATCTGACGATCATCAGCTTCGGCAGTGATGACGTCGACATCTTCAGGGTCGCCGAAGGCATGGCGGAAAAGGGATGGCTACCGGGACTGACCCAGCAGCCGAAGGGCATGCATCTGATGCTGTCGATGCTGCACGCGCCAGCACGCCCTGCCTGGTTGTCGGACCTGGCGGGCGTGATGGATATGGCGCGCGATTCACGTGACGCCGACGCGGCGCCCAGTGAGCTGAAAGCCAGTTACTGAGAAGCAGACAGAGCGGTCCGTCAGACCTCGCTGTCGATCCCCAGGCCCTGGACCTTTGCCATGCGCTCCAGCCGTTCGAGCACGTCAGCGGCCGGAAACTGCTTCACGACTTCACCTGAATCACGATCGACAGCCTTGTAGACAAAGCTGCCCGTTTCGTCGGCGATATCGATCTGCAGGTTGGTGTTGGCCGGAAAGTCGTTGCGCAGGGCGGCGGTGATCGTGTCGGTGATCCGCTGACGGTCCACCTTGGGATCCTCTTCCGCCTGCGCGGCTTCCCGCTCGGCCTTGTAGTCCTTGGTATCGACCGATTTATCAGGCTCGGTCTCACGATCAGAAACAGCCCGTGCAGGCGGTGTCCGACCGATTGCCTGGGACAGATCCGTCACCAGGTTGGTTATCATAGTGCCATCCCCCGATGGGCGAGCCCCGGTTCAGGATGCAACACGGACGACTTTCTGTGCTTGTGTCGTTCTCGACGCCGCAACCGTTGCGGAGCGCGCGGGGGATATGGGAGCCGAAGCTCCCATATCCCGGTTACGCGGTCCCGACTTAGAAGAGACCGAGGATCGACTGCGGCGCCTGGTTCGCGATGGACAGGGCCTGCGTACCCAGCTGCTGCTTGATCTGCAACGACTGGAGGCGAGCACTTTCCTTCGCCAGGTCGGCATCGACGAGGTTGCCGATACCAGCAGTCAGCGTATCCTGGACCTGACCCACGAAATCCTTGTGGATCTCGAGGCTCTTCGCATCCGTGCCCAGCGAGGCAAGACGCGAGTTGGCGGTCTGGATGGCCGCTTCGACTGCACTGCGGGCCGCCGCAGCATTCGTTGCTGTGGTCAGATCGACCGATGCAACACCAAGACCCGTGTTGGCGGACAACTGCTGAGCAGAAACCGTGATCGTGGAACCTTCGTCGTTCGCCAGGACGGCGATCGAGGACAGGGAACCGTCAATCAGGTTCACGCCATCGAATTCAGCATTGCTGACGATGGTCGAGATCTGATCACGCAGTGCCGCGAAATCGTTGTTCAGGGCGGTCCGGCTGGCCGTGTCCAGGCTCGCATCGGTCGCCGCCACCGACTTCTCCTTCATTTCGATGAGGAGATCGGAGATCGACTGACCAGCCGCGATGGCTGTATCGGCAGAAGAAACACCGCGATCAAGGCTTCCCTTAACTGCGTCCAGGCCGGCAACGGTGGAACGAATGTTCTGGGCTATGGCGAACGTGGCACCATCGTCCTTCGCGGTCGCAACCTTCAGGCCCGTGTTGATGCGGGACTGAACTTCGTTCAGCTGCTTGTTGGTCTGGTTCAGATTCTGCAGCGCGGTCATCGCGCCGTTGTTGGTGTTCACTGACAGCATTTCAATTCTCCATTCTGGATCATTTGGGTTCACTGGGCTTTTTGCCCGGTTCCCTAGGAGCAACCGTCAGGCCAGTTAACCAAACCGAATAACCAATTGAAGAATATGTATTTTTTCTAAAATCATGTTAACCAGGGCAATTCTTGCCGGGTAAATCCTGCCGACCCGGCAGCAATGCCCCGGCAGATATTGCCCACTGGACCCAATCTGATCCCGCCACCGGGCCGTCAGCCCAGCAGGAGACTCTCCGCCATCGCGCGCAGTGGTTCGGTCAGGGGTTTGGGGGTGGAACCGTCCAGCAACACGACCGTGCCCAGTGCCGTCGCGACACAGAGGTCATCCTTGAAGATGCCCTGCCCCACGGTGATGGAGGTCCGCCCGATGCGGGCGACGCCGGTGCCGATGCGCACCTCCCCCGGATAATGGGACTCGCGCAGGTAGTTGACGGTGATCGAGGCCGCGATGAAACGCAGCCCCTCCGGCATCTGCGGACGAATGACGCCATGCATCAGGTCAAGCCGCCCGGTCTCGGCATAGGCAGCATAGGCGACGTTGTTCACATGGCCGGCCTGGTCGGTATCGCAATAGCGGATGCGATCCGTGATCCAGCGCCGGTAGTTCGCCGCGCGTGCCAGGTCAGGCAGGGAGTCCGACAACTTCGGTCAATCCACCTGCCAGGTTGCGCCGGAGCGGAGCAACTGGTCGATGCTGGTGATCTTCGCATCGGCCTTCGCGCTCTCGTTCTGCGCCTTCACGGCCTGATCGTATGTCACGTCGGCGGGATTGTCGTAGATCACGCCCACGGCGACAGGGAAGTCCGGGCGATCCATCGCAGCCAGCATCTGCGCCAGCGCGAGATTGGTCTGGTCGTGCACGATGATGTCGTCTTCGCTGACGCCGTCCTCGCCGACCGTCACCACCTCCAGCCGCATGGCCTTCGCATTGAAGCGCAGTCCCTTGGCATTGTCGGCACCGAAGCGCAGCGGCTCCCCGTGCTTGACGTGAATCTGGGCTTCGCCCGCAACGCTCTTGTCAACGACACCGTCAAAGACACCGTCGTTGTAGACGATGCAGTTCTGCAGGATCTCGACGAAGGATGCGCCCTTGTGGGCATGGGCACGCTGCAGGATACCCGGCAGTTCCTTCTGGCCACGGTCGATGCCGCGGGCCACGAACCGGCCGCCGGCACCCAGCGCCAGTCCACAGGCCGAGACCGGCGCGTCAATGGAACCGGCGGGTGTGGAGGGTGAGCGCGTACCCAGCCGCGAGGTGGGCGAATACTGCCCCTTGGTCAGGCCGTAGATCTCGTTGTTGAAGATCAGGTAGTTCACATCGATGTTGCGCCGCAACAGGTGCATCATGTGGTTGCCGCCGATCGACATGGCGTCGCCGTCACCCGACACCAGCCAGACATCCAGGTCCGGATTGGCCAGCTTCACCCCCGTTGCCACCGCCGGTGCCCGGCCATGGATGGTGTGGAAGCCATAGGTCTCGATGTAATAGGGAAAGCGCGCGGCGCAGCCGATGCCGGACACGAAGACAACGTTCTCCGGCGCGGTGCCAATGTCGGCCAGGGCCTTCTGCACACCTTTCAGGATCGCGTAGTCACCGCAACCGGGGCACCAGCGGACTTCCTGATCCGTGGCGAAATCCTTCGGCTTGTAGGCGATGGGTGCCTGCTGGTTCATGGTTCTCTCTCCCCTCAGGCGCCGAGCACGGCTTCGATGGCCGCCTCGATTTCCCTGATCTTGAAGGGCATGCCCTCCACCTTCGTCAGCGGCTTCACATCAATCAGATATTCGGCACGCAGGACGGTGGAAAGCTGTCCATTGTTCATTTCCGGGCAGATCACGGTGTCGTAGGACGACAGCAGATCGCCGAGGTTGCGCGGCAATGGCCAGATGTGGCGCAGATGGATGTGCGCGACGTCCTTGCCCTGCTCCCGCATGTTGGAAACCGCGCGGCTGATCGGGCCATAGGTCGAACCCCAGCCGATGATCGCGAGCTTGCCACCGGCCTCGCCCTGATCGACCGTCTGCTCCGGAATGAAGTTCGCGACACCATTGATCTTGGCATGGCGCACGTCGGTCATCCGCTGGTGATTGTCCGCGTCATAGGAGATGTGGCCAGAGGTGAAGTCCTTCTCGATGCCACCAACGCGATGCTGCAGCCCCGGCGTTCCCGGAACGGCCCAGACCCGCGCCAGCGTGTCCGCGTCACGGTTGTAGGGCTCGAAACCCTCCGCCTCCGTGTGCTGCTTCACGGGGAACTTCTCGAAACTGGAGAAGTCCGGGATCATCCATGGTTCCGAAGCGTTGGCGATATAGCCGTCTGTCAGCAGCATCACCGGGGTCATGAACTTCGTGGCCAGCCGCACCGCCTCGATTGCGGTGTAGAAACAGTCACCGGGTCCGTTCGCCGCCAGCACCACCAGGGGACTGTCGGCATTGCGGCCATAGACGGCCTGATAGAGATCCGACTGCTCCGTCTTCGTCGGCATGCCCGTGGACGGCCCCGCACGCTGCGAGTTCACGATCACCAGCGGCAGTTCCACCATGATGGCAAGGCCGATGGCTTCCGTCTTCAGGGCGATGCCCGGGCCGGAACTGGACGTCACACCGATCTGGCCGGCATAGGATGCACCGATTGCGGCACAGACCGCCGCGATCTCGTCCTCGGCCTGGAACGTGGTGATGCCGAACTGCTTCAGCCGCGCCAGCGTGTGCAGCAGCGATGAGGCCGGGGTGATGGGGTAGGAGCCGAAGAACATCGGCAGTTCCGCAAGCTGCGTGCCCGCAGCCAGCCCCCAGGCCAGCGCCTCCGCCCCCGCCACGTTGCGGTAGAGGCCGCTGTCGATCTTCGCGGGGCCGACCGTGTAGCCCAGGATCTCACCGGGCAGTTCGACGGTTTCACCATAGGCATGACCGGCGTTCAGCGCGGCCACATTGGCAGCGGCCACCTCCGGCTTCGACTTGAACTTGGCATTCAGCCAGTCGATGGACGGCTGGCGATCGCGGCCATAGAGCCAGTAGACCAGCCCCAGCAGCCACATGTTCTTGCAGCGCAGGGCGTCACGGGTGCCGAGGCCGAATTCCTTGACCGACTCGACAACCATCTTGGAGACGTCGATCTCGACCACCTGATAGGGGTCGAGCGTGCCGTCCTCCAGCGGGTTAGTGTCATACCCGGCCTTGCGCAGGTCACGTTCCTTGAAGGTGCCGCTGTCCAGGATGATCAGGCCACCGCGACGCAGGTTGCCGATGTTCACCTTCAGCGCCGCCGAGTTCATGGCCACCAGCACGTCCGGCTGGTCGCCCGCCGTCATCACGCGGCGCGCCCCGAAATTGATCTGGAATGCCGACACGCCGAAGGTCGTGCCGGTAGGTGCGCGAATCTCGGCCGGAAAGTCCGGGAACGTGGCCAGGTCGTTGCCCGCCAGCGCAGTGGACTGGGTGAACTGACTCCCCGTCAGCTGCATCCCGTCACCGGAGTCGCCCGCAAAGCGCACGACAACCGATTCCAGAACCTCGCGATGCCCCTCGCGCGGTTCGATAATCTCAGCAGTATTGGTCATTTAATCTGATACCTGGTTCCGCAAGTTTTTCTTCGTGCCGTCGGCGCCGAACTCCCCAAAAAAACGATTGCCGCACGCTGGCCGGATTCAACATAAGCTTGGACAGGGTCCTCGGCAACGGCACTTGACGGGAAACCGCCGTGCGTGGCGACGGGAGCGATCACATTTCCGGGGTCGCGGCCAATTCACGACGGCTTGGCACACGGGTTTACGGGGGATTAACCGGCCCGCTCCTAATCTACCGCTGGTTTCATTCAGGTACGGAGTCGGATGCAGTGCCACTGACGGCTGACAAGAGATTGGCATCTCCAGGCGGCGGATCGCGCAACGGATTGTTCGGAAAGCTGGCCGCGTGGTGGGATTCCGATTCGCTGTCCGGCCCCGCATCCAGGGGCAGCGAGGTGCATCGGCAATCCAAACCTGCAGTCGATGATGCCATCTGGCCCGCCGCACGGGTGGAGCTGGTCCAGCGGCTGTTCGGCGACGGCCTGGTATGGCCGGGCGGTGAGGCGATGGTGAACCGGATGTTCCGGGCACTGGAACAGGACAGCGATCTGCCGCTTGAAAAGGATTCACGCGTCGTCGAACTGGGGGCCGGTCTTGGCGGCATCGGTGCACGGCTGGCGCAGCAGACCGGCGCCACGGTCACCGCGTTCGAGGATCACATGGGCCTGATCGATCACGGCACCGCGTGGATCGAGAAGACCGGCGCCAGCGTGAAGCTGGACCGGCGCGAACTCAACGACACCGGGCTGCGCCTTGGCTATGCCGACGCGGTGATCGCCCGCGACAGCTTCATGGCGGTCCGCCGCAAGAAGCACCTGTTCGATCACGTGTTTCATCTGCTCAAGCCGACCGGTCGTCTGGTCTTCACCGACATGTTCCTGACCGGTGACGACCCGGAATGCCCCGAAGTTGCGGTCTGGTCGGCGATGGAGCCGCGACCGATGTATCTGCTGAACCCCCAGACCGCCCGTGACTGGCTGTATGAGATCGGATTCACGATGCCGGACTTCACCGACATCACGGATGCCTATCTGGCGGGCATTCGCGACGCCTTCAGCCAGGTCGGCACGATCCTGAAGGAAGCCGGTCCCGACGCCCCGACCCTGCAGCCCCTGCTGGTGGCGGAGGCCGAATACTGGGCCCGACGCAGTACCCTGCTGGAGAGCGGCGAGGTGCGCGCGTTCTGTGTCTCTGCCGGTGTGTTCCAGGGCGGTGACGTCTATTGACGCCCGTCAACGGTCCCGCACAGCGTTTGTGACGCCTGCGATATGCGCATGCTTGCTGACGCCGAGAACGCGTTATCACTGGCCGATGCGTGATATTGAATCCGGTTCACACCAATGACCATCGCCAACGACGAGTCGACGGGGAAGTCAGCGCGGACTGTCATCTGGCAGCCGAGCGCCATGACAGGCATCCTGTTCATGTGCCTGGCCATTTCCATGTTCCCGCCGATGAATGCGACAGTGAAGTACCTGGGGGAGCAGGGCTACCCCTACGGCCAGATCGTCTGGGCGCGATACGCCGGCCATTTCATCTTCATGGTGCTGGCCTTCGCCCCGCGCTTCGGCATGTCCCTGTTCATCACCCACCGGCCAGGGGTGCAGGGCATCCGCTCGCTGCTGCTGTTTTCCTGCACGGCGCTGTATTTCTTCGCGCTGCAGTACGTTGACCTTACCCTCGCCGCATCGATCAGTTTCACGAGCCCGATCCTGCTGACGGCGCTGTCCGTACCCTTCCTGGGCGAGAAGGTGGGTGCGCGCAGATGGGTTGCGGTATGCGTCGGTTTCGCCGGCGCGCTGATCATCATCCGGCCCGGCCATGCGGAGTTCCACTGGGCCACGCTGCTGCTGATCGGCAATACCATCTGCTACGCCTTCTATCAGGTGCTGACACGCAAGATCTCGGCGGAGGATACGCCCGAGACCACGATCACCTACACCGCGCTGGTGGGCTGCATCATCGCCAGCTTCCTGCTGATCAACGGGATGGAGGTGCCGCGCTCCACCTGGCACTGGATCCTGTTCATCTCGATGGGCGCGCTGGGTGGCTTCGGGCACTATTTCGTGGTGAAGGCGTTCCAGCATGCCCGTGCCTCCGTCGTGGCCCCCTTCGGCTATGGCCAGCTCATCGGGGCGACATTGCTGGGCTACTTCGTCTTCGGCACCTTCCCCGACCACTGGACCTGGATCGGGGCCGGGATCATCGTCTGCAGCGGCCTCTACATCGTCTATCGCGAACAGAAGGTCACTTCGTAGACACCAGGCGGCACACCGGTTGGCGGCGCCGACTGACGCGTGCTAATTTCAGTGTCTTCCGGGGGAGGAATTCATGACTGACAAGATCATCCGTATCGGCGGCGCATCCGGCTTCTGGGGCGATTCCGGCGTTGCGGCACCGCAGCTGGTACGCCGTGCCGAGGTCGATTATCTCGTCTTCGACTATCTGGCCGAGATCACCATGTCGATCATGGCCCGGATGCGCGCCAAGGACGCGAACGCCGGTTATGCGGTGGATTTCGTTGCCGTGGCCCTGAAACAGGTGATCCGGGAAATCGCGGAGAAGAAGATCCGTGTCGTTTCCAACGCCGGCGGCGTCAACCCGGCCGCCTGCGCCGAGGCCATCCGCCAGTTGGCGGCGGAGGCCGGGGTGCAGATCAAGGTTGCGCACGTGGAAGGCGACGACCTGCTGCCGCAGGAGGAAGCCCTGCGTGCCGCTGGCGTGACGGAGATGTTCTCCGGTGCCGCGTTCCCCGACAAGTGCTGGTCGATCAACGCCTATCTCGGTGCCATCCCCATCGCGCGGGCGCTGGACGCCGGGGCCCAGATCGTGGTCACCGGGCGGGCCGTGGATTCCGCCGTGACACTGGGTCCGCTGATGCACGAATTCGGCTGGGCCGATGACGACTACGACCTGCTGGCCGCAGGCAGCCTGTGCGGCCATATCCTGGAATGCGGCGCGCAGGCCACCGGTGGCCTGTTCACCGACTATCAGGACGTGCCGGACTGGGATGACATCGGCTATCCCATCGCCGAATGTGCCGCCGACGGCAGCTTTGTCGTTACCAAGCCCGATGGCACCGGCGGGATCGTCGTGCCGGGCACGGTGAAGGAACAGTTGCTCTACGAGATCGGCGATCCGGCGGCCTACATGCTGCCCGACGTGACCTGCGACTTCACCCGGGTCGAGGTGACGGAGGTCGGGCAGAACCGGGTCCGGGTCACCGGCACGAAGGGCCTGCCGCCCACCCCGCACTACAAGGTCTCGGCCACGTTCCAGGATGGCTTCAAGGCCGTGGCGACCATGGTCATCGGCGGCTGGGATGCCGTCGGCAAGTGCCGCAAGACAGCCGAAGCGATCCTGAAACGCACCCGCCGCATGCTGGCGGAGCGCAATATGGGCGACTACACCGAAACCAGTGTCGAGGTCCTGGGTGGCGAGTCCATGTATGGCGCCAACTCCCGCGCACTCGCTGCCCGTGAAGCCATCATGAAACTGGCCGTGAAACACCCGGACGCCAAGGCGCTGTCGATGTTCGCCAAGGAAATCGCGCCGGCCGGCACTTCCTTCAGCCAGGGCACCACCGGTTTCGGCGGCGGTCGCCCCAAGGCCCAGCCGGTGATCCGCCTGTTCTCCTGTCTCGTGCCCAAGGCCGACCTGGACGTGAAGGTGCTGCTGGACGGGGAAGAGATCGGGGTCTCCATTCCCACGGATGGCGCCTTCGACCCGTCCCTGATCGCGCGCCCGGAACCGGTCGCGGCCGCGGCTGCCGACGGCCCGACGGTGGAAGTGCCCCTTCTCGCCATCGCGCATGGCCGCTCCGGCGACAAGGGCTCCCACGCCAACATCGGTATCGTGGCCCGCGCGCCGGAGTACCTGCCGCTGCTGCGGGAGGTGCTGACGCCGGAGATCGTCGGGTCCTATTTCGCGCATGTCTTCGACGGCGAGATCCGTGTCGACCGCTATGACCTGCCCGGCATCGGGGCGATGAACTTCTTCCTGCATGACGCGCTGGGTGGCGGCGGCATCGCCAGCCTGCGCACCGACAACCAGGGCAAGGCCTACGCCCAGATCATGATGGATCTGCCGGTGAACGTGCCTGTCGCATGGGGCGTGCACCGCCGGGAGGTCGAAGGCTCGGCGGCAGCCTGACATTGGCCACAAGCGGCGGATAGAGCGCCAGCGCAGGGAGGATCATGGTGTCTGACACAACCGAGGAGGACAGCATGACCGAACAGGACCGCTGGACCGCCGTCTGCGAGCGCAATGCGCAGATGGATGGCCGTTTCGTCTTTGCCGTGAAGACCACCGGCGTCTATTGCCGTCCCGGCTGCGCCGCACGCCGCCCCAAGCGGGAGAACGTCAGCTTCTACGATGTGCCTGCCGCTGCAGAGCGTGCCGGGTTCCGGCCCTGCCGCCGCTGCCACCCGGAGCGGCTGGACATGGTGGATCCGATGATGGCGGCGGTGGAGGATGCGGCGCGCCGCATCGACCGCAGCCTGGAGCAGGACGCCGCCGTCCCCGAGCTGACCGCCCTCGCCGACCGTGCCGGGTTCAACCCGCAGCATTTCCAGAAGTCGTTCAAGCGCGCCCTCGGTGTCTCGCCCCGTGACTATGCGGACGCCCGGCGCACGGCGCGGCTGAAGGCCGGACTGCGGGCCGGGAATGGCGTGGCGGATGCGGTCTACGGGGCCGGATTCGGCTCCCCCAGCCGGGTCTATGAGCGTGCTGACCGCACCCTGGGCATGTCACCCGGTGCCTATGCCAGGGGTGCGACCGGCATCGCCATGAACTATGCCTTTGCCGAAAGCCATCTTGGCCTCGTGCTCGCCGCCGCGACGCCGAAGGGCGTCTCCGCCGTCTATCTGGGTGACGACACGGCAAGGCTGGCCCGTGATCTGGAGATCGAATATCCCGGTGCCCTGCTGACGGAGGACCGGACGGGACTGGAGGACGCCCTGAAACACCTGGTCGCCTATCTGGACCAGCGCGGCCCCAACCCGTCGCTGCCGCTCGATGTCCGCGCCACCGCGTTTCAGTGGCAGGTCTGGCAGGCGCTGATGCGCATCCCCTACGGCGAGACCCGCAGCTACGCGCAGGTGGCGGAGATGATGGGCAGGCCCAAGGCCTCCCGCGCCGTCGGGCGCGCCTGCGGCCTCAACCCCGTCTCCATCGCCATCCCCTGCCATCGTGCCATCGGCGCGGACGGCAAGCTGCACGGCTACCGCTGGGGACTGGAACGCAAGCAGGCGCTGCTGGACATGGAACGCAAGGCGGGGTGAGGCAAGACCCTGCACAGCGATCAGACGTGAGACCGGGTTCCCTTTCCCCGCAAGGGGGGAAGAGAGCATTCCGCAATCTGGTCTGACCTTGCCGTCAGGCGAGACCGGCCTTCCTGACCACATCCCAGGCCCACTTGGCGCGCTGTTCGGCATATCCGGCGAACTTCATCGCCGAGTCCGAACTGGCGTTGCCATCCAGCCCGCGCTTGTAGACGCCCTGCACGATGGCCGCCGAACGGAACAGCGTATAGGCGATATAGAAGGGCCAGTTGGTGATCTCGCCCTGCCCGGTCAGCTCCGAATAGCGCGCGACGAACTCGTCCTCCGTCGGTATGCCGATCTCCCGCGGGTCGTCGAGGTGGGCAAATCCGCCAGCCGCCGCGTGGCCGTAATATTCCTGACAGCAGTAGGCAAGGTCGGCCAGCGGGTGGCCCAGTGTCGACAACTCCCAGTCGAGCACCGCCACCACCTTCGGCTCCGTCGGATGCAGGACACAATTGCCGATACGGTAGTCGCCATGAACGATGGAGACCTCCTCGGCCTCCGGCGTATTGGCCGGCAGCCACTCCATCAGCGCATCCATCTCCGGGATCTCCTCGGTGACGGAGGCGACATACTGCTTCGACCAGCGGGAAATCTGGCGGGAGTAGTAGTTGCCGGGGCGCCCGAAGTCGGCCAGTCCCACCGCTTCATGATCCACCATGTGCAGCGCGGCCAGCACCCGCAGCCAGTCGTCATAGAGGGCGACACGTTCCTCCTTGCTGAACGACGGCACGGCCGGGTCGATCAGCACGCGCCCCTCGACATGCTCCATGATGTAGAACGCCTGGCCGATCACCGCGTCATCCATGCACAGGCAATAGACCTCCGGCACCGGCACGTCGGCGCCCTTCAGGGCCTTCATCACGTTGTATTCGCGGTCGACCTGATGCGCCGACTTCAACAGTTCGCCCGGCGGCTTCTTGCGCATGACATAGCGCTTGGTGGGTGTCTCCAGGATGTATGTCGGGTTCGACATGCCCCCCTGGAACTGCCGCACGGTCAGCGGCCCCCTGAAGCCGTCCACATGTTCCGCCATGTAGGCGGCCAGCGCACCGTCGTCGAACTTGTGATGTGGCCTGACGTCGATGATCTCCACATCGGTCGCGTTGCTGCTCAAACTCTCTTCCTCCCCCTTGGCGCGTGCGCGAAAGCTGCCCGGATCGCGAAACGGATCAGCCGGACTTGCTCATGCGGTCCCAGTCATACAGCGAAGGTTCCTTGGACACGAAGCGACGTGTGGCCTCCTGGTGGAACTCCGTCGTGAACAGCAGCGGCTGCCCGGTGGACTCCGCCGTCACGGTCTCGGCATAGGACGCCTCGAACGTCTTGTTCACCGCCCGCTTGGTCACCGACATGGCCGCCTTCGACCCCTGGGCCAGCCGCCCGGCAAAGGTCTCGACCTCATCCATCAGCGTTTCGGAGGGATGGACCGCATAGACGATCCCCATCGACTTCGCCTCCTCCACATCGATGGAGCGGCAGGTGTACATCAGATCCTTGGCCGCCTGCATGCCGACCACGCGCGGCAGCGTGTAGACCAGACCCAGGTCCGGCATCAGGCCGATCCGGCCGAAGACCGAACAGAAGCGTGCCTTCGGACCGGCGAAGACGAAGTCCGCCAGCAGGGCAAAGGCGAAACCGCCGCCGTAGGCCAGACCATCCACCACAGCGATCACCGGGCAGTCCAGGTTCCACAGCCGCTCAAGCCAGGTGTGCGTCGAATACATCCGCTGCTGCGCCACGGAAGGATCAGCGAACTCCCGCTTCGCCATGCCCTTCACGTCACCGCCGGCGGAAAATGCACGCCCCTCCCCCGCGATGATCAGTGCCTTCACGTCCATGTTGCCCTGCACCTGATCCAGCATCGCGACGAAGTCGTTGCGCAGGTCCTGGGTCAGCGGATTGAGAATGTCACCACGCGTCATCGTGAACCGCGCGATACCGTCATCGCCGATGGCAAAGCTGGTTGCCTTGAATTCGTGTGTCATCTGGATGTCCTCCCCATTAGCATCCCTCCATTCTGCCCGTGTTGCGGGGGAGGTGTCACCCGCCGCGTTGCGCATGGCCGACAAGGGGAAAATGGCGATCATGACCGAGACCGAAACCGAAGTGCTTCTGAACCCCTGGCGCGGACAGGGCCTGCCGCCGGAGATCCAGACAGGCGGAAGCATGGCGGATGGCGAGGTCGTAACCGATGCACGCGCCGCACAGCAGCTCTTCACGCTCTGCCCCGCAGCACACCGGACACCCCTGCTGGACCGGCATGACCTGGCGCGCGACCTCGGGATCGGCAGCCTGTGGCTGAAGGACGAGCGCACGCGCATGGGTCTGGGCAGCTTCAAGGCGCTGGGGGCCGCCTTCGCCATTGCGCGCGCAGCGGACAACGCGGTTCGGGCAGGCAAGGCCGCGGCGCATGACACCGCGCTTTCCGGCACCACCTATGTCTGTGCCAGCGCGGGCAATCACGGGCTGTCCATGGCGGCGGGCGCGGCGCTGTTCGGTGCGGCGGCCGTGGTCCTGCTGGCCGAGACAGTACCGGAGGGGTTCGCCGACCGGCTGCGGGCCAAGGGGGCCAGGGTGATCCGCCATGGCGCGGTCTATGAGGACAGCATGGCGGAGGCGATGCGCCTGGCGGAGACGGAGGGCTGGAACCTGCTCTCCGACAGCAGTTGGGTCGGCTACAGCACCCCCGCCCGTGATGTCATGGAGGGCTATCTGATCATGGGGGCAGAGGCGGCGGATGACGTGCCTGCGCCACCCACGCACATCTTCCTGCAGGCCGGGGTCGGGGGCATGGCCGCGGCGGCAGCCGCCGCCGCGCGTGCGGCATGGGGTGATGACCCGCGGATCATCGTGGTGGAACCGTCGCGGGCACCGGCGCTGATCGAGAGCATTCGCGACGGGCGCCCGGTGACCACCAGCGGCGCGGCGTCCTGCATGGGCAGGCTGGACTGCAAGGAGCCGTCCCACCTCGCCCTGAAGTATCTGGCGGAGGCGGCGGACAACTTCATGACCGTGACCGATGCACAGGCAGATGAAACGACGGCCTGGCTGGCGGCGAAGGGGCTCGCTTCCAGCCCCTCCGGCACCGGCGGTCTGACCGGTTTGCGGCAGGCTCTGGCGCAGCCCGAAACATTCGGTCTCGATGCCGGATCACGGGTCCTGCTCTATGTCTCGGAAGGGGCGGCGGATGACTGAAGCCGACTTCCCGAAGCAGGAGTTCGAGGGGCGTCTGGTCCGCGCCCAGCGCGCCATGCGCGCAACCGGTCTGGACGCCATGTTCTTCACGACAGAGGCGGAGGTGCGCTACTTCACAGGCTTCCGCACCCTGTTCTGGCAAAGCCCGACGCGCCCCTGGTTCTTGGTGGTCCCCGGCGAGGGTCAACCGATCGCCATCGTGCCGGAGATCGGAGCGGCCCTGATGGCCGAGACCTGGATCGACGACATTCGGACCTGGTCGTCACCTCACGCAACCGATGACGGGATCAGCCTGCTCGGCGATGTCCTGAAACGCTTTGCCGTGGTCGGCATGCCGATGGGGCGGGAGAGCAGCCTGCGCATGGCGCTGACGGATTTCGAGCGGCTTCGGAACAGCCTGCCCGGCACCCGTTTCACCGACTGCACGCCGCTGGTCCGGGACCTGCGGATGGTGAAGTCGGAAGCCGAGATCGATGTGCTGCGGCACATCTGCGCCATTGCCTCCGATGCCTTCGACAAGGCCCCGGAGCTGTTTCATATCGGCCAGCCCCTGTCGGAGGCGTTCCGCGCGTTTCGCGTCGCACTGCTGCGTGCCGGAGCCGACGACGTGCCCTATCTGGTCGGCGGGGCCGGTCCGGGCGGCTATCCGGACGTGATCTCGCCCCCCGGTGCGCGCCCGCTGCAGCCGGGTGACGTGCTGATGCTGGACACTGGCGCGACACTGCGCGGCTATCACTGCGACTTCGACCGGAACTTTGCCTTTGGCGACGCAGACGAGACCGCCCGGGCGGGCTACCGCACCCTGCACCGCGCCACCGATGCGGCACTTGCTGTCGCGCGGCCGGGCGTGACCTGCGCCGAGCTGCACCGCACCATGCAGGCCGTCATCGGACAGGATACCGGCGATGTCGGGCGCTATGGCCACGGCCTGGGCATGCAGCTGACGGAATCGCCGTCGATCATCGGCTTCGACGATACGGTCATGCAGCCCGGCATGGTCATGACCCTGGAACCCAGCATGGTCCTGGCGGAGGGACGGATCATGGTGCATGAGGAGAATCTGGTGATTCGCGACGGTGAACCCGAACTGCTGTCGCGCCGTGCGCCAGCCGAGCTGCCGGTCCTGGAGGCTGCGACATGAGCCTTTCCTATCAGCTTGACGGTGGCGCGGGTGCCGCAGCGCGGTTCGGTCTGATCGTGCTGCAGAACGATGAAACCATGGAACCGGAACTGGGGCCGATGTTCAGCCAGCCCGGTGTCGCGCTGTATCACAGCCGCATCCCGAGCGGCCTCGCCGTCACCCGTGAAACACTGATGCAGATGAAGGCGGAGCTGCCTCAGGTGGCCGCCCTGCTGCCGTCGGCCAGTCCGCTGACCGTGGTCGGCTATGGCTGCACCTCGGGGGCCACGATCATCGGCCAGCAGCTTGTCAGCGTGCTGATCCGGCAGGTCCACCCCAACACGCTGACCACCGACCCGATCACCGCCGTGCTGGCCGCCGCCGCGCACCTGGGCGTCCGGCGCATCGGCTTCATCACGCCCTATGTGGCAGAGGTTTCGGAAGCCATGCGCAACCTGCTGCAGCAGAACGGACTGGAGATCAGTGCCTTCGCGTCCTTCGAACAGGCAGAGGAGGCAACCGTCGCCCGCATCACCTCGGACAGCCTGTTGCAGGCCATCCGCGAGATGGACGCCGGGGCGGAAATGGATGCCGTGTTCGTGTCCTGCACCAACCTGCGCAGCCTTTCGATCATTGCCGAGGCGGAGGCGCTGATCGGCAAGCCGGTGCTGAGCAGCAATCTGGTACTGGGCTGGCACATGCTGCACCTCGCCGGCCTGACAGCCGCAGGAAACCGGACCGGTGTCCTGTTCAATGGTTGAGCAGTCCGTCGGCAGGGGCATTTGTCGCATTGGTCCGGCACTTCGGGCTATGTAGGAGACAGCTTCTTTCCGAAACGGGACCGGTCAGCCGATGGAACAGGTCAATATCGTCACCCTGAAGTGGGGCGACCGCTATCCGGCGCTGTTCGTGAACCGCCTGCACCGGGCCGTGGCGCGCAACCTCAACCGACCCTTCCGGTTCCTGTGCTTCACCGAGGACCCGAAGGGTCTGGACGCGGGGATCGAGGCCTTTCCCCTGCCCGACATCCGCATGCCGGAGAAATACTACTACACGCCGTGGATGAAGCTCGGCCTGTTCCAGACCGGCATGGGCAACATGCAGGGTGAATGCCTGTTCCTGGACCTCGACCTGTTGATCATCGACAATATCGACTGCTTCTTCGAATACATGCCGGGCAAGCGCTGCATCATCCACAACTGGATCCAGGGTCATCAGGTGTTCAAGAAGCGCCCGGACGTCGGAAATTCCTCGGTGTTCCGCTGGACCGCAGGCACGACGCAGTTCATCGTCGACAAGTTCTATGCGGAGGCCGAGTGGGCCATGGCGAACTTCCGCCCGCCGCAGACCTACCTGACCTACGGGCTGGGGGAGAAGTACTACTGGCCCGCCGAATGGGCCACCAGCTTCAAGCGTCACGCCATTCCCGCCTTCCCGCTGAACCTGATGAAGACGCCACAGATCCCGCCGGGCACCCGCATTCTGGTGTTTCACGGCTTCCCCGACCCGGATCAGGCCCTGGACGGCTACCGGCCGAAGGGGCGACCGCACCGGCACTGCCTGCCGACCCCCTGGATCGCCGACTACTGGGACGATGGCCCGGAGCCCGTGTCCGACGGACCGGATGCCAGCGACGCATCATGATCAGGAAGATCAAGCGCACCCTGGGAATCAGGTTCTCCCTGAAGGCGCTCATCCGCAACCCCGCGATCTATCTGCGTCAGTGGCGCCTGCCAGATGTCGGTTTCGCCGATCTGGTGCGCGACGCGATGGCCTCCGACGAACTGCTGACACTGGTCCAGGTCGGTGCCAACGACGGTGCGACCAACGACCCCGTGGGCAAGCTGCTGCATGGCAATCCGGAGCGGTTCACGGCGGCCCTGCTGATCGAACCCCAGGGCCCCGCCTTCGCCCGCCTCGCCGCCCGATATGCCGACGTGCCGCAGGTGACATGCCTGCAGGCGGCCATCGACCGCGAATCCGGTGAACGATCCCTGTTCACGCTGGACCGCGACACTGCTTCCGAACGACTTGGCCGCACGGTCTCCGATGGCATCGCCTCCTTCGACCGGGACCACCTTGTCCGGATTCTGAGGACATATGATCCGTCGATTTCCCAGGCGGAGATTTCCGGGCTGATCCAGATGACGCACGTCCCGGTGATGCCGATCGGGCAGGCGCTGGAAACGGCTGGAATCGCCAAGCCGCCGACCATCGTGCTGATCGATACGGAAGGCTATGACGGGGCCATCATCCACATGTTGGCCGAAGCCGGTATCTGGCCGCGCCTGATCCAGTACGAGCACAAGCATCTGGACGCACCCGAGCGCCGCACCGTCGCCTGGCTGCTGCTGGACAAGGGGTATCGCCTGCGCGCCGATCATGCGGATGCCTGGGGCTGGCGCGAGGTCTGAGCACCGACACGCTTGCCAGCCATCTCCCGTGCGTTAGGCTTTCGCAGACGCATTGGGGAGGAAACCATGAAATTCGGCGTGATGATGTTCGCGACGGACTATTCGATCAGTCCGGCGAAACTGGCTGTAGAGGCGGAAGCCCGCGGCTTCGATTCCATGTGGATGCCGGAGCATTCGCACATACCGGCCTCGCGCCTGTCACCCTGGCCCGGCGGCGCTGAGCTGCCGAAGCAGTATTACGACGTCATCGACCCTTTCGTTGCCCTGGCCTCCGCCGCGTCGGTGACCACCAAGCTGCTGCTCGGTACCGGCATCTGCCTCGTGGTTCAGCGTGACCCGCTGCAGCTGGCAAAGGAGGTCGCATCGCTGGACATGATTTCCAACGGGCGCTTCATGCTGGGCATCGGCGGTGGCTGGAACGCCGAGGAAATGGCCAATCACGGCACCGACTTCAAGACCCGCTTCAGGCTGATGCGAGAGAAGGTCGAGGCGATGAAGCTGATCTGGACCCAGGACAAGGCCGAGTACCACGGGGAGTTCGTCGACTTCGATCCCGTGATGACCTGGCCGAAGCCGGTGCAGAAGCCGCATCCGCCCATCATCCTCGGAGGCGGCTTCCCTGTGGGGGCGAAACGCGCCATCCGCTACGGCAACGGCTGGATGCCGATCGACGGTCGTGGCTGGGACATCATGGAAAGCCTGTCGCAGTTCCGGCAGATGGCCGCAGCGGAGGGCCGCGAGCCGGACGACCTGCCCGTCAGCATCTTCGCAGCCTCCCAGAAGCCCGAACGCATCGCCACCTATCGCGATGCAGGCGTCGAGCGTCTGGTCTTCGGCCTGCCCTCGGAAGGCGAGGACAGGATCATCCCGATGCTCGACGACCTGGCAAAGCTGATGACGGTGTAAGGCGCGCGAAGCCTCAGTGCACGTGGACCGGCTGCATCTCGTGCTGACGCACGGCGATGAAGGCGGTCTCGCGGGTGGGGGCGACGCCGACCTGCTGGCCGCTGGCGGAGAAGATGCCAAAGCCCTTGAGGCCCTGTTCGGTCTCGACAGGCTTCACATAGGCGATCTGCGGCTGGCCGAGCATGGCCAGTGCCTCCGGCGTGATCTGGCGGACGGCTTCGAACGGGTCAGTCATCTGCAGCCTCCTTCTCCGGCGCATTGTCGATCACGGAACGGGAACCGGACTTGCCGGCCCTGATCTGGATTGTCTTCACCAGGGTCTCGGGCACCGGGCGCTGCAGGTCGATGTGCAGCAGACCGTTGTCGAGCTGTGCATCATGCACCTCGATCCCCTCGGCCAGCACGAAGGCCCGCTGGAACTGGCGGGTAGCGATGCCGCGATGCAGGAAGATGCGCTCATCCTCCTCCTCGGTCCGGCGGCCCCGGATCACGAGCTGGTTTTCCTCGACCGTGACGCTGAGGTCACCGTCGCCAAAACCTGCGACCGCCAGCGTGATGCGCAGCGCATTCTCGCCGGTCTGTTCGATGTTGTAGGGCGGATAGCCGTCATTCGCGGACTTCGCGACCCTGTCGAGCACACGCTCCACATGATCGAAGCCCAGCAGGTGCGGACTGTTGAACAGGGACATCCTGGACATGTACCGTCATCTCCTTGTCGGTTAAGCGAGCATGACCGGAGACCTCTCGGCCTCCACAGACGGGCCCAGCGATAGGCACCCGTCACACATGAAAATAAGTCTTCATTTCAGCCATTCAAGTCAGCAGTCGTGGCAAGGTGCCTGCGGCTGTGCTATCGCGCTGCCAGCCCCCGATACCTGAAGTACAAGGCCCACCCTCCGTGACCAGTCTGACAGCCCATCCCCTGAATGAAACCACCCTCGGCGGCGACCTCACCGCGCCGGGGGACAAGTCGATCTCCCACCGCGCCCTGATGTTCGGTGCCCTCGCCGTGGGGCGTACCCGCATCACCGGACTGCTGGAGGGGGAGGATGTCCGCGCGACCGCCGCCGCCGTGGCCACGCTGGGTGCAAGGGTCGAGCGGCTGGGACCCGGCGAATGGCAGGTCGACGGTGTCGGTGTCGGTGGACTGGCGGAACCGGAGACCGTGCTGGACCTCGGCAACTCCGGCACCGGTGCGCGCCTGCTGATGGGCCTGGTCGCAGGGCATCCGATCAGCGCCACCTTCACCGGTGACGCATCCCTGTCCGGACGGCCCATGGGGCGCGTGACGAAGCCCCTGCAGCAGATGGGCGCACGGTTCCAGGGTCGGGAGGGGGATCGCCTGCCGATGACGGTCACCGGCCCGGAAACAGTCATGCCGATCACCTATGACTCGCCTGTGGCCTCCGCGCAGGTGAAATCGGCCATCCTGCTGGCCGGACTGAACGCACCGGGTGTCACGACAGTCCGGGAGCCGAAGCCGTCCCGTGACCACACGGAAAACATGCTGCGCCAGTTCGGGGCGGAGGTCGTCAGCGAACCGGATGGCGCGGGCCGCACCGTGCGCCTGACCGGACAGCCGGAACTGTCACCACAGCAGATCGTGGTGCCGGGAGACCCGTCGTCGGCCGCCTTCGCGACCGTGGCCGCCCTGCTTTCCCCCGGCAGCAACGTGACAATCCGCAATGTCGGCATCAATCCGCTGCGCGCCGGGCTGTTCGATGTACTCAAGGCGATGGGGGGCAGGATCACCTTCACGGACCAGCGCAGCCAGGGTGGCGAGCCGGTGGCCGATCTGGTGATCCGGGGCGACCATCTGAACGGCACCACCGCACCGCCCGACAATGCCGCTGCCATGATCGACGAGTACCCGATCCTCTGCGTCGCCGCGGCCCTGGCGGAGGGGCAGACGGTCATGCGCGGGATCGAGGAACTGCGCGTCAAGGAAAGCGACCGCATCGCGCGCATGGTCGAGGGGCTGCGGGCGACGGGTGTCGCGGTGGAGGAGCATGAGGACGGCATGACCGTCACCGGGTCCGGCGGCAGGGCCCCGGCTGGCGGCTGCACCATCGACGCCGGACACGACCACCGCATCGGCATGTCGTTCCTGATACTCGGCCTGTTCTGCGAGAAGCCCATCACCGTGACCGGCGCGGAAACGATTGCCACCAGCTACCCGGATTTTGTCGGTCACATGACGGGGCTGGGTGCCAGGATCGGCTGACCGCCCCGCGCTATTCGGCAGACAGACGCGCCTGGCGGACGAACTGCCGCCAGTCGCCCTTGGGCGAGGAGCACAGGCGGTCGCTGCCGGACATGGCCATCAGGGCCAGCGCGCCGGCACGCCAGAGGCTGTCGAACAGTTCCGCATCGCTCGTCACGACCTCATGCAGCAGGCGTCCCTGCAGCGGACGGACAAAGCGCCGGCCGGCAAGGACAAGCGCCAGCAGCAGGGCGAAGAAGGTGATCGACCCCAGCGACATCTCGGAGCCCGCCACCGGCAGCATGATGGTGTTCAGTTCCAGGGCCTCGGCAAAGCCGAACCAGACCAGCAACAGGGCGAAGGACCCGAACAGGAACCGGTCCCTGATCTTCACCGCCCGGGGACCCACCCGCGCGACCAGCGCCTGATGGAAGGCGCCGTTGCGCCGGGCCTTGCGGTAGTTGACATGCATGCGCAGCACGCCGGTCTGCACCGCCGATTGCAGCCAGGAGACCAGGTCCGCGTCTTCACTGACAGTCATCAGCGCTCGCCAGCCGCCCAGCGGTCCATGAAGGTCCGCCCCTCCGGTGCCGGCATGTCGCGGCCACGGGTCCAGCCGGATGCGAGCGGCAGGCTCTCGAAGCGGCCGCCGCACACCGAACCTGCACGGCCCATCAGGCGCATCGCGATCCGGGTGGCGAAGCGGTAGAGCCTCGGGCGGCGGGCGAAGAAGGCCCAGGTCTTCACGCCGTAGCGTTCGGACTTCGCGCTGATCTTCTTCTCGAAAGCTTCCTCCCGCCAGTGCCGCATGATCGAGGGCAACGGGATGCGCATGGGGCAGACTTCCTGGCAGCGCCCGCAGAAGGTGGAGGCATTCGGCAGGTGATGCGCGTCCTCGATCCCGAGGAAATGCGGGTCCAGCGCCGCACCGATCGGGCCGGGATAGACCCAGCCGTAGGTGTGCCCGCCAACCGCCAGATAGACCGGGCAATGGTTCATGCAGGCACCGCAGCGGATGCAGCGCAGCATCTCCTGCTTCTTCGTGCCCAGCAGGTCGGAGCGGCCATTGTCCAGCAGCACCACATGGAAGCCACCCGGTCCGTCCAGGTCCCCGTCCCGCTTCGGCCCCGTCGAGAGGGTCGTGTAGGCCGACATCTCCTGCCCGGTCGCTGACCGCGCCAGCACGCGCAGGATCGTCGAGACGTCCTCCAGCGTCGGCACCACCTTGTCGATGGAGGAAATGACGACATGGGCCGGGGTCAGCATCTGGGTCAGGTCACCATTGCCCTCGTTGGTGACAATGATCGTCGACCCGGTCTCCGCGATCAGGAAGTTCGCGCCGGTGATCCCGACGTCGGCGTCGAAATACTTCTGTCGCAGGATCTCCCGCGCCTCGTTCACCAGATCCTCAGGCTCGGTCAGCCGTTCGGTCTTGCCGTACTTGCCGTGATGCTCGTGAAACAGGTCCGAGACCTGGTCCTTGGTCTTGTGCACGGCGGGACCGATGATGTGGCTCGGCGGTTCCTCCGCCAACTGGATGATGTACTCGCCGAGGTCGGTCTCGATGGGTTCGACGCCATTGGCCTCCAGGAAGGGATTGAGGGCGATTTCCTCCGCCACCATCGACTTGCCCTTGGTGACCGTCTTGGCGCCATAGTCCTTGCAGAGACCCAGGATGGTCTGGCGCGCCTCCTCCGCCGTGGCGCAGAAATGCACCGTGCCGCCCTGCGCCACCACCCGTTCCTCGAACCGTGCCAGATAGAAATCGAGGTTGGCCAGGATGTGGTTCTTCAGATCCACCGCCGCATCGCGCATGGCCTCGAACTCGTCCAGCCCCGCGGCTGCCCGGGAACGTGCGGCGACGAAACCGGTTTCCAGATTGCTGAGGGCCTGCCGCAGGTTCGGGTCCGCGATGGCCCCCTTCGCTGCATTCTTGAAGTTGAGCGCTTCGGACTGCATCAGATCTGCTCCGTTTCACCGATGGCGGGACGATCCGTCATGCCGGCCAGAACCTCGGCGACATGCCGCACCTGGATCTCGGAACCCTCCCGCTTCAGCCGACCGGCCATGTTCAGCAGGCACCCCATGTCCCCGGCCAGCAGCAGGTCTGCCTCCGTCGCCCGGATATCCTCCGCCTTGCGGGAGACCATCTCGACCGAGACATCCGCATACTTGATGCAGAAGGTGCCGCCGAAGCCGCAGCAGGTCTCGGCGGTCGGCAGTTCCTTCAGCGACAGGCCCTCGACCGTGCCAAGCAGACGGCGCGGCTGTTCCTTGATCTTCAGTTCACGCAGGCCGGAGCAGCTGTCGTGATAGGTGACGCTGCCCTGCAGCGCGGCATCCACCTCCGTCACTCCGGCGATATCGGTCAGGAAGGACACCAGTTCATGTGTCTTCGCCGCCAGTGCCTTCGCCCGCAGTTCCCAGTCCGCATCCCCCTCGAACAGGCGCGGATAATGGTGTTTCAGCATCCCGGCGCAGGAACCGGAGGGCGCGACCACATAGTCGAAATCCTCGAAGGCCGCGATTGTATTCCGCGCGATGGCCTTCGTATCCGCCCGGTCACCTGAATTGTAGGCGGGCTGACCGCAGCAGGTCTGCGATTCCGGTACCTCGACCGTGCAACCGGCATCCCGCAGCAGTTTCACGGCAGCGAAGCCCACCGTTGGTCGATAGAGATCAACCAGGCAGGTCACGAACAGGCCGACATTGGCCCGATGGGCGGATTTTGTGTTCATGCAGAACGTTATAGAGGGGTTCGGGGGCAGCGCAAATCGTGTCCTGAATCTCCCGGAATACGGTCGCAACGGGCGGCGCCATGTGTGATGGCCACTTCACCTTGGCGTGTGCCCTGAAATTGCCCCAATTCCGCCCCTTGGCGGGCTTTGCACGAGTTCACATATCAGGCTCAGGGACGGGCAGTCCGAACAGCACCACGCGTACGGCGTCCCCCTCCGCCGGTGATGCGGACGGGCTGCCCCGAACCGGCAAGAAGGACGACATGCGTTCCGGCGGGACCCTCAATCCCTCCTGCGACCCGATCTCGCCGGGACCATGACCCGTCCGCCGGTTCTGAAAACCCGGCCCGCTGCCTCGGTCGTACCCCCTCACGCACCGCTGGCAGCGGGCCACTTTCTTTCCCGGAAGCAATTCGCGATCACAAATCCCCAAGCCGCGGACAAACCAGCACCCCGCGCTTTCCCATTGCCAGCCGAAACCCTGCCAGCATAGGTTCTGCGGGTCTTCGGGGAGGGATTTGGGATCATGGTCGAACTGTCATTCGGAGCCAATCTGGCACGCTGGGCGAAGGAAGAGCCGGAGGCGCCGCTGGTCACGCACAACGGGCAGACCTGGACGGTGGCCGCATTTCATCGCTGGACCAACCGGCTGGCGCGGAAATATGTCGAACTGGGTGTGCGCCGCAACGACATGGTCACCATCGCCCTGCCCAATGGCGCCGAGTTCCTGGCCGCTGCCTTCGCGACGTGGAAGGCTGGCGGCATTCCCCAGCCGGTTTCCGCCCGGCTGCCGAAGATGGAGCGGGATGCGATCATCGACCTGGCGAAATCTGCGCTGGTGGTTGGCACAAGCGAGCCGACGCCCAATGGCGCTCCCACGCTGCCTACCGGTTTCATGCCCGATGACAATGCCGACGACAGCGACCTGCCCGACATCATCGCCGACTACTGGAAGGCGCCGACATCCGGTGGCAGCACCGGTCGTCCGAAGCTGATCGTCGCGGCTTCGCCGCCGCTGTGGGATTTCGATGCCGGTCTGCTGGCCGGGGGAGACAACAGCTGGCTGCTGCAACAGGACCACGACAATCACCTGGTCGTCGGGCCGCTGTATCACAACGGCCCCTTCATCTTCTGCATCCAGGCGCTGCTGAAACGCTCCCACGTCGTGGTCGCCGACCGCTTCGACGCGGAGCAGACACTGGCCCTGATCGAGCAGTACCGCATCAACTGGATGATGATGGTGCCGACGATGATGCAGCGCATCTGGCGGCTGGATGAGGCGGTGCGCAACCGCTACGACCTGTCCAGCCTGCGGGTCCTGCTGCATCTGGCGGCCCCCTGCCCCGTGTGGCTGAAGGATGTCTTCATCGAATGGCTGGGCCCCGACCGCATCTTCGAGCTGATGGGCGGCACCGAAGGCACCGGCACGACCTGGATCACCGGTCATGAGTCCATGCTGCGCAAGGGCTCCGTCGGGCGGCTGCGCGAGGGCTCGTCGATGCGGGTGGTGCGCGAGGACGGCACCGACTGCGAACCGAACGAGGTGGGGGAGGTCTTCCTGCGCCCCGATACCGGGCGCGGCACGACCTATCACTATCTCGGCGCGGAGAGCAAAGCCATCGAGGGAGGTTGGGAGAGCCTGGGCGACATGGGCTACGTCGATGCCGACGGCTACCTCTATCTGACCGACCGGCGCAAGGACATGATCCTGGCCGGTGGCGCCAACATCTATCCGGCGGAGGTGGAGGCGGCGATCGACCAGTTCCCCGGCGTCCGCTCCTCGGTGGTGATCGGCCTGCCGGACGAGGATCTGGGCAACCGCATCCATGGCATTGTCGATGCGCCCGGCGGAATTTCCCAGGACGAACTGGTGGCGTTCCTGGCGGAGCGGCTGGTGCGCTACAAGATTCCACGCAGCTTCGAGTTCGTGAACGAGCCCCTGCGCGACGATGCGGGCAAGGTGCGCCGCAGCGAGATGCAGCAGGCCAGGCTGGACGGCAAGGCATGACACCTGTGGTGGCCGTCGATGGACCGACCGCTTCCGGCAAGGGGACGCTGGCGCGGCGGCTGGCGGCGGATCTCGGCTTCGCCTATCTGGATACCGGCGGTCTCTATCGCGCGACCGCCCTGCGGCTGATCCGCGCCGGTGAAGATGGCAGCGATGTCGACGCGGCAGTGGCTGCGGCGCAGGGCATCACGCCCGGCGATCTCTCCGACCCCGCCCTGCGCGAGGAAGCGACCGGCAACATGGCATCGAAGGTTGCGGCCCTGCAGCCCGTGCGCGATGCCCTGTTCGCGTTCCAGCAGGCCTTCGCCCTGACACCGCCCGACGGGGCAGCAGGCGCGGTGCTGGATGGGCGAGACATCGGCACGGTGGTCTGCCCGGACGCGACGGCAAAGCTGTTCGTGACCGCAACGGCGGCCGCGCGCGCGGCGCGGCGCCATGCCGAACTGGTGGCCCGCGGAACCGACGTGACGCTGGAGAATGTGCTGCAGGATCTGCGCGCGCGGGACGAACGCGACACGAACCGCGCCACGTCTCCGCTGAAACCCGCAGCAGATGCGGACTTGCTCGATACAACGGAATTGGATATAGAGGCCGCGTTCTTCGCAGCCCGTAAGCTGGTTACGGCGCGGTTGGAGCGTCAGGCCTGAGGTCTGAATGTCCCGCCTGCAGAGTGCGAACGGCCCGATCGTAGCCAGGCAACTGGCAAATCCCAGCGAAGGGCCGCGAGAAAGGAAATCACTATATGAGCGACGTATCCGTCGGAGCTGCCGAGCAGTTCCCGGGACGGGAGGACTTTGCCGCCCTCCTGGACGAAACCTATGGCTCCGAAAGCAATCTTGAGGGCTCCGTCATTCGCGGAACCATCCTGGCCGTCGAGCACGACTTTGTCGTTGTTGACGTCGGCCTGAAGACCGAAGGCCGGGTTCCGCTGAAGGAATTCCAGGTCGGTGGCCGTCCCGCCGAAGTCAAGGTCGGTGACGAGGTCGAGGTCTATCTGGAGCGGATCGAGAACGGCATGCACGAAGCCGTCATCAGCCGCGACAAGGCCCGCCGCGAGGAAGCCTGGGCCAAGCTGGAGAAATCCTACGAGGTCAACGAGCGTGTCGAGGGCATGATCTTCGGCCGCGTCAAGGGTGGCTTCACGGTCGACCTGTCCGGCGCCGTGGCGTTCCTGCCCGGCAGCCAGGTGGACATTCGCCCGATCCGCGACGTGACCCCGCTGATGGGCACGCCGCAGCCGTTCCAGATCCTGAAGATGGATCGCCGCCGCGGCAACATCGTGGTGTCGCGCCGCGCCGTTCTGGAAGAGACCCGCGCGGAAGCCCGCAGCGAGCTGATCCAGCGCCTGGAAGAGGGCATGGTCTGCGACGGCGTGGTCAAGAACATCACCGATTACGGTGCGTTCGTTGACCTGGGCGGTATCGACGGCCTGCTGCATGTCACCGACATTTCCTGGCGTCGCGTCAACCACCCGAGCGAGGTGCTGACGATCGGCGAGACCATTAAGGTCCAGGTGATCAAGGTGAACAAGGAAACCCAGCGCATCAGCCTGGGCATGAAGCAGCTGCAGACGGATCCGTGGGACGGCGTTGCCGCCAAGTATCCGGTCAACGTCCGCTTCGACGGTCGCGTCACGAACATCACCGACTATGGTGCGTTCGTGGAGCTGGAGCCGGGTGTCGAAGGTCTGATCCACATCTCCGAGATGTCCTGGACCAAGAAGAACATCCATCCGGGCAAGATCGTCTCCACCAGCCAGGAAGTCTCCGTGCAGGTGCTGGAGGTCGATCCGGACAAGCGCCGTATCAGCCTTGGCCTGAAGCAGACCATGGACAATCCGTGGGATGCCTTTGCCGCCAGCCACCCGAAGGGCACGATCGTCGAGGGCGAGATCAAGAACAAGACCGAGTTCGGTCTGTTCGTCGGCCTGGAAGAAGAGATCGATGGCATGGTCCACATGTCCGACCTGTCCTGGGATGTCCCGGGCGAGCAGGCCATGAACGAATACGACAAGGGCGACATGGTCCGTGCCGTGGTTCTGGACGTGGACATCGACAAGGAGCGCATCAGCCTGGGCGTCAAGCAGATCGACAACGATCCGTTTGCCGATGCCAAGTCGATGAAGCGTGGCGAGACCGTCACCTGTTCCGTCGTGCGTGTCATGGAAGCCGGGCTGGAGGTCGAGACCTCGACCGGTCTGCCGGGCTTCATCCGCAAGAACGACCTCAGCCGTGATCGCTCCGAGCAGCGTCCCGACCGCTATGCGGTGGGCGACAAGATCGATGCGAACATCATCAGCGTCGACAACAAGACCCGCCGGGTCAACCTGTCGGTCAAGGCGCTGGAGTTCGCGGAAGAGAAGGAAGCCGTTGCCAACTTCGGTTCCTCCGATTCCGGCGCGAGCCTCGGCGACATCCTCGGTGCGGCCCTGAAGGCCCGCATGGAAGGTGGCGAGAACGAAGGCGACCAGTCGTAAGGGATTTCCCTGCGATCACATCGCTGACGAAGATCCCGGCGCTTCGGCGTCGGTGGAGCGCCGGGGCCAGCCATGCTGGCTCCGGCGTTTCCGTTTTTGGATGAATGCCAGGATGACACGCGACGATACCGACCTCCGGCCGACGACCTGGGCGCTGTGCGACGGCAAGCAGGGCATGGTGAACCAGTGTCTCGGCCTGGCTGAGGCGCTGGGCGTCACGCCATCGCTCCGCCAGCTCTCGATCCGGCAGCCATGGCGCAGCCTGCCGCCGCAACTGTGGCTCGCGCCGCTGAAGTCGCTGGCTGCGGATTCCGACCCCCTCACCCCGCCCTGGCCGGACCTGCTGATCGCGACCGGGCGTCAGACCGTGGCCCCGGCCATGGCCATCCGACGGCTTTCGGGCGGCGCGACATTCTGCGTCCAGCTCCAGAACCCAGGCGTCTCGCCGGCGCGTTTCGACCTGGTCGTGGCCCCGCGTCATGACCGCCTGACCGGCCCCAACGTGATCCAGACCTACGGTGCGCTCGGACGTGTGAGCCCGGCCCGGCTTGCCGAGGAAGCGGAACGGTTCAGGGCCGGCATCGGCGACCTGCCCCGGCCGCATGTGATGGTCTCTCTCGGCGGGGACAACAGCGTCTTCCGCATGACGGAGGCCGTGATCGACCGGCTCGCGGCGGATCTGCGGCAGCTTGTGGCAGAGACCGGTGCCGGACTGCTGCTCACCCCCTCCCGCCGGACCGACACGGCACTGGGGCAGAGGTTGCGAGCGGCGCTGCATGACCTGCCGTACCTCTGGCACGACGGCAAGGGCGACAACCCCTACCTCGGCTGGCTGGGACTGGCGGATGCGGTGGTCGTGACCGGCGACTCCGTCAATATGGTCTCGGAGGCCTGCGCCACCGGAAAGCCGGTCTTCGTGGTCGATCTGGAAGGCGGCAACGCCAAGTTCGCCCGTTTTCACGATGCCCTCAGCCGCGACGGACTGACCCGCCCCTTCCGGGGAAGGCTGGAAAACTGGACTTACTCTCCGCTGGATGATACCGCGATGGTCGCCAAGGCCGTGCGGGACAGGCTCGCTGATCGGCCGGCATGAGCCAGGAGGACAGGGTCCGATGACCCGGATCGAGATGGAGAGGTTGCGGGAAACCCCGCTGAAGACCGACCCTTACAGCTATGTGATGGTGGAGAACTTCGTCCCCGTCGACACACTCGAATCAATCGCCGAAGACTTTCCCGATCTGAATCTGCCGGGGTCGTTCCCCATCGAGGAACTGGAATATGGTCCCCGGTTCGCCGAACTGCTGGAGCGGCTGGCGCAGGATGACTTCCGCGATGCCGTCGCGGAGAAGTTCGACATCGACCTGACCGGCCGTCCGATGACCTGCACCGTGCGCGGTGCGGCCCAGCGCAAGGACGGGCAGATCCACACGGATTCGAAGACCAAGCTGATCACGGTCCTGATCTACCTCAATCCGCCCTGGCAGGCGGAAGGCGGGCGGTTGCGCGTGCTCCGCTCCGGCACCGACCTGAATGACTTCGCGGAGGAGATCGAGCCTTCGTCCGGCAACCTGCTGATCTTCAAGCGTTCGGATTCCTCCTGGCACGGCCATGAACCGTTCGAGGGCACCCGGCGCTCCATCCAGATCAACTGGGTGACCAGCCAGGCGGTAGCGGACAAGGAGAAGGCGCGGCACCGCGTCTCCGCCAAGCTGAAGCGTTTCAACCCGTTTGCCAGTCGCGCAAGCAGCATGCGATAGGTCCGACCATGACCCTCAATATCCAGACGTTCCGCAATGCCGACCACCGCGCGGGCTGGCGTCCCGGCAACAACTCCGGCGGCCTGACCCTGTTCAAGGCGCTGGGCCACCCGATCACCGCCGATCTTGCGAAAGGCTGGCGTGCCGCCCTGGCCGATGCGGGCCGGATCGCGATCTATGATCCGCTGGGCGACGCGGAGACGGTGGACGTGTTTCATGATCTGGCCGGGCTGTCGCCTGTCGCCTATCTGGTGCAGCAGATCGAGCATGTGGGCCGGGAAGCCTTTGGCCTGACCGCGCGTCCGGTGACCGAGATCGGTGACGATTTCGATACGCTGCTGATCACCGCCTTCGATGGCGGCAGCTTCCTGCAGCACCTGAAACACATCCTGCCCACCGGCAAGCGCATCGAGACGCTGGACCCGCTGCGGCTGCCCGAGACCATGCTGTCACAGCCGAAGGCCTACGTGGATGCGCTGAACTTCGCCACCAACTTCGGCTTCCTGCGCGACGGCGACGGCCTGCACACCCGCATCGTCACAGCCAACTACTGGTCCGGCTACGGGGCCGAGGATCCGGCACTCTGGTGCCGTCTGATCAGCGGCGACGGCGTGACGCTGGCGGAGTGGGAAGAGCCTCTGACCCGCCCGTTCGAGACCATCACCATCGACAGCGCCGAGGTACGGCAGCGCTTTGGCCTCGACGATTTCGCGGGCACCCTCTTCATGCATGCGGTGCGCATCAGGGGGCACGAGATCGTCAAATATGCGCTGGACGTCTATGGCGACGCGGCGGAGCAGTTGAGCTGTACCCATGACGCCAATGCCTGGCCCGCCGACCTCTATTCCGGCGTGCCTGCGCCCGACGAGAACGAGGACCTGATCCTCTGGGTGCAGAACAGCCATCCGATCGAGATTCCCGCCGGGGTGATCGGTTTCAACCTGGTCGGTGGCCAGGATGTCACCACCTACGACGAGAGCGTGCCCCCGTTCGGAACCGTCGCGGTCGATGTCGGCGCCATGCTGCCCGATGCCCGCTTCCCCGATCAGATCGAACTGCAGGCCGGGCGCTATTTCGTCCGTCCGCGTTATGAGGTGATCCAGCGTGCCTCGGGCCGCCGCCGCATCGCGCACGCGAACGTGGAACGGGTTGACCTGAAACCGGACCCCGATATCCGGGAGAACGCCCCCCTGTTCGGGAAGGGCTACATCATGCCCCTGCCGGTGCTGCCGGTGGATGAGTTCCGGACCTTCTGCCTGCCGACGCCGATGGCGGATACCCAGATGGAACTGCCGATCCGGGCCGACCTGATCGACGCCAACGGTACCTGCGTTGCCGAGAAGTTCCTCGGCCGGGTCGCGCGCCGCGACTCCATCGCCATCGATGTCGATGCCTGGATGAAGGAAGCCGCCGCCGAACTGCCCTCCGGCACCGGTCACGTGGAATTCCTCTATGACTTCCGCGATGGTGGCGAGGCGGACGGCTGGCTGCATGCCCTCGCCCGGGTCGAGCAGCGGGCCAGCGGCCATCGCGCCGAGACCATCTTCGGCGCGCACATGTTCAACATGCCGCTGGTCTTCCGCGACGAGCCGCAGTCCTATTCCGGTCGCCCGCCGGGCCTCTCCACCCGCCTGTTCCTGCGGCTGGGCGGCGAGACGGCGGATGCCATGTGTCACCTGCTCTACCCGGCGTCCCTGCCCTGGGCGCCGGAGTCCAGCACCGACCTGAACCTGTTCAGCGGCGCGGGCGAAATGGTGGTGACGAAGCGCATCGCGATTCCCTGCGGTGGCTCCCGCCACTGGCGCGTGTCAGAGACCTTCGACGCCGCTGACCTGAAGGCCGCCGGTCCGGACGCCTACGTCCAGATCCGCGACACCACCTGTCGCCTGTTCGGCTTCCACGGCCTGCTTCGCCCCGGCATCGCCTTCAGCCTGGACCACATGTTCGGCTATTGACCGGTCACAACCCGGCTGTTCAATCGAAGCGTCTGAACTCGACCAGTCCGTCGCGATTGACCTGCTCGACCAGACCGACTTCCCAGGTCAGGTAGTCTTCCATCGCCTGCCGGACGCCGCCCTGGTGGTCATAGGGTTTCCACCAGACGTCATCGGTGTCGGTCAGGGCGCGGTCGAGGCCGGGTTCCATGGGCTGACCGGCAGCGACCCAGGCGGCGGTTCCGCCTTCGAGGACGCGGACGACCAGATCCGGCCGCGCGGCGCGCAGTTCATGCGCCGCATAGTGGGCCAATCGGCCATCGGGGGAAGTCAGCAGGATCAGCCCGACATGCGCCAGCGCCACCATGCTCTCCGTCAGGCGTGAACGCACGGTCCAGTAGGCGTCCGGAATGTGTCCCTTGCGGAAGGTCAGGCTCTCCGTCAGGTCAACGACCGCTGCCGGTTCGCCCGAGTCGATGACGGCCTGCATCTCGGCGACCGAGAGTGTCTCCGCCGGTCGGAACAGGGCCGGTTCCACATCCACCGGGCCGACTTCCGGCGCGGTCGGCTGTTCGGCCAGCACATGCACGTCCGTCCAGCCAAGCTGGATCAGCCACGAAGCGGTCATGGTGGCGCGCACGCCATCCTCCGCATCCGCCAGCACGATCCGGGCATTGCGGGTGGCGACATATTCATCAGTCGCCTGCACCAGTTGTCCGCCCGGTGCGTGATGCGCGCCGGGCCAGTGACCGGCCTCGAACTCCTGCACCGTGCGCACGTCCAGCAGGCAGGTGGTGCGGTCCGTCTCGGCCTGCCAGCGGGCCACCGTGGCGCTGTCCGTCCGGCGCACACCAAAGCGGTCGGCGACATGCGCGGCACGGTCCTTCGCGGCCTGCAGCGCCTCCCCTTCCGGCTCAGGCGCATGTTCGGTCTCCCCGCTGGCGCAGGTCAGTCCCGCCAGTTGCCAGCCCATGGTGCCATCCTTCAGCGCCATGACCGGATTGGGAATGCCGGCATTGATCAGCGACTGGCTGCCGATGATGGAACGGGTGCGACCGGCGCAATTGACCACCACGGTGGTGTTCGGATCAGGGGCGAGCGTATGGACACGATAGACCAGCTCCGCCCCCGGACAGTCCACACCGCCGGGGATCGACATGCGGTTGAATTCGGGCATCGGACGGCTGTCGAGAATGACGAGGTCCATGCCGCTGTCCTTCATCCGCTGAAGTTCCGCCGCCTCGATACGTGGTGTGTCGTAGTGATGTTCGACGAATTCACCGAAAGCCTTCGAGGGGACATTGACGCCGGAGAAGACCTCGTATCCCTCCGCCCGCCAGCCCGCCGTTCCGCCGACCAGCACGGAAACATCCGAATAGCCCATATCCGCCAGCCGGGTAGCGGCGCGTTCCGCCAGTCCCTTGTCCGACGGGCCATGGTCCGTCACCACCACGGGCACCGTCCGACGCGGCACCATGCGCGGCGCGCGGAATTCCAGATGGCTCAACGGGATGCAGGCGGCGAGGAACAGATGCTCCCTGGAGAAGGCGCCTTCCTCCCGCACGTCGATCAGGGCGATTTCCTGCCCGTCGGTCAGACGGGCGCGCAACGCCGGGGCTGTCAGGCTCTTCATGCCGGCATCGGCAGATCGCGAATGCCTTCGGAGGCGGGGAAATGCTTCCATTCACCGGTCTCGGGCTTGTAGTAGCGGCGATGCTCCAGCTGCTCCAGCGCCAGCCCGTACATGTGGAAATTCAGCACCGGTTCGGAGCCGTCGATATGGATCGAGTGCAGATCGTCCGGCATCAGCGCCAGCCCGGTCCCGGCCTCGACGACGAACTGGTCCTTCTCCGCCACACCGCCATCATCGGCAGGATCATAGAGACGGTTCAGTTCCTTGCCTTCCATGCCCACGATCACCGCCCAGGTGGTGTGATCATGCGCCGGGGAGTTGGTGCCGCCCATGGAGAGCTGTGCATAGAGCGCGAAACGGTGGTCTGCATCCTCCGACAGGCGATAAAGCGCGTTCTTGCGCTCCGTCGTTGCCTCCGGTGGCGGAAAGTCCTCCAGCGGGAACAGGTCCCGGCGCTTGGCCAGTTCGATCAGCACATCGCGCATGTCGGCGATGGACTGGCGGGTGACCCCTTGCGCGACCTCGATCGCACGTACCTGCATCATGGCCGCCTTGACGGCGTTGTCGCGTGCCGCTGCCCGTTCCTTGGGTGTCATTGTTGCCTCCCAGCTTCCTCCGCGACCGCTTCGACGAAGCGGTCAATCTCCACTTCAGTATTGTAGTAGTGAACGGAGGCGCGGACGAGTCCGCTGATCCGTCGCCGTTCCATGTCGATCCGCGTGCTGCTCGGTGTGCTGGTGGTGACGTTCATCTGTCGGGCGAAGAGTGCCTGTTTCACCGCCAGCGGCTCCATGCCGTCAACCGTGAAGGTCGTGATTCCGCAGCGGTCCCGCCCCAGATCGTGCACCCGCACACCGGCAGTCTCGGCCAGTCGCGCGCGGAGTTGTTCGGCCAGCCCTGTCACACGTGCCTCGATCTCCGCAATACCCACATCCAGCATGTAATGGACAGCGACACCCAGTCCGATGCGCCCGGCCTCGTTGAACTCCCAGTTCTCGAACCGCCGGGCACCGGATTGCCACTCCAGCGATTCGCGGGCGGTCCAGGTGGCCGAGTGCAGGTCGATCACCGGTGGCTCGAACCGCGCGGCGACTTCCGGCCGGGCATAGAGGAAGCCGGTCCCCCTGGGGCCGCGCAGGTACTTCCGCCCTGTCGCCGTCAGGAAATCACAGCCGATCTGCTGCACATCCAGCACCCGCTGCCCCGCCGACTGGCAGGCATCCAGCAGATAGGGAACACCTGCCGCACGGGTCAGCTTTCCTATCTCCGCCGCCGGATTGACCAGCCCGCCGTTGGTCGGGACATGCGTCACCGCAACCAGCGCAACCCCGCCGCCGTCCAGCATCCGCGACAGCGCCGCCACGTCCAGCACCCCATCCGCATCGCTCGGCACCACCTCGACGGAGACACCCTTCTGCGCCGCGACCTTCAAGTAGGTCAGATAGTTGGAGGCATATTCCGCCTCCGCCGTCAGGATGCGGTCACCGGGCTTCATGCGGTCGGCCACGGCGAAGAACGCCTGGTTCCACGCCACGGTCGCATTCTCCATGACGGCCACATCGCCTGCGTCACAGTTCAGGTACCGGGCGATGGCGCTGTAGGTCCGGTCAATGGAGGAACGTGCCCGGTCCGCCGCCTCGTAACCGCCGATCGCGGCCTCCAGATCCAGATGGTCCTTCACCGACTGCAACACGGGCGCGGGCATCAGCCCGGCGCCCGCATTGTTGAAGTGCAGCACGTTGGCCACGCCCGGCGTCTCCGCCCGGCAGCGGTCGATGTCGATCACTGGTGCCCCTTCACGTCATTGGGGCGATAGGCGTCCCGGATCACCTGCATTTCCTCATCGGTCAGTTCCAGAGAGAGCGCCGCCAGGGCATCCGCCATGTGGCCGGGCTTGGAGGCACCGATGATCGGGGACGTGATCGCCGGATTGGCCAGCACGAAGGCCAGCGCCACCTGCGCCATGGGCACTCCGCGCGCGTCTGCAACGTCTCCGACCGCGTCGGCCACGGCAAAGTCCTCGTCACGTCCGAAGACACGGGCCGCGACCGGATCAGACGTCGCACGCGCCGTGTCACCGATGGTCTTCTCCGCGTGCCGCCGGGTCAGGAAACCACGTCCCATCGGGCTCCAGGGGATAAGGCCGACACCGGTTTCATGGCAGAACGGAATCATCTCCCGCTCCTCCTCCCGATAGACCGCATTGTAGAAGTTCTGCATCGACACGAACTTCGTCCAGCCGTTCATCTCCGCCACATGCTGCATCTGGATGAACTGCCGCGCCCACATGGACGAGGCACCGATGTAGCGGACCTTGCCCGCCTTCACGCAGTCGTGCAGCGCCTCCATCGTCTCCTCGATGGGGCTCTGATAGTCGAAGCGGTGGATCTGGTAGAGATCGACATGATCGGTGCCAAGCCGTTTCAGGCTGCCGTCGATGCTCTTCATGATGTGCTTGCGCGAGAGACCGCGGTCATTGCGGTCGTCGCTCATAGGGTTGAAGACCTTGGTCGCGATCACCTGGGTATCGCGGGAGCCGAGCTGCTTCAGCGCCCGCCCGGTCACTTCCTCCGACGCGCCGAGCGAGTACATGTCGGCGGTGTCGAAGAAGTTGATGCCGGCTTCCCAGGCCTCCCGGAAGAAGGGCATCGATTCATCTTCACGCAGCACCCAGCTGTGATTGCCCTTCGAGGGATCGCCATAGGTCATGCAGCCGAGACAGAGGCGACTGACCTTCAGACCCGTGTTACCCAGACGTACGTATTTCATGATTCTTTTCCCCTGCCCCAAGAGACTGACTGATCGGGCCATCATCGCGCGCGGGCGGTGTCGGGTCCAGTTCCGGGAGGGAATTTCGAAAGGGGGCGGGGGACATGTCGCGAGGGGGAGGGAGTGACATGCCCCCCGCACCAGTCATGGTCTTGGGGGAGACCGGATGCCTGATGAACTGAACCACAGGCAACTCTGAGACTGTTACGCCCCGTGGCAGGGACCGGATCACCGGTCTCAGGAAAAGCAGGAACTTTTTTTCCGGATGGCTCAGTAACGCCGTTCCCATGTCAGGCCGGTGCTGCCACCGCCGCCGCGACCGACCTCCGCATCGACCTTCAGGTTGGGCAGCACGTCGATCTCCACGACAACGCTGCCGGCCTCCGAGTCCAGCGACTGCTTCGCCCCGACATAGACCCCTTCCCGCACGTACCGGCCGACCGCGACGGAGCCGGAGGAGTCCGGGTCGGCGCCTTCCTCCACACGCAGGACGTCGAGGCCCACGGCCTCCCGCAGCTTGTCGGTTGCCCCGTCACCGCCGTTGGTCAGGGTATTGATGCTCTGCGCAAGCTGGATTGCCTCCAGCGGGCTCATGGATTGGGCCGACTTGTCGAACAGCAGACGCGGCAGCACCTCATCCTCCGGCAGTTCGGGGGTCGAGGAGAAGGCAATCTCGGGCTTCGCCGGGCTGCCGGAGATGCTGATCGTGCCTTCCATGTCACCGCTCTGGCGGGTCAGCGCGATGTTGAAGCGCGGTTGCATGTCCCCGGTCAGCCCGATCTCCCCGGTCGAGACCTGAAAGTCCTTGCCCAGCAGGGAGAGATGACCGCGCACGACGCCGATGTTCACATCCACCTGCGGTTCCGGCAGGTGGCCCATTACCGTGACCTTGCCGCTCCATTCACTGTCGAGGCCCCGACCGCGCACGAACAGCCGCGCGGGGGCATCGACCACCACATCCAGCGCCACGGGCAGTTCATCCACCGGTTCCTCGCCGGAATCACCGGTTGGCGCGGCATCGCTGTCCCGCGCCAGTTCGATATCGACAACACTGGGCGGCAGGTTATCGGTTATGAGGCGGATCTCGCCCTCGTCAATCGTCGTCCGGTTCACCACCTGCACCAGACTGCCGTCCCAGGTGACATCGGTATTGCCGGAAACCAGGATCGTCGCCTCCTCCCGACTGACCGCGCGCAGCCTGTCGAGTGTGACCTTCACGCTGGCCCGCCGATCTGCGCCCAGCAACCGCGCCGTGCCACTGCCGCTCACGCTTCCGCCCGCCGGATCGACAGCGGACAGTTCAAGTTCTCCCACACCGCTGTCGGCGAAGGCCGTGGTCAGTGTGAGGCGTTCCAGGATCGTGCCGGTCATCAGGTTCTCGTAGCGGCCATCGGAGATCGCGACGTTACCCTGCATGACGGGAGCCCCGATGGTGCCGGAAACATCCACGGCAACACTGGCCGTGCCTTCAAGCAGGTGATCCCCCTCCGGCAGCAACTGCATCAGCTTTGCCAGGCTTCCGGTCCAGTCGATGCTGCCCTGCAATGCGCCGCCCGGTGCGGGTTCCGGCAGGAATGTCCCCTGCCCCTGTCGGACCTCCGCACTGACTTCTGCCACCAGGGGGGATTCGAATGGACCTGTAATGCGGGTACCGGCCCGCGCGGTCTGCCCGTTCCAGTTGGCATCGAGCGCGATGTCGAAGCTTGCACCGATCTCGTCGCCGGGGGGGTGCAGGTCATCAACCTGCACCGACAGCCTGGCCTTCTCATCCGCCGCCGTGCTGTCAAAGCGCACATCGGCTGCCAGCATGCCCTGCAGACCGCCAACGCCGCCAATCGCGGCCAGCGGTCCCAGCGGCAGAGCACTGATCCGGGCCGTGGCGTCCAGCAGGTCAGGCGCGTAGCGCGCATCTGCAATCACTTCACCGCCAAAGGAGGTGCCCAGCCGCAGCCCTGAAAGCACGATGGTCTCACCCACCCGGACACTGAATGGCTGCACGGCCTCGATGGCCGCTTCATTGCCTTCGAGACGCAGGTTCTCGACATCGATCAATGGGCCTTCCGCACCGGCAAGATCAGCCACGATACGGGTGGTCAGGCGCGCTGGTTCAGGTTCGGTCGCAGACACGCTGAGGTCGATGGTCGGGCGTGAGAAGGTACCTCCGATCCGGGCCTCCGTCTTCCCGATCCGTGCCCCATCTGCCCGAATGTCCTGCACGGTCAGATCACCCTGCATGGTCGGCGTCGGAGAGAGCAATGCCGCGAGGTGCATTGCCAGACGCACCTCCGCCACGGTCGCGCCCGCGTCGGTGGCTTCCAGACGCTGCAGCGTCACATCGATGTCCGCGCCGTGATCCTGTCCTTCGGGCTGCACCGTCACGGTCGCATTCAGGGCACCGGCAAGCGGGACGTCGAACAGGGCGGCGATACGCGAAAGCTCGTCACTTGCCGCCGTCAGATTGGCGCGATAGCCCGGTGTGCTCAGGTCAGCGGAGGCGTTGCCCTCCAGCGTCAGCCCGGCGAGCGAGACGGAGAGCGACGGCACGTCAGCCTGCTGGAACGCATTGCGCATGGCGAGCCGCAGATCGACATCCAGCACCTCCTCACCCCACTGGCCGTCCAGGCTCAGGTTGCCGGACGGATCGGTGGCCAGATCACTGAAGTCATAGGCCAGCACAGGCCCGGCGAGTCTGATTTCGTCACTGCCGACGGCGGCCAGTTCCAGGCGGCCCTGGGTGCGCGGGGCGTCCGCCGTGCCGGAGACCCTGCCGCGCAGGCGGATGGGGCCTTCGATCAGCACCCCTTCCGGCACCAGACCGCCCGGGACCGCCGCCATGTCCAGCCCGTACTCACCCTTCACCGAACCGGCGGCATCCAGGCCCGCATCAATGGTCAGGGCAGGCCCGGACGCGGTGGCAACCGAGAGATCGAGCATCGCCGCACCTGCCGCAAGCGGCCGTGCAGTAGCTGTCAGCTTCACATTCGGCCCGACGGCCGACTGGATCACGTCGTCGATGAACGAGAGACCGGTGAGACCGCCTGCCAGACGTATCTCACCGCCACCTTCCGGGACAACACCATCCGCGGTGACGACCAGCCGGGCACTGCCCTGACGGAGGGCCGCATCAGCGCCGGGCAGCTTCGACAGCTCCGGCACCAGCAGCACGAGTTCCCCATCGATCTTCGGCTCCGGCAGGGGCGTCGAGACGTCGCCGGACAGGCCAAACGCCGCCGCCGTCAGATCCAGGGCCGTGACACGGGCCTGTGCGGCGCCTGCCGTCACATGCGCCGTCAGACGGGGCGACGGCCCAAGCAGGACATCCAGTCCGGGATCGCCGAGCGATGGTTCGGTCAGATCGACGGCGACATCCCCGTCGAAGTCGGCGTCCTTCAGGCCCCCGGTGACCTTCAGGCTGATGGCTCGTGCGCCCATGTCACCGAACGCGGGCTCGCGAAGGTCTGCCGCAACCGAAAGATCAGGACTGTCCAGCGCGCCACTGACCTGGGCCTCGATCCGCGCGGCACCGAATGTTGCACCGGCCAGCAGCGCGTCCAGCGCAGGATGGCGATGCACATCCACGGTGCTGCCAAGATTGACCGTCCCGGCATCGAGATCGACTGAACCGCTGGCACTGAGGGAGGCAGAAGCCGTCGAGACTTCCAGACGGGCAAGCTGCAGTTCGGTTTCATCGGCCCCGTGCGCCGCCAGTCGGAACGGGATCGTCTCCCCGGTCAGGTCGGTCGGCACGGGTGCCGCCGCCAGCAGATTGGCAACACCATCCGCATCCAGTGCCCAGCCCGTCGCCGGGTCGGCGCTGAGTCGCAGGCCCAGCAGCAGGTCGGCAACACGCTCCACCGTCAGCGAGAGGTCTATGGTGGCGGAACCGAAGGGACCGCCCCCCTCCACATTCAGATACAGGCGTTCATCGGTGGTGATCCCCAGCGGCTCCGACAAGGGCGCAAGGACAGGCAGGTCGGCGGCCATGGTGATCCGCGACTGCCGCGTGCCGAAGTCCAGCGCCACGTCCACGCGGGCGAAGCTCGCCTTCAGATCCAGTGGCTCGACATTCAGGGTGACGCGCTGATCGGTGCCGGCATCACGTACCGAACCTTTGACCGAGAAACGGGCGCCGCCCGGCACCAGGTCATCGCCCAGCGACAGGGCATCGACGCGCAGCAGGTCAAGCCTTACGGGCAGCGGCGCACGCGGCCATTCAAAGGATTCCAGCAGGGGTGTCGGATCGTCCGGTTCCGGCTCCACCGGCACGGAACCAACCGGCGCGCGACTGACATCGACGCGCGCGACAGTCAGGCTCTCGACCGTCAGGGCACCGCCGAGCAGCGCACCCAGATCCCAGTCCAGCGCCAGGTCATCCAGCGTCAGCCAGACGCCCTCCCCGTCGGCCATCTGCAGACGGCCCAGATGGATCACACCTGCATCGTCACGGCGAAAGCCGCTGGCCGCGATCTCCATTTCGCCCGGTGTGCTCGCCGCCGCCAGCCCCTGATCCAGCGCCGCGGTCCAGCTATCCTCCCCCGCCACCTCCAGAAACCAGAACAGGCCGACCAGAAGCAGCAGGACCGGTGTCAGCAGCACCGCCAGCGACCAGAGCAGTATCTTGCGCAGACGACGCCACATCAGAACGCCTGTCCGAGGCTGATGTAGAACTCGAACAGACTGTCACCCGCGCGCCGATGCAGCGGGAAGGCCAGATCGAAACGGATCGGTCCGACGGGGCTGTAGTACCGCAGACCACCCCCCACGCCGACGTTCACCCGCTCCTTGAAGTTCGGAAACGGCTCTTCCTCGACAACGCCCGCGTCCACGAACGTGACGAAGCCGAAACTGTCCGTGACCTTGATCCGTGTCTCCAGCCCGGTCTCGGCCAGGAACCGGCCACCGGTCTCGTCGCCGAGATCAACCGGAGAGATGGAGCGGAAACCGAAGCCGCGTACCGAACTGCCGCCACCTGCGAACAGAAGCTGGTTGACCGGCACATCCTGCAGATCACCGCTGAGGATGGAGGAGACCCGTGCGCGGGTGGCGAGCACCAGACTGTCCTTGCCGATGACCGGCAGGTAGTAGGAACCACCGGCGGAGACCGATCCGAAATAGGTCGGCGAGCCGTCATTCAGGCCCATGTAGGGCGTGGCGGAAAGGAACAGCTTGTGCCCCCTCGTCGCGTTCAGGGGATCATCGGTACGTACCTGCCGCGCGGTGAGTGGCAGGCCGACCAGATAGGCCGTGTCGCTCTCGACATCGGTCTCGGTCAGGGAGACACTGCCCTTGATCGCACCACTGACGGTCCAGCCGTCCTCCAGACCCGTGCGCATGCCGACCTGCACCTCGGCGGCCTGTTCGTCAAAGGCGTCGTCGAAGGTATTGCGCACCTCCGCGCCCTCGAAGACCGTCCAGCGTGCCGAAGGGTAGCGCGGGCGCGATAACTCGGCGGAGAGCTTCTGCTCGTCCAGCGACAGGTCCAGTTCGGTGCGCAGATCCTCCGCCCGGCCAAACAGGTTGCGGTGCCGCCATCCGGCCCGGAGACCGGGACCCCGATCGGTGTCATAGCGGACACTGCCGCTGATGGACTTCGCCTTGGCCTCGCTTGCCTTCACGGTCACGGGCTGTGCGCCGTCCGCCACGTTCTCGCCCGGCTCGTACGCTGGCAGCCGCACGCTGACCGTCTTGAACAGGCCAGTGCTCGCCATCCGTTCCTGCAACTGATTGAGCTGGGAGCGGGCGACCGGTGCATCCCTGTCCCAGGTGATCATTTCCCGCAGGTAATCCTGTTCTACGCCCGTCTCGCCTTCGATGATCAGGTCGCCGTAGGTGATGTAGGGGCCACTGCGGAAGGTTGCCGTGACGTCCAGTGTGCCGGCTTCGCTGTTGGCGCGGGCGACACGGGAATCAAATGCCGCATGCGGGAAACCATGTTCCTGCAGATAGGTGACGATACGGGCTTCCGCTTCCACGATGCTCTCACCGTCCGCCACGATCCCGGCGGGCATTTCCGCGGTCGCGTCAAGTACTGCTGCTTCTGGCAGGGTCGGGCGCGTCTTGCGGAACGCAATGCTGTAGCTGCCGATCGTGAACAGCGCGCCGGGTTCCGCCCGGAAGGTGACATCGGGTGATGGGCCGTCCGCAACCTCGGTCGTGACCTTGGCGTCATAGTACCCGCTGGCCCGCAGGATGCGCTGCAACTCGCTGATGTCCCCGTCGGCACGGCGCTGCAGCGCAGCCGTGCTGCGCACGCCACGGGACTGCAGCGTGAAGGTCTTCAGGACCCCGCGCGCGACCGCGTCAAGGTCCTTGTCACCGGGCAGCCCCACGATCTCCGCTGTGTAGGTGATGTCGCCCAGACGGGTCTGCTGCGCCGACTCTTCGCCGCCCGTGATCTGATCCAGGCCAACCGTTTCACAGCCCGCGAGCGCAAGAAGGGCCAGACAGAGGCCCAGGATGCGTGCACGACCTGGCAGGTTCAATGTCAGGCAGTTGAGCGAAATCGGGAAAATCTCCAGTCAATCGGACGGCAGACAGTCTGCCGGAAAGCTCAAAGCACAAGGCGACGACACATCGTCATCATATACCTACGTCGCAAGGGCTTGTGCGGATGCAGCGACCGAACGCCTCAGAAGTCACAGCCCTGCAACAGGCGCCGGTTCAGAATACCCCGGCCTCCAGCCCTGCCGCGACCAGCATTCCGAGATCGTGACACCTGTCGACGAAGGCTTCGTCCCAGTCACCGCGGCAGACCAGCGGTTCCTGCACCGCTTTCCAGCGCAGGCCCGTGGTGATGGTCTCCACAGCCCTGCAGGTGCCGGTTCCGTCATGCCCGGCACGGACCAGAAGCGCGAAGGGCCGACCCTGGGTTTCCTCCAGACAGGGATAGTAGCACCGGTCGAAGAAATCCTTCAGCGCGCCACTCATGTAGCCCAGGTTCTCGGTGGTCATCAGGATGATCGCACCCGCCCGCAGCACATGCTCCGGTTCCGTGTCAAACGGTGAGCGGCAGTCCACCGCCACGCCATCGATGTCCTGATGCGACGCCCCTGAAACCAGTGCGTCGCGCAGCCGTGCGGTATTCGGCGACGGCGCGTGGGCGACGATCAGCAGGTTCTTGCTGTCAGCCATCCTTCTCCGGCGCGCTGTTCAGCGTTGCCTGTGCCGCCGCCAGCCGGGCAATCGGCACACGGAACGGCGAGCAGGAAACATAGTCCAGCGCAACCGCCTCACAGAAATGGATCGATGCCGGGTCACCGCCATGCTCGCCACAGATGCCGAGCTTGATGTCCGGGCGCGTCTTCCGGCCACGCTCCGAAGCGATCTCGACCAGTTCGCCGACACCCTCCGTATCCAGGCTGACGAAGGGGTCCTTCGGCAGGATGCCCTGACCGACATAGGCGTCCAGGAAGGACGCGGCGTCGTCGCGGCTGATGCCGAACGTGGTCTGGGTCAGGTCGTTGGTGCCGAAACTGAAGAAGGCCGCGGACTCCGCAATGTCGGCGGCGCGCAGCGCGGCACGCGGCAGTTCGATCATGGTGCCGACCAGATATTCCACCTCGCGGCCGCCCTGTTCCGCATGTACGGCGGTCGCCACCGCATCGATGCGGGCCTTCAGGATATCGACCTCCTGCCGTGTCGCCACCAGCGGGATCATGATCTCCGGTGTCACCGCTTCTCCCAGTTCCTTCGCCACCAGATAGGCGGCTTCGAAGATTGCACGGGCCTGCATCTCGTAGATCTCGGGGAAGGAGATACCGAGACGACAGCCGCGATGCCCCAGCATGGGGTTGAACTCATGCAGTTCGGCGGCGCGGCGGCGCATCTGCTCCGACTCCACGTTCATGGCGGAGGCCACGCCCTCGATCTCCTCGTCCGACCGGGGCAGGAACTCGTGCAGCGGCGGGTCCAGCAGCCGGATCGTGACCGGCAGCCCCGCCATGATGCGGAACAGTTCCACGAAGTCCGCCCGCTGCATCGGCAGGATGCGCGCCAGCGCGGCCTTCCGCCCCTCCAGCTTCTCCGACAGGATCATCTCCCGCACCGCCAGGATGCGATCATCGTCGAAGAACATGTGCTCGGTGCGGCAAAGGCCAATGCCCTCCGCGCCGAACTCGCGGGCGGTGCGGGCGTCGTGCGGTGTCTCGGCATTGGCGCGGACCCGCAGCCTGCGGATCTTGTCGGCCCAGCCCATCAGGATGCCGAAATCACCCGACAGCTCGGGCTGGATCGTCGGCACGGAACCGGCCATGACCTCGCCCGTGGCACCGTCGATGGTCAGCATGTCGCCGGCATGGAAGGTACGGCCCAGCACCCGCATCTCCCCCACCTTGTGATCGATGCGGATGTGACCGGCACCGGAAACGCAGGGACGCCCCATGCCGCGCGCAACCACCGCCGCATGGCTGGTCATGCCGCCCCGGCTGGTGAGGATACCCTCTGCCGCATGCATGCCGTGGATGTCTTCCGGGCTCGTCTCCTCCCGCACCAGCAGCACCTTCTCACCCAGCTTGGACTGACGCTCGGCCTCGTCCGCCGTGAAGACGATCCGGCCCGATGCGGCGCCGGGGCTGGCAGGCAGCCCCTTGGCGATCACGTCGCGTTCGGCGGACGGATCAAGTGTCGGGTGCAGCAACTGGTCGAGCGATCCGGGCTCGATCCGCTTCACCGCCTCCGTATGGTCGATCAGGCCTTCCTCGGCCATGTCCACGGCGATCTTCAGCGCAGCCTTCGCGGTACGCTTGCCGGAGCGGGTCTGCAGCATCCACAGCTTGCCCTGCTGCACCGTGAACTCGATGTCCTGCATGTCGCGGTAGTGGGCCTCCAGCGACTTGTAGACCCTGACCAGTTCGGCAAAGACCTCGGGCAGGTTCTCCTCCAGGGACAGGGCCTCTTCGCCCGCCGCCTCCCGCGCCGCCTTCGTGATGAGCTGCGGCGTGCGGATACCGGCCACAACGTCCTCACCCTGCGCATTCATCAGGTATTCGCCGAAGAAGATGTTCTCTCCCGTCGAGGGATCGCGGGTGAAGGCGACACCGGTTGCCGACCCCTCACCCATGTTGCCGAACACCATGGCCTGCACATTGACGGCCGTGCCCCAGGCCGCCGGAATGTCATGCAGGCGGCGATAGGTATTGGCGCGGTCATTCATCCATGACCCGAAGACGGCACCGACAGCACCCCAGAGCTGGTCTTCAGGGTCCTGCGGGAAGGGCTTGCCCGTGGCCTTCTGCACCTGTTCCTTGAACAGGCTGACGAGCTGTTCCAGATCCGCGACCGTCAGTTCATTGTCGAGCCAGACGCCGCGGGTCTCCTTGATGCCTTCAAGCAGATCCTCGAAGTCGCCGTGATCGACCCCCAGAACCACGTCACCGTACATCTGAATGAACCGGCGATAGCTGTCGAAGGCAAAGCGGCGGTCACCGGAACGCTTGGCCAGCCCCTCCACCGTCACATCGTTCAGGCCCAGGTTCAGGACCGTGTCCATCATGCCCGGCATCGACGCCCGCGCGCCGGAACGGACGGAAACCAGCAGCGGATTTTCGGCATCGCCGAACCCGGCACCCACGGTCTTCTCGACCACTGCCATGGCGTCGCGGACCTGATCGGTCAGCTCCGCCGGATAGCTCTGACCGTGGTCGTAATACCAGGTGCAGACCTCTGTCGTGACGGTGAAGCCCGGCGGCACCGGCAGGCCGAGATTGCTCATTTCCGCCAGATTGGCACCCTTGCCGCCCAGCAGGTTGCGCATGTCCGCCCTGCCCTCGGCCGCGCCGTCACCGAACGTGTAGACCCACTTGCTCATCGCTTCAGCCCTCGATCTTCGAAAAATCGGCAACCCGGTGCAGCGTGGCACGGATTTCAGCCAGCAGTTTCAGACGATTGGCCCGCAAGGCCGGATCGTCTGCATTGACCGTCACACTCTCGAAGAATGCGTCGACCGGGCCGCGCAGCGCCGCCATCGCAGACATTGCAACGGCGAAGTCCTCGGCCAGCAGCGCAGCATCCGCTGTTTCGTCCGCTGTGGAAAGGGCAACACCCAGATCGACCTCGGCCGGATCCACCAGACGATCACGGTCCGCCGGACCCTGCCAGGCGAAACCGTCCTTCTTCTCCTCGATCCGCAGGATGTTTGCCGCCCTGCGATAGGCCGCCAGCAGGTTCGCGCCGTCGTCCGACCCCACCAGGGTGGTCAGCGCATCAACCCGCGCCACCAGCCGGACGAGATCATCCTCGCTGCCCAGCCCCAGCACCGCCGCGATCAGGTCATGGCGCACGCCTTCGCCGCGCAGATGCACACGCAGCCGTTCGGCAATGAAAGCGATGATCTCCGCCGAGACGGTTTCCGCATCACTGACCTCCGCCAGCAGATCGCCCTTGATACCGTCGAACGCAAAGGTGAGGGCCGGATCCAGCGGCAGCCTCAACCCGTTCTCCAGAATGATGCGGATGACACCCAGGGCGGCGCGGCGCAGGGCAAAGGGGTCCTTCGACCCCGTGGGCTTCTCGCCGATGGCGAAGAAACCGACCAGGCTGTCCAGCTTGTCGGCCAGTGCCACGGCAACGGCAACCGGGTCCGACGGGCAGTCGTCGGCAGGACCGGCAGGGCTGTAGTGCGACCGGATCGCCTCCGCCACCTGCTCCGGTTCCTGATCCAGCCTGGCATAATAGCGGCCCATGATCCCCTGCAGTTCCGGGAATTCACCCACCATGCCCGTGGTCAGGTCGGACTTGGCGAGAAGTCCGGCACGACGGGTCATCAGCGGATCGGCCCCGACCTGCGGCGCCAGCCAGGCCGCCAGTTCCGCGATGCGTCCGGCCTTGGCCCCGACGGAGCCCATGCGGGCGTGAAACACGATGGGGTTCAGGTCCGGCAGGCGGCTTTCCAGCGTCCGCTGCTGGTCCTGGTCCCAGAAGAACCGCGCATCCGAGAGGCGCGCGCGCAGCACCTTCTCGTTGCCGGCGGTGATCTCCGTGCCGCCGTCCTCCGCTTCCAGGTTCGCCACCAGAATGAAGCGCGGGGCCAGCGACCCGTCAGGCTTTTCCGTCGCGAAATACTTCTGATGGCTGCGCATGGAGGTGGTCAGAACCTCCGCCGGCACATCCATGAAGGCATCGTCGATGCTGCCTATCAGCGGCACCGGCCATTCCACCAGCCCCGCGACCTCGTCCAGCAGGCCCGGATCATCCTTCAGCGTCAGGCCCTCGGCCTCCGCCAGCGCACGGGCGCGGCTGTCGATCATTGTCTTGCGGGTTTCGCGATCCAGAACCACCCGGGCGGTTTCCAGCTTCGCCTGATAGTCGGCGAAGTCCGCCACCTCAAAGGCGTCCGGCGCATGAAACCGGTGACCGCGTGTGGTATTGCCGCTCGTCACCGGCCCGAAGGTCACGGGGACGGTGGCGCCGCCGAACAGACACAGGATCGAATGCAGCGGGCGCACCCAGCGTTCCGGACGGTCGCCCCAGCGCATCGACTTGGGCCACGGCAGCTTCGCGATCGCGCCCTCGACCAGCCCGGGGAGCACCTCGGCTGTGGCCTGTCCCTTACGCTCGATCACCGCGAACAGGAACGTGCCCTTGGGGCTTTCCCGCTCCTCGACCTGGTCACGGCTGACGCCTGCGCCCTTCAGGAACCCCTCGATGGCCTTTTCCGGCGCATCGGCGCGGGGACCACGGCGTTCCTCGCGCACGTCCTCCTGCGCCTCCGGAATGCCGCTGATCACGACGGTCAGGCGGCGCGGCGTGGAATGGGCCTGCGCAGCCTCATGAGTCAGCCCGTTGGCGGTCAGCGCCTCCAGCAGCAGACCCTTGAGGTCATCGGCGGCCCGCGCCTGCATGCGCGCGGGGATCTCCTCCGAGAACAGTTCCAGCAGCAGTTCAGCCATGGCTCAGCCCTCCCCCGGCAGATGTCCGCGGGCGCGGAGCCATTCCTCCGCCGCGCGCTTGGCCAGCGCCCGGACCCGGCCGATGTAGGCGGCGCGCTCCGTCACGCTGATGACGCCCCGCGCGTCCAGCAGGTTGAAGACATGGCTCGCCTTGATGCACTGGTCATAGGCAGGCAGGGACAGGCCCTGATCCGCCAGCGCCATGCATTCCCCCTCCGCATCCGTGAAGTGGCGGAACAGCATCTCGGTATTGGCGTGCTCGAAGTTGTGGGCGGAATATTCGACCTCCGCCTGATGAAACACCTCCCGGTACTTCACCCCTGGCGTGGTGGCGGTGGGCGCATTGAAAGCCAGGTCGTAGACATTGTCGACGCCCTGCACATACATCGCCAGCCGCTCCAGTCCATAGGTCAGTTCGCCCGAGACCGGCGTGCAGTCATAGCCGCCGACCTGCTGGAAATAGGTGAACTGGCTGACCTCCATGCCGTCGCACCAGACCTCCCAGCCCAGTCCCCAGGCGCCCAGCGTCGGGCTTTCCCAGTCATCCTCGACAAAGCGGATGTCGTGGTTCATCGGGTCGATACCGATCTCCCGCAGGCTGCCCAGATAGAGCTCCTGAAAGTCCGGCGGGGACGGCTTCATGATCACCTGGTACTGGTAGTAGTGCTGCAGGCGGTTCGGGTTCTCGCCATAGCGGCCATCCGTGGGCCGCCGTGACGGCTGCACGTAGGCGGCATTCCAGGGCTCCGGCCCCAGTGCGCGCAGGGTCGTGGCCGGGTGAAATGTGCCCGCGCCGACTTCCATGTCATAGGGCTGCAGGATCAGGCATCCGCGCGCCGACCAGTAGCTGTGAAGGCGCAGAATGAGGTCCTGAAACGATGGCGCAGCGGCCTCGCGCTCTGGCATGAAACCGATCCCTGATGACTGAAGGCAGAAAGTGTCCGCGTAGGTATATGGCTGGCAGTATTGGGGTCAAGGGGAACAGGGCCGCAGGGGGGCATGCAGCGGCGGCCCGATTTGCCCTCGTCCGAGGGACTGGTCCGCCCCTCTCCCCCTCCCGAACACCCTTTTTAGGATACTTCCGTGGGTGGTCGGGATGGGGAGAGGGACGGAACGGCCAGAGAAAAGGTGCAGCCTCACGGCTTGCGGTCGAAGAACTCCCGCCAGGGCACGATGCCATAGTGGTCGCTGGCCCAGAGCAGCAGGAAGACCACGGTGGTAATGGCGGTCGTCAGGGCGAACTTGAACAGCAGGCGCGGCTTCACCGGCGCGCCGTCCGCCTGCCCCGGCACCAGGTCCTCACCCGCTTCCTCCGGCGTGCGCACACCGATGGGCAGGGTGGTGAACAGGATCACCCACCAGAGGATGATGTAGATGACGATGCCGCCGGCGATGGACATGGTTCGGTTCCGTGGTTGGTTGTGGGCTGTCGTACTCAGGCCGAAGTGTCAGACTGGACCCTCGCCCCCCCGAGACCGCCCCCGTCAGGGCTGTTCCAGTTCCACCAGTGTACCGCAGAAGTCCTTCGGGTGCAGGAACAGCACCGGATTGCCGTGGGCGCCGATCTTCGGCTCCCCGTCGCCCAGCACCCGGGCGCCTTCGGCCTTCAGCTTGTCGCGCGCGGCAATGATGTCCTCCACGTCGTAGCAGACGTGGTGCATGCCGCCCGACGGGTTGGTCTTCAGGAAGTTGGCGATGGGCGAATCCTCACCCAGCGGATGCAGCAACTCGATCTTGGTGTTGCCCAGTTCCACGAACACCACCGTCACGCCGTGATCCGGCTCCGGCTGCTGCTCGGAGACCTTCGCCCCCAGCGTGTCACGATAGGTTGCCGTCGCGGCCTCCAGATCAGGAACCGCAATTGCCACATGATTCAGACGTCCGATCATCAGACAGCCTCCTTCCACTTGCCTGCCGCGACCCGCTCACCCTCTTCCAGGCGCACGACCTCGCATTCCGTTACCGGCCGGCGGCCATTGGCCTGCCGTACCACCTTCCTGAGCGCCCGGACCGCAGTCTGGGCCAAAGTGTCATCATCCGCCGGGCGTCGGCCATTGACCTTGCCCATCTCCCGCTCGATCGCGCGTTCCGCGTCCGCGATCAGGTCGCGATGCTCCGCGCCTTCGGCAATGCCGATCAGGATGATGCGCGGATCCTCGATCAGTTCGCTGTCCTCATCCACCACCAGCACGATCATGGCGGCACCATTGTGGCTCAGCCTGCGCCGGTTCAGCAGCATCTCCGCCGCTGTCAGCACCAGTCCGGAGGCATCGACGGCCAGACGCCCGACCGGCACCTCACCCACCTTCTCCGGTGTGCCCGGCCCCAGTTGCAGGATGTCGCCATTCAGCACCACGTGCGCTTCCGGGACGCCGCATTCCTTCACCGCATAGCGCGCCTGCTCGATCAGGTGGCGCGCCTCGCCATGGACCGGGATCAGCATTTCCGGCTGCACGATCTCGTACATGCGCCGCAGTTCATCACGGCTCGGGTGGCCGGAGACATGCACCGGACGATCCTTTTCCGTCACTACCTCGATCTCGTTCAGGGCGAGCTGGTTGTGCAGGCGATAGAGGGTCTTGTCGTTGCCCGGAATGATCTTGGAGGAGAAGATCACCACGTCGCCCTTGCGCAGGTTGACCTGCGGGTGGTCATCGTTGGCGATGCGCGCCATGGCACCGCGCGCCTCCCCCTGGCAGCCGGTACAGAGCAGCAGCACCTTGTCCCGCGGCATCGCTGCCGCTTCCTTGTCGTTCAGCGGCTCGTCCATGTCCGCCAGATAGCCGACCTTTCGCGCCGCCTCGTAGAATTTCCACAGCGACCGGCCCACCAGCGCGAAGTGACGACCGGACTGCTTCGCGGCGTAGGCCACGCTTTCCAGCCGCGCGACGTTGGAGGCGAAGGTTGTCACCACCACCAGGCCATTGCGCCCCTGTACGGTCCTGACCAGTTCGTCGCGCACATCGCCCTCCGAACCCGACGTGCCGGGACTGAAGACATTGGTGGAATCGCAGATCAGCGCCCGGATCCCCTTCTTCGCCCATGCCCGCAGCGCCTCCTCGTCGGAGGCCGGGCCCAGCATCGGGGTCGCATCGAACTTCCAGTCGCCGGTGTGCAGCAGCGTGCCGTGCGGCGTCTCGATCGCCAGCGCCTGCATCTCCAGCGTCGAGTGGGTCAGGCCGATCATGGTCACGCGGAAGGGGCCGAGTTCCAGCGGGCCCTCGTCACGGACGATGCGCAGATCGACGTCGTCCTCGATCCCCGCTTCCCTGAACTTGCCGACAAGCAGTTCCGCGGCAAAGGGTGTCGCATAGACCGGACACTTGAAACGGTGCCACAGGTGGTGAACCGCACCCAGATGATCCTCATGACCATGCGTGATCACCAGACCGAGGATATCCTCGGCCTCCGTCTCCGCGTAGGTCGGATCGGGCACGACAATGTCGATGCCGGGCAGGTTGTCGTCGGCGAAGGTCATGCCGCAGTCGACCATCAGCCACTTCCCGCCCGTGCCATACATGGTCAGGTTCATGCCGATTTCACCGCAGCCACCCAGCGGCACCATCACCAGTCCGTCACGATAGGCGTGATGTCCGCCAGCCTTGCTCGATTTCGATTTGCCCACTACAGCGTCCTTGGGTTGCGGCGACTGATCTCCAGCAGCCCGTGCATCGTCAGATCACGATCGATCGCCTCGATGCAGTCCGTACCATCGGCGAACATAGGGGCGAGGCCGCCGGTTGCAATGACTTGTATGCGCTGCCCGTATTCTTCGCGGATGCGACTGATCAGCCCTTCGATCAGACCGACATAGCCCCAGTAGACCCCTGACAGCATCGCGGACTGCGTATCATTGCCGATCACGCGCTCCGGTCGCTCCACCGCGATACGGGGCAGCTTCGCCGCCGCCATGTGCAGGGCCTCGAGGCTGAGGTTGATGCCCGGCGCGATCACGCCCCCCAGATAGTCGCCTGCTTCATTGATGATATCGAACGTCGTGGCGGTGCCGAAATCGACGATGATCGCCGGGCCGCCATACTTCTTCTTCACACCGACGGCGTTGACGATGCGGTCCGCACCGACCTCCCGCGATTTCTCGATCAGCACCTTGATGCCGACATCCACGTCCGGATCACCGACCACGATCGGTTCGCAACGGTAATAGCGGCGGCAGAGTGTGCGCAGGTTGAACAGCGCCTGCGGCACCACGGTGGCGATGATGGCGCTGTCGATCTGTTTCGCATCGACTTCCACCAGCCCCATCAGGCTGGCCAGCCAGACGCCATACTCGTCGGCGGTCCGGGCAGAATTCGTGCTTGTCCGCCACTCGCCGAGAATGTCCTCACCGTCAAACACGGCGAAGGTCGTATTGGTGTTGCCCGCGTCGATCGTCAGCAGCATCGACCTCTCCTCGATTCGCGCTTCAGTGGGGCGGCGGCCGGAAGACATCCCCCGCCGTGATCCGCCTCAAGGTGTCATCATCCTGTCGCAACAACAGGGCACCGTCGTCATCCAGCCCCTCGAACAGGCCATGCAGTTCGCCATCCGCCAGACGGGCAACGACCGGCTTGCCCAGTCCGTCAGCCATGTCCAGCCAGGCCCGGCGAACAGCCGCAAAGCCCTGCCTCTCCCACGTTTCCGTCCACGCCGTCAAGCGCAGGCTCAACATGGCAAGAACCCGCTGGACCGTGGTCTCCGGTGCAAGGGTGGACAGGGCAAAGGCCGGATAGGGTGTGCCTGTCGGCGCTGAGGCAATATTGACCCCGATGCCGATTATGACCGCGTCCCGCCCCGCTGGCGTGCGTGCCGTCTCCAGCAGGATGCCGGACAGTTTCGCACCGTCCGCCAGAACATCGTTCGGCCACTTGCAGCGGACGGCGGCCCGGTCCTGCAGGACCTCTGTGGCCACCTCAGCCACGCCGAGCGCGGCAATGAAGGAAAGCTCGGCGAAACGGGCCAGCGGCACCGTCGGGCAGAAGCCGAAGGAGGAATAGAGATTGCCGGCCGGACTGGTCCACTCCCGACCGCGCCGTCCGCGTCCCTGCATCTGACGCTCTGCCGTGACCACCAGCCCGCCCTGATCAGCCATCTCCAGCCGCACCTTCACCTCGTCATTGGTGGAACCGACATCGCCCAGCGCCACATGATGAAAGCGGCCGGTCGACATCAGTCGAGGACAAGCGTCATGAAGAAGCTTTCCGGGTCATCCGGGTAGAAGGAGAAGGGACCACAGGGCGTGAAGCCGTAGCGGGCGTAGAGTGTCCGCGCCGAACGGAAGCCGTCCGCCGAACCGGTCTCCAGGCTGAGACGCTGATACCCCCGCTGGCGTGCCACGGCGACGATATGGTCCAGCATGCGGGCGGCAAGTCCCTGCCCGCGCAGCTCACCGATGGTGTGCATCGACTTGATCTCGCCATGCCCGGTATCGAGTTCCTTCAGCGCGCCGAAACCGATCAGCCGACCGTCGCCCCACATGCTCCAGAACGTCATGCCGGGCGCGGCGAGTCCGCTGGCATCCAGCGCGTAGATCTTCTCCGGGCTGGTATGGGCCTGCATGTGCGCATGATGCACCTGCAGCAGCGCCAGGCATTCCGGACGGGTCGGTTCATCTTCCTGGATGCGGATGTCCATTGGTCACCCCTTCCCCGTTCAGGGGAACAGGCTGCCTGCCGCAACAGCCGCACCATTGACCAGAACACCGGGCACGACGAAGAAGGCGGCGGTTAGGAAGGCGGTGACCGCCATCAGCACGCCAAGCTCCATGCCGATCGGCTTCGACAGCGGCTCGGTCGGCTCATCGAAATACATGATCTTGATGATCCGCAGGTAGTAGAACGCACCAACCACGCTGGCGAGGACACCGATGACGGCCAGGTAGTACAGGCCCGCATTGATGGCCGCCATGAAGACGTAGAACTTGCCGAAGAACCCGGCCAGCGGCGGCACGCCCGCCAGCGAGAACATGAAGATCGCCAGCGCCATGGCCATGCCCTTGTGGGTCTTTCCCAGACCACGCAGGTCGTCGATGCTCTCCACCATCCGGTCGCCGCGCCGCATCGCCAGGATGCAGGCAAAGGTGCCGACGTTCATCACCAGATAGATGGTCAGATAGACCAGAACGCCGCGCACACCCTCCGACGTTGCCGCCGTCAGGCCGACCAGTGCGTAACCGACATGGCCGATGGAGGAATAGGCCATCAGCCGCTTGATGTTGTGCTGCCCGATGGCCGCGAAGGCACCCAGCAGCATCGACAGGACCGAAATCAGCCAGATGATCTGCCGCCAGTCCGCCTCCATGCCGCCGAAGGGCTCCAGCATGGCGCGCAGGAACATGGCCAGTGCCGCGACCTTGGGTGCCGTGGCAAAGAAGGCGGTGACCGGCGACGGCGCGCCCTCATAGACGTCAGGCGTCCACATGTGGAACGGCACTGCCGACACCTTGAAGGCCAGACCGGCCGACAGGAAGACGATGCCGATGACGAGACCCAGGCCCGCCTTTTCCTGCCCCTGCATCACATTGGCAATGTCACCGAACGTGGTGGAGCCGGTGAATCCGTAGATCATGGAACAGCCATAGAGCAGCATGCCCGACGACAGCGCGCCGAGAACGAAGTACTTCAGCCCCGCCTCCGTCGTGCGGGTCGAGTCACGCTTGAAGGCCGCCAGCACGTAGAGCGGCAGGCTCTGCAGCTCGATACCCATGTAGAGCGAGATGAGGTCATTGGCGGAGACCATCATCAGCATGCCCAGCGTGGCGATCATGATCAGCACGGGATATTCGAACCGGTTCATCCCCTCCCGCCGGACAAAGCCCTGCGACAGGATGATGGCGGCGGCAGAGCCGATCAGGATCAGCACCTTGGCAAAGCGTGCAAAGGGATCATCGACGAACAGGCCGGCGAAGCTGACATTGTCACCTTCCCCCGTCACCACCAGCACCAGCGCAACGGCAAGCGAAAGGATGCCCAGCCAGGACACCAGCCCCATGTCGGAACCGGGTTTCTGGAACACGCCGATCATCAGCATCGCCATCGCGGCGACAGCCAGGAAGATCTCGGGAAGGGCTATGGCGAAATCATGCATGGTGATCGGACCTCAATGCTTCGCCGCGCCGAGGGTCTCGGCGCCCGCGGGCTGCATCGCTGCGTCGAGCGCGATGGCCGCGTTGTGGTGTTCGACCAGATAGGTGATCGACGGTTCCATGATGTCCAGGAACGAGGAGGGATAGACGCCAAGCCAGATCACCGCCACCGCAATGGGCGCGAAGATCAGGATCTCGCGCGGGCTGAGGTCGGTCATGGCCTTCAGGTCTTCCTTCTCCAGCTTGCCGAAGACGACCCGGCGATAGAGCAGCAGCGCATAGGCCGCCCCCAGGATCACACCGGTGGTCATCAGCAGGGCAACCCAGGTATTGGCCTCGAACGCGCCGACGATGGACAGGAACTCGCCGACGAACCCGGCGGTGCCCGGCAGGCCGACAGAGGCCATGGTCATCAGCATGAAGACGAAGGCATAGCGCGGCATGCGCTCCACCAGTCCGCCATAGCGCGCGATTTCCCGCGTGTGCAGCCGGTCATAGACGACACCGACGCAGAGGAACAGCGCGCCGGAGATCAGGCCATGCGCCAGCATGACGAACATCGCGCCCTCGATACCCTGCACATTGAAGGTGAACAGGCCGATGGTGACGAAGCCCATGTGCGCCACGGAGGAATAGGCAATCAGCTTCTTCATGTCCTCCTGCACCAGCGCGACGAGCGAGGTGTAGATGACCGCGACCACCGACAGGCCGAAGATCAGCGGCGCAAAGTCCATGGAGGCGACGGGGAACATCGGCAGGCTGAACCGGATGAAGCCGTAGCCGCCCATCTTCAGCAGCACACCGGCCAGGATCACGGAACCGGCCGTCGGTGCCTCCACGTGCGCGTCCGGCAGCCAGGTATGGACCGGCCACATCGGCATCTTCACTGCGAAGGAGGCGAAGAAGGCCAGCCACAGCCAGGTCTGGATATTGGCCGGTATCGCCTTGTCCGGATCGACTGCCTGTGCCGTCAGTGCCGGAATGCTGGTGGTGCCGGCATCAAAGTAGATCCAAAGGATCGCCAGCAGCATCAGCACGGAGCCGAGCAGCGTGTAGAGGAAGAACTTGAAGGAGGCGTAGATCCTGCGCCCGCCGCCCCAGATGCCGATGATCAGGAACATCGGGATCAGACCGGCCTCGAAGAACAGGTAGAACAGCAGCAGGTCCTGCGCGCAGAAGACGCCGATCATCAGCGTTTCCATCAGCAGGAACGCGATCATGTACTCCTTCACCCGGACCTTGATCGCCTCCCAGCTCGCCAGGATGCAGAGCGGCATCAGGAACGTGGTCAGCAGCACCAGCGGCAGGGAGATCCCGTCGATCCCCATGCGGTAGTCGATGCCGGTGCCGATCCAGTCGACTTCCTCCACCATCTGCAGGTCGGCGGTGCCATATTCGAAACGGCCCCAGATGATCAGCGACAGCAGGAAGGTGCCGGTGGTGGCGAACAGCGCGCCCCAGCGGACGTTCTTCTGCGCATCGGCGTCGTCACCACGCACGAACAGCAGGATGATCAGCGCACCAACCAGGGGCGCGAAGGTAACGATGCTCAGCAGCGGGAAAGCAAACATCTTATCCTCAGACCCCGATCGCGTAGAAATAGAAGCTGACCAGCACGGCGACGCCGATCAGCATGGCGAAGGCGTAGTGGTAGACGTAGCCGCTCTGCAGCAGGCTCGCCCGGCGGGCCAGCTTCAGAACCGTCGACGAGATGCCATCCGGGCCGAAGCCGTCGATGACCTGACCGTCACCACGCTTCCAGAAGATCCGTCCCAGCCCCTTTGCCGGGCGGACGAAGATCCAGTCATACAGCTCGTCGAAGTACCACTTGTTCAGCAGGAACTGGTAGATCGCCTGATGTGTCCGGGCGAACGAACCGGGCAGTTCCGTGTTGCGGATGTACATCTGCCAGGCCAGCGCGATACCGGCAACGGAGACCACCAGCGGCAGCCACTTCACCCAGGTGGGCACGTCGTGGGCATGCTCCAGCGCGGTGTGGACCGGCAGGATCAGGATCGCCTCACCCCAGAACTCCTCCCAGTGGTGTCCGGTCATCGGGCCGTAGAATGCGATACCGGCGAAGACTGCGCCAACGGCCAGGACATACAGCGGGATCATCATCACCGGCGGCGAGTCATGGATATGCGCCATGGTCTCGCGGGGAGCACGGGGCTTGCCGTTGAAGGTCATGAACAGCAGGCGCCAGGAATAGAAGGCGGTCATGAAGGCCGCGGCGATACCCATGATGAAGGCATATTCGCCAAAGCTGGTGTGTGCGGCGAACGCGCTCTCCAGGATCAGGTCCTTGGAATAGAAGCCGGCGAAGCCGATCACCCCCGGAATGCCGATACCGGCAAGCGCCAGGGAGCCGATCCACATCATGAAGAAGGTCTTCCTGATGTGTGGGGCCAGACCGCCCATCTTCCGCATGTCCTGCTCATCCGCCACGGCATGGATCACCGAACCGGCGCCCAGGAACAGCAGCGCCTTGAAGAACGCATGGGTGAACAGGTGGAAGATCGCCACCGGATAGGCTGACAGGCCCGCCGCGAAGAACATGTAGCCGAGCTGCGAACAGGTCGAATAGGCGATGACCCGCTTAATGTCGGTCTGCACAAGACCGACGGTCGCGGCGAAGAAGGCTGTCGTGGCACCGATGACCGCGACCACGGCCAGCGCGTCCGGCGCATACTCGAACATCGGCGAACAGCGCGCGACCAGGAACACGCCTGCCGTCACCATCGTTGCCGCATGGATCAGCGCGGAGACCGGCGTCGGGCCCTCCATCGCGTCCGGCAGCCAGGTGTGCAGCGGCAACTGTGCCGACTTGCCCATCGCACCGAGGAACAGCAGCAGGCAGATCGTGGTCAGGGTATGCACCTCGTAGCCGAGGAACATGAAGGTGTGGTCCACATAGTCCGGTGTCGCGCTGAACACCGCCTCGAACGTCACGCTGTCATAGACCAGGAAGATGCCGGCAATACCGAGGGCAAAGCCGAAGTCACCCACGCGGTTGACGATGAAGGCCTTCATTGCCGCCGCGTTGGCGGAGGGCTTGTGGTACCAGAAACCGATCAGCAGATAGGATGCCAGGCCCACACCTTCCCAGCCGAAATAGAGCTGCACGAAGTTGTCGCTGGTGACCAGCATCAGCATGGCGAAGGTGAACAGCGACAGGTAGGCGAAGAACCGCGCCTTCGCCTTGTCGTGGCTCATGTAGCCGATGGAATACCAGTGAACCAGGCAGGACACGGTGTTCACCACGACCAGCATCACGGCGGTCAGGCTGTCGATCTGCAGCGCCCAGCTGACCGCGAAGTCCCCGGACTTGATCCAGCTCAGCAGCTCGACGTGCGCCGGGCTGTGGCCGAAGGCAACCTGATAGAGCGTGACCCAGGACAGGACAGCAGCCAGGGTCATCAGCAGGCTTGTGATCAGCATGGCGGCACGGTCGCCGAGCGAACGCCCGAAGAAACCGGCCAGCAGGGCACCGAGCAGCGGTGCGAAGGTGATCAGGACATACATCATGGCGGTCTCGATCAGCCTTTCATCATGTTGATGTCTTCAACGGCGATGGAGCCGCGATTGCGGAAGTACACGACCAGGATGGCCAGGCCAATGGCCGCCTCCCCCGCCGCGACGGTCAGCACGAACATCGCGAAGACCTGACCCACGAGGTCGTTCAGGTGGGTAGAGAAGGCCACCAGGTTGATGTTGACGGCGAGCAGCATCAGCTCGATCGACATCAGGATGATGATGACGTTCTTGCGGTTCATGAAGATGCCGAAGATCCCCAGCGTGAACAGGATCGCCGCAACCGTCAGATAATGTCCGAGACCAATTTCCATATGACTTCCCCTCGGCCCCCCTCAGACGCCCTGGCCGGGCTGGACCTTCTTGATCTCAACCGAACTGTCCCGCGTGCGGCTGACCTGATCGGCGATGCGCTGGCGACGCACACCCGGGCGCGAACGCAGGGTCAGCACGATGGCACCGATCATGGCGACGAGCAGGATCATCCCTGCCGCCTGGAACAGGTAGACGTAGCGGGTGTAGACCAGATCCCCCAGCGCGGCGACATTGCTGCGCAGGGCCGGATCCGGGGTTGGCGCAGCAGCGACGGCTGCCGTTTCCGGGGCGATCACCCAGGCACCCACCACCATCAGGATCTCCACCAGCAGGATGAAGGACACCAGCAGGCCGATGGGCAGGTACTGCAGGAAACCCTGCCGCAACTCGACGAAATTGATGTCCAGCATCATGACGACGAACATGAACAGCACCGCGACCGCGCCGACGTAGACGATGACCAGGATCATCGCCAGGAACTCCGCCCCCAGCAGCACGAACAGCCCCGCCGAATTGAAGAAGGCGAGGATCAGAAACAGCACGGAATGCACCGGGTTGCGCGACGCGATCACCATCACGCCGCAGGCAACGGTGATCGTCGCGAACAGATAGAATGCCAAGGCTGGCAGGATCACGTGTCCATTCCCTTCATTCCAGTCGCCCCTTCAGGCCCTTGCCGGGCCACGCCGTCACCGCGATCCCCTGATCGCGCCGCCGACACCTCAAGTCCAGCGCCCACCGCGATCAGCGGTAGGGCGCGTCCGCAGCCAGATTGGCCGCGATCTCCCGTTCCCACCGGTCGCCGTTGGCGAGCAGCTTGCTCTTGTCATAGAACAGCTCCTCCCGCGTTTCGGTGGCAAATTCGTAGTTCGGCCCCTCGACAATCGCATCCACCGGGCAGGCTTCCTGACAGAAACCGCAGTAGATGCACTTGGTCATGTCGATGTCGTAGCGCGTGGTCCGGCGGCTGCCGTCCTCGCGCGGTTCGGCCTCGATGGTGATGGCCAGTGCCGGACAGATCGCCTCGCACAGCTTGCAGGCAATGCAGCGTTCCTCGCCGTTCGAATAGCGGCGCAGCGCGTGCTCGCCCCGGAAGCGCGGGCTGAGCGGCCCCTTCTCGTAGGGGTAGTTCAGCGTCACCTTCGGCTTGAACATGTACTTCAGCGTCAGCCACATGCCGGAGCGCATGTCGCCCAGCAGGACAGCCCGCGCGGTACGGTCCAGAAATCCCATGATCGCAGCCTCCTCTTGTCCTGCCTCAGCCCTGCAACAGTCCGCCGTAGACCAGCACACCGGAATAGAACACCACGGCGCCCAGCGAAACCGGCAGGAAGACCTTCCAGCCAAGCCGCATGAGCTGGTCATAGCGGTAGCGCGGCAGGGTTGCGCGCACCCAGATGAAAACGAAGAGCAGGAAACTGATCTTCAGCGCGAACCAGATCACGCCGGGAATGAAGGTTTCCCCCGGTATCGGCGAATGCCAGCCGCCCAGGAACAGCAGGGCGGTCAGGCCGCTCATCAGGATCATGTTCATGTATTCGCCCAGGAAGAACAGGGCGAAGGTCATGGACGAATATTCAACCTGATAGCCCGCCACCAGTTCCGCCTCTGCCTCCGGCAGATCGAACGGATGACGGTTGGTCTCGGCCAGTGCCGAGATGAAGAAGATGATGAACATCGGGAACAGCGGCCAGACGTACCAGCCGAGGATACCGCCCTGCTCCAGCCCCAGCAGCGAAGCGATGCCGGCTGACGACTGCGCCTCCACGATCTCGGACAGGTTCAGCGTGCCCGCGAACAGCAGCACCGTGATGATGACGAAGCCGATGGAGACCTCGTAGGAGACCATCTGCGCCGCCGAGCGCATCGCACCCAGGAAGGCATAGCGTGAATTCGAGGCCCAGCCCGCCATGACGATGCCATAGACACCCAGCGAGGAGATGGCGAACAGGTACAGCACGCCGACATTGATGTCGGCCAGCACCCAGCCGGAATCGAACGGGATCACCGCCCAGCCGATCAGGGCCAGGATGAAGGTCAGCATGGGCGCGGCGACGAAGACCGTCTTGTCCGCGCCGGTCGGGAACACGGTTTCCTTCAGCAGCAGCTTGGCACCGTCGGCCAGCGGCTGCAGCAGGCCGAAGGGGCCGACAACGTTGGGGCCACGGCGCATCTGCATCGCGCCGATGACCTTGCGCTCAGCCAGGGTCAGATAGGCCATGGCCAGCAGCATCGGCACCGCGATCAGCAGGATCTTGCCGAGAATGATCAGGAAAGGCAGCAGCCAGACGCTCCAGAACTCAACCATTGGTCCCTGTCGCCTCCCCTGCAGCGGCCTTGCCGACGGAATAGAGCTCGGAACACTCAGCCATGGTCTGGCTGGCCCGCGCGATCGGGTTGGTCATGAAGTAGTCGGTGACCGGACAGGCAAACGGCGCATCCGACATCTCACCGGCATCATCGCGCAGCGGTCCCGGTGTTCCGGGCCGTGCAAGATCAACCATGTCCAGCCCTTCGATCAGTTCACCGATCCGGGCGCGCAGGGCGGCAATATCGTCATAGGGCAGCGTGTGCTCCAGCTGCGCCGACAGCGCCCGCAGGACCTTCCAGTCCTCCCGCGCCTCTCCCGGTGCCTGGTTGGCAGGTTCCGCCATCTGGATACGGCCTTCGGTATTGATCCATATCCCGGCCTTCTCCGCATAGGCGGCGCCCGGCAGGATCACATCCGCCGCATGGGCCCCGGCATCGCCGTGGCTGCCCTGATAGATCACGAAGGTACCATCCAGGCCGGAGGTATCGATCTCATCCGCGCCCAGCAGGAACAGGACCTCGACGCCACCGGACAGCATCGCGCCCGCATCCAGACCGCCCTCACCCGGCACCAGGCCAAGTTCCAGCCCGCCAACGCGGGAGGCAGCGGTGTGCAGGACCGAGAAACCGTTCCAGTCATCGGTGACAGCGCCGGTCTGATCGGCAAGCTTCCGCGCCGCAGCGTGAACCGCCGCACCATCCTCACGCGCCAGCGCACCGGCACCGACGATGATCAGCGGCCGTTCGGCCTCCTTCAGCACGTCGCAGAAGGAATGGCTGCCATTCAGCAGCTCGGTCAGCGTCTCCGGGCCTGCACCCAGATATGTCGTGGGATAGGTCAGGTCGGCATTCTCGCCGATCACGCCAACCTTCAGCGCACCGGCGGACTGCACCCAGGTCTTGCGGATACGCGCGTTCAGCACCGCCGCTTCCTTGCGCGGGTTGCTGCCGACCAGCAGCACCGCATCGGCATCCTCGATCCCGGCAATCGTCGTGTTGAACAGGTAATCCCCGCGGTGCGCGCCATCCAGCTTCGCACCATCGGCACGGCAGTCGATGTTCGGGCTGCCCAGTGCCGCCATCAGATCCCTCAGCGCCGTCATTTCCTCCAGCGCCGCCATGTCACCGACGATGGCACCGATCTTCGACGGCTCCACGGAGGAGACCTTCTCGCCGATGACGCGGAACGCCTCCGCCCAGCTTGCCGGCTTCAGACGCCCATCCACCCGGACATAGGGACGATCAAGCCGCTGGCGACGCAGGCCGTCACAGGCAAAGCGGGTCTTGTCGGAAATCCATTCCTCGTTCACGTCCTCGTTCAGGCGCGGCATCACCCGCAGCACTTCACGACCACGTGCGTCGATGCGGATGTTGCTGCCCAGCGCGTCCATGACGTCGATGCCTTCGGTCTTGCGCAGCTCCCAGGGGCGCGCGTTGAAGGCATAGGGTTTGGAGGTCAGGGCACCAACCGGGCAGAGGTCGATGACATTGCCCGAAAGCTCGCTGTCCACGACGCTTTCCAGCGCCGTGATCTCCATGTTCTCACCCCGGTTGATCGCGCCGATGTCCGGCACGCCAGCCACTTCCTCCACGAAGCGGACGCAGCGGGTGCAATGGATGCAGCGGGTCATGATCGTCTTGATCAGGGGCCCCATGTACTTCTCTTTGACCGCGCGCTTGTTCTCGTCGAAGCGCGACCCGCCACGGCCATAGGCCATGGTCTGGTCCTGCAGGTCACACTCGCCGCCCTGGTCGCAGATCGGGCAATCGAGCGGATGGTTGATCAGCAGGAACTCCATCACGCCTTCACGCGCCTTCTTCACCGTCGGTGAATCCGTGTGGATGACCATGTTGTCACCCGCCGGCATGGCACAGCTGGCGATAGGCTTCGGCGCCTTCTCCATCTCCACCAGGCACATGCGGCAGTTGCCCGCGATGGACAGACGCTCGTGATAGCAGAACCGGGGAATTTCCCGGCCCGCAGCCTCACAGGCCTGCAGCACCGTGGCACCTGCTGGTACCTCAACCTCGATCCCGTCTACTGTCAGCTTCGGCATGGCTTCCTGCCGTTCCCTCTATTCGTTCACGGTTCGCACGGACACCCCTCAGGCGGCCTGCTTGCGATATTCCAGTATCCGACGCTCCATCTCGGGCCGGAAATGCCTGATCAGACCCTGAATCGGCCAGGCGGCCGCATCCCCCAGGGCGCAGATCGTGTGGCCCTCGACCTGCTTCGTCACCTCGTGGAGCTGGTCGATTTCCCCAACCGTTGCCTGACCGCGCACCATCCGCGTCAGCACCCGATACATCCAGCCGGTGCCTTCCCGGCAAGGGGTACACTGCCCGCAGCTCTCATGCATGTAGAAATGCGCCAGATTGGCGATGGCCTCCACGATGTCGGTGGACTTGTCCATGACGATCACCGCCGCCGTCCCCAGACCCGACTGCACTTCCTTCAGGCTGTCGAAATCCATCAGCACCTCGTCGCAGATCGACTTCGGGATCATCGGCACCGAAGATCCGCCCGGAATGATGGCCAGCAGGTTGTCCCAGCCGCCACGCACTCCGCCGCAGTGCCTCTCGATCAGTTCCTTCAGCGGGATGCCCATTTCCTCCTCGACGTTGCAGGGCGTGTTCACATGCCCCGAAACGCAGAACAGCTTGGTCCCGGTGTTGTTCGGCCGGCCCAGACCGGCGAACCAGGCCGCGCCGCGCCGCAGGATCTCCGGCGCCACCGCAATGGATTCGACATTGTTCACCGTGGAGGGGCAGCCATACAGGCCCACGGCCGCCGGGAACGGCGGCTTCAGCCGCGGCTGGCCCTTCTTGCCCTCCAGGCTCTCGATCAGCGCCGTCTCCTCGCCGCAGATATAGGCCCCGGCACCGCGATGCAGCACGATGTCGTAGTCATAGCCGGAACCACAGGCGTTCTTGCCGATCAGGCCAGCCTCGTAGGCTTCCTCGATCGCCGCCTGAAGCACCCGCGCCTCCATGACGAACTCGCCACGGATATAGATGAATGCGGCGCTCGCCTTCATGGAGAACCCTGCCACCAGACAGCCTTCCAGCAGCCGGTGCGGATCGTTGCGCATGATCTCCCGGTCCTTGCAGGTGCCGGGTTCCGATTCGTCAGCGTTGACGACGAGATAGGACGGACGCCCGTCCGATTCCTTCGGCATGAAGGACCACTTCAGCCCCGTCGGAAAACCGGCGCCGCCCCGGCCACGCAGACCGGATTCCTTGATCTGGCCGATGATGTTGTCCGGCCCCATGTCCAGCAGCGCCTTGGTATTGTCCCAGATGCCACGCTTCCGCGCGTCAGCCAGGTTCCAGGGCTGGTCACCGTAGAGATTGGTGAAGATACGATCCTTGTCCTGCAGCATCAGGATGTCCCCTCGACACGATCCAGCAGCGTCTTGCGCCCCTCGGCCGGTTCGGAGAACCGGCGGCCATTCACCGGACCGGGCGCGGGCACATCGTCCTTCGCCAGCCGATCCAGCAGAGTGGTGCAGCTTTCGTAATCCAGATCCTCGTAGAAATCGTCATTGATCTGGATCATGGGTGCGTTGCAGCAGGCGCCCAGGCACTCGACCTCCACCAGCGAGAACTGGCCGTCGTCGGATACACCGGCGTGACTGAGGCCGGTCCTGTCCTTGATGGCGCGGCGCAGTTCATCGGCCCCGCGCAGCCAGCACGGCGTCGTCCGGCAGAGCTGCAGGTGGTATTTGCCGACGGGGGCCAGGTTGTACATGGTGTAGAAGGTCGCGACCTCATAGGCGCGGATGTAGGGCATGCCCAGCTTTTCCGCGACGCAGCGGATCGCCGCCTGCGGCAGCCAGCCATGCTGGCGCTGCGCCAGATCCAGCAGGGGCATGACCGCACTCTGCTGGCGCCCTTCCGGATAGCGGGCGATGATCTTTTCCGCCTGCGCCCAGACTTCCGGCTCGAACTCGAAGCTGGCCGGCTGTTCCACGGCGGGTCCCGCAGCACCACTCATCGGTCGATCTCCCCGAAAACCACGTCCAGCGATCCGACGATCGCCACCGTATCGGCAAGCTGGTAGCCCTTCGACAGGAAGTCCGTCGCGTGAAGGTGACGATAGCCAGGTGCCGAGATCTTGCACTTGTAGGGTTTGTTGCTGCCATCGGAGACAAGGTAGACGCCGAACTCGCCCTTGGGCGCCTCGACGGCGGCATAGACCTCGCCTTCCGGCACATGGAAGCCTTCGGTGTAGAGCTTGAAGTGATGGATCAGCGCTTCCATCGAATGCTTCATCTCGCCCCGCTTCGGCGGCGTCACCTTGCGGTCGACCGAACTCGCGGGGCCATCCGGCATGCGCTCCAGCACCTGTTCGATGATCCGCAGCGACTGGCGCATCTCCTCCAGCCGGCACAGATAACGCTCGAAGCAGTCACCGGTCTTGCCGACGGGAATATCGAAATCGAACGCCTCATACCCGTCATAGGGCTGCGACTTGCGCAGGTCCCACGGCACGCCACAGGACCGCAGCATGACGCCGGAGAAACCCCAGTCCAGCGCGTCCTCGACGCTCAGGCCGCCGATATCGACATTGCGCTGGCGGAAGATCCGGTTCTCCGTCAGCAGCCCCTCGACGTCGTCCAGGAACTTCGGGAAGGTCCTGCACCAGGCCAGGATCTTCTCCGGCATGTCCGCCGGGATGTCCTGGTGCACGCCACCGGGCCGGTAGTAGGCCGCATGCAGCCGCGCGCCCGATGCGGCCTCGTAGAACTCCATCAGCTTCTCGCGCTCCTCGAAGCCCCAGAGCGTCGGCGTCATCGCGCCCACGTCCATGGCCTGCGTGGTGCAGTTCAGCAGATGGTTCAGCAGCCGCCCGATCTCCGCGAACAGCACGCGAATCGCCTGGCCACGGGCCGGAACCTCCAGCCCAAGCAGACGCTCCGTCGCCAGGCAGAAGGCATGCTCCTGATTCATCGGCGCGACATAGTCCAGCCGGTCGAAATAGGGCATCGCCTGCAGGTAGGTCTTGTACTCGATCAGCTTCTCGGTGCCGCGATGCAGCAGGCCGATATGCGGATCGGCCCGCTCCACGATCTCGCCGTCCAGCTCCAGCACCAAGCGCAGGACACCGTGCGCGGCCGGATGCTGCGGACCGAAGTTCATCATGTAGTTCTTGATCTCGACCTCAGCCATGATCAGGACGCCTCACTGCTCTTCTCGTCGCCGGGAAGGATGTACTGCGCCCCTTCCCACGGGCTCATGAAGTCGAACCGGCGGAATTCCTGTGTCAGGCTCACCGGCTCGTAGATCACGCGCTTCTGCTCGTCGTCGTAGCGCACTTCGACATGGCCGGTCAGCGGGAAATCCTTGCGCAGCGGATGCCCCTCGAAGCCATAGTCGGTCAGGATGCGGCGCAGGTCGGGATGACCGGAGAACATGATGCCATACATGTCCCAGGTCTCGCGCTCGAACCAGTTCGCGACGCTGTAGACCTCCGACACGCTCGGCACCGGCGTTTCCTCGTCGGTCTTCACCGCCACCCGGACACGCTGGTTCAGCCGGATCGACAGCAGATGGTAGACGACATCGAACCGCGGCGACCGGGCAGGCCAGTCCACCGCCGTGACATCCATCAGCGCCTTGAACTGGCACCCGGAATTGTCACGCAGATACGTCATCACCTGAACAATGCGATCCGCGCGCGCATCTACCCGCAATTCACCGTTCGTGACGGTAACGCCGATGATCGCATCGCCCAGACCGGAGCTGATCTGCTCCGCCAGCTCGTTCAGATTTTCGTCCATGATCCCGGACCCCTGAAAAAACGTTGCTCGTCAGCGCATGATGGTGCCGGTACGGCGGATCTTCTTCTGCAACTGCAGAATGCCGTACACCAGCGCCTCCGCCGTCGGCGGGCAGCCGGGCACATAGATATCGACCGGAACGATCCGGTCACAGCCCCGCACGACCGAGTAGGAGTAATGGTAGTAGCCGCCGCCGTTGGCGCACGACCCCATGGAGATGACGTAACGCGGCTCCGACATCTGGTCGTAGACCTTGCGCAGCGCCGGGGCCATCTTGTTGGTCAGCGTACCGGCGACGATCATCACGTCCGACTGACGCGGGCTGGCGCGCGGCACGACACCGAAGCGGTCCAGGTCATAGCGCGGCATGTAGGCGTGGATCATCTCCACGGCGCAGCAGGCCAGACCGAACGTCATCGGCCAGAGCGACCCTGTCCGCGCCCAGTTCACCAGCTTGTCGACATTGCTGATGATGTAACCCTTTTCCGACAGTTCCTCCCCCACGTCGCGGTAGAAGGCATCCTGATCGCCCGACGCGGCCTTGGCCGCCAGCGCGGTGACAGGAAGGTTCTCGTTCACTCCCATTCCAGCGCTCCCTTCTTCCACTCGTAGACAAAACCGATGGTGAGGATGCCGAGGAAGATCATCATCGACCAGAACCCGAAGGTACCGATTTCGGCCAGCGATACCGCCCACGGGAACAGGAAGGCGACCTCCAGATCGAAGATGATGAACAGGATGGCCACCAGATAGAAGCGCACGTCGAACTGCGTCCGGGAATCCCCGAACGGCTCGAAGCCGCATTCGTATGGCGAAAGCTTCTCGCTGTCCGGCTTCTGGCGGGCAGCAATGAAGGACGCGATCACGATCACACTGGCGAGCCCGATGGCCACGCCCAGAAAGATCAGGATCGGCAGATATTCACTCAACAGCGTATCGACACCTGTCACCGGTCTCGGCTCCCTCATTTCCCCGACAATGAAGACGGGGGAGTATAGGCACCGTTTGGACCGGGCGAAAGCGTCAATCCGGCGCAGTTTGCTGCGGAGATCGATTATATTTCAAGGAGTTCCCCGAACGCAGGCACAGTGGTGGCGTTTTTGGCAGGGAGAAAGTGGCGGGAGTGACGGGACTCGAACCCGCGGCCTCTGGCGTGACAGGCCAGCGCTCTAACCAACTGAGCTACACCCCCGCAACGAAGTGCGAGCGGGGGGATACGCCCGCCACGCATCCCTGTCAAGCACCGCGAGCGTGAAACTTGTTGCACGGGCGCAATGAATTTCCGTCAATGCCGCTGCATCCGGCGCAGGGGAGACACTTCATGACATTTCAGCCTCCCCTCATCCGGGGCACGCTTCTGCGCCGCTACAAGCGCTTTCTGGCCGACGTGCGGCTGGAGGACGGCAGGGAGATCACGGCGCACTGTCCGAATCCCGGCTCCATGCTCAGCCTGATCGACGGCGCGCCCCAGGCGGTCTGGCTGACCCCGCACGATGATCCGAAACGAAAGCTGCAATGGACCCTGGAACTGCTGCAGGTGGATGCGGCGCTTGTCTGCGTCAACACTATGCGGCCCAACCTGCTGGCCCGGCAGGCCATCGAGACCGGCCTGCAGCCGTCGCTCGACGGCTACGAAACCATCCGCCGGGAAGTGAAGTACGGGGAGAAGTCGCGGATCGATCTGCTGTTGCAGTCACAGGGACGCCCCGACTGCTACGTGGAGGTGAAGGGCGTGACCATGTCGCGCCTGCCCGGTGTGCTGGAATTTCCGGATTCGGTCACCAGTCGCGGGGCAAAGCATCTGGATGAGCTGGCAAGCATGGTCCGACAGGGCCATCGAGCGGTCATGTTCTATCTCGCCATGCGCGATGACGGAAATTCGTTCCGCCTGGCGGAGGATATCGACCCTGCCTATGCGGAAGCCTTTCGCCGCGCCCGTGAGGCGGGTGTCGAGGCGGTTGCCCAAGCTTGCGTGATTTCCCCGGAAGCCATATATCCCAAGGCTGTCCTGCCCGTAGATATCGATTGAGAGAGCCACGCTCCCGCGCCCAGAGGAGGCCGCAGCCCATGGATTATGTCGCAGCCGAGAAGGCGCCGAGCCAGAATACCGGACAGATCAAGCTGCACGGACCGGAAGCGTTCGAGGGCATGCGCAAGGCAGGCCGGCTGGCCGCCGAGACGCTGGACCTGATCGCACCCCACGTGAAGCCCGGCGTGACGACCGGGGAACTGGACCGCATCTGCCACGAATACATCACCGACAATGGCGCGATCCCCGCGCCGCTGAATTACCGCGGCTTTCCGAAGTCGATCTGCACCTCCATCAACCACGTTGTCTGTCACGGCATTCCGGGGGACCGGGTGCTGAAGGATGGCGATATCGTCAATATCGATGTCACGGTCATCGTCGATGGCTGGCACGGCGATACCAGTCGCATGTTCTATTCCGGCAAGGTCAAGCTGAAGGCCAAGCGTCTGGTCGACATTACCTACGAATCGATGATGCGCGGCATCCGCATGGTGAAACCGGGGGCCTGCGTCGGCGACATCGGCGCCGCCATCCAGGAATATGCGGAGAGCGAGCGCTGCGCCGTGGTGCGTGATTTCTGCGGCCACGGTCTGGGGCAGGTGTTCCATGATGCCCCGAACATCCTGCACTATGGCGATTACGGCTCCGGTCAGGAATTGCGCCCGGGCATGTTCTTCACCATCGAGCCCATGATCAATCTGGGTGACTGGCGGGTGAAGATCCTGGAGGACGGCTGGACCGCCGTGACCCGCGACCGTTCCCTGTCGGCACAGTTCGAGCATTCCATCGGCGTGACGGAAACCGGCGTCGAGATCTTCACGGAATCGCCGAAGGGCATGCACAAGCCCCCGTATTGAGGGGGTGCCGCGCCGTGTCCGAATCCAGCGATGACGGGAAAGCGAAGCGCCCCGCGGCAGATGCGAAACCGCACTACCACGGCCATCGCGCCCGCCTGCGCCAGCGGCTGACCAAGACCGGCGGCGAGAACCTGGAAGACTACGAACTGCTGGAGATGATTCTCTGGGCCGGCAATCCGCGCGGCGACACGAAGCCCCTGGCCAAGGCCCTGCTGGCGGCATTCGGCGACTTCGCCCATGTCATCAGCGCCGCCCCGGAGCGGCTGCTGGAGATCAAGGGGCTGGGCGAGACCGGTGTCGCAGCGTTGAAGTCCGTCGAGGCCGCAGCCATCCGCCTGACCCGCACGAAGGCGATGAGCAGCGCCACGGTGCTGTCGTCATGGGACACGCTGGTCGACTATTGCAAGGCCGACATGGCCTACCGCAAGACGGAGCAGTTCCGGGTGCTGTTTCTCGACCGCAAGAACAAGCTGATCGCCGACGAACTGCAGCAGAAGGGCACGGTGGACCATACCCCGGTCTATCCGCGCGAAGTGGTGAAGCGGGCGCTGCAACTGGAAGCGTCCGCCCTGATCATGGTGCACAATCACCCCTCCGGCGACCCGATGCCGTCACACGCGGATATCGAGATGACGAAACTGGTACGCGATGCGGCCAAGGCCGTCGGCGTGACGCTGCATGACCACCTGGTGATCGGCAAGGGTCAGGAAATCAGCTTCCGCTCAGCCGGGCTGCTGTAACGGCAACAGCCCGGCCGATCACTTCACACAACGGAACCGGGTCGCAGGCCGACCTCAGGCGACCAGCGCATCGTCGGGAATGGCATAGAGGGCGGCCGAGCCCTGACGTGCTGCCAGCCCGAGCGATCCGGCCTGCGGCATCAGCTGGGTGGCAAAGAAGTGCGCTGTCCCGACCTTGGCATTGAGGAAAGGCGTGTCCCCCTCCCCCGCCGCCACCTGGCGCGCCGCCGCGATGGCTGCACGGGCAAGCAGGTCACCACCGGCAAGCAGGCCCATCAGGCGCAGGAAAGGTGCGGCACCGGCTGCGGCATCATTGGCCGCACTGCCCATGCGCTCCACCAGCCACGTGGCGGATTCCTCCGCTGCGGACCGTGCGGCCTCCAGCGGCTCCGCGATCGCCTGCACCCGTTCGTCGTCGCTCTTGCCGCAGGCGGCGATGGTCTCACTCACCTCCGCCAGCAGGTCCTTGATCGGTTCCCCGCCATTCAGGGTCAGCTTGCGCATCACCAGGTCCATGGCCTGAATGCCGTTCGTGCCCTCGTAGATCGGCAGGATGCGGCTGTCGCGATAATGCTGCCCGGCGCCGGTTTCCTCCACGAAGCCCATGCCACCATGGATCTGGACGCCAACGGAGGACATCTCGACCCCGATGTCGGTACCGAAGCCCTTGGAGATCGGCGTCAGCAGTTCCGCCATACCGCCACGGCGGCGGGCCGTGTCCGCGTCCGGATGACGGCGGCCATAGTCCAGGCAGGCGGCGTTGTAGAGGCAGATGGCGCGCGATGCTTCCGTATAGGCCTTCATGGTCATCAGCATCCGCCGCACGTCGGCATGGTCGATGATGCTGCCGGAGCCACCGGCCGCCGCATCGGGGATGGCCTTGCCCTGTACCCGGTCACGGGCGAAGGCGACAGCGCGCTGGTAGGCACGGTCCGCCACGGCAACACCCTGGGTGCCGACGGACAGGCGCGCATTGTTCATCATCGTGAACATCGACCGCATGCCCTTCATTTCCTCGCCCAGCATCCAGCCGACACAATTGTCATTGTCACCATAGGACATGACGCAGGTGGGGCTGCCGTGGATGCCGATCTTTTCCTCGATGGAGGCGCAGCGCAGGTCGTTGCGCTCCCCCAGGCTGCCATCGTCATTGACCAGGAACTTCGGCACCACGAACAGGCTGATGCCACGCGTGCCCGCAGGCGCGTCCGGTGTCCGGGCCAGCACCAGATGGATGATGTTGTCGGCCATGTCGTGCTCACCGAAGGTGATGAAGATCTTCTGGCCCTTGATCAGCCAGGTGCCGTCGCCGCGCGGCTCGGCCTTGGTGCGCAGGGCACCGACATCCGATCCCGCCTGCGGTTCGGTCAGGTTCATGGTCGCTGTCCATTCGCCGGAGATCATGCGGTCGAGATACTTGTCCTTCAGCTCTTCCGAGCCGTGTGCCTCCAGCGCGTCGATGGCGCCCTGGGTCAGCAGCGGACAGAGGGAGAAGGCCAGATTGGCTGCGTTCCACATCTCCGTCAGGGCGATGGTCACCGCCCAGGGCAGGCCGCCGCCGCCACGCTCCATATCGAACGGCACACCGTTCCAGCCGCCCTCGCAGAACTGGCGATAGGCATCGGCAAATCCCTCCGGCGTGCGCACAACCCCGTTCTCGTACTGCGCGCCCTGCTGGTCACCGGTCCAGTTCAGCGGCCCCAGCACGCCATTGGCCAGCTTCGCCGCTTCTTCCAGAATCTGGTCCACCAGATCGGGCTCGGCATGCTCGTAGCCGGGCAGTCTGGCGATATCCTCCAGATCCAGCACGTGATTGAGGACAAAGCGCATGTCGCGCACAGGGGCGGCGTAATCGGACATGGGGTCGACTCCCTTGTGGTATCCGTTCGGGATATCTCTTGTTTCGCATCTCTTGTGGCGGAGTGTACGGGGAATGCCGACACCCCGGCAATTGCCGTAGCACTTGACCTGTAAGCCGCCCGCGTTCAAGGGAAGCCGACTGCGACAAAGGTAAGCATCCATGCCCGACGGACACCCGGACCAGCCCGTGATCGACGCGGCGGAGATCACCCGCGCGGCGGCGCTGCTGCGCGCCGGTCGTCTGGTGGCCTTCCCGACGGAGACGGTCTATGGCCTGGGTGCGGACGCCACCAACGGCACCGCGGTCGCGGGGATCTTCGCCGCCAAGAACCGCCCCAGCTTCAACCCGCTGATCGCCCATGTGCCGGACCTGGCCGCGGCGCGGGAACTGGTGGTCTTCGACGATCTCGCGGAACGGCTGGCGACGCGCTTCTGGCCCGGCGCGCTGACCCTGGTCCTGCCCCGACGCGACAGGTGCCCGGTGGCGGAGATCTGCTCCGCCGGACTGGACACGCTGGCCGTGCGGGTGCCTGCGGGCGAGATCGCGCAGGCGCTGCTGCGGGCGGTCGGGCGCCCCGTCGCCGCGCCCTCCGCCAACCCTTCGGGCCGCCTCAGCCCCACCACCGCCGCGCATGTCATCAGCGGCCTCGGCGACCGGGTGGCCATGGTGCTGGACGGCGGCCCCTGCCCGGTCGGGGTGGAGTCCACCGTGGTTGGCGTCTTCGAGGGGCAGGCCGTGCTGCTGCGTCCCGGTGGGCTGGCGGTGGAGGAGATCGAGGCCATCGTCGGCCCCCTCAGCCGCCCCTCCGGTGCCCCGGACGCGCCGGCAAGTCCCGGCATGCTGGCCAGCCACTACGCACCGCAAAGTGCACTGCGCCTCAACGCAATGACGGCGGAGCCTGGTGAAACGCTTCTGGGTTTCGGCCCCGATGCCCCGCCAGGTCCGAATCTCAGCCGCACAGGCGACCTGGCGGAGGCGGCGGCGAACCTGTTTCAGGTGCTGCACAGCATCGACAGGGGCGAAACAGGGCGGATCGCCGTGATGCCGATCCCGAACCATGGACTCGGACTGGCCATCAACGACCGGCTCACTCGGGCGGCGGCGCCGAGAGACGGCTGATCACGAAGATCGCGACGATCAGTATCCCCGACTGGGTCCAGAGCGCCGGTCCATAGGATCCGGCGGCATCGCGGATCACACCGCTCATCCCCGGCCCCATTGCCTGGAACAGGTAGAGAAACAGCGCCAGCAGCCCGTAGGTCTTGCCATAGCCGGCGGCCCCGAACCAGCGTCGCGCCAGCAGCGGCGGCAGGATGACCAGGCAGCCGACAACGAAACCCGACAGCGCACAGGCACCATAGAGCGCGAGGCCGGGCGGTGCCTCCGCGATCGCCACCAGCCCCAGCGCCTGGACGCCATAGGACACACCGGCGATCCAGCGCAGGTCGAAACGCGCCGCGAAGAACCCCAGGCCGAAACGCCCGATGATCCCCGCTGCCGCCGTGACCGCCACCGCGTCCGCCGCCGCTGTCCGGGTCAGACGCTCCTCCAGCACCGGGATCTGGTGCGACAGGAACCCCACCTGCGCGGCGAGGCTGAGGCCGGTGGCCAGCACGATGACCCAGAATGCGGGAATGCGTGCCGTCGTGCCGAGGTGACGCAGCGCAGGCGTGGCGCTTGCCGCGGTCTCTGCCGCGCCCGGGGGCCGGGCGATGACCAGCGCCGCCACGGGCAGGGTGACGATGATGATGGAGAGCCCCGCCGCCGTGGCGGCGAAGGTGAAACCTTCCGCCACGGCGATCCGGGTCACGACCGGCACCATCACCATGGCCCCGACGCTCGCTCCGGTCAGGGCAAAGCTCATGGCCATGCCGAGGTTGCGGTCGAACCACGGCCCCAGCGTGGCGCTGATCCCCACTGCGCCCACCGCCGGATAGCCCAGCGCCATGACCACGAAGGCCGCATAGATGTGCCAGAGTTCGCTCGCCTGCCCCAGCAGCAGCACACTGATGCCCACCAGCGTCCCCCCGGCGGCCATCACCGCGCGCGGACCAAAGCGGTCGATCATGCCACCGGTGATCACCGTCATCGGAATGCCCACCACCCAGAACAGGGTCACCGCGCCGGAGACCGCGCTGGTGGACCAGCCATGCAGCCGCGTCAGCGAGGAGATGTAGAAGCCGTGACCGTAGAAGACCGTGCCCCAGGCAAAGATCGCGATCAGGAAACACCCTGCGGTGACCGCCCAGCCCCGGTGAAACCGGGGGGCGTGGACGCGCTCGGGCAAGGGTTCGGCGACAGGCTCCATCCGCGCAACCTATCCCGCCCGCCGCGCCCCTGTCTCCCGGACATTCGGCATGCCGGGTATTTCGGGAAGTGCACGGTCTCCAAAGCCCGCGCGGCACTCCTGGGTACCCGGGTCAAGCCCGGGCAAGGCGTCTGTTGGGTGTTGGCGGTGAGTTCCACTGATCCGCCTTCCTGCCACGCCGCTCGCGGACTTGATCCGCGAGCCCCATCGCCCACGCCTGCGCGGCACAGCCGGAATCAGGCGCGTTTCAGGTGGAACAGGGCGACGTTGATCAGGCCGTCGCGGAAGCCTTCGGCACAGAACAGCAGGTAGAAGCGCCACATGCGGCGGAAGCGCTCGTCGAAGCCGTCGAGGCGGCCGATCTCCGGCCAGGCGCGTTCGAATGACTGCTGCCAGATGCGCAGCGTGCGCTCGTAGCTGCGGCCGAAGAACTGTTCTCCGGCCAGTTCCAGTCCCGCATCCTGGGCAGCACTGCGGAAGGCGGAGGGCGACGGCAGCATGCCGCCGGGAAAGATGTAGCGCTGGATGAAGTCCGCGCGCTTGCGGTAGGCGGGAAAGGCGTCGTCGTCGATGGTGATGACCTGGATCACCGCTTCCCCGCCCGGCCGCAGACGGTCATGCACGGTGCGGAAATAGGCAGGCCAGTTCTCCTCCCCCACCGCCTCGAACATCTCGATGGAGACGATGCGGTCATAAGTACCGGAGGTGTCGCGGTAGTCGGTCAGGCTGAAGCGGGCGCTGTCCGCCAGCCCTTCCGCCGCGATGCGGTCACGGGCATGGCGAAGCTGCTCGGTCGACAGGGTGATGCCGGTGACATCCGCCCCGCGCTCACGCGCCGCGACCTCCGCCAGGCCGCCCCAGCCGCAGCCGATCTCCAGCACCCGGTCACCTGTGCCGACATTGGCCATGTCGAGAATCGTGCGGTATTTCCGCGCCTGCGCCTCGGCGAGGCTCGTTTCATCGTCATCCGCCGTGAACAGGGCTGACGAATAGGTCATGCTCTCGTCCAGCCAGGGCGCATAGAAGGCGTTTCCGAGATCGTAGTGGTAGGCGATGTTGCGGCGGCTGCCCCTGCGGGAGTTGGCGTGGCGGCGATGGAACAGCAGGTCCAGCCAGCGCCGGGTGGCCAGTCCCTGCGACTGGCGCACAAGCGCCTGGCGGTTCATCTGCACGACCTGGAGAAAGGCCGCGAGATCAGGCGTCGACCAGTCGCCATCCAGATAGGCCTCGGCAAAGCCAAGCTCTCCGCCGGTGACCAGCCTGCGCAGGGCGCGCCAGCGATGCAGCACGACCTCCGCCGCCGGTTCCGCGTCCGATGCGCGCCGCCCCGCCGTGAGCGTGCGGCCATCAGGCCGGTGAAAGATGATCTGGCCGGTGCCGATGCATCCGGCAACGCGGTGCAGCACGCGCGACCAGAGCAGGGCGCCCCCCCGCCGGTGCAGCCAGCCACTCCGGCGTCGGGCGCCGATTTCCTCCAGCATCGCTTCAACCGTGTCCTGGCGCTTGCGATCCCCAACGGTGTCGATCGTGCTCATGGGCACTCCCTGAACGTCATGCTGTCCGGTCGATGTCCTGATGTCTCGTCACGTCTCAGGCGCGCCATGAACTGGCGGGCCGCCCAAGGAACGGAATGCCTTTCAGCCACAGCCGCGCCGCCTCCCAGTGTATCCCGGCAACAACCTTGTGGGTCATCAGCGGGTGACGCAAGACCGTCGAGACGATCTGGCGGTCGGTCAGAGGCTTGCGCTGACCGCTGAAACTGGCATCCAGCAGCGGGCCATCGTCGTCGGCATGACGGATCACCACCGCCACATCCTGACCCGGCGGGCGCACCCGAAAGCGGTAGTTGCCGGTATTGGCGATGAAGGGAGAGACGAAGAAACGCTTCTCCGCCTGCTGCATCACCAGCCCGGTATCCTCCCCCTCCACGGGGATGGCATAGGCGTGGCGGTCGCCGAAGGTATTGTGGACCTCATAGACAATGGCGCGCAGCGTGCCGGTGTCGTCGCGACAGAACCAGACGGTCAGCGGGTTGAACACGTACCCGAGCAATCGGGGATAGGTCAGCATCTCTATCCGGGCCGGCGCCGGCTGACCGATGTCGTGCAGCAGCCCCTCGATCCAGGGGCGCAGGCCCAGACCCGCCTCCCCTTGCCCGTGATCCGTTGGCCCATGATCTTCTGGCCGGAACGAAAGCAGGGCCCGGCGTCCGTGGCCGAACAGCCTGAGCGTCCCGTCCAGTTCGTCCAGCCGGTCCACGTCGAGCCCCAGCGAGAAGACACGGTAGCTCAACCGGTGCCGCTTCGGACGGTGCCGGACGTGAACCACGCGGCCCTCGTAGATGCTGCCTGCCGGTATCGGGTGAATGCCGGTCACGGTCAGGCGGCCTGCCGGGTGCTGGTCATCAGTTCCGGCCAGCCGGGCGGCAGGCTGAGACGGCCGGATTCATTCTCCACGTCCCACGGCCTGCGGACACCGCCCAGCGCCTCCGCCACCGCCAGCCCGGCCTGAATGCCATCCTCATGAAACCCGTCCCCCAGATAGCTGCCGCAGAACCAGGTGTTGCGATGGCCCTGAATGTTCCAGATCAGGCTGCGCATCCGCACCGTCGCCGCATCAAAGACCGGATGATCATAAGGCACGGTACGCAGGATCGTCCCCTCCGCCGGTTGCTCCACCGGATTCAGCGTGACGAACAGGTCGTGCCGGGTCGGCAACGGCTGCAGCCGGTTCATCCAGTAACTGACGCAGAGCTGCTGCGCCTCGCCATTGGCGGAGGCCTGACGGGTGAGGTAGTTCCAGCTTGCCCAGACCCGGCGGCGCTTCGGCATCAGCGCCCTGTCGGTATGCAGCATCGCCACGTTCCGCTGGTAGCGGAAGGCGCGCAGCATGCGCTGCTCCGCGCCGTCAGGATCCTTGATCAGCGCCAGCGCCTCGTCGGCGTGGCAGGCAAGGACGACCTCGTCGAACTCCTCGACACCGCCCTGCCGGTCCTCGATCCGGACACCGTCCGGCAGCCGGGTCACCGCTTCCACCGCCGTGTTGAGGCGGATCCGGTCCCGAAAGCCTGCCGTCAGCCGCTTCACGTATTCACGGCTGCCGCCCTGAACTGTCGACCATTGCGGTCGGCCGGAAAGGCCCAGCAGCCCGTGATTGTCCAGAAACCGCAGCAGGCTCTGCGCCGGATAGTCCAGCATGTGCTCCGCCGGGGTGGACCAGATCGCCGCGGTCATGGGCAGCAGGTGATCACGCACGAAGGCATGGCCCAGCCGGTGCTGGCCCAGGTACTCGCGCAGGGTCATGGTCTCCGGCGTCTCCGCGAAACTCTCCTTCGCCTCCGCATAGAAGCGGCGAATGTCGATCAGCATGCGCCAGAAGTCCGGCCGGATCAGGTTGCGGCGCTGCCCGAACAGCATGGAAGGCGCGGCCCCGCCATATTCGAAACGGCCATTGTCGCTGGACACGGCAAAGGACATGTCCGACTTCGCCACCGGTACATCCAGATGGTCGAACAGGGCATTCAGGTTGGGATAGTTCCGGTCGTTGAAGACGATGAAGCCGGTGTCCACGGCAATGGTCCCGTCACCGGCATCCACTTCGACCGTGTTCGCATGTCCGCCGACATGCTCCGCGCGGTCATAGACCGTGACCCTGTGGCTCCGGGACAGCAACCAGGCAGCGGACATACCGGAAATGCCGGACCCGATGATGGCGATGTTGCGACCGGTACTGGTGGCTGAATGCATGTGTTTCCTACCCAAGGGCGTGAGCCGGTTTACCGCGTCCCGCTGTCCGATTGCCGGACCCCGGTTCGTCACCCTAGGCTACGAGGCGTTTGTTTCGGTGGATCACCGGGGGACAATGTCGGAAATTTTTCTGCATTGTGCCTGATCCGCTCCGGCAGCGCGCACGTACACGGCTTCATGAGGGCAGCATTGAAACAGGTACCGGGTTCGGGGTCGTTCGAGACCACCGGGCCGTCCATACCGGAACTGAACCGGCTTCTCGTCGATATTGCCGAGAAGCGCAGCCGTGCCGCCTTTGCGGAACTCTTCAGTCACTTCGCCCCCCGCATCAAGGGCTTCATCATGCGCTCGGGCACCAGTGAGGAGCTGGCGGAAGAGATCGTGCAGGAGACCATGGTGACCGTCTGGACCAAGGCAACGCAGTTCGATGCCGCCCGGGCCGGCGCATCCACCTGGATCTTCACCATCGCGCGCAACAAGCGGATCGACATCCTGCGCCGGGTCAGTCGGCCCGAGCCTGATCCGGAAGATCCGATGTTCCAGCCCGACCCGCCCCAGTCGGGGGAGGAATTCACCCAGTCCAGACAGGACCAGGTCCGGGTCAGGGCGGCACTGGAGCACCTGCCGCCCGAACAGGTCGAGATCGTGCGGCTGTCGTTCTTCGACAGCCTGACACATTCGGAGATTGCGGAACGTCTCTCCCTGCCCCTGGGCACGGTGAAATCCCGCCTGAGACTTTCGTTCCGCAAGATACGTTCTGCATTGGGAGATGAGAGATGATGATACGTCATCACCCGAACGAGGCGACCCTGCTGAGCTATGCCTCCGGCGGCTTGCCCACCGCGCTGTCGGCCATCGTCGCAACCCATCTGGCGGTCTGCCCGACCTGCCGTGCCCGCACCGCGGAGGCGGAGGCCATTGGCGGCGCGCTGCTGGGCGCGGTCGAGCCTGTCGAGGTCGGTGCCGGGGCGCTGGATCGCGCGCTGGCCGCAATCGACGCGGATTTTGCTGGCGACGTGAACCAGGTTGCGGATACGGGCATGCGCAATCGCGATCTGCCGTCCCCCCTTGGCGCCATGCTGCCTGCCGATCTGGACAGCCTGCGCTGGTGGCCGGTCGGGCGCGGCATTCGTCAGGCCCGTGTCGGTACCGGCGAGGCCATGATCCGCCTGTTGCGGATCGCGCCCGGTCGGGCCGTGCCGCAGCACAGTCACGGCGGTCACGAGATGACCATGATCGTCTCCGGCTCCTATACCGACGAGATCGGGCGTTTCATGCCCGGCGATGTGGTCGATCTGGACCCGGAAGTTACGCATCAGCCGGTCTCCGACGCCGATACCGACTGCATCTGCATAATCGCCACCGATGCGCCGCTGGAGTTCACCGGCTGGGTGCCGCGCCTGATGCAGTCGCTGGTCCGTGTCTGACCGACCGGCCTTCCCGAAAGCCTGAAGCCCTTTCGCCTGGACGTGAAAACCACTAACGATCGGAGGATCAGTTCTGATCCTCCGGTGGAGATTTCCGCGTGTCCGATGCCCAGCCTCCCGTTGCCGAACAGCGCCCGCACAGCTTGACCGCCCACGGCGTGACCCGCCAGGACCCCTGGTACTGGCTGCGTGACGAGAACTGGCGGGAGGTCATGCGCGATCCCGCCGTGCTGGATGCCGACATCCGCGCCTATCTGGAGGCGGAGAATGCCTATGCCGAAGCCCGGCTGGCAGATGTCTCGGACCTGCGGAAGCACCTGTTCGAGGAACTGAAGGGACGGCTGAAGCAGGACGATTCCACACCCCCGGCTCCGGACGGCCCCTTCGCCTATTTCACCCGCTTCCTGCCCGGGGCCGAGCACCCGCAGTTCTGCCGCATCCCGCGCGAAGGTGGCGACACCGAACTGCTGCTGGACGGGGACGCGATGGCGGCGGGGCATGATTTCTTCCGGTTGGGCGCGCTGCGGCATTCACCGGATCACAGGCTGCTCGCCGTTTCCTGCGACACGCGGGGGTCCGAACTCTTCGGCATCGAAGTCCGTGATCTTGCAACCGGCGAAACCATCGAGACCGGGCCGACCGGCACCAGCGGGGAAGTCATCTGGGCCGCCGACAACACACACTATTTCTACACCCTGCTGAACGACGACCTGCGGCCTGACCGGGCCTTCTGCCATCGCATCGGCGACGACCCGGCCAATGACCGGCTGGTCTATCACGAGCCGGACAGCGGCTATTTCCTGGGCCTCGACAACGGGGAGAGCGAGCGCTTTCTCTACCTGGTCTCGCATGCATCCGAGACCACGGAAGTGCGCTTCATCCCCACCGACAGTCCGGACGCCGAACCACGGCTGATCGCCCCGCGCCGCGACGGTCATGACTATGACGTGACCGATCAGGGCGACCGCTTCGTCATCCGGACCAACAAGGACGGTGCCATCGACTACAAGCTGATGACCGCACCGCTGGACCGGCCGGAGGAAGACAACTGGACGGACCTGGAGCCCGCGCGCGACGGCCGGCTGCTCCGCGCGGTATGCGCATTCGATAGCTGGCTGGTACATCTGGAAACGGTCAATGCCCTGCCCCGTATCGTCGTGACCGACACGGAAAGTGGCGAGCAGCACAGCATCGCCTTCGATGAGGAGGCCTACAGCCTCGGCATCGCGGGCGGGGAATATGTCTCCGACACCGTCCGCTTCTCCTATTCCTCTCCCACCACGCCGGAGCAGACCTACGACTACAACATGCGGACGCGGGAACGGGTCCTGGTCAAGGCGCAGGAAATCCCGTCCGGTCACGACCCGGCCAGCTATACCGTCCGCCGTCTGCAGGCCGTTTCCCACGACGGGGAGCAGATCCCGCTGACCCTGCTGCACCGCAATGACACGCCGCCTGCGCCGGACCGTCCGTTGCTGCTCTACGGCTACGGCTCCTACGGCATGTCGATGCCGGCCAGTTTCAGCCCGCACCGGCTCAGCCTGGTGGATCGCGGCTTCACCTATGTGATCGCCCATATCCGGGGCGGCATGGAGAAGGGCTATCGCTGGTACACCGAAGGCAAGCTGCTGAAGAAGACCAATACCTTCCGGGACTTCGTCTCCGCCGGGGAGCATCTGGTCGGCCAGGGCCTGGCGGGACACGGCAACATCGCCATTCATGGCGGCAGTGCCGGTGGCATGCTGGTGGGTGCGGCGGCCAACATGGCGCCGACGCTGTGGCGCGCGGTCGTCGCGGAAGTGCCCTTCGTCGATTGCCTGACGACGATCCTGGACGCCAGCCTGCCGCTCACCCCGCCGGAATGGACCGAATGGGGCAACCCGGTGGAATCGCGGGCCGTCCACGACCTGATGCAGTCCTACAGCCCCTACGACAATGTGGCGGCCATGGACTATCCGGCCATGCTGATCACGGGCGGCCTGACCGACCCGCGCGTCACCTACTGGGAACCGGCCAAATGGGCGGCGAAGCTGCGGGCGACGCGCACCAACGACAGCCTGCTGCTGTTGCAGATCAACATGGACTCAGGCCATGGCGGATCGGCAGGACGCTTCGACAAGTTGCACGAGGTCGCGCGCAATCACGCCTTCCTGCTGAAGGTCTTTGGCAGGACCTGACCGGAGGAGACCTACAGGGGCCGGGCCGGGTCAGTTGTTCTGGGTGCGGGGGAAACGGACGGAGACGTCCTTCTGCAGTTCCAGATCGCGATAGAGATCATCCAGCGGCGCGGGTGCGCCATTGCGGATCTGGAATTCCCGGTTCTGGAAATGCAGCGTACGGACGGAGGCGTAGAGGTCCAGCGACGTGGCCTCCAGCGATTCCGAGGCCTCGATCGTCTCGGACCGATTGTCCACGATTGCCGTGCCGGTGCGCACGACGGCGGGCACGAAACCGAAGACCAGACTGAAGGGGTCGGTGAAGATATCCACTACCTTGCCCGCCGTGTCACGGGCATTGGACGGGCCGAACAACGGCAGCATCAGGTAAGGGCCGGAATCACTGCCCCACACGGCCAGCGTCTGACCGAAATCTTCCTTGCGCCGTTCGAAATTGCCCGCCGTGGTGATGTCGAACAGGCCACCCAGACCAACCGTGGTGTTGATCATGAACCGCATGAAGGTGTTCCAGCCCGCCTCGGCATCGCCCTGCAGGATGTTGTTCAGCAGGGTCTGCGGCTCGGTCAGATTTTCCAGCGCATTCGACAGGCCACTGCGCACAGGCGCGGGCGTGATCGTGCGATAACCGCGTGCGACCGGGCGGATCACACCCCGGTCCAGACCCAGGTTGAACTGGAAGATGTCGCGGTTGGTTTCCTCGTAGGGGTCACGCAGGGTGTCGGCGAATGCCGGTGCGGTTGCCACCAGCGTCGCGAGGCCCAGCGCACCCGCCACGAACATTGATCGAATACCGGTCCCAGTCTTCATCCGCATGCCTGCTCCGCCCCGTCCGCCATCGGCCCGCGCAACAAAATTGCGAATCAAAGCCGGTCAAATCATTGAAGCCCTGACCTATTTGGCCATTTTTGCGAGATCTTACAAGCAGACTGTTAGGGAAGTGTGACCGTCGGCATTAACCTTTTGCCGGGTCGGATCACCCTGAAGCAGGACCCCGCCGGGGCTGTCCCGGAGCATTTTCGACGCTGTCGCTACCGACAGAACGCAGCATTCCGCCCGCGCTGGCCGCATGACCCGGCAGCGGCCGACACCATGGACAAAGCGGACCCCAATCGCCGAAGCTGGCCGCAACATGCACAGCGGAATGGGGAGGAAGCGTCATGGGTTACCGGTCGATCTACAGGTCAGGGCTTTTCGCGGGACAGACCATCATCGTCACCGGCGGCGGTTCGGGCATCGGGCGCTGCACGGCGCACGAGCTGGCATCCCTCGGGGCCACGGTGGCGCTGATCGGGCGGCGGATCGAGAAGCTGGAGGCCGTGGCGGCAGAGATCACGGAGGATGGCGGCACCGCCATCACGCATGCCTGCGACCTGCGTGACGAGGAGGCGGTGACGGCGATGGTGGCCGACGTGATCGCCCGCACGGGTCGCGTGGACGGTCTGGTCAACAATGCGGGCGGGCAGTTCACCAGCCCCGCGGCAGACATGAACCAGAAGGGTTTCGAGACCGTCGTCCGCAACAACCTGGTTTCCGGCTTCACGACCGCGCGCCAGTGTTTCGTGCAGTGGATGCGCGAGCATGGCGGCGCCATCGTCAACATCGTCGCCGACCCGACCAGCGGCACCCCGGCGATGGTCCATACCGGCGCCTCACGCTCCGGCATGATGAGCGTGACGGAGACCCTGGCCGTCGAATGGGCACCGTCCGGTGTGCGCATCAATGCGGTGGTACCGGGCTACATTGCCTCATCCGGCATGGATACCTACAGCCCGGAGATGCAGGAGAAATTCCGCGAGAACATGAAGAAGATGCCGTTCAAGCGCATGGGAACGGAATCCGAAATCTCCTCCGTCATCTGCTTCCTGCTGTCGGAGGGGGCATCCTACGTCACCGGCGCCAGCTATTACGTGCATGGTGCCAGCCTCTCGATCCGCCAGGACTGGACCGTCCCGGATCACGACCGCGCCAAGCCCTACCAGGGCTTCCACCGCTACACTGCACCGCGCATGCTGACCGGAGCGTCAGAGGACTAGAGACAGACTCATCCCTGCAGGGCGTCGTCCACCTTCAGGATGATCTCGTCGACCGTGAAGGGCTTCACGACGATGTCGTGGATCAGCAGGTCGAGATTGTGGGCGCGATCGCGTTCGTTGGCATAGCCGGTCATCATCAGGATGCACATGTCCGGCCAGGACTTGCCCGCCTTCAGCGCCAGCGCCACACCATCCATGATCGGCATGACGATGTCGGTCAGCAGCAGGTCGTAGCTGTCCTGCTCCAGACGTTCCAGTGCCGCCGCGCCGTCGGATGCAACATCGACGTCATGCCCCGCATGACGCAGGGCGCGCGAGACAATATCCCTGATGTCCGGTTCGTCATCGACGACGAGAACCCTTGCCATAGCTATCGCACCCTGAATTCCGAGCCTCGTCTCATGATAGCCCCCGCCCGACAGGCTGGAAAGCGGGCCATTCTCAATGGTCCGATCCGGCTTCGCTTTCGGCACGGACGCTGGTGACGTCGGCGGGAACCTCACTCAGCCGCAGGGCCATGACACGGCTTTCCTTCGGGGCCAGAGGCTCGTCGGACGGCAGCCTGATCCGTTCCGTCTTCTCGGTCTCCCCGTCGGCGCGCAGCAGATGCACGACGGCGATGGGCAGTGACTGCCGCGATCCGGTGTTGTTGGTCAGGCGGATCAGCAGGTTCAACTGCCGCGCGCCGTGATCATCCACCAGTTCGGAGCTTTCGACCGCCAGTTCGACGCCCGCCGCCTCATGCGCGTTCTCCACGATACCCGGAGCCATGGTGCCGACCGTGTCGTAGAGCCGCTGCAGCGGCGGCCATGCCTCCACCAGGGGGCCGCGCATCAGCACCAGCGCCGCCGCCAGACCGCCGATGCAGCCCAGCAGGAATACCCAGCCGATCCAGACCCATACCGGCGTGCGCCTGCGCCCTGCCCGTGGCTTCCTGTCGGCTTCTGCCTTCTTCGGCTTCCTGGCCTTCTCCATGCTTTCGGGCTTCGGTTCAGCCGCCAGCACCGGCATGGCGGGTGCCGCGTCATCCGCCGGTTCTGGCGGGGCGTCGTCCGGTGCCGCGTCCTCCGGGTCTTCCTCCGGCTCCGCAGTATCCATTCCCGGCATGTCATTGAGGCCGAAGCCAACCTGTTCGGACGCTGCCGGAGGCGCAGGCGGTTCCGCCCTGGGCTTCGGGGCCTCGTTCTGCATGTCCATGCGCGCATCGACCTCTTCGACCGCATCACTGCCGTCGGTGGTCCAGCGGTGGCTGCACCGTGCACAGCGCACTTCGCGCTTGCCTGCCTGAAACACATCGTCGCCAATCACATAGCGCGTTGCGCAGGCTGGACAGGTCAATATCATTCGCGGGCTCGTCTGCCAGTCGTCCAACCCGGTCGACAGCCGGGCGATCAGGCCATATAGGCACTGAATGATCCGCCGTTCAAGGCGGCGACCCCCGCGCGGGTCTCACAGCAGGCCCGAATGAGTTCAACGCAGGCAAGGCGAGACAGACGTGCAACAGCAGGGGACAGACGGAACCGGCGAACCGCTGGTGGCCATGCGCAATGTCGGACTGCGCTATGGCACCGGACCGGAAGTCCTGCGCGACCTCGATCTGGAACTCGCCGAAGGGTCGTTTCATTTCCTGACCGGACGCTCCGGTGCAGGCAAGTCGTCGCTGTTGAGCCTGCTGCATCTCAGCCGCCGCCCCAGCCGGGGTCTGATGCGGGTGTTCGGCCACGACATGCAGGACATGCCGGCACGGGATGTGCCCGTGCTGCGACGCCGGATCGGCGTGGTCTTTCAGGATTTCCGCCTGCTGGACCATCTCTCGGCACAGGAGAACGTGGCGCTGCCGCTGAAGGTCGCCAACACCATGGATGCCGAACGGATCGACGAGATCGTTCGGGAACTGATTGACTGGGTCGGCCTCGGACAGCAGGCCCAGGCGCGCCCGCCGACCCTCTCCGGCGGGGAGAAGCAGCGCGTCGCCATTGCCCGCGCCGTCATCTCCAGCCCGCGCCTGCTGCTGGCGGACGAGCCGACCGGCAACGTCGATCAGGAAATGGGGGAGCGGCTGATGCGCCTGTTCGTGAAGCTCAACTCCCTCGGCACGACCATCGTGATTGCGACCCATGATCTCTCCCTGCCCGGACAGTATGGCTATCCGCTGCTGCATCTGGAGGATGGACGGCTGACCCACGAATCGGGGGGAACGGCCTGAATGTCCGTCTCCGAATTGTCACTGGATAGAGACCCCTCCAGCCGCTTCGTCCCCTGGATCGTCGCGGCGCTGTCGCTGATGTGCGCGATCGCGCTGGGCACGGCCTTCGCCCTCGCCTCCATGACTGCGGACTGGGGCCGGGCGGCCAGCGACCAGGTCACCCTGCGGGTGGCAACCGGGGACACCGACATCCCGGCACTGGTCGATCAGGTCGCGCAGCTGGACGCCGTGAGCCGGATCGAACACCTGCCACGGGAACAGGTGGCCCGCATGCTGCAGCCCTGGCTGGGGGATGTGGCACAGGTCGACACCGCCCTGCTGCCCCTGCCCGCCCTGATCGACGTCAGACTGAAGCCCGGCGCGAATACCACCGAACTGCGTGCACTGATCGCCGACCGGTCGGAGATCACGCTGGATTCCGCCGACGCCTGGCTTGCCCCGCTGCAGGACCTTGCCGGGCTGGCGCGGCTGGTGGCCTGGGTGCTGGCGGCGGTGGCGGTCGGGGCCATCATGCTGGTGACCGTGTTCGCCACCCGCTCCGCCCTGGTGAACCAGCGCCAGACCGTTGATCTGCTGAGACTGATCGGGGCTGCTGACGGCTACATCGCGAAACGGTTCCAGCGGCATGGCCTGCGGCTGGCGCTGGTCGGCGGGATTGCCGGGACGGTACCCGGCCTGATCGTCATCTTCTTCGCGACGGCAGCCGCACGTCTGCAGGGCGCGGCGCTGCTGAACGGACTGACACCTTCACTGGCAGGCTGGCTGGCCATCGCCGCACTGCCTCTGATCGTTGCGCTTGTCGCGACATTCACGGCCCGTGTCACCGTGCTGAAGCTGCTCCGCGCGAGTTGGTGAGCCGCATGAAGACCCTGTTCCGCATCATCCTTGTTCTGGTGGCCCTCTGGTTCGGCGGCCTGGTTCACTTCGTCGGCGACATTCAGACCATGCGGCAGACCGATGTCGCGGCAGATGCGATTGTCGTGCTGACCGGCTCTCAGGGACGTGTGACGGAGGGGCTGGAACTGCTGGCCCGCAACCCGAGCCGCCGGATGCTGATCTCCGGCGTCGACACCCGCACCGACAAGGCGGCGCTGGCCCGGGCCTATCCGGACTCGGCGGCGCTGATCGCCTGCTGCGTCACCCTGGGGCCCGATGCCCTGGACACCGTTGGCAACGCCGAGGAAATTGCCCGCTGGGCCATTCGGGAAGGCGTCGAGTCACTGATCGTCGTTACCGCCGCCTATCACATGCCGCGCAGTCTGGTGGAACTGAAACGGACGACGGCCAGTTTCCGGCTGGAGCCATGGCCGACACGCGCCGGCACCGATGACCCGGATCGCTGGTCGGAGGACCGCCGGACATTCCTGCGGCTGGTGGTCGAATATCACAAGTATGTCTTCAGCCTGCTGCGTGCCCGCCTGACCGCCGACATCGGCGACGTGAGGCTCAGATGATCGGACTGGTTCGGGCCACCCTGTTCAATATCTGGTTCTTCGGCTGGACCATCGTGGCCCTGCTGTTCTTCATTCCGGCGCTGACCCTGCCAAGGCAGGCCGTGATGTTCGGCCAGCGGGTCTGGGCACGGGGGGTGAACTTCGGCATGCGCTGGCTGGTCGGCCTGCGCTACGAAGTTCGCGGCAAGCACAATCTGCCCCCCGGTCCCGCGATCATCGCGTCAAAGCATCAGTCCGCATGGGACACGATCATCTGGCATCTGGAGGTGCCGGACCCTGCCGTGGTCATGAAACGCGAACTGCTCAGCATCCCGGTCTACGGCTGGTACTGCCGCCACACCCGCCAGATTCCGATCGACCGGGGCGCGGGTGCGAGCGCGCTGAAGAACATGCTGCACAGCGCCGCCGCCGCCCGCGACCTGAACCGTCACATCATCATCTTCCCGGAGGGGACACGTGTCGCGCCGGGGGAAAGCGGTAACTTCCATCCGGGTGCCGCCGCGCTGTACCGGCACCTCGACATCCCCGTGATACCCGTCGCGGTGAACTCCGGGCTCTTCTGGGGCCGCAACGCCTTTCGCAAGCGCCCGGGAACCATCGTGCTGGAGTATCTGGAACCGATTCCCCCGGGTCTGGACCGCAAGGCATTCCATGCCCGCCTGCAGGCCGACATCGAGACGGCAACGCGCCGCCTGGAAGACGAAAGCCGAGCAACACAAACAGACTGATCGCGTTCGGATCAGGGTTTCGTGGCCGTGACACACCAGATGGCCGCGCCAAGTCGCACACCTTCCGGGGTGGCGAACGACGAGAGCTTTTCCGCCATCGCCTGGTTCAGCGCCTGCTGGGTCTGCGCATCAGCCTCGCTGGCCACGGACCCGACCGGTCCCACCTCCATGGCGGTCTGGATCGCCTCCTCCACCGTTTCTCCCATGACCATCTCGTGATCGTAGGGTTCGATCCGGATGTCGGTGAAGCCACCGCTGCTGAGTATCCGGCTGACCCGCTCCGGGTTGGAAAAGGAGAACGGGCCGGGTTCTTCCGGCCCGGGCCGGGCGGGAAGCTGGACGAATTCCTTCGCCACCAGCACCGGCACCAGCATCCAGGGATTTTCGGAAAGCGGACGCCAGCAGGCGAAGGCCACGCGTCCGCCGGAACGGAGGGATCCACCGATATGGGCGAAGGCCGCGTCCGGATCCGCGAAGAACATCACGCCAAAGCGGGAGAACAGGAGGTCGAAGGCGTCACGGTCGAGATCATGACTCGACGCATCAGCCTCGACGAATTCCACCGGCATATCGGTCGCCACCGACTTCGCGACCTCCAGCATCGGGCGCGAGACATCGACCCCGACCACCCGTCCCGACGCGCCGACCCGGGCGCCCAGTTCCAGGCTGGTCGAGCCACAGCCGCAGCCAATGTCCAGGACACTCTCCCCCGGACTGACGTCGGCCACCTCGATCACGTGACGACTGAACGCCCCCAGTGTGCGGTCCATGCGCTGCTGGTTCTGCACCCACTTCTGACTGCTGGGTCCGTTCCAGTATTCAATCTGATCGGCGTTGCCGTCTGCCATTCCTGATCCCCCCCGACCGGATCCCCGAATCCAGCCATCTGCGCGCGCCGGGCGCGACGGTCGCTACCAACCGTCACGGCCCGCCAGCACCTCGGCCATCTGTTGTTCCTTCAGTCGCCTGCGGTGTTCCGCAAGCCTGCGGCTTCGTTCTGCCTGACGCATCATGGCCCAGACCGCGATGGAAACCGCAATGAAAAACATCATGAAGGGCATGGGCCGCAGCGACAGACCGTTGCCGATCATGCCGGTGACGAAGACGGGGGCGAACAGGCAGATTCCCGTGCGGCCCAGCCCCAGCATCATCATCACCAGTGCCCCCCAATAGGCGAAGAAGCCTATGATCCCGTTCTCGATGATCATCGTCAGATAGGTATTGTGGGACGTTGTCTCCTTCAGGCGCCAGATGATCGACGACATGTTGTCGGAGCCGATCCCGGTGCCCAGCCATATCTCGCCCGCCGGGCGTGCACTTATGATCTCCAGACGCTCCATCCATGTGCCGAGACGACCGGAGCCCAGTTCCTCGATCTTCACGTTGGTATCGACACGGACCTCCGCCTTCCGCTGTTCGTTCTCCACCACGATGAACAGCATGCCACCAATGCCCGCGGCCACGACAATCGCCTTCATGGGGCGAGAGAACCGGGTCGAGAACATGCCATAGGCACCGAAGTAGACCACGGCCCCGACCAGCACTTGGGTCGAGAAGCAGCCGATGATGTAGACCATCGCCAGGCCGACGAAGGCCACCATCACCTGCCAGCGCAGCAGGCCGGCCAGCCAGGCCTGATGCACGACCAGCATGAGGGCGAGTGACATGTAACCGCTGGAATGCGGGTTATCGATGCCGCCGTGATAGGGGGCCAGCCGTCCATTGCCGAAGACGCTTGCCCACCATCCGGGTACCGGTTCCGCCACGCCGGTCTCACCGGAATGGAGATACAGCGGCTGCGTGAACGACCACACCATTACCCAGACAATGGCACCACAGGCCAGCCAGGCAATCAGACGCACCGGAAACCGGTCCGCATGGCCAAGCACCAGAACACCAAGATAGAAGCCGCCCAGATACCGCAGCATCTGCGGGAAATCGATCTCCTGCCGCAGGATCAGATGCGCGGTCAGCCAGACGAAGGGCAGCGCCGTGATGACGAAGAACAGTCGCCAGCGCCACCAGTTCGGCCGCGCCAGGATACTGACACCGGCAAGCACGGTCTGGCCACCGAACAGCGCCGCCGCGATGGGCGTCAGGAGCCCGTCCGGCAGGGCGTTGTAGAAAGCGCCGTAGAAGAAATCGAGCACGATGAAAAAGGGCATGGCGAGTTCGACGAGGTCGATACGTGCCGCCCCCGCCCTGCCAGTCCCTGTATCGCCGTAGCCCGCAACCATCCGAATGCGCCTCTGGTCCAGAATGAAGCAACCCTTGCCCGTGGCGACCCACCAAGCAAGTCCCGCACCACGCAGCAGCAGTCCCGTTTCAGGTGCTGAGAAACCGCCGCGTTCCGCCTTCCAGCACCAGTGCGGTCAGGTGGCCGCTGAAGAAGGCCCCGGTATCGATGCTGATGCGGTTGGGGCGCACCTCCGGCGCAAGCATCGGCGTGTGACCGTGCACGATGACCTTGCCGAAGTCCTCGCGGGACTTGAGGAACCTGTTGCGGATCCAGATCATGTCGTTGCCGTCCTGTCGGTCCAGCGGCACACCGGGCCGGACGCCTGCATGGACGAACATGTAGTCGCCGATCCAGTAGTTCAGGCGCAGACCGCGCAGGAAAGCCAGATGCTCGGGCGGCATGTTGTGCTGCAGGCTCGCCTTCGCCTCCAGCAGACTGTCGATCGTGGCCCCTGAACGCGGCAGGTGCACGCCGTATGACGCGAGCGTCGTCTCGCCACCGAACTTGAGCCAGTCGCGGGCAATCTCGGCATCCTGAAGGAACTGCAGCAGGACCGCTTCGTGATTGCCGATCAGATGGATCGAGCGAAAGCCGTCGGGCGCGTGATGTACCAGGGTATCCAGGACTTCCCGATTGTGCATGCCGCGATCAATGTAGTCGCCCAGATAGACGATGATCCGGTCGCCTTCCCATTCCGCGGCATCGTTGCGGATCATGCGATGCAACTCGTCCAGCAGATCCGCCCGGCCATGAATGTCGCCGATGGCGTAGACCCGCAAACCGTCCGGCACCATGGCCACCCGGTTCCTGTTCTCGGACACGGTTTCGACCGGACTCTCGGTCCGTTTCATCCAGGGTAGCATGAGGTTTGCATTCGATCCGGCATGACTGGCAGTTCTGATCCTCTTGCAGGATTTTGACCGGCAACCTGCATTTCCTATCGCATCTTGCGATTTGCGGGAATGGAAAAATGGTCGTCCGGCAAAGGATCGGAATCCACGCTGAAGCCATTGAACTGGCACTGAACTGAACGCGGAAGTTCAAGGAGCATCATGATGGACCGATGGAAAATCCCTGCAACAGCAATCCTTCTGTTCTGTGGCTTGCTGATGTCGTACGGCCCGACCGTCGCACAGACGGTCGAGGAGGAGATCGTCAAGTTCGAAACGCTGAAACCGCTTGGCGAGGCCGGTGACGCAGATGCCCAGTACGGCCTGGGGGTCATCTATCAGGAAGGCATCGCGGTAAAGAAGAGCTCCCTGCGCGCCACCCAATGGCTGCAGAAGGCCGCCGACCAGGGTCACAAGCAGGCGACCAACAGGCTCGCCTGGCATTACCGCAACGGCATCGGGGTCGTCCACAGCCCGGCCAAGGCTGAGGAACTGTATCTGAAGGCCTTTGATCTGGGCGTGGTTGGTGCCTCGATCCCGCTGGGTGCCATCTATCGCTCCGGTGAGCCAGGCGTGAAGGAGAACCACGCCAAGGCCGTGAAATGGGCGCGCATCGGGGCGGAGGCGGGGATTGATCGCGGCGAGAACCTGCTCGGCGAACTCTATCGCGACGGCAAGGGCGTGAAGCAGAGCTTCGCCACCGCGCTGGAGTGGTTCGAGAAGAGCGCGGCTCAGGGCTTCCATCTCGCCTATTTCAATGCCTCCGTCATCCTGCGCGAGGGTGTTGGTGTCGAAAAGGACATGGAACTCGGCATGAAATACCTGCGCACGGCTGCCGACCTTGGTCACGCGGGCGCGATGATCGACCTGGCAATGTCATATGCGAATGGTGTCGGCGTCCCCCAGAGTTATCAGGAAGCCCTGAACTGGTTCACCAAGGCCGCCCGGCGCAACGATTCCAGTGCCATTCGCCTTGCGAAAGCCTACGAGCGCGGACAGTTGGGCGACAAGGACTTCGGAAGCGCGTTCATGTGGTACTACATCGCTGCCCAGAAGGGCCTGATCGAGGGAAATGTCGGCATGGCCTCCATGAGCGCCAGGATCAGCGAACAGCAGAAGGCCAGGGCCATTGCGGAAGGCGACGCCTGGCTGAACGCCGCGACCACTTCCTGAAGGCAGGTGCGCGGCGACCGTCAAAACACTGACACCGCAGCCATTTTGGCGATATAAGATGCGACCGAGACCGAAATTGACCGATGCGGGCAGCATGAAGCAATGACAGCGGCGACCAGCAGACAGAGCAGACGGTTGCGCATGGTGGTTTCCTCACCGTCGGTCGTGCTTGGCTCCACCCGCGTGATGGACCTGCTGATCATCCTGCTGGTCGGCTGGGCCGCCTACTGGATCCGGCATGACTCCGCCAATCCGCCCGTGATCTATTTCTCGGCCATCGGGCTGTCGATGTTCTTTGCCGCCAATGCGTTTCATTTCGCCGGGCTGTACCGGCTGGACACGATCCGCAACATCGGCGGGCATCTGACGCGGCTGCTGGGAGCCTGGATAGCGGTTGCGGTCCTGCTGCTGGTGATCGGCTTCTTCTCCAAGACCTCCGCCGAATATTCCCGTATCTGGCTGGCGACCTGGCTGGTGCTCGCATCCGTCGGGCTGACACTGTTCCGCACGTGGCTGACCTGGCAGGTGCTGGCCTGGCAGCGGTCGGGGCTGCTGCAGCGCAATCTGGTCGTGGTCGGTGTCGGCAATTCCGCCCGCCGCCTGATCGGCCATGTGCAGTCCAGCGGCAAGGAGAGCGGTGTCCAGCTTGTGGGCGCCTTTGCCGTCGATGAGGACGAAACGGCCACCGAGGTTGCGGGCCTTTCCGTTCTCGGTGATCTTGACGATCTGCTGCTCTATGTCCGCGCAAATCCGGTCGATGAGATCGTCGTCGCCATCTCCTGGGCGCGGGAGGAGCGGATTTCCAAGGTGCTGGACCGGCTGCGCGAAGCGCCCGTCGATGTCTCGCTGGCACCGGAGCCCCTGGCCTATCGCCTGGCCGATCGCCGGGTGGACAATGTCGGGGGCCTGCCCCTGACCGTGGTGCAGGAACGACCTCTGACCGGGTGGAGCTACATCGTCAAGGCCATCGAGGACCGGATACTGGCCCTGCTGATCCTGATCCTGATCTCGCCGATCCTGCTGCTGATCGCGCTGCTGATCCGGCTCGACAGCCCCGGACCGGCGCTGTTCCGCCAGCAACGCTATGGCTTCAACAACAATGTCTTCACGGTCTACAAGTTCCGCAGCATGCGCAACGACGTCGGCGACACGCGCGGCGGCAAGCAGGCGACGAAGGGGGATGCGCGCATCACCCGCATCGGGGCCTTCCTGCGCAAGAGCAGCCTCGACGAGCTGCCCCAGCTGTTCAACGTGCTGCAGGGCGACATGTCGCTGGTCGGCCCCCGCCCCCATGCCGTCGCCCACAACGAGGAATATGCCGGCATCATCGATCAGTACCTGGGACGCCACAAGGTGAAGCCGGGCATCACCGGCTGGGCCCAGATCCACGGCCTGCGGGGCGAGACCGATACCCCCGACAAGATGGAAATGCGCGTCCAGTACGATCTCTACTACATCGACAACTGGTCCCTGTGGCTGGATCTGAAGATCCTGGTACGCACCCTGTTCGTGGGCTTCGTGAACCAGAATGCCTACTGACCGACAGGCCCCGGAGTACCGGGCAGGATGATGACGATCCTGATCGACAGGTTCATGCTGTTCAGCCTGTTGCTCGTCATGGCGCTGGCGCCCCTGCCGCTGGGCAGCAACCGCCCGGCTAGCTGGAGCCTCATGGCGCTGGTTGTTGGCGGTCTGATCATCGCCTGGGGATTGCTGGCCTCCGTCCGCCCGACCCTGTTCCGTCTGCAGGGGCGCGACGCGGTCTGGCCGGCACTGCTCTGGGGGCTGGTGATTGCCTGGCTGCTGTTCCAGGCATCGGGACCCCAGTTCCTCTGGCATCCGTTCTGGGACCTTGCCGCCGGGCTGGGGGAACCGACCCGCGGGGCAATCTCCGTCGCCCCCTTCGACACCGGCTCCACGGCCATGCGGATGATGGCCTATGGCGGCATCTTCTGGCTGGCGGTGCAGACCGGCCGGGACAGCGACAATGCGCAGGCCCTCAGTCTCGGCGTGCTGCTGGTGGGCCTGTTCTATGCGCTCTACGGCCTGGCCAACGAGATGCTCGGCACCGACAGCATTCTCTGGTTCGAGAAGTGGGCCTATCTCGATGCCCTGACCTCCACCTTCGTCAATCGCAACAGCTTTGCCACCTTCGCGGGCCTGTCGATGGTGACAGGACTGGGCATGGCCCTGCGCATGCTGCGCCGGGACGAGGCGGAGCCAGTCATCCGCACGCGCCGCACCGACCTGTCGCGCGTCGGCGCCGGCCTGATCCTGGTGGCCGTGGCCATCATCGGCGTCGCCCTGATCCTGACCCATTCGCGGGCAGGACTGGTCGCCACCGGCGTCGGCATGGCAACCCTGGTGGTGGCGCACCTGTGGCGCTGGCGGCGCATTCCGGGCTGGGGCATGGTCGCCGGTGGCGTTGTACTCGCCGCCTCGGTCCTGCTGTTCGCGGCGGGGACCGGCACCTTCGAACGCAAGGTCGACAAGGCGGAGGCCGGCGAGCTGGGCGGTCGCACCTGGCTGTTCCAGCGCACCATCAGCGCCATCGCCGACGAACCCCTGACCGGGCATGGTGCGGGTGCCTTCGAGAGCTATTTCCAGCGCTACAAGAATGCTGACTTCGGCGGTGTCTATTCCATCTCCAAGGCCCACAACAGCTATCTCGAATTCGCCGCCGATGCGGGCATTCCGGCCCTGATCGTGGTGGTCGTCGTCATTGGCGGGATCGCCCTGACGAGCCTGGCAGGCATGCGAAGACGCAAGCAGGACGCGTCCTACCCGGCGATAGGATTCGCTGCCACAGCGCTCGTCGCGCTGCACTCCCTCGTTGATTTCAGCCTGCAGATTCCGGCGGTCGCCATCATGTACGCCACCATCCTCGGCATCGGCTACGCCCAGGCCTTCCCCACCGGCGGCGGACGGCACAACAGGCTGTAGGCCTTTCCTGACAGCGATCCCGCCGACCTGGCCCGCAAATCTTCACGTCGTCGGCCAGGCATTGACGGAGGGGCCTTCACCTGGCTGTTGTCCGGGGATCGGACAGGAGTCAGCCGAGACGCATGGACAGCTCGACTTCCGCGTTGAACGGCAATGACATGTAGCCACTGTCGGCGGAACGCACGCGCGCCAGATATTCCGGGCAGAAGTCGGCGTTGTCCGCAACGACGAGCGCGCCGGGCCGAAGCCGTGTCTCCACCAGATGCAGTATCTCGGGATAAAGCGCCTTGGCACCGTCCAGCAGCAGCAGGTCGATGGTCTCCGGCAGATCGACCGCAAGCGTCCTGAGCGCATCGCCTTCCCGGATCTCCACCATGTCGGCGAGACCACCCGCAGACAGATGTTCCCATGCCCGTGCCACCTTGGACGGTTCGAACTCGCTGGTGATCAGGCGGCCGCCGCCATTGTCCCTGAGCGCGGCAGCCAGATGCAGGGTCGAGATGCCGAACGACGTTCCGAACTCGACGATGGTCCGGGCGCGGGTGCTTCGCGCCAAAATGTAGAGCAGCGTTGCGGTCTTGCGAGAGACGGGCAGCCAGAGATCCTTCAGGCGTCCGTAGAGGTCGAGATAGTCCGTCTTGCTGTGCATGAGGCGTTCCCGCTCGTCACGGGAGATTTCGGCCAATGCCGGGCTCGTCGTCGCGGCGGCCTCCCTGAACAGGCGTTCCAGCAGGGGCGCGAGCGGTGCGGTTGTCAGGGTGGTCATTGGGGGTCTCCGGTCGGAAGTGGGTGCATTCTTGTGTTGATCTGAAAATACGATTAATCATTCGCGTTTCCTATTCGCGTTCCCGGAGCGCCGCGTGACAGACCGCTCAACACCCCGGATTTCCTCACGGAAAGAGCCTAGACAGGCGCGCTCGGCCGAACTCGTATCGTCGATTCTCGAGGCGGCTGTTCAGGTTCTGGCAAAGGAAGGCGCGCAGCGCTTCACCACGGCTCGGGTGGCCGAGAAGGCCGGCGTCAGTGTCGGTTCGCTCTATCAGTACTTCCCGAACAAGGCCGCAATCCTCTTCCGGCTCCAGAGCGACGAGTGGCGGCAGACGACCGACATGCTCAGTGCGATCCTCGATGACGGCACGCGGCCGCCATTCGAGCGTCTGCGAACCCTGGTCCACGCCTTCATCCGCTCGGAATGTGATGAAGCCGCCGTGCGCGTGGCGCTCAACGACGCAGCTCCGCTCTATCGCGATGGACCCGAGGCGCAGGAGGTCCGCGCGGCAGGAGACCGCATCTTCGACACCTTCATGCGCGAGGTCCTGCCCGGGACCACAAACGCGATGCGCGACCTGGCCGGCGACCTGATCACCACAACGTTGAGCACGGTCGGCAAGAGCTTCTCGGAGAGGTCACGAACGCCGACGGAGATCAAGGCTCACGCGGACGCCATGGCCGACATGTTCTGCGCCTATCTCCAGAGTCTTCAGCGCACCTGACGTCCATAGTTGCAGCCCGGGCAATCTCGCTGAACCAAGCGCCTCGCCGCGATCGCCACGCTCCGCAACCACGCACCTGACCGGCCGAGTACCTGACCAGGCATGGTGCCGGTGCCTTCGAAAGCTGATTCCAGCGCTGCAAGCACGCGGACTTCGCTCCGGTGCAGGATTCGGGCACTCCGCTGTCTGCGAATCGCCGACCTGATCACCCGAGACAGGACGCTCCGGTTGCCTTGATGGGCATCGAAAGCTTCCGGAAGTTGCATTTGCTTCCGGCATCACTGACTTTGTGGGGTGATCATACCTCAAGGGGCCGGCGATTGACGTGCGCTGTGGCGGCAGTCCGGTCGCCGCGATACTCTCGGGCACGTTTCCGGAACGTGTAGCGTCTGAGTCCAACCACGAGTCTGGTTCCTGGGAGGGACGCAATATGGAGGCGGTACACGCCAAGGTTCTGCGCAAACGGGTCCGCATCAGTCTCAGCATCCTGATGCTCGGGATGTTTCTGGTCTTCACGATCCTGCCGATGCTGGGCGTCCTGATCTACGGCTACAGCCGCAACGAGGCCTCAGCACTTGCGAACCTGGAGCGCCAGGTGACCCGCAACATGAGCCAGACGGTCCTGGCCTCCGCGGAGATGATCGAGACGGTCGGTCATGTCATCGCCGTCGTGGCGGACTCGGCAGCCATGAGCCCGGTCTATTTCAAGTCCAGCCGCGGCGGTCAGGTGCTCTGGCGCAGCTTGAGGGCGGCCAACCAGATCGATGCCATCTATGTCAGTCTGGAGAACGGCTTTCACCGGGTGGTGTCGCGCATCGACGCGGACCGCCGAAAGTCCGATTCACGGATACCGGAGACAGCCAACTGGCACTCCAGCTACATTGATGAATTCTCGGCAGGTGAAGACAGGGCGCGCCACCGGGAGTTCTTCGAGACCTGGGGCGGCGAGAGCCTCGCGGCCTATTCCGTCCCGACCGATCTCGATATCCGGAAACTGCCCCACTACATCGAAGCCCGGGACACGGGAAGGCTGGCGATCGGCGAACCCAGCATCAATCCCGACACGGGTTTCAGGGTGATCTCGCTCGGTTTCCCGATCGTTCGCAGCGGCAAGTTCATCGGCTTTGTCGGCGCCAACATGACCCTGTCGAACATCTCCGACTATCTGGACAACAACCGGATCAGCGAGAACAGCACCACGATCATCTATGACGGTCAGGGCAATCTGATCGCGAGTTCCGATCTGGGGCTCCTCAACACTGGCCAGAAGGGTGCCGTCACATCAGGTGTCGCCAGCATCGACGACATCTCCATCCGCGAGTCATACGATCTGCGGCATCTGGCGAAGACCTCATCCTATGTCTTCGAGGATTCCCAGGGCCGCCAGCTCAGCATCAGGGAAATGCCGTTCCCCGACCGGTTCCGGAAGGACTGGCGTGTCCTTTCAGTCGCGTCCACCGACGACTTCGTGGGCGAACTGATCCGCACCAATCAGGAGATGGCGGCGATCACGGGCATTCTGGTGGTGATTCTGAGTGCAATCATCCTGCTTCTGGCCAACCGGATCCGGCGAGCGGTCAATCACCTGGTCGTGGAGTTCAACAACATCGGTCAGTTCAGCCTGACCGACACGCAGATGCTCGACACGATCGTCCAGGAGCTTGATATTCTCGATCACTCGAAGGAGAGAATGAAGCTCAGCCTTCGGTCGTTCGGGCGGTATGTGCCCACGGATCTGGTCCGCAAGCTGATCATCTCCGGCGAGGAGGCGAAACTTGGCGGAGAGCGCCGACGGATGACAATCTACTTCTCAGATATCGCCAATTTCACGGCCATTTCGGAGAAGCTGACGCCGGAAGAGATCGTTGACGAGATGGGCGACTATTTCTCCCTGATGCGCGACTCCCTGTCCGAAAACCAGGGCACGGTCGACAAGTATATCGGCGACGGCATCCTGGCGCTTTTCAACGCCCCGATAGAAACACCGGATCACGAGGTCGCAGCCTGCCTGGCTGCCATCGAGGGACAGAAACTGCTGGTGCAGGACCGCATCAAGCGGGAGGCCGCAGGCAGGCCGCTGTTCCATGCCAGGATCGGACTGGATGTCGGCGAGGTCCTGGTCGGCAACATCGGCACCGCTGACCGGTTCTCCTACACGGTGATCGGCGACACCGTTAATCTCGCCAGCCGGCTGGAAGGTCTCTGCAAATTCTACGGCATCAGCATCATGGGCAGCGAGGCGCTGCGTGACGCGACCGGCGACCGTTTCGAATGGCGCTTCCTGGACCGGGCTTCGGTGGTCGGCCGCACCAGCAGCACCCGCATCTTCGAACTGATGGGGGAGAAGGGACAGGTCGCCCCGGAACGGCTGTCAGACCGGGACGCCTACGAGGAGGCGATCGGATATTACATGAACGGCGCGTTCGACGAGGCGTCCCGCCGGTTCATGGATCTGTCGCAGAGGAATCCGACCAACCTCGCCGCCGGCATCATGGCGCGTCGCGCCCGCAAGCTGCATCGCTCCCCGCCTGAAGAGGAATGGACCGGCGTCTACGTGCACACCAAGAAATAGGCTGAATCGCGCTCGACGGTTCGGGCGATGAGACACCATGCCTGTCTGAAAATTTCCGGAGAGAAATGGCGGACCCGACATCACCCGCAAGGGCAAGCCGAACGCCCGGACCATGCGCATCGAGCGGGAGCACGTTGTCCCGGCGGACTGGATTGCAACGGGCTTCGGCTGCCAGGAAGCCAGTCGCGACGAGTGCCGTCAGATACCGGGCTATGAGGAAGCCGAGGGCGACCTGTTCAACCTTGTGCCTGCGATCGGTGAACTGAACGGCGACCGCAGCGCCAGGCCCTTCGGCATCATCCCGGACGAACCGCGCGAATATGGTGCATGTGACTTCGAGGTGGTGACGGACGGCGATGGACCTGCTCAGCGGCGGGGCATGGCCGAACCGATGGAAAGCATCAGGGGCGACGTTGCCCGCGTCTGGTTCTACATGCGCGACCGTTACGGCGTGGTTGTCCCTGCCGACATGACAACGATGCTTGAAGGCTGGTCAGCCGCAGATCCCGTTGACGACGCCGAGCGGAACCGCCACGCGGTGATTTCGCAGGAGATGGGGTGGAGCAATCCCCATGTCGCGGGCGAGTAGATTGCCTACTTGGCGTCGGGTTCTGGGGTGTCGTGCAGCTTTGGCGTTGAATGTGCCTGCTTCGGCGGATGACGGCTGACAATCATCCCGCAGGTCCGTAGGTGGGCCGTGACGTGCTGCGCCCATGCCCGCGCCTCGTCCAGGCTCCGCCGTTTCATCCGCAGCGTGTACGAGCGCCACAGGGCATAGGCGATGGTCTCTGTCAGGTGCTTGTCGTCAATCTCGTCCATGCCCGACGATGGCATGAGAACATTTAGTGAACAAGCGGCATTTGAAAGGGGGCAGGAGCGCCGGTGAATCGAAAAGGCCCTGTCACCGCGCTTTGATGCCACCGGCCCTGTGAGGTGCCTTCGGAGTCGCGTGAGCGGATATTTGTCGTGGTGCCGGGAGAAGGTGATGCCTTGGCGGGTATGCCTTCAGACGGAACCAGGTCGCGCTTCAGGAGGGGCCGATAGATTTTCCTGATGCGACGTGCTCAGACGTGCTGGAGCTGGCGGGAGAACGCGCCGGGAACCGCGCGGGCAGAATACGGTAAAGCCGTTACAAAGCTGCATCTGGCGAGCGACCATTTTTGGCCGTCATTCCCTACCGGTTCCCGCTCGGCAACGGCGTGGTGCAGGACGTGGTGGCTTCACCCGTGCGCATATATTCCGGAAGGCTCCATAGCGGCAGAAACGCAAAGTTCAGGCGCAACGATCAGAATTCTACTGCCTCGTACAAGACACGACAGAGCCGGTTCGGACACACGTTGTCGTGGAAGGTCGTTGAATGGCAGCCGGTGCCGGTGCTGGTGTTGGAGGCGGCATAGCCGGTTCGGTACCGCGCAGCGGAAACTGAGGCATGGCGCCGTCAGATTCTCCACAAACCACGCTCATCGTGTACCAAGTGACCGGACCAGGGAGTATGTCGGCGAAAAGTCCCCCGGCGTTGCGATAGCTACTAACGACCTTGTAACGGCCTCCCGCACACACCTCGGAAGCCGATTCGAAACAGCTTGTCGGGTCCGTCGTGCAACGAACCGTATTGATCGTTTCTCCTGTCGGCCCGGTGAACGATTTCGGCGCGGTTTGGCAGCCAGACAAAAGCATTGTCGAAAGAACCAGAATCGCCGTCAGACCAAGTTTCATCAGCTTTTGTGCCCCATCAGCCTTGTCTCGCAACTCAACTGGAGAATATACGGAAAAGGCGGCTGGTAGTGTATTTCCTTGATGATTTCGGGAAAATCTGGAGGGCGTTATGGGCGGATCTGGGTCAGGTCACTGGTACAGGTGGGATACCCGCCCGGTGGTCGAGGACAGTCTGACTTTGGACTTGGGCCTTCTGCTGCGGCAAGAGAGCATCAGGCCCCTGCGCCATGTTCGGGGCGTGCTGAGTTGGAGCAGTCAGCGTGATGGAGAGGTTCTTGCTACCATCGGGTATGAGTCCAGCTTGCCGGAGCAGGGCTGCGGCTGGCTGCGATTGAAATACAGGCACAATGACCTGCCGAAGGAATACGCGATCCAGATAACGACCACGGTGCCTAACTATGGTGGCCTGCGCCGGTGGTTTGTGTGCCCGCTGTCGAACGACCGGGCTGCAAAACTGTATCTCCCGCCTGGTGGAACCGTCTTCGGCAGTCGCAATGCCTACGGGTTGGCCTATCGCAGTCAGAGCCAAAGCTTGCCGGACCGGATAGCCGAGAAGGCGCACAGCTTGCGGCAGAAGATCGGTGGCGAGCCAGGCTTCCACCAGCCGATGTCCCGCAAGCCGAAGGGGATGTATTGGAGAACCTATATGCGGATGCGCGACGAAATTTCGCGTCTTGAAGACGCCAGCATGATGGCGATGGCTCAGAGCCTCGGAATCTGCGTAGACTTGCGACGGCCATCCCGATGCCCCTTCAGTCTGGTTGGAAGCTTGAAAGGAACACGGTGGCGGGAGGAACAGGAAGCGGACGAAAGCGAGGAAGCCTTTGAACGCACGCTACAGAAGATTGTGAAGCCGCCGCTCAAGAAGGATGGCGTGAAGGATGATCGCTAGGCTCGGTAATGTCCTCTACTGGCTTGGCTGCGCCGGAGCGGTTGTCGGGAGAGGTGGCCCGACAAATCTGGACAGTTGAGTTAGGTGGATTTTCTGCTCCCAATCCGGCAGCGTTGCCGGGACGAAGGAGCGAAGATGACAAGACGACCCAGGCGGAACCACAGCCCTGCCTTCAAAGCGAAAGTCGCATTGGCGGCGCTGAAGGGCGACAGGACGATGAGCGAGCTGGCGACGCAGTTCGACCTGCATCCCAATCAGATCAAGCAGTGGAAGGATCAGCTGCTTGAGGGCGTAACGGGTGTCTTCGATGACACGCCAAAGGCCGCGAAAGAGCCGCAGATCGACGTAAAGTCCCTGCACGCGAAGATTGGCCAGCTGGCGCTGGAAAACGATTTTTTAGAGGGCGCGCTCGACAAGGCCGGTCTGTTGCCGAGCGCAAGGAAATGACGGGCCCGGACCACAGGCTGAGCCTGACACGGCAAGCCCGGCTTCTCGGGATCAGCCGGGGCAGCCTGTATTACGCGCCGCGCCCGACCAGTGCGGCGGACCTCAAGCTTATGCGCAGAATTGACGAGTTGCACATGGACTACCCGTTCGCGGGCAGCCGTATGATGAAAGGGTTGCTGCGGCAGGAAGGCTTCACGGCCGGGCGGCTGCACGTGGCAACCTGCATGAAAACGATGGGCATTGAGGCGCTCTATCGCAGACCGAACACCAGCAAGCCTGCGCCCGGTCACAGGATCTATCCCTACCTGCTGCGCAAGCTGGCCGTGACGCAGCCCAATCAGGTCTGGGCCATGGATATTACCTACATTCCCATGGCCCGAGGGTTCGTCTATCTGGTCGCCGTTCTGGACTGGTTCAGCCGCAAGGTTCTGGCCTGGCGGCTGTCGGTGACGCTGGAAACAGCGCCGTGTCTGGAGGCCTTGAATGATGCCCTGCGCAGATATGGCAAGCCGGAGATCATGAACTCGGACCAAGGATCACAGTTCACGTCCATTGACTTCATCAAGGCGCTGAAGGACGCCGACATCCAGATCAGCATGGATGGCAAGGGCGCTTGGCGCGATAACGTGTTTGTCGAACGGCTCTGGCGCAGCGTCAAATACGAGGAGGTCTATCTGCACGCCTATGAAAGCGTGTCAGCCGCCCGACAGGGCATCGACCGATACCTGGCCTTCTACAACACAAGGAGACCGCATTCATCGCTGGAAGGGCAAACGCCCGATCAGGCATATCACATCAAGTTGCAACCAATCCCGGTGGCGGCATAACCAAGCGGAAAATCCACCTAAGAAACGGCTCGAAACTGTTCAAACGAACCGAACCACCTCTCCATAATGTTGGCCGTTACAACGATGATGACATCATGACGGTTTCGATTTTCCACCGCTTTTCTGAGCCGACAATTACAAAGATCATACTTCCGTTACTTGGTAAAGCAGAAAGGAGATAGCGGGAACTATCGACCTGACGTACCACGTCTTCATTGCCGCATTGAATTCATAACAGGATTATACTCAGACAATATCAATCTGCGAGAGCAGTTTCTTGAGCCAAAATGCCATCGGCATGGGTGAAAATACCATTTACTACTCAACAATTATTGCCCTCCCATCTCCAAGATGTTACACGGCCAGTAGATTTAGATACAGTCATGGTTATCTTGCACCGAAAATTAACTGTGGTGGGTGCGGTGCCGCCAATCGGATTTGTATAAATCGTATTGCCGATTACTGTGGTTGTATAACTTGGAGGCGTGCCTGGTATCGTTACCTGACCTGAGTCCGACCAAGTCAGATAGCGACTATTGTCAGTTTCATGGGAATGATTTGGCGGCCCCCACGCAGCAATAAGACTGTCTTCAGTGGATCCCACCCACGAGCCTAGACGTTTGTTTATTCCCTCCACGTTTACGCATGACAATAAAAGGCACGTACTAGCAAACAAAAATACCCGGAACATTGCATTAATCCCCCCCTTCAGATGGGTAGCGTCCGTCTCAGATTGATAATATTCCAAGAACCACTGGAAATATCTCAGACATAGACGTCAATAGCAATCAGTCGAACCTTGCTCGCAATTATTGGGGAGTAAGCTATCTCAGGCATCAGCACATGCTTAGGCAGACGACATGAATCTCCATGGTTGTGCTGACAGCCCGAACGGAGTGATCGCATACATGGTCGCCTCATTCTTCGACAATCTCGGCACCCAAGACTCTGAAACCACTGGCCGGTGACGCTTGATCTCGGATACCCGACCAGAGCGGTCATGTCGGCAACATGAACGCCGGGGCCTCATCGGCAGTGTCTTCGGTTGTTGCGCGGGACATTTCAGGAGCGCACGGGCGCTCTCGGTCTGCAGGTCAGGTGCTTCCGCTGCAGTGAGCGGTTGGCCGAATACTGGACAATGACGGGAGAGACGACATGCCGACAGAACCAAAGCACATCCTCGCCCTGGTCCTTGTCCTAGCGCTGGCATTGCCGACGGTCGCGTCCGCTTTCTGTACGGCACCACTCGCGCCGACACCGCCCGTCACGTGGAACAAGCCGACGAAACCGTCTGTCCCTTATTGCATCAACGAGTATGCCCGCACGCACACCTGCAGCGACTGGGAGATCTCAGCTACTGTAGCCCCTCACACGCAACGCCGTCGCGGTCGCGGTCCAGCCGATGCGGGTCGCCAAGCCCAGCCGCCTTGAAGAACTCCTGTGCTTCCTGCCACGTCTGAAAATCACCGCAGTTGCGGTCTGCTCCAGAAGGCAACATGGTATCCGGTCTCGCCGGAGAAGTCACCGCGAGCCGCTTTCCGCGACGCCAGTTCCATGGCGGAACGAAGCGGCCTTGCCATATCCCCAGGCCGGCATTCTTGGCTTCGTTCTCCGCCGCTACGTAGTCGGTCGAATATCGACGGTAGGCAAGCGCCCAGCCGTTGCGGACCATCCACCTGTTCAGGTCGGTCTGCCCCTGTCGACAGATGGCGATTGCACGCCCATAGCGGTCACGCTGGAAGGTCTCGCAGCGAACCGGCAAGCGACCGATCTTGTCCGCTAGTGCCAGACTGGCCTGTTGACCGCAGCGCCAAACCTTGCCCCCTGCCTCGCATGTCTGGGCGCTCTCCGGTGCGTCGATACCATGCAGCCGGATTCGCTCGCTCCGGATGACGACGGTATCACCATCCGTCACGGATGCCCGGCCGACAATCTCTTCGGCGACCGCAGCTTGCCAAAGCAGGATGGGCAGCAGGACGGCCACTCTTGTATGCATGATCATTGCGTGCCTTCTGCGACTGCAAAGCTCCCGTTTCGACGGGGGAAGAGTGTCAGGTTGTCCAAGGCAATTGACGATCCCTCGAAATCTTGGCGGGGACTAGAGAGGCTGGGACCCCTAAACCCGGCCAGATCTTGCCGATTGGGGCCCCTAGGGTGTCCTCCCCCTGGGGGGTGTCTGCCCCGCCTGGCGGTCGAGGCCATCAAGCATCCCCAGAAGGTCCGCCAAGGCTTTTTCGTTTGCCTCACGCCTCTGCGCTTCACCCCCACCGAGCAATCCGCATAGCTTCGCCTTCAGCGTCGTCGCCTTGATGGCCGCTGAGGCGTTCCGGCAGGCGCGGGCGACAGCGTGATCGAGGTCCGCCTGGCGGATCATGTCCTGCAGCGCCACTCCGGCCTGGGCTGCGGCTTCGGCGGAAATCACCGCAACCCTTGGCGCAACCTTGGCGGCCTTGCGCGACGCAGCGGTGTGTACGCTCTCGGGCTTCCATTCGCGAGCATGCGGCCAGACATCACGGAAAGCGGCGCTCTGCGTCCACCCGGCGGCGATGAGCTGTGCAAATCGTTCGTTGCGGGACCGGCGGCCCGGCTGCGTCTGCGTTGCTTCTATCACGATCCGCTCCGTCGTAACTCGGATTCGGCTGGCGGTGCTCTCTAGGGGCAGCGGGAGCGGTCCGCCAACAGGGCATCCAGCATCATATCACAAATTGCGAAATCGGACTCGGCGCTGACATCGTGCTGACACGAAAGGCTTGATCGTCAATCCTCATTGGTTCTGTGACAAGAATTTTAAGTCTATTCAGAAGGTTAATGGCGGACCCGACAGGATTCGAACCTGTGACCTCTGCCTTCGGAGGGCAGCGCTCTATCCAGCTGAGCTACGGGTCCCGCGTGGCCTGCATGTGCGGGCCAGAGGCGCTCTGATAGACGAAAAGCGAGGCTGGTGCAATCGGTCTCGCGGCCACTCGCCGATCATGGGGCCCGGCGCATGGCCTGCCGTTTCACGCGGGGTTGAACAGGTTCAGCCCGTCCCGCCCCCTGCTGCGACCGGATGCCACGAAGGCGATGGGGACGGGGGCGCCTAAATCCTTCTCCCATGAAACGCACACGCATCTTCGGGATCTCGGTCCTTGTGCTCGCGGCGCTGATCGGCGGCGCGGCAGTCATCGTTGATGGTCTTCGCGCACCGTCGCAGCAGGCGGGTGGAGTGACGACCAGCGGCACGGTTTCCATCGGCGGCCCCTTCACCCTGACCAACGACGACGGGGAACGGGTGACCGAGGCGATGCTGAACGACACCTGGTCACTGGTCTACTTCGGTTACACTTTCTGCCCCGATGTCTGCCCGACCGAGCTGCAGGACATGGCGGCGGTGATGGATGAACTGGGCGCGGATGCGGCCAAGGTGACGCCGGTCTTCATCACGGTTGATCCGTCGCGGGACGATGTCGCCCAGATGCATGCCTACGTCGAGGCGTTTCATCCGCGCATGGTCGGCCTGACAGGATCGGAGGCGGAGGTGACCCGTGCCGCAAAGGCCTATCGGGTCTATTACGCCAAGGCTCCGAGCGACACGCCGGACGACCCCTACTACCTGATGGATCACTCCAACTTCATCTATTTCATGGGGCCGGACGGGCAGAACATCGACATCTTCAACGGTCAGATGGCGATCGAGGAAATGGCAGGCCGGATCCAGGCCGCGATCAAGGGATAGGACGGAGCGGTTCGGCGTCTCTGACTGTTCCAGATCTGGGCCCATTCAGGCCAGCATGCGGACCGCCGTCGCGAACAGGAACAGGGCAAAGGCAAGCTTCAGCGCACGCGGTTTCATCCCATGGGCGAGACGCGCGCCCAGTGGCGCGGTCAGGCTGGCGAAGGGGGCAATCAGCACCAGGCCGAGCAGGTTGACATGACCTGCGCTCGCCTGCGGCAGGGCGGCGACACCCCAGCCGGAAACGATGAAACCGATGGCACCCGGCAAGGCAATGATCAGGCCGATGGCGGCTGCCGTACCCACCGCCCGATGCACCGGATAGCCGAAGATGTTGAAATAGGGCACGCAGAGGGTGCCGCCACCGATGCCCATCATGGCTGATGTGCCACCGATGGCGAAGCCGGACGCCGCCCCCGCGGCCCCGCCGGGCAGCCGGTCCCGCAGGCGGAAGTCGGCCGGGGTGAAGGCCATGTAGGCCGCGACGATCAGCGCGACGATGGCAAAGACCATTGTGAGCGTCGCGCCGCTGACAAGACTGGCGATCAGCACACCCGAGACGGATCCGGCGAAGATGAACGGCCCCCAGCGCCGCAGCAGGTCCGTATCCACCGCGCCCCTGCGATGATGCGCCCGCGCCGAGCCGATGGAGGTCAGCACGATGCTGGCCAGCGAGGTCCCGACCGCCACATGCATGCGCACCGACGGATCGATCTCCAGCTGCCCCAGCATGGTGTAGAGCACCGGCACCACGACGATACCGCCGCCGACACCAAGCAGGCCGGCCAGCACACCGGCAACACATCCGGTGCCCACCAGAATGGCAGCCAGCGGCAGCAGGTCCATTGTCAGTTCCATCGTTTCTCCCGATGAGTCAGTCGTGGTTTCAGCATTCAGGATCAGCGAAACAGCATCACCGGGACAAGGCAGGACCGGATCATCTCGCTGGTGGTGCTGCCGATGATCAGGCTGCGGATGCGGGAATGGCCGTAGGCACCCATGACCAGCAGTTCGATCCTGTCGATCTCCACCTTGGCGGCGATGACGCTGTCGGCCTGGCCGGGGCGGATGCCGGTTTCCACCTCGTAGCCCGCCTTGCGCAGCATGGTAGCGGCATCCTCCAGATTGCGTTCGGCCTGGTCGGTGCGGTTGCCGACCGTCAGCAGGTGACAGACAGTGCCGGGAAACAGCACACCGTGGGCGATGTGGCGCACCGCCTTCATTGCGCTCTCGCCGCCGTCAAAGGCGATCAGCAGGCTGTTGATCGGCCGGAAGGCGCGGGACGTGACCAGGACCGGCTTGTGACAGGCCCGCACCACCCGTTCCAGGTTCGATCCCAGGTGCAGTCTGGCGAAGTCCGCACCCTCCCCGCGCTTGCCGATGATGACCAGATCGGCATCGGACTCGGCCTCCTGCAGGTTCTCGATCAGATCGCCATGGCGCAGCCGTGCGGTGACATCGGCAACACCTGCCTGCTCCAGCCGCTGCTTCGCCTCCTCCAGCACCAGCCGCGCCCGCTTCTGCGTCAGCCGCGCCTGCTCCTGATCCAGATTTGCGAGTTCGGTCAGCAGATGCTCCTTCGCATCCACATTGATGCTGCCGCTCAGGTCCGTCGGCGCGCTGGACGTATTGCGCCGCCCCAATACCTGCAGCAGTTCCACCGATGCGCCGGTCTGCGCCGCCGCCCATGCAGCGTGGTCACAGACACTGCGCGAATAGACCGATCCATCGATCAGGGCCAGCAGCCTGGTCATCTCTGTATCTCTCCCCCCAAACACGACCGCCCTGCGTCAGCCTCAACGCCGACCATACACGGGAACGGCGGGGCGGGGAGAAAGTGTGGTGCGGACGAAGGATGAACCGGATCGGAGGAAGCAAGCGCGCCGCATGGGCTCCGGCCGGACCGGGACCCTGCGGCGCGCAGTGCAGTTCCGGGCCGGTCAGCGGCCGCTGATCAGTTCCGACTGCTTGACCAGTGCCTCGGCCTGCTTGATGGAGGCAATGTCGATCAGGCGACCGTCGAGGGCGACCGCGCCGCGGCCTTCCTTCTGTGCCTGCTCCATGGCTTCCAGGATGCGCCTGGCCTTGGCGACTTCCTTCTCGGACGGGGTAAAGACCTCGTTGGCCGTTGCGATCTGGCTCGGGTGAATGGCCCACTTGCCTTCACAGCCGAGGATCGCGGAACGGTTGGCCTGGGCCTTGTAGCCATCGGGATCGGAGAAATCACCGAACGGGCCGTCGATCGGACGCAGGCCGTTGGCGCGGGCGGCGACCACCATGCGGGCAACCGCATAGTGCCACATGTCACCCCAGTGATAGTCACGCGCGCCGCCATCCTCGGCCGGGTCAGTCAGGACACCATAGAGCGGGTTCGGACCACCGATCACCGTGGTGCGGGCCTTGGTGGAGGCGGCATAGTCGGCAACGCCGAAGTGCAGCGACTCGTTGCGCGGGCTCGCGGCGGCGATCTCGTCGACGTTGGCCATGCCGAGCGCGGTCTCGATGATCATCTCGAAGCCGATCCGCTTCTTGCGACCGATCGCGGCCTCGATCTGGGTCACCAGCATGTCGACGGCATAGATGTCGGAGGCCGTGCCGGCCTTCGGGATCATGATCAGGTCCAGACGCTCGCCGCCCTGTTCCAGCACGTCCACCACGTCGCGGTACATGTAGTGGGTATCCAGGCCATTGATGCGCAGCGACATGGTCTTGTCGCCCCAGTCGATGTCATTCAGCGCCTCGATGATGTTCTTGCGCGCGGAGGCCTTGTCGTCCGGTGCGACGGCATCCTCCAGATCGAGGAAGATCACGTCGGCGTCGGACTTGGCGGCCTTTTCGAACATCTTCGGGGACGACCCCGGCACGGCAAGCTCGCAACGGTTCAGGCGCGGCGTGGTCTGTTCGACAATCTTGAAGGACATTTTCGGGATTCCCCCCTGGTTTGTGGAATATTTTCCTCTGTCGCTCTCTTACAGACCACCGCGCATGCAGACAAGCGAACTCGCTGCCGTGCGCCCGGCGGCGGTCAGCCGGTCCGGCCCCGTCGCGCCAGCGGATGGGTCTCCTCCACCAGGGCCGTCAGCCGCGCCTCCTGCACGTGGGTATAGATCTGGGTGGTGGAAATGTCCGCATGGCCCAGCATCTTCTGCAGGCTGCGCAGGTCCGCGCCACCGGCCAGCAGATGACTGGCGAAGGCATGGCGCAGCACGTGCGGCGACACCTTCGCGGCATCGATCCCGGCATCCCGCGCAAGCTGCTTCAGCGCGATCCCGAACGCCTGCCGTGTCAGGTGGCCACTCGCCCCGCGGGACGGGAACAGCCAGGGTGACGGCTGGCCCTTCTGCAGGAACATCTCCCGGACCTCGAGATAGCGCGCCAGCGCCTCCAGCGCCTCGGGACTCATCGGCGCCAGCCGCTCCCGCCCGCCCTTGCCCCGCACCTGCAGGAAGCGGGGATCGGGTCCTAGCGGGGGATGCGGCAGGGTCAGCAACTCGCTGACCCTGAGGCCGGAGGCATAGATCACCTCCAGCAGACAGGTCATGCGCAGACCCTTGTGATCTGTCTTCGATGCCGCGCAGTGCAGCAGATCGGAAACATCCTCCACCGTCAGCACCCTGGGCAGCGGGCGTGACAGGCGCGGCGCGTCGAGGGCCTGCGCCGGATCATCCGAACGCAGTCCGTCCTGCACCAGAAACCGGTAGAGGCCGCGAATGGCAGAGAGCTTCCGTGCCTGGGTGGATGCGGCCAGCCCGGCCTTTACCATCCCGTGCAGGCAGCGCCTCAGGTCCTCGGCCCGGGCATCAAGCAGACTGCGCCCGCGTGGCAGACCCTCGGAAATGCCGTTCAGATCCCGCCGATAGGCCGCGAGCGTGTTGGCGGCAGCACCACGCTCCGCCGCCAGCATGTCGAGATAGAGGTCGATCAGCCGACCGTCATTCACCGGACCGCCCGGCCTCGGTGGCAATCAGCGCCTCCACCGCCAGCCGCTCCGCCACCGGCGCGAGACCAAGCCGACGCAGCGATCCGACGACACTGGCAAGTGCGACCGGATCAAGTACGCCCGGCCCGGCGGAACCCATCAGCGCCAGGGCAGCCTGAACCGCCTCCCCCGTCCGGCCCGCGCCGGTCGCCAGCACAAGCTGACGCCAGAGCGCAGCGTCTGTCGCGTAACCCGGTACACCATCTGTCGCGGGTGACTGCAGCGCATCGGTCCAGAGTCCCTCCGCCACTGGCCGCCCCACAGCGTCCATCAGCAACAGGATGCGATGCCACTGCCGATCTGCCCCCTCACCCGCCGGGTTGGCATCACGCCAGTTGCCCAACCGCCTGTTGTTCGCCGGATCGATGCCGGAAACCTGCGCAAGCGGCAGCATGGCGGTCTGGGCCAGGACGGCATCACGCTCCCCGGCCGCAGCACGGCGCCGCAGCAGTTCCAGCCAGCCCCGCGCCCTGTCCCTGTCACCATTCAGCAGGTGCATGCGGAACGCGGCTGGTGCGAGAAAGGCCAGGTCGATGGAGGGCAGCAGGCGTTCCAGCGCCGGCGCGGCCAGGGCCGCTGCCATCGGCGCCTCGCCCTGCGACAGGGCAACCGTCCACATCGCGAGCATCGCCTCCGCTCGGGCCAGCTTGCCCTCCGCCCGTGCGAACGCGACTGCCGCCAGACGGAAATCGTCGGCATTCAGGTCCGCGTCGGGTGCGCCCAGGATCAGGGTAACGGCGGCAGGCTGCAGGGTTCCGGTGCGTATCGCGGAAATACCTGCATCGAGCCGCTGGGGTGTCGTCAGCCGGGGCAGGGTTGCCAGCCGCGCTGCGACGGCAGGTGCCAGCCCGGCAAGGGACTTCAGGGTGACCTTCTGTCCAAGACGGAACATGGCGAGGTGCAGCGGCGAAAGCTGCGCGGCATCCTCCAGCTCGACAGTCGCATCGTCGGCCACCGCGTCGGCGAGGTCATCGAAGACGGGATTGCTCCGCCCGGTCTCGTTCAGGATCGTGCGGGTCAGATCCGCGTCCGGGCGCCGACCCGCCTGAAGGTCGCAGAAGACCGACGCACGCTGCCAGAAATCACGGCTGCCGCCCCGCACCTGGGCACCGACGATGTCACAGGCACGCTCGACGTCGCCGCTCAGCAGCAGGGCATCGGCCAGGGGACGGCTGTAGGCAGGATTGTTCAGGTCACCGCCTGATGCGGCCTCCGCCAGCGCCACCGCCGAATCCGCCTCCCCCATCGTGACCAGCAGGGTCATGCGCTGCCCCAGCAGGGCGGCGCTGTCGCTGCCCGACGGCGGCGTCCCGATGGACAGCAGCAGGCGGCGCGCCAGATCACGGGCCGCAGGCGATTCATAGTGGCTCGGCATCCGCCCGTAGAGCGCATGCACGATCCCCGCGGCGGACCCTTCCCAGAGACCGAGCCCCAGGCCACCGGAAGAAGGGCCGAGCAGGCCAGCCGCCGCTTCCCCCGGAGCATCCAGCCGACCAATGACGATTCCACCGGAGGTGACACTCTGGTCCGACGGTGCCTGGGAGGTGCCCCCGGAGTTCACCGTTGCGGGCAGAAGCGATTTCGGGCCGCTATTCTGTCCGCCATCGGCGCTGGTCTGCGCCAGGGCCAGAACGGGCAGGAAAAGGCAGAGCCCGAGCAGGCTGCTAACGCGGAAAACGCTCATCGGGGACCACCTTGCGGGTTTCCTTCGTGGGGGGCGGGATGTCCCAAGTGGCGACAAACACGGCGCCGGCGGCACCGAGCACAATGACCAGCAGGAACAGGAAGAGGAACAGACGTCGCATGGGGCCGTGGGATACTCCGGTCGGTGTGCGATGACGGTGTCGGACAGGCTGTCCATCACCCTATAGAGCTTGACGGACGGTGTCGGCAGTGTATCGACGGGGTAACAGGCTTTCAATTGCAGTCACCAGCGCTGCATCGCAACTGAAAACGACGAAGGACACTGCAGTTTCATGGTTCGGGAGGCGGCTCAAGGCGTGATGTTCCAGGGCACGGGAGAGGCCCGGGAAGACGACCGGCGCTCCCTGGTGCTTGTCGGTCTGATGGGCGCGGGCAAGAGTACCGTGGGTCGCCGCCTCGCGCAGCGCCTGAACCTGCGCTTCGTCGATGCCGATGACGAGATCGAGGCTGCGGCCGGAATGACCATCCCGGAAATCTTCGATCGCTATGGCGAGGCGCATTTCAGGGACGGGGAACGCCGGGTCATCAGACGCCTGCTGAGCGAACCCCGCCAGGTCATCGCCACGGGGGGCGGCGCCTTCATGAATGATGAAACACGGGCTCTCATTGCCGCCGAAGCAACCTCCATATGGCTCAAGGCAGATCTGGACACCCTCGTCCGGCGCTGTGCCAAGCGGACGGACCGCCCCCTGCTGCGCGGGCGGAACCAGCGTGAGACACTGGCTGCGCTGATGCAGCAACGCTACCCGGTCTACGAGACATCGGACCTGATGGTGGAAAGCGGCGGGGATACCCATGACGTGGTGGTCAACCGGATCATCAGCGCATTGGGAAAGCCTGTCGGTTCCGATGACGGTACGGTGCAGCCATGACGGCCATGGTGCATGTCGCACTGGGTGCGCGGTCCTACGACATCCACATCGGCACGGATGTGCTGGCGCAGGCCGGACAGTTCATCGCCCCGCTTCTGCGTCGTCCCCGCATCGCCATTGTCACGGACGAGAATGTGGCGAAGGCCCAGTTGCCTGCCCTGAACGATGCCTGCGCCGCAGCGCGGATCGAGACGGTCTGCCTGACGCTGCCCGCTGGCGAAGCCACCAAGGACTTTGCCCAACTGGAGCGGCTGACACGCTGGCTGATATCGGAACGCGTCGGACGCGACGACATGGTCGTGGCCCTGGGCGGCGGTGTCATCGGTGATCTGACCGGCTTTGCGGCGGCGATCCTGCGACGCGGGACCGGCTTCATCCAGATTCCGACCACCCTGCTGGCGCAGGTCGACAGTTCCGTCGGCGGCAAGACCGCGATCAACACGCCAGAGGGCAAGAACCTGGTCGGTGCCTTTCATCAGCCGAGCCTGGTGCTGGCGGATACCTCCACCCTGGACAGCCTGCCCGAGCGCGAGGTGCTGGCTGGCTATGCGGAGGTGGTGAAATACGGCCTGCTGGGTGACAGGGCGTTCTTCGAATGGCTCGAAGTCCACGGCAGGGAGGTCATCGCAGGTGATCCCGCCGCACGGGAGGAGGCCGTCGCCAGAAGCTGTCAGGCCAAGGCCGATATCGTGGCGGCGGATGAGCGCGAGAACGATCAGCGCGCCCTGCTGAACCTCGGCCATACCTTCGGCCACGCGCTGGAGGCGGAAGGCGGCTATGATGGACGCCTGCTGCATGGCGAGGCCGTGGCCATCGGCATGGTGCAGGCCCTGGAGTTCTCCGTCAGCCAGGGTCTCTGCCCCGGACAGGACGCGGAGCGCGCGCGCCGCCACCTGCAGGCCGTCGGCCTGCCGACCCGCCCGTCAGACCGGGGTCTGGGCGATATTCCGGTCACGCGATTGCTCGACCATATGGCACAGGACAAGAAGGTACGCGACGGACGCCTCACCTTCGTTCTGGCGCGTGGCATCGGCGAAGCCTTCGTCACGCGCGATGTAGATGCAGCAAGGCTGCAGTCCTTTCTCGAAACGGAACCGAACTGATGGAAAGCGCCGGCACTGAAATGTCCTCGATCGACTGGAGTCTGGTTCTCTCCATTGCCGCCATTGTCCTGCTGCTGGTGATGTCGGCGTTCTTTTCCGGCTCCGAAACCGCGCTGACCGCATCCTCGCGGGCGCGGATGCATCACATGGAACGGCTGGGCAACAAGAAGGCGCATCTGGTCAACAGACTGACAGAGGACAAGGAGCGGCTGATCGGGTCCATCCTGCTCGGCAACAACCTGGTCAATATCCTCGCCTCTGCGCTGGCGACCAGTGTGCTCATCGCGCTGGTGGGCGACGCCGCGGTCGCCATTGCAACGGTGGCGATGACGCTGCTGGTGCTGATCTTCGCAGAGGTGCTGCCCAAGACATATGCGATCCGCAACCCGGACCGTTTCGCCCTCGCCGTCTCCCCCGTCGTGGCCTTTCTGGTCCGCGCCCTCTCCCCGGCCGTGATCGCGGTCGAGGCCATTGTCCGTGTGGCCCTGCGCGTGATTGGCGCCAGGCAGGACGGCGACGACACCTACGACGTGGCCGATGAGCTGCGCGGGCAGATCGAACTGCATCACCGTGAAGGCGGCGTGCGCAAGACGGCCAAGGACATGCTCGGTTCCATCCTGGAGCTGGATGACGTGTTCGTCTCCGAGATCATGATGCATCGCAGGCGCATCAAGACCCTGAACATCGACGACCCGCCGGAGGCAATCGTCGGTGCCGCGCTGGACAGCAACTTCACCCGCATTCCGCTCTGGCAGAACGATCAGGAGAACATCGTCGGCGTTCTGCACGCCAAGGATCTGGCCCGCGCCCTGTCGAAGAACAATGGTGATGCCGCGACACTCGACATTACCGCTGTGGCGCGGGAGCCCTGGTTCGTGCCGGAGACGGCTTCCCTGCGCGAACAGTTGAATGCGTTCCGTCGCAGGCGCGCGCATTTCGCGCTGGTGGTGGACGAATATGGTGCGCTGAAGGGCATCGTCACGCTGGAAGACATCCTGGAGGAGATCGTCGGTGACATCTCCGACGAACATGACGCGGTGACGGCCGGTGTCCGTCCGCTGCCGGACGGCGCCTACGAGGTCGAGGGCTCCGTGACCATCCGCGACCTGAACCGCAGGTTCGACTGGAACCTGCCGGATGAAGAGGCATCGACGATTGCCGGGCTGGTGATCTATGAGGCGCAGGTCCTGCCGGAGATCGGCCAGGTCTTCCGGTTCCATGATTTCACGTTCGAGATTCTGGAGCGTCGGCGACACCGCATCAATCGCCTGAAGGTCACGCCGCCCGAGTGAGGTTACGCCGAAGAACCGACAGCTGACGCGGGCCGACAGTGAGAACGGAACCGTTCAGGCGATGCGCATGCTGTCGGGACCCAGACTGACGCGGGTGGTCCGTCCCATAAGGTCGAGCAGGACCCAGACGCGCTGATCGGGATCAATACGCTCGACCCTGCCAACGAAATCGGTGAAAGCGCCAGCGGTGACCCTGACCGCATCACCGGTCCGCACGGTGACCTCCGCCAGCAGCTTGCCGTCGGCATCACAGCGCCCCAGAAGGGATGTCATCAGTTCATCCGGGACCGGTGCGGGTTTCGCGCCAAAGCTGACCAGCCGGGTGATGCCATAGGTGCTGTTGATGGCACTCCATCCCCCGGCATCCATGTCGAAGGCGACGAAGAGATAACCGGGAAACAGCGGCCGGGAGCGGGTGACGAAACTGCCGCCCTGCCGGGTCGTCAGGTCATGCAGGGGCAGGAATGTGCGAAAGCCCTGCCGATCCAGATTGCGCAACGCGATGCGCTGACAGTTGGGTTTCAACTGCGCCAGATACCACCGCTCAGCAGTTTCGGTCGCCGCCATCGGCCTCTCGTTCGGTCAAGTGATTGCTCAATAATGAACATTGCATCTGCGGTTGTGGATTTGAAGTGCGAAGCGTCACGTCAGGTGCGTCATCATGGCCCGTGAACCGCGGCTCCATAAGCTGTCACAAGGCTTGCCTGCCACATATCGCTCAATTATGAACGCGGCATGATCTGCACCGATTCGCAGGCTCACCGCCCCTATCCGCCCCCGCAACGTCACCGGCGCACCGCAGTGCAGACCGGTGCGGTAGCCGTGGTGAACCAGATTCCGCAGCAGACTACAAGGCCCGTCGCCCGCTGATGGCCGGCAGTCGCAAGACATCGCAGGAAGATGTGCATTTCCGCGTACTTCGCCTGCTGGAGGAAAATCCGGAGATGAGCCAGCGCGATCTGGCACAGGCCGTCGGGATCAGTGTCGGCGGCGCGCACTATTGCCTCAATGCGCTGATCGAGAAGGGGTGGGTCAAGATCGGCAATTTCTCCGCCGCGCGGGACAAGCGCCGCTATGCCTACATCCTGACACCAAAGGGCATTTCGGAGAAATCAGCCCTCACCGGGCGCTTCCTGAAACGGAAGATGGCCGAATATGAGGCGCTGAAGGCCGAGATCGATGCCCTGAAGGTCGAACTGGAACCGGACATCGACCAGTCCGTGCCCCAGAAGCAGGCGCAGCAGAAATGACCCGCGTACTCGTCACAGGCGGCGCCGGCTACATCGGTGCCCATACCTGCAAGGTGCTGGCAGCGGCGGGGCACGAGCCGATCGTGTATGACAATCTTGTCCATGGTCACCGTCACGCCGTCCAGTGGGGACCGTTCGCGCAGGGCGACATCCTGGACCGCGCCAGACTGGATGAAGTCATCGCCGAACATGCGCCGGAGGCCGTGATCCATTTCGCCGCCTTCGCCTATGTCGGCGAGTCGGTGACCGATCCCGGCAAGTACTATCGCAACAATGTGGCAGGCAGCCTGAACCTGATCGAGGCGATCCGCGATCACGGCATTGCGCACATGGTGTTCTCCAGCACCTGCGCGACCTATGGCGTGCCGGAGAGCGTTCCGATCACGGAAGATGCACCGCAGCATCCGATCAATCCCTACGGCCAGTCGAAGCTGACGGTGGAGCGGATGATGGCTGATTTCGAGCAGGCGCACGGTCTGGGCTGGATCGCCCTGCGCTACTTCAATGCCTCGGGCGCGGACCCCGATGGCGAGACCGGTGAGGATCACACGCCGGAAACACATCTGATCCCGCTGATCCTGGATGCCGCGGCCGGGCGACGGGCCGCCATTACCGTCTTCGGCGATGACTACGACACGCCGGACGGCAGCTGCATCCGTGACTACATCCATGTCACCGACCTGGCCGATGCGCATCTGCGTGCGCTGGAGGGGCTGCAGCGCGGCCTGCCCTCCGGAGCCTTCAATCTGGGCAACGGCACTGGCTATTCCGTCTTCGAGGTCATTCAGGCGGTGGAACGCGTCACCGGCCTGACCGTGCCCGTGGAGATCGGCCCGCGCCGCCCGGGCGACCCCGGCCGCCTTGTCGGCAGCGCCGAAAAGGCCCGTCGTGAACTGGGCTGGCAACCACGCTTTGCTGCACTGGACGAGATCATCCGCACCGCCTGGAACTGGCACGGGAAGCTCCACGGTCGCACCGAAGCAACAGGCTTGCGCGCCTGATGCGCATCTATGCCCTGATCACGGATGCCTATGGGGGGCACGGCGGCGTCGCGGTCTACAATCGCGACCTGCTTTCCGCCTTCCTGCAACACCCAAGGGTGACCGAGGTGATCGCGGTTCCCCGGGTGATCAGTCACACCATGGAGGCCCTGCCGGAAGGGCTGACCTATCGCACCGGTGCGGCCGGTGGCGTTGTCCGGTTCCTCGCGACCATCGTCAGGGACCTGCCACGCATCGCGCGGAGCGACATGATCTACTGCGGACACCTGAACCTTGCGCCCCTCGCCTGGGCACTGGGCAAGCTGTTCGGCCGACCGGTGCTTGGCGCCCTCTATGGCATCGAGGCCTGGCGTCCCTCCAGCCGTCGAATGACAGCCTGGGCCAGCCGCCACCTCGCCCGGTACTATGCCATCAGCAACTATACCCGCGACCGTTTCACTTCCTGGTCCCGTGTCCCGGACGCGCGCATCGACCTGCTGCCCAACGCGATCCATCTGCAGGACTATGCCCCGGGCGAGAAATCCGAGGTGCTGGCGGCGCGCTTCGGCCTGCAGAACCGCAAGGTCCTGCTGACGTTCGGGCGCCTGGTCTCGAAGGAGCGTGCGAAGGGTTTCGACGAGGTGCTGCAGGTGCTGCCGACCCTGGTGGCCGAAGATCCGTCCATCGCCTATCTGATCGCCGGCGACGGCGACTACCGGCGGCGGCTGGAAGACCGGGTGGCCGAGCTGCACCTTGGCGAACATGTCGTGTTCACCGGCTTCGTCGAGGAAGCGGAGAAGGCTGATCTCTATCGCCTCGCCGACCTGTATGTCATGCCGAGCCGGGGCGAGGGCTTCGGTTTCGTCTTCCTGGAGGCCATGGCGAGCGGCGTCCCCGTCATCGCCAGTTCGACCGATGGCAGCCGCGACGCGGTGCGTGACGGCCAGCTGGGCGAGATGGTCGATCCGGACCGGCCGGAGGAACTGCTTGGCGCCATACGGCGCGGCCTGAACGCACCGCGCGGGGTGCCCGATGGCCTTTCGTACTTTGCCTTCGGCCAGTTTGCCGAGCGCGTTCGCGACATTCTGGACGGGATGGTGAAACGGTGAGCGGCCAGGTAACGGCCCTGATCTGCGGGGTGTCCGGCCAGGACGGGGCCTATCTGGCCCGGCTGCTGCTGGACAAGGGCTATCGGGTCATCGGCACCTCCCGCGATGCCACGACCAACAGTTTCACTAACCTGGAACACCTGGGCATCGCGGACCGGGTCGAGACCGCCTCCATGGTTCTGACCGACTTCCGCAGTGTGCTGCAGACCCTGAGCCGCTTCGAGCCCGACGAGATCTACAATCTCGCCGGTCAGAGTTCGGTCGGCCTCTCGTTCCAGCAGCCGGTCGAGACGCTGGACAGTATCGCGGGCGGCACCATCAACCTGCTGGAGGCGGTGCGCTTCACCGGGCGTCCCATGAAGCTCTACAATGCCGGTTCCAGCGAATGTTTCGGTGATACCGGCGGCAAGGCCGCAAACGAGGATACCGCCTTCCGTCCGCGCAGCCCCTATGCGACCGCCAAGGCGACAGCGCACTGGGCGGTCGCGAACTATCGTGAAGCCTATGGCCTGCACGCCTGCACAGGCATCCTGTTCAATCATGAATCACCGTTGCGGCCCGCCCGCTTCGTCACGCGCAAGATCGTCAACGGCGCCTGCCGTATTGCCCGCGACGGCGGCGGGGTACTGCAGCTCGGCAATCTCTCGGTCAGCCGGGACTGGGGCTGGGCACCGGAATATGTCGATGCAATGTGGCGGATGCTGCAGACCGACGCGCCGTCGGACTATGTCATCGCCACCGGCACCAGCCATACGCTGCAGGCCTTCTGCGATGCGGCATTTGCCGAACTCGGCCTGGACGCCGCCGCACATGTCGAAATGGATGAAGACCTCAAGCGCCCTTCGGACATCGCGTTTGGCCAGGGCGATGCCAGCCGGGCCGCCCGCGACCTTGGCTGGACAGCGGGATATCGGATGAAGGACATCGTGAAGGCCATGGTCGAGTCAGAGAAAGCCCTGCATGACTGAGACAGACAAGATCGCGACGGGCCTGCCTGCCACGCAGGCTGATGTACAGTGGACCCGTGTCATCCAGCCTCAGCGGGGCCTGTTCTCCGTCCCACTTGCGGAGATCTGGGCCTACCGTGACCTGCTGCTGCTGCTGGTGCGACGCGATTTCGTTGCGCTCTACAAGCAGACAGTGCTGGGGCCGATCTGGTTCGTCATCCAGCCCGTGATGATGACCATCGTGTTCACCATCGTCTTCGGCAACATCGCCAACATCTCCACCGATGGTGTGCCACACACGGTCTTCTATCTGGCCGGGATCACCATGTGGACGTTCTTTGCCGATGCCTTCACCAAGACATCCGAAACGTTCATCATCAACGCCAACATCTTCGGCAAGGTCTACTTTCCCCGCGTGATCGTGCCGCTCTCGGTGGTGCTGTCGGGGCTGCTGAAGTTTGCGGTCCAGTTCACCATCCTGGTCGGTTTCGTCGCCTATTTCGCGGCGACGACGGAGATCGTGCGTCCGAACTGGGCCGTGCTGCTGCTGCCGGTCCTGTTGCTGATGATGGGCACGCTGGGTCTCAGTCTCGGCATGATCATCTCCGCCCTGACCACAAAGTACCGGGACCTGCGGTTCCTGATGCAGTTCGGGGTCCAGCTGCTGATGTATGCGACGCCGGTGATCTATCCCGTCTCGTCCCTGCCCGAGGCCTATCGGGTCTACATCCTCGCCAACCCGATCACGCCCATCGTGGAGACCTTCCGCTATGCCTTTGTCGGCCGGGGAGACTTCGACCCGATGCATCTGGCCTACAGCGGCGGTGTGATCCTGGCCCTGCTGATCCTGGCGACGGTGATCTTCAATCAGGTCGAGAAGAATTTCATGGATACCGTCTGATGAGTACCCCGGCACTCAGGGTCGAGAACGTGTCCAAGATGTACCGTCTTGGTGAGGTCGGCACGGGCTCTCTGTCGCACGACCTGAACCGGGCCTGGGCACGTCTCCGCGGCCGCCCCGATCCCTATGCCCTGGTCGGTGCGGTCAATGACCGGGCCTCAGAAGGTACCCGCGATTTCGTCTGGGCCTTGCGTGACATCAATTTCGAAGTCGGCCAGGGAGATATCGTCGGCATCATCGGCCGCAATGGTGCGGGCAAGTCCACACTGCTGAAACTGCTCTCACGGGTCACTGCCCCTACCGAAGGCAGCATCTACATCAACGGACGCATCGCCAGTCTGCTGGAAGTCGGCACCGGGTTTCACCCCGACCTGACGGGGCGGGAGAACATCTTCCTCAACGGTGCCATCCTGGGCATGAGCAAGCAGGAGATCCGGTCCCGCTTCGACGAGATCGTCGAATTCTCCGGCTGCGCGAAATACATCGACACGCCCGTGAAGCGCTATTCCTCCGGCATGCACGTCCGCCTCGCCTTCGCCGTCGCCGCGCATCTGGAGACCGACATCCTGATCGTTGACGAGGTGCTGGCCGTCGGCGACGCCGAGTTCCAGCAGAAATGCCTCGGCAAGATGAAGGACCTGAGCACGAAGGGGCACCGGACCGTGCTGTTCGTCAGCCACAACATGGCCGCCGTCAGGCAGCTCTGCCCCCGCTCGATCCTCATGAACCAGGGCACGGTGGTGAACAGCGGCGAAACCAATGCGATCATCGAACAGTACATGACGCTGGGAAGCACCGCCGCGCGCATTGTCACCTGGCCGAAGGAACAGGCCCCGGGCAGCGAGGGAGTCAGCCTGCGCGGCATCTATGTGAAGAACCATCTCGGCCAGACCGAGGGTGCCCTTGGCAGTGACGAGGACATTCTTGTCGAGGTCGACTATGAACTCGACGCCCCACGGGGCGACTTGCGTGTCGGCATCAGCCTGTTCAATTCCGAAGGCACCCTGATCCTGATCAGCAGCGACTATGAAGCAGGCGGTTCCGGCGCCATCCGTCCGGAGGGCCGCCACAGCAGCACGGTGCGCATCCCGGGCCACATGCTTCTGGATGGCAAGTACACCGTGGGGGTCGGCATAGAGACCCCCCGCATTCAGGATTTCGTGAGCGGGGAGACCTGCGCATTCGAGATCGACGAAATGGTTCATGACGGCTGGGGACCAAAACATGCAGTCCGGATGCCCGGGGTGATTCATCCCAGTCTGGAATGGACAGCAAGCCAGGCATCCGAATGAAACTGCAGTACCGCAACAAGTTCGGGTCCCTGCCCGTTCGCATCCTGCGGCGGTTCGGGCGCGCATTGCGGCGAACGGGCTACAATGCGCTCGTCCTGTTGCCAGGATTCCGTTTCCTGAAGGCATACGAGGGCAAGCAGGGTCCGATCACGCTCTCGATCTGGTTCATGCAGAAAGTGCTTGGTTTCAATCGTGCCGCCTATTGGGGTGTCCATTTCACCAGCAAGGTGACCCAACCCAAGCAGATCATCGTCGGCAGGAACACGAACCCCGGGATAGAACCAGGATGCTACATTCAGGGCATCGGCACCGTGATCATCGGAGACTATACCGCGATCGCAGCGCGCACTTCGATCATCAGTGCCAATCATGACCTGTACGACCTCAACAAGCACCTGCCCGGTCGCGTCGAGATTGGGTCGAATTGCTGGATCGGGGTCAATTGCGTGATCCTGCCCGATGTAACCTTGGGTGATTTTACGATCGTCGCCGCCGGCAGCATCGTCACAAAGCCCTTTCCTGAAGGCTATTGCGTCATTGCAGGGAACCCTGCCCGGAAGATCCGGGACCTGGATAGGGAACGCTGCCACCCGCGCAACGAAACCGACCCCTACATCGGCTATATGCCTGCGGCTGAATTCGAAGCCTACCGGGCGGCCTATCTATGGACCTGAAGGATCAGCTTCATGGTTTGCCAGCCAATGCCGCTGCCAGAGCGGAGAATGTGAAGTGACAGTTCCAGAGCAGAACCATTTCGCCTGTTCGCGCTGCATCCTGACGAAGGCGGACGCTCCAAACCTGACCTTCGACGAAGATGGTGTCTGCGACCAGTGCCGCAGCTTCGATATTGCATATGCCAAGGTGCCGAGAACCTGGGACGAGGCCGAACCGGAGCTCAACCGGACCGTCGAACAGCTGAAGGCGGCGGGAAAGGGAAAGCCCTACGACTGTCTGATCGGGCTCTCCGGCGGGGTGGACAGCACCTATATCGCATACCTGATGAAGCAGCATGGGCTGCGGCCGCTGGCAGTACATTTCGACAATGGCTGGAACACGGAGCTGGCCGTCGAGAACATTGACCGCATCGTCACCAGGCTGAACATCGATCTGGTGACATATGTCATCGATATCGAGGTACTGACCGACCACGCGATCTTCTGGGCACTGTACGACATCGCGATGCGCAACCGCATCAAGTACATCATCAGCGGAGTCAATGTCGCTACCGAGCACATCATGCCGGATGGCTGGAACTACGAGAAGTACGACGCCTACAACATCATGGACATCTATCGAAAGCATGGTGGTGCGAGAAAGCTGAGCAACTACCCGCTCATGGATCGACGGAAGTGGCGGAAGCTGATGCGATCCGGCATCGAGCAGATCCAGATCCTGAACCTGATTCCCTATGACGTGGCCGAAGTACGCGAGACCATCGAGAGGGAACTTGGCTGGCGCCCCTATACCGGCAAGCATCACGAGTCGATCTTCACCCGTTTCTACCAGGGCTATCTGCTGCCCAGGAAATTCGGTGTCGACAAGCGAAAGGCCCATCTGTCCAACCTGGTGTGCAGTGGCCAGATGACCCGTGACGAGGCCTTGCGCGAGTTTCAGCAGGAAATCTATTCGCCTGAAGAACAACGCGAAGATCTGGAATTTGTCTGCAAGAAGCTTCAGATTTCGCAAGAGGAATTCGAAGATTTCATGCGCGCGCCGCCGCGGCGGCATCTGGACTTCGAGAACCACAAGTGGTTCTTCGCACGGTATCCGATCTTCAAGCCCCTGCTGCCGCTGTGGCGCCTGTACAAGCGGCGCACCGCCTGAGCCATGCCCCCCGTCGTCTCCATCCTGACCCCCAGTTTCAACCGCGAGGACCTTGTCGCGGAAACGCTGGACTCCGTGCTGGCACAGACATGGCCCCACTGGGAAATGCTGGTGGTCGACGATGGCTCGACGGACAGGACCAGAGATGTCGTGGCGGAGTATGCCGCGCGGGACAGCAGGATTCGGCTGTTCGATCGCACATGGCAACCCAAGGGTGCATGCACCTGCCGGAACGAAGGCGTTTCGATGTCCACTGGCGATTACGTCATGTTCCTGGATACCGACGACATCATCGAACCCTTCTGCCTGGAGAACCGGGTGAAGGCCATGGAAGGCGATCCGGACCTCGATTTCGCGATCTTTCCCGGGTTGATGTTCGCGCATGTACCGAATGACCTCGGCCTCTGGTGGAACACCGACAAGCCGGAAGATGAACTGACCCGGCAATTCCGCGGCGATGCCATCGCACAGGGGACGGGCGTTCTCTGGCGCAAGGACTCCTTTGTCCGGATCGGCATGTGGGACCTGGAACTGATGCTCTGGCAGGATATCGAGCTGTTCTTCCGCGCCTACATCCAGGGCTACCGCTATCGCAAGTTCTTCGACCTGCCGCCTGACCTGCACAACCGCGTAAATCCGACGAGCCTGAGCCGCGGCAATTTCTTCAGCCCGGAGAAGCAGTTGAGCCGGATCAGGGTAGCGAAACAGGCCGCGTCAATGCTGCGTCAGAACGGTCAGCAGCATCGGCTGAACGAGCTGCGCTACATGGTGGCGGAAATCGTGGCCGGTGCCGCCCGTTCCGGGCAGCCACGCCTCGCTGTCTCATTCCTGCTCTGGGCTTTCAGGGAGGGTGCAGTCAGCACCCTGGAGGCGTTGCGCATCGCTGGTGTCATCTGCCTCTACGGCGGGCGCCTGACGCGGTTCACGCTGTTTCGCCGCTGGGCCGAAGCGCTGCAGACCCCCTTCGTCGGGAATGGAACAATCGGCCAGATCCCGACCACCACTCCAGTCACGAAAATGGCAGGCACACCCTCATGACGAGATCCCTCGCTGCAATCATTCCGGCCGCAGGTCGTGGGTCACGGCTGAAGCCGTTTCCCTGTCCGAAGGAACTCTTCCCGGTCGGCTATCAGGACGTGATGATTGATGGCGTGCTGGAGAAACGGCCGAAGGTGGTCAGCCAGTACCTGCTGGAACACCTGGTCTCGGCCGGCGCGGAGCAGGTGTTCATCGTCCTGGGCGAAGGCAAGTCCGATATCATGCAGTATTACGGCAACGGCACCCGCTTCGGGGCCCATGTCAGCTACCTGTTCCAGGAAGAGCTGCATGGCATGCCCTACGCCATTGATCTGGCCCGCCCCTGGCTCGACGACCATACGGTTCTGTTCGGGATGCCGGACACGATCATTGAACCCGCCGATTGTTTCAGCCAGTTGCTGGCGTTTCATGATCGCCACGAAGCCGATCTGACACTGGCCCTGTTTCCGACCGACAACCCGAGCAAGTTCGGCATGGTCGACATGGATGCGAACCACGACGTCATCTGGACCTACGACAAGCCGGAGACATCGGACCTGCCCTGTACCTGGGGGGCCTGCTGCTGGTCGCCTGCATTCACCGCATTGATCGGCGAGTATCTCGGCAAACTGACGCCTGGCACGCGCGAGGTCGTGCTGGGGGACGTCTTCAATCATGCAATCGAGCGGAAGATGCGGGTCAAGGCCACCTCGTTCGAAGGGGCGAAATACATCGACATCGGCACCACCGCCGAACTCAACCTGGCCCTGCAACAGTTCAATCTCTGAGCAGCATGACCGAACAGCCCACGATATCCGTCGTCATCCCCGTGAAGAACGAGGCCGCCGGAATCGCCGCCTGTCTTGACGGAATCCTGAGCCAGACCGTGCCGGTGAAGGAAATTCTGGTGATCGACTCCGGGTCCACTGACGGAACGCAGGAGATCGTGCAGGGATACGACCTTGCCCGTCTGCTGGAGATCGAGCCAGGCGATTTCAATCACGGCGACACTCGCAATCTGGGCGTTCGTGAGACCAACGGCGAACTCATCCTCTTCACGGTTGGCGACGCGCGCCCCGTGGACGACCGCTGGATCGAGCGGTTGCAGGCCGGCTTCGTCGCCGAAGACGTTGCGGCAGTTGGCGGCATCCAGATCGTCGCCCACGATCCCAGCAACAATCCGCTGGAATGGTACCGGCCTGTTTCCGAACCGGTGCGGTCCGTCCACCGGTTCGGCAGCGCTGCCGAATTCGATGCGGCGGACGGTGCCGCGAAGCAGTCGGCCTGCGTCATCGACGATGTGACGTCGATGTATCGACGCGCGTTCCTGGAGGCTGTCCCCTTCCGCAGGACGGTCTATGGAGAGGACATGCTGATCTGTGTCGATGCCCTGCGCGCGGGTCATGCGCTGGTCAGGGACCCCGCAGCCTGTGTATTCCACTATCATCTTCAGAACTACAGGACGACATTGCAGCGGACTGTCGCTGTCTGTCTCATGCGCCATGACCTTTTCGGTACCACGCCGGGGGTACCGGTATCGCAACCCGCCCGGGAAGCAGTGCGACTGATGCGGGAACCGTCACTCTCGCTGCGTCAGAAAGTGCATTGGTGGCGCAACCAGCGCCAGTGCTTCCGCGGCATGATGGATGGAATCGCATTGTTCGAGAAGGCAAGATCAGAAGGCGCAGCGGCGCTGGCCGCCCTGCATGAGGAATACCTCGGAACACCGCCGATCCCGGTCAAGCGCGGGCAGGCGAACGCCGCATGACCGCAGGAATGATCACAATCGTCGACTATGGCTGCGGAAACCCCGCCTCCATCCGCAACATGCTGAAGAAGCTGGGTATCAAGGCCACGATCACGTCGGAGGCGGAGGATATCCTGACTTCCGACCGGATCATCTTCCCCGGCGTCGGTGCTTTCGACTACGGGGCCGAGAGCATTCAGTCGAAGGGCATCGCAGAGGCGCTGGAACAGCGGGTGATCCGCGACGGCGTTCCGATCCTGGGGATATGTGTCGGCATGCAGCTGTTTGCCCGACGCAGTGACGAGGGCGAACTGCCCGGTCTCGGCTGGATCAATGGCGATGTCCTGGCGTTCGACCGCACCAGACTTGGACCGACCGACCGGGTGCCGCACATGGGCTGGGCCAGCCTGGACGTGAAGCAGCCGGAGAAGGCATTGCACGGCTTCCACGAGGATCCGCGCTTCTACTTCGTGCATTCATTTCACATGACGTGCGATGACCCGGCAGATGTCGCTGCGACGGCCCATCATGGCTATGATTTCTGCGCCGCAGTCGCGCACGACAATCTGATCGGCGTTCAGTTTCACCCGGAGAAGAGCCATCGCTTCGGCATGACGCTGCTGCGCAACTTCGCCGAAGGAAAGACAGGCGCCGAATGAGATCTGATCCCCGATGAAACGTGTGCGCGTCATACCCACCCTGCTGATCGAGCAGGGGCGTCTGGTAAAGACCATCAAGTTCGGCAAGCGGACCTATATCGGTGATCCGGTGAACACGGTGCGCATCTTCAGCGACAAGGAAGTCGACGAACTGATGCTGCTCGACATCGGTGTCGCGAAGGAAGGCAGGGAACCGGATTTCGACCTGCTGCGCGAGATCGCCAGCGAATGTTTCATTCCCTTCGGCTACGGCGGTGGCATCCGCACACTGGAGCAGGCGCGCCGGGCCTTTGATGCCGGGGTCGAGAAGGTCGTGCTGAACACCGCCCTGCACCGTGCGCCGACACTGGCGAGCAAGATCGCCCGCATGTACGGCAGCCAGGCCGTGGTTGCGAGCATTGACGTGAAGAAGGGCCTGCTGGGCGGCCCGAAGGTCATGACCGAATGCGGCTCCAGGCGCGTTTCCGGGGACGTCACGGAGATCGCGCGCAACGCAGTCGATGCCGGGGCGGGCGAGATCCTGCTGACGGCCATGGATCGCGACGGAACCTTCGATGGCTACGACATGGAACTGATCAAGCGGGTCACTGCCGCTGTCGATGTGCCGGTCATTGCCAGCGGCGGTGCACGCGGGATTCCCGATTTCCTGGCCGCGATCAAGGAAGGCGGCGCCTCCGCTGTCGCGGCGGGTGCCCAGTTTGTCTTCAAGGGTCCGCACAGGGCCGTTCTGGTCAACTACCCCAGCCAGGCCGTCCTGCGCGAAGGGCTGTTCAATCACCTTGGTCCCGAAGACATCACTGTCTGACCCCTTTTCATCCTTGAAACACTAGTCTGAAAGAGAACATGCAGCAGGTATCCCCCAACAGCACAGGCTTCGCCATCGTTGGCTGTGGCCGGATCGGTCAGCGTCACGCCGGCCACGCCCCCAAGTTCGGTCGCCTGACCGCCGTCTGCGATATCGTGCCGGAGAAGGCACAGGAGGTTGCGGCCGAGCAGGGGGCCGAAGCCTTCACCGATCTGGACCAGATGCTGAAGGACATGCGCGGCAAGGCGGATGTGATCGCGATCTGCACCCCGAACGGCCTGCATGCGGAGCACACGATCAAGGCGTTCGAGGCGGGGTACCATGTACTCTGCGAGAAGCCGATGGCGCTGACCGTTCACGAGTGCGGGGAGATGATCAAGGCAGGCGAGAAAGCCAACCGTCGTCTCTTCGTCGTCAAGCAGAACCGCTACAACCCGCCTGTGGAACACCTGAAGAAGCTGCTGGACCAGGGATCCCTGGGGCGCATCTACAGCGTGCATCTGAACTGCTTCTGGAACCGCAATGACGCCTACTACGCCGACAGCTGGAAGGGCAGCCTGGCGATGGATGGCGGCACGCTCTACACTCAGTTCAGCCATTTCATCGATCTGCTCTACTGGCTCGCCGGTGACGTGCAGGACGTGGCCAGCTTCATGGACAACTACTGCCATGCGGACTCGGTGGAATTCGAGGACGCCGGGGTCGCGATCCTGCGCTTCTACAGCGGTGCCATCGGCAGCGTCAGCTTCACCATCAACAGCTTCGGGCGGAACATGGAGGGGTCGCTGACGCTGTTCTGCGAGAAGGGCACGATCAAGATCGGGGGCCAGTACCTGAACGAGATCGAATACGAGAACATCGCCGGCATGGACCCGGCGGAGTTGAAGCAGGGCCGCCCCCCCAATGAATACGGGGCCTACCAGGGCTCCATGTCGAACCACGAGGATGTCTACCAGAACATCCAGCAGGTTCTGACTGCCGAAGGCTCCATCGGCACCATCGGCTTCGAGGGGCTGAAGACCGTCGAGATCATCGACAAGATCTACAGGGCGGCCAGGATTGCCTCCTGACCTGAAGAGCGTCGGCATTCGCGACGTCACCTGCGGCACGGGCGTGACGATTGTCGAACCGTCGAACATCTATCGCTGCACGCTGGGCGACGATTGCTTCGTCGGTCCGTTCGTCGAGATCCAGGCCGGAGTGGAGATCGGGGCGCGGACACGGGTGCAGTCGCACGCCTTCATCTGCGAACTGGTGACCATCGGTGAAGACTGCTTCATCTCCCACGGCGCGATGTTCATCAACGACAGCTTTTCCGGCGGCGGGCCGGCGCGCGGGGACCGCACCCGCTGGGGCCACACCCGTATCGGCAACAATGTCTCCATCGGCACCAACGCCACGATCATGCCCGTCAGCATCTGCGACAATGCCGTCGTCGGCGCCGGAGCAGTGGTGACGAAAGACATTACCCAACCCGGCTTCTATGTCGGGAACCCTGCAAGACGTATGGAGCGCTGACTGATGCAGTTCGTAGACCTGAAGGCGTTGCACGACACGCTGCAGCCTGCCCTGAACGACGCGATCACCCGCATCATCGACACGTCCGCGTTCATTCGCGGCAAGGATGTCGACGATTTCGAGCAGAATTTCGCCAGCCTGACCGGCGCGAGGCATTGTGTTTCCTGCGCCAATGGCACGGACGCGCTCTATATCGCGCTCAGGGCCCTGGGGGCCGGACCGGGTGATGAAGTCATCACCACGGCGCACAGCTGGATCGCCACCAGCGAGACCATCACCCAGACCGGGGCGAAGGTCGTGTTCGGCGATACGGAAGACGCCTACTTCTGCCTTGATCCCGCAGAGGTCGAGGCGAAGATCACGCCCCGCACCAGGGGGGTGGTTGTCGTGCACCTCTATGGACAGCCTGCGGCGATCGGCGAGATCAAGGCCATCTGTGACCGCCACGGACTCTGGCTGATCGAGGACAGTGCCCAGGCACATCTGGCCGAAGCGGACGGGCAGCAGGTGGGTCGCTTCGGCGACGTTGCCACCTTCTCCTTCTATCCGGGCAAGAACCTGGGGGCGATGGGCGATGCCGGGTGCCTGATCACCGATCGCGACGACAGCGCGGAATTCGCCACCCTGTTTGCTCGCCATGGTGGCAAGAACAACCACGTCATGGAGGGGATTTGCAGCCGCATGGACGGGCTGCAGGCGGCCGTCCTGAACGTGAAGATGCCCCATCTGCCTGGCTGGAATGATGCCCGCCGCAAGGTTGCGGCCCGCTATGATGCCCTGCTCGACGGGGTCGGGGACCTGATCCTGCCGGCGCAGCGTCCCGGCGTGCGCCATGTCTACCACCTGTATGTGGTCCGCACCGGAGACCGTGACGCGCTCCAGAAACATCTCTCGGCAGCGGGCGTACCGACAGTCATCAACTACCCCCGCGCCCTGCCCTTCTATTCGGCGTACGACCGCCTGGGGCACACACCATCCGATTTCCCCGTGGCACATGCCCATGCGTCGGAGATCCTGTCGCTGCCGATCCATCCGCTTCTGACCGAAGAGGAGCAGGATCAGGTGGTCGCTGCCATCAGGGACTACTTCACGAAGACAGGCGATCAGGACTGATGAGCCAGGAGAACGGCACGACGAAACCTGCCCCGACGGTCAGTGTGCTGATGACAGCCTACAACCGGGCCGACTTCATCGCCGACGCGATGGGCAGTGTTCTGGCCTCCGACTTTATCGACTTCGAACTGATCGTGGTCGATGACGGGTCGAGTGACAGGACGGTCGAGATCGCACGGAAGCTGGAAGCCACCGACAGCCGTGTACGGGTCTATCAGAACGAGAAGAACCTGGGCGACTATCCGAACCGCAAGCACGCCGCCAGTCTCGCAGAAGGAAAGTACCTGAAGTACGTCGATTCCGACGACATGATCTATCCGTGGGGTCTGGGTGTCTTCGTGCGGTGCATGGAGCAATTCCCGGAGGCCGGTTTCGGCCTGTCAGCCCATTCCGCGCCCGATCGCCCGCATCCGATGATCTTCTCCCCCGCTGAAGCCTACAGGGAAGAGTTCCACGGGCGCGAACTGTTCGGGCGAGCGCCCGGATCCGGCATCATTCGCCGCGACGCCTACGAGGCCGTCGGCGGCTTCAGCGGCATGCGCCAGTTGGGTGACATGGAATTCTGGCTGAAGATCGGGGCCCGCTACCCGGTGGTGACCCTGCCGCCTGCCCTGGTCTGGGACCGGGTGCATGGCGGGCAGGAGAAGAACGCCGACTCCGATACCGAAAAGGCCGCGATGCGAGCAGGTGTGGTGATCGCCGCGCTCGAATCGCCGGATTGCCCGCTGGACATGGCGGAAAAGCAGGCAGCCCTGGAAGCCTACCGCAGCAAGCTCCACAGACCACTCTGGCGCGAACTGCTGCACCCTGACCGCATTGGCAACGCGCTTGCCTACCGCCGTACCGTGCTCGCGCGCCTGCAGCGTGCAACGCGGCAGTCTGCCGGAAAGTTCCAGAAATGAATGACCAAGAGCCGTCTGACGACGGAGAGAAGTCAGCCTTCAAGGCTGGAGACTACTGGGAGAGCAGGCTCTCGCAGCATTACACCCTGCAGGGGGTCGGCGATATCGGCCTGCCGCTCAGCTACAACAACTGGCTGTATCGTGTGCGTGCCAGCGCCTTTCGGCATGTACTGAAACATTTGCAGGGCAATCCCGGGGACTGGTCCATTATGGATGTCGGTTCGGGGACCGGCTTCTATATCGAGCAGTGGACACAGCGCCGCCCGCGCATGCTTGCGGGCGCCGACATCACCGCGACGGCCGTCCGGAATCTTTCAGGCCGTTTTCCGAACGCCGTGTTCATGCAGATCGACATAGGCAGTGACCTGCCGGAAACGTTGCAACCGGGTTCGCTGGACGTGATCACCGCCTATGATGTGCTGTTTCACATCGTGGAGAAGGAACCCTACGCAAGGGCGATGCGGAACTTTTCGGATCTGATCCGGCCCGGTGGCTATCTGATCTTCTCGGACAACCTGGTCGATGACGGTCGCAATCACGACACGCATCAGATCTCGCGAACAGAGGGCGATGTCCGTGATCTGCTGCGCCGGAATGGTTTCTCTATCGAGAAGGTCGTGCCCATGTTCGTCTTCATGAACGACCCGGTTCGCAGCCGCAGTCGGATCATGCGGGCCCTGTTCAACCGGATCTATCGGCTGGCCGCCCGCAGTGAAACCTGGGGCCAAGTCGTCGGAGCTGCACTCTATCCAATAGAAGTTGCGGCACTGCGATTGCTGTCGCGCGGTCCCTCGACAGAGAGGTGGCCCGACAAATCTGGACAGTTGAGTTAGGTGGATTTTCTGCTCCCAATCCGGCAGCGTTGCCGGGACGAAGGAGCGAAGATGACAAGACGACCCAGGCGGAACCACAGCCCTGCCTTCAAAGCGAAAGTCGCATTGGCGGCGCTGAAGGGCGACAGGACGATGAGCGAGCTGGCGACGCAGTTCGACCTGCATCCCAATCAGATCAAGCAGTGGAAGGATCAGCTGCTTGAGGGCGTAACGGGTGTCTTCGATGACACGCCAAAGGCCGCGAAAGAGCCGCAGATCGACGTAAAGTCCCTGCACGCGAAGATTGGCCAGCTGGCGCTGGAAAACGATTTTTTAGAGGGCGCGCTCGACAAGGCCGGTCTGTTGCCGAGCGCAAGGAAATGACGGGCCCGGACCACAGGCTGAGCCTGACACGGCAAGCCCGGCTTCTCGGGATCAGCCGGGGCAGCCTGTATTACGCGCCGCGCCCGACCAGTGCGGCGGACCTCAAGCTTATGCGCAGAATTGACGAGTTGCACATGGACTACCCGTTCGCGGGCAGCCGTATGATGAAAGGGTTGCTGCGGCAGGAAGGCTTCACGGCCGGGCGGCTGCACGTGGCAACCTGCATGAAAACGATGGGCATTGAGGCGCTCTATCGCAGACCGAACACCAGCAAGCCTGCGCCCGGTCACAGGATCTATCCCTACCTGCTGCGCAAGCTGGCCGTGACGCAGCCCAATCAGGTCTGGGCCATGGATATTACCTACATTCCCATGGCCCGAGGGTTCGTCTATCTGGTCGCCGTTCTGGACTGGTTCAGCCGCAAGGTTCTGGCCTGGCGGCTGTCGGTGACGCTGGAAACAGCGCCGTGTCTGGAGGCCTTGAATGATGCCCTGCGCAGATATGGCAAGCCGGAGATCATGAACTCGGACCAAGGATCACAGTTCACGTCCATTGACTTCATCAAGGCGCTGAAGGACGCCGACATCCAGATCAGCATGGATGGCAAGGGCGCTTGGCGCGATAACGTGTTTGTCGAACGGCTCTGGCGCAGCGTCAAATACGAGGAGGTCTATCTGCACGCCTATGAAAGCGTGTCAGCCGCCCGACAGGGCATCGACCGATACCTGGCCTTCTACAACACAAGGAGACCGCATTCATCGCTGGAAGGGCAAACGCCCGATCAGGCATATCACATCAAGTTGCAACCAATCCCGGTGGCGGCATAACCAAGCGGAAAATCCACCTAAGAAACGGCTCGAAACTGTTCAAACGAACCGAACCACCTCTCAGAGATCTTCATCTGTCGGCGCGATAGCTGAGCATTCTCACCCGATGCCACTTCATGTCCTCATCCTGCCAACCGAGGAGTTCCTGCCGGCTCATGCACCACTGGCAGGAATATTTCAGGGACATCAACTGGAAGCGCTGCGGATGACCGGCAACGAGCGGTTCGGCGTTCTCTCCGTTCGCCTGCGCCATTCCGTGCCCATGTACATCCGCAGCATCCTGCGCCGCCTCGCCCTGCGTCCGGCCGATCCCGCACTGCCGGGCACACGCCTTTCGACCCTGTGCCGGGAATTGACCCGGCGGTGGTTCGAGCCGCGGTCCACAGTGACCGTCGCGGAATGGCAAGGCACACCGGTCGTGAGGGTGGAGGGGCTTTACGGCACGCCGCCGTCCCGCAGGTACGACCCGATCTGGTGGCAGCGGACAGGCTGGGCAGGCTATCGCGAATATTGTGCACGCTACGGTCGCCCCGACCTGATCCATGCCCACAACACCATCTCAGCCGGTCTGCTGGCGCACCGGATCTCCCGACGGGACGGCATTCCCTATGTGCTGACCGAGCACAGCAGTGCCTACCAGCTTGATGAGGTCCCGGCTTCCCTGTTTCCCGCGGTTCGCGCCGCCATCGCGGGGGCGCGGGCCTTCCTGCCGGTCAGCAAGGCCTTGCTGCAGTCCATGGTCACCCGTATCGGCCAGCCGGACACCGAAGTCACCGTTCTCGGCAATGTGCTGCCACGTGCCTTCATGGCTGTTCCGCCGAGAGACAGAGCAGGCAGTCCCTTCACGTTTCTCACCGTTGGCAGTCTGCTGCCGGTCAAGAACCAGACCCTGCTGCTGTCCGCGTTCGCGCAGGTTCTCAGTACCCGCCCCGACTGCCGCCTGGTCCTGGTTGGTGACGGGCCGCTTCGCCAGTCACTGGAGCAACAGTCCGCCGAGGCCGGGCTGGGTGATCGGGTCGAATTCGCGGGACTGTTGGAACCGGAACAGGTTCGCGCGCAGATGCAGCAGGCTGACGCCTTCGTCTTTCCCAGCCAGTTCGAGACCTTCGGCGTTGCGCTGATCGAGGCCCTGGCCTGCGGCCTGCCGGTGATTGCCATGGCATCGGGCGGCCCGGAAGAAATCGTCACGCCCGCGAACGGGCGGCTGGTCGCGCCGGCCGACGCGGCCGGTCTGGTCGCGGCAATGGTGGAGGTCGCCTCGGCGTCCGGAAGCTTCGATGCCGAGGCCATTCAGGCCAGCGCACGGACAACCTGGGGACCACAGGAATTTGGTCAGAAGCTTCGTGCCGTCTACGCCAAAGCATGTGGGGCCTGAAATGAGCAGGACAGAAGAGCCGGACCTGAACCAGATCCAGAACCATCGCCAGTGCAGCGTCGGTGTACTGGATACGGGCGACGATCCGGACATGCGCTTCGATGACGAAGGGCGCAGCCACTACTACCACGACTACATGCGCGCCGCTGCCGAGCTGGTTCACGAGGGACCAGAGGGCGAGGCCATGCTGCAGGCACTGGCCGAGCAGATCCGTGCGGACGGCAAGGGCAAGCCCTACGACTGCATCATGGGTCTGAGCGGTGGCGTCGACAGCACCTATGTGGCACTGCAGGCGCGCCGTCTGGGACTGCGCCCCCTCGCCGTTCATCTCGACAATGGCTGGAACGCGGAGCTTGCGGTCCAGAACATCGAACAGATCGTCAGCCGCCTGGACATCGACCTGCACACCCATGTCATTGACTGGAACGAGTTCCGGGACCTGCAGCGCGCCCACATCAAGGCATCCGTGATCGACATCGAAGTCGTTTCGGACCACGCGATATTTGCTTTGCTGAACCAGTTGGCATCGAAGTATGGCATCCGCCATGTCCTCAGCGGCACCAATGTGGTGACCGAATTCGTCATGCCGCCGCACTGGATCTATGCCAAGACCGATCACGTGAACATACAGGCGATCCACGCTGCCTATGGCGAGGTACCGCTGAAGACCTACCCCTTCATGTCCTTGAAACAGAAGAAGTGGGACATGATGTTCCGGGGACTGAAATCCCACTCCATCCTGAACCTGATGCCTTACGACAAGGCTGCGGTGAAACAGCGGATCATCGAGGAACTGGGCTGGCGGGACTATGGCGGCAAGCACCACGAGTCGATATTCACCCGCTTCTACCAAGGCTACATCCTGCCGGTGAAGTTCGGTGTCGACAAGCGCAAGGCCCATCTGACGAACCTGATCTATGCCGGACAGATCACCAAGGAAGAGGCGCTGGCCGAACTGTCCGCGCCCCCCTACGATCCGGATCAGATGGAGGAGGACCGCCAGTTCGTCTCCAAGAAGCTGGGGTTCACCCTGGCGGAGTTCGATGAACTCATGCGGGCGCCGCCGCGGCCCCACAGCGACTTTGCGGTCGAGCGTTCCGTCTACGAGATGTACCCCGCGTTGCGCCCGCTGCGTGGTGCCTTCAACCTGATCAAGCCCCGTGCCGGGAAGCGTACCTGAGTGTCGGGATCGCGTGTCCCCGAATGACCGGAACAGACGTTCGGTGGCTTACGGACAGGCAGATCCTGCTGATCTCACCGCAGGTCTGGGACCACATACCGATTTCCAAGCATCACTATGCAGAGGCGCTGGGACTTTCGAACAGGGTCTTCTTTCTCGATCCTCCGGACTGGACCATGCGTCCGGGCGCAGTGCGCCGCACGGCAACGGAACGGCAGGGCGTGGAGCGCATCATCTGGCGACCCTGCCTGCCGAGGGCACTGCGGTTTCATGCGCCCGGGCTCTATCGGATATGGATCGGACGGGAGGTCCGTCGGCTGGTCCGGACGCTGCGGGCCAGCCCGGATCTGGTCTGGTGCTTCGATTTCAATACCTACCCCGACCTTCGTGCATTCGGTGCGCCGCGCGCGATCTTCCATCCGGTGGACCCCATCAGCGATCCTCGGCAGGCCCGGATCGGTCGTACCGCCGACCTCGTGCTCAGCGTGTCGGAACGCATTCTGGAGAGTGTGACGGCACACGCGCCGTCCCCCGTCAGCGCCGTGATCAGTCATGGCACCGGACCGGAGTTCGAGGCACTGGCGCGCGCGGAGGTGAGTACACAACAGATGGATGGCAGCATTCACTGCGGTTACTTCGGAAACCTCGACCGCCCCACCATCAACGTGGATCTGCTGAGGGCAGTGGCGCGGCAGCATCCGGATATCACCTTCCATTACTGGGGCCCCTTCAGCGAGGGTTCCCCCCTGGCGGCGGCATTGGCGGATTGCGGGAACTGCCTGTTTCACGGCGCGCTGCCGAAGGCGGAACTGGCGAAGGCGGCGGCGGACATGGATTGCCTGTTGCTGAGCTATCAGGATCATGAAACCGAGTCGGACCGTTCGAATTCGCACAAGTTCCTGGAGTATTTCGCGACGGGGAAGGTGGTTGTCAGCAGCCGCATGTCGATCTATGCCGACGACCCGGAACTGGTCCGCATGTCCGGTGCGGTCGATGACAGTGACTTCTGTGATGTCTTCAGCGAGACGGTGAACACCCTGGGCACCCACAACGCGCCGGAACGCCAGATGCGCCGCAAGGCACTGGCACTGCAGAATACCTACCCCCGCAACATTGCACGGATCGACAGCATTCTCTGCCAGATCGAGACGACCACCGGCCGCAGCAAGGAAACGAGATCATGAGCCTGAAACGATTGATCGCCCGCAGTGTCGATGTGCTGCCCTGGGGTGTGCGCAACAGCATCAAGTCACTGCCACTGGTGGCACCGCTGCAGCGCTGGCTGGTCAACTCGGCGATGAAGGATGCCGAGTTCGTGCACCGCATCACCGCCGGTCCCGCGAAGGGGCTGTCCATGCGGATCAGACTGCCGGAGGACAAGCTGTACTGGACCGGCACCTGGGAGCAGGATGTGACAACCGCCCTCGCGGCAGAGGTCGCGCCGGGGATGGTCTGCTACGACATCGGCAGTCACAGGGGTTTCATGGCCGGTGTCATGGCCGCGAATAGTGCGGGCGAGGTGATCTGCTTCGAACCCAATCCGCAGAATGCGGCAACGATCGATGACCTGATCGCGCTGAACCCGCAGATGAAACTGTCCCTGCAGACTCTTGCCGTCGGCGCAGACGATACAACCGCCACGTTCGAGATCATGCCCGAGACAAGCATGGGCAAGCTTTCGAGTTCCAGCTTTCAGCACGGCACCGACGGGCAGCAGCGTATCGAGGTTCAGGTCGCGCGTCTGGATACCCTGGTCGACAGTCAGGTCGTTGCACCGCCAGACCTGCTGAAGATCGACATCGAGGGTGCGGAGCTGGATGCCCTGCAGGGTGCGACCGCCACCATCGAGAAGTTCAGACCGACCCTGCTGATCGAGGTCCACTCCCACGATCTGCTGACCGGTTGCCGCCAATGGCTGGCGGAGCGGAACTACCGGATGCACGTCGTGCAACAGGATCTGGACACCATCACCGCTGCCAACTTCCATGTCTGCCACCTGGTCGCCAAGCCTTCCTGATGGCGCATCGCTATGTGATCGTCTCCGGTTTCCAGGTGATCAACAATCCGCGCGTGGTCAAGGAAGCCGACGCCATCGCGGAACTGGGTCACGAGGTCATCGTGCTGGCTGCCATACATCGGGCGCAGGACCTGCCGCGCATCAACGCGATGGTACGGGAGCGGAAATGGCAACATGTGCCCGTGGTGGACCTGACCCGCACGGGGCTGATGAATCGGCTGCGTGGCACCGGGCTGCGGGCGATGGCGCGACTGATGCGGGAGGCCGGGCAACGCTTCGGCTACGAACACCCGATGCAACTGGGGTATGAAGCAGGTTCGCTGCTGCGCACCGCGCGTCGGCTGAACGCTGACCTCTACAGTCTGCATCTGGAAAAGGCACTCTGGGTCGGCACCAAACTGATCCATGATGGCCGCGCCGTGCGGATCGACATGGAGGACTGGTACACCTGTGATGGTCTTCCGGTCGATCAGGCCAAGCGGCCACTGGCGATGATGCGTCGGGCCGAGTCGTTCCTGCTCAACAATGCCGTCCATGCAACAACGACGTCCCATGCTCTGGCAGATGCCCTGGTGCAGGCCTATGGCTGCCCGAAGCCGGACGTGATCCACAACAGTTTTCCGTCCGGGGAACGTCTGACGACGGACGGCAGGATCGTGGACCGTACAGATACCGCCATTCCGTCAATCACCTGGTTCTCGCAGACGATAGGTCCAGGGCGCGGACTCGAGATCCTGATGAAGGCGATCATGCTGATCGATGCACCGTTCGAACTGCATCTGCGCGGAACCCCTCGCCCCGGCTTCGTGCAGGAACTCATGGCCCCGCTCTCACCGGAAGTCCGTGGTCGTGTCCATGTCCATGCCCAGGTCCCGCAGGAAGAACTGCTGTCGCGGCTGAGCGAGCACGATATCGGCTATTGCGGGGAACGTTCGGACAAGCCCAACAGCGATCTGACCATCGCAAACAAGGTCTTCGAGTACATGCGCGCCGGCCTCGCCATCGTGGCCAGTGACACTGCCGGACAGAAGGAAGTCGCCGCGACGGCGCCCGAAGCGGTCCGCATCTTTCCGCAGGACGATGCGCAGGCCCTTGCCAATGCCCTGCGCCCGCTGATCGAGGATGCCGAGACCCGAAAAGGCGCGGCGGCCGCGGCCGTGGCGGCCCTGGATCAGCATTTCTCCTGGGAACTGTCGAAGGCACGGCTGCAGGATCAGGTGAATGGCTTTCTGGGAGCAGCAGACACTTGAAACGGGTTCTCTGCATCTCGCCGCACTTTCCGCCGGTGAATGCCGCCGACATGCACCGGCTGCGGCAATCCCTGCCGTGGATGCGCGCGAACGGCTGGGAACCGATTGTCTTTGCCGTCGATCCCGCTGACTGCGAGACGGCCTCCGACCCCCTGTTGCTTCAGACCATTCCCGACGACATCGAGGTCCATCACGTGCGGGCCTTCTCGCCCCGCCTGACGCGCAAGGTGGGGCTGGGCAATCTCGGCTTTCGCTGCTGGCTGCAGTTGCGGCGCGCCGTGGATGCCTATCTGGCCCGCCATCCGGTGGACCTGATCTTCTTCACGACAACGGTCTTCACGGCCATCGCCCACGGTCCGCACTGGAAGCGGAAATTCGGTGTTCCCTTCGTCGTCGATCTGCAGGATCCGTGGCGCAACGACTATTATCTCTCGCTGCCGCGCGAGAAACGCCCGCGCAAGTTTGCCTTCGACTACTGGCAGAAGTCGAAACTGGAAGCCCGCACGATGCCGGAGGCTGCCGGCGTGCTGGCCGTGTCGGAACCCTACATCCGCACGGTTCAGGACCGCTATCCCGTACTGCGCGACAGGCCGGAACTGACCCTGCCCTTCGCGGCGGCGGTCGGCGACATGGACATCGCACGTACCCTTCCCGAGACCGAGAGATCAGCGGACCCGTCACAGGTTGTCGTGCGCTACGTCGGCCGGGGCGGACCGGACATGGCGCGGGCGCTTGCAATCCTGTTCCGTGCCATGCGGCTGGGGCTTGAACGCGAACGCGAGACCTTTGACAGGCTGCGGTTCGAATTCTACGGCACCAGCTACGCCCGTGCGGGCCACGGCATGCGAACGATCCTGCCGGTTGCAGAACGGGAGGGGGTCGCAGACCAGGTCAGCGAGATACCGGACCGTCTCCCCTATTTCGTGTCGCTGCGCCATCTTCTGGACGCGGATGCCCTGCTGGTGATCGGCTCCGATGACGCCGCCTATACAGCGTCCAAGGTCTATCCCTACGTGCTTGCCGGCCGGCCACTGCTCTCGATCTTTCACGAATCCAGCGGGGCTGCGAAATTCGTCCGCAAGACAGGTGCCGGCTCTGTCGTGACATTCGGCCCGGGACAGACCGACGACCTGGCAGTGCAGGAGACCTGTTCCGCCCTTGCCGCATTCGTCCGCATGCCGCAAGTTCCCGAAATGGACAGGACGGCATTCGCCGCTTTCACCGCTGAAGCCATGACGGCAAGAATGACCGCGTTCTTCGAAGAAGCCGTTGCGTCCCGACCTTGATGGAATGCCTATGACCGAGAAATTCGTACAGTATGGCTGTGGCCAGGGTGGACCGGCCACCTGGGTGAACTACGACGCATCGCCCACCCTTCGTTTCGAGCGCATTCCGCTGATCGGACGCCTCTACACCCGCAACAGCCAGCGTTTCGCCGACACCGTCCGCTATGGCGACATCGTGGCAGGGCTGCCTGAACCGGATGCCAGCGCGGACGCTGTCTATTGTTCGCATGTGCTGGAACATCTGGCACTTGAAGACCTGCGTATCGCGCTTGGCAATACCATTCGATTGCTGAAGCCTGGTGGCATGTTCCGGCTGGTTGTTCCCGACATGGAGTTCGAGGCCAGACGGTATCTGGACAACCCCGATGCCGATGCCGTGAGCCAGTTCATGGACGCGACCTATCTGGGATCGCGTCGCAGGGCCCGCACCTTGAGACAGAAGCTGACCAGCCAGTTTGGCAACAGCAGCTATCTGTGGATGTGGGACTACAAGGGTCTCGCGCAGGAGCTGAAGCATGCGGGTTTCGAAGATATCCGTCGCGCTAGCCACGGCGACGCCTCGATGGCCGCCTTTGCAGACGTCGAAGATCCCGGGCGCTGGGCGAACAGTCTGGGCATCGAGTGCAGGAAACCGCGTTGAACAAGAAGGTATCGAACGTGCGGCTGGCGATACTTTCCAGCCATCCGATCCAGTACAACGCCCCTCTTTTTCGTGAACTCGCGAACCAGGACGGCCTGACACTACGTGTCTTCTATTGCTGGGAAGGTACGGCGAATTCCTTCGATCACGAATTCAATCGGCCTGTGACACTCGATATTCCGCTGCTGGAAGGCTATGACTGGGAAATGGTGCCCAATGTCGCGAAGGATCCCGGCACGCACCATTTCGGCGGCCTGCACAACCCCGAAATGAACTCCAGGATTGCCCGGTTTGATCCGGATTGCCTGCTTGTGTTCGGCTGGGCCTGGCGGACGAACCTGAGCGCGCTCAGGCACTTCCATGGCCGCATTCCCGTTCTCTTCCGCGGCGATTCGACATTGCGGTCGACGCATCACGCCCGTTGGAAATCATGGTTGCGCCGGACGTTACTGACCTGGGTCTACAGACACGTTGATCTCGCACTCTCGCCCGGGCAGGAAAATCGCAAGTACCTGAAGGCGATGGGTTTCCCCGAAGACCGCATACGCCACATGCCCCATGCGATCGACATACATCGCTTCTCCGCGGACGATCCTGAATCATCGCGGCGCGCGCATGAGATGCGCTCCAATCTGGGCATTTCGCCGGAAGCGCTCGTGTTTCTCTTCGCCGGGAAGTTCGTCCAGCGCAAACAGGTGCATGTCCTGCTCGCAGCTTTCAGGGAACTTCGTACCGAACTCCCCTCCTCGGACATGCACCTGGTGCTGGTCGGGGACGGACCTGACGAGCCGATGCTTCGAAGGCAGTCAGAGGAGACGCCCTCGGTACATTTTTGCGGTTTCAGGAACCAGAGCGAGATGCCGGCAACATACCGGATGGCCGATGTATATGTGCTGCCCTCGGTTCGCGACACCTGGGGCCTGGGGCTGAACGAGGCATTGGCAGCAGGCTGCGTCGCGATCGCCAGCGATCATGTCGGCGCCGCACCCGATCTGCTGGAGGCCAGGCAATATGGCCGGATCTTCGAGTGCGGCAACTCCGCTGCACTTTGCGCAGCGATGCGCGAGTTTGTGGATCTGCGATCAGACTTGCCCATGCTTGCGCGTCAGGCGGTCGAGGACAGTCCGGGTTGGTCAATCGAGTCCGCGGCAGAGGCCGTTGCGGCGGTGATACGTGAAGCCACGGAATCCCCGCTCCGTTGATTGGCCACACCGACTATTGGCACTCGACAGCGTGAATGTTCTCACAGTCCTGCGCATCCATGCCCTGGTCACACAGGGATTGAAGACAAAATGACTTGCGTTGATTTCCAAGCACTGGCAAGCCACTACGACATGTGGGCTGACAGGCGTGGCTATCTCCAAAGGGCATCTGGCGAACACCGGCCCGGACAGGGGTGCCCGGTGCCCCCAGGACAATGGCCGATGCCTTGACCATCACCACCTTCTGGCATTGATCGAAAGCAGTTGCATGACGGCAGTTGAGAATTATCACGGTTCAGACGGTGACCTGGCTTCGCATCGTACATCCGGCTATGCCGATCTGGTGGTTGGCGCAGCGGTCGCGCTTGTCGCGCTGATGTCCGGTGTCGAAATCCTGATGGCACTCGGCCTTGGTCTCTTCGCCTACTCGCTTTACTGGTTCATCGATACAACAGGTAAGGAAGTCGCCATTGGCGCCGTGGTTTCGATGATTGCCACCGCACAGTGGATTGTCGGACCCTATCTGGCCTATTACCACGATGCCGTTACTTACAAGTACAGAATGTACGTTGACGAGGAAACCTACTCCCTCTACATCGTTCCGTCGTTGTTCCTGCTCGTATTTGCAATTCGTTTTTTCGCGCCCAAGATCAGCATCTTTCAAATTCGAAATTATATCGTCAATACGTCGCTTCTGAGTTCGAGAAATATTTACTATATTTTTGCGATTGGAGCCATTACACAGCTATCCGTATCAAGTCTCCCATTTTCTCTTCGATTTTTCATTTTCCTGTTCTCTCAATTTGCATTTATTGGCGCCATCTACATGATGGTTCTCGGGATGCGATTCCGCTGGGTATGCCTGATTACTGCGTTTCTTCTTCAGGGAATGAATTCGCTCGATTACAGCCTTTTTCACATTTTCCTGCTCTGGTCCGCACTTATCGCGTCTTATATCTGCGCAGAACTACGGCTGAATTTTACCACGAAGCTTGCTGTTCTGGTCCTGAGTGTACTGCTTGTGGCGCAGCTTCAGGCAGCCAAGTCCGAATATCGTCTCCGCATCATTCAAGATCCCGGTAGTGCCGGAATCTTTTCACTAATGGACGCCATGGTGGAGAATTCCCTCTTCCAGAATTCCGCATTCTCGTCGACAAGCACCGACTATGGACAGCTGAATGCCCGCCTGAATCAGGGATGGATCATCAGCGCCGCGATGAACTATGTCCCCTCGGTTCGCGAATTCGAGAACGGAGAGACAATTGTGCGCGCATTCCAGGAAAGTCTTCTGCCGAGATTCCTGTTCGAGAAGCGCGACATCAAGGTATCTGACGGATTCGAGAGGTACACCGGGCTGAAGGTTTCCAGCGACACCTCTTTCGGCATCAGCGTCGTGGGCGAGGCCTGGGTCAATTTTGGCTACTACGGCATCATCTTCATGGGATTCTTTGGCACATTCTATGGCCTGATCCTGAAGACGATCGTCATCATTGCCCGAAGATTTCCCACGGTAATCTTCTGGATACCCCTGATATTCCTGCAGGCGACCAAGGCCGAGACCGAGAGCGCCATCGTGCTGAACCACATCGTCAAGTCAGGAGCTCTGGTCGCGATGTTCTACGTCTTTGCCTACAAGGTTCTGAAGTGGCGCATCTAGACCTTCGGCGTCATCGACCCGGCTGACTGCAGCTGATGCGCATCTTCATGTCGTCGGGCAGTTTCGACCGCAGCTATGGAGGTCCGGCCTACTCGGTTTCCAGGCTCGGCCGGGCGCTGGCCGATGCGGGTGCACAGGTCGGTCTCTGGGCACCGGATGGCAGCGCCGTTGGCTCCGACGTCATCCAGGTCGCCGAAGGTCAGGGTGATGACCGGCTGTCCCGGCTCGACGGGGCCCTGCCGACGGCGCTCGAGACATTCGGAGAGGTCGACGTCTTTCATGACAGCGGCCTGTGGTGGTCCCACAATCACGCCATCAGCCGTCATGCGCGGCAGGCCGGGAAACCGGTCGTGGTCAGCACCCGTGGCATGCTCGCCCCCTGGGCAATGCGCCACAAGTACTGGCGCAAGAAGGTCGCCTGGCAGCTTTACCAGCGCCGGGACCTGATGCGCGCCACCGCCATCCACGCGACATCGCCGGAGGAGGCAGGCCACGTCGCCGCACTGAACCTCGGACACACGGCCGCGCTGATCCCCAACGGGGCCGACCTGCCGACCGAAGCTCCCTCACCCGGGACAGCAGCCCGGACAGCACCGCGGAAGGCTGTCTTCCTGGGGCGCCTGCACCCGGTCAAGGGACTGCCGCTGGCACTGGAGGCCTGGAACGCCGTACGGCCTGATGGCTGGGTGTTCGAGATCGCCGGACCGGATGAGGACGGCTATCGCGCGGTGCTGCAGGACCTGATTGCAAAGCATGCCCTGGACGACTGCGTCAGGCTGATCGGCGCGGTTGATGGCGACGCCAAGACGGAACTGCTGCGTGCCGCCGACCTCTTCGTGCTGCCCAGCCACTCGGAAAGCTTCGGGATGGTGGTGGCGGAGGCGCTTGCCCACAGCCTGCCGGTGCTGACGACCCAGGCCGTACCGTGGCCCGACCTCGAACGGATCGACTGCGGCTGGCGCGTGCCTGTCAGTGTCGCGGGCCTCACCGACGGCATATCCGCGGCAACCGCCCTATCCGATGCGGCGAGGATCGCCATGGGCGGCCGGGGCCATGATCTGGTTCGCACGCAATACAGTTGGGAATCGGTGGCAATGCGGTTTCTCGATCTCTATTCCTCCGTTCAGGCCGGATTCAAGACAGGAAGAGTTGCATGATCATCCTTGGCGTGAACGCCTTTCACGGGGACAGCTCCGCCTGTCTGATCCGTGACGGCAAGCTGGTCGCCGCGCTGGAGGAGGAACGCCTCCGCCGGATCAAGCACTGGGCGGGGTTCCCGTCCGAATCCATCCGCTATTGCCTGGACGAAGCGGGTCTGGGACTTGGCGATGTCGATGTGCTGGCCGTCAACCAGGACAGTCGCGCGAGTCTGCCGCGCAAGATCGGCTATGTGCTGCGCAAGCGTCCCGATCTGAGTCTGGTGCTCGACCGCATCCGCAACCGCCATGCCCGACGCAGCCTGCCTGAACTGATCGATGAAGCCTTTCCGGGAGAGACGTTCACCGGCGAGATCCGCAATATCGAACACCACCGCGCGCATCTTTCGTCCGCCTTCCACGTCTCTCCGTTCGAGGAGGCGACCGTCATTTCCGTGGACGGGTTCGGCGACTTTTCCAGCGGTGCCTGGGGGATCGGGCGCGGTACGGAGATCAGCATGGAGGGGAAGGTCTATTTCCCCCATTCGCTGGGCATCTTCTATCAGGCGCTGACCCAGTTTCTCGGCTTCCGGCACTATGGCGACGAGTACAAGGTCATGGGCCTGGCCCCCTACGGCAAGCCGGACCTGATGAACGAGATGCGCCAGATCGTGAAGCTGCAGTCTGATGGCGGCTACCAGCTCGACCTGCGGTATTTCCGTCACCACAAGGAAGGCGTGCAATATGAGTGGAAATCCGGCATCCCGGAAGTCGGCACCCTGTTCTCCGACGCTCTGGAGGGACTGCTGGGCCCGGCCCGGGAGCCGAAGGCGGAGATCGGCCAGCGGCACTATGACATCGCCCGCTCGGTACAGGCGATGTACGAGGAAGCCTTCTTCAACATGCTCAACACACTGCAGCCGCGCCACGGTCTGAAGACCCTGTGCCTGGCCGGTGGCTGCGCCATGAACTCCGTCGCCAACGGCAAGGTGCGTCGTCAGACAGCCTACGAGAAGGTCTATATCCAGTCCGCAGCGGGCGATGCCGGGGGTGCCATCGGTGCCGCCTATGCCGCCTGGCATGACACCGGGGCGCCACGCAGCTTCGTCATGGATCACGCCTACTGGGGTCCCGACTACGATGCGGCGGCGGTGAAGGGCGTACTGGACGACAACAGGGACGCCATCTCGGCCGCCGGTTGCAGCGTCACGACCCATGACCGGGAAAGCGACCTCTGTACCCGGACCGCGAAGGCCATCGCCGATGGCAAGGTCATCGGCTGGTTCCAGGGTCGGCTGGAATGGGGGCCGCGGGCGCTGGGCAACCGCTCCATCCTCTGCGACCCGCGCCGAGGCGACATGAAGGCGGTGCTGAACGCCAAGATCAAGAAGCGGGAGAGCTTCCGCCCCTTCGCGCCCTCGATCCTGTCAGAGCATGTCCCGGACTGGTTCGAGGAGGACGACAACGTCCCCTTCATGATGCAGGTCTTCCAGATCCGCGAACCGAAGCGCAGCGAGATCCCGGCTGTGACCCATGTCGACGGCTCCGGGCGGCTGCAGACCGTGCATCAGTCGGCCAACCCGCGCTACCACGCGCTGATTTCCGCCTTCGGTGACCTGACCGGTGTGCCGATCCTGCTGAATACCTCGTTCAACGAGAACGAGCCGGTGGTCTGCCGCCCGCAGGAAGCGCTGGACTGCTTCCTGCGCACCGACATGGATGTTCTGGTGCTGGGCGACACCATCATCGAACGCCAGCGCGACGCCTGATCCGACATCGATTGACGGCGGGCCGCGCAAGGACAGCGGGTCCTGACCCGATGCAGGGCGGGGCGTTGATTCACACGCTCCCGACAGCCTGCCAGTCGATCTCCGCCGGCCCCTTTCCCCACCCCCACTGACGTAATTCCTGCCGAGGCCCACCGTCCCGCGTGGTCCTGCCCATCGGCGTGGTCATGAGCCTGGCAGGTGGCCCGTTCTTCATCTGGCTGCTCTGCCGCCGACGGGGGATCCTTTGATGCGGGTCATCGAGGTGGCGGGCCTTTGCATCCGGCGCGACTGCAAGATGCTGATCGACAATGCCGACCTCGGCATCCGCGCGGGGGAGGTAACGACCATCCTCGGTCCCAACGGCGCGGGCAAGTCCACGCTGCTGCGCTGCCTGTCCGGGACCATGCGCCCCGATCGGGGTCGCGTCCTGTTCAACGGTCGTGACCTCAGCGACTACACGGCATCCGAGCTGGCCCTGCACAGGGCGGTGCTGGGGCAGGAGGGACAGCTCGCCTTCGGCAGTTCCGTCACGGACGTCGTCAGGCTGGGCCGCATCCCGCATGCCGGTCGCTCGACGCGCCGGACCGACCTGATGGCCGTCGCTGAAGCCATGCAGATCGCCAATGTCGAACATCTGGCGGACCGAAGTTTCCTCACCCTCTCCGGCGGCGAGAAACAGCGGGTGCACCTCGCCCGCACCCTCTGCCAGTTGCTCCCCTGGCGTCCGTCGGGCGCCGCGCCACAACTGCTGTTCCTGGATGAACCCACCAACAACCTCGACCTCTCGCACCAGCATGTTGTCCTGCGCCATGCCCGGAAACTGGCAAGGGGCGGGCTCGGTGTGGTGATCGTCCTGCATGACCCGAACCTCGCCATCGCCTATTCGGACCAGATTGTCCTGATGCAGGCGGGGCAGATCGTTGCGGCAGGTCCGACCGATGAAGCGCTTACCCCGGAACGGCTTTCGAGGGTCTATGGCATTCCGATGCGCCGGATCTCCCACCCCGACTACGTGCACGACCTGCTGGTCCCGGCGGAATAGTGCCAGACACGCCTGTCAGTTGGTGTCCGCCACGGACTGGGACACCTGGGTTTCCAGATCCTGCGCCAGCTGCCGCGCGAACAGGGCAGAGGCAATCGGCAGGGTCCGGCCCCGCACCTGGCCGAGCAGCAGGTGACCGACAGGCACGTCGCGGGTGGAGAGCGGGCGAATGGCCAGCCCATGCTGCGGCCCGGCATCCAGGCCAATCGGAATCTGGAACGCCACGGCCTTCTCGTGCAGCACATAGTGGCGCATGAAGTCGAAGGACTCCGCCTCCACGATGGGCGACAGCCGTCGCGTGCCGCGTCGTGACGCCTGGTCCAGCAGATGCCGCACCCCATACTCGGCGGTGGGCAGCACGTGCGGACAATCCAGGCAGTCGCGCAGCCTCAGTTCATCCTTCTCTGCCAGCGGATTGTCTGCAGCCATCACCACCTGAATCTGCTGCGGGATCGAGCTCAGAACCTCGAAATCCACCAGCACCACCGGCTCGAACACCAGCGCAAGGTCGCTGCTGAAGGTACTCAGGTCACGTTCCGCCGCCTCCCGGTCGCGCACCTTGACCTCGAAGGTCACGCCGGGATGTTCATGGCGGTAGGCCGCGATCTGTGCCGGCAGGAAATAGGGCAGCAGTGCCTGCGAACAGGCTATCGACACGTGACCGCGCCTGACCCCGGCCAGGTCGGCCACCTGCGACTGCACCCGCACCAGATCGGATACCTGGGACCGGATGTGCTGGATCAGCAGTTCCCCGGCCGGGTTGAGGCGCACCCCCCGCGGCAGCCGCTCGAAGATCTCGTAGCCGAATTCATCCTCGAACCGCCGGATGCGCCGGTTCAGGGCAGAGGCTGTGATGTTCACATCCTCCGCGGCCTTGCGGATCGATCCAGCCCGCATGACGGCCTCGATCAGGCGGAAGGTCTGCAGATGGCGCATCGCGATTGCTCCCGAGTGGTTCATTTATTGAACCGGTTCTGTGAATTAATAGCAATAGAATGACATACCCTAAACTCCTAGCGTTTCTGCAGTGCAGCATTCCTGACCTGGCAAGGAGACGAGGGCATGACCCTGACAAGGCGCGAACTACTGAAAATCGGCGGTGGCGGTGTTCTGGGTGCCGGCATCCTGCCGTTCCTGAAGGTCCTGCCCGCAGCCGCGGCAACGGACGACGTGATCGTCGGAGTGCATGGGCAGACCATCAACTCCCTCGACATCCACCGCACGGGCACCAACCGACCCAGCTATCAGGTCGCGGTGAACTGCTACGACCGGCTGGTGTCCTTCGGCACCAAGACCACGCCGGACGGCGGGCTGTCCTACGACTATTCGAAGATCGAACCGGAGCTGGCGGAAAGCTGGACCATCTCCGACGACGGCCTGACGATGACCTTCAAGCTGAACCCGAAGGCGGTCTTCCAGGACGGCTCCAGGGTAACGGCGGAGGACGTCAAATGGTCCTTCGACCGCGCCGTTTCGGCGGGTGGCTTCCCCACCGTGCAGATGAAGGCCGGCGGGCTGGTCCGCCCCGACCAGTTCACGGCAGTCGATGACGAGACCTTTGTCATCACGCTGGATCGGTCGTCGAAGCTGACGCTGCCCGATCTGGCCGTGCCGGTCCCCTATATCCTGAACTCCCGCATCGCCAAGGCCAATGCGACCGCCGATGACCCCTGGGCCATGGAATATGTCCACAAGAACACCATCGGTTCCGGCGCCTACAAGGTGGTGCGCTGGGATCCGGGTCAGCAGCTGGTCTATGAACGCAACGACGCCTGGACCGGTGGCCCCCTGCCCGGCATCAAGCGGCTGGTGCTGCGCGAGGTACCGAGCCAGGCCACCCGTCGCGCCCTGATCACCCGTGGCGACGCCCAGCTTTCCTTCAACATCCCCAACAAGGATGCGAAGGAACTCAGCGGCGACGTGAAGGTCTTCTCGACGCCCATCGAGAACTCGATCTACGTCGTCGGCGTGAACCACAAGTTCGAGCCGTTCCAGGACCCGGACGTGCGCAAGGCGCTCGCCTATGCCATTCCCTACGAGGAAATCTTCCAGGCTGCCGCCTACGGGCGCGGCAATCCGATGTGGGGCGGCAGCGCCGACATCGACAGCATCGACTGGCCGCGCAAGTCCCCCTACAGCACCGACATGGACAAGGCGCGCGAGCACCTGGAGAAGTCAGCCTTCGCCAAGGGCTTCGAGGTGCCCTTCTCCATCAGCCTGGGCCAGACCGACTGGATGGAACCGACCGCGCTGCTGATCCAGGAGAGCCTGGCGAAGCTGGGCATCAAGTCGGAGATCGACAAGATCCCCGGCGCCAACTGGCGCACCGCGTCCCTGGTGGAGAAGCGTCTGCCGCTGCATCTGGAAGGCTTCGGCGGCTGGCTGAACTACCCCTGCTACTACTTCTTCTGGGCCTACAAGGACGGGCATCTCTTCAACTCCTCCAACTACCGCAACGAGGAGATCGAGACGCTGGTGGACGAGACCCTGCATCTGCCCGTCGATGACCCCGACTACGCGCCCAAGGTGAAGCGCATGTTCGAGATCGCGTTCGAGGATCTGCCCCGCATCCCGCTGTGGCAGCCCGCCCTGAACGTGGCGACCAATGGTGCGACCGGCTACGAGTACTGGTTCCATCGCCAGCTCGATGCCCGCAAGCTGGCCAAGGGCTGAACATGAACCCCGGCCGCGATACCGGCACAGGATGTCCACGGACGGAGGCAGCGCAATGTCACCGCGCCTGAAGGGCATCCTGTTCCGCATGGCGCAGGCGATCCCCGTTGTCATCGGCGTTGTCATCATCGGCTTCGTCCTGACACGGGCCCTGCCCGGCGACCCGGCGGTCTATTTCGCCGGGGCCGCTGCCGATGCGGCATCCATCGCGGAAATCCGCAAGACACTGGGACTGGATCTGCCGCTGCCGCAGCAGTTCCTGATCTATGTCGGTGACCTGTTGAGCGGTGACTTCGGCGAGTCCATCTCCACCGGCCAGCCGGTGATCGCCGATCTCGCCAGCCGCCTGCCCGCCTCCCTGGAGCTCACGCTGGTGGCGTTGCTGCTGTCCTGTGCCATCGCGATCCCGCTGGGCGTCATGGCCGCAACGCGGCCCGGATCGCTGATCGACCATGCCTGCCGGGTGCTGGTGACCGCCGGTGTCTCGCTGCCGACCTTCTTCACCGGCGTCGTGCTGATCTACCTCTTCTATTACCTGCTCGGCATCGCCCCATCGCCGCTGGGCCGGTTGGACTTCATCTATATCGAACCGGATCGGATCACAGGCTTCTATCTGATCGATTCCGCGCTGGCGGGCGACGGCGAGACCTTCCTCGCCGCCCTGAGACAGCTCGTCCTGCCCGCGATCACCCTGGCGCTGTTCACCCTCGCCCCCATCGCGCGCATGACCCGCGCGGCAATGCTGGGTGCGCTCTCCGCCGATTTCGTCCGAACCGCCCGCGCCGCCGGACTGACCGGTCGCACCGTTCGCTACACCTATGCCTTCCGCAACGCGCTGCTGCCGGTGGTGACCACGCTGGGTATGGTCTTCTCCTTCACGCTTGGCGCGAACGTGCTGGTGGAGAAGGTCTTCGCCTGGCCCGGCATCGGGACCTACGCGGTGGAGGCGCTGGTGGTCTCCGACTATGCGGCAGTGCAAGGCTTTGTGCTGGCCATGGCCTTCCTGTTCGTGGCGCTGAACCTGGTGATCGACGTGACCTACACGCTGATCGACCCCCGTATCGGGTTCGAAGCGTCATGAGCGTCACGACCGCTTCCCCCGGCACCTTCAGCCACATCGGCTACGTCCTGCGCGGCAATCCGGTGACGCTGCTGTCGTTCGTGATGTTCGCCATCCTGATCATCGCGGCAGTGCTTGGCCCCCTTCTGGTGCCCTACGATCCGCTCGCGTCCGAGGCCGCGAATGCCCTGCAGCCGCCAAGCTGGGAACACTGGTTCGGCACCGACAACCTGGGTCGCGATGTCTTCAGCCGCGTCGTCATCGCCACCCGGCTGGACCTGATGATCTCCATCTCCGCCGTCACCCTGTCGCTGATGGCCGGGTCGATCCTGGGGGCGGCTGCGGGGTACTGGGGCGGCTGGCTCGATGCCGTGCTGAACCGGGTGATGGACACGATCATGGCGTTTCCGCTGTTCGTGCTGGCCATGGGCATCGTCGCCGCACTCGGCAACACGGTGGAGAACATCGTCTATGCCACCGCGGTCATCAATACGCCCTTCTACGCCCGCCTCGTCCGGGCGGAGGTCAACATCCGGCGCGAGGCAGGCTTCGTCCACGCGGCCAAGCTGGCGGGCAACTCCGACATCCGCGTGCTGGCCATGCACATCTTCCCCAACGCCCTGCCGCCGATGATGGTGCAGATGTCCCTGAACCTGGGCTGGGCGATCCTGAACGCAGCCGGTCTCAGCTTCATCGGCCTCGGTGTGCGCCCGCCGACCGCGGAGTGGGGCATCATGGTGGCGGAGGGGGCGAACTTCATCGTCTCCGGCGAATGGTGGCTGGCTGTCTTCCCCGGCCTGGCCCTGATGTTCGCCGTCTTCACCTTCAACCTGATGGGCGATGGTCTGCGCGACATCGTCGATCCCCGGCAGCGGACCTGAGCCATGCTGTCAGTCACCAATCTCGCAGTCCGCTTCCAGACCCGCCGGGGTCCCGTCGATGCCCTGAAGGGTGTCAGCCTGGACGTCGCAAGCGGCGAGATCCTGGGCGTCGTCGGCGAGTCCGGTTCCGGCAAGTCGGTGACCGCCTATTCGATCATGCGCCTGCTTGAGGCCGGCGGGCAGGTAACCGACGGCACGGTGCGCTATGGCGGCGTCGACCTGAGCGATCCCACGGAGACCCAGATGGGCAACATCCGGGGGCGGGAGATCTCCATGATCTTCCAGAACCCGCGCGCCGCGCTGAACCCGATCCGTCGGGTCGGTGACCAGATCGGCGACGTGCTGCGCCGCCATGCCCGCGCCACGCGGACCACGGCGCGGGCGGAGGCAATCAGGGCGCTGGAGGCCGTGCGCATCCGCGATGCCGCCGCGCGGGTGGATGCCTATCCGTTCGAACTGTCCGGCGGCATGTGCCAGCGTGTCGTCATCGCCCTGGCGCTGGCCTGTGATCCGAAGCTGCTGATCATGGACGAGCCGACAACGGGGCTGGACATCACCACCCAGAAGGCGGTGATGGACCTGGTGGCAGACCTGATCCGCGACCGGGGAATGAGCGCTATCCTGATCACGCACGACCTGGGCCTCGCATCGGGCTATTGCGACCGGATCATGGTGATGCGCGACGGCGAGGTGGTGGAACGCGGCACACCGCTCAGCCTGTTCACCACCCCCGACCACCCCTACACCCGCCGTCTGATAGACGCCACGCCCCGGCTGGGCGCGCAGATCCGGGAGCTGTTGCCGGTGGAGGCCCGAACCCCGCTGCCGGAACGTCGGGTAGAGGATGAACCACTGCTGGAGGTGCGGAACCTCGTCAAGACCTTCCCCTCCCGCTCAGGCCCCGTCCATGCGGTCCGCGATGTCTCCTTCACCATCAACAAGGGCCAGACCCTGGGGCTGGTCGGCGAATCCGGCTGTGGCAAGTCCACCACCTCATCGATGGTCGTGCGGCTGCTGGACCCGACCAGTGGCCAGATCATCTTCCGTGGCGAGGACCTCGCTGCAACACCGGCCAGCCGCTTTGCCCGGGACCCGCGTCGCGCCCGCATCCAGATGGTGTTTCAGGATGCCACCAACAGTCTCAACCCCCGCCACACCTCCCGCCAGTCCATCGCCGAACCGCTTCGGCGACTGGGTGACGGGGCAAGTGATGAACGGATCGCGGAACTCGCCGATCTGGTCGGCCTGCCGCTGCCCCTGCTGGACCGGTTTCCGCACCAGCTTTCGGGCGGCCAGAAGGCGCGGGTCGGCATCGCGCGGGCCATCGCGCTGGACCCGGACCTGCTGATCCTGGACGAACCCACGGCGGCGCTGGATGTCTCGATCCAGGCCGTCGTGCTGAACCTGCTGATCGACCTGCAGGCACGGCTGGGCATCAGCTACCTGTTCGTCAGCCATGACCTGAACGTCGTCCGCCTGCTGTGCGACCAGGTGATCGTGATGCAGGGCGGTTCCATCGTCGAACAGGGCCCGGCAGAGCAGGTGATGCGCAATCCGGCAACCGACTACACACGAACGCTGGTGGCCGCCGCGCCGCAGCCTCCCGCACTCCAGCAAGAAGAACAGGGGCTGTGACGGCCTGTCAGGAGACACCCATGCTTGATGATCTGCCCTTCACGCTGCCGTCTCTTCGATCGGCCTATGCCGATGGCGTCAGCCCGGTGGCAGTCATCGAGGAAGTCTACCGACGCATCGCCGAGGTCGATGATCCGGGCATCTTCATCGACCTGTTCGACCGGACGGAGGTGCTGGCCACCGTCGATGCGCTGGCAGGCATGGATCGTTCCCTGCCGCTCTGGGGCATTCCCTTCGCGATCAAGGACAATATCGACGTCGCCGGGCACGAGACCACCGCCGCCTGCCCGGCGTATTCCTACCGCGCCAAACAGGATGCGGTCTCCGTCGCGCGCCTGAGAGCCGCGGGGGCGCTGCCCATCGGCAAGACCAATCTGGACCAGTTCGCGACCGGCCTGGTGGGGGTCCGCACCCCCTACCCGGTCCCCCGAAACGCCGTCGACCCGGCAATCGTGCCCGGCGGATCGTCCAGCGGTTCCGCCGTCGCGGTGGCGCACGGCATGGTCTGCTTTTCCCTCGGCACCGACACGGCGGGATCGGGACGCGTGCCGGCTGCGCTGAACAACATTGTCGGACTGAAGCCGACACTGGGTGCCATCTCCGCCAGCGGCCTGGTGCCGGCCTGCCGGACCCTCGACACGATCTCGATCTTCGCCCTGACAGTGGAGGACGCGCACGCCGTCCTGGAAGCGGTCGCCGCCCCTGACGCAAGTGACGCCTATTCCCGCCCCGTCAGCGTCGCGCCGCTGACCCCCCTGCCGGACAGCTTTCGCGTCGGTGTGCCGGATGCGGCCACCCTTGAATTCTTCGGTGACGCCCTGCAGCAGGCGTCCTACATGTCGGACCTGGACCGTCTGGAGAAGGCCGGGGCGGAGCTGGTCCCGCTCGACTTCACGCCGTTCCATGACATTGCCCGACTGCTCTACGACGGGGCATGGGTGGCGGAGCGGCACGCGGTCATCGAGGATCTGCTGGCCTCCGCCCCGGAAGCCGTCCATCCGGTGACGCGCCAGATCATCCAGGTGGCGGAGACCCAGTCGGCAACGGACGCCTTCCGGGGCATCTATCGCCTGAAGGAACTGCGGGCCATTGCCGATCCGATGGTGGCGAGCGTTGATCTGCTGTGTGTTCCCACCATCCCGACCTTCTATTCCGTGGCGGACCTGACCCGGGACCCCATTGGTCCGAACGCCCGGCTTGGCACCTACACCAACTTCGTCAACCTGATGGACCTCTGCGGCATTGCCGTTCCGACGGCGCCGCGCACGGACGGTCGGCCGGGCAGCGTCACCCTGCTGGCACAGGCAGGACGGGATGGCTGGCTGGCGTCCGTGGCACTCGCACTGGAGCGGTCGGGGAAAGTCGGTGCAACGGCACACAGCCGCCCGACACCGGGCGTTCACGCACCCCGCCCCGGCCCGGACGAGATGGCCATCGCGGTCTGCGGCGCCCATATGGCCGGTCTGCCGCTGAATGGTCAGCTCACATCCCGGGGGGGGCGGTTCCTGCGCGCCACCACGACCGCCGGGGACTACCGCCTCTACGCGCTGAATGGCGGCCCGCCTGAAAGACCCGGACTGGTACGCGACCCGGCAGGCGGAGGTTCCGTGCCTGTCGAGGTCTGGGCCCTGCCGATGACGGAAGTCGGCAGCTTCCTGGCCGGCATCCCCGCCCCGCTCGGCCTCGGCACACTCACGCTGTCCGACGGCGAGTCGGTGACCGGGTTTCTCTGTGAAACCCATGGGCTGGCCGGTGCGCGGGAACTTGACGCGGCGGCTGGATGGCGTGGCCACCTCGCTGCAGGACGCTGAGTCCAGACCGGTGCAGAAAATGAACACATCCGAGGAATTAATAGCAAAAGACGACACCCACCACCTCACCTATCCTTTCTTCATCCGCAATCGATGCAGCCCCAAGACAGATGTGGCGGGGCAGGAACCCCTTTCCGAATCCAGGGCCAGGAGACACTCATGAACCGCAGAACCATCTCACGTCGCAGCCTTCTCAAGGCCGGTGCCGCAACAGGCGCGCTTGCCGCCGCGAGCGCCCTGCCCTTCGGTGCCGCACATGCCGCTGACCTGACCGTCGGCTTCATCTACGTCGGGCCGAAGGATGACTTCGGCTACAATCAGGCCCACGCCGAAGGGGCCGCCGCCGTCAAGGAGATGGCGGGCGTCACCGTGGTCGAGGAAGAGAACGTCCCCGAGACCGTCGCCGTCCAGAAGTCCATGGAATCCATGATCAACTTCGACGGTGCATCGCTGATGTTCCCGACCTCCTTCGGCTATTTCGATCCGCATATCCTGGCGGTCGCGCCGAAGCACCCGGATGTCCGGTTCCAGCACGCGGGCGGCCTCTGGTCCGCGGACAAGCATCCGAAGAACGCCGGTTCATATTTCGGCTACATCGGTCTCGGCCAGTACCTGAACGGCATCACCGCGGGCCACGCCACGAAGTCCAAGAAGATCGGCTTCGTTGCGGCCAAGCCGATCCCGCAGGTGCTGATGAACATCAACTCCTTCCTGCTGGGTGCCCGCGCCGTGGACCCGACCATCACCTGCCAGGTCATCTTCACCGGCGAATGGTCGCTGGCGGTGAAGGAGGCAGAGGCCACCAATGCCCTCGCCGACCAGGGCTGCGATGTCATCACCTGCCACGTCGATGGCCCGAAGGTAGTGGTGGAGACCGCTGCCGGTCGCGGCGCGTTCGTCTGTGGCTATCACGCCGACCAGAGCCCGCTGGCGCCCGCGAAATATCTCACCGGTGCCGAATGGAACTGGGCCAATGTCTATACCGGCATGGTCAAGACCATGATGAGCGGCGGCACCATCGACAACTTCGTCCGGGGTGGACTGTCGGATGGCTTCGTCAAGATGAGCCCGCTGGGTCCGGCGGTTTCCGACACCGCCCGCAACCAGTTCGAGGCGGCCAAGGCGGAGATCATGAAGGGCGGGTTCCTGATCATCAAGGGACCGATCAACGACAACAAGGGCAATGTCATTGCCCCCGCCGGCAAGGCCTTCGCCGAGGATGATATTGCGCTGGAGAGCATGGACTACCTGGTCGAGGGCGTGATCGGCTCGACTTCCTGATCCGATGTCCACCGGCACCTCGACAGAGCTTCGTGCACCTGAACGTCGTGGATTCGCGGACATCGCGCCACGGCTGGAGCCCCTGATCATTCCGATCGGGGCCCTGCTTGGCGGCCTGCTCGCCTTCTCCGTGTTCCTGGTGTTGCTCGGCAAGTCGCCGGTGGACTTCTTCGGCCTGGTCTACAAGGCCGGGTTCGGCACGGCGTTCTCGTGGCAGAATACCCTGTCACGGGTCGCGCCGCTGTTGCTTACAGCCTTGTGCGTGGCTCTGCCCGCAAGGCTGGGACTGGTGGTGATCGGCGGCGAGGGGGCCGTCGTTCTCGGTGGCCTCGCGGCTGCCGTGGTCGGGACAGCGCTCTCGGGTGCGCCGACCGCCATCGGCATCCCACTCATGATGCTCGCCGCAATGCTGATCGGCGGGCTCTGGATCGGGGCCGTCGGTGCCCTGCGCATCAGGCGGGGTGTGAACGAAACCATCTCGTCGCTGCTGATGGCCTATATCGCCATCGCCCTGCTGAACCATCTGGTGGAAGGACCGTTCCGGGACCCCGCAAGTCTCAACAAGCCCTCCACCGCGCCACTCGACCCGGCGCTGCGTGTGGGGGATCTGCCAGGCATGGACGTGCACTGGGGCTTCGTCGCGGGCATCGTTGCCTGCATCGTCGCCTGGGTGCTGATCGAGCGGACGACCTGGGGCTTCGCTGCCCGGATCGCGGGTGGCAACATTCGCGCCGCCCAGGTTCAGGGGCTGCCCGTCGGGCGGCTGATCATCTGTTTCACGGCGGCGGGCGGGGCCTGCGCCGGGCTGGCGGGTTTCTTCGAGGTCTCGGCGATCCACGGTTCCGCCAATGGCTCGCTGGTCAGCGGCTATGGCTATACCGGCATCCTGATTGCCTTTCTGGCACGTCATAACCCGCTTGCCATCATTCCGGTGGCCATCCTGCTCAGCGGTTTCGAGGCGTCATCCGGCCTGATCCAGCGCCGCATGGACCTGCCGGACGCAACCATTCTGGTGCTGGAGGGGATCGTCTTCGTCGCCATCCTGGTATCGGAGACCCTCTACGGTCGCTTCCGCATCTTCACGCCAAGGGCGGAGGAACAGCCATGAACGAGACCGATCTCGGCCTCTGGGCCGTCCCGCTGGCCATGATCGGCGGCGCCATCCGGGTCTCCACGCCCTTCCTGTTCGTGTCGCTGGGCGAATGCCTGACGGAACGCTCGGGGCGCATCAATCTGGGGCTGGAGGGGACGCTGGTCTTCGGCGCCATGTCGGGCTACGCCGTCGCCTACGAAAGCGGCTCCGCATGGATCGGCGTCCTCGCCGCCGCGCTCGCGGGGATGCTGTTCGGCTTCTTTCACGGCTGGGTCTGCAAGCTGCCGAAGGTCAATGACATTGCCATCGGCATCGCCCTGATGCTGCTCGGCATGGGCCTCGCCTTCTTCTTCGGCAAGCCCTTCGTGCAGCCGCAGGCCCCGGACCTGCCGGCCATCTCCTTCGGCTGGTGGTCGGACATCTCCCAGGTGCAGGCGGCGCTGCAGGTCAACGTGCTGTTCCTGATCGGCATCGTGCTGACGGTTGCCATGGGCTGGATGTTCCGCACCACCCGCATCGGGCTGATCGTGCGTGTCGTGGGCGACAGCACCGACGCGGCCCGCTCCATGGGCCTGAACCCCAATGTCGTGCGTCTGCTGGCCACGGGTGCGGGCGGCGCGCTGGCCGGCGTCGGCGGCGCCTATCTGTCGCTCTACTACCCCGGCAGCTGGAACGAGGGGCTGTCGTCCGGTCAGGGCCTGATGGCGGTGGCGCTGGTCATCTTCGCGCGCTGGTCGCCGGTAAACTGCTTCTGGGCGGCGCTGCTGTTCGGCGGCGCCGGGGCGCTGGGTCCGGCACTGCAGTCCGTGGGCATCAGCTCCGGCTACTACCTGTTCTATGCTGCCCCCTATGTGCTGACCCTGGGCCTGCTGATCGCCACATCCTCCCCCAACCGGGCGCTGGAAAGCGCACCCGGCGAACTGAGCATCACGAAGTAGGAGTCTCGCAATGAACGGACTTGGTGGGCTGAACAAGTCGGCGAACGGCGTCGTCATCGGTATGGTGCAGTTGCAGTTGCCCGTGGTGGAGACACCGGATGATCTGGCGGCACAGACAGCGCGGATCGTCGAGATGGTGGGCAAGGCGCGGCGCAATTCAGCAAACATGGATCTCGTCGTGTTCCCCGAGTACGCGCTGCACGGCCTCAGCATGGACACGAACCCGGAAATCATGTGCCGCCTGGACGGGCCGGAGGTCGCGGCCTTCCGCCAGGCCTGCATCGACAACAGCATCTGGGGCTGCTTCTCCATCATGGAGCTGAACCCCGGCGGCATGCCCTACAACGTCGGCATCATCATCGATGACCAGGGGGAGATGCAGCTCTATTACCGCAAGTTGCATCCCTGGGTGCCGGTGGAACCGTGGGAGCCGGGCGACCTCGGTATTCCGGTCATCGATGGCCCGAACGGATCGCGCATCGCGCTGATCATCTGCCATGACGGCATGTTCCCGGAGATGGCGCGGGAATGCGCCTACAAGGGCGCGGAGATCATGATCCGCACCGCCGGCTATACCGCGCCGATCCGCGAGAGCTGGCGCTTCACCAACCAGTCCAACGCCTTCTGCAACCTGATGGTGACGGCGAATGTCTGCATGTGCGGTTCCGACGGCACCTTCGACAGCATGGGCGAGGGCATGATCGTCAACTTCGACGGCACGGTACTGGCACATGGCACCACGGGCCGGGCCGACGAGATCATCACGGCGGAGGTGCGCCCCGACCTGGTGCGGGAAGCGCGCACGGGCTGGGGGGTGGAGAACAACATCTACCAGTTCGGCCATCGCGGCTATGTCGCGGTGAAGGGCGGCGCACAGGACTGCCCCTATACCTACATGACCGACCTCGCCGCCGGGCGCTATCGCCTGCCGTGGGAAGAAGAGGTGGCGATCACCGACGGGACGAGCTGCGGCTTCGACGCACCGACCCGCACCTATGTCCGCAAGCTGGAGGCTGCAGAATGAGCACCATCAAGGCCGATCCCTATCCCTGGCCCTACAACGGCGATCTGAGGCCGGAGAACACGGTCCTGATCGTCATCGACATGCAGACCGACTTCTGCGGTGAAGGCGGCTACGTCGACAAGATGGGCTATGACCTGTCGCTGACCCGCGCGCCCATCGAACCGATCAAGGCCACCATGGCGGCGATGCGGGCCAAGGGCTATCACATCATGCACACGCGGGAGGGGCATCGCCCGGACCTGTCCGACCTGCCCGCCAACAAGCGCTGGCGTTCGCAGCAGATCGGCGCCGGGATCGGCGACCCCGGCCCGTGCGGCCGCATTCTGGTGCGCGGGGAGCCGGGCTGGGACATCATCTCCGAACTTGCCCCGGCTCCCGGCGAGGCCATCATCGACAAGCCCGGCAAGGGCAGCTTCTGCGCCACGGATCTGGAGCTGATGCTGCGCACCAAGGGGATCGAGAACATCGTGCTCAGCGGTATCACCACCGATGTCTGCGTCCATACCACGATGCGGGAAGCGAACGACCGGGGCTTCGAATGCCTGCTGCTGGAGGATTGCTGCGGCGCCACCGACAAGGGCAATCACGACGCCGCCATCAAGATGGTGAAGATGCAGGGCGGCGTGTTCGGCTCGGTCTCGGACAGCGCCACCTTCATCAGCCAGCTGCCGTGACCACCCCGTCCGACAGAAGCCCCGCCGTGGGGGTGGAGACGGTCGGCCTGACCATGCGGTTCGGGTCGTTCACGGCGCTGGACGACGTGTCGATCCGCGTCCGTCCCGGCTCCTTCCATGCCCTGCTGGGGGAGAATGGTGCGGGCAAGTCCACGCTGGTGAAATGCATGATGGGATTCTATCACGCGACCGCCGGCGCGATGATGGTGGCCGGCAGGGAAGTCGACGTGCCCGACCCGAAGGCCGCACATGCGCTGGGTCTGGGCATGGTCTACCAGCATTTCACCCTGGTCCCGGCCCTGACGGCGGCGGAGAACCTGGTGATCAGCCGCGACGACACCCCCGGCATCATCGACTGGCGCAAGGAACATGCGGCCCTGTCGGAGTTCATGGAGCGCATGCCCTTCACCGTGCCGCTGGACCAGCCGGTCAGCCGCCTCGCCGCCGGTGAGAAGCAGAAGCTGGAGATCCTGAAGCAGCTCTATCTGGGACGACGCTTCCTGATCCTCGACGAGCCCACCTCCGTCCTGACCCCGGCGGAGGCGGACGAGGTGCTGGGGCACGTCCGGCAACTGACCGAGTCCGGTGCACTGACCGTGCTGATGATCAGCCACAAGTTCCGGGAAGTGACTGCCTTCGCCGACGATGTCAGCGTCCTGCGGCGCGGCAGATATGCGGGCGGCGGCAAGGTGGCGGACCTCAGTCACGATGACATGGCGGCAATGATGGTCGGCGGCCAGCCGCCGGCGCGCGACGTGGACCGGGCCGGAGAGCGCGGCGCGCCGGTCCTGCAACTGTCCGGCATCAGGGCACTGGACCGCTCCGGCCTGCTGCCGATCCGGATCGACGGTCTGACCGTGCACAGCGGGGAGATCGTCGGTATCGCCGGTGTCTCGGGCAATGGCCAGATGGAACTGATGGAGATCCTGACCGGACAGCGCCCCGTCTCCGATGGCCGGATCGAGGTCGCGGGTGCCCCGTTTCACGCGACCCGGGAGGAATCCCAGACCCACAGGGTCCGTTGCCTGCCGGAGGAACCACTGCGCAATGCCTGCGCCCCGCGCATGAGTGTGGCCGAGAACCTGGCCTTCCGCACCTTCGACACGACGCCGGATGATGGCCACCGCTTCTGGCTCGACCGCAAGGCGATGCGTCGGCGCGCGGCGGAGCTGGTGGCGGGGTTCCAGGTCAAGACGGCATCCCTCGACAGCCCGATCCAGACCCTGTCGGGCGGCAACGTGCAGCGTGCGGTGCTGGGCCGGGAACTGACGGGGGACGTGGATCTGCTGCTGGTCTCCAACCCCTGCTTCGGTCTGGATTTCTCCGCCGTGGCCGCCATCCGCTCCCGCATCGTCGCCGCCCGCAATGCCGGTGCGGCGGTCCTGCTGCTCAGCGAGGACCTGGACGAGATCCTGGAACTCTCCGACCGGGTGCTGGTGATGTCGGAGGGCAGCATCGTTCACGAAACCCCGGCGGCGGAGGCCGATATCGCCGTCATCGGCCAGCACATGGCAGGACACGCCTGATGAAGATGATTGCGGCAGAGCCGTTTGAATTCCCGCTCGATCCGGCCCGCTCGGCACTGATCGTCATCGACATGCAGCGCGATTTCCTGGAGCCGGGGGGCTTCGGCGCCGCGCTCGGCAACGACGTTACGCTGGTGCAGGCCATCGTCCCCACCGTGCGCGCCCTGCTGGATGCTGCCCGTGCCGCCGGGCTGACCATCATCCATACCCGCGAATGCCACCGGCCCGACCTCTCCGACTGTCCGCCCGCCAAGCGGGACCGGGGCGATCCGGCACTGCGCATCGGCGATCCGGGCCCGATGGGCCGCATCCTGATCGCGGGCGAGCCGGGGGCGGAGATCGTTTCCGAACTAGCCGCCCTGCCCGACGAAACTGTCATCGACAAGCCCGGCAAGGGTGCCTTCTACGCCACCGGCCTCGGCGACCTGCTGGCGGAACGCGGGATCACGCAACTGATCCTTGCGGGTGTCACGACGGAGGTCTGCGTCCAGACCACGATGCGGGAGGCCAACGACCGGGGCTTCGATTGCCTGCTGGCGGAGGACGCCACGGCCAGCTACTTTCCGGAGTTCAAGCGCGCGACCCTCGACATGATCCGTGCGCAGGGGGCCATCGTCGGATGGACGGCTCCAGTCGAGCTGATCGCCAGCGCCCTGTCCCCCGTGTCCTGACCCAGGAGGTCCAGAGATGACCGCTCCCTTCAATGTGCCCGACATGCTCAACGGCGGCTGGAACAGCCTCGACTTCGCCCCGTTCCGCGAAGGGATCGAGATCGCGAAGATCCTGGAGGGCGAACCGGCGCTGGCCGTGCTGCGCTACCAGCCCGGCGCCACCGTCCCGGCCCACCGCCACCCGGCCCCGGAAACCGTGCTGGTACTGGAAGGCAGCCAGACGGACGACAACGGCCACTATCCGACAGGCACCCTGATCGTGAACACGGCAGGCAGCAGCCACAATGTCTGGTCAACGGACGGCTGCGTCGTTCTGGTGCAATGGGCGAAGCCGATCGAGTTTGCGGCAAAGTCGTAGGCTTTCAAGCCCTCGACCCGTCCCGCTTACTGCTCCGACACCAGCCGTTCGTAAAGGTGCCAGCTTGCGTGTCCGAGCACGGGGAAGATCACGATCACGCCGATGAACAGCGGTGCAATGGCGACAAGTGTCAGCGCCCCCACCATTGCGCCCCAGCCGAGCATGACCGCCGGGCTCTGGAGCACGCTCTTCACGCTGGTGATCATCGCGGTGACGACATCGACCCGCTTGTCCAGCAGCAGCGGCATCGCGATCACCGTGATCGAGAACAGGATGGTCGCGAGCACCGCCCCGACCACCGTGCCCACGGCCAGGAATGTCAGGCCTTCACTGGTCGTGAACAGTGCACCCAGGAAACGATCAAGCGAATGGACGGCCTGGCTGGACATGGTCAGGGCCAGCACCAGCCGCACCTGATAGGCCCAGATCCAGAAGACGAACAGGACAACGAACGACATCCAGCCGAACTCCCGCCGCTGCTGGCTGAAGATGGCGCCGAAGATGTCACTGGCGGTGAACGGCTCATCACGTTTCAGGCGCCGGGACATCTCGTACAGCCCGGCGGCCAGGAAGGGCGCGACCAGCGGAAAGCCGACCGCGGCGGCGATGACGATCCATATCTGGTTGTTGGCCGCAAGACCGGCGATCAGTGCCGCGCCGAACAGCGCGTAGACGAGGCCGAAGAAGAGGCTGAGCAGGGGGCGTCGGCCAAAATCGCGCAGTCCGGCCCGCACGGCCGCACCGACATCGCTGAATGTTGCGGCAGCAACCTCCAGATGAACCGGCGCCGAGGCCGGGGCTGTTTCCTGTTCTGCTTGCATGTTGCGACTTCTTGTTCTTGTGAGGACTTCAGGCAGGCATTCGGGGCAAGAATACTTCGGTTCATTCAGCAAGACCAGTCGAAGCGTCCCTCCCCGTCGTCGCCCGCGGTCACCGGGGCTGTCTGATGATCTGCTGGCGCCGCCACCGTGATCTGCCTACCCTCTACCGTCGGGGAAGAATCAGACATACAGGGGCAGGACATGCGCGCAGTCGGATTGATGGTTCATGGCGGACCGGAAGTGTTGCAGGTGGTCGACGTGCCGGAGGTGCATGCCGGACCGGGACAGGTGCGGGTACGTGTTCACGCCGCTGCCGTGAACCCGACCGACGTTGTCGGACGCAATGGCGGCCGGGCCAAGATGCAGAAGAAGGATCCGCCGCCCTATGTGCCCGGTATGGATATCGCGGGGTTCGTTGACCAGATCGGCGAGGGCGTGACCACCGGCGTGCGCGTCGGCGACCGGGTCATGGCGATGGTGGTTCCGGATGCGACCCACGGTGGCTATCGGGAACAGATCGTGCTGGACCAGCGGGCGGTGGTGGCGGCCCCGAAGGACACCAGTCATGCGGAAGCCTGCACCCTGCCGATGAACGGGCTGACCGCACGCCTGTCTCTTGACCTGATGGGGCTAGAACCCGGCCAGACGCTGGCGGTGACCGGCGGCCCAGGTGCCTATGGCGGCTATGTCATCCAGTTGGCGAAGACGGAGGGGCTGACGGTCATTGCCGATGCGGCACCAAAGGACGAGGCGCTGCTGCGCGCGCTGGGCGCGGACATCATTGTGCCCCGCAGCGATGACTTCGCCGCCGAGGTTCACAAGCATTTCCCCGAAGGCGTCGATGGGCTGGCCGACGGCGCACTGCTGAACGCGGCGGCGATTCCGGCGATCCGGGATGGCGGCGTGTTCACCGCCATCCGCGGCTTCAGCCCCGAGGAGGCCGTGCGGGACATCCGCTTCACCCAGACCTGGGTGCGCAATTATGATTGCGAATACGAGAAGCTCGATCAGCTGCGGCAGCTAGCCGACGCCGGCAAGCTGACCCTGCGCGTCGCCTGCACCGTGGCGCCGGAAGACGCCGGCAAGGCCCACGCGGCACTGGAAGCCGGGGGCAGTCGGGGTCGCTGGGTGATCACGTTCGACTAGGCTGCCCCGCCGTCCGGTGGCATTGCCGCCCTGCACGCCCGGGTCGCCATTTTCCGCTGGCGTTGCGGGCATGCCGATCTATCGTGCGACGCAGAAGCATTTTCGGCTGATCCGCCGCAATACCAGCCAGCGGCGCAGCACATGAAACCGGGGAGACCGACTTGAAACTCTTGCACGCCCACAATTCACCTTACGGGCGCCGCGCCCTGCTGGCCGCGCGTTTCTCTGGCCTGGATATCGAGGAACTGGACGTCTCGAAGGATCCGGAGGCCCGCAACGTCCTGGTCGCCGCCGGCCCCAGCGCCAAGATCCCCGGCCTGCTGCTGGACGATGGCACCTGCCTTTGCGAGACCCTGATCATCGGCCGCTATATCGACGCGCAGGCCCCCAACAAGCTGATGGACTATTCCCCAAAGCAGCTCGAGATCGAGGGTATTGCGTCCGTGCTGATGGACGCGACCTACAAGCGCAGCAAGGAACGGCTGGCGGAGGACGGGGTACCGTCGCCCACGGTCCTGAAGACGGAGACCGACCGCATCGCCCGCTGCTACGATGCGCTGGAAACCCGCCTGGCCGGCCAGCCCGCCGCCTTCAACCTGGCGACCATTGCTGCCGTCTCGGCACTGGGTTACGCCAACTGGCGCGGAGCCGACGACAACTGGCGCGAAGGCCGCCCGGGCCTCGCCGCCTGGTACGATGCCATGATGCAGAACAAGGACGTCGCCGAGACTGCCCCGGTCTTCTAGAGTCCGGGCGACCTCGTCCCGGCGGACCGTCCGGGATTGCGGTGCCGGGCGGGGCGAACGCAGGGCATGACGGAACTGCTTCCCAGCGCTGACGCAGAGGTGCGGAGTCCCCGGGGGAACAGGCCGGCAGCATCTGATTTGACCGGAGTCGACCGTGGACCTAGAAGCAGAACATGACTGACAACACCCCCATCCTGATGGTCGAGGATGATCCGGCCAGTGCCATGCTCTACGAACAGGGGCTGCTGCCCCGTTTCCGGAACATTGCCAAGGCGGATACCCTGAAGCAGGCCAGGCAGCTGATCGGCGAGAGTTCGTTCGGCCTCATGATCCTGGATGTGCGCCTGCCGGACGGCAATGGCCTCGACCTGCTGCGCGAGATGACGGATCAGGACAGGCTGGTCCCGACAATCGTGCTGACCGGGCAGGGTTCCGTGAAGACCGCGGTCGATGCCATGCACCTCGGCGCGATGGATTTCATCGTGAAACCCTGCAGCCCCAAGAAATTGCGGGAAGCCTGCGAGGCCACACTCGCCCGTCGCCAGAGGGCGGCAGCTGCACCTGCTTCGGACCCTGTGGATGCCGCCGCAACGGCAGATGCCGGTGCTGCGAAACCGAAACGGGGGCCTTCCGGATTCCTGGGTGAGTCGGCGGCGATGAAGAATGTCTTCGCGCTGATCGAAGCCTCCGCCCGGTCCGATGCGCCTGTGTTCATCACCGGCGAATCCGGCACGGGCAAGGAGCTCTGTGCCAGCGCCATCCACAATACCGGCGAGCGTCGCAACGGACCTTTCGTTGCCATCAACTGCGCGGCCATTCCCCGTGAACTGATGGAATCGTCGATCTTCGGCCACCGGAAGGGCGCATTCACCGGTGCGATCTCGGATCATGTGGGCGCGGCGGAGGAGGCCAACGGAGGCACGCTGTTCCTCGACGAGATCTGCGAGATGGACCTCGATCTGCAGGCCAAGCTGCTGCGCTTCATCCAGACCGGCACCTATCGGCGGGTGGGTGATTCCAGGGACCGTCCCACGGACATCCGGTTCGTCTGCGCCACGAACAAGGATCCGCTCGACTTCGTGCAGCGTGGCAAGTTCCGCGAAGACCTGTACTACCGGCTGCATGTGGTCCCCATCGAGATGCCGCCGCTGCGGGAACGCGCAACGGACATGGCAATGCTGGCCCGGCGGTTCCTGAGGGACTATGGCGCGGTGGAGAAGAAGTCGTTCAGGGATTTCACCGACGACACGATGGCCATGATCCAGAGCTATCCCTGGCCGGGCAATGTGCGGCAGTTGGAGAATGTGGTTCGCAACATCGTCGTGCTGCATGACGGAGAACTCGTGACGCCTGAAATGCTGCCGCGCCTGCCGCAGGCACCGGTTCCGCAACCCCTTGCCCCACAGCCAGCCCCGGGTGCCGCCTACGCACCGCAGCCGATGCCTGCTGCACCGGCAGCCGTTCCGGGTCAGGACGCAGCGACGACGGCAAATGCCCGGGACATTCTCGTCCGTCCGCTCGTGGAACTGGAGATGATGGCCATCGACGCCGCGATCGAGAAGTTCGATGGCAACATCACACAGGCGGCGCGGGCCCTGGACATCTCAACCTCGACCATCTACCGCAAGCAGATGGCCTGGGAGAAACGGAAACAGGGCAAGTAGTTTCCGGACAAGCGCATCAGGGGCCAGTCCGAGCAGCAGGCCGGAGCCTGCAATGATACCCAGGGCCAGAGTGCCCATGAGCACTTCGGAAAGCGGATCCGTCTGCTGTCCGATGACGGCGACCGCGACGCCGCCCATTGCCAACAACAGACCCAGGCGCCCGAGGCGATAGGGCAACCGCCGCCGCCTCTGCGCGAGCCAGACCACCAGCGAGAGCCGTGCGACCTGCGCGACAGCGGTGGCCAGGATCGCCCCGGTCACGCCGAGCTCCGGGATCAGCAGGAAGTAGAGGGCGAGAGCGATGACGGCGATGGTGGCCTCGACCCGGAACGCGTCCCAGCCGGTGCGCCCTGAGTAGATGCCGATGTTCAGGATACCCGTCACTGCATGCAGCACGGCAATCCCGCACAGCCATGGCGCCAGCGAAGCCGCCGCGTGATAGGCCTCGGGCGTCATCAGACGAATGGCGGTCGGGGCCGTTGCGGCCACACCGACACCGCAGAGCACGGTCCAGACGACACCCGTGCCGGCCGCGACCGCGACACGCTTCTCACCGTCGGGGCCGTTCAGCATGGGGAACCTTCGGGCCAGCCACCAGAGTTCGAAAGGCTGTGCCGCCATCGCCACGATCAGCGCGAACTTCACCGCGACGGCGTAGATCGCGACTGCCTCGACACCCACAAAGGCGGCCAGGATCCATCGGTCGCAACTGCCAAGCACAAAGGCGGCAGCGCCGGCCAGCACCAGGGGACCGCCAAAGGCGACATGTTCCCGGGTGCGGGCAGCAGCGATGGTCATGCCAGTCTGCCTCAACTGATAGAGGGCAAGAGACGTTGCCAGCACCATGCAGGCGATCATGCCGGCGAGCAGAACACCCCAGACGCCGAAACCCAGCACCAGCATCAGTGTCGCCAGACCTGCCTGGATCACGGAGCGTCCGGCACTGGCAATCGCATAGATGCCGGCCCGGTTGTTCATGCGCAGCCAGGCCAGCGGCACCAGTATCAGGCCGGAGGCAGCCAGACTGATCAGCAGCAGGCGCGTCTCGGAGGTGGCAATGCCGCCCGGCAACGCGATGGTGATCCATGGTGCCGCGATCTGGCCGGCGGCCAGAAAGATGAGACCGGATGCCATGGCGATCCCGAAGATCGAGGCCGTGGCCTTCCGCCGTTCGGCCTCGCCCCGGGCGGATCCGGCAAACCGGTAGACGCTGTCCGCCAGGCCAAGTCCCACGACCACGGACAGCAGGTCCGCAAGCGTCTGCAGGATATCCAGTCGTCCATAGTCTTCCGGCGAAAGGAACTGGGTGAACACCGGCACCATGACGAAAGACACCCCCTTCGCCACCAGAATCGAGAAGGCATACAGCAGGGTCTGCTGCAGGCCCGGGGGCAGTCTGGCGGACAGGGTGCGAAGCATCACGCCGACTTTCCGCGCCGGACCGCGCCGAAGCCCACGATGATGGCCATCGCCAACCCCCCCACACCTGCGCCCAGGGCGGGGACCGGTGCGGCGCTGACCTTGGGAATGTTCGAATTCTGCAGGGCGTCGGCCGGGTCAGAGCGGACGATGAACACGGCGTCGTTGAAGTCATTGTCGCCGGAAAGGCGGTTAAGGTCCTCGAAGCCGACCACCACCTGGTTGGCATCGACAACATTCAGCATTGCCAGGTGCCGGGTGTTGCGGCTGACATCATCGACCGTGGCGTCCGCGTCATTCTCCGGGTTCAGGAAATCCATCGACCAGTAGGTCGGATTGTCCTCGAGACTATTGACGCCTTTGCCGCTGACGCCTTTGCCGTTACCCTTCTTGCCCTTCGCAAAGGACGGATGGTCCTGGAGATTATCGACGCCTTTGCCGTTACCCTTCTTGCCGTTCGCAAAGGACGGATGGTCCTGGAGATTATCGACGCCATTGACGCCGCTGCCATTCCAGCCGTTCGCGATCAGAAAGAAACCGACGTTGGTGCCCGCTTCGAAGATCTTGTCGCCGGTCATGGTCCAGCTGTCGTCGGTCAGGTTGATGCTACCGCCACCGATGACCGTCGTGTCACCTGCCTGAAGGAGTCCCCCGGACCCTGCCCCCGAGAAATTGCTGAACAGGACACCCATGTCATCGACGGCACCGGAGGACTGCATCTCGGCAAAGCCGATATTTCCGGACCCGTTGATGTCGATATCGCCGAACGTCAGTCCGTCGAAGGCGTTGTCCTGATAGGTGAAATAGCCAACCGAGTTCCGATACCCGGCGCCTTCGCTGACAAAGGTCACGGCCAGATGGGAGGCGTCATCCAGACGAAGGCTGGGATAGTAGGCTTCATTCAGAAACTCGGCCCCCACGGCCTGGCTCTCCGGCAACTGCCGCGAGACCGTTTCCAGGATGTCCTGGCCGACACCGATGTTCGTCATGTCTTCCGGCACCTGCTGGGCCTGCGCCGATGTCGCCGCAAAGAGCCCGGCAACCGCCGAAGCCGCAATCGTCAGACGTTTCATTTCCTGTCTCCACTGGTTGTCCAGGGTCGTGGCGCAAGAGCCATGCCTCTGGAAACTGCTTTGTTTTTCAGAAAGTTGGAAATCGGTCCGGCCGGATCGCTGCATTCCGCGCCGGTCAGCCACTGCGGTTCGCCATGGCTGCGCAGGTAGTGACGCAAGGCGATGGCCAGCGCGAGCATGACGTAGATCGGCCAGACGAAACCCTGGGTGAGGAAGGTGCCGCTGACACAGAACCCCGTGAAGCCACCGACCAGGGCGCTGCCGGCTGCGCGCATGACCGGGGGTATGTCGGACCGCGCGAGCAGGGTATCCCGGACCCGGAACGCGGACAGACCAAGTGTCACGACCATCGTGGCGAAGGCAGCAAATCCGAGAAGGCCGGTCTCTGCGATGACGCCGAACCAGGTCGAATGCACGGCGTGGTTCTTGCCGTCCCAATGCGGGCTGAAGAGGTAGTAGTTGAAGTAGAAATTGTCGAGGCCGACACCGAACAGCGGCTTGGCAAGCGCCATGCCGATGGCCGCCTGCCAGGCATAGATCCGGCCCATCGCGGATTCGTCGATGCCCTCCTCATGCGCGCCGCCGGACTGCCGGTCGTCAATACCGGCCACCGCGAACAGCACCGCCATGGCCAGGACCCCGGCTGTACCCAGCAGCAGTTTCGATTTCACCCGGCGGGAGGCAAAGACACCAATGACAGCGGCAATGCCCAGCAGACCGCCACGGCTCTGGGTGGCGACAATGGCGCAGGCAATGAGCACGAAGATCACCACGCCGCCGATCCGGAGCATGCGGCCCAGCCCGGCGGTATCGGCCGCCGCCAGTGCCCACCCGGCGCCGAACAGCAGGACAAGCGACAGGTCATTCGGATCACCCAGCATGGAGCCGATATCACGCCCGATGGTGACCCGGGTGCCCTCTACCAGGCCGATCCCCGCAGCCTTGTTCTGCAATGCCACCAGCGCAACCAGTGCAGCAGATGCCAGCATCACCAGCAGCAGTTTCGAGAAGTCCGCAGGCTTGCGCAGCAGCCAGGCCAGCGCAAAGACCATGATCGCGATCTTGACGTATGTATCCTTCCAGTAACCGAAGGCATTGCCGGTGTTCGTGCCCGCGAACACCCCGATGGTGACCAGCCCGAAGAAGATGAGAAAAGGTGTGAACAGGCCGTCCCAGTATGTGGTCGTCCTGCGGAACACCAGGTTCCAGACCAGCGTGCCCAGAACGCCCAATGCCAGCAGCAGGGGCAGCTTCAGCGGCATCAGTTGCGGCACGACCTCGTGCAGGCGGAAGAAGGAAAAGGCGACGAACAGGATCCCAAGCACGCAGGCCTGACGTATGGCGACGATCATCAGGACCGGCAGCACGGCCAGTGCAGGCGCGACCACCGGGTGAGGCATCGCCACGGTCGCCGCAAGCGCCAGAAGGCCCAGGCTGAACGCTGTTGCGATCTGCAGTTTGGGATCGAGTGTCATGCCGGTACCTCAGGCCATTACCTGGCCATAGGCCGACAGCATCCGGTCCAGACTCCCGCGGCTCTCGGCAAAGCGACGGGCGACGGAGGGGTCGGTATTCTGCAGCGCGGCGGTCAGGGCTTCGGACAGCGCCCCGATGTCGCCAGCTTCCACCAACCGGCCCGTTTCCGGGCAGACAGCTTCCGGGACACCGCCGACACGGGTCGCCACGACCGGCAGTCCGCAGGCCTGAGCCTCGATCAGGGTCAGGGGAAACCCTTCGGAATGCGAAGGCAGACAGAGACAGTCGATGGCACGGTAGAACTGTTCCACGCCGTCCAGGTGTCCGAGGAAGTGGACCCGGTCGGACAGACCCAGGGTATCCGCGAGTTGCTGCAGTGCGGCGCGTTCCTCTCCGTCACCCGCAATCGCCAGATGCACCGCAGTGTCCGCCATCTGGTCCAGGGCGCGGATTGCGGCACTCTGGTTCTTCACCTTGTTCAGCCGACCAGCCAGTCCAACGATCTGCACCCTTGCCGGCAGCGCCAGTGCGGCCCGGGCTGCCGTCCGGCCACCGGGTCGGAAGCGCAGCAGATCGACACCATTGCGGATGACCGCATCCACCGGAATCCGCGCCAGCCGCGCCACCTGATCCGCAACCAGTTCGGCATCAGCGACCAGCCTGGGATTGACCAGTTTCCAGATCCGGCGAACCAGCCGGGCACGCTTCGGATCCTGCAGATGCCACGCATCATGTTCGGTATGGACCAGACGACGGACACCGGCCAGCCGTGCCGCGATCCCGCCATAGATCATCGGACCCACGTGATGGGTATGGACCACATCCGCCCCCTCCCGCGAGAGCAGCCGTGCCAGCCGCCAGATCAGGCGCAGGCTTGTGCCGGGCTTCTTGTCGAGAAAGACCAGCCGACCGGAGTACTGCTGCAAGCGCGGCCAGTTGGCGACCGCCTCCTCCATCGTGCCTTCAAGGCTGATGAGCAGGCCCCGGTCACCTGACGGGGGGGTGGAGAGCAGATCCAGAGCCAGGCACTCGATACCGCCCGGCCGCATGTGCTGCACGATCTGTACGTTGGTCTTCATGCGGCAATCTCCTTCCGTCGCAGTTGCGACAGGTTCTGAATGTCGTTCGTGAGAGAAGGAATCCTGGGCATCACCGCGACAACCGGGTGGCCCAACGCCTCGGCCTGGGCGGCCGTGCGGATCGAGTTGTCGAGAATCTCTGCCAGGGCGACCGCGCCGACGCTGGCGCCAATGGCCGCGACCAGTCCTGCAATGATGAAGGCCAGCGCCGGCAGACCCTTCGGTCGCTGAGGGACAGTCGGCAGATCGATGATCTTGACGCGCTCCGGGGCTTCGAACTGGCCCAGTGCACCGGTGACCCGCGCCATCCCGGCACGCTTCAGCAACCGCTCATGCACGTCCTGGCGCACGCTTACATCCCGCTCCAGCCGCTCCAGATCCCGCCGTACGTCGCTGAAGCCCGCTGTCTGCTGTTCCATGACCCGCACTTCGTCGCGAAGAACTTCGACCTGTCGTTCCATCTGCACGAGACTGGAGCGTGCGGCGCGCAGCCCCTCGACCTGGCTGACCAGCAACTGCTGCAACCCGCTCTCCGGTTCGGTGCCACGCAGGGCAGCGCCCCAGATTTCCTCAATCCGCGAAAGGTCGAGCTGACGGGCGGCATCGACCTGGGCATCGCGCTCCGCGACCAGTCGGGACAGGCGCCGTTCAGCGGCCACAACAGCGGAATGGCTGTCGGTATACCGCGATTTCATGGCCGCGAGTTCCGTGCGGACCTGCACGATCTGATGTTCGATATTGAGGACGACAGGGTTTGCCCCAGCCAGACGGCGCTGCATGTCGACCAGTGAGGCTCGCGCCCCCTCCAGCGCGACCTCGCGCAGGGAAAGATCGCTCTTCAGGTCCGCGAGACGCCGGACATTTCCGGCATGCAGATCCGGCAGGTTGTCGGCGTTCTCGGACCTGAGTGCGCTGAGCGCGGCCTCGGCGTCCAGAAGTGCGGCCTCGCTCTCGGCGAGCTGCTTTTCCAGGAAGGCCACCGACCCGGCAATGGATGACCGCTCAGGCGCCAGCACCTTCTCCATGAAGCGCCGGGCAATGGCCATCAGCACCTTGTCGATATCCACGGACGACGACTGGCGATAGGTGAGCTCGATCAGCTCATCGCCGACCAGACGAAGGCCGACAGCCTCTGACAGCTGCTGCACGATACGCTCTCGCGTGGCGTCGTCGCTGCTGTCATCCACCCATTCCAGATCAACTGCGACGCCCAGCAGGATGTGACGGCTGTGCAGCAGCGCGTTGAGCGCCGACAGCCGGTCTTTCACCCGGGTCTCGACGGCAAGGTCCTCCAGAAACGGATTATGCTTGGCCGCTTCCTGGATCAGGATCGACATGTGGGTCTCGTAGGTCCGTGACCGGAGCTGGCTCGCGACCCCGCCAATGATCGGCAGCAGGATCAGCAAGGCGCAGATCAGGTACCGCAGCCGCCATGCCGTCTGGGTCCACAGACGGATTAGAACACGCCATTCGTCCTTCATGCCGCGCGGCCTCCGCGCACCAGCCTGAGGGTTCCGGTCGGAACAGCGGCATCGCGTATCACCTGGGTGGGGACGCCCAGCACATTCAGCACCTGCCTGACGGCCAGCGCACGGCGATGCGCCCTCAGCCCCTCGGCATCCGGTGAGGAAGCGCAGGAAATAGTGACATTCGTCTTTGGCGCGGCGGCAACGAAGTTGCCGAGGCTGATCAGATGGCCGGGCTCAGGTTCGGTGGAATCGCCAGCCCAGGCCAGGTCCAGATTGCTGACGGTCGGCGCGGTCTTCTCCCCCTTGCCGTCCGATGCACGCGCATTCGCCAGCATGTCCTCGACGGAGATCTTCTTGCCGTTCTTCGGGGCGGAATTCTTGATCAGGGCCAGCTCGGAAGCCGGAACAAGGGACAGCGGATTGCCTTTGCTGATCCCGACGCAGGCAGTCGTTGTCATCCCAAGGATGGCGACGGCCAGCAATCTCGATGCTGCTTTGATCATGTCAGGTCTCCTCATCACACGTGCCTGACATCGCAAGCCGTGTTCCGACAGCTAACCCACTGAAATCAAAGAAACTGACGAATCAGAACAGCGACGCCCCCACTGCATCGCGCAACGGGTGACCCGATTTGCAGCGGTGCAGGATCAAGCGGCGGCGCGGTCGATCAGACGTTTCAGGTCCTGTGCACGCGCGTCCCAGCTCTCGTCGGCGACAGACGCCTGCCGTGCCGCACGGGTCGGGGGCAGGTCCGACAATGCAGCCCTCAGCGCGACGGTCAGTTCCGATGCTGTCGCGACCGTCCGGACATGATCGCGATAGGGCGACAGGGCCGGGAACGCCGTCGAGATGACCGGCGTGCCTGCGGCCAGGTACTCACGCAGTTTCAGCGGGTTGCAGGCACGGATCTGTGCATTGTCGACGAACGGCAGCAGGGAGGCCTGCCAGTGCTGGACATAGGACGGAAGCGCCTCATGCGGACGCGGACCCAGCAGCCGTACATTCGGCAGGGCGGTCAGCCGTGAGAGTTTCCGCAGGTCCGTCGAGACATTGCCAATGAAGACGAAATCCCATTCCGGGCATCCGACGGCGGCATCCCGGAGCAGATCATAGTCCAGCCAGTCCGCAAGGCTGCCGTAGAAGCCCGCCACCGGGCGATCGGACGGGAGATCCGGCGCACGCGGCACCGGCGTGCCAAATCGTTCCAGATCACAGCCGTGCGGCAGGATGACTGTCTTCGCCTGCGGAAACTTGGCTGCCAGCGTGGAACTGGCCGCGATGATGAGGTCCGCACGGTCTGCAAGTTCGCGCTCCATCTCGCCGACAGGCTTGTGATCGACACCGGCAAGTCCCTCGAAATCATCGCCGGCGTAGTAGATCACGACGGCCTCGTTGAACTGTCCGATGACATCCACTGCACTGGGCAGCGACGTCCAGAAAATCGGTCGATCCGGAGCGAACCGGTCCGTGAAGGGCTTCAGGGAGGCGGGGATTGTCCGGCGATTGATCCGACGCGCCAGCCGGGAACCCGGCCAGGAAACAGCCTTCGCCGAAGCGACACTGATTCCTTCGGGCGGGGTCAGGGCCGTCGTTGCCTCACCCTTGCGAAACATGGAGGCAACCTTGCGCACCAGCCTGCGGGCGTCTCCGGCGTTCAGTCTCGGGCGGCGCAGGCCAATCGAGTTCACCCAGAGCACCTCGCGATCGGCTGCCAGGCGAGCCATCAGATGCTGCGTGCTCGATGGATGCGCGCCCCAGTCTTCCCCGAATACGATCATCGGCGCAGCCATCACGACAGGCTCCTGTCTGCGGGTTCCAGTTCGCGAATGACGCGGGCCGGGACGCCACCTGCCAGAACGCCCGCGGGAAGGTTTTTCGTGACCACGCTGCCTGCCGCGACAATGGTGCCGGCACCGATCTCGACCCCCGCATTCACCGTGCAGCCGGTTCCCAGCCAGACGTCACGGCGGAGGATGATGTCGCCGACCTGATCATCGGTGTCGGGCAGACCCGCCGCCCGGTCGGTTGCGTTCACCGGATGGCCGGGATAACCGGAGAAGAAGGCACGCCCGCCGATCCGCACATTGTCCTCGAAGACCACCTTCGACCCGACGGCGACCGTGGTCTGCCAGCCGATACCGACATTGTCTCCAACGATGAACTGCGGCTGGTCGGCGCTCCGCCCCCGACCGGAAATGGTCATGGCGGAGGACAGGCGGCAATCGTCACCCATCGTGATCCGCACGGGGCCGGACAGGAAGGGCATTCCGCCACCGGCGATGTGCAGCCGACGCGACGTACCGTCGAGCCGGGAACGGAACATGGGTGTCCAGTAGAGACGCCGGGTCACCTCACCCAGCATGCCCGTCAGGCTGCGGTGCGCGTGATAGAGCGTCGCGTGGATGCCCGGCATCACGGGCATGTCGAGCACCTGCGCGCGTTTGACAAGGCGGTAGAGGCGGTCCGCCAGCGGGTCCTCGCGGCGGCGTATCCAGTTTGCGGTTCGGGTGATTGTCATGATCCTGCTCCTCAGCGGAAAGATGCGTGGTTGTGGTCAGAGGTGGCGGCGGGTCTCCGGCCAAGAGGACCCGCCGCCGGCTGTGGGACACGGCCCCCGACATGACTGTCGGGGTGTGTGAGGAGCTATCGGCCGCGCCCCAGGGCCATGACGGACAGCGTCTGGCCAACGATCCGCAGATCGCTCCTCAACCAGTCGCTGAAACGGAAGGTCTGGACGGCGTAGGCATGGTCGAACATGACCTTGCTGCGCACGTCCTCGATGGTTTCATCATATCCCTGGCTGACCTGCGCCAGCCCGGTGATACCGGGTTTGAGTCCGAACGTACGGCTGCTGTAGTGCGGGATCGCAGCCTCCAGCCTGCTGTAGAACTCCGGCCGCTCCGGCCGGGGGCCGATCAGGGACATCTCACCGCGCAGGACATTGATGAACTGCGGAATTTCGTCCAGCCGCGTCTTGCGCATGAAGTTGCCGACGCGGGTGATGCGGGGATCGCGCTTGCTGGCCCAGACTGCACCGCTGGCCGATTCCGCATCCTGACGCATGGAGCGGAACTTGATCATCTGGAACAGCTCCGTGCGGTCTTCCAGCATCCGGCCAACGCGAACCTGCCGGAACAGAATGGGGCCAGGGCTCTCGACCTTGATTGCCAGCGCAATGAGCGGCAGCAGGGGTGCGGTCAGGGTCAGGCCGACGACGGCGGCGGCAATATCGATACTCCGCTTTCCGATCCGTGTCGCCCGGTCCATATGGGTTTCGATCATGGCAGGCTCCTCTGTTTCTGCGCCGTGACAGGTTCGATGCGGACCAGTCCGTCCGCGGTGGCGAGATGGCCGGACAGAGCCGCCATCAGGGACTTGAAGGGCAGGTCTTTGCGCCCCGGCTTGATCACGAAATGCATGGTCATGACGGAACCTCTCAGGCCTCGGCGACGCGGCGCCAGGCGCCCCGCTTCCGACCGGTGAGGAACTGGAATGCGCCGATGGCCGAGGCCACATGACCCGTCACGAGATAACGCAGCGCCTCGATCTTGCGGATCCGGCGCAGGGCCGGGAACAGCGTTGCCAGCGCCGCCGCCAGGTAGGCTGGAGCCTGCAGGGCCAGCAGCATGGTCATGGGCACCGACCCGGCAGCGGCAGCAATCGCCGATCCGGCGAGGGCAATCAGCATCAGGAAGGGCATGACCACACGTGCACCCTTGCCGGAAAGGAACGCGAAGCTCAGCCCTGCCCGGCGCAGGGACAGGCGCGGCAGGACGGCAGCAAGCTGCTGGGCATTGCCGCGCCCGATCCGGACCCGGCGGTTGAAGTCCATGCTGTCGGGCGACGCCTGCAGCTCACGGACCCTGATGTCAGCGTCATAGAGTGTCCGCCATCCCCCCAGGGCAATCCGCATCGGGATCAGGAAGTCGTCGTTGATCACGCTCCGGCCCAGCGGCTGGTAGAGCCCGGCCCGGATTGCGTAGCAGGCGCCGTGCGCGCCAATCAGACCACCGATCCGTGCTTCGCCCTGCTTGATACGGCTCTGATAGGCCCAATAGGCTTTCTCACCGCCCGTGGTGTCACAGGCCGGGCTGTACCCGGCCCCGACCGCGCCGACTGACGGGTCCGCGAAATGGGCGGCCAGCCTGCTGATGGCGTCTGTCGGCAGGAGTGCCGAGACATCGGAAATGACGATGATCTGCCCGCGTGCCTGCCGGATGAGATCATTCAGAACCGCGACCTTGCCGCGGTTGATGCTGAAATCGATGACCCCGATCGAGACATCCGGATGGCAGGAGGCCGCATGCCGGGCGATCTCGACGGTATCGTCGGTGCAGCCATCGCATCCGATGAGAACCTGCAGCCGATCCGCCGGCCAGTCCTGCCCGACGAGGTTGCTGATCTTCGCGGCGATGTGCTGTTCCTCGTTGAAGGCGGGCATGACAACCGTGACCCGGGGCAGCGCGCTACGGATGGGCATCGGCCGGGTATCGGGTCCGTTGTCGCCCAGCCATGTGGCCAGCCTGGGATAGATGGCGTGGTGGTAGACGATCAGTGCCGAGCTGGCGGCAACGGCGATCTCAAGTGGTGTGTCAAACATGGTCCGGCTCCTCAGTCGGTTTCTGCCGCACTGACCGCAATCCGCTGGCCAGTTGGCGTGGAGACCGGTTGAGTCGAGGTTTTCCGCGGGATTGTGCGGCGGCCGGCCAGGCCGGAACGGGTCCGGCTGCCACTGCCATTTGAACGGCTGCAGTGGTCGACCGCTGCGAAATGCAGTACCTGATCCCCCGTCAGGCAGCTTTTCCGGGCTCCAGGGCTGGCACCCCGATTGCGATCCCACCGACAGGTTCATTCATGCGCAAAGGGGCGCACATCATGGAACATGTCGTACTGGCACTGGACAGCCGCGCAATCGGGGGCATCGAAACGCATGTCCTGGTACTCGGACAGGCCTTGCTGAACGCAGGTGTCCGCACGACCATCCTGCGCCTGGCCGACCACGGACCACACCCGATGGACGACCAGGCCAGGAACATCGGCCTGCCCGTGCGCGTACTGACACGGGAGCGGGCCAGCCTGCCGCAATGGCTGAAGGTCAACCACGCCACCCTGCTTCATACGCATGGATACAAGGCCGGCATCCTGGGACGGCTGACCGGGCCACGGCACCGGTTGCCTGTCGTTTCCACCTTTCACAATGGCGATCGCGGAACCGGCAAACTGGCCGCCTACACCGCGCTTGATCGCTTCACCTCCCGCTGGTCGTCCAACATCGCGGTCTCGGCAGAGATCTCGGCGTCCCTGCCCCGGACCGCGACCGTCATAGACAACTTCGTCGCAATGCCCCCCTGCCCCGGGAACCCGGGTCGGAAGATCGGCTTCGTCGGCCGACTGAGCCAGGAGAAAGGCCCCGACCATTTCCTCGAGCTGGCCCAACGCCACGCTGACATGCCGTTCATCATGTTCGGCGATGGCCCGATGTACGCCGAGACCAGGGCATCGGCGCCGGGAAACGTGGAAGTCGTGGGCAGCGTGCCCGGCATGGCTGATCGCTGGACCGACCTCGGCCTGCTGGTCATGCCTTCACGACAGGAGGGCCTGCCCATGGCCGCGCTGGAGGCCATGTCCCACGGCGTGCCGGTCGCGGCATTCGGTGTTGGTGGATTGCCCGGCCTTGTCGAGGACGGCGTCACCGGCTATCTCGCCGAGCCCGGCGATGTGCATGAACTGTCCGGGCGCCTGGCGACACACATGAACGCCAGCGAAGACACCCGCCGCAAGATGCGGATGAACGCGCGCGCGCGGATCATGGAAGGATATTCGGCGCAGGCACGTCTTGGCGATGTGCTGGCGGTCTACCGCGCCGCCATGGACCGGTGAGGATCTCACCATGAGAATTTCCACCCGGGTCTCCGATCTGCTTGTGCTTTCCATCGTGGCGTTCAACGCCATGGTCGGTTCAGCCCGGACGATTGTCGCCGATGAGGGATGGGCATTGGCGGCGGGGGACCTGTTCGGCGTCAGCGCGGTTGTCTGGATCGCCCTGGGTCTCGCTGCCTTTCGCCTGCGACAGGCAGCAGCGAAAGGACAGGTCCCGGCCTGGCAGGCACTGCTCGTGAGCATCCTGTGCCTCGTGCCCTCTGCCCAGGTCGCGTGGCTTGCGGGAACGATCTACTTCCTTGCCCGGCTGGTGCAGGACCGCGGCAACACCGCCGTTCCGCATGCGGGTCTCCTCATCGCGCTTGCATTGTGTGCCCGAACGCCGGTGACATGGATGCTGACGACCCTGTTCGCCGAGCCGCTGCTGCAGTTCGATGCCGTCCTGGCGGGGTGGCTCGCCAGTCAGACAACCCTGATCGCCGGAATCGAAGGCAATGTCGTCGTCCATGAGTCCGGACACAGGCTGTTCGTGATGACGGGATGCAGTTCGTGGAACAATCTGTCTCTCGCGCTGCTCTTCTGGTTCGCGATGACGCGCGGGTTGATGGCAGACGGCACAAGGCCGCCACTCTGGTACCCCACAATGGTCGGTGCATCCGTTGTCCTGATCAACGTTGCGCGCCTGAGCATCATGGCCCGGTCACCGGAGGCCTATCACTGGCTGCACGATGGCGACGGGGCGGAGATCGTTCTGCTGCTGACCGCATTCACCGTTGGCGCACTCACGTTCTTCAGTCTTCGTGGAGGGCGACATGCGCATCCCGTTGCATAGCCTGCTGGTTCTGGCATCCGTCATGCTCGGTGTGGCAGGCGGTTACCTGAAAGCCTCTGCTGTGCCGGCAGACACCGCCCCGTCGCTCGCGCTGCCGTCTTCGATTGCGGAGCTGGCCGAAACAGTCTCCCTCAGCAACCGTGGCCCCTATGAGGCGCAGCGGTATGTCGCCCGCGCCTGTCTGGGCGAGATCTGGCTGCTGTCGCTCCACCGCAATGGTGAGGCGGTGGACCTCCTGCCCGGTGTCCAGGGATATGTGCTGGACGGGACCATCAGTCAGGAGTTCCCCGCCACCGCATATACCGTCGGGCGGCTGCTGGCACTTGCCGGGCTTCGGGCGTCGGAACCCCGGGTCCATGCCTTTGCCGAGACGGGCTCATGCGATCTCGCGGCCCGCATCGGAAACGATCGTTCCTGAATGTCCCGCTGGCTCCTGTTCGGTGGCACTCTGCTGGCGGCCCTGATGTCGATCACCAGCGCCGCGCGCGCGAAGTCCCTGGCCGTCCTGCATCCTGTCGAGCGCCCCGCGTTCAGCCAGGACTGGCGGAAATCGACAATCCGGAAGGCCCACCGGGGCGACATGCAGTTTGTCATCCTCAGCACCATCGGCAGCCCCTGCACGCCCATCACGGCAGTCGGTGCCGCTGTCACCTTCTGGCAGATGCTGCCGATACGCACCGTGACCCCCAGCGATGAAGCCACCGCGACCGGCGCGTTCCATGAGATACTGGTCCCGAGATCCGCCGCCACCTGCGCCGCCTCCGGGCTGGTGCTGGCCGAATGGAAATCCGACCGGGACCGGGTGATCGTCTTTCGGCAAGGCACGCAGGAGGTTCAGGTACGTCAGGTCATCCGCAAGGACCGGCCCGGCGCGCCTCTGCCATTCCACGTCGGGATCAATCCGGCCAATCTGCCGAGAGGACACTGCCCGGACGGCGGATGCCCCCCCGAGGCCGAACTGCTTGCCGGTTACGCGGCCCTGCTGAAGGCGCATCGGATACAGCCGATCCAGGGCTATGTCCTGTTTCCACCGATACGGAACGGCATGCTCGATCTCGATGCCGGGCCGCCGGGCAGCTCCTTCCGCGACACCGTCATGACGCACGCGATCAACGGGCATGTCGGGTTCCCGCGCGCCAGCCGCTATCCCGATGCCGTGGCCTATCTGAAAGCGTTGCAGCGAACGGTTCTGGCCGAGGAACTGGAAGGCCGGGCGTGGGTCTATGCAGCCGATGAACCGACGGATATCGAGGCCTTGTCGCGCCATCTGCGCCTCTATCGCAAGCACGCTCCGGGCGTGCGTGTCATGGTCACCACCGACCGCGATGCGCGGCTCGACGGACTGGTCGACATCTTTGCGCCCGTCTTCAATCGACTGAAGTCACGCAGGCATCCCGGTCTTCACGATTACCGCGACACCGGTCTGTGGACCTATCTGTCCTGCATGGGTTCCTGCGGTCCGAACAGGGCCGAAGTACCCGATGCCGTCCCACTGGCAGGACCGGCGACCGGTCTGGCGGATCTGCTGATCGACCGCCCTGCGGCACAGCTGTTCCGTTTCATGCGTGCCATATCCGGCCGGGTCGACGGATTGCTCTACTATGAGGCAACCGAGACCTACCGGCTTGTGCCGCTGGGCATCGACATCTTCCAGGACACATGGAACTTCGGGGGCAACGGAGATGGTCTGCTGGCCTTCCCCGGCCGCCCCGGTGAATTCGGCCTGAAGGACCACATGGCATTGCCGTCACTCCGCCTGAAACTGCTGCGTCATGCACTGCAGAACGCGTGGGCCAGAGTGCAGCAATAGGTACTGCATTCCGCAGCGGTCGGCGTGATAGCCAATATCACACCCTCCATATCATATTGAAATATATACATTTTCTTTAAATCCGAACATGGCTCGGCCATTGCGAATGTCGGTTCAACCAACACGCAAGGAGACCGACAATGACTGAATTCCGCTTCGACGCCCCAGGTGCCCTGTTCTTCCGTCCCGAGGGTCCGCTGGACGCCATCGGGGTCCTGGCATGTGAAAGCCATGTCGAAACCATCACGGACATCTCTGTCGAGCACATCACCATCGACCTGTCCGATGTCTCCTTCATGGACCCGTCGGGCCTCGGGCTGCTGGTTGACATCGCCAAGCGCATGAAGATGCGCGGCGGGGAGTTCGTCATCCGGGGCGTCCATGGCCAGCCGCAGCGCATGCTGGAGCGTCTGAATCTGATGCGTCCGCTGAATGTGCAGACGGCCACCGAGACCAGCGCCAGGCCGGCCGTTGCGGCATACGCCGCGGCCCAGGCAGCCTGAGATGAGGGCTCCGGGCAAGTTCTTCCTGCTGGCCGGTGTGGCGGTGGGCCTTGGTGCCTGTTCCGTCACCTGGCCGCCCGAGCACGGCGGCGGCGCGGCGGAAATCTCCACCCGCACCTACCCCGCCGCGATCATCGATGCAGCCAGCGAGGGCGAGATCGCCCTGCAGGTCCGGCACGCCAACTGCCTGCGCAAGCTTGAGCAGTTGACCAACGACGGCGCGATGCGCTGGGCACCTGCCGAGCTGGTGCTGGCGGAACGTCTCGCCATTCGCGCCGGACGCGAGATCGCCGGCGGTCTGGACGCCGACGGCGCTGCCAACCTGATCGCCCTGAACGAACGCATGCAGAGGATCGAAGACGCCATCGCGCGGGCGGCCAAGCCGCGCAATGGCGTCGCCCTCTGACTGACAGATCCCGAAGGTGAGGAGCACCCGAGATGACGCGTTTTCACACGACAGCCATTTACACGATGCTGGCCATCCTGGCCCTTCTGTTCGCCCGCCCGGTGCTGGCTGAAGAACCCGTACTGGCGGCAGGTGACATCATCCAGATCGTCCTGCCGGGCGAGCCGGACTTCGATCAGCCCTACCAGCTCGACAGTCGCGGCATGGTCACGCTGCCGGAAGTCGGTGCGCTGCCGCTCGCCGGCATTGACACCGATACCGCGCGCCGTCGTGTCAATCTGGCGCTGTCCAGCGCCTATCGCGACCTCTCCCAGCTGAAGGTCCTGATCAAGGAACGCCGCCTGATGGTGTCGGTCATGGGCTTCGTGAAGACACCAAAGGACGTCGACCTGCCCGCCAACGGCAACGTGCAGATGGCAATCTCCGCGGCCGGAGGTCTTCGCCAGGGCGCGCAGATGAACCTGTTTCAGTTGCGCCGCAACGGTTCGACCAGCACCTTCGACTACAAACGCTACCTGGACACCGGCGATGCCAGCGCGATTCCCGTGCTGCAGTCGGGTGATACCCTGTTCGTCCCCTCCTCCCCGCTGATCGGCAATGTCGAGGTCGAGTTCGATGCACGCACCCTGACGGCCGCCGGTGATGCCGGTGAGGAAACCGGCGCGGTGAAGGTCTTCGGCGAAGTTCAGAACCCGGGCACCTTCTCCTTCAAGTCCAACCAGACCGTCGTCGACGTGATCATGCGTGCCGGTGGCCTCACCCGTTACGCCGGTGTCGAGAAGATCCGTGTCATCAATGACGGGTCGCCCATCGTCTTCGACCTGAAGAAATACTTCGACACCGGTGACGCCAGCCTGCTGCCCACCCTGACGGAAGCCGCGACCATCTACGTGCCGATCAATGTGGACGAGGTGAAGGCCGGGGTGCGCACGGTGTATGTCATGGGCGAGGTCGCCAAGCCCGGGTCCTATGAGATGACCGAAGGCGCCAACTTCTTTGACGTCCTGGCCAACTCTGGCGGTCCGAACCGCTATGCCGAGACCCGCCAGTTGCGGGTCATCCGGGCGAGCGGCGAGGTCATCGCTTTCGATCTGGCGAGCTATACCGAAGGACGTCCCGGCATCACCGTGCCGTCAATCGGTCCCGGCGACGCGATCTTCGTACCGGAGAAGACCGATCAGCTCGAGAAATCCTGGCTGAAGATCGGCAATGACCGCGCCATCCGCATCATCGGCCAGGTGAACAAGCCCGGCCGCTACGAATGGTCAGACGAGATGAGCCTGCTCGATCTGGTCGCCCACGCCGGCGGTCCGACCCAGTACGGCGACGCGACGCAGATCCGTATCCTTCAGAAGAACGGCGATCAGGCCCAGGCGACGGTCTTCGACCTGCAGGGCTTCATCAACAATGGCGGTTCGCTGAGTGACCTGCCGCGCCTTCGGGCAGGCGACACCGTGACCTTGCCGGAACTGCCCCGCGATCCCAGTGACAACCGCAGCCAGTGGACCCGTCTCGACAGCGAACGTGCCATCTACGTGATGGGATCTGTCGGTGCGCCGGGTCGCTATGCCTTCAATCCGAATCTGCATTTCCTGGACATCATCTCTGCCGCCAACGGACCGACGCCGACTGCCGATATCCGCAACATCCGGATCAGCCACCGCAATCGGGAGGGTTCCGAGGTCTCGAAGGTCGACCTGGCACTCTATTTCGAAACCGGTGACCCGTCGCTGCTGCCGCAGGTTGTTCCTGGCGACGTGATCTATGTCCCGAACAGGGACCGGGACTACACCGAAACCGACCCGGGCAGGATGGTGCGTGTTCTGGGATCAGTACGCACGCCGGGCCGCTACACGTTCAACGACAGCATGACGATCCTCGACCTGCTCGCCGAGGCCGGTGGGCCCTCTGCCGACGCCTGGCAGGAGAAGATCGTCGTCGTGCAGGTCGTGGATGGCGAGCCGCGGGCGACCGCATTCGATCTGGTTAAGTTTGCACGCGGTGGCGATTTCTCGAACCTGCCGGTCGTGCGCGCCGGGGACACGGTCTATGTGCCCTCCGTCAGCCAGAGTGACTGGCAGATATTCATGAACGGCGTCCGTGACGTGTTCCAGGTGGTGTCGATCTTCGCGATCCTGGGGGCAATCTGATGGGCATCTTCAGACAGGCAATCACCCTCCCCGCTCCGACCAGTTTCCCGCTGGATCATACCGAGCTCGACCACCTGGGCGCACAGATCGCCCAGGCAGCAAAAGATGGCCATCCGGTGCGGGTACTGGTGACCGGCCCCGGCCGTGGCACAGGCTCCTCAACCCTTGCCTGGGCGCTGGCGCAGCGGGCCGCACTGGAAGGGCAAAGGGTGCTGTTCCTTGATCTCGACCCCCTGGTGCCCTTCACCCAGCATGTTCTGGCTCTGGATACCGCTGACGAGATCAAGATTGTCGGTACTCTCATATCCCGCCCATGGTCGGTGCCAGGCCGGCAACTGGATGTCGCCTGCGTCAATACCGCGATCGCCGCCCATGCGAACCGGTCGGAGATCGGCGGGCAACTCGCGGATGAGCTTGACCGACTGTCCATGAACTACGACCTGGTCGTTGCCGACAGTGCCCCGGTTGCCGCCCGCCGGAGCACCGGGGCGCTGGACGGGTGCGCGGTTGCAGCCCGGTTTCATCTGACCTTCGTGACCGCACTTTCGGGAATGACGAACGCAGGACAGCTGGAGACGGTGATCACGCGCCTTGCCAAGATGGGCGCACGGGTTGGCGGGATCGTCCTGAACGAACGCGACATGGAACGGCCGCTGGAAGGCCTGTTGCGGCGGGCGAAGCAGGTCGCGGCCCGCTGGCCCTGGATGCCGAGATTGCTGGGTATCAGGTCCCGAACCGCGTTCTGACATATTCCCGCAACTCGCTGACTGATGCCTCGGCGAGTTGCCGGATGCCTCTCGCCATGGCAAGAGCACTGTCATCATCACCGTTGGCGACGGCGGCTTCGATGGCCCGACAGGTCCGGAACAGGCGCATCGCCCCCAGTGAACCACAGCTGCTGCCGATCCGGTGGGCAACGGAGTCCAGCGCCACGACGTCCTTCTCGTCCAGTGCAGTCTCGAACTCGGGGATTGCGCCTTCCAGATGCTCGGAGAAGACACGGGCAATTTCGGGCACGACCGCCTCCGATGTCTCTTCGGCAAGGCGCTCGATCACATCGATGTCCAGCACAGGATCGCCAATGCCCGTGGCAGCAGGTGCCGCGACCGCTTCAGTGCCCTGATCCCTGAAGACCCAACGGTCGATCGTCCGGATGAGGTGCTGACGATCAATCGGCTTGGCGATGAAATCGTCCATGCCCGACGCGAGAATGTTCGACTTCTCGCTGTCCAAGACGTGCGCCGTCATGGCAACGATCGGAACATCAGCACGTTCACCCGGCAGCGCCCGAATGGCCGCCGTTGCGCTCAGGCCGTCCATTACCGGCATGCCGACATCCATCAGCACAGCCTCGTAGGACCGGCGCTGGACGGCACGCACGGCTTCCTCACCGTTGCCGGCGATATCGAGCCGGAACCCTGCCTTCTCCAGCATGACGCGTATGACCAGCTGATTGGCCGGATTGTCTTCGGCGACCAGCAGGCGCACGTTGCGTCGGCGATCCATGTCGGCGGCCACATCCTGCGGGCTCGCTTCAACGGGTCGAACCGGCGTCGCCGTCTTCTCGAGTTCGACCTCGAACCAGAAGTCGCTTCCCGTGCCGGTCTCGGTCGAGAAACCGATCTCTCCGCCGATGGTCTCCACGATCCGCTGGCATATGGCGAGGCCGAGACCGGTACCACCCATGGCATCCCCTGCCCCGGTCGAACTGGAGAACTCGGAGAACATATGGTCGCGAAGGTCTTCCGGCACGCCGGAGCCGGTATCTCGCACGGAGAACCGGAGCCTGGGGCGGCTTTCCGTACCGCCGACGGTCCCGATCCGGAAGGTGACACTGCCCTGCTCCGTGAACCGGATCGCGTTGGAGCCGAAGTTCAGAAGCACCTGTCGCAGCCGTCCCGGGTCTCCCAGCAGGGGCGTCGGAAGATCCGACGGCGCCTCGAGGCGGAGGTCGATACCCCTGTCCACGGCGCGTGGCGACAGCACCTCCACCACCACCCGCGCAAGGTCCGCAGGATCGAAGGGCGAAATTTCCAGTTCCAGCTTGCCGGCTTCCATCTTCGAGAAGTCGAGGATGTCATTGATGACCGTGAGCAGGGCCTCTGCAGACGTGCGCCCTGTAACGACATAACGGCTCTGTTCGCTTGACAGTTCGGTATCGGAGAGCAGGCCCAGAACACCCAGAACCGCGTTCAGCGGTGTCCGGATCTCGTGGCTCATCATGGCCAGGAAACGGCTCTTCGCGCGGTTCGCCTCCTCGGCACGGTCGCGCTGCAGCATCAGTTCCGCCTCGGCCCGCTTCAGGCTCGACACGTCGAACCCGTACAGGTTGACTTCCTGCTTCTCGGGGATGGGACTCAACAGCACGCTGTACTGGATGTCGCCCACACCGATTTCCATGTTGGCTGGCACACTGGAGGCAAGTGTCTCGTAGATCTTCTGTTGCCAGGCAGTGGTCGGGCGTGAACCCACCGAGACATTGAGGTGGTTGGCCAGCGGCCCGCTGGCCTCGTTGGCATAGAGCAGTTCACCGCGTCCGTCGAAACGCATCACCGGTGCCGGGTTTTCGTTCGGCAGGCGGGCCATGTCCTGCACGCGTTGCTCGGCGCTTCTGCGCTCCGAGATGTCCCTGATGTAGCTGACGAATTCCGGCCCGTCGCCGCTGTCGACCACGTTGATCGCAAGTTCGATCGGGAAGATGCGGTCGGAGGCATCCATCGCATCGATCTCGATACGGTTGCCGATCACGGGTCCTTCACCGGTGACGAGATAGCGGGCGAGTCCGTTCCGGTGCGCTTCCCGCATGTCGCGGGGAATGATCAGATCAGCCATCTCCCTGCCGACCACATCCGCCGCACGGTAACCGAACAGCGTTTCGGCCGCCGGGTTGAAGGTCACCACCTTGCCTTCGGCATCCATCACGATCACGCAGTCAAGCGCCACATCGATGGTCGCCCGAAGGCGTTTCTCGCTTTCCTGAAGCTCGAACTCCCGGCGTTTCAGCTCGGAAATATCGATCCGGAAACCCACGGTGCCGCCATCCGGGGTGCGCCGTTCGATGATCCGCAGCCAGCGACCGTCGCCCAGCTGCTGCTCCAGCGGTTCCTCCGGTGGGTTCCTGTGCAGCGCCAGGCGCGCGGCCACCCATTCCTCGATACGCCATTCGGACCCGGCGTACTGTCCGCGTTCGGCGCCGGTACGGATGATGTGTTCAAAGGTGTTGCCGGACAACATGACGTCCGCGCTGTTTGCGTAGAAATCGCGATATTTCTGGTTGCAGATCACCAACCGGTCGTCCGCGTCATACAGGACGAAAGCGTCGGGCACGGCCTCGATTGCCGATACCAGGCGCGTTTGCGCGATCTGCAGTTCCAGTTCCCGCTGCTTGATCTCCGTGATGTCGGTTCGGAAACCGACAATGCCGCCTTCCGGTGTTCGACGTTCGGTGATGCGTATCCATCGCCCTGAGGCCAGCTGCTTCTCGATCGGGTCTTCCGGCGGGTTCCGGTGTGCATGCATCCGGTCGGCAATCCATTCTTCCTCCCGTCCGACCGCTGCCAGATATTCGCCACGCTCGACACCGGCGCGAAGCCCGTCCTCGAACCGCGTGCCCGGCTCCATCATTTCCGGCGCATTTCCGTAGATCTCACGGTACTTCTGGTTGCAGATGACCAGGCGATCCTCCGCATCAAAGAGAACAAAGCCGTCAGGCACGGTCTCGATTGCCGCGAGCAGCCGCTCCTGCAGCATTCGCGCTGTCTCCTGTGCCTCCCGTTCCTTGGTCCGGTCGGTGAGAACGCCTGTGAACAGCCGCTCGCCATCCAGCCGGGTCTCGCTGAAGGAAATATCGCCCATCAGACGTCGGCCGGACTTGTGCACCGCAGTCAGGGTGGTCTGCCTGCCCGGCAGATCGACCGCTCCGGCCAGGTAGGCCTGGAACACCTTCTCGTAGATCGCGTACTGATCGGCCGGCATCAGGTCGCGCACGTGCAGCCGCAGGAATTCTTCCTCGGTGTAGCCGAACTGCTCGCAGACCGCCTTGTTGCAGCCAACGATCCTGAGGTTCAGATCGTGGGTCAGCAGCCCCTCGGAAAGAGCGTCGAAGATCGAAGACATGAGCCGGTCACGCTCGGAACGCTGATCTTCGAGCCGCGCTGCCTGCTCCCGTTCGGCTGCCACTCTCTCGGCTTCGATCCGGTCCAGAAAGGCGCTGGAAATCTGGCCGATCTCGTCCGGCTTGGCGGCAATCCTTCTGAGCCGTGTCAGATCCGGATTGGTCCCCCCTGTTACATCCAGTACCGATCGCAGACGCCGCTGCACGATGACATAGTTGGCCAGCAACGCGCTGAGCAGTGCACCTGCCAGGGACACACCAAGTGCCGCAAGCACGAACAGCCGCTCCTCCCGCAATGTCTCGGTAATCCAGCTGCCGCCGTAATCGATCCTCAGGACGCCGTCCGGCTTCAGCGTGAAATCGACGTTCTTCCTGCTCTGGCGTTCGACACAGCCGCGGTTCGGCCAGCCGACCAGCACCCCCCCGTCGGTATCCAGCACGGTCACGCACCGGATGGACCGGTATCCCTGCGCGAGACGCAGCAGGTGAACGACGTCGGCATTCGCCTCGTGTCGTCTGGCTTCGGAAAGCGCCGTTGACAGATGGTGACCGAGGGAAGCGACCTGGGCCGCCACTTCAGATTCCATCGCGTCGCGGCGGAACTGGTCGTACCAGATCAGGAACCCCCCGGCGAATGCCAGAAACATCACCGCAAAGACAACAGTCACCCGTACGGCAAGGGAGGACAGGAGTTTCTTCAAAGGACGCTATTTGCCCATTGTCTTGCGAATTGAATCGCGTGAATCGAACAGGGTCTGCGTGATCGCGAAGCCATCCCTGACAGGCATCACGAGGAAATCGACCTCATATGTCGTTCCGCCATCCGCCACGAAATCAGCGCACAGGAAATAGCCGTTGCGAAACGGGACGATCTTGGGATGCAGGCTGGCGGGAGACAGTTTCAGAAGTTCGCCGGAGTCCGTATTGAAGATGACGTAGCGCCCATCCGACTCCCGCTCGCCCAGAAACGAAAGCAGCGTGGACTGCAACGCGATCATGCGGCTCTGGTCCAGTTCCGCGTGTGCCGTGTTGATGCTGCAGAACAGGACGATGGCAGCGGCAAGAGATGCGATCTGACGCATTGAAGGGATTCCCCGTGATGGTTGAACTCGATCCTACAGCCAATGCAATTCGACTGCCAGAACGCGGTACGCCCCGTCTCGACGACATCCGTCAGCTTCGAGAGTGTTCCTCACTCAGGCAAGTTGGCCTTCCGCCCCCCCCTGTCCGTTGTCGTCATCCCGAGCATCAGACACTATGGGAGCGGAACGGGACCCGTTGCTGATCGTGTGGGAGGTGTCCCCGGGAATCTCGACCGGATCACATTGCCGCCTGACCGCACGCCGGTCGCATCCATCGCCTGGCCACAAAGCCATGCTACCGAGCCAATCAGACGCACAACGCAGGATCAGGAGTGGTACTGGCGCATATTGCGCCGCGAATGAACCAGTAAACTCATCAAGATATAGAGGTAATGGCGGTCCGTGTAGTCAGTTGCGAACCCGTCTCTGGGTGCCGTTTGCCTGTTTACAGGGAAGAACAGGGAATTTTCGGCATTTTCGGCCGTGGAGAAGCGCTTTCCGCTGCCGTAACCCCCTGAGAAACAGCCTCTTTCCGCCCGAATTCCCTGTGACCAATAACAGGGAATTCAGATGCCGGAACAGGGTGCTGGAATCCGCGAGCAGGGAATCTGGATAGGCTTGCAGGGAACCCCGCTTCGAAGAGCAGCGAACCCCCACGGAACAGGCGTCAGTCTGCGGCTCCAAGGGCGCCTCGGGTCGCTGTTCCTGACAACGCCATGCACGCCTGGCCCGCAGCAACACCGGCTTCCACGGACCTTGCAACTGCGCACTCGGCAGGCCGGGTTCCGGCGCACCTCGCATGGGGACAACAGACGCTGTGCACCGGAATGGACAGCCACCAGCCATGGTCGGACATACGCCGAGGCACTTCGGGATGCGGGATGGGACGCGCCTGAAGCGGGACGGGGTTGCGCGTTAGTGGGACGATAGTGGGATGACACGAGGGTAAACCGGGACAGGTTCGCACCTTACCGGGACGATGGTGGGACAGGGTGGCGCCAAGCTGGGATGGAAATCAAATGACGCGGGACGGAATGGCCGCATTGTGGGACAGACCCGGGACGGCCTGCAGGAGCGGTACGCAAGGTCTACCGCAACCGTCGTACGGCGGTTCTGTGCTGCGAGCCTCCCGCCAGAATCCCTGCGGGCACTCGACCATCCGTGATGCTCCATGTGCCCTTGCTGCAATCGGCGGAAGCGTCGGATGCTCGCTCTGCCGCGAGGGATGTTGAATGTCTCTCGGTCAAATGCGGCATCCACCACCATGCAACGCGATCTGGTGCGGATACGGCACCCGGTCGGTCACTTCTGCCCCGTCTGCATGGTCTCGAGACAGACTGATTCGCACGATGATTCGCCGGTTCCGCACCTGATGTCAGCCCTTCGTTGGCGGTATTGGCCCCGATTCCGACCCCGATCCTCCCCACCGCCCAAAAAATCGGTGGAGGGTTTCTGAACGCTCCTAAAACGCTTGAACGCTCTAAAACGCCTTTTGAACGCCTGTTTTGAGCCATTAAAACGCTCGCGGCTTCGAGCGTTCTGAAATCGAGGCATGCGAGACGGGTTCTTCCACAGGTTTTGCAGCAGAACGCTTTGACATTCCCGCAAGGATCGCGAATGCGTGGATGAAGGGCGCGATGAGAACAGAACGTGATCATTCGTGTCCCCGTACAAGCCAACGCCATGTCGGAGAACCCGAGAATGAGTTCCAGAACCCAGCGCCGCGCAGGCGGTGCGAAGCAGTCCGACCGGACCCGGAGCAGAAGCCCGGAACGGGTCGTATCCACGATCACCGAGCGCCGCATCGATGCGCTGCGCCCCTACGAGGGCAATGCCCGGACCCACTCACGACGGCAGATCCGCCAGATCGCCGACAGCATCGATCGCTTCGGCTTCACCAACCCGGTGCTGATTGCCGATGATGACACCATCATCGCAGGCCATGGCCGCGTGCTGGCGGCACGGTCGCTCGGCATGACGGAGGTGCCGACGGTGCGTCTTTCGCACATGAGCGAAGCCGAACGCAGGGCCTACATCCTGGCCGACAACAAGCTCGCCCTGAATGCGGGCTGGGACCAGGACCTGCTGGCGATCGAACTGCAGGGACTGATCGATCTCGACTTCGACGTGGAACTGACCGGCTTCTCGCTGGCGGAGATCGATTTTACCCTCGATGCGGCGAGCGAACGGGAGACACCGGGACCGGCGGCACCGGAGGACGATATCCCGCCACTGCCGCAGACAGCGATCAGCCGACCGGGCGATCTCTGGCGCTGCGGGCGCCATCGCCTGCTCTGCGGTGATGCCCGCTCATCTGCCGACTACGATCTGCTGCTGGAACAGGAGCAGGTCGATCTCGTCTTCACCGACCCGCCCTACAATGTAGCAATCGATGGTCATGTCTCCGGGCTCGGCAAGGTACGCCACCGGGAGTTTGCCTTCGCCTCGGGCGAGATGTCGGAGGACGCCTTCACCGCCTTCCTGACCGGGACGCTGGGAGCGGCGGCGGATCGCTGTCGCGACGGCGCCATCGCCTTCGTCTGCATGGACTGGCGGCACATGGGGGAGTTGCTCGCGGCGGGCCGCACGGTCTTCTCGGAACTGAAGAACCTCTGCGTCTGGAACAAGACCAATGGTGGCATGGGGAGCTTCTATCGCTCCAAGCATGAGTTGGTCTTCGTCTTCAAGGTGGGGACGGGTCCGCATGTGAACAGCTTCGGTCTCGGCGAGACGGGTCGCTACCGGACCAATGTCTGGGACTATGCCGGCATCAACAGCTTTGGTGCCAGCCGTGACACGGATCTGGCCATGCACCCGACGGTCAAGCCGGTCGCCCTGGTGGCGGATGCGATCAGGGACTGTTCGAAGCGGGGCGATATCGTGCTCGACGGCTTTGGCGGTTCGGGCACGACCCTGATCGCCGCAGAGCAGGTTGGTCGGAAGGCACGGCTGCTGGAGTTCGATCCGGCCTATTGCGACACCATCGTGCGGCGTTGGGAACGCCTTACCGGCAAGCACGCCACCCTGGAGGCGACGGGTGAGCGTTTCGAGGACGTGGAGGAATATCGCCTGGCGGAGACGGGTACGGCAGACCCCAACCCTGATGGCGACACGCTCCCACCGGACGAAGCCGACGAAGCGGTCACACTGGCAGTCAATATCGAGACGGAGACACGCAGATGAGCGGTAACCGGGACCACAAGCAGGGGCACCCGGTGCGCAATCGTCGTTCGCAGAAGCGCGATGCGCCGTTAGGGGAAGATGACCGCACCGATAACGGGCATGACCAGCGCGGCATGAGCAGCGACGGCTACGAAGTCGGCTTCCGCAAGCCACCACGGTCAACACGGTTCAAAAAGGGCAAGTCCGGCAATCCACGAGGACGACCGAAGAAGCCCAAGCCGGAACCCATTCATCTGGCGGATGCCCCTGCCGACACCTTCCTCGAACAGGAAGCCTATCGTCTGCTGACGTTCCGGGAGAACGGCCAGGAGGTCCAGCTTCCGGCCACACAGGCGGTGGTTCGCTCATCGATCATGTCCGCGCTCAAGGGCAACCGCCTGTCTCAGCGCTTTGTCATCGAGCTCATGGACCGGAAGGAGGAGCAGTATCTTGAGTTGCGCCTGAAACGGTTCTTGCGTCTGGAGAAGCTGAAGGCCGAGGGCGAGGCGAAGATAGCCGAACATCAGAAGCGGGGCCTGCCACCGCCTGACCTGCTGCCGCATCCGGAAGATATCGTGCTCAACTACCGAACCGGGGAGGCGGAGATCCATGGACCCGAGACCCGCGAGGATCTCCGCGACTGCGCGTACACGGCCGATCTGCGCGATCTCTGCATGATGCAGGCCGCGCTCAGCGAGAAACAACGCCCGAGAACCGAAGCAGGAGACAAGAGCAATGTCCCCACGGCGATGGTGTTTGCCCAACTCATGGACCACCTCCTACCCCGCCGCTTCCAGTGGAGCGAGGTCGAGGAAGTCTCGGTGTTCATGGGCTTCATGGCCGAGGACCGCAAAAAGTTGAAGGCACGGATCGAAAGGGAGATGGCGCGGCTCGAACGCGAACGTCCGCCATCAACGCTGAGTGAAGCCCAACGGGCCCTGGTCGATCGGACTTCGCAACGGCTTGGTGAACAACTCTGGCCAAAGGAGAAAGAGGGCTGACGGCACCCGGTCTGGAGGAAGGTCGGGTAGATTGACAGGCCGAAATGCCGAGAGATCCGAACCCGGCTGGACTTCCGTGGGCGACCAAGCCATTCCCGGTGTTGTAGTTGGCATTTATCCACGAGAAGAGACAAGGAACTTTCCGATGGCACAGCTGCGCCACCTGGGCCCGGGCTTCGACCCGGCTGTCGTTGCCGGAATCGACGCAAAGCTGCACGAGGTCGAGGCGAACCATGGTGTCCGCATTCTGCTGGCCATCGAGAGTGGCAGCCGGGGATGGGGTTTTCCATCGCCGGACAGCGACTATGACTGCCGCTTCATCCATGTCCGCCCGCAATCCGATTATCTGAGCCTCTATCCGCCGCGCGATGTCATCGAGTATCCGCCGGACGCGATCTACGACGTGAACGGCTGGGATCTGGCGAAGACCCTGAAGCTGCTGCTGAAGGGCAATGCCGTGGTGCTGGAATGGCTGATGTCGCCCTTTGTCTATCGCGGCGATGCAGACTTCCGGGCTGAGGCGCTGGCCCTGGCCGACCAGGTGGTACAACCAGCTGCCATCGCGATGCATTACCTGCATCTGGGGGAACGGCAACGGGAGACCGCCTTTGCCGACGGATCAGAGGTCCGGCTGAAGAAGCTGTTCTATGTCCTGCGCCCGGCCCTTGCCTTGCGTTGGATGCGGCTGCATTCGGGCGCGGCGATCGTGCCCATGGCGTTCCGGACCCTGGTGGCGGAGAGCGATGTCTCTGCGGACAGCACCGCGATCATCGACGATCTGCTCGCCCGCAAGGCACAGACGCGCGAGATGGGGCACGGCAGGATGCCACGGGAGATCGGTGCCCTGATCGACGCGGAGTTCGGGTTGGCACGGCAGCGCTGGCCGGAACCGGCAACGCGGCCAGGAGACGAGGCGGTCAGACTGGCGGATGCGTTCTTCCAGAGGTGGGTGAATAGCGGGGACAGCTAAGCAGCGTCTTGGGTCACGGTCCACCAAGGCTCAGGACTCATTGATCATATCCGGTATATGGCGGCTTCTGCGATTGCGATGGCTGACATGAAATGGACCTGTCGCGGTTTTGATGCCGGCGAACTTCGACAGGAAAACGCAGTCTGATCCGGATCAACCACTGCCGATTTCGATATTCGCGAATAGCTTGTCGATGATTGGACAATCAGGGACTTCGCCACCCTCACACTGAGTCGACATGTCCGCGAGTGTCTGCTCCAGTCGCATCAGATCACCGATCTTGGCACGAATGTTACCCAGGTGTTCGACCGTCATTGCGTGAACCTGACCGCAGCTGTAATCGCCGCCGTCGACGAGGCTCAGCAACCCCTTCAGCTCTTCAATGGTAAATCCCAGCTCACGACCTCGCAGGATGAACTTGAGCCTTCTGTGTGCGTCCTGGCCGTACAGACGATATCCATTTTCGGCACGCCTCGGTTCCGGCATCAGGCCGATCTTCTCATAATAGCGAATGGTTTCGATATTTGTCCCGGCGGCCTGTGCCAGGCCGTTCCGGGTCACATGATCGAGAGGGTCGTCGGGTTTGTTCAACATTTCTCTTGAGCCTGTAGGGACTACAGACCCTACCATCCGGCTATGAATTCTACAACGAGAGAGCAAGAAATGCCCGCCACACCGCACGATACCCCGTCTGACGGGGCCGACGGAACAGTCTCTGATATAGAGAGTCGCCGCAGCGGCCTGCTGGCCGGTGCGGGGTTGCTCGGCGCCCTTCTCGCTTCGTCGTGCTGCATCGTGCCCTTGGCATTTGTGACGCTCGGGATCAGCGGCGCGTGGATGAGCAATCTCACCGCGCTTGAACCCTACAAGCCGTACTTCGTGGCCGTAACCCTCCTGATGCTCGGGGCCGGGTTCTGGCACGTCTACATCCGACCAAGGCGGGCGTGCGCGGCGGGGTCCTATTGCGCAAGCCCGGCTTCGGGACGGATTTCCAGGACGCTCCTGTGGCTGGCAACAGCCATCGTGCTGCTGGCCGCGACGATCAATTACTGGGCCCCCCTGTTTTATTAGGAGCAATGATGATGAAACGAACTGCCGCTGTTCTTGTTGCATTGGCATCGATAGGTGCCGTCGGATTGGGGGGAGCCCATGTCCTGTCCAACGCGATGACGGCGAACGCTGCTGAAAGCGCCTCTGTTGCGCAGCAGACGCGGACCTTTGCGGTCCAGAACATGACCTGTGCGCTCTGCCCGATCACGGTTCGGACGGCGATGGAAGCTGTCGAAGGGGTGGAGTCAGTGCAGATCGATCTCGACACAAAGACCGCAGCGGTGGTCTTCGATCCGGCGATCACGACACCGGATCAGATTGCCCGGGCTTCGACCAATGCGGGGTATCCGGCAAATGCGGTTGCCGAAGGCGGCTGACATGAATGATCGCACGATACTGAGGACCGGGATTGGCGGGACAGTGGTTACCGCACTCTGCTGCTTCACGCCAGTGCTGGTCATCCTGCTTGGTGTGACCGGATTGTCGGCCTGGCTGGGCTGGCTGGACTATGTGCTGCTCCCAGCCCTCGCGATCTTTATGGCCATTACGGTCTATGCCCTCTGGCGCAGAAGCAAGCGACAGAATGATGAGTGCTGCGAGACAGACAATGCGCAGGAAAGACGACAGGAACGCTGATGAACAATATCGTCAATATGGACCCGTCACGCGCCGCGGGCGCAGGCTATGATCTGGTTGTTGTCGGGGCGGGGTCGGCCGGATTTTCGGCCGCAATCACTGCGGCGGATGCCGGTGCGCGCGTTGCCCTCGTTGGGCACGGAACCCTTGGCGGTACATGCGTGAATGTCGGCTGTGTTCCCTCAAAGACCCTGATCCGCGCCATGGAAGGCTTGTACGGCGCAAACCTCGGCCGCTTTGCCGGGATCGAAGGCAAGGCGGTGATCAAGGACTGGTCGGCGGTTATCCGACAGAAAGACGATCTGGTGGAGGAGTTGCGGCAGGCCAAATACGCGGACCTGCTTCCGGCCTATGAAGGCGTCAACTATCTCGAAGGCCCGGCCCGCATTGTCGAAGGCGGGGTAGAGGTCAGCGGCAGGTTCATTCGGGCTGCCCGGACCATCATTGCGACGGGATCGCAACCATTGATCCCGGAGATTTCTGGTCTTGGCGACGTTCCCTACCTCACCAGCACAACGGCCTTTGAACTGCAGGATCTCCCGGTGTCCTTGCTGGTCATTGGTGGCGGCTACATCGGCGTGGAGATCGCACAAATGTTCGCTCGTGCGGGCGTGCGCGTCACGATTGTCTGCCGCAGCCGCCTGTTGCCCGAAGCCGAGCCAGAGATCGGCGCAGCCTTGTCGGGGTATTTCCGGGATGAAGGAATCATCGTGCAGCAAGGCGGGAGCTACAGGAACATCGCGGTATCAAGGGATGGCGTGACCTTGCGCGTGGACAGCGACGGCGACCTTGTCGAACTGAACGCTGAGCGGGTGCTTGTCGCAACCGGCCGTCGACCCAATACCGACGGGCTTGGACTGAAGGAACGCGGGATAAGGCAGGAGAGCAATGGCGGCATAGCCGTGGATGATCAGATGCAGAGTTCAGTTGCGGGCATCTATGCGGCGGGCGATGTGACGGGGCGCGACCAGTTTGTCTACATGGCCGCTTATGGTGCAAAGCTGGCCGCAGAGAATGCAGTGAACGGCGTGGCGCGGCGCTACGATGCGACAACGATGCCTTCGGTCGTGTTCACCGATCCGCAAGTAGCGAGCGTCGGTCTCACGGAACAAGCCGCCATGTCAAAGGGGCTAAAGGTTCGCACGTCACTGCTGCCTCTTGAATACTTGCCCAGGGCGCTGGCTGCACGGGACACACGCGGCCTGATCAAGCTCGTTGCCGATGCCGGAACGAACCGGATTCTGGGTGCGCACATCCTGGCTCCCGAGGGAAGCGACAGCATCCAGACGGCAATGCTGGCCATCCGCTTTGGCATGACGGTAGCTGATCTCGCTGACATGATATTCCCGTACCTGACGACTGTAGAAGGGCTGAAGCTGGCCGCACAGACCTTCGACAAGGATATTGCAAGGCTGTCCTGCTGTGCTGGTTAAGCAGAACGCTCTCGCTGTTCCTCGGGTTGTGAATGGACACCTGCCAATGTTGCAGGTAAAGATCGACGCATGAAAATGACGGCGCATATTCTGGTTCTTGCCCTGCTTGCCGCCTTCGGCACAGCTGCCTTTGCCAATGTATCGGCTGCAGCCAGCATGAAAATGCAGATGCTGGCGACCGCCGATGTTCACGCAGGCATGGTCGAGTGCGGTGATTGTGATGTTGACGGTCCGTCAACGATGTCGTGCGGTGAAATGTGCTTCACTTCCCACATGATAGCGTTTGCCGCGACTGAATCAGACATTCCCTCGATGCACCGCGTCGCATTTCTTGATGTCCCTGATTTTTCAATCGGTCGACAGGCATCACCCGACCCGTTCCCTCCGAAGGCAATCATCCTGAACTGACACCAGTCGGATTTCGATCCGGCCAGGCTGTCTTTCACGCACCGTTGGCCTAGGGGCGATGGTGTTCGGATGAATGTCGGCAATCTGCCCCATTTCGCGCAGGTGCCGCGCTTCGGGAACTCTTCTGAAAATGTCTCAATTTCGCGATGCGGTGCTGTCGCGCCGCAGCATGTTGTCGCTGCTCATGGCCAACATGGGGGTGGCGGTCATGCCTCCATCCCTCAGGGCCACTACCCGGCAGGCTGCGGTGAAGGAATTTGATCTGCGCGCTGCGCCGGGGCATAGCCGATTGACCGCCGCTGCGTCTGACCAGACAGCTGTCTGGGCCTACAACAACAGCGTGCCAGGTCAGGAACTCCGCGTTCGCCAGGGTGACCGCGTTCGCGTGTCGGTGACCAATGACCTTGACGAGCCGACCACTGTCCATTGGCACGGAGTTCGGGTGCCCAATGCAATGGATGGGGTGCCCTATCTGACTCAGGCCCCCATCCAACCCGGTGGCAAGTTCATGTATGAATTCGATGCCGTGGATGCGGGGACCTATTGGTACCACCCACATCAGCGCAGCTTCGAGCAGGTCGGGCGCGGCTTGTACGGCCCGTTGATCATCGAAGAGCACGATCCTGTTCGGGTCGATCGCGATCTGACCTGGATGCTGGACGACTGGCGGCTGGGGCCGGATGGGTCGATCCGTGGTGACTTCGGCAACCGACACGACATGAGCCACAATGGCAGGGTCGGAAACACCGTGACTATCAACGGTCGCGCTCCCGGTGATCTTGTGGTGCGCTCAGGCGAGCGAATTCGCCTGCGCCTGGTCAATGCGGCCAATGCCCGGATATTTGCCCTCGATTTCGAAGGGCATGCGCCAATGGTCATCGCGCTTGATGGCCAGCCGGTCAGCCCGCATTCTCCGGCGAACGGGCAGGTCGTCATTGGCCCGGCCATGCGTGTCGATCTCATTCTCGACATGACGGACCGGCCCGGCAGCCGCAATGCCGTCATCGACCGCTTCTACAAAGGGCTCGAGTATCAACTGACGGAACTGACCTATGCGGCTGCGCCGCTCAGATCGAGCCCACCAGACTGGCCAATCGAGTTGCCGTCCAACGGGCTTCCGGAGCCTTCAGTCGAAACCGCCATCAGGCATGAGGTCGTATTCAACGGCGGCATGATGGGCCGGATGGTCATGTCGGATATGGGCGGCAGCATGGGTGAAGGCCGGACTGGCGGCATGATGAACATGATGCGCGGTTCAGGCGTCTGGTTCGTCAACGGCGTTGCTGCTGAAGGTCATGTGCTGGAGCCGTTCCTGACCCTCGAGCAGGACCGAAGCCACATCATCTCCATGACGAACGCCACGGCCTGGCATCATCCGATTCATCTGCACGGGCACTCGTTCCGGGTGATCGCACGGAGCGGCGAACCTACCCGCCATCGTGAATGGCAGGACACCGTGATGATGGCCCCGCGGGAGCGGGTCGACATAGCCCTGGTTGCCGACAATCCGGGCGACTGGATGTTCCATTGCCACATTCTCGAGCATCAGGCTGCCGGAATGATGGGCGTCATACGCGTTAGCTGATCTGCATCAAAGGAGAAATCAATCATGCGCAAACACCTTTCACTTGCTCTGCTCGGGCTGCTGATCTGGACAACTGCACCGGCATATGCCGAAGAATCATCGCGCGATGTAACGCTCTACAAGAACCCGCAATGCGGCTGCTGTGAGAGTTATGCCAGCTATCTGCGCGAGAACGGATTTACCGTCACCGTCAAGCCTACCCACGAACTGGCACAGCTCAGCCGAATGGCCGGAATTCCCGAGAATTTCGAAGGCTGTCACCTCTCGATGATTGACGGCTATGTCGTCAGCGGCCATGTGCCGGTTGCAAGCGTCGAAAGATTGCTCAGCGAGCAGCCGAAGATCGTCGGGATCACGCTGCCGGGCATGCCACAGGGTTCACCCGGGATGTCGGGCCGGAAGACGGAGCCTTTCACAACCTACGAAATCGGCTCTCAATCCCCGCGAATCTATGCTGTCGAATGATGCCGATGCCACCGTCCATGATCGGGACTGGCCATATGCGTGTCACCCTTGTCGCTACGCTGGCCGGCGTCTCGATGATGGCCGCCTGGCCGGGCCATGCTGGTCAGGCTGATCATGAAAACCCTCAACAGGTCGCACGTGGTGCCGAGGTATATGTCGCCTATTGCGCGTCCTGTCACGGCACGAATCTGGAGGGACAACCGAACTGGCGGTCTCGCAAGCCGGATGGGCGACTGCCGGCCCCGCCTCACGATGAAACCGGGCACACCTGGCATCATCCGGACGCGATCCTGTTCTCGATCACGCGGGACGGAACGGCAGCACATGCCCCTGCGGGATATCTCACGGACATGCCGGGTTTTGGAGACGTCCTATCGGACGACGAGATCTGGTCTGTCCTTGCATACATCAAGTCCCGCTGGCCGAAACACATTACGGCCCGCAGGCAGGCCGCAATCAGGGAGAAGGTGAAATGATGGAACATATGGGCGGAATGATGTGGGGCATGGGTCTGGTCTGGATTCTAGTCATCCTGGTGCTGGGCCTCAGTGTAGCCGCTCTGATCAAGTACCTTCGATCCGGATCAGAAAGCCGGAGCGACAGTGATGACTGAATCCACCCTCCAGGAACCACAAGAAGACAGCGCCCCTGCAGGAAAATACCTGAGGTTCGCCGTTCCGCTACTCATCTTCAGCGTCATTGGCACTGCATTGGGCGTCGGACTGACCCTGGATCCGAAAAATATCCCATCAGCATTGATCGGCAAGCCTGTGCCTGTCTTTGATCTGCCTCCGGTTCTCGGACGCACACAGGGTCTTCAAAGTAGTGACCTTCAGGGGGACGTTGCCCTGCTCAATGTGTTTGCATCCTGGTGCACCGCATGCCGTGCGGAGCATCCCCTGTTCATGCGGCTGGCACGAGAGCAGATCGTTCCGATCCATGGACTGAATTACAAGGACCAGCCTCAGGACGCCGCAGCATGGTTGGAGCAGCTCGGCGACCCCTACACACGTACAGGCGCAGATATCAACGGGCGAGTGGGGATCGAATTCGGCGTGTACGGCGTCCCCGAAACATTCGTGATCGGTCGGGACGGTCGCATTGCCTACAAGCATATCGGACCTGTCACGCCTGACGCACTGACGAACACAATCCTGCCACTCGTCGAACGACTGAGAGAAAGCTCGGAGGGAATGGCTCAATGAGAATATCCGTTCTTGCATCATTTTTTCTTCTGTTCACCGCCGTTTCAGCGGGAGCTGAACCCACAACCATGCCGCTTCACGACGCAAAGCGGCCCGTTCCCGCCATCGTCTTTGCAGACGAAACGGGCAATCGCCTGACACTTGAGGACTGGCGCGACAAGGTCATCCTGCTCAACATCTGGGCGACATGGTGTCCGCCGTGCCGCCACGAAATGCCTACGCTGGACAGACTCCAGGGCAAACTTGGAGGAGAGAATTTTGAGGTTCTCGCCCTCTCAATAGACCGGGCAGGCCCGAAGGTGGTGCGGGCATTTTTCGACAAGATCGGAGTGAAGCACCTTCGGCTTCTCATCGATGAAACGGGCGCATCGGCCCGGAATCTAGGGGCCTACGGGCTACCGGTAACCTTGTTGATAGACCCTGACGGCGCGGAACTCTCACGAATAATCGGACCAGCCGAGTGGGACACACCCGAAATGATCGCATTCTTCGAAAAAACCATCGCGGCAGAGCGAGCAGGAAGGAAATAGTGATGGAACTCAATCAATCCAGTGATCGGCTCAGAAGAAATTTCCTGAAAGGGTGGTCACGGCTTCAAATGTCGCCTCGACGGCTTTCGTTGCTTGGTGTCGCGGGTACTGTCCTGATCTCCCTTCTATACCAGAATTCGCTGATCGCGTTTGGCATTGCGCCAATTCTTATCAGCTTGTTGCCCTGCGTTCTGATGTGCGCGATGGGCCTTTGTATGCGCGGTTGTTCAGACAGGAAGTGCTCTGATCAACCCGTAGCCGACAATCAGCCGTCGGCGAAAGGCAGCATTCACTCGTGAACTGCCAACCCACCACCAACCCTTCGAAAGGAAAATATGATGTTCAAGATCGTTAAAGTACTCGCATTGACTGTGGCCATGGCAGGAATGGCCTCAGTCTCCGCCATTGCCGGTGCCGAAAAATCACCCGGTGGCACGATGGAGCATGGGTCCATGATGCAGAATGACATGCAGGAAGGCGAAATGGCCGGGATGATGAAAATGATGCAGCAGATGGCACCAATGATGGAAAAATGTAACAAAATGATGTCGGCCATGAGCGATCACATGAAGGCAGACAATCCTTCATCTGATGACAAGGGCTGATTAGCCAACCAGCGTCTGCCGCCTTCCGGGGCGGCAGACGCGCTCGCTTCATGGGAGCATCCGTATGCCATCAAAATTTTTCCCAATTCTCTTAGTCGCTGTTTTCCTGGTATTTGCCGGCCAAGCGACAGCAAATCATCCCGGTGAGTCTCTTGATGCTGAATTGACAGCAAAATCGAATTATTTCCAGATCATCGACAGACCAGCGCCGGACTTCCAACTCGCTGACCTGAGAGGTAATCCCGTGACGCTACGGGATCTCGCAGACAAGATCCTGATCCTGCATTTTGTATATGCCCGATGTCCCGATATCTGTCCGCTTCACGCGGAGAAAATCGCCGACGTGCAGAAAATGATCAACCAGACACCTATGAAAAATATGGTTCAGTTTATAACTATTACCACTGATCCAGAAAGGGATATTGCTGAAAATGTTATGAATTTTGGTGAATTACATGGATTGAATGAGGTCAATTGGTCCTTTCTAACCAAATTGCCAGATCAGGATGAGGCGGAAACGCGATCCCTCGTCCAGCAATATGGGCACAAATTCAAGGTCATGGATGATGGAATGCAAGTGCACGGCGTTGTTACTCATGTGATCGATCGTGGCGGTCGATGGGCTGCGAATTTTCATGGGCTGAATTTCGAGCCCGTGAACCTCCTACTCTACGTCAACGGTCTCTCCCATCGGGTTTGGCCGCCGAAATTGCAATCCAAACCAGGATTCTGGGAGAGAATGAGGAACATGTTTTGAAGAGCGATACACGTGCCGAAGAGAATGCGCCGATATCCGGACGAAATTGGCTGGTAAGCCTGCGGCGTTATTTCATCGTCAGTGCAATCGGCAATCTTGCGTGGGAATTCCTGCACCTTCCACTATACACAATCTGGACTGATTCCCCCTTCCGCGAGAATGCGTTTGCAGCCGTTCATTGCACCGCCGGTGACCTGTTGATCGCGTCGAGCACGCTCATATTGTCGCTACTGGCTTTGGGCCGGCACGATTGGCCGCAACAAGGTGTCAGACCGGTGATCGCCGCCACATTGACGATGGGGATCGCCTACACCATCTTCAGCGAATGGCTGAATATCGATGTTCGGTCAGCCTGGGCCTACCGGGAGATCATGCCCGTGATGCCATGGTTCGGAACAGGCCTCAGCCCACTGCTACAATGGCTTGTGGTACCCGGCGTGGCCTTCTGGTGGGCACTCAGGCCTGTGGCCAGCCTGAATGACGAAACCAGATGACGGCAGAGCTGACATTGCTGGGTATCGGGGCCGCCTTTCTGGCGGGTTCCATTTCCTTTTTGTCACCCTGCGTGTTGCCACTCATACCAGGATACGTCTCCTATATCGCCGGTCAATCCTCTGGCCCGGCTTCCACGCGAGGAAGAAATAGAGAGACGATTGCTGCGATTGGCCTCAGTTTGTGCTTCGTCCTTGGATTTTCCACAGTATTCATCATACTCGGAGCCAGTGCGACCGCGCTCGGTCGCACATTGCTTGTTTATCAGTATGAGCTGAACATTGTCAGCGGAGCGGTCGTTGTTCTCTTTGGCCTGTTCATGCTGGGTGTCGCATCCGGTAGCTTCCTGCAACGGGACTTTCGCCTGCACCTTCAGATACCCGGTGGACGCCCGTTCTCTGCTTACGTGCTCGGTCTGGCTTTCGCGTTTGGCTGGACACCATGCATTGGGCCGATACTCGGGACGATCCTGATGACCAGCGCGGCCTCTGCAACGGTCGTGGAGGGGATCATCTTGCTTGCTATCTACTCCGCCGGACTTGGTGTCCCGTTTCTGGTCGCCGCAGTGTTCACGGAAAAACTGGCCGGGCGGTTGCGTGCCGTTGGTCGTGTGGGCCGTCGCCTCCATCAGGGAGCGGGCCTAGTCGTAGTGATTGTGGGTGTGGCGATGATGAGCGGATACCTCTCGGCGTTTGCGTTCTGGCTACTGGGCACGTTTCCGGTTCTTGGGCAGATCGGTTAAACAGCCTGCCATCCCCGTCTATCTGGCTTCCCTAGTCGCGATTCTGAACAGAAAGAAAAGCTGAAGAATCGCGGCCACCAAGGAGATCATGAAAATGATGGATAGTCCGAACATCGAGATGATAATGCCCGCAAGCAGCGGCAACAGGAACGACGGTGCCGTGATCGCATTGAAATAGCCGGTATAGGCTGGACGCCTGTCGTCGGGTGAGATTTCCATCAGGAATCCGATAACCGCGATGGTCAGGCCATTGGCGAGCGCGCCGAGGACAAAAAATGTCCCGACGAACAGGAACAGCATCTGGTCGGGTCCAAAAAACTGAGCCGGTGCAAGAATCAAAATAGCGGCGGGCGGCAGGATCCTCCCGATCGAGACCACTCTCAACAGACTGACTTTGCCCAACCTGTCACCCCACCAGCCCCATATTACATTTGAGCCGAGACTGCCTGCGGTTTGAGCGCCCAGCAACAACGCGACGTTCTCGAGGCTTACTCCGACGGAATCAGCCTGCACGACATAGAAAGGCATTGCCATCAGCACGGCACCACCGCACCATTGCGCGTATACGAATTTTCGAAAATTCAGGTCAGTTCGGAACACGGTCACGCCATCCCTCAGGTACTGGAAGAATGTGGATCTGCTCGCCTTATCAGAAGCCGCCTGCGGCTCCCCCATTGCGGAAAACACGACAGACGACAGAAACATCAAAGCCGCGGCAACTGTGATGATTGCTGCATAGGAAAGGGGAAAGGCGAGGGTCCCGACCACGTGGTCGGCAATGGCCACGACCGCCAATGCGAGGAGGCCGCCGCCGAAAAAGCGCGTGGCCAGCAGACGGCTTCTCAGTTCCGAGGGAACTGATCGCGCGACAATATCAGTGTAAGGCACCGCAACTATTCCGCTAGTGAATGCATATGCAGTCCAGATCAACATCACAAGAACGGCCAGCAGATGTGTCTGCAGTCCGGCTCCAAAAAAAAGGACCGCTGCCAGCGCCGCCATCCACCCCGCACGTCCGAATGCGCCGATGAAATAATAGCGCATGCTGGCACCACTGCGTTGTGCCAGGAAGCCAACAAAAAGTTGTGGAAACAACCAGCCAAATCGCAGGATCGCGGTAACGGCTCCGACCAGAATGGGATTGCCTGTCAGTTGAAAGATCAGTGCGGACATGATGGTTGCTGAATCAACTGCGGCTGACCCTGCCTGAAATGTGATGCCTGCCGTCGCAACACTTCTGAACCGGCCACGGGTGCTCATTTTCCGCTCCAGTTTGCTGGGTCCACAAAAATGCCGAACCAGATGGACCAGGCCCCGAGCAAAACGAAGATGGCCCCAACAAACCAACCATTCCTTTTCAATCGTGCACCCAGATTTTGAAGCCAGACTGCAAATCGGGGTACGGCTGCGAACACAGCCAGTGGTGATGAAAGGAAGAGGCCAAAGAAAAACATCATAGCAAACCCGGTTGCTACTGTGCCGACAGTCGCGGCCAATCCGAGCAATCCGAACAAGATCGGCGCAGCACAGGCAGGTATATTCAAACCGAAAGCCAACCCTAGAACGAATGGGCTCTTGGCGCGTCTCCATGATGCGGGCGCAAGGTCGACCTTGTGTTTGATAAGGCCGCCCTTACCGAGCAACAAAGCCAGCCCGACTATCAGGTAGATTACGCCGAACAGAAGCCAGGCTCCGGTCTGCGCGCCGATCAAATTTGGACCGAGAAATGCGACAAGCGCTCCAAACAACCCTGTGATCAGGGAGCGGGCAGCAACGAACGTCAGTAACGCGCGAATCTTTTCGCGGCGGCTCCGTTCATTCTGGGTATCAAGAAACAGGAGATGTCCGCCAATCGTACATGGCTCAATGAACCCCAGCAGACCGAGGCCAACTGGCAGCAGAACAAGCTCGAGTGCGGTGAATTCCACGATCCCTCCCAATTCAGCCGAAGAGTCGCCCATTCAGCGACTGGACTGTGAAATTGAAGCCAATGAAACTCGGTTTCATCTCCTTGCTCTGGAGCGGAGCAAGAAGCGGAAAACTCTAACAAAGATCGGGGGACAGCGGAGCGCATCATTCATAATCTGTCTGCCCGATGCATGGCATCACCGAGCAGTAGAAAACGCCGAACCTCCTCGTAGCGTATTCGGACGTCTTCCATGGATTGGTAGTAGCCAAAGAGCTCCTTCAGCGGCGCCGAGAAGTCCTTGTATGCGGCGAGTACTGCCACAAGAGCGCCAAGCGTCAGGCTGCCCTTGATCACAAGAAAGCCGCCAATCGAATAGAAAAATATCGGCGTCAGAGCGGTGAGAAAATTGTTCAGAGCCTTCATAAAAAACTTCGCCCTGTGGATATTGATCCGAATGGTTTCGATTTTCCGCAAGGATCCCGCCGCGAGAATCAGATCGGTGCTTTCTCTTTCAACTTTGGCAGCCTGCTCACCCAGAACACCGCCAAGCGCCCGCAGCTCCGCCACCCTCTGACGGGAGAGTCTATTGAGGCGGCGCTGCATCTTCGGGATGATCAAAAGTTGAACCGGCAGAAGGACAAGCGCCGCAGCGCCAAGGACCGGCTCCTGAGCAAACATGAACACGAGAATGGTAATGAACGTGCCGCCCTGAAACATCGGCAGGGAGAAGGCGTCTGATGCAAACCCGCCAATGGGTTCGACTTCCTGCGCCACCAGCGGTATCACCTCTGACCGTCGCGTCGGGCCATGACCACGACGCCAGAGCCGGACGATCAGAAGTCTCAAGCGACGAAGTAGCCGCTCACCAACACGGCCCTTGAAGACATTCATGATGTATTTCAGGAACCCGTTTGCGATCACTGCAATCAGGAAAATACCACACAAAATGAACAGGTGTTCAATCTGACTGATATCGTAACCAATGAATGACGCAGGCACATGTTCGTCAGCCAAGGCACTGTTGATGATCAGCTTTGGCAGCTCCAGTGTTGCATACAATACTGGCATCGACAGAAGCCCCAAGAGTACGAGGCCCACCTGTTCCTTTCGCGAATACGAAATGATGTAGCGGAATACATTCGTCGGGAGATATAGCAGTCCATCTGGCCCAGGTCGTGCCATGTGACGATTGCGAAGGCGGCGGCGGATACCTGTCACAGTCAATGCAACAGCCAGAAACCCCAACGCCAATGGCATAGCTATCAATACAACATGTAAGAGAGGGTGGAGCCACACTGGGGATCCATCACCAAGCTGAAGCCCGATGAATGTCATCGCCCAATGCAGAACATCGTCAAGATTGTTCATGCAACAGATTCAATAATTCTGATGTGAAAGATGTGAAAGACGTAGGCATTCACGAGCTGTGCAGCCCGGCAGCAGATGGGCGCTACCGGGCTGAACAAATCAGAAGAGAAACCGTGCACCAATCACGAAGAACACCGCACCAGCGTCCTCACCTCCGGCCCTGGCCAGATCCGCTGTCGCGCCAAACTTCCGTTCGTAATGAACGCCGACATAGGGCGAGACCAGACGGTCAACGAGGTCGTAACTCAGTCGTCCGCCCACTTCGAGCGTCGGGGCGAAAGCACCATTGCCAACCGCCGGATCATCCGTGAACGGGATATCCAGTTCGATGCTGGGCACGAAGATGATCCGGTTCGTGATCAGCCCTTCATACTCAACTTCGAACCGCGCAGACGGATTGTCGGAGATGAACAGATCAGCATCGACTTCGAACCACTGCTTCGTCAGCCCATGCAGACCGATCACACCATGGATCCGGTCGGGACCTTCCGGTGTATCCAATCGCACACCAACCACGGCGTCAAAGAAGTCCGAGATTGGAGTCTGCAGTCGAAGCTGGTTCTCCAGCGTCTCGAAACTGTCTTCGGCAATGGCATATTCGGCCTCGCTTCGAAAGACGAACTTCAATTCGTCCCTACCCACCATTGCGTCGAAGTCCCAGGCAAAGATATCCGACCCTTCATTGATACGATATTCGGCCTGTTCGGCCTGGATACCCCAGACAATTGGCTCTGCGAATGCAGAGGCCGGAATGAACAGTGCTGGAGCAACGAGCGCGCCAGTTACCAGTTTCAGAAGTTTCCGCATCAATCAGCCCTTCCCATCGGCAGACAGAGAGGCTGCCTTGTCAGATGGTCCGCCTTCGACAATCACCTTGCGGAACATGCCGGTATCAGCGTGATAGGAAAGATGGCAATGGAAGGCCCACTCACCCGGCGCATCGACCTCTGTCTCCATGTAAACCGTAGTGCCTGGCGCGACACTGACGACATGCTTGATCGGATTCCATTTGCCGGCGCCGACGTCGAGAATCGACCACATGCCATGCAGATGCATCGGATGCGTCATCATTGTTCCATTGATGAACTTGAAGCGCACACGCTCTCCGTACTGCAATACAATCGGGTCTGCGTCTTTGTACTTCACACCATTAATGGACCAGATATAGCGCTCCATGTTGCCCGTCAGTTCCATTTTGATCTCCCTAGTAGGCGGGCGATCCACGTAGAGAGGGTTCTGGGCCTTGAGATCTGCGTAGGACAGGAACTTGCCGCCATTCGCAGCTTCCGGCGTCAGACCGCTGCCAGGTGCATAGAATGGGTCCGCGCCCTTGGCCATTGCGCCATGGCCCATCTTCGAATGGTCCATCCCGCCGTCCTTCATCGGCATGTCATGGCCCATCTTCGAATGGTCCATCCCGCCGTCCTTCTTCGGCATGTCATGGCCCATCTTGGAGTGGTCCATCCCGCCGTCCTTCTTCGGCATGTCATGGCCCATCTTGGAGTGGTCCATCCCGCCGTCCTTCTTCGGCATGTCATGACCCATCTTGGAGTGGTCCATCCCGCCGTCCTTCTTCGGCATGTCATGGCCCATCTTGGAGTGGTCCATCCCGCCGTCCTTCATCGGCATGTCATGGCCCATCTTGGAGTGGTCCATCCCGCCGTCCTTCTTCGGCATGTCATGGCCCATCTTGGAGTGGTCCATCCCGCCGTCCTTCTTCGGCATGTCATTACCCATCTTGGAATGGTCCATGCTTTCGCCGGTAATGGCAGCCAGGGTGTCGTGACCGCCAGAGCCATGGCCGCCGTGTCCGCCCCCATCAGACATGTCCATGCCCGACATATTCATTCCGGACATCCCCATGTCCGCCATGGTCAGCAACGGATCCTTGCGCATCTCCGGCACTTCTGCTGTCTGGCCCTCTTGGGAGGCCAGCGTTCCGCGGGCATACGCGGTGCGCCCCATCGATTCACCGAATATGGTGTAAGCCCTGTCCTCGGTCGGCTGGACAATCACATCGTATGTCTCAGCGACAGCGATGCGAAGTTCATCGACAACCACGGGCTGAACATTCTGACCATCCGCTTGCACCACCGTCATCTTCAGCCCTGGAATGCGGAGATCGAAGTAGGTCATTGCCGAGGAATTGATGAAGCGAAGGCGTACACGCTCGCCAGACTTGAACATACCGGTCCAATTCTGATCCGGTCCCTTGCCGTTGATCAGTGGCGTGTAGCCGTGAACATCCTCGATGTCAGTCGGCATCATGCGCATCTCGCCCCAGTCGCCCCGATCCGAGAGTGCCTTGTCGAGGCCCTTTTCTCCGGCGTCATCGAAGAAATCGAGCAACGTGCGTTGCTTTCGATTGTAGTAGTCCGGCATCATCTTGAGGTTGCGCAAGATGCGGTCGCCCGAATGCGGATGCGCATCCGTCAACTGGACCACGTACTCGCGGTCATAGCTGTAGGGTTCGCGCTCCTTTGGTTCGATGACAAGAGCGCCATAGGCTCCGTCCGGCTCCTGAAAGCCTGAATGGCTGTGGAACCAGTAGGTGCCGTTCTGCACGATCGGAAACCTGTAGGTAAAAGTTTCACCAGGCTTGATGCCGTCATAGCTGATCCCCGGGACACCGTCCTGCTGATAAGGCAGGATCAGGCCGTGCCAGTGGACAGACGTGTCCTCGGACAGGTTGTTTGTCACGTTGATGGTGACATCTTCACCTTCCTTGAACCGCAGAACCGGACCAGGCGTTGCGCCGTTGTAGCCGATGCCCGTCTTGGTGAAGTTCCCGGTGTCGATCTCCACACGATCAACTGTGAGATTGTACTCGCCAGCGAGCGCCGGGGCTGAAAGCCCCAGCGCCACAATGGCGGCAGTCAGATTGCGAATACGCATGTTGATGCCTCCATTCGACCTGTCAGTCGTTGAGCTTGATCGGTCCGACCATGCCGGACTGATAATGGCCTGGGACGTTGCAGGCGAACTCGAGCTTCGCCTCTGTGTCGAATGTCCAGACAATCTCCGCTGACTGCCCGGGCTCCAGCAACGCGCTGTTGGCGTGATCGTGGCTCATGCCGCCCTCTCCGTGCTGCATCTTGTCATGACGGATCCTGTCAATCTCCAGCACCCCCTTCTCCATCATCTCCATCATCTGCGGCTGGTGTTCCGCATGAGATTTCGGAGTTCCGATATTGAACTCGTGAACAAGTTCTCCCTTATTCACGACAACGAAACGGACTGTCTCACCTTCCTTGATCTCAAGCTTCTCAGGCTTGTAGTAGGTGTCATACATTTCCACGGTTATCGAGCGGGTCGTGGCAGACGCCTTTCCCGGGTAACCGATTTCTGATTTTTCGGATTTCTTGTCGCCATGTCCGCCGTCATGCGAGCCAGCGGCAAAGGTTGTCTGAGTCATGCCCGAAACGAGCATCGTGGAGAGGGCAAGGGCCACAAGGCCTCTGCGCTTACGGGAAAATTTCATGATCTTTGGTTCTTTCGCGTTGTTTCAAGCTTATACCGCCCGAAAGAGCGTGCGCTCTTCAGGCAATCCAGTGCGTGGGAATAAGCTTCAAACTCGCGGTGGTGGCGGATCAAATGATGGAGATTGACCGTCGAGAACAAGGTCTTCGGGAAGGTGATTTCCGGAGCTGCCGTCCGCCAAGTTCGCGAATGTCATAGATCCGGGAACGCTCATCGCGGTCGTACAGTGGCCCACGATCATGTCACAGCAGAGTACGATATCCGCCTGACCACAATCCGTATCCATTTCTGCACATGTATGGCTATCGGATTGTGGCGTCTCGGAACCTGCGGCACCGACCATCGCATCATGATGGTCCTTCGCTGTGACAAACTGAGGTGCCATCAGCAAAGCAATCAGTGCAAACGTGAGCAGAGAGCGTATCATGTAGCCCAAATATACCTTCCACTTACAGGAAGGTCAATTGGTGGCATCACACAATTGACCCCTTTTGCAGCTTGTATCGCCCGATCGTCTGCGTCGATTGCACCAAGGGCATCGTCACTTGGTATATGCAGGTCCAATGGCGTCAAATGCAGCTGGATGTCGATCCTGAACCAACCGTGTGATAGATTGACGGCATGGATATCTAATTGGTGTTTGATACTTATCGATCAGATATGCAGCCCATGATTGCACAACAATGATCATGGTTTGGCGTACTTTGAACAAGGTGCAGGATGTCCATTACTGAATTTTCGATTGGACGACTTGCTGCATTAACCGGATGCAAGCCCGCTACCATCCGATATTATGAGAAAATTGGACTGCTCCCGGAACCAAGGCGGTCGCCAGGTAACACACGGATCTATGACCAGATCCATCTCGGCTTGCTTCGATTTATCAAGAATAGCCGCGAGATGGGGTTCTCTCAAAAAGATGTGCGTGTGTTGCTCGATATTACGGGACAAATTCATCATCCCTGCGCGGATGTGACCAGAATCGCCAAGGCACATCTGGCGAAGGTTGATCTCAGGATAGCGCGCATGTCAGCCCTAAGATCTGAACTTGAAGTAGCAAGAGGTGGCCCGACAAATCTGGACAGTTGAGTTAGGTGGATTTTCTGCTCCCAATCCGGCAGCGTTGCCGGGACGAAGGAGCGAAGATGACAAGACGACCCAGGCGGAACCACAGCCCTGCCTTCAAAGCGAAAGTCGCATTGGCGGCGCTGAAGGGCGACAGGACGATGAGCGAGCTGGCGACGCAGTTCGACCTGCATCCCAATCAGATCAAGCAGTGGAAGGATCAGCTGCTTGAGGGCGTAACGGGTGTCTTCGATGACACGCCAAAGGCCGCGAAAGAGCCGCAGATCGACGTAAAGTCCCTGCACGCGAAGATTGGCCAGCTGGCGCTGGAAAACGATTTTTTAGAGGGCGCGCTCGACAAGGCCGGTCTGTTGCCGAGCGCAAGGAAATGACGGGCCCGGACCACAGGCTGAGCCTGACACGGCAAGCCCGGCTTCTCGGGATCAGCCGGGGCAGCCTGTATTACGCGCCGCGCCCGACCAGTGCGGCGGACCTCAAGCTTATGCGCAGAATTGACGAGTTGCACATGGACTACCCGTTCGCGGGCAGCCGTATGATGAAAGGGTTGCTGCGGCAGGAAGGCTTCACGGCCGGGCGGCTGCACGTGGCAACCTGCATGAAAACGATGGGCATTGAGGCGCTCTATCGCAGACCGAACACCAGCAAGCCTGCGCCCGGTCACAGGATCTATCCCTACCTGCTGCGCAAGCTGGCCGTGACGCAGCCCAATCAGGTCTGGGCCATGGATATTACCTACATTCCCATGGCCCGAGGGTTCGTCTATCTGGTCGCCGTTCTGGACTGGTTCAGCCGCAAGGTTCTGGCCTGGCGGCTGTCGGTGACGCTGGAAACAGCGCCGTGTCTGGAGGCCTTGAATGATGCCCTGCGCAGATATGGCAAGCCGGAGATCATGAACTCGGACCAAGGATCACAGTTCACGTCCATTGACTTCATCAAGGCGCTGAAGGACGCCGACATCCAGATCAGCATGGATGGCAAGGGCGCTTGGCGCGATAACGTGTTTGTCGAACGGCTCTGGCGCAGCGTCAAATACGAGGAGGTCTATCTGCACGCCTATGAAAGCGTGTCAGCCGCCCGACAGGGCATCGACCGATACCTGGCCTTCTACAACACAAGGAGACCGCATTCATCGCTGGAAGGGCAAACGCCCGATCAGGCATATCACATCAAGTTGCAACCAATCCCGGTGGCGGCATAACCAAGCGGAAAATCCACCTAAGAAACGGCTCGAAACTGTTCAAACGAACCGAACCACCTCTCCAATGACCGCAAGTGAGATCCCGTAGGTCAGCGTATCGCCCAGGAAGTCGAGCGCATCGGCCTGCAACGCCTGTGACTCCGCGTATTGCCCGGCAATCATTTCGATTGTGAACATCATAGCGTTGATCGCGATGACGATCCAAAGCCTGCGTTTATAATCATCCGAGACGCCATCAAACTTGGCGTCATTTCCACAACAATTAGCCATTTCGTTTCTCCAGCATCAAAGCCAACGTCGCACGCGCTGCGTGTACCGCAAGTAGTCGTCGCCAAAATTGTCCTGCAACGCGCTTTCTTCGGCCTTGATTTGCAAGTGATTCATGGACACCACGAACAAGGCAATTGCTAGAAACGCAATTACGTCTCCAAGATAGAGACACCATCCCAACAACAGGAATGCCATTCCGACATACATCGGATTCCGGGTTATGCGGTAAAGACCTGACACAACCAGTTTCTGAGCCTTGGACGGGTTCAGGGGATCAAAGGTCGTCTTGTGAATACGGAAGATGTTCAGTGCGATAGCCAGAAATCCGGCACCCGCAATACTGGCGATCCAGACCGCAACAGTCACCAGAGCGCCGTCGAACTGCCAGACTGGCAGGCCTTCACTCAGGCCCCAAGCAAAGGCTCCTGCAACAAGAACTTGAACTAACGGTGGAACCTTCATCGAACCGCTCCTCTCTTGACGATGGCGGTAATGTAATTGCTCTAGTGACTATAGGTTCAAGAGAAAAATGAAGCCTCCGCGTTTCATCGATCATCCGCGAGTTCGAATGCACACGGAACAGCTCGACAGCCCCCGTGTTCAGTCGTTCAAATCCTGATGATCAGTGAGGCATTCCGAGTGATCACGAAGCACTTCGAGGACCCTGCAATCACTTGTATGACCGCCGCTGCATTCCCGAACCATGCGTTTCAGCTCCGTACGCAAGGCATCGAGGCGCGACAGTCGCTGTTCGACCTGTTTGAGCTGTCGGCGTGCGATGGCATCGGCCTCGTTGCAAGGCCGGTCAGGATTGTCGCTGAGATCCAGAAGCTCCCGAATGGCGTCCAGCGAAAACCCTAGTTGCCTTGAGTGACGAATGAACGAGAGGCGGTCAAGCTCGGCGTCCCCATAGCGTCGTTGACCGCCTTCTGTCCTTCCCGGTTCCGGCATCAGTTCAATCTGCTCGTAGTAGCGAATGGTTTGAACCTTGGTTCCTGTCTTCTTCGCAAGTTTGCCGATGGTGAGCATTGGTAGCCTCCTGATATCTATAGCTACTATAGAAATGTGCGCTGGAGAAGCCGTAGTGTTTTTCGTCTTGACCCTCTAGCTGCTAGAGCATTTATCCAAGTATCCAATTGCGGATTGGGTTTGGGCAAACGGGTATGCGACTTTCAATAGTTCGAAGGGCTCTGTGGGTTCTGGCGGGTGTCGCCCTCCTGGCTTTCATTGCTCTTCAATGGGAAACGATAAGGCAGATTGAGAAACGCGAAGAAGCTGCTGAACCGGCTTTTCGCGCAGCATTTCAACTGACCGACCATCAAGGTGTCGTTCGAACGGAGAAGGATTATCAGGGACGCTGGATGCTGGTGTTTTTCGGCTTCGCCAATTGCCCCGATATCTGCCCGACAACCTTGGCCGAAGTTGCTGCGGTCATGGAAAGTCTGGGAGATCAGTCTTCCGATGTGCAGCCAATCTTCATATCGATCGATCCTGAGCGGGACACCCCGGAAGCCCTGGCTGAGTTTATGCCCTTGTTTGGGGCCGGCATCGTTGGGCTCACAGGTACGCCGGACCAGATTGCCAGCACCGCCGAAACTTTCCCGATCTTCTACGAGAAGATTGAAGAAGCTTCTGCGCCGGGCGGCTACACAATGAGCCATACATCGCATCTCCTGTTGTTTGATCCTCAGGCGGGGTTTGCAGATTCGTGGCCTTATGGCACGGCGGCGGAGGAAATTCTTGCCGATCTGAAAGCGAGGCTTTGACACTCATGCGCCGAATTTCGGGAGAAACCGCACTCATTCTGGCCTGGATCGTGGCGCTGGCCGCTTCGCTATCAGTGCTATTCATCGGAGAAGTCCTGGGCCAGACACCGTGCAATCTGTGCTGGTTCCAGCGGGCCTTCATGTTCCCTCTGGTGATTGTTCTCGGACTGGGACTCTGGTGGCGAGATCCGCGGGTCGGGCGTTACGGGATTGTCCTGGCAATCGGTGGCGGCGTGGTGGCCCTCTGGCATCTGGGCTTGTACGTCGGTGTTATCCCGGAAAGCATCAAGCCCTGCACTGCTTCCGGCCCATCATGTACTGATGACAATCAAGTCGTCCTCGGTATTCCGATTCCCCTCTTGGCGGCGGCTGCTTTTGCACTGATAGCGCTGCTGTCCACTTTCTCGCTCAAGGAGAGAACCGAATGAACCGCCGTGCACTGATCTTATCTGTTCTTGCCGTGGGCGCAGCCGGTTTCGGTAGCGCAGCGTGGTACGCCACTAGGCCCGCATCAACAGCTGAGGTATCGACAGTCGATTCAACATTCGCGCAGGCACTCATCCGACCGCATTCGCCGATTCTAGGTCCGAAGGATGCGCCAGTTACAATTGTAGAATTTTTCGACCCGGCTTGTGAAGCGTGCCGCGCCTTTCATCCCATAGTCAAAGATATCATGAAGGAGCACGCCGATACCGTTCGAGTCGTCATCAGGTACACGCCGCTTCATGGTGAAACATCCGAGGTGGCCGTCCGTATCCTTGAAGCGGCACGCGCTCAGGGCAAGTTCGAGGAAGTTCTGAATTTTATCCTCTGGAGCCAGCCGCAATGGGCTTCTCATGGCAAGATGAACTCGGATGTCCTTTACAGAATGGCCATTTCGGCAGGTTTGGACCAAGAGACGGCACGGACACAGATGCAGGCCCCACAGACGACACGGGTCCTTCAACAGGATCTGGCTGATGTGAAGACAGTTGGCGTCCGGAAGACACCTACTTTCTTTGTCAATGGGAAGCCGCTTGAACGCTTCGGGGAAGCAGAGTTGAGGGCGCTGGTCGCAACGGAAGTCGCCGCAGTGAAGGGATGATTGGAGACCATGGCTTGCTGTCTTGGATCATTGAAGGAGATTAGGTGGATTTACCTGATGCTCCTTTTCGTGATCGCGAGCGCTCCGGCATTTGCCGGACCGGATGATGTTGCCGTCGAGAACGCGTGGTCGCGCGCTTCCATAGTCACCAAGAGACCTGGCGTCGCCTATATGACGATCCGCAACAATGAACCGCCCCGGGATTGTCGGAGGCCCCAACTCCTGAGAAGAAGGGGCCATCATGAGCAGTACGACGAACAAGTTTTCACCTGAGGTGCGCGAGCGAGCCGTTCGGATGGTGAGGGAGCACCTTGACGAGTATCCGTCTCGGTGGGCGGCGATCACCTCCATTGCGGGCAAGATCGGCTGTGCGCCCTGGACGCTGTCGGGATGGGTCAAGAAGGCCGAGATCGATAACGGGGTTGTCGCCGGCGTCCCGAGTGATATCACCGAGAAGCTGAAGGCTCTGGAACGGGAGAACCGTGAACTCAGGCAGGCCAACGAGATCCTGCGGAAGGCGTCAGCATATTTCGCCCAGGCGGAGCTCGACCGCCCACTCAAGCGATGATCGCCTTCATCGACGATCATCGGGCGGAGTTCGGGGTCGAGCCGATTTGCAGGATGCTGCCGATTGCCCCTTCCACCTACTACGATCACCTGGCCCGGCGACGCGATCCGTCGCTGCTGTCTGAGCGTGCGAGGCGTGATCTCGCGTTGAAGGTCGAGGTCCGCCGGGTCTTCGAAGAGAGCTTCGGCGTTTACGGCGTGCGGAAGGTATGGCGGCAACTCCAGCGCGAGGGCCATGACGTCGCCCGCTGCACCGTCTCTCGTTTGATGCGGGAACTCGGGCTTCAGGGTGTCATTCGCGGCAAGACGATCCGGACGACGGTCGGCGACAAGGGGGCGCCGTGCCCGCTCGATCAGGTCAATCGACAGTTCCAGGCTCCGGCTCCCAACCGGCTATGGGTCTCCGACTTCACCTACGTCGCCACCTGGGCGGGCTTCGTCTATGTGGCGTTCGTGATCGACGTCTTCGCCCGGTACATCGTCGGCTGGCGCGTCAGTCGCACGGCGCACGCCAACTTCGTGCTCGACGCCCTGGAACAGGCGCTTCACGACAGACGGCCTACACATCGCAGTGGCCTGGTCCATCATAGCGACCGGGGAAGCCAGTATATCTCGATCAAATACACGGAGCGGCTGGCCGAGGCTGGGATCGAGCCGTCGGTAGGGAGCGTCGGCGACAGCTATGACAACGCCCTCGCCGAGACCATCAACGGCCTCTACAAAGCCGAGGTGATTCACCGCCGCGGACCATGGCGATCGTTCGAGGCCGTAGAGTTCGCCACTCTGGAATGGGTGGATTGGTTCAACAACCGGCGACTGCTGGAGCCGATCGGCAACATCCCGCCTGCTGAAGCCGAACAACGATACTACGCCATGCTGGACGAACAGAGCGTGGCGGCGTAACTCAAACCAAACGGCCTCCGGCAATCCCGGGGCGGTTCACGTGCCGATTGCCGAGTGACCTCAAATCATTGTTGGCAAATCAGCATCCCTGCCTGTCTCACCGAACTGAATTTCGGTCTGGACTGTCACACTCAGGCAAGCATTGCTTGGCCTGCGGAGTTGACCATCCCCTGAGCCCTCGTTCGACCTCCCCTGTGCAGGCCCTGACCGACCGATCGGCAGGGCCCTGGGTCGTGGGAGGCGTATCGGCTGACCACTGAGGTCCCGCCGATCGAAACGCCTCCCTGACCCAGGGAGGCTCTCATGTTCCACCTCACCGACACCCAGCTCGTCATCCTGTCTAACGCCGCACAGGCAGAGGGTGGCTTCGTCCTGCCACTGCCCAACTGCCTGACCATCAACGGAGGCGCCATCGCGTCGGTGCTCTCGAGCCTGCTTCGCAAGGGTCTGGTCGAAGAGCGCCCACTGCAAGGGAAGGGAATAGCAAGCGCCGGATTGCATGCTACCGGTTCTGTTCAAATTGGTGCCTGTCATGGCCAAGACCGGGTCTGGCGCAGTGATAAGGACGGCAACAGGTTTGCCCTCGCCATCACCCGCGCTGGCCTGGACGCCATCGGTGTCGATGCCGACGATGACGAGGGTACCAGCACTGGAGAGGTGGGAGCCGGCTCCCCCAGTGGCTCCGTGCCTGACGCCTCTGGCGCAGAACCTCCGCAAGATGCTGATACCAAGCACGCTTGCGTTGGTGTCGCGGAGACCAGTGAGCGGGCAGCATCGGGTCGAGCTGGTGGTAAGAACACCATCCGCCCAGGCACCCGCCAGTCCCTGCTGGTCGACCTGCTCCGACGCGACGGTGGTGCCAGCCTCGACGAACTGGTGCAGGCCACCGGCTGGCAACAGCACTCCGTGCGTGGCGCCATCAGCAGCATCGTCCGCAAGAAGCTCGGGCTCAAAGTGATGTCGGAGAAGGTGGAAGGCCGTGGCCGTGTCTACCGGATCATCCCGTGAGCAGGCGGTCGGCAAAGCGGCAGGGCAAGGTCTCGCACAAGGATCTCGATGCCCTGTCCGGTCTCGACAAGTCCGAGCTTCACATACGCTGGGAAGAGGCCTTCAGCCATCCACCGCCGAAGTACATGCGCAGGAATATCCTCGTGCGTGCCGTGGCACACGAGACGCAGCTGGAAGCAGCGGGCGGAGTGCCTGCTGTCCTTGTCCGTCAGCTGGAACGGGCGGCAAGGTCCATGCGTGATGGCAAGACGTCTACGTCTGCCAGCGATCACCATCGTTCCGCATCCGCCGTGACCATCAAGCCCGGCACCCGCCTGCTGCGTGACTGGCAGGACGTCACCCACGAGGTGATCATCCTCGAGAAGGGCGTCCAGTACCGAGGCCGGGAATGGTCCTCCCTCTCTGCCGTCGCTCGCGAGATCACCGGCACCCGCTGGTCCGGCCCCCGGTTCTTCGGCCTGAAGGGTCAGAAGACATGACTGTCACTGGTGACAAGGGAAGCAAACGCAGAAGGACCGAGAACTCGGTCCGGCGCTGTGCGGTCTATACCCGCAAGTCCACCGAGGACGGACTGGACCAGGACTTCAACTCCCTGCATGCCCAGCGCGAAGCCTGCGAGGCCTATGTCCGCAGCCAGGTCGGCGAAGGCTGGAAGCTGCTGCCCGACCTCTATGATGATGGCGGCTTCTCCGGCGGCACCATGGATCGCCCGGCCCTGGCCCGCCTGCTGGCGGATATCGAGGCACAGAAGATCGACACCATCATCGTCTACAAGGTCGATCGCCTGACGCGCTCGCTGGCCGACTTCTCGCGCATCGTCGATGTGCTGGATGCGCATGATGTCTCCTTCGTCTCCATCACCCAGCAGTTCAACACCACCACCTCCATGGGAAGGCTGACCCTCAACATGCTGCTGTCCTTCGCCCAGTTCGAGCGCGAGGTCACGGGAGAGCGCATCCGCGACAAGATCGCCGCCTCCAAGCGCAAGGGCATGTGGATGGGCGGCTTCGTACCGCTCGGCTACGAGCCCGATGGCAGGACCCTCACCATCAACGAGGAGGAAGCAGGAACAGTCAGAAAGGTCTTCGAGCTTTATCTCGAACTGGGGAATGTCCGGCATGTGAAGCAAGCTGCCGATGACCTTGGGCTCACCACCAAGGTCAGGCGCAGGGGAGTTGGTGAAAGCGAGGACAAGGCGGAAGGGCCGATAGAGAACGATGCACCCGCATCGAAGCGGTCAGGTGGCGGGCGTCCGCTGTCGCGGGGTTACATCTACAAGCTGCTGGGCAATCCGCTCTACATTGGCTGCATCGCTCACAAGGGCGAGATACACGAGGGGCTGCATCCAGCCATCATCGACCTGACCACATGGGACGCCGTACAGCAGAAGCTGATCTCCAACCGGGGGCGGAAGCGCAGCATGCCCTCCCGCAGGACGGAACCCAGCCCGCTGATGGGCAAGCTGTTCGATTCCGATGGCCGTCCCCTGACACCCAGTCATGCGGTGAAGTCCGGCAGGCGCTATCGCTATTACGTCTCACGGCACCTGGTGAATGGCACCGTGGGGGAGAGCACCACCGATAGCGGCTGGAGACTCCCGGCACGGGAGATCGAGCGGATCACCGCTGATGCCATCACGGCACTGATCAGCAACCCGGCACGGCTGGCAGAGGCTGCACGGGACAGCGGCATCCCCGCAGACCGGATCGGCGCGCTACTGGGCAAGGTCTCCGAAAGCACCAACCCGGGCACGGGGAACGCCACCAGCCATCCAAGCTCTATCGGAATCAGGAATCATCCTCACGTTCTCGTGGACCGTGTCGTGCTCGGCAGCGACCGGATCGAGATCACGCTCGACCTGTCATCGATGACCGAACTGCCCGACACCACAATCACCCACCACATCCCGACCTGCATCCGAAAGCGCGGCGTCGAGATGCGGCTGGTGCTTGATGGACCCAACAAGGGAGAGGCACCGGCAAATCCGGACCAACGCCTCATCCGCTGCGTCGTGCAGGCCCATGCCTGGTTCGACGACCTCAAGCAGGGCCGGGTGGCTACCCTCTCGGACATCGCCCGATTAGAAAGTGTCAGTGACCGCTACATCAGCCAGGTCCTGCCGCTGGCATTCCTTGCACCCGACATCACCGAGGCGATCCTTGACGGGCGACAGCCGCCGGAGCTCACCGCCGAGACGCTGATCAAGCGCATCGACCTGCCGCTGCACTGGGATGATCAGAGGGCATTGCTGGGCTTCAGCTGAGCCGCATACAATCAAACACCAAAGCGAACCGCTGAAACGCCGGTAGAGAAAAGCGACCCGGGCGCGTGGAGAATCGACACGCCAAAGCGTTCTCGGGTTCGCAGTTGGGGGTATCAAGGCGCGGAGCCCCGCAGAAGCCGGGGGTTCCGGGAGGCGGCCCATGATAACATAAATATATCAACAAAAACAAGGACTTGATGGCGGAGAGGATGGGATTCGAACCCACGAGGGAGGATTAGTCCCCACTCCCTTAGCAGGGGAGCGCCTTAAGCCACTCGGCCACCTCTCCACCGCCGGGTATAGACGGGGCGTGGCGACCTGTACAAGGGGTTTTTCCCGGTGTGGCGGATGCGGGCCTGATTGCTGTCGGATTGCCGCAGGGACGGCGGCCTTTCGCGCAGCCCGTGGTCCTGATCGCATCCTCTCCCCGGTTGCCCCGGCAGAGACAGGGACGTCAGGTCAGCCGCCCAGGAACCGCGTCAGATAGGTGCGGGGCTCCTCGCCGGCGTGGCTTTCCTCGAAAGCATCGATGGCGGCGTTGATGGCGGCGTCGATGGGCATGTCCTGCCAGCTGCGGATCAGACGCTTCTGCATCCGCACCGCGTCGGGGGCCGACTGCATGATCGACTGCACCCAGGCCTCCACCTGCACATCAAGCTGCTCCGCCGGCACGACCTTCTGCACCAGACCGCAGACCATGGCCTCGGCGGCATCGATCATGTCCCCGGTCAGCAGGATCTCCGTCGCCTTGCCCCAGCCCATGAGGCGCGGCAGGAGGACAGCCTCGATGACGCTGGGCATGCCGACCCGGACTTCAGGCATGCCGAACTTCGCGCCCTCCGCCGCGACGCGGAAGTCGCAGACGGCGGCCAGTTCCAGCCCGGCGCCGAGGCAGAAGCCGTTGATGCGCCCGATCACCGGCACCGGAATGCGACGGATCTCGTCGATCGCCAGATGCAGGTTGGTGATGAAGGTGCGCGCGGTGTGCCGGTCGAGCTGTGCCATCTCGCGGATATCCGCACCGCCGACGAAGGCCTTGCCGGCCGCGGTCAGCACGACGGCCCGCAGGCTGTCATCGCGGGCAAGATCATAGGCCGCCGCCTGCAGTTCGCCGTTCATGGCCGTGGACATGGCGTTCAGCTTGGTCGGCCTGTCGAGCGTGATCGTGGCGATCGTGCCCCCGTCCCGTTCATCGCGGGTGACGGTGATGAATTCGAAACTGTCCATGCTTTCTCTATTCTCCGTAACCACAGCCGCCAAGGATCACAGCCGCGCGCCCTGTCCTGGCCCGAAACACCTGTCCTAGCCCGAAACGATATCCGCCCAGAAATTCTCCACCCCGCGGTCCACCGCACGGGTGCCGAGCCTGCGTGCCCAGAACCGGGCCCCGCCGAACTCGGAGCGCCACGACCAGAGCCTGCGGGTCGCGAAATGCAGGCTGTGCTCATAGGTGAAGCCGATGGCGCCATGGGTCTGGTGACCGACGGTCGCCCCGACACCCGCAGCTTCGGATGTACGGGCCTTGGCGGCGGCGATCTGCCATTCCGGGTTCTGCCCTGCGTCCAGCGCGGCAAAGGGAGCCTCCGCGATCACACCGGACGATGCGGCCTCGCCGGCCATGCGCGACAGCTCCTGCTGGATCGCCTGGAACTTGCCCAGCGGCTTGCCGAACTGCGTCCGCTCGTTGGCGTACTGCACCGTCTGGGTCAGCACCTTGTCCATCGCCCCGGCGATCTGGGCGGCGCGAACCATCGCGCCATACTGCAGGATGACATCCCGTGGCAGGTCGTTGGGCAGATGCGCCACGCGCACCGGCGCGCCGTCGAAGCTGACATCGTCGCGCGGCTCCCGCGCCATGTTCTGGCTGGCGGAGATGTCACGGGCGTCCGACAGGCGGACCGCACCGACCATCACACCGCCATCCTGCGCGGCAACGACCAGGGCCGTTTCCGCCTTCGAGGCCCAGGGCACGCGGGCCACGGTTCCCGAAAGCTTCGCCGAGCCGCCGTCGCCCGCGATGGTGAGGCTGCCGTCGCTGCCATCGATGATGGTCGCCATGCCTTCAGGCACCGGCAGTCCGGCCCGTTCCGCCAGCCAACTCGCCAGGATGGTCTCGGCCAGCGGGACCGGCGCGGAATGGAACCCGGCGGCGGACAGCAGCACATGCGCATCGCGCCATTCGCCGCCGACACCGCCGTTCTCCTCCGACACCAGCGGCCGGGTCAGGCCCTGGGCCTCGACCTCCGCCCAGATGCCGCCATCGTCACCGGTCTCGTCGAACCGGGTGAGCAGTTCGCGGGTCACGCGATCACCGAACAGGCCATTGACGCTGTCGGTCAGGATATTGCGAAGTTCACTCATCTGAGGCCAAGCCCCCGTGCAATGATGCCGCGCAGGATCTCTCGGGTACCGCCGCGCAGGCTGAAGGATGGGGCTTCCATGGTCAGGAACGCGAGCACCTGCTGGAAGTTGTCGCCGCCCATCAGGGTCGGTTCCTCCTCCACCAGACGCGCGGCGATCTCCGGAATCGACTGTTCGAACACACCGCCGACATCCTTCACCACGCTGGCCTCCAGCGAGGGATTCTCGCCACGCTGCAGCTTGCCCGCGACCGACAGGGACATGCGGCGGAGCGTCATGGCATGGGCCGACAGGCGCCCCACTTCCTCCACCATCGCCGGATCACGGCTCTGCGCCGCGACACCCAGCAATTCCAGGATCAGCTGGATGCAGCTCAGGTAGCGCTCCGGCCCGCTGCGCTCGAACGCCAGTTCCGCCACCACCTGGTTCCAGCCGCCGCCCGGCTTGCCCACCAGACGGTCATCCGGCACGAACACGTCGTCGAAGACACACTGGTTGAAATGGTGGTTGCCGGCCAGGTTGATGATCGGGCTGACGGTCAGCCCCGGCGACTTCATGTCGACGATGAACTGGGTCAGGCCCCCATGCTTGTCCTCCGCGTCCGTGCGGAGCAGGGCAATCATGTAGTGGGCGAGATGGGCGCTGGAGGTCCAGACCTTGGTGCCATTGACCTTCCAGCCGCCGTCGACCTTCTCCGCCTTCGTGCGCGTGGCGGCGAGATCGGAGCCGGAGTCCGGTTCGGACATGCCGATGCAGAAGCAGGCATTGCCGCTGATGATCTGCGGCAGGAAGAACTTCCGCTGCTCCTCGGTACCGAAACGCAGCAGCAGGGGACCGCTCTGGCGGTCGGCAACCCAGTGGGCCTGCACCGGCGCGCCTGCGGCCAGCATCTCCTCCATGACCACATAGCGTTCGAAGAAGGTGCGGCCACCGCCACCATACTCCGTTGGCCAGGTCATGCCGAGCCAGCCCTTCTCCCCCACCTTGCGGCTGAAGTCCTGATCGTGGCCCATCCAGTTCCAGGCCCGGTCCACGGGGCGCTTGTCCTTCAGCGCCTCGGCCAGAAAGGCCCGCACCTCGGGCCGCAAGGCCTCGGCTTCCGGCGGTAATGTGGCCGGTTCGAAATTGAAGAAACCCATCGTCACGCTCCCCGTTGTCTGGGCTGAACCTAGCAGTCACCCGCATACGGTCAATTGCCTCCGGTGGATGACAGGCATGACCCGCCCTGGCCGTCGCATGTTGCACCGACAGGCCGAAAACCATAGCGTCCGACAAACAGCCTGTCCGGGACGGGCAGCAGCCTTTGGGGGGAGCGCATCACATGGCCACGAATCACAGGACGGGCGGGCAACTGCTGGTCGACAGCCTGGCGAAGCACGGGGCGGATCTGGCGTTCTGCGTCCCCGGCGAAAGCTATCTCGCCGCGCTTGATGCCCTCTACGACCAGCCTTCCATCCGGCTGATCACCTGTCGCCAGGAAGGTGGCGCGGCGATGATGGCGGAGGCCTATGGCAAGCTGACGGGCCGCCCCGGCATCTGTTTCGTCACCCGCGGCCCGGGTGCCACCAATGCCTCCCCCGGTCTGCACATCGCGTTTCAGGACTCGTCACCGATGATCCTGTTCATCGGCCAGGTAGCGCGGGAGCAGGTGGATCGGGAAGCGTTTCAGGAAATCGACTACCGGCGGCTGTTCGAACAGCTGACCAAATGGACCGGCCAGATCGAGGATGCGGTCCGGGTGCCGGAATATGTCAGCCGCGCGTTTCACAATGCCACAGCCGGCCGCCCCGGCCCGGTGGCCCTTGCCCTGCCGGAAGACATGCTGCGGGACGCGGTGGAGGCGGCGGTCGGCACCCCGTGGCGCACCCCGGAGATCGCACCGACGCCAGAGGACATGAAACGGTTCGAGGAAATGCTGGCGGGGTCGGAGCGGCCCGTGATGATCGTCGGCGGGTCGCGCTGGTCACAGGACACGGCGGACCGGCTGGCCGCCTTCTGCGCCGCCAACGACATGCCGGTCTGCACGTCGTTCCGCTGTCAGGACTTCATCGACAATACGGCACCGGCCTACATGGGCGTCTCCGGCATCGGGCCTGACCCGGAACTGGTGCGCCGCATCACCACCGCCGACCTGGTTATCTGTGTCGGCGCGCGGCTGGGGGAAATGACCACCGGACGCTACAGCCACTTCGACATTCCGCGCCCGAAGCAGACACTGATTCACGTCTATCCGGATCCGGAGGAGATCGGCCGGGTCTACCAGGCCGATCTGGGGCTGGTCGCCACCCCCGCCGCCTTCGCCCGCGCCGTGGAGGGCATGGCTGTCCGCGCGGACAGGGGCGTGATCGCGGAGGCGCATCAGCGGTTCCTCGAATGGTCCACGCCGATCCCCATGGCCGGTGACGTGCAACTGGCGGAGATCATTCACCACATCTCCGAGAACCTGCCCCCGGACACGATCGTCACCAACGGCGGCGGCAACTGCATCACCTGGGTGCACCGTTTCATGCGCCACAAGCGCTGGCGCACCCAGCTGGCCCCCACCTCCGGCTCCATGGGCTATGGCGTGCCCTCCGCCGTGGCGGCGAAGCTGACCCACCCCGACCGCCATGTCATCAGCTTCTCCGGCGACGGCTGCTTCATGATGAACGGGCAGGAGTTCGCGACAGCCGTGCAGTACGATCTGCCCATCGTCTTCATCGTCGTGAACAACGGCATGTACGGCACCATCCGCATGCACCAGGAACGGGACTACACCGGCCGCGAGATCGCGACGGAACTGAAGAACCCGAACTTCGCCGCCATCGCCCACGCCTATGGCATGGACGGGACCGTGGTGGAGAAGACGGAAGACTTCTTCCCCGCGCTGGAGAAAGGGCTGGCCGCAAGCGGACCGAGCCTGATCGAGATCCGCATCGACCCGGACGTGCTGTCCCCCACGGCCACCATCTCCGGCCTGCGGGCGAAGGCGGGAATGGACAAGGGCTGATGGCGCGCGCCACCGTCCCCTCCCCCTGCATCTCCGTCTGCATTCTCGATCCCGGTCGGGACATGTGCATCGGTTGCTACCGCAACCGCGCCGAGATCGGTGAATGGTCCCGTGCCGACGACGACCGCCGCTGGGAGATTGCACAACAGGCGGAGGCCCGTCGTATCGCGCTGACTGCGGAAAAGGAGAAACGCGCATGATCCCTATCACCGCACCCTTCGAGATCCATACCGACCATGTCCGGCCCGAGTGGATCGACCACAATGGCCACATGAACATGGGCTATTACATGGTCGTGTTCGACCATGCGACCGACGCCTTTCTCGACGCCTGCGGCCTGACCCCGGCCCACCGGGAGGCGGAGCAGGTCAGCACCTTCTCGCTGGAGGCCCACATCAACTACCTGCAGGAAGTGCGGGAGGGTGATCCGCTGACGTTCCGCACCACCCTGCTGGGCCACGATGCGAAGCGCATCCATTACATCCACGAGATGATCCACGGCAGGGAAGGCTTTCGCGCCGCCACCAACGAACTGATGTCGCTGCATGTCAGCCGCGCCACCCGCCGCACCGCGCCCATGGCCGATGTGGTCCAGCAGCGTCTGGCGGAAATTGCGGAAGTCCACGGCAAGCTGACACCCCCGCCGGAAGCCGGACGCCACATCGGTCTCAACCAGCGCCGGAAGGGATAGGGTACCGCCGATCGGGCCGCCGCCACACCACCTCACGCCGCACCCGGGCTCGACCCAGGTATCCGGTCTCTGACACCTGAGCGGCAATGCTGGGCCGCCGGATCAAGTCCGGCGGCGACGTCAGTGTGGGTGGCGGGCATGGCTGGCCTGACGTGTATCTCCACACCATCCCACGCCTCACCCGGGCTTGACCCGGGTGTCCAGTCTCCCACCTGTGCGCAGCACCGCTGGGCCGCCGGATCGAGTCCGGCGGCGACGTCGTTGTGGGTGGCAGCTCTCGTTTGAGGAAAGTGGCCTCAGACCAGCGCGGCGCAGGCTTTCTGGATGCGGGAACAGGCTTCCGTCAGGGCTTCCGTCGAGGTCGCGTAGGAGATGCGGAAATGCGGGGCGAGGCCGAAGGCTTCACCCTGCACGCAGGCCACACCGACGCTTTCCAGCAGGTAGGTAACGAAATCGGTATCGGTCTCGATCACCTTGCCCTCCGGCGTCTTCTTGCCGATGCAACCGGCGCAGGACGGATAGACGTAGAAGGCCCCTTCCGGCGTCGGGCAGTGCAGCCCCTCCGCCGCGTTCAGCATTTCCACGACCAGATTGCGGCGCTGCTCGAAGACCTTGCGGCGTTCGCTGATGAAGTCCTGCGGCCCGTTCAGGGCCTCCACCGCCGCGGCCTGGCTGACCGATGAGGGATTGGAGGTCGACTGCGACTGGATCTTGCCCATGGCCTTGATCAGTTCCACGGGACCGGCGGCATAGCCGATGCGCCAGCCGGTCATGGCATAGGCCTTGGAGACACCGTTCACCGTCAGGGTGCGATCCTTAAGTTCCGGCACCACCTGGGCGATGGTCGTGAACTCGAAGTCGTCATAGACGAGGTGTTCGTACATGTCGTCGGTCATGACCCAGACATGCGGATGCCGCTTCAGCACCTCCCCCAGGGCCGCCAGTTCGTCACGGGTGTAACCGGCACCGGAGGGGTTGGAGGGGCTGTTCATGATCAGCCACTTGGTCTTCGGCGTGATCGCTTCCTCCAGCACCTCGGGGCGCAGCTTGAAGCCCTCGTTGGCGCCGGCAGAGGCAAAGGTAGGGGTTCCGCCGGCCAGCAGCACCATGTCCGGGTAGGACACCCAGTAGGGGGCCGGGATCAGGACCTCGTCACCCTCGTTCATGGTCGCCATCAGCGCGTTGTAGAGAATCTGCTTGCCGCCAGTGCCGACGGTGATCTGGCTGGTTTCGTAGTCCAGCCCGTTCTCCCGCTTGAACTTGGCAACGATGGCCTGCTTCAGCGCGGGCGTGCCGTCCACGTCCGTGTACTTCGTCTGGCCTTCACGGATGGCGGCGATCGCCGCCTCCTTGATATTGTCCGGCGTATCGAAATCCGGTTCCCCGGCACCAAGCCCGATCACGTCCTTGCCCGCCGCTTTCAGCTCACGGGCCTTGGCAGTGACCGCGATGGTCGGCGATGGCTTGATGCGGCTGAGGGAAGAGGCGAGGATGGACATGTTCTTGCTCCATGGTCCGTGGACCGCACCCGCGCAGACCTTGCACCGGGCGCGACGCGGCATCACCGCGCGGCGGGACCGTACGCCTGTGCAGTGCAGCATTCAAGCTTGCAGCCTGCAGGAAATGCAGTCGCTGAGCCGCGACAGAACGGCAATCGGCCGGGGAGGGCCAGGTACATGTCACTGAAACTGGGACTGATGACCGGATACTGGGGTGCGGAACCGCCCGCCAACATCATCGGCACGGCGCAACAGGCGGAGAAGCTGGGCTACTGGGGATTCTTCACGGCGGAAGCCTATGGCTCCGACGCCCTGACGCCCCTCGCCTGGGTCGGCGCGCATACCAGCACCATCAAGCTCGGCACGGCCATCGTGCAGATTTCAGCCCGTACACCGACCGCCACGGCGATGCATGCCCTGACGCTGGATCACCTGAGCCAGGGTCGCATGATCCTCGGCCTCGGGGTCTCGGGTCCGCAGGTGGTGGAGGGGTGGTACGGCCAGCCTTTCGCCAAGCCCCTGTCCCGCACCCGCGAATATATCTCGATCATCCGCCAGGTGCTGGAGCGCCAGCAGCCGGTGGTCGGCCCCGGCCCCCATTACACGCTGCCCTACCCGGCGGACGCACCCGGCAGTTGGGGTCTGGGCAAGCCGCTGAAACCGATCACCCATCCGCTGCGCGCCAATCTGCCGATCTTTCTGGGTGCCGAGGGGCCGAAGAACGTCACCATGGCGGCAGAGACCTGTGATGGCTGGTATCCGCTCTATTACTCACCCTGGCGGCAGGAGGTCTATGCGGAGAACATCGCCAGCCGGCCGGAAGGGTTCGAGATCCTCTATCCGATGAAGCTGCATATCACGGACGATCTGGAGGCCGGACGGCTGGAGGTGAAGAAGAACCTCGCCCTCTACATCGGCGGCATGGGGGCGAAGGACCGCAACTTCCACAACGAACTGATCGTCCGCATGGGCTACGCCGACGCCGCCCGCAAGATCCAGGACCTCTTTCTGGACGGCAAGAAGCGGGAGGCGGTGGCCGCAGTCCCTGACGAACTGGTGGACGAGATTGCGCTGGTCGGACCGAAGGATCGGATTCGCCAGCAACTCGCCGCCTGGGACGACAGCCCCGTCACCGGCCTGATGGTCTGGCCAAAGGCGGAGGGCGATCTGGAGACCTTCGCCGAACTGCTGCTGGACCGGTAGCGGCCCTTCGCGGTCCGCAACTCGGGTCCTCGGGAGTCGTTAGAGGTGGAGAGGATGACCCGACGGTCCCACTTTCCACCTCGCAGTGCCCGGGCTTGACCCGGGTACCCAGCAGCGCCGCGCAAGCGTGGGAGACTGGGCTCGCGGATCAAGTCCGCGAGCGTCGCGAAGGGGCGAAGTCGGGAACCACATCTCCATCCCACCGACGCCGTGCCCGGACTTGATCCGGGCACCCATGGTGCCGCGCAAACGTGGGCGTCCGGGCTCGCGGATCAGGTCCGCGAGCGTCAGAGCAGGAGTGGGAGCGTCGGGTCAGACCGAGAAGTACTTCGCCTGCGGATGCAGAACCACAATCGCTGAAGTCGACTGCTCCGGATGCAGCTGGCCTTCCTCCGCCACCTCCACGCCGATGGCTGATGCGCCGACGAGGTCCAGGATAGCGGCCTGATCCTCCAGATTCGGGCAGGCCGGGTAGCCGAAGGAATAGCGGGAGCCGCGATAGCCCTGCTTGAGCAGGGCGTGCGGGTCCGTCGCGTCCTCCGACCCGAAACCAAGTTCGGACCGGATGCGCGCATGGACCATCTCGGCCATCGCCTCTGCCATTTCGACCGACAGGCCGTGCAGGTAGAGGTAGTCCTGATACTTGTCCTGCGCGAACCATTCCCGTGCCACGTCGGAGGCGCGGGTGCCCATGGTGACGAGCTGCAGCCCGATCACGTCCCGGCGCCCCGTCTCCGCCTCCGGATAGAAATCGGCGATGCAGAGTCCCCCTTCCCGGTTCTGCCGGGGCAGGGAGAAACGGGCGACTTCCTTCTCCGATTCCGGGTCGAACAGCACCAGATCATCGCGTTCGCTGGCGGCGGGCCAGTATCCATAGGCCGCCTTCGGCGTCAGGATCTTCTCTTCCCGGCAGCGCGCCAGCATCTGATGCATGATCGGTCGGACTTCACGCTCCGCCCATTTCCGATAGTCCTCCCGGTCGCGCCCGGCCTTCCGGAAGCCCCACTGGAACTGGTACAGCATGGTCTCGTTCAGATAGGGCAGCAGCGCACGGGGATCGACGTGATCGATCCGGCGTCCGCCCCAGAACGGCGGCTTCGGCGGTACGTGATCCTGGTGCAGTTCTGCCCGCCGCAGGCTGATCTCCTCGAAGTCCACCGGCCGGGTGACACCTTCGGAGGGGCGACCGACGGCCTTGCGGGTGGAGGGTCGCGCCGCACGGGTCTCCGACGCGGATGCGACATGGTCGTCGAACGTGCCGGTGCCGATCAGGTCCATCATCTTCAGCCCGTCGAAGGCATCGCGGGCATAGGCAACCCTCTGGCCGCCATAGGCCTCCAGACAATCCTGCTCGACATATTTCCGGGTCAGCGCCGCACCGCCGAGGATGACCGGGATATCCAGCCCCTCTGCTGCCATCTGCTGCAGGTTCTCGCGCATGATGACGGTGGATTTCACCAGCAGGCCCGACATGCCGATGGCATCGGCCTTCTCCGCCTTCGCCGCATCGACGATGTTGTTCAGCGGCTGCTTGATCCCCAGGTTGACGACCCGGTAGCCGTTGTTGGTCAGGATGATATCGACGAGGTTCTTGCCGATGTCATGCACGTCACCCTTCACGGTGGCGAGGACGATGGTGCCCTTCTCCTGCCCCTTGATCTTCTCCATGTGCGGTTCCAGATGCGCCACCGCGGCCTTCATGACCTCGGCGGAGCGCAGCACGAACGGCAGCTGCATCTTCCCCGCACCGAACAGTTCACCCACCACCTTCATGCCACCCAGCAGGATGTTGTTGATGATGTCGAGCGGCGGATGGGTCTTCATGGCGGTGTCGAGATCTTCCGCAAGGCCCTGCCCGTCACCGTCGATGATCCGGTCCTTGAGCTGCTCTTCCACCGTCTCCGCCCGCTGTTTCACGGTCTTGGCGACCTTGCGGTCCTGAAACAGTTCCATGAAGGCTTCCAGAGGATCATAGCCTTCGGCACGGCGGTCGAAGATCAGGTCCTCCGCGGCCTTCACCTCGGCCTCCGGGATCTGGTGCAGCGGCACGATCTTCGACGCATGCAGGATCGCGGCGTTCAGCCCCCGCTTCATCGCGTGGTCCAGGAAGACCGAGTTCAGCACATGCCGCGCCGCCGCATTCAGGCCGAAGGAGATGTTGGAGAGGCCCAGCAGGATCTGGCAGTCGGGCAGTTCCTTCGATATCTGCTCGATGGCGTCCAGGGTCCAGAGGCCCAGCTTACGGTCATCCTCGTTGCCCGTGCAGATGGTGAAGGTCAGCGGGTCGATGATCAGGTCACTGGCCGGCAGCCCATGGCGGTTCACGGCGACATCGTGCAGCCGCTTCGCCACGCGCAGCTTGTCCTCGGCCCGCTTGGCCATGCCGTCCTCGTCGATGGTCAGGGCGATCATGGCCGCCCCGAAACGGCGCGCGAGGGTCAGCCGGGCGTCGGCCGGTTCCTCCCCGTCCTCGAAGTTGAAGGAATTGATGACCGCCTTGCCGCCATAGAGTTTCAGGGCGTGTTCCAGCACCGGCAGTTCGGTGGAATCGATCACCAGCGGTGCCGTCAGGCTGCCCCGCATGCGCGAGAGCAATGCCGTCATGTCGGCGATCTCGTCGCGCCCGACATAGGCGGCGCAGAGGTCGATGGCATGACTGCCCTCGCCTTCCTGATCACGGCCCATGGCGACACAGGCGTCGTAGTTCTCCGCCGCCTGCAGTTCCCGGAACTTGCGCGACCCGTTGGCGTTGCAGCGTTCCCCGATGGCCAGCACAGCATTTTCCTGGCGCAGCGGCGTCTGGGTGAAGAGTGATGCAATGGACGGCGTCCATTCGGGCGTGCGCGGGGCCGGTTCCGGACGACGGCGGTTGCGACCGAGATCGCTCAGCATCCGGTCCAGCGCCTGGATATGTTCCGGCGTGGTGCCGCAACAGCCACCAATCAGATTGACGCCAAAGTCCGAGACGAAGCGGCGCAGCCATTCGGCCAGTTCGTCCGGGCGCAGGGGATAGACCGTCTCCCCGTCGATCAGCTCCGGCAGTCCGGCGTTCGGCTGCACCGTGATCGGCACATCGACGCTTTCCGAGAGGAAGCGGACGTGCTCCATCATCTCCTTCGGGCCGGTGGCGCAGTTCAGACCGATGGCATCGACGCTCATCGCCTTCAGGATGGTCGCGGCGGCGGCAATGTCGGCGCCGACCAGCATCGTCCCCGTGGTCTCCACGGTGACCTGGACAATCACCGGCACATCGACACCGGCAGCCTTGCGCGCGTCCTTCGCGCCATTCACCGCCGCCTTGATCTGCAGCGGATCCTGGCAGGTCTCGATCAGAATGCCATCGACCCCGCCGGAGATCAGCCCATCGGCCTGCAGGCGATAGGCCGCCTCGAGATCGTCATAGGCGATATGGCCCAGGCTCGGCAGCTTGGTGCCGGGACCGATGGAGCCGAGCACGTAGAGGCGGACGCCATCCGCCTGCCGCGCCTCGTCCACCACCTCCCGCGCCAGCCGGGCAGCGCGCTGGTTCAGATCGAATGCCTCATCCGTCAGGTCGAACTCGCCCAGCGTGATGGGCGACGCGCCAAAGGTATTGGTCTGGATGATGTCGGAACCAGATTCGACGTAGCCACGGTGGATTTCCCGCACGATGTCGGGCCGGGTCCGGTTCAGGATCTCGGTGCAGTTTTCCTGCCCGCCGTAGTCGACTTCAATGTCCAGCCCCATGGCCTGCACACGGCTGCCCATGGCGCCGTCACAAAGCAGGACGTCGCTCTTCAGAGCCTCGATCAGATCACTCATGCCCGCGCCGATGCCTCCGTCCCGGAAAGTGCGATCCGGTCGCCGGTCTGCGCCACGTCAATCCGGCGGCAGACCTCCGTCACCATGTCGGACTGGTTCAGGGTATAGAAATGGAAGCCGGGAACACCGTGCCGGGCCAGCCGCTGACACAGTTCGGCGGCCAGATCGACGGCGACCCGCTGGCGATCCCTGCGGCTGTCGCCCGCCGCCTCGATCCGGCGCACGACGAAGTCCGGAATCACCGCGCCACAGCCGGCTGCAAAGCGCCGCAACTGCTCCAGATCACGGATCGGCAGGATGCCGGGCAGGATCGGCTGCCAGATGCCCCGCGCGGTCGCCGCATCGCGGAACCGCAGATAGGCATCCGCATCGAAGAAGAACTGCGTGATGGCACGGTTGGCTCCGGCGTCGAACTTGGACTTGAGGTTGTCCAGATCAGCGGCGCTGTCGCGGGAGTCGGGGTGAACCTCCGGGTAGGCCGCGACCGAGATGTCGAAGTCATGGATCCGCCGCAGGCCGGCCACCAGATCGGCGGCGTTGGCGTACCCTTCCGGGTGCGGGCGGTAGGTCGTGTCACCGTTCTGCGGATCGCCGCGCAGGGCGACGATGCGGCTGACACCGGCAGCCAGATAGTCACGCGCCACCGCGTCCACCGTTGCCTTCGACTGGGCCACGGCGGTCAGATGCGCGGCACCCTGGAGGCCGGTTGCGCCGCTGATGGCCTGGATGGTCTCCAGTGTGCCGGTCTGGGTCGTTCCCCCCGCACCATAGGTGACCGAGAAGAAGGCCGGTGCCGTGGTCGCAAGCTCCCGCGCGATGCGGGGCAGCTTTGCCGCCCCCTGTTCGGTCTTCGCCGGAAAGAACTCCAGCGAGATTTCCAGCGCGGGTCCGCTGGCGACATTCTTCATCAACATGCTCATGCCTCTTGATCCCCGGCAGCGCGGGTGGCGGACCAGAGTCCGACCGTCAGCGTCCTGCCCGGCAGGTGAAGGGTGTGTTCGGGTGTCAGGCCGGCCTCGGTGAACCAGGCCCGGATCTCGTCGTCGCCAAAGCCGAGGCGACGGTGTGCGTGTTCAGTGCGCAGGTCCTCCTGCGTGTGCGGCAGGAAATCGACGACGACCAGCCGTCCGCCGGACCGCAGCATCGACGCCGCGATGGCGACAAGCTGGCGCGGTTCGTCCATGAAATGCAGGACCTGATGCGCGGTGACCAGATCGAAGCTGCCTGGTGCGAAGGGCAGACGCAGGATGTCGCCCTGCCGCACCTGCACATGCTGATGTTCCGGCGTGTCCAGTGCTGCCCTGGCGATGGACAGCATCTCAGGGTTCAGATCAACGCCGACGGCACGTTCCACCCGCCCGGAAAGGACGGAGAGCAGCCGACCGGTGCCCGTGCCAAGGTCCAGCATGTCGTCGATGTCGTCGGTGCCCAGCACCGCATGCAGCGCGGTCTCCACCTCACGTTCGCTGACATGCAGCTTTCGCACTTCGTCCCAGCGGGCGGCGTTACGGCTGAAATAGTCCTGGGCACGGCTGGCGCGCTGCTGGCGGACATTGTCCAGGCGCACCAGCTCGGTGGCGAGATCCGGGTCGCCCTGTTCGATCAGGTCATCCAGCGCGCTGGCCAGAACAGCGTGCGCCCCGTCGAGGGAGAGCCGGTAGTAGACCCAGGCCCCTTCCCGCGCGCGTTCCAGCAGGCCGGCGTCGCAGAGAAGCTTCAGATGGCGTGAAACCCGCGGCTGGCTCTGGCCGAGGATCCAGACCAGTTCCGACACGGTCAGTTCCGACCGGCGGCAGAGCGCCAGCAGTTTCAGCCGGGTCTCGTCACTCGCCGCCTTCAGCGCCAGCACCAGATCCGCCATGGGCATGCTGCCACCCGTCCTGGGTGCCAGCGGCGCGGGCGACGGCGTGACGTTTCCGGAGTCGAGCCTGATATGTTTCTGTTCAGCCATGAAATCAGGATATGCACATTTCTTTATATTCACAAGAGCAATCCTGTGGCTCCAGCGCGACAGATCGGGTGTACCGGGCTTTTCAAGTGATCTCAGGTACGCCTCCGGGCCTCGCGGACCTTGACCTGACAGACCTGTTCGACGTTTCATCCGGCCCAGAACGGATCAGGGAATCATCGGACCATGACTCGAAATGCTCTCATTCGACCGCTGGCAATGGTGTTCATGACTTTCGCGCTGTTTGCCACCGCACCGGTCATGTCTGCGGAATCGCCGAAACAGATGGTCGAGCGGCTGGGCGGGACTGCGGTCATGATCCTGGCAGACCCGGATACAGACCCGAGCGCGCGGACGCAGAAATTCGCGGAACTGTTCACCAGGGGCTTCGATCTGCCACTGGTCGCCCGCATCGTGCTTGGCCGCTACTGGCGGGTGGCAACGCCGGAACAGAAGACCGAGTACGTCAGCCTGTTCGAGGACTATGTGATCAATACCTATGCGAACCGTCTGAATTCCTATGCCGGCCAGACCCTGCGCATCACCGGCGCCAACCCGATCAGCGACAATGAGACAATGGTGAGTTCGGTGATCGAACAGCCCCAGGGCGAGCCTGTGAAGGTCGACTGGCGGGTGCTGGATCGCGGCGGTGAACTGAAGATCGTCGATGTGCTGGTGGAAGGTGTCAGCATGGCGATCAGCCAGCGCTCGGAATTCGGCGCCGTCATTGCCAACAATGGCGGCAATGTCGAGGCCCTGCTGGTCAGGCTGCGCGCCCAGAACAGCAAGTAGTCCCGGAGAATTCCGGGAAGGGGGAGGCATGGCCATGGAAGGTTTCGCCAGTGCGGACGATGTTGCCGCGCTCCAGACCCTGATCAGGGATGCCAACCGGATCGTGTTCTTCACCGGGGCCGGAATCTCCACCGAGTCCGGCATTCCCGATTTCCGCAGTCCCGGCGGTCTCTGGACCAAGAACCAGCCCATCGACTTCGGCGACTTCATAGCGCGGGAGGACATGCGCCGCGAGTCATGGCGGCGCAAGTTCGCCATGGAGGAAACCTTCGCCAGTGCAACACCCAACCGGGGCCACCGGGCCGTGGAGAAACTGATCCGCGACGGCAAGGCCAGCGCCATCATCACCCAGAACGTCGATGGCCTGCATCAGGCCAGCGGCGTGCCGGACGAGAAGGTGATCGAGCTGCATGGCAACTCCACCTATGCCACCTGCCTGGACTGCGGGCTGCGTCACGAACTGGACCTGATCCGCAAACACTTCGAGGCAGACGGCACCCTGCCCCACTGCAGGAACTGCGGCGGCATCGTGAAGACGGCCACGATCTCCTTCGGACAGAGCATGCCGATCGCGGAGATGGAGCGGGCGGAGCGCGAAACGCTTGCCGCCGACCTCTGCATCGTTCTGGGATCGTCCCTCGTGGTCTATCCCGCTGCCGGATTCCCGCGACTGGCGAAGGAGAATGGCGCCGGGCTGGTCATCCTGAACCGCGACCCCACCGACCTGGACCGCTTTGCCGATCTGGTGCTGAACGCGGAGATCGGGCCTACCCTCGGCACCGCGGTCAATGTCAACTGAGCCAACGGACAGCGGTGCCATCCGCCCCTATCGGACCGACGACCGCGATCAGGTCATCGACCTCTGGACCGCCTGCGGTCTGACCCGGCCCTGGAACGATCCGGCAGCGGACATTCTGCGTTCGCTGGATACGGCGACATCGGAACTGTTCATCCACAGGGACGCGGATCGCATCACCGGGACCCTGATGGTCGGCTACGACGGCCATCGTGGCTGGATGTACTATCTGGCCGCTGACCCCGCGCAGCGCGGCAAGGGCATCGCAAGGGCGCTGGTCGCGGTGGCGGAGGACTTCCTGCGCGGCCAGGGCTGCCCCAAGGTCGAACTGATGGTGCGCACCGACAATACTGCGGCGCTGGGGTTCTACGACCGTCTCGGGTACGAGGCGCAGGACGTCACGGTTCGGGCGAAGTGGCTGAACGGCAACGCGCAGTAGCCGGTACCGCCAGGCAGGCGCTCGCCTACCCCCGCACCCGCTCCACCCGTGACATGCCGGGTTCGCCCGCCAGCGCGCTGATGATGTCCGTCAGGTGCTGCACGTCGCGCACTTCGATGTCGATCACCATGCGGAAGAAGTCGTCGGTGCGGCGGCTGGTGCTGATGTTGGCAATGTTGCCGTCCTGCTCCGCGATCAGGCTGGTGGTACGACTGAGCATGCCGCGGCGGTTGGCGATCTCCGCCTCGATCCGCGCCACGTAATTCTGCGACGCCGCCGCATCGCCGGTCCAGGCAGCGTCGAGCCAGCGTTCCGGCACGTCCTGATAGAGTTCCAGCGTGGCGCAATCGATGGCATGGACATGAATGCCCTTGCCCGCGTCATTGATACCGACGATCCGGTCGCCGGGGATCGGGTGGCAGCAGGTGGAGAAGGTGACACCGACGCCCGGCGTCAGCCCCCTGACGGGAACGGCATCATTCGCAACCGTCTTCTTCGGGCGGGCCAGGGAGCGCCGCCGCGAGCGTTCGCTCGGGTACAGCATACCCAGGACATCGCGGGAGGAAATCGTGCCGGTCCCGACGCCCTCGTAGAGCTCACCGAGGGAATCAAGCCGCAGGGATTGCAGCACGGTCTTCAGGTTCTTCGCCGTGGGCCTGCGGCGCGCCGCCTGGAACGTGGTGTCCAGCAGCCGACGCCCCACCTCCTGATGTTCCGCCCTCACCCTCTGGCGCGTGGCGCGGCGGATGGCGCTGCGGGCCTTGCCAGTGACGACGAATTCCTCCCAGAGCGGCTGCGGCGACTGCTCGGTGGAGGTCAGCACCTCGATCTGGTCGCCGTTGCGAAGCTGGGCATGCAGCGGCGCAACGCGACCGTTGACCTTCGCCCCGACACAGGTGTCGCCCAGATCGGTATGCACCGCATAGGCAAAGTCGACCGGCGTCGCACCGGCCGGCAACTGGATCAGCCGTCCCTTGGGGGAGAAGCAGAAGACCTGGTCGGCGTACATGTTCAGCTTCGAGTTCTCCAGGAACTCGTCGAAATCCGATGCCTCGTTCAGGATCTCCAGCAGTTCGCGCAACCAGCGTTCCTGCTCCGCGCTCGGCTGCGATCCCTTGCCGCCACCGGACTTGTAGTGCCAGTGCGCCGCAACACCGAACTCGGCGCGTTCATGCATCTCCCGGCTGCGGATCTGGATCTCCGTCCGGACCCCCTCCGGCCCCAGCACGACCGTATGCAGCGACTGGTAGCCATTGCGCTTCGGGATCGAGATGTAGTCATCGAACTGGTCCGGCACCATCGGATAGCGCTGATGGATCGCGCCCAGCATGCGATAGCAGGCATCCGCGTCGTCGACGATGATGCGGAAGGCATAGACATCGGCAAGCTGCTCGAACGTGATCCGCTTTTCCTGCAGCTTGCGCCAGATCGAGAAGTGGCGTTTCTCCCGCCCCTTGATCTCCGCGATCAGGCCGGTCGTCTTGACCGTCTCCTGCAAGGCGAGCTGCATGCGCAGGATCAGGTTGCCTGCCTGGCGCCGCAGTTGCTTCAGCCGCTCGTCGATCGAGTCCCAGGCCTTCTTGTCCAGAACCTGGAAGGACAGGTCCAGCAGCTCTTCCTTGATGTCGTTCATGCCGACGCGCTCGGCCAGCGGGGCGTAGATCTCCCGGGTTTCCAGGGCGATCCGTTGCGCCTTCTCCGGCTTCAGGTAACCGATCGTGCGCATGTTGTGCAGCCGGTCGGCCAGCTTCACCACCAGGACGCGGATGTCATCGGACATGGCCAGCAGCAGCTTGCGGAAATTCTCCGCCTGCTGGGTCTGATCCGACTTCAGTTCCATCTTGGAAAGCTTGGTGACGCCATCGACCAGTTGCGCCACATGCGGACCGAACTCACGCTCGATTTCCTCCGGCGTTGCCAGCGTATCCTCGATGGTGTCGTGCAACAGCGCGGTGACGATGGTCTCGGTATCCAGCCGGTAGTTGGTCAGGATTCCGGCGACCTCGACCGGGTGACTGAAATAGGGATCACCGGACGCGCGCTTCTGGCTGCCGTGCGCACGCACGGCAAAGACATAGGCCTTGTTGATCAGGTCTTCGCGGGCTTTCGGGTCATAGCTCAGGACCCGTTCCACCAGCTGCATCTGGCGCATCATGGGGCGAAGCCTATCGCATCACCCGATGCGGCGTCATCAGCCGCCGCTCTGGTCGCCTGCGGCCAGGGCAGCAAGTTCACGACGCATGCGTGTGGCAAGGTCGTCCTCTTCCGGCTCGTCGCGCTCCACATGGCGCTGGTAGCTGGCGATCAGGGCATCACCGAGTTCCTTGGTGCTGACCTTCTCCTCCGCGATCTCACGCAAGGCGACCACCGGGTTCTTGTCGTTGTCGCGCTCGACCAGAATTTCCGAGCCGCTCGAGATCGCGCGGGCACGCTGGGCGGCCAGCAGCACGAGATCGAAACGGTTCGAAACCTTGTCGATACAGTCTTCAACGGTAACGCGGGCCATGAAGGCACCTCCGGCACAGGTTGCGCAATTCTGGAAAGTTCAGGGTCTCTAACGGCTCGCCGCCGCGCCTGCAACTTCTTTTTCGGCTTCCAGCAGGCTCACACCACTGGCGTCGGCCATCTGAAGCATGTCGGCTGCGGTCTGGCCAGAGACCGGATGCCGCCAGTGCGGTGCGACCTCCCGCAAGGGCAGCAGCACGAACGCCCGATCAGCCATCCGCGGATGTGGCAGCTGCGGCACGCCATGGATACCGGTGGCGCTGAGAACACTGGTGCCATGGGCCAGCAGATCCAGGTCGATCCAGCGCGGTGCCCAGCGTTCCTGCCGCACGCGCCCGAACGACCATTCGATCTCGTGCAGGATCTGCAGCAGCCGCCCCGGCTCTTCCGCCGTCTCCAGCCGGGCCACGCCATTGACGTACCAGGGCTGCGGCGAGATGGACGGCGGGAACGGCGGCGTGACGTACCAGCGCGATCGCGCCGCGACATGAACCCCACGATCCGACAGGCGTTCCAGCGCTGCCTCCAGCGTGTTCTCCGGCGGTCCGTAGTCGGGGTGGGGCAGGTTGCCACCCAGTCCTATCAAGATCATCCCGTCCTCCCGGCGCGCAGCCCGTTCACCCTGTCCGTCAGGCGTGGTTTTCACTGGCATTTCCAAGCCTTCCAGCCTATGCAGGGATAGCTCCGACAAAGGTCCTGAACCGGCTCGATTGCGCCATCAGGTGTCGCGATCCGGTGGAACGCGGAGCGCCATGGATAATTCATTGAAACGGTTTTGCAAATGTCTGATCTCGACCTCGGATTTTACCCTTCCGAGAAGGTGGCCCTTTTTATTGACGGTGCCAATCTCTATGCCGCAGCCCGCACCCTGAACTTCGACATCGACTATCGGAAGCTGCGCACGGTATTCGCCAGGCACACCAATCTGGTCCGCGCCTTCTACTACACGGCGCTGCTGGAGGATCAGGAATATTCTCCCCTGCGCCCGCTGGTCGACTGGCTGGACTACAACGGTTTCACGATGGTGACGAAGCCCGCGAAGGAGTTCGTCGGCCATGACGGACGACGCAAGGTCAAGGGCAACATGGACATCGAACTGGCCATCGACATGATGGAAATGGCCGGTTTCATCGATCACGCGGTCCTGTTCTCCGGCGACGGCGATTTTCGCAGCCTGGTGGAGGCCGTGCAGCGCCGTGGCCTGCGCTGCACCGTTGTCAGCACGATCAAGACCCAGCCGCCGATGATCGCCGATGAGCTGCGCAGGCAGGCTGACCGCTTCATCGAACTGCAGACGCTGCAGCCGCTGATCGGGCGGGAAGGCTTCGTGCGCCCGCAGAATCCGCGCCGTGACGATGCCCCGCGCGGCACCGTCCGCGATGATGAGGACGACGACGACTACGATGATGAACTGGTCAGCTGACATCCGGCCATGACCGCGCATGAACCGGCCCCGGACTGCACCCTGTGCCCGCGTCTGGTCGCGTTCCGGCAGGACAACCAGGCTGCCTATCCCGACTTTCACAATGGTCCGGTCCCGGCCTTTGGCGATATCGGGGCACGCTTGCTTGTGGTCGGACTCGCCCCCGGGCTGAAGGGAGCGAACCGGACCGCTCGGCCTTTCACCGGCGACTATGCGGGTGACCTGCTCTACCCGTCGCTGATCGATGCCGGTTTCGCACGCGGGACCTATGGCGCGCATCCCGGCGACGGGCTGGAACTTGCGGATTGCCGCATCACCAACGCGGTGCGCTGCGTTCCCCCGGCCAACAAGCCGACCGGGGACGAAGCCAAGACCTGTCGCCCGTACCTGGTGGCCGAGATCGCGGCAATGGCGAACCTTCAGGCGCTGCTGGCGCTGGGCCGGTTCGCCCATGAGGCCGTGATCCGCACCTTCGGACTGCGGCAGAAGGATCATGCCTTCGGCCATGGTGCGATGCATCTGTTGCCGAACGGATTGCTGCTGGCCGACAGCTACCACTGCTCCCGCTACAACGTGAACACCAACCGGCTGACAGCGGAAATGTTCGCCGACGTGCTGGCGGCGCTCAGCGCGCGGATGGACGACTGAAGCTCCCGGCCCCCGACCGCTGGCCCTATCGGGCGTCGTGGAAGATCACGCCCAGGGTCTGGCGGTGTCCTGCAGTCACGGTGGAAACACCATGGCGCATGGTCACGCGAAAATCCCCGCGCTTGCCCGGCACGGGCCGCTGATTGACCGCAAACAGCAGGCCTTCGCCTTCGTCCAGCATGATTGCCTCCGCGCGGGACTGCATGCGCGGGCGCGCTTCAGTCAGGACAAATGCCCCGCCCCTGTAGGCGTCCGGCGCGCTGAGCATGACGACAAGCTGGATGGGAAAATGCATCTCCCCGTACAGGTCCTGGTGCAGGCGATTGTAGTCTCCGGGTCCGTAGTCAAGCAGCAGCGGTGTCGGTCGCACCTGACCCGCCTGGTGGCAGGCCGCCAGATAGTCCTCGTGCCTGTCGGGGAACCGTTCGGCCTTTCCCATGCGGTCCATCCACTGGTTGGCCAATGGCGCCAGTTCGGCATAGGCGTGGCGTCGGAGGTCGGCCACACCCTTCGGCAGCGGATAGGCAAAGTACTTGTAACTGCCCTGTCCGTAGCCATGCCGCTGCATGATCACATGGTTGCGGAATGGCTTGTCTTCGGCAAACAGGGGACGCAGGGCAGCAGTTTCCCCGGTATCGAGCAGGCCCGGCAACCGCGCAAACCCGCGTTGGTCCAGCTCCGATCGGATCCTGTTCCAGTCCTGCACGTTCATGCCCGGATGAACCTGTCGAAGACCCGGCCATCGACACAGAGCAGACCCGCGAAGATCAGCAGGAACCCGACGGCGGTGGACGGCGTGACCTGTTCATCCAGGAAGATGACACCCAGGGCCATGGCGCTCGGCGGAATCATGATGGTCACCAGCATGAGATTGGTCGCCCCGGCGGTGGCCAGGATGCGGAAGTAGAGGATATAGGCCAGCGCCGTGCAGAACGTCCCGAGCGTCACCCAGGCCAGCAGGACGCCGACGCCCGGCACCGCCGTCGGCACCCCCTCCACGAACAGGGCGACCGGCAGCATGATCAGGGTGGACGACGTCAGCATGCCGGCCCCGGAAACCGTCGGGGCAAAGCGTTTCAGACGGCGGCCATACACACCGGCGAAGCTGTAGCAGAGCGCGGCACAGAGCACCGCGATCTGGCCAATCAGGCTGCCGTCAAGCCCGTGAAAGGCATCCGGACCCACCAGCACCGCGACGCCCCCCATGCCCAGGACGACCCCGGCAGTCCGCGTGACGGTTGCCTTTTCATCCTGTGTCAGCAGGTGCGCAACGATCACGACGAAGAGCGGTGTGGTGGCATTCAGGACAGAGGCCAGACCACCGGTGATCCAGGTCTGGCCCCAGAAGATCAGCGTGAAGGGTATGGCATTGTTCAGCAGGCCCATCACCAGCAGGTCCCGGAAGTCGGCCAGTGTGCGCGGCAAGGCAACACCGGAGACCAGCACGACAATCCAGAGGACCGTGGCACCGCAGGCCACCCGCCCCAGCACCAGGGTGAAGGGCCCGACCTCGGTCAGCGCAATCTCGACGAAGAAGAAGGTCGCCCCCCAGAGCAGCGAGAGCGCCAGCATCATCGTCCACTCCAACGCACCCATGCGCATCCGGTCTCACTCCCCTTCAAGGTCTCGCCTGCACGACCCTGCCCGTTTCCGCCTGCATCGGCTTCCCGCCCCTTGTTGTCAAAGCCTCTTTGCACAATCCGCTTGCCTTGGCGGCGGTGGCCCGGCATGGCTGCATCGACATGGAACGGGAGACGACAATGCGCAGGATCGGTCAGTTCATCGACGGTCAGGCAGTGCCTGACAGCGGCGGAACCACATTCGAGAGCATTGATCCGGCGACCGGTGAGACGCTGGCGACGGTTTCCACCGCAACGGCGGATGACATCGACAGCGCTGTTGCCGCCGCCGCCGCGGCCCAACGGGAGTGGCAGGCCACGGATGGCGCCCACAAGGCCGCGATCCTGAACCGTATCGCCGACGCCCTGACCGACCGTCGGCAGGAACTGGCGGAACTGGAAGTCGCCGATACGGGCAAGCCGATCTCGGAAGCGCCGGAGGCCGACATCGACAGTGCGGCGGACTGCTTCCGCTTCTTCGCCGGGGTGGCACGCAGCATTCGCGGGGAGAGCATCGACCTGCCGGATACGCTGATCTACACCCGTCGCGAGCCATGGGGAGTCTGTGCCGGCATCGGCGCCTGGAACTACCCGATCCAGATCGCGAGCTGGAAGGCGGCGCCCGCCCTCGCCTGCGGCAACGCCATGGTCTTCAAGCCCAGCGAGATGACTCCACTGACCGCGATGGAACTGGCCGGCATCATTCATGAGGCCGGTGTCCCCCGGGGCCTCTACAATGTCGTCAATGGCGCGGGGACCGTCGGGGCGGCCCTGGCTACCCATCCCGGCATCGCCAAGGTTTCCGTCACCGGTTCGGTCGGCACGGGCAAGCGGGTCATGACCGGGGCCGCCGACAGCCTGAAGGCCGTCACCATGGAGCTTGGCGGCAAGTCGCCGCTGATCGTCTTTGCCGATGCCAATCTGGACGACGCTGTCTCGGCTGCCATGCTGGCCAACTTCTATACCCAGGGGGAAATCTGCACCAACGGCACCCGCGTCTTCGTGCACGCAAGCATCCGCGACGCTTTCCTGGAACAGCTTGTGCGCCGGACGGAAGCCATGATCGTCGGCGACCCGAAGGATCCGGCAACCCATGTCGGGGCGATGATCTCCGCCGCGCATCTGGAGAAGGTGCTGGCCTATGTCGAACAGGGCAAGGCGGCGGGCGCGCAGGTCCTGACCGGCGGGGAACGGCTGACGGGCGGCATCTATGACCGTGGTGCCTTCATGCGGCCGACGGTCTTCGCCGGAGTCCGCGACGACATGGTGATCGCGCAGGAGGAGATCTTCGGCCCCGTCATGTCGGTGCTGGATTTCGAGGACGAGGACGAGGTGATCGCCCGCGCCAATGCCACCGAATTCGGCCTGGCGGCGGGACTGATGACGAATGACCTGAGCCGCGCGCACCGGGTCGCGGCGCAGCTTCAGGCCGGGACGGTCTGGGTCAATACCTACAATCTGACCCCCATCGAGATGCCCTTCGGCGGCGTCAAGCAGTCAGGTCTGGGGCGCGAGAACGGTCATGCGGCCATCGAGTACTACACGCGGACCAAGAGCGTGCATGTCGGCCTGGGCCCGGTCGAAGCGCCCTACTGATTTCCATCGGCGGATGCCCCGCAGAAAGAAGGGGTGCCGGTGATCGCCACCGGCACCCCTGATCGGCTGGTCCATGGAACGGATCAGAGGCCGAGCTTTCGCTCCGCGCTCAATCCCCTGTAGATGCAGTAACACATCACCACCATGATGATCGCAAAGGGGAAGCCCGTTGCGATCGCCGCTGCCTGCAGTGATCCCAGGCCACCGCCGAGCAACAGGGTGATGGCAACCAGCCCCTCGAAGACGCACCAGAACACCCGCTGGGCCACCGGCGCATCAATCTTGCCACCTGCCGTGATCGTGTCGATGACCAGCGAACCGGAATCGGACGAGGTCACGAAGAAGACGATCACCAGCACGATGCCGATGAAGGACACGACATTGGTCAGCGGCAGTACCTCCGCCATCTTGAACAGCGAAAGTTCCGGCTGCCAGTTGGTCACCGTGTCCACGACGCCGCCGTAGCCATTCTCCACATGTTGCCAGATCGCCGTGCCACCGAAGACATTCATCCACAGCACGCAGGCAATGGTCGGCACGATCAGGACGCAGATGATGAATTCACGCACCGTCCGCCCCTTGGAAACGCGGGCGATGAACATGCCGACGAACGGCGACCAGGAAATCCACCAGGCCCAGTAGAACGTGGTCCAGCCATGCATGAACCCTGTGTCGTCGCGCCCGACCCAGTTGCTCAGTTCTGGCAGCGCCACCGCATAGTCGACGAGGCCGTTGAAGAAGCCGGAGATGATGAACAGCGTCGGCCCGACAACGATGACGAAGAGCATCAGGATCAGCGCCAGCACCATGTTCAGTTCCGACAGCCGCTTCACGCCACCATCCAGTCCCGCCAGGACCGAAAGCAGGGCCACTGCGGTGATACCGGCGATCAGGATGATCTTGGTCAGATCCGTCGCGGGAATGCCGAACAGGTAATCCAGACCGGCGCTTGCCTGCTCCGCCCCGAAGCCGAGCGAGGTCGCAAGACCGAACAGGGTGGCAAAGACCGCCAGCGTATCGATGACATGGCCCGGCCAGCCCCAGACACGCTCCCCCAGGATCGGATAGAAGGCGGAGCGGATGGTCAGGGGGAGTCCCCGGCTGTAGGTGAAGAAGGCCAGTGCCAGCGCGATCACGGCATAGATCGCCCAGGGGTGCAGACCCCAGTGGAATATCGTCGCCGCCATGCCCATGGACATGGCTGCCTCCGTATCCGCCGGATCGACCCCCAGCGGCGGACTGAGGAAGTGGTTCACGGGCTCCAGCACGCCGAAGAACATCAGGCCGATGCCCATGCCCGCAGCAAAAAGCATGGCGAACCAGCCGGTGTAGGAATACTCCGGCCTGGCATCCTTGCCCCCCAGTCGGATCCTGCCCAGCGGCGAGACCACAAGAAACAGGCAGAACAACACGAAGATATTCGCCGCACCCATGAAGACCCAGTCGAAGGTCGATGTCAGCCAGGGCCGCAGATCACCGAAGAACTCGGCCGATCCGGCCGGAAACATCAGCACCAGTATGACAAACCCGACAATCAGAACCGCAGACACGAAGAAGACCGGATTGTGAACATCCAGTCCCATGATCTGCACGTTGTGTTGTCCGGGTTCGAAGTCGGAATCAGGTACAATGTCAGACATTGAAGACCTCCCTCTCGATTATCCCATCGCCTCGCCCTCAAACGGGCCAGGCACTGAGCCTCCTGACCGTCCCGGGTGCGGAAATCTCGGGCCCCGCTTGCCGGAACATGCCCAACAGGCTGGCACCGAGCCTAGGCGGACTCTGTCCTGATTGCGACAGCCGCGGCCCGAAATGCCTGATTTTTCGGCAAATCAGCCGGCTGCCGCACGTTTCACGGCGTCGATGGCGTCAGGGTTGCTGAGGGCGGAGAGGTCGCCCGGCGGCTCATCCAGGACCAGCGCGCGGATCACCCGGCGCATGATCTTCAGCGACCGGGTCTTGGGCAGATCATCGACAAACAGGATCCGGGCCGGCTTGAACGCCTTGCCAAGACCGTCGGTGACGGCGACCGACAGGCGGCTCGCCAAAGCATCGTCCACGGTCACGCCCGCAGCGGGAATGGCGGCGACCAGAACGGCCTCCCCCTTCACCGGGTCGGGCAGGGCCACCGCAGCAGCCTCCGCGATCAGGCCGGTCGCCATGACCAGCCCCTCGATCTCCGCCGGTCCGGCCCGCTTGCCCGCAACCTGGATCGTATCGTCAGAACGGCCGTGCACGTACCACAGGCCATCCGCATCCCGGCTGGCCCAGTCCCCATGGCGCCACATGTCGGGATACATGGACCAGTAGGTCTCGATGAAGCGGTCCGGGTCGCGCCAGATGCCGCGACTGAGGCCTATGGACACGTCGCGCAGGACCAGCTCACCCACCTCCCCCGGTCCGACGCTGTTGCCGGACGCATCCACGATATCCGCCGCCATGCCCGGCAGGGGTCCGGCGAAGGAGCAGGGGCGCTGTGGCGTCAGCACGTTTCCGGCGATGAAACCGCCACTGATCTCGGTACCGCCGCAGACATTGATGATGGGACAGCGCCCGCCACCGGCATGCTCGGAGAACCAGACCCAGGCTTCCTCCGTCCATGGCTCACCGGTGGATGCCAGGATGCGGATGGCTGAAAGGTCATGCGCGGCGACATGTTCGGGGCCATGGCGCATCAGGCTCCGTATCGCGGTCGGCGCGATCCCGAAGAAGGTCGCCTTGTGCGCGGCGGCCAGCCGCCAGATACGGCCCGCGTCGGGCCAGTCCGGCACGCCTTCGGCAATGATGAAGGTCGCACCGCGGGCAAAGGTTCCCGCCATCGAATAGGGACCGGTCACCCAGCCGAAATCCGCGAACCAGAACAGCCTGTCCTCGGTCTTCAGATCAAAGGACACACCGAAATCCAGCGCCCCCTTCACCGTGAACCCGCAGTGGGTCAGTACCGTCCCCTTCGGACGGCCGGTGGTGCCGGAGGTATAGGCGATCATCAGGGGCTGGTCGGCATCGACCATCTGCATCGGCGTGCTGTCAGCCGACGTGACATCCAGGTCATGCCACCAGACATCCCGGCCGCTGTTCATGACGACATCCCCGTCGCCGGTGCGCAGCACGATGGTATGGCGCAGCGTCGGCACATCCCTGGCGGCGCTGTCGATTACCGGTTTCATCGGGATGGTGCTGCCGCGCCGAATGGCCTGGTCGGCGGTGATCACGGCCACCGCCTCCGCATCGTTCAGCCGCTTCACGATCGCTTCGGCGCCGAATCCCGAGAACAGGGGAGAGATGATGGCACCGATCCGCGCCACGGCCAGGAACGCGACCGGCGTCTCGGGCAGCACGGGCATGTAGATCCCGACCGCATCCCCCGGGCCGATCCCCAGGGCGTTCAGTCCGGCAGCCAGTTCGCGCACCTGCCGATCCATCTCCGCATAGGTCAGGGTGCGCTGGCTGTCGTCTTCCCCGTGCCAGATGATTGCCGGCTTTTCCCAGACGTCCGTGCCACGGTGACGGTCCAGGACATTGTCGCAGAAGTTCATCGTTCCACCGACGCACCACCGTGCGTTGGGCAATCCGTCCGAGACATCGCGGACCTGCGTGTAGGGCTGGTCGAATCGGATATCCAGTGCGCGAATCGCGCTGTCCCAGAACCAGTCCGGTTCCGCCGCGGCACGCTCCAGCAAGTCACTCTCGCTGCGACAGCCAAGCCTTTCGACGAAGCGGGTCAGTTCCGCATTGTCGATGTACTCCTGCGTGGGCTCCCACGTGAAACCGTTCTGCATGCGCCGATCCTCCCCTGCACCACCTTGCGGAGTATGGCCGGATGCCCGTCACACAGGCAATTCCCGATCATTGAATAACGATCCATCCCGATAGGAGTTTGACAAAACAGCATTGTTCAGCCGGAATAGTTGGGTCGTAAAAAAAACAAGTCTGGGAGGGTTCAATAATGAAATCCGGAATCATGAAATCTGCTGGTGTGATGGCACTGGCTGCGGTGGCGGCGCTGTCGTTCTCCGCTGGGGACGCGGAGGCCAAGAAGGTCCGCTGGAAGATGCACTCGGCATTCGGCAAGAATCTGGCCGTTATCGGCCCGGTCGGTTATCGCATCGCCGACTGGGTCAACAAGGCCAGCGACGGCGACTTCGATATCAAGGTGTTCGAGCCGGGCGCGCTTGCCGGTGGTTATGCCTACTACGATCCGGTCAGCCAGGGCGCGTTCGAGGCGGGCTACGGCACGCCGGGCGCGAACCAGGGCAAGAATTCCGCATTCGCATTCCTTTCGACCTGGCCGTTCGGTCCGGGTGCGCTGGAGTTCAATGCATGGCTGCAGTATGGCGGCGGCGTCGAGATCGGTGAGGAGCTCTACGGTCGCGACGGCATCAAGTACAATTACTGCGGCATGATCCCGCCGGAGACGTCGGGCTGGTTCCGGACCGAGATCAAGAGCCTGGAAGAGCTCAAGGGTCTGAAGATGCGCTTCTTCGGCATGGGCGCGAAGGTCATGCAGAAGTTCGGTGTGTCGACGCAGCAGCTTGCCGCAGGCGACATCTATCCGGCGCTTGAACTGGGCACGATCGATGCCACCGAGTTCTCGATGCCTGCCATCGACCGGACCCTTGGCTTCTACCAGATCGCCAAGTTCAACTACTATCCGGGCTGGCATCAGCAGTCGACCACGAACGAAGTCCTGATCAACCAGGGCAAGTGGGATGAACTGGACGACCAGAAGAAGGCAATCTTCGACCTGGCCTGCAAGGCAAACATCGCGGTCGAAATGGCCGAGGGTGAGGCCCTGCAGCCTGCGGCCATGCTGGCCAACGAAGCTGATGGCGTGAAGAACGTCACCTGGCCCGACGCGGTGCTGGACCAGCTTCGTGAAGCCTGGACCACCGTCCTTGCCGAAGAGCAGGCGGCCAACCCGGACGTGAAGCGTCTCTATGCCAGCTACAGCGAGTTCCACGAGAGCTACAAGGCCTGGGGCGAGCGCGGCTACCTGAAGTAAGATGTTTCGTGCCCTGCGACCCGGTCTCGTGATCGGGTCGCAGCGACACGTGACTTGTCGCGACCGGCGCGCGCCCCGCGCCGGTCGTTTCTTCTGCCAATGAAACCGGCGACTTGTCCCTGCTGCGCAACCCTTGCGCCTCGGGGGGAAGATATGACCGGAATAGAACAGGGACGGGGCGCTTAACATGCTCAATTTTGCAGACGCCGTTGACAGGCTTGCGCGGTCCACCGGACGCGCCGTCAGCTGGCTGATCGTGCCGCTTATCTTCATCATCATGTTCGATGTGATCACGCGAAAGATCGACATCATCCGTCACTGGTCCGCGGACATCACGATCCAGACCGGCTATTCGGTCTCCTTCATCCTTCAGGACATGCAGTGGCACATCCACGGCATCCTGCTGATGTTTGCCTTTGGCGTCGGCTACCTGACAAACGCCCATGTGCGCGTTGACATCTTTCGCGAGATGGCGAGCCACCGATCCCAGGCAAAGATCGAACTCTTCGGGCTGCTGTTCATGGCTGTGCCGTTCCTCTGCCTCATGATCTGGAAATCGGTCGACATGGTGACCCTGTCCTACCATCAGGGTGAGGGGTCCGAATCCCTTGTCGGTATCCCCTGGCGCTATGTCATCAAGAGCTGCATGCCGATCGGCTTTGTCCTGGTGCTCGCCGCAGCCGTTGCGACGCTGATCCGAACCATCGTCTTTCTCTATGGTTCGGAGGAGAACAGCACGCGCGCCGAGGAGGAGATCCAGTACTTCACGGACAAGACCGTATTGCCGAAGGTTTCACTGGAGGATGACATCCTCGCCAAGCCGGCCGGGGAGCGCTGATCCATGGAATTCATCGAATGGTTCCTTGACGACCACCTGTACGACTATCTCGGCGCCTACATGTTCCTGGCACTGGCCCTGACCCTGTTCACGGGCCTGCCTGTCGCCTTCGCCCTCGGCGGCATTTCCCTGCTGTTCGGTCTGGTCGGCATCTATCTGGAGATCATCGACTTCGCGGTCTTCTTCCAGGTCATCAACCGGGTCTGGGGCGGCGATGGCGCGTCCGGGGCGATCCAGAACCCCATACTTGTCGCCATTCCCTGCTTCGTCTTCATGGGGACGATGCTGGAACGGTCGCAGGTGGCGGCCGATCTGCTGCACATCCTGCAGGTGATGCTGAAACGCGTCCCCGGCGGTCTGGCGCTCTCGATCACCGCAATGGGCACGATCATGGCCGCAACCACAGGCATCATCGGTGCCTCGGTCGTGATGATGACGCTGCTGGCATTGCCGACGATGATCAACCGCGGCTACGAGCATGCGCTGGCGACAGGCACGATCGCCGCCAGCGCCACACTCGGCATCCTGATCCCGCCGTCGATCATGCTGGTGCTGATGGCCAATCTGCTGGCGGTATCCGTGGGCAACCTGTTCATCGGTGCCGTCTTGCCGGGTCTCCTGCTGTCAGGCCTCTATTTCGCCTACATCATGACGCGGGCCACCCTGAACCCGAAATGCGCACCGCCGCTGCCTGACGAACTCATCCAGGTGGATCCGACGAAGCGGGCCAATGTCATCCGTTTCTTCGCCTACGTCGGCGCGATACTGGTTGCCATGTACCTGCTGGAACAGCTCGGACTGGACCAGATCAACTGGAGCCTGCTGGCATTCCTGGCGATCTTCGTGGTCGCCATGTGGGTAGGCCGAAAGGAAGGCAACACCATTTTCGGTGGCATCCTGAAGGGCTTCGTGCCGCCGATCTTCCTGATCATGATGGTGCTGGGTTCGATCTTTGCCGGCTGGGCGACGCCCACGGAGGCCGCCGGCATCGGTGCCTTCGGCAGCATGGTTCTGGCCTGGTTCAACCGCACGCTGAGCTGGAGTGTGATGCGCGAGGTCTGTCACCGGACCGGCCTGACGACCGCGATGATCTTCTTCATCTTCGTTGGTGCCACGGCCTTCTCGACCGTGTTCCGCAACGTCTATGGCGAGGACCTGATCATCGAGTTCATCGAGTGGCTGGAGCTCGGTCCCTGGCCGCTGCTGTTCCTGCTGATGTTCACCGTGTTCATCATGGGCTTCTTCTTCGATTTCCTTGAGATCACACTGATCATCCTTCCGGTGTTCTCCCCCGTAATCCGGGCGTTCGCACCGGAGTTCGCCGGACATCTGGGACTGGAGGGGCTGCCCTTCCAGCAGGTGCAGGATCAGGTGATCTACTGGTTTGCCATACTTGTGGCGGTGAACCTGCAGACATCGTTCCTGACACCTCCATTCGGATTTGCGCTCTTCTACATGAAGGGCGTGGCGCCGAAGGAAGTGAAGATGCAGGACATCTACAAGGGCATCATCCCCTTCGTGATGCTGCAGCTCGTCGGCCTCGGCTTCGTCGTGCTGTTCCCGCAGATCACGCTCTGGCTGCCAAATCTGATGTTGCAATGACGCTGCTTCAGTACTGAAACGGCCCCGGCCCGCGCTTCATCGGAAGCGCGGGCCGGTTTCGTCTGGTGTGACTGCCGTGGAGCCGGGACGCCAGCTGAAACGGGGTCCTGGCGTGTTGCCCTACTTCTCCGGTGGCGGATGGTCGCCGCGCACCGCGTCACCCCATTCGTCGAGCAGCCGCTTGCGTTGCGAAACCGCCCTGGAGCGCAGGCGGGCGCTGGCAATATCGACCCAGGCCCGGGCAATGAAGGGCGCGGCGAACAGCAGGGCGAAACCGATGGCGCATGCGGCCAGGTTGATCAGCATGTACTCAGGATCGACCATCAGGCGGAATGCACCGTCGAAGGTCCCGTCACCGCTCCAGTGCGCCACGATCCCGGGCAATGCACCGGAAAGGTTCATGCCGAAGACCGTCGCCATGGCCCCTGGCACACGCAGCATGCGGGTCATGGCGAGCAGCAGGGTCGGCAGCATGTAGATCATCATCAGGGCAAAGGTTGCCGGCGCGACGGGCAGCAGCAGAAGGGAGCCGAACATCAGCAGCAGCGTGGTCCTGCCGCCACTCTCCCGTTTGGCCTTCTTCGCCTTCGGATTGGCATCTGCTGTCGCGGCACTCACAGGATCGCCTCCATCGAGAAGTAGAAGACTGTCAGGAAGCAGACCGAAAGGCTGAACATCTGCGCGTAGCGATAGCCGCGATGCATCGCCAGTGCGCGCTGTCCGGGACCGAATTCAGAAAGCTGGGCGATGACATGCTCCAGATGATTGTACTGGGCCACCGCCTGCTCGAACTCGGCCTTGTCCTGGTCCAGGGTCCGGAGAAGGTCCAGTTCCGCCAGCAGGGCCGACAGGTCGCCGCGCTTGACCAGGCTCTCGATCTTCTTCTCGACCACCATGCGCCGCACCCTGCTCTGCAGCGTCTTTGTCACCGGCCCGAGAGCGCTGGCGAAAGCCCGCGTGATTCCCGGCACCGGGACCCGGTGATGCATCTCCTGCAGTTCAGCCATGAACCGGGCCGCCCGGATCAGCCCGTCGATACCCTTGTCACCGTTGGGTATCGTCCGCAGGCTGCGTTCCAGCCGCCGGTCATGCGCTGCCAGGAAAGCGGCCGAGTGCTGGGCCAGCGCAAAGTCCGCATCGGCATCGTCCGAGAGCTTGCGATCCAGGGCCGACATCAGTTCGCCCGGCGTGCGCGGCATCTCCGACATGACTTCCGGGCCGAGACAGGGCTGGCGCTGCAGCAATTCGTAGAGCACCCGCTCAACCCCGAAGCCGACACGACCTGATTCCTTGGCGACGGCACGGATCCGCGTCAGGATATTGGCCGGCAGCCCGGCACGCACCGCCCGTCCGCCAACCCGAAGCCATTCATCCAGCAGCGAAGAGTTCACCAGACGCGCAAAGTCATCGCGCCAGTCCGCATCGTTGCTCGTGAAGGCATGCCAGAGACCGCCAGCCAGACCGGAGCTGGTGCAGTTGACCGAGCGATACCGGATCGGTCCCCCCGGATCGAGCGCCAGAATGGATCGGCAGACCAGATCCGCCTTCTCCTCCTTCGTGACCGACTTCGTCTGGGAAACCAGTTCCAGGCCACGCCGAACGATGTCAGCCCCCGCCTCATCCACCAGAATATTGCGCAGCCATTTCTCGACACGCCCGTTCAGGATCAGGGCAACGGCATCCTCCGGGTTCTTCTGGATCGCCTGGGCGAGAAGCTGCGGCGAGAAGAACTCGGCATCGCGGAAGATGAAGGGACGCGTGGCGCGTCGACCGCCGCCCGACGGGCGCGGCATGTCGAAGATGCCGTTCATCCAGCGGTTCAGGTCATCATGGGTCCAGCGCCGGTCATCCTCGTCGCGCAGGCTGCCCGCGAACATCACCTGGATGGCGGTGGCGAACTTGCGCCGCTTCAGCAGCACATCGTACGACCCGCGCAGGACACGTTGGGCATAGAGCTCGTCCGGCTTCATCCCCCTGGCGGGCTGTTCGCCCGTCAGCATCTGGAAAACGGAGACGGCGAAGGCAAAGACGTCGTCACAAGACAGGCCGTCACCGCGTCCCGTCTGCTGGGCCAGCTGGATGCCGATGGGTTCGAACACGGGTGGCTGATACATCCCCGGCAGGCCAACCAGGCACTGGTCCAGCAGGATGTCCCCGCCACGGGTCAGCAGGATGGTCTCGGGCCGGATGCTGCGATGGACCAGGCCGCGTTGCTGCAGTTCCTGCATCGCGGGTATCAGCCCGGGAATGATCGTGCCCATCAGGTCCGCTTCGCGCACTTTCGGCATGCCCTGCATGACGGGAATTGCGGACCGGTGATTGAACACGATGGCCCCGACATGCTTGCCATTGCCCTGGCGCAGGATGCCGGACGCCTGTGGTCCGCGCATGCGTTTCAGGGGCTTCTCCTGCAACACCGCGACCATGTCGTGGCGCACGAAGGTGTCCGGCGGAGTCAGCAGGGCAAACAGGTCCGCATCCGGATCCTGCTTGTCCTTCACCATGCAGGCCTGGGCGTCGGGCCGGGACAGCTGGGACAGGGGCTGGTCCGTCCGGATGAGGTAACGTCCCTCCAGAATCAGCCCATGCCCGTCGTCAGTGATCGGTCCCTCGCTGATCTTTGCCATCATGCCCTGCGAACGCGGTTGTCGGATCAATGGAGAACGGGGTCTCCCGGTTGCGTCGCAGTCTCTTCGATCAAGCTGAATGAAGGGTTAAGGCTGGCTTCCGGAACTGTTGACCGGCAGTCATTTGATGGTCAGCATGACGGCAATCAAGAAACTTGCAAATCTGGGAGACAATCATGGCGACAAGGCATCTCTACACCCTTCCGGTGGAGCAGACCCAGTGGCATTTCGACGGTGCCACGGAGATCAATTTCACCTGGGAATATGATGACGAGCGGGAAACGCTGCTGCAGCTCTACGACAAGGGCAAGAAGCAGCAGTGGGATGCGGCGGAGCGCATTGACTGGTCGGAGGAAGTGGACTGGGACAACCCCATGTCGCTGCCCGACGAAAGCATTGCCATCTTCGGGTCCGACGCCTGGAACAAGATGAACGACAAGAACAAGGCGGAAGTGCGCCGTCACCTGCAGTCGGGCACCATCAGCCAGTTCCTGCACGGTGAGCAGGGTGCCCTGATCGCCACGGCGAAGATCGTCGCCACGGTGCCGGATGCGGATTCCAAGTTCTACGCTGCGACGCAGGTGATGGACGAGGCGCGGCATGTGGAGGCCTTTTCCCGCCTGCTGCACGAGAAGGTGCAGCTTGCCTATCCGATCACGCCCGGCCTGAAGACCCTGCTGGAACAGGGCCTGACCGACCGTCGCTGGGACATGACCTATCTGACCATGCAGATCCTGATCGAGGGGCTGGCGCTGGCCGCGTTCCAGCGGCTGCGCGATCAGGCCGGCAACACGCTGGCCCAGGCCGTCAACGCCTATGTCATGCAGGACGAGGCCCGGCACGTGGCCTTCGGGCGGCTGGCACTGCGCGACTACTATCCGCAACTGAGCGACGCCGAGCGCAAGGAGCGCGAGGAATTCGTGGTCGAAGCCTGCTACCACATGCGTGACCGTTTCCTGCAGACCGAGGTCTGGGAGAATATCGGCTTCTCACAGGCCGAGATCGCCAAGGTCGTCGACAAGAGCGAGGTCATGGGCCAGTTCCGCCAGCGCCTGTTCACCCGCATCGTGCCGACCGTGAAGGACATCGGCCTCTGGGGCGAGGGTGTCCGCAAGGCCTACAACGACATGGGCGTGATCCAGTATTCGGAGATCGATGCCGAAGCCCTGCTGGAACATGACAACAAGGTTGCCGAGGACTTCGACGCGAAGAAGTTCGTCGAGCGCGAGGTCGGGGTGGCGGCGGCCGAATAGACCGCCCGCACCGCATCGCGAAACCTTTTCCGGGGGCGTCCGCAGACTTGTGCTGTGGGCGCCTTTCCGTTGTTATCGACTGAACCTGCCTGCCGGAGTCCTGCCATGACCTACACCAGCCTTGTCCTTTCCGTGACCGATCACGTCGCCTTGGTCGAACTCGACCGGCCGGAAAAGATGAACGCCATGAACCGGGCCTTCTGGCAGGAGATGGTGGATGTGTTCGCGGAGATCGGGGAGCGGACGGATGTGCGCTGCGTGGTGATCTCGGGCCGTGGCCGGCATTTCACCTCCGGCCTCGACCTGCAGGATTTCGCCACGCTGTTCCAGTCGAACAGCAAGGCCGAACCGGCGCGGGAGCGGCATCGCCTGCGCCGCACGGTGCTGGAGATGCAGGAGACATTCAACGTCATCGAACGCTGCCAGGTCCCGGTGCTGGCCGCGATCCACGGAGCCTGCATCGGTGGCGGCGTTGACCTGATCACCGCCTGTGACTGCCGCTACGCCAGCGCCGATGCCTTCATCGCGATTCAGGAAATCAATATCGGCATGGCCGCCGATGTCGGCACGCTGCAGCGCCTGCCGCATCTGATCCCGCAGGGGGTGGCGCGGGAACTGGCCTTCACCGGCCGGCGCATGCCCGCATCGGAGGCGATGCGCCATGGCCTGCTGAACGAGGTCTTTGACGATCAGGCAGCCATGATGGCGCATGTCATGGATGTCGCGAAACAGATCGCCGCCCGCTCCCCGCTCGCCATGGCAGGCGTGAAGGAGATGCTGAACTATGCCCGCGATCACTCGGTATCGGATGCGCTGAACTATGTCGCCACCTGGAACGCGGCGATGCTGATCGGCGACGATGTCCCGACCGCCATCCAGGCCCAGATGGCAAAGCAGGAAGCCGGCTTCGCCGACCTTGAGGCCCCTGCCAATATCGTGCAGCGCAAGGGCCATCGGTCCGGCACGCTGTGAGCCCGGCACCGGACATGTCCCCGATCCTGTCCATTGCCGGGGTCAGCCACCACTACGGCGCGAAGCAGGCATTGAACGACGTCAGCTTCGAGGTCCGGAAGGGGTCTTTTGCCCTGCTGCTTGGTCCCAACGGGGCGGGGAAGTCGACCCTCTATACCCTGCTTACGCAGTTGCTGCCCCTGCAGGCCGGGCGCATCGCCATCGCCGGACACGACATTTCGACCGCCCCCCGCGCCGCGCTGGCCGGGCTTGGCATCGTGTTCCAGGCCCAGACGCTGGATCTCGACCTGTCCGTCGAACAGAACCTGCGCTACTTCGCCCGCCTGCGGGGCATGAGCGGCAAGGACGCCAGCCGCCGCATCGACGCGCAGCTGGAACGCCTGTCCCTGAGTGACCGGCGAAGAGACCGGGTGCGGGCGCTGAATGGCGGTCACCGGCGGCGGCTGGAGATCGCGCGCGCCCTGCTGCACCAGCCGCAGGTGCTGCTGCTGGACGAGCCCACCGTCGGTCTGGACATTCCGACCCGCCAGCGCATTGTCGATGATGTGCATGACCTTGCCAGCGACGGACAGGCGACCGTTCTCTGGGCCACGCATCTGATCGACGAGGCCCGGGCCGGCGACCGCATCGTGCTGCTGCATCAGGGGGCGGTGCGGACGCAGGGGGAGGCGCGTGCCCTGCTGGACGAACATGACTGCGACGACCTGGCCACGCTGTTCAACCAGCTGACCGAACGCAAGCCACAGGCCCCGCTGAAGGGCCTGACCCGGCAGGATGCGGGAGGGGCGGCATGACCAATCACTGGCTGCGCTGCATGCATGGAATCCTGATCCGGGAGACCCTGCGCTTCTTCCAGCAGCGGGAGCGGTTTCTGGCGGCACTGGTGCGCCCGCTGGTCTGGCTGATCGTCTTCGCCGCCGGATTCCGTACCGCGCTGGGCCTGTCGATCATCGATCCCTACACGACATACATCCCCTACGAGGTCTACATCGTGCCCGGGCTGGCGGCGATGGTGATCCTGTTCAACGGCATGCAGAGTTCGCTGTCGCTGGTCTATGACCGGGAAATGGGGTCGATGCGGATGCTGCTGACGACGCCGCTGCCGCGCTGGTACCTGATCTTCTGCCGCCTGCTGGCCGGATCCTTCGTCTCCATCCTGCAGGTCTACGCCTTCCTGCTGATCGCGCTGGCCTTTGGCGTCGATCTGCCCGTCAGCGGCCTGATCGCGGTGCTGCCGTCGCTGCTGCTGGGCGGGCTGATGCTGGGCAGCCTCGGTCTGGTGCTGGCTGCCGCCATCAAGCAACTGGAGAACTTCGCCGGGATCATGAACTTCGTCATCTTCCCGATGTTCTTCCTGTCTTCCGCGCTCTATCCGCTGTGGAAGATGCAGGAAACCAGCGAGACGCTCTACTGGATCTGCCAGATCAATCCCTTCACCCATGTGGTGGAATTCATCCGCTTCTCGCTCTATTGGCAGGCGGCGCCCGCACACCTGGGCTGGTCCCTGCTGGCCTTCGTGCTGTTCGCCGGTGCGGCGCTGTGGATCTATTCCCCCGCACGTGGTCTGCGGGGCGGGGGCGGCGGTCCGCCGGGGCGTTGATGCCAGCCCGGTCAAACGGCTGAACCAGCCAGTCCTGCGTCAGATCCTTCCCTGCATATCGGCTCTTGCGCCGGCAGACCCTGGCCGATTCCCTGACGCGCCGACGGAACAGCGAATGTGACAGGACAAACCGCTGGCCCCCTTCCCCTGCCCGGCCCGGCCTGTCATCATTCCTTCACACTGTTGCAAGGGGGTTGCTGATGGGAGAGGTGGTCAATCTCGACGACTACAGTACCGAAGCCCGGCGGGGACGTGCATCCGTGCCGGGCGCAACAAGACAGTCAGGAAACAGCGCCGGCACCATGGATGTCTGTTTCGACCGGCGGGAACTCGGTCGCATCCTGAATGTCTATGGCAACATGGTGGCGAACGGCCACTGGCGCGACTACGCCATCGCCCACGGGCCGGAGCAGGCGACATTCGCCGTCTTCCAGCGCGCAGCCGAATCGCCGCTGTTCCGCATCACCAAGACCCCGAAACTGGACCGCAAGCAGGGTGCCTTTCAGGTACTCTCCCGCGACGGCCGCGTGCTGAAACGGGGCCATGACCTCGATGCAGTGCTGCGTGTCTTCGACAGCCGTCGTTTCAGCGTGGTGGACGACTGAACAACGTGGCAGGGTGCATTGCCTGATACGGACCATCCAAGGTCCGGCGGCAAGGCTGTGCGAAAACGGCACTCACGATCGGGGAGGATGGATCGGCATGACGGGAGAGATCATCAGCGGCAACCGGGTTCTGACCATGGAACAGCGGACGCTGAACACGGCCAGGGCGGCGCGGGCGCTGCATGAATCAGGCATCGGCCTGGACGACTGCGTCGCACTTTACCTGCGCAATGACTTTCCCTTCTTCGAGGCCTCGGGCGCCTGCGCCCAGATTGGTGCCTATGCCACCCCGATCAACTGGCATTACACGGCGGAGGAAGCCACCTACATCCTGCGTGACTGCGACGCGAAGGTGGTGGTGATCCATTCCGACCTGCTGCCGCCGATCCAGGACTCGATCCCCGATGGCGTGCTGGTCGTCGTGGTGCCGACACCGGACGAGATCGCGGCAGCCTATGGCGTCAATGCAGCGGTGGACCTGCCGGAGGGCGCGGTGCTCTGGTCGGACTTCATTGCCGACCGGGAACCCTGGACCGAACTGCCGCCTGCCAGCCGTGGCACCATGATCTATACCTCCGGCACCACCGGTAACCCGAAGGGCGTGCGGCGTGATCCGATGGACGAGGACGCGCAGGCCCAGACCACGCAGATGGTCTTCGAAGGCTTCGGCGTTCCCGCCGATTCCTCCGGCATCCGCTGTGCCATGACCGGGCCGATGTACCACAGTGCCCCCAATGCCTATGGCCTGGCGGCGGCCCGCGGTGGCGGCACGATCTACCTGCAGGCGCGCTTCGATGCCGAGGACCTGCTGCGGATGATCGACGAACTGAAGCTGACCCACATGCATGTGGTGCCGACCATGTTCGTCCGCCTGCTACGCCTGCCGCCGGAGGTTCGCGCGAAATACGATGTCTCCAGCCTGGTGCACGTCATCCATGGCGCGGCCCCCTGCCCGCCGGATGCGAAGAAGCAGATGATCGACTGGTGGGGACCGGTGATCTACGAATATTACGGCTCGACGGAGAACGGCATCGTCACCGTGGTCACCAGCGAGATGGCGCTGTCCAAGCACGGCACGGTGGGCAAGCCGATCGCGGGCAATGTCATCCGAATCCTGGACGATGACGGCAAGGATGTACCGACGGGCGAGATCGGCGAGGTCTACATCTGGCGCCCGAACCGCACCGACTTCACCTACAACAAGCGTGATGCCGCGCGGAAGGAAATGGAAATCGACGGTTTCCTGACCAACGGCGACATGGGCTGGCTGGACGAGGACGGCTGCCTGTTCCTGGCCGACCGCAAGAACGACATGGTGATATCCGGTGGCGTGAACATCTACCCCGCCGAGATCGAGAAGGTGCTGATCGGTTGCCCCGGTGTGCGGGACTGCGCCGTCTTCGGCATTCCGGACGCGGAGTTCGGCGAGTCCCTGGCCGCCCATATCGAGGTCACGGACCCAAGCCTGGCACCGGAGGACGTGCAGTCCTTCCTGCGCCAGCACCTGGCCAAGTTCAAGGTACCCCGCAAGGTGGTGATCGACGAAGCCCTGCCGCGCGAGGATTCGGGCAAGATCTTCAAGCGCAAGATCCGAGAACCCTATTGGGCCGGGATGCCCCGCCGCATCTGAACGGCGGCGCGGTCGCCGGACAGCAGGACGTGTCGCCCCCTCACGCCGCGACGGGGGTTGCGCGATCAATCATCGGCTGCAGCTCCAGACCCGGTTCCAGGGTGCCGAAGGCGTGGCCCCAGTTGCCGTCGAGGCGGCTGGCGAGGAAGGCGTTGGCGACGGCTGTCGGCGCGTGGGCGGTCAGCAGCGTGGCCTGCAGTGTCAGCGCCATCCGCTCCACCACCGCACGGGCACGGAACTCGATATCCTCCAGCCGTCCCAGTTCCGCCATCAGACCGTCGATGGCCCGGTCGAGGCGGGTATCGCGTCCGCGCGCGGCACTGATCTCGGCCACGAAGGCCTCCACCGATTCCGGCTCCCGCTGCATGGCGCGCAGCACGTCCAGGCAGATGACATTGCCCGACCCCTCCCAGATGCCGTTCAGCGGTGACTCACGATAGAGGCGCGGCAGGATGGTCTCCTCCACATAGCCCGCACCCCCCAGACACTCCATGGCTTCGCCCACCACCACGCCGACGCGCTTGCAGGTCCAGTACTTGCCGACCGCGACGCCCAGGCGGGCAAAGGCTGCGGCCTGCTCATCGCTCGCGCCCTCGTCGAAGGCGCGGGCAAGGCGCATGGACAGCATGGTCGCGGCCTCCTGCTCCAGCGACAGGTCGGCGACGACATTGCGCATCAGCGGCTGCTGCGACAGCTTCCGCTGGAACGCCATTCGGTGCTCCACATGGTGTCCGGCCTGAATCACGGCCTGCCGCATCAGGGCCGTCGGGCCGATGGTGCAGTCCAGCCGCGTGTGGGTGACCATGGAGATGATGGTGCGGACGCCGCGCCCTTCCTCCCCCACCATCATCGCCTCGGCCCCGTGATACTCGATCTCGCTGGAGGCATTCGACTTGTTGCCCAGCTTGTCCTTCAGGCGCTGAAGCTGGATGGCGTTGCGACTGCCGTCCTGACGCCAGCGCGGCACCAGAAAGCAGGAAACACCGGCATCCTCCTCCGTATAGGCCAGGGTCAGGAAGGCATCGCACATGGGGGCGGAACAGAACCACTTGTGGCCGGTCAGCTCATAGATCTCCCCCGGCCCCTGACGGCCGCGCGCCACCGCACGCGTGGTATTGGCGCGGATGTCGGACCCGCCCTGCTTCTCCGTCATCGCCATGCCCATGGTCAGTCCCGACTTCTGCGCGGCGGGGATGGAGCGGCTGTCGTAGGACCGGCTCATCACACCTTCCTGCCAGAAGGCCGTCGCCTCCGGCTGGTGCTGCAGGGCGGGTTTCACGGCGTAGGTCATGGTCAGCGGGCAGCAGACCCCCGCCTCCACCTGATACATCATGTACAGCATGGCCGCGTGAGCCACGTGACCGCCGGGCTTGCCCTCCCAGGCAATGGAGTGCTGTCCATGCTTCATGCCCAGCGCCATCAGGGCGTGGTAGCCGGGATGGAACTCCGCCTCGTCCACCCGCTGGCCGTAGCGGTCATGGGTCTTCAGCACCGGCGGAAAGACATTGGCAAGTCGGCCGTGCTCCAGGGTCTCCGACAGTCCCAGTTCGGCACCATAGGCATCGACTGCCCCGGCGTGCGCCGCCGCACCTTCCCGCGTCAGGGCTTCCACCAGCGCCGGGTCTGAGCGGCAGAGATTGTAGTCCTCCAGCGGCGGCGGCTGGTTGAAGACGTCATGCGTCGCCAGATCGGTGCGCGGATTGTGGGCAGCCATGGCGATTCCTCCCTTGTCGCGACATGTCTCTGGCGGTGAGTATGGGCACAGCCGACAGACAATGGCAATCGACGCGGAGGAGGCGTGCAATGGTCGACCAGGAACTGGCGAAACGTATCGTGGCGGAGGTGGATCGCGGCTTCGACGCGCAGATCGCCTTCACGCAGGACCTTGTCCGCTTCCCCTCCCAGCGGGGTCAGGAGCATACCGCCCAGGACTTCCTGCATGACGCCTTTGCCGACCGTGGCCTGAAGATGGACCGATGGACCATCGACGTGGGCGACATCGAGCATCATCCGGGCTTCTCCCCAGTCAATGTTTCCTACGACAATGCGGTCAATGTGGTCGGCACCCATCGCCCGCGTCAGAAGACCGGCCGGTCCCTGATCCTGAACGGTCATGTCGATGTGGTCCCTGTCGGCCCCCTCGACATGTGGACCGCCCCACCCTATGAGCCGCGCATCGATGGCGACTGGCTGTATGGTCGTGGTTCCGGCGACATGAAGGCCGGGATCGCCGCCAACCTGTTCGCGCTGGATGCGCTGAAACGGGCCGGGGTGCAGCCTGCCGCGACGGTCTACATGCAGTCGGTCACCGAAGAGGAATGCACCGGAAACGGCGCTCTCGCCTGTCTGACACGCGGCTATCACGCCGACGCGGTGCTGATCACGGAACCGACACACGACTGCCTGGTGCGCGCCAATGTGGGCGTGCTCTGGTTCCAGGTGGAGGTGCGGGGCCGCCCGGCGCATGTCTATGAATCCACCGTCGGCTCCAGCGCCATCATCGCCGCCTACAGCCTGATCAACGCCCTGCAGGGCCTGGAAACCGAGATGAATGCGGAGAAGGGCGAGCACCGCTATTTCGAGGACATGGCCAAGCCGATCACCATCAACATCGGCAAGATCGCGGGCGGAGACTGGGCTTCCTCCGTCCCGGCGTGGTGCCGCTTCGACGTGCGGGCCGGCATCTATCCCGGCACCTCGGTGGAGGAGGCGAAGCAGCGCGTCGAGCAGGCCCTGCGGTCGGCCTGCATCGACGATCCGTTCCTGTCCAACCATCCGCCCAGCGTCACCTACAATGGCTTCACGGCGGAGGGCTATACGCTGGAACCTGGCTCGGATGCGGAGGCCTGCCTGGCCGCGGCGCACCAGCGCGTGCGGGACGTGGCCCTGACCGATGCGACCATTCCCGCCTACCTGGATGCGCGCGTGGCGGTGCTCTATGACGACACGCCCGCCCTTGTCTACGGGCCGGTGTCGGAACATATCCATGGCTTCGACGAACGCGTCAGCATCAGCTCGACGCGGGAGGTCACGCGCACGGTAGCGCTGTTCATGGCCGACTGGTGCGGCGTGGAAACGGTTTGAGTCACTTGCGCGCTGACTGAGTCGTTTGCGGTCCATGGACAAACACCACAACGGGGAGACAACAACATGAAGGCTGCACTGCTGACGACGCCCGGCATTGCCAATCTGACAATCACCGACGTGGCGGAGCCGGAGCCGGGACCCGGCGAGGTCAAGGTCCGCATCCGCGCCAGCTCGCTGAACTACCGCGACCTGATCACGGTGGAGGGTGGCTACGGCTCGAAGCAGAAGCAGGACGGGCTGATCCCCCTGTCCGATGGCGCGGGCGAAGTGGCCTCTGTCGGGGCAGGCGTGACCGCCTTCAAGCCCGGTGACCGGGTGACGCCGATCTTCTTCCCCGACTGGCTGGGCGGGGAGCCGACGGCACAGGGCATGGCCCGCGCGCTGGGGGGATCGGCGCAGGGCTGTGCAGCGGAATTCCAGTGCTTTCCCGAACATGGACTGGTGCGGACACCGACCTTCCTTTCAGATGCCGAGGCTGCGAGCACTGTCTGCGCCGGGCTGACCGCCTGGCAGGCCGTGGTGGAACAGGGTCGCATCCGGCCCGGCGACTGGGTCCTGACCCAGGGCACCGGCGGCGTCTCCATCTTCGCGCTGCAGTTCGCCAAGGCGATGAGCGCGCGGGTGATCGCCACGACCTCCTCCGATGCCAAGGCCGCGAAGCTGCGTGAGCTTGGCGCGGATCAGGTGCTGAACTATCGCGACATCACCGACTGGGGCAAGGCAGCAAAGAGCCTGACCGGCGGTGCCGGTGTCGATCTGGTGGTGGAAGTCGGCGGCGCTGGCACGCTCGGCCAGTCACTCCGCGCTGTGCGGATCGGCGGCACCATTGCCATGATCGGTGTGCTCGCCGGGCAGAAGAGCGAGGTCAACATGGGTTTCGTGCTGATGACCAACAGCCGCATCCAGGGCATCACCGTCGGCAGCCGGGAAATGCATGTGGCGATGTACAAGGCGATGGAGGCGCATGACATCCATCCCGTCATCTCCGACAGTTTCCCCCTGTCCGGGATCCGGGAAGCCATGGCGCACCAGCAGGCCGGTCGGCACTTCGGCAAGATCGCGCTGGAAATCTGAGCCAGGCCTGTACCGCCCGACCCATTGCGGACAGCGGCGCTCGCGGATCAGGTCCGCGAGCGCCGTGTCGGGGCCTCAGCCGCCGGAGATGGTCACGCCACCATCGACGCTGATGGTCTGACCGGTGAGGAAGCTGCCTTCCTTCGACGCCATGTAGACGGCGAGGCCGGCGATCTCCTCAGGCTCACCAATGCGGTTCAGCGGCGCCTGCGCCTCCGAGCGGGCGCGGAACTTCGGGTCTTCCCAGAGCGCGCGGGCGAAGTCGGTCTTGATCAGGCCCGGCGCGATGGCGTTTGCACGGATGTTGTGGTGGCCGAACTCGCAGGCCAGGTTCCGCACCAGCTGCATGTCGGCGGCCTTGGAGATGCAGTAGCCGCCGATCACCTTCGATCCGCGATGCCCGCCGATGGAGGACACGATGATGATCGCGCCGTCCTTCCGCTCGATCATTTCCGGGATCACCATCGAGCACAGCCAATGGTTCGACTTGATGTTCACGTTCATGATCTTGTCGAAGGCATCGTCAGGGATGTCGAGCGAGGAACCGTAGTAGGGGTTCACCGCCGCATTGCCGACCAGGATGTCGATGGGACCGAATTCCTTGCGGGTTTCCGCAACCAGCTGCTCCAGCTGTTCCTTGTAGGAAATGTTGCACGGAATGCCGATGGCCCTGCCGCCATTTGCGGCGTGGTTGGCATTGATGTCCTTGGTGACGGCCTCCACCGCGTCCGCCTTGCGGCTGGAGACGACGACATTGGCACCCTGCTTCGCGAAGGCCTCCGCGATGGCCTTGCCGATGCCCTTCGTGGAACCGGTAACGATGGCGGTCTTGCCGCGCAGATCAAACATCATGGTCTTGCTCTCCCCCTCAGGTTTCCGGCCCGGATGCCGGTGGCTGCCGGGCACATTAGATGGTTCTCGCACGGGATGGAATCGGTGCTGCGGCGATAGTGGCCATTCCGCTATCGCCGGACGGCCAGCGCCTCCACCGGCAGCCCGTTGCCGCGCCAGGCGGCATAGAGCTCCAGCGCCAGATAATCGTCGGAGCCGAGTGCGCCAGGTTCCGCCAGACGCTGGTCGTCGCAGAACCGGAAGCGGCGATGCACCGACCCGACCTCTCCCCAGCGCAGCAGGTACCCGGGCAGCCCATTGGTCTGACCCTGCGTCAGTTGCTCCCCCCGCAACCACAGGCCGACGCGTTCGTCGTGGCACTGGAAGCAGGCCAGGTTCATCTGGCCCCGCCGTTCGGTATAGAGGGCCCGACCGCGATCGAGGTAGGGACGGGCAGCGCCATCCACGCGCACGGCCATCGGCATCCCGTCGGAGCGTTCCCGCACGGCGAGCATCAGCGACAGCATGGCCTCCGACCCCAGCGCCAGCGCAGGTGCGGACATGCGCACCGTCCGGCAGCGGTTGATCTGTCCCTCCAGCGCGGTCAGCGCCCCATCCACCACCTTCGGAAACGTCGTGGCGGCACCGCGCAGATCAGCAGCGCCGTGACAGTCCGCGCAGGCCTTCTTCGCCGCACCCTCGACCCGGCTGAAGGCACTCTGCCCCCGCTCCAGCCAGAACAGTGCCGGATTGGCAAAGCTGTCGCGCTGCATCTCCTGCACAGCGGGGGTCGCAAGCGCATGGCCCGATACGGGCGGCGCGGGCCGGTCAGGCATGTCTTCCGCCATTGCCGGACGGGCGGGCGTGAACCAGATAGAAGCTGCAACCAGCAGCGAGAAGAGGAACCCGTTCATGTCACTGAGTATCGCAAGGATCGATCATGTTGTCCTTCACGTCAGCGAGATGGACCGCGCCCTCGACTTCTACACCAATGTCCTGGGCTGCGAAGTCGCCCGCACGGTCGAGAGCCTGGGGCTGGTCCAGATGCGTGCCGGGGCCAGCATGATCGACCTGGTACCTGGCCGTGATCCGGAAGCCTCCACCCCGGCGGCGCGGAACATGGATCACTTCTGTGTCCGCGTGGATCCATGGGACGAGACGGCCATCCGCGACCACCTTGCGGCGCACGGTGTGGCGGTGGGCGAGACCAGGACACGTGTCGGCGCGGAGGGCGCCGGTCCGTCGATCTACCTCACCGACCCGGACGGCAATGTCGTCGAACTGAAAGGTCCGGCCACCTGACCGCCATCACCATTCACTGGTAAACGCTTTGTTCAGCATGATTGGTTAGCGCTACACTGGTCTGCACCTTTCAGGCTGGACCTGTCATGACCGAAACAAGCGTTTCCGCGATTTCCGATGCCATAGGCGGTGACCGGCGCCAGATGCGTCGGCGCGCCGCGCGGGCCCTTGTGGCGCTGCTGCTCGTGGCGATCGTGGCGGTGCTGGGCATTGTCTGGTTCGCGGACAGTGAACGTGACCGCCTGACTGCCGAATGGGAGATCCGCCTGGGCCTGGTGGCCGACAGTCGCAAGGCGGCCGTGGAGGACTGGCTCAACGAACGTCGCGGCGAAGTGCTCCGACTGGCGGCAAACCGCACCGTGCAGTTCCATCTGGTCGACCTTGCCGACCCGGAACTGGCGCGGGAGGAAACCGACAGCAGCCGCCTCTATATCGAAGGGCTGATGACGTCAGAGGCAGAACGTGGCGGCTACCTGTCGCCGCGCGGTCAGGTGGCGACGGCTGGCCACGATACGTCTGCCCAGGGTGGTCTGATCCTGCTGGATGCCAGCAACAACATTGTCGCCCAGACCCCCGGCGCACCTGATCCGACATCCCTGTTGCCGGACAGTCTGCGACCCGGCCAGGTCCGGGTTTCGCCCCCGTTCGCGGCGGGTGACGGCACGGCCATGATCGCGCTGTTCAGTGCCATCAGCGCCCCCGAAGGCAGCACCGATGGCGGGATCGGCCTGCTTGTGGCCATCCGACCGCTCGGTGATGACTTCTTTCATCGGCTGGAACAACCCGGCGACACGACAAGCGGTGCCGAGACCTTCCTGACAGATTTCAACGACAGCCATATCCGCTATCTGAGTCCTCTCGACGACGGGGCCGCGCCGCTCACGCGCCAGATCCCGGCCTCCATGGCCGAGCGGGCGGCGGTCGCCCTGCAGGGCATGCCGGCCGGCAGTGGCAGCTTCGTCGGCTATGCCGGTGATGAGGTACTGGCGGTCAGCCGACAGATCATCGGTACCGGCTGGACACTGATCCGGCAGATCCCGAGCGACCAGGCCCTGTCCGGTGGCATTCGCCGCATCTGGCTGATCTCGGGCACCCTGTTGCTGGCGCTGCTGCTGGCAGCCGCCACTGTAGTCGCCGTCTGGCGTCACGCCATCAGCGACCGGCTGGCGGATGCGGCGAGCAACCTGTCGGTCGCACTGAAGGAATCCGACCGCCTGAGCCGTCTGCTGCGCAACGTGGCAGACGCTGTCCCCAACGGCATCACAGCGGTCGACCGGGAGGAGAAGGTACTGTTCGGCAACCGCGCCGCCTTCGACCACATCGGTATCCCGGCGAATGAGGCGGAGGGCATGCCGCTGATCAACCTGCTCGGCCCCGGCGGCAGCGCCCCCCTGCATGCGGCCAACGCCATGGTGCGGGAAGGCCATCAGACCATGCGGTACGTGGACGACCACGGGGCCGGGGCGAATCGTTCCGTGATCCAGCGCATTCATGTGCCGCTGGATGACGATGGCGTGCTGATTGTCGCCGAGAACTTGACCGAGATCGTCGTGGAGCGGGAAGCGCGGGCGGCACAGCTTGATGCGCTGGTCAACGTCCTGGTCGATCTGATTGACGCCCGTGACCAGTTTGCCGCGTACCATTCGCATCGGGTTGCACGGCTTTCGCGGCGGATGGCCGAAGCCATGAAGCTGCCCAGACCGCAGATCGTGGCAGCGGAAACCGCCGCACGCCTGATGAACCTGGGCAAGCTGCGCATCGATCCGGCGATCCTGACCAAGACGGAGGGGCTGACCCCCGATGAACTGGCCGAGGTCCGCGACAGCATCCTGCATTCCGCAGATCTAGTGGAGGGTATTCCCTTCGATGGACCGGTGGTCGAGACCCTGCGTCAGATGCAGGAGCGTCTGGACGGCAGTGGTCGACCGAACGGGGTCAGTGGCGACAACCTGCTGGTTCCGGCCCAGATCGTCTCCCTGGCGAACGCCTATGTTGCCCTGATCAGCGAACGTGCCCATCGGGCCGCGCGCACGCCGGAGCAGGCACTGGAACAGCTCTGGCCGGAAGCCGAGAAGACCTGGCGGCGCACGGTCATTGCGGCGCTGGTGCAAGCCAATGACGCGGCCGCAGAGGCGGAGTCCGGCGGAGACAACTGATGCGGAGCCTGTTACGGCATCTGGTTGTCGGTACGGCTCTGACCGCCGGTCTCTCTGCGGGTCTCCCTGCCCCGGCTGTCGCGGACGGCTGGTACGACCCGCACCAGAATCCACCGACCCTGCCGCGCAGCCTGCAGGACTGGATCACCCCGCAGGGTGGCAAGGAAATGCGGGAGATGCCGGAGGACAATCTGGTCGCGCTGGAGAACCCACCGGCCTTCGGCTGGCGTTCGGGGCAGGACCGCTACAGTTTCGAGGTCCGGATCGCGCGCGACGGCCAGCGCTACATGCAGTTCGTGACGCAGGCAACCGCGTTCCGGCCCGACCGTCCGATGGAACCGGGCAGATATACCTGGCAGGTGCGACGGCTGGATTCCTACGGTCGCCCCCTGCCCGACAGGAGCAGCCGGGTCGCCGATCCCGAAGGCTGGTCCACACCGAGGATCTTCGAAGTCCGACAGGATGGAATAAACCTCTCCGTCCCGCCCGTCTGGGACGCCTTCGACCGCGCCAAGGCACGCAAGCGCCCGCGGTCACTGCCTGCGGACCCTGCGAGCGGTCGGTTCGACCCCGCGCTTCTGACCCCGGCACAATGGCAGGTGTTCGAGACCGTCGCCCGCCGCTTTCTGAAGGAGGCCCCGGAAGCCGAGGCCTTCGCCCGGCAGCGCAGCGACGGCAGCCGTTCCGCCCTTCGCCAGATCATGCGCAGGATCGACGATGCCCTGGCGGTCGCGAAGGTGCATCGGCAGCAGGCGGTTCGCCGGCAGGCGACGCAGGTGGCGCTGCTCTATCTCGACAACCTGATCGGGGAGAACCCGCTGGGCCGCACCGGCCACGACGGCAATGACCTGCTGAACATCCGGCTGGCGAAGACCGTGGCCCGTGCCTACGACATCCTGAAGAGCGACATGGACCGTCAGACCCAGCTTCGGGTCCAGCGTCATATCGAGGACAGGACGCAACCGGCCTTCGACTATTTCATGCTGAACGACCACGGAAATCTGGAGCAGTTCGCACTCAGTTCGCACGGGTTCCAGATCATGACCCATGTGCTGGCCATCGCGTCACTGTTGAGCGGTGATTCCGACCGCGCCCGGCTCTGGTTCCGCGACAGCTACCCCCTCATCTCCATGATCGTGACACCTTGGGGTGGCGGTGACGGTGGCTATTCCAACGGCGTGAACTACGGCGTCTGGGAATTCGTCAATCACGTCGACAGCTGGGACGTGATCCACAACAGCACCGGCTTTCCCTATTTCGATACCGCATGGGTACGGAACTTTGCGGAGTTCCTGACCTATTTCGCCCCGCCGGGTGTCGCCTATACAGGGTTCGGCGACGGCGGCGAGTATCTGCGTCCCGAACTCTGGTCGGAGATCGCCCGACTCTATTCCGAACGCGGTCGCGGTGCCTTTGCGGACCCGCTGCTGGACGGCTGGCAATCCCATCTGGTGGCCCGGACAGGCAAGGCTGCGCCACTGACCAATGCCCTGCTGTGGCCCCGGCTGTTCAGCGATCAGAGCGACAACCCCGACCCCGCGCTGCAACTGGATGCCATCCCCGATGCAGCGATCTTCCCCGACATCGGCTGGGGTGTGATCCACACCGACATCAGCGACCCCGAACGCTATTCGGTCCTGTTCAAGTCGAGCCAGTTCGGCTCCTTCAGTCACAGCCACGCCGACCAGAACGCCTTCACCATCATGGGACGGGGGCAACCGCTGCTGCTCGACAGCGGCTACTACGACGACTACCGCTCGAAGCATCATGATGGCTGGACGCGCCAGACGCGGGCACACAACGCCATCACCTTCGACGGTGGGATGGGGCAACCCATCGACGATCCAGGCGCCAGGGGCCGCCTGCTGGGATACTGGCGCTGTGGCGGGGTCGTGGTCATGCGCGGTGATGCGTCCGGCGCCTATGGCCAGGGCATCAGCCGCGCGCTGCGGACCCTCATTTCCCTGCCCGGCGGTCGGGTGCTCGTCGCTGACCGGATGGTTGCCGACAGGGAACGAAAGTGGGAATGGAACTTCCATGCCGCCGAGCCGCTGACCGACACCGACAGGAATTTCGCCGTCGTGCGCAATGGCGCTGCCCGCGCCGCCATTCAGGTGCTCGCAGGACCGGACCTGGAACTGGCACAGTCGAAGGGTTTCCCGTTTCCGGCCAGGACGAAGAACGGCATCGCCCCCGTCGACCAGTTTCACGCCGCCTTCACCAGCCGTCGCGCCACACCGTCACTCGACATGCTGACCCTGATCGACCTGGACCGCGACAGTCGGGCGACGGACGCCACGGCGCGGATGACAGGCAGCGGTCGGGTCAGTTTCAAAGTCGGGCGCTACGCCGGTACCATCGACGATGGCAAGGTCAGCCTGAACATCGACGGTGCGGCAGTCGATCGGGCAACCTGCGCCGTTCCACCCCCCGAACCGATAGAGGCACAGAGCGTGAAACTGCGCCTCGGTGGACGGAACTAGCCAGCATCGCCCCGCCGTTCCACCCGCCCCCGATCAGAACACCTGCTCAACGCTCCAGCGCGTCTGGCCGGGCGGCGGGAAACGTCCGGCATACTGCAGTTCGATCCGCACGGTGCCGTCCGTCCGGCGCGGCAAGCCGAGGCGCAGCGTGCCCTCCGGCGTGCGCCATTCGCTGATGCGGATCAGTTCGTTGCTGTTGATCTGCTGCACGAAATCGGCACCGAACTCACCACGCTCGAACACCTCCGGGGTGCCATAGCGCTGGATCAGGATGCGCTGGATATCCTGGAACACCTGCTGCACGCCGACAGGATCTCCGGTTGCCACCAGATCGAAGATGGCAGCGGATTTCACCAGTCGGGCCCCGTCATGCAGCAGGGCAATCCGTTGCGGATTGGCGACCTGCGGCAGATAGGCCGCCTGATAGACAACCGCGCCGGGCTGTTCGACGCCTCCGCTGATCCCGGCAGCCTGCAAGCGCCCGCGTGCCTCGGCCAGCGACATGCTGGGTGTCAGGTCGATCAGGTCCAGCTCCGCCGGAAACTCACCCTCTGCAATCGGAATCAGCGACGGGGAGACGGCGGCCTGCGCAGCCTGCCGGTCTTCCGCCGTGGCCTTCTGGAACGCCAGCGTATAGAAGACGCCCACCCGATAGGCAGACGTGAACCCGCCTGGTTCCGGCTGGCGATGGAACAGATCCACCGAGGTACCGAAACTGTGGGGGCCTGTGCGGTAGGCATAGTTGGCGGACAGGGTATGCGCTGCCGACTCCAGCACGTTGTTGCCTGCCTGATCCTGGAACAGGAAACGGTAGTTGGCGTTCAGAGAATGGTTGCCGCGAAACATGTTGGCCGCCAGCGTGGCGCCGAAGTCTGCCTCGTCATTGCCCGCACCCTTGATCAGCCGCCAGAGCAGGCCCGGAGTCACGCTGCCGCGAAACCCGCCCAGTTCCAGACCATGTGTCGCGTTCAGCGCCACCTCCCGCGTCGTCGCCAGCGTGTTGGCCGCCTGATCGTCCACGTGCTGGTAGAACAGGTTGGCCCGCCCGGTCCAGCCGCTGGCAATCGGTGCCGAGAGGCCGAGACGGGATGAGGCCGTCAGGGATTCAGTGGTGCTGTTGTCGTTCTCGACATCCTGCAGGAAGCTGTCCCAGGTCATGGAGACGGTACGGCTGTCGCTCAGCCGAAGAGGGCCACTGACCGTCACGCCCGCAACCTGGGTGTCGGTGCTGTTGGCACGCGTGAAGGCGTCCGTGAACTGTTGCAGGCGACCGCGCAGTGCCAGCCCGTTCTCCAGCCTGTATCCGGCCCGCAGGTCGAACGTGCGGCGGTCGGAGGAGACGACACCACCGTTCGGCTGGAACTCCGCCCCGGTCTGGTCGAAGCGGAAACTGTAGGTAAGCGGAGAGCTTTCGGAGCGGCCACTGACCTGCGCCAGCACCGAATAGTCCAGTGCGTCGGTCTGGCCGGCACCGCCGTTGCCGATGTCCCCGTTCAGCAGCGCCATCTCGCCCTCGAAACTGAGGATCTGGCTGCCGACCCGCCGATCATGGACTCCGGCGAAGCTGCCGGTCACCTGATTGCGGTCAGGGGTGGCACCATCCGCCTGCCGGAAGCCATGCACGAGGCTGAAGGAGTAGGTGCTGCCCCCGTTCTCCGTCAGCCACGACGCCCCATTGAAATAGTCGTCGAACCAGTTCTCGAAGGCACTGCCGACATAGGTCTGCTGATTGGAACCGGAACTGAACTGCAGGGAATGGGTACCGTCGAGCCATCCGACCTGGGGCTGCAACTCAAGCTGCCCACCCTTCAGCGCACGCTGCAGGGTCCGAAAGCTGTAGAAACCGAAGAAATCGCCAGCCTCCGCGCGCAGTGGCACCGATCCGTCACCCTTGGTCCAGGTCAGGTTCGCGCGCTCCGGCACGATGCCGCGATTGGCGGAGCGAAACTCCGAACTGTTCACGACACCGTCGAAACTGCCGCGCAGGAAATTCCAGGGGGAGTAGCGCCGTTCCAGGTTCAGGTGCACCTCGTCGAAGAAATCGAAGGCATTGTCCGGATTGGGGTTGGCGCTGGCGTCACCGGCCACCCCCGACTGTTCCGCCCGGAACGTGTTGGTCCCGTCGATGCGCCATTCCGGCAGGGGATCGCCATACTGGCCGATCTCCAGTGCCTCCTGCGCACTTGCGCCTTCCAGAGCAACCGCAGCGGCTCCCGCCACGACGAGCGGGCGCAACCTCACCCCCATACGTCCCGCCCCTTCCCTCATCCGTCGATTTCCTGGAACTCCATCACGAAGTCATTGGTTCCGGTCAGCACGACGAAGCCCAGCGTCTGGTCCGTGAACTCGATCCGGGTCCGCACGGTGGCCGAGACCGTGCTGACGATACGACGCTCACCGTCATCGGTGGTCAGCCGGGCCTGCTGCACGGTCTGCACCCCCTGCACCGCCTGGATCCTCAGTACCGCATCGCGCGGGACCTTGATGTCCTGGTTCTCTACCAGCCGGGCGCGATCGACGAAGTCGTCGGCGACATAGCTGCCCTGGTTGCCGGAATTCCAGTCGCGGGCGAAATCGGCAAGGAACCGCTCCACCTCTGCCCGTGGCACCGGGTTCACACGGGCCACCCGCACAGCGCCCGTTGGCAGCAACGCCGCGGACTGGTCCGGTGTCTGGATCCGATTGAGCCGCCGCAGTTCCCGTGCCTCCAGCAGGGTCGTCGTGAACAGGATGCTCAGGATCAGAAGAATGCCGGTCTTTCCCATCATGCCACCTGCTGGATTGCATTGACGGTAAAGCTGAACTCACCACCGCCCAGCGCGGAGACCGTCACCGTGATCTGGACAGTAAATCCGTTCGTCGCCTTGATCGTGACCGTGGTCGGCGTGTCGAGCGGGACATCAACATCGATTGCACCCGGTGGATCGAACTCGAACAGGCCGACGAGCCTGTCGGGAAACACCTCCGCCGCCGTGAAGTCTACCCCACCATTCGCCGGGATCTGTGCGATCAGGGCCGAACCCGTGCTGCCGTCAGCCACGACCGTGCAGTCGCCGGTGTTGGGGTCGATATCCAGCGATGCAAAGCGGAAATCGGGCGGTGCCGTGCCGCTGGCCTGCATCTGCACCGTGACGCCCTGGCAATTGGCAAGTCCGCCGCCACCGCCGCCATTGTTGTTACCCTGGTTCGCGTTAACGGCATCTTCCAGAGACGCGAACACCTGTCCATTGTTGTTGCGCACCGGGTCGATCTGGTTCAGCGGGTTGTTGCCGTTGATGATCGTGACCTGCTTCAGCACCCGGCTGACGAACTGCCTGTTCGTCTGCAGCCGAGTCACGTTGTTGCCGCCGGTTCCGGGTGCGACGATACGGATCGAGGTCTTGCCGGTACCGACACTGACCTCACCGCCCTGCGCCAGGACGGGTCCGGCCGCGAACAGGAGTGCGCCGACGCAGCCGGCCCTGATTGCGGCCCGGAAGAGAGAACTGACCATCACTGCGCCCCCTCTTCCCGGGAGACATCACCGACGATGCGGATCAGTTCCACCTCGATGGGGGCTTCGCGGCCAATCAGCTGCGGGTCATCGGCTATGGTCAGCGTGTTGACGCAAAGTCCTGCATTGCCGCTGACCGGTGCCAGGGTGACGAAGGACCTGTCGAAAGTCCCGAAGGCCGGATCGGCCTGCCAACGGCAGTCGAAGTCCCCCGCGTCGTCGAAGGGCACATTCAGCACATTGGCGAAGATCACCACCGACTGTCCCGGCGCTGCCGTGTTGGGAATGCGGAAGGTGAATTGCGGCGGCCCGAGCACGGGACCGTCGTCGCCGAGCCGGAACTCGCCCAGCACCCGCCCGCCCTGTGCGATCACCTGGGCGGCGCGCACGGCATCGGGCGCGACCTCGGCAACAGCCTCCGCCGCCGCATCACCCTTCTCGAAGGTGCCGTCGATCGTGCCGCCGTCACGCAGCACGAAACGGGCGCGGTAGGACGCCATGTCGGCAGGGCCGAAGACCTCCAGCACGGTCTGAATGCCATTGCCGCCCTCGCGCTGCTTCACGTTCAGCTTGTTCACGGTGACGAAGGCCGAATCGCTGTTGGACCGGCGTGGCGGCAGTATGAAGCGCGGGCTGCTGCCGGGCGAAACCTCCTGCGGCGCCACCCGCGCCACGAAGTTTCCCGTGTCACGGGTGGAAGTGTCGGCACCGCCGCCCAGTGCATCGAAGCTTGCGCGCAGGGTGTCGCCGTCGAAGCGCAGGAAGCCGTTGCCGATCACCCGCGCATCGAAGAAGCGCAGCGGTGCCTCGATCCTGGGGCCACCGGTCAGCACCTGAACGCCGAACTGGCCGAAATCATTGCGCCGGGCAGGAATGAAGATGTCCTTCGCCGCAATGCCGACATTGGTGTCCTTCGCCACCAGGCGCAGGTCATTGCCGACGATGCTGGCAACCACTTCCTTGCTGCCGCGGGCCAGGATGACGCCGTCCGGTGACAGCAGTTCGGCGGTCACATTGTATCGCTTGCCCGTCGCCTCCGCGAGGTCCGTCGCGGTGAGTGAGGTCGAGGCCACGGAAACGCCGCCCTGGCTGCGGAACCGGGCCAACGGCGTGGTCACCTGCACGCCGTTGTCCGCACTCCACCTGACGCGATAGCCGGACATGCGGGCGGGGCCATCAACGATGATACGCACCGCGTTCTGGGTGACCAGGTCGATGACCGGGTCGAAGAACTCGGCGGCGGCGGTCAGCGGCTCCACCTCCATCCCGATGCCGTTCGCCGTCAGGTCAAGGGTCTTCTCGAAATACCTGTCGCCCAGATCGTCTTCGATGAAGACCGTGTAGGTACCGGAGCCCGGGCGCAGCGCCGTGAAGGCGACACCCGTCCCGTCCTGGGCCGCGTTGAAGTCACCCACGCCGGAAAAGGACAGCGGGGTTCCACGCCCGATGCGGCTGACGCCGTCCGGTGCGGTCAGCTCCACCGAGATCAGGTCCATGCGGAAACCGGTACGGAGGGCGGAAACATCGTCGTCCAGGCTGATGAAGGCATCCAGGTCACGGTCCTGATCCAGCATGTTGCCATCGGCCCTGATCGAGGACTCCAGCACCATCTCGACATCGGTGATCTTGACGACGTCGATCCTGACCTCGTCCGTGATGTCATCCATTCTCGGCAGGAAATCACGGCAGGTGGTGGCCGAATCGCCCGTGACGGTCGGGCGCTGGGTGAAGTCGACCAGCGCCCTGGCGGTCGCCACGACCCGATCGGTCCCGATCTCGCGCCCCTGGATCATGCTCACGATCCCGTCGTGTACCTTGGTGAAACGGGTACCGGAAAGCTGCGGCCGGATACCGAAGCTGGGACCGGAATCAAAGAACCGCTGGGACCGGATACGCTCCACCAGTTCATCACGCACCTGAACCTGGAAACGACAGTCGCGGCGGCTGTCGATCTGGTGCCGTCCCATCACCACGAAGGGCACCGCATGGGGAACACCGGTCATCCGCTGGGTCAGCGGGTCCGCGGCCAGACGCTGCGTCCTGCCCATGTCGATGGCCATGTTCACCAGCACGACGTTGCCACCGGCCTGCTGCGCGCGTCGGGTCTGGCGCTGCGCAATCGCATTCGGCAGTTCATCGATCAGCGCCTGCAACGCGTCCAGGGCCTTCACCAGTTCGCCACGGTTCGTGTAGGCGGGTCCCTTCAGGAAATTGACCTGCCCCTTTGATATTTCCGGACGTTCCAGGCCGGTTCGGCGGATTTCGTCGAACAGGGCGCTGACCCGCTGCTGCGCGGCATCGATCTGGTCCCGGAGGTCGCGATCCTCCCGCGAGATGATGGCGAGCGCGGCCAGCGCCTCCTGCCCCAGGGCATTGTCGCGCTGGCGCAGCGCATTCAGTTCCCGGGTCGCCTCGCTGACGGCTTCATGGGCGCGGCGGGCAACCGGGATCAGACTGGCCTTGACCGAAACGATCGGCCGCATCAGGCCACCAACACTGATCGCCTTGTCGAAACCACGCTCGAAGCTGTCCAGTTCAGCCCCAAGGGCGGCAACGCGCTTCGGGTCGCGCACGGCGGCGTCCTGCAACTGGACACCCCAGAGATCGAGCCGACGCGGCCCCTCCACAGTCAGGCCGGTACGGATCTCCCGCAGGTTCTCCACCAGTCGCTCGGTCAGTTCCAGGTCGCGCAGTTCCGCGCGCCGCACCTCTTCCCTGAACTCTGCCAGAACCTCCTGGCGGCGAGGAACGTCGAAGATGGTGATGACACCCAGTTCCGACAGCTTCCGCACCGAGCGGGCGTTGGCGATGAAGGGATTCTTGCTCGTCGTGGCGAGGATGTTCAGGCTTGCACCGAGCACGGCAGTTCCCGTGCCCTGCTTGTTGGTGTCGTCCACGATGTCCTTCACAAGGGTATAGACCTTGTGGCTGTTCTTGATCCGGTCCGCCGAACCCTTGATCTTCTGCAGCCGTTCGAACTGTTCCGCCCGCAGCTTGATGAACAGCGTCTCAAGCTGCTTGTTGATGATGGCGTTCGACAGGTTGAGGCCGGAATCGATGGCCTGGTTCAACTGCTCCGACAACAGTTCCTCATGCTCGCGCATGCTGTTGATCAGACCCCGATTGGTCTCGATGGTGTCCTGGATTCCCGCAGCAAGCTCGCCCATCTGCTCGATCTGGGTAGGCGCACTCTGGGCCTGCGCGCCGTTCGGCACAAGCGCCAGGATCACGAGTCCCGCCGTCAGCAAGGCCCCACGAAAGAAATCTACAACGGTCCCGTTGTCCATCCGCACAATCCCCTGAATACCGACCTGCATGTCATGAGATGGATAACCCGGAGTTTTACTGTTGCAACGCACAACTGCAAGACTCACCAACCCACACGTGCACATTTTTTCAGGCGGGCAACAGGCAGGGGGCGAAGGCTATTCGTCAGGAAAATCGCGAACGAGAGCGCTGTCACACTTCATTGCCCGCTCGCAAGAAAGTGAACGTGGCTCACCAGTAGCCGAAGCGGTAACCGCGCTGGAACGCCATGCCGGTCGAGTCGCGGATCCAGTCATCGCCGATGCCGACGCGGGTCCGGCGCTGGTACAGCCAGTCGAACAGCCGCGCCTGCAATCCGTCACGAATGTCGCCATGCCCCGGGTCTGTCCCCAGATCCTGCTGCTCCAGAGGATCGTTCTGCAGGTCGTAGAGTTCCGGACGGAAGCGGACGTGGTGGATGTATTTCCACCGCCCCGTCCGGATCATGCAGGCCCGGGCGTCCATGGGCGCAAGGTCCAGGGTCTTGCGGGCATGGCGCAGGGAATAGTCGCACTCCGCAAAGACCGCATCGCGCCAGTCTTCGGTACGGGCCTCCCCGAGCAGAAACGGTGCCAGCGAGCGCCCTTCCAGCCGCTGCCCCGGAACCGCGCCGCCCAGCCTCTCGATGAAGGTGGGAATCAGGTCGATGGCCTCCACCATCTCCTCGACGACCGTGCCGCGCGTCGCATCGGCAGCGGGCGACGGGTCGGCAATGATCAGCGGGATGCGCAGTGCATCCTCGTAGAACAGCTCCTTCTCCCCCAGCCCATGGTCGCCCAGATAGTCGCCATGATCGCTGGTGAAGACGATCAGCGTGTCCTTCAGCAGACCCTTCCGCTCCATGAAGTCGAACAGGCGGCCCAGATGGTCGTCGATCTGTTCGATCAGCCCCATGTAGGCCGGGATCACGGTGTTGCGGCATTCATCCTCCCGGAAGGCTATCGACTCCGGGTGCTGGCGAAAGGCGTCCAGCACCGGATGCGGCGCCTCTTCCCCCAGCCCCCGGTTTCCGGGCAGGACATCAGCCGCGCCGTAGCGGGCGTGATAGGGCGCGGGCGCGATATAGGGCCAGTGCGGCTTGATATAGGACAGATGCAGGCACCAGGGTGCCTCACCGGCCTGGGTCATGAAATCCATTGCGCGGCGGGTCATGTAGGGGGTCTCGCTGTCCTCCTCCCGCACCACGGCGGCGAACCGGGCGTTGCGCATCAGCCAGCCGGACGGATCCTCCCCGTCATCGCGCTGCACGGAATTCGCGACCTCGTGCCAGAGGTTGGTGCCCTGATAGCCCTGTGCCCGAAGATAATGCTCGTAGGCCACCTCCGGCACGTAGGGGGCCAGGCGGTGCAGGCCGTCATCCCGGTCGAAGGGCTCGAAGCCGCATTCGGCCAGGAACTGTCCCCTGCCCGTCGCGGGATCCAGCCCCAGCCGCCTGATCCCGGCCTCATCCGCCTTCATGTGGGTCTTGCCGGCGAGCGCCGTCCTCAGACCCAGCGGTGCCAGATAGTCGCCCAGCGTCCATTCGTCGGTCCGCAGCGGATAGTTGTTGTAGGTCGCGCCATGGCTGACCGCGTAGCGCCCGGTATAGAACGACATGCGCGACGGACCGCAGACCGCCGCCTGGACAAAGCTGTTCGCGAAACGGACACCACGTGCCGCCAGCGCGTCGATCACCGGGGTGCGCAGGGTCGGATGCCCGGTGCAGCCGAGATAATCGTGCCGCAACTGATCCGCCATGATGAACAGGATGTTTTTCGGCCGCGTCATCGGTCGCTGTCTCCGTCCCTGGTGCTGGTACGTGTCGCCGGGGCCAGCGCCGGGGCGGAGCGGATGCGCCTGCGCCGCTTTTCCCGCAATGGCGTGACCGCAAAGACCTGCTTTGACACCTCGACCATCACAAGCCCTGCAAAACCCGGCCAGACCCGTGTTCCCACACGCTCGAACAGCCTGTTGGCGCGCAGCAGCGGTCGCCAGCCAAGCGGTGGGAAATGCAGTGCCATGTTGGTCTGCTCCGGCAGGAACATGTTGGCGCGCAGCAGGCGTGAAAGCTGTCCGGTGGTATAGGGATGGCCGTGTCCGAACGGCGTATGCTCCGCCCGTGACCAGAGTCCGCGACGGTTCGGCACGATGAACAGGGCACGTCCGCCACTGTCCATCACCCGCCAGATCTCGCGCAGCAGGGGCCTGGCCGCTTCCGTCGTCTCCAGCGCGTGGACGACGATGATCCTGTCCATGCTCTGGTCCGGCAGCGGCAGCTCCAGCTCGTCACCCAGAAAGACACGGTTCGGACCTTCGCGGGGCCAGTGCTGGATACCCTGGTTGGCGGGCATCGCCGCAATCACCCGGTCAGCCTGCTCCAGGAACGGCCGGATGAAGGGGGTGGCATAGCCGATTCCCAGTATCTTCTGTCCGCGCACATCGGGCCAGAGCTGGGCCAGCGACTGCCGCACGTGGCGACGGACCAGGTGCCCGAGAGGTGCCGAATAGAACTGGCTGAGGTCGATGATGTCCGGACGCCACATGTGTCGCCTGCAGTCCCCGTATCAGGTTCCCATCCCGTGCCAGGATCCAGCGGCTTCCGGGTCAGATGGGATCATGCGGCGCGCGACGCAGCATGTCGAGGCTGGCCAGTACCGCCCCGCCCGTGATCAGCAGACACGCCAGCCCGACCTGCCAGGTCGCCACCGCCTGCCCCGCAGCCACCAGCACCAGCGTGGACAGAAGCGGGGCAAGGTAGGCAGCGGCACCCAGCACGCGCAGGTCGCCACGCTTCGTGGCATGGTCCCAGAGGAAGAACGCGCCCCCCACCGGCCCCAGACCAAGACCCAGGATCGCCAGCCACTCGATACCGACCGGCATGACCGTGGTCTCGAACGACAGATGCAGCACAAGCGCGCCGATGGCGGTAACGCCGCAGAAGCCCCCGACGGCATCCGTCGGCACCTCGGCAAAGCGGCGGTTGAGCACGGAATAGCTCGACCAGATCAGCGCGCAGGCCATTGCCGCCAGATAGCCTGACAGGAATGCCGGATCGAAGCGCAGTCCCTTGCGTGCAACGATCAGCACCGCGCCGGTGAACCCCAGCAGCGCCCCGACGACATGAATGGCCTTCAGGCGCTGCCCCGGCAGCAGGGCCGAGAAGAGCACGATCAGCAGCGGCCAGAGATAGGCGATCAGGCTCGCCTCCACCACCGGTGCATTGCGCAACGCCACGAAATACATGGCGTGATATCCGAACAGCCCGGCAACCCCCAGCAGCCATACCGCCGGTGGGTGCCGCAGCCGTCGCAGCGGGTTCTGTCCGCGTCGGCCCCAGACCATCAGCGCGATCAGAAAGGCTATCGCGAAACTCATCGCCGTCAGTTGCAGCGGCGGCACCGATCCACTGGCAGCCGTCATCAGGGCGAGCAGGGCCCAGGAGAGAACCGCCGCAATTCCGATAAGGGTTGCACGCGTAGTCGCTTGTGGCATCAGTGCACTCTGTGGTTCACAGGAGACGGTGCGGCGACGGTGCCACAGTCGGGAGGATCATGTCTTGGGCGAACTGGTATTCTTCCATACGGCGGACAGCAACGTCGATCTGTTCGAGACTGCCGCGCGGACAGCCGGGCTGCCCGGTGCCCGCCGTCATGTGGTCCGGCCGGCCCTGCTGGAGTCCGCCCGCATCGCCGGCGGTCTGAACGAGACGATTCGCAGCAATGCCGCGAGTCAGATGGTCGAGTCCCTGGAAGGTGCAGACCGCCTGATCTGCACCTGTTCGACCCTCGGTCCGGTGGCGGACACCCTGGCCGGGATGGGGCGTCCCGTCATACGGGTCGACCGGGCGCTGGCGGAGGCGGCGGTTACCCGGGGCCCGCGAATCGCGGCGCTGGTCACGCTGAACTCCACCATCGAACCGACCCGGGATCTGTTTCAGTCGGTCGCCGGAAAGCTGGACCGCCATATCCGCCTGGATCTTATCATCGTCGAGGGTGCGGCCCAGCTTCTGGCGGATGGGGACATCACCGGCTATGCCCGCGCCATTGCCAATGCCGTCGATGCCACCCCCGACGAATATGATGCGATCGCCCTGGCCCAGGCCTCCATGGCACCGGCGGCGCAACTGGCGCAGCGGCCCGTGATGACCAGCCCCGCGACCGCGATGCGTGCCCTGGCTGCGGAACTGGATGCCTGAGCATGACTGTCGTGCTCCGCAGATGCTCGACAGCCCTGTCGCGGCCCAATATTGTCGCGCGCAGATGATCAATTCCTGGGGAGGAGCATGAAGGATGGATCTGGCGTTCTCGCCCGACGAACAGGCCTTTCGCGCTGAAGTCCGCACCTTTCTGGAGGCGGAGCTGCCTGACGATCTGCGCCACAAGGTGCGCCAGCGCCAGGAGCTGGAGCGCGAGGACTATCTGCGTTGGCAGCGGATACTGCATGCCCGCGGATGGATCGCCGGTTCATGGCCGAAGGAGTATGGCGGCTGCGACTGGACCCCGGCACAGCGCCACATCTTCGACGAGGAATGCCATGCCGCCGATGCGCCGCCGCTGCTGCCGTTCGGGCTGCAGATGGTTGGTCCGGTGATCTTCACCTTCGGTCGACCGGACCAGAAGGAATTCTTCCTGCCGCGCCTGCTGTCCGGCGAACACTGGTGGTGCCAGGGCTATTCGGAGCCGGGATCGGGTTCGGACCTCGCCAGCCTGCAGACCGCCGCGGTGCGCGACGGTGATGACTACATCATCAACGGCCAGAAGATCTGGACCTCGCTGGCGCACCATGCCGACTGGATCTTCTGCCTGGTCCGCACCAGGAAGGAAGGCAAGCACCAGGAAGGCATCAGTTTCCTGCTGATCGACATGAAGACACCGGGCATCACGGTGCGCCCGCTGATCCTGATGGATCAGGGCCATCACGTGAACGAGGTCTTCTTCGAGAACGTCCGCGTACCGGTTGCCAACCGCATCGGGGAAGAGAACAGGGGCTGGACCTACGCCAAGTTCCTGCTCGGCAACGAACGCGCCGGCATCGCGGAAGTGGCCTGGAACAAGAAGCTGCTGCAGCGGCTGAAGGAAATGGCCGCAGATACACCCGCCAGTGGCGACAGGCTGCTCGACGATGCGGTATTTTCCCGCAAGGTGGCCGAAACGGAGGTAAAGCTTACCGCGCTGGAGTATTGCAATCTCCGTATCCTCGCCGCTATGCAGGAGGGATCGCCCCCGGGCGGTGAGGCCAGTATGCTGAAGCTGTTGGGTTCGGAGGTGACGCAGGCCATTACCGAATTGACGGTGGAGGCCTTGGGTTACTATGCCGCGCCCTATGAATTGGCAGACCGGACTCCAGGCAGCAACTGGTCTCCGGTGGGGCCGGAGGCGGCTGAGGGTGTCATGGGGCAACACCTGTTCATGCGGGCAATCACCATTGCCGGCGGGTCGAGTGAGGTTCAGAAGAACATCATCGCGAAGATGGTGTTAGGATTGTAGACGGGTGCCGCGCTGGCGGTATTCCGGGATCATGTGGCGGGGAGGATACAGGGCCCGATGGATTTCAACCTTTCGGAAGAGCAGCAACTGCTGAAAGACAGTGTCGACCGGTTCGTTCTGGACGACTACGACTTCGAGAAGCGGCGCAAGACGTCCAACAGTGACGACGGTTTCAGCCGCGACAACTGGAAGACCTTTGCCGAGCTTGGCTGGCTGGCCGTTGGTCTGCCGGAGGAATATGGCGGCTTCGGCGGTCCCGTCGAGACCATGATCGTCATGGAAGCCATCGGACGCGGTCTGGTGACCGAACCCTATCTGCCGACCGTCGTCCTGGGCGCGGGCCTGGTCGCGGAAGCCGGAACCGACGCGCAGAAGGAAGCAATCCTGGGCGCGGTGGCCGAAGGCTCCTGCATGCTGGCTTTCGGCTATGCCGAGCCGACGTCGCGCTTCAATCTCGCCGACGTCTCGACGACGGCCGAGAAGAAGGGGGACGGCTATGTCCTCAACGGCCACAAGTCGGTCGTCTATGGTGCCGCTGCCGCAGACAAGATCATCGTTTCCGCCCGCACCTCCGGTGGCGTGCGTGACAAGGACGGCATCTCGCTGTTCATCATCGACAACAACTGCAAGGGCCTGACCCGTCGTGACTATCCGACAGCGGATGGCCTGCGCGCCTCCGAGGTCGAGATGGAGAATGTCGAGGTCGGTGCCGACGCCCTGCTGGGCACGGAAGGTGCCGCGCTGCCGGTGATCGAGAAGGTCGTCGACCAGGGCATCGCCGCACTCTGTGCCGAGGCTGTCGGCTGCATGGAGATGCTGAAGGACGAGACCAACGAGTACCTGAAGACGCGCAAGCAGTTCGGCGTGCCCATCGGCAAGTTCCAGGTGCTGCAGCACCGCATGGTCGACTGCTTCATCGAGCTGGAGCAGTCCCGTTCCATGACCTACATGGTGACGCTGAAACTGGACGAGGACGAGAAGGAGCGCCGCAAGGCCGCTTCCTCCGCCAAGGCCCAGATCGGCAAGGGCGGCGTCTTCATCGGCGCCCAGTCGGTGCAGATGCACGGCGGCATGGGCATGACGGACGAACTGAAGATCAGCCACTACTACAAGCGGCTGATGCAGATCGACACCATGTTCGGTAACCGCGACTGGCACCTGAAGCAGTTTGCCGCGCTGACGCAGTAAGCCCGGCTTCAGACGTCGAGACAGATCATCCCGGCCAGGCCCCGCCTGCGCCGGGATTTTCTTTGGCGATTGCGCGACCGGGGCGGAGCGCAAAGAATGCGGTCATTCAAGGCCAACGGAATCACGCTCATGAAACGTCCGCTTCTCGCCCTGCTTCTCCTTCTTCCGCTTCTCGCATCCGGGGCGCAGGCCGCATCCCTGCCTGAGGGCGATGCACGTGAACTGGGTTTCAGCCCCGAAGGTCTCGCGGCACTGGACAGTGAATTGCTTGACCGGATCGGGAACGGGGCGTTCCCCGGGGCGGTCGTGCTGATCGCGCGCCACGGCAGGATCGCGCATCTGGGACTGCTGGGCAGCCGCACGCCCGATGGCTCGCCGATGACCGCCGACACGCTGTTCCGCATCTATTCCATGACCAAGCCGGTCGTCTCCGTCGCGGCGCTGGCACTGGTGGAGCGCGGCCTGATCGATCTCGACCAGCCGCTGAGCGACTTCATTCCCGCCTTCGCCGCCACCCGCGTCGCAACAGGTCGCCTGGACGGTGACGGCGAGATCGAGACCGTGCCGGCGGAACGTCCGATCACCATCCGCGACCTGATGCGCCACACCTCCGGCCTGACCTACGGCTTCTTCGGGCAGGGCGTGGTGCGGCAGGCCTATCGGAACGCGGCAGCAGGCGGCGCGGGCCTGTCGAACGTGCAGGCCGCAGCCTATCTCGCCACCCTGCCGCTGGAGCACCCGCCCGGCACGACATGGGAATACAGCCGCGCCACCGACGTGCTCGGCGCGGTGGTGGAGATTGCCTATGGCAAGCCCCTGAGCCAGGCACTCGCGGAACTCGTCCTGCAGCCGTTGCGGATGCAGGACACCGGCTTCGTCGTGACTGATCCGGCCGATCATCCGCGCATTGCCGAACCGAAGCCCCGCGACGGCATCGTCGGCAGCATCAGCCTGTACGATCCGCGCGTGCCCCGTCCGTCCGAGTCAGGCGGTGGCGGGCTGATCTCCACGGTCGGAGACTATGCGCGCTTCGCCCAGATGCTACTGAACGGCGGGGAACTGGACGGTGTCCGTGTCCTGAAGCCCGAGACCGTCGCCCTGATGACCCGCGACCACACCATCTCGGAAGGGCTGAAGCCCGGAAAGTACTACATCCCCGGCCGGGGCTATGGCTTCGGGCTCGGCGTTGCGGTGCGCATCTCCGACCAGGACGCAATCCTGCCCGGAACACTCGGCGACTATTACTGGGGCGGCGCGGGCGGCACCTACTTCTTCGTGGACCCGCAGCAGGACATGTTCGCTGTCTACATGATGCAGTCGCCGCAGAACCGCCGGACCCTGCGCAACGTCATTCGCAAGGGCGTCTATGGTGCCATGAACGCTCGCTAAGTTCCGGTTGCCCGGCGACCGCATCCGCGCGGCCCTGGGGGGCGAGGCCCCGGGTCGCAGGGCGATCCAGGGCTCAGTCCTTGCGGACCATCCGGCCCAGCGGGCGACCGCCGAAGATGTGGACGTGGAAGTGGAACACCACTTGGCCGGCACTGGCGCCATTGTTGGTGGTCAGGCGGAAGCCTTCGCCCGCGACGCCAGCGACCTCTGCAGTTTCACTGACGGAGCGCCAGAAGCCGGTGATTTCCTCCGCCGGGGCCTTCGCCATGAAATCCTCGAAATCGACATAGGCACCCTTCGGGATCACGAGCACATGTACCGGCGTCTGCGGCTGGATATCCTCGAACGCCAGCGCGAACTCGGTCTCGTGCACCTTCTTGCAGGGCAGTTCGCCGCGCAGGATCTTCGCGAAGACGTTGTCGTTGTCATAGCTCATCGGTCTCAGTCCTCCTTGCGGGATGCCTTTTCGGCGATACCGGAAATGCCTTCGCGCCGTGCCAGTTCGGCCATGACCTCACCCGGTTCGATGCCAAGGTGGGACCAGAGCACGGTCAGGTGAAACAGCAGGTCCGCGCTCTCGGAGACGACCTTGTCCCGCCCCTCGCTGACGGCGGCAAGCGCGGTCTCCACCGCTTCCTCACCGACCTTCTGCGCGATCTTCGAAGTGCCCTTCGCGTGCAACCGCGCGACGTAGGATGTCTCCGGGTCGGCTGACTTGCGCTGCTCCGCCAGCGCGTACAGGCGCTGCAGCATGTCCGGACTGTCACTCATGCCGTGGCCTCCTCCGCCAGCAGGCGCACCGGCACACCGGCGGCGGCCATGTGCGCCTTGGTCTCAGGGATCGAAAAGGTGCCGAAATGAAAGATCGAGGCGGCGAGGACGGCCGAGGCATGGCCGTCGCGCACCCCCTCCACCATGTGATCCAGGGTTCCGACACCACCCGAGGCAATGACCGGAATACCGACCGCATCTGCCACCGTGCGAGTCAGGGCAATGTCGAAACCGATCTTGGCGCCGTCACGGTCCATGGAGGTCAGCAGGATCTCGCCCGCACCCAGCCCCTCCATGCGGCGCGCCCATTCGACGGCATCGATGCCTGTCGGCTCCCGCCCGCCATGGGTGAAGATCTCCCAGCGGTCGGGGCCGACCGACTTCGCGTCGATGGCGACTGTGATGCACTGGCTGCCGAACTTGGTCGCCGCCTCCCCCACGAACTCCGGGCGGTGAACGGCGGCGGTATTGATGGAGACCTTGTCGGCACCGGCCAGCAGCAACTGCCGCACGTCGTCGTTGGTGCGCACACCACCGCCGACCGTCAGCGGCATGAAGCAGCGTTCCGCCGTACGCGCCACCACATCGAACAGGATACCGCGCTTCTCGTGGCTGGCGGTGATGTCCAGGAAGCAGAGTTCGTCGGCCCCGGCGGCATCATAGACCGTCGCCTGCTCCACCGGATCGCCTGCATCGCGCAGATCGACGAAGTTGATGCCCTTCACCACGCGCCCGTCCTTCACGTCGAGGCAGGGAATGATGCGTGCCTTCAGCATGGGTCAGGCCCCCGCCACGGACAGCGCTTCCGCAGGGTCGATGCGACCGTCATAGAGTGCGCGGCCAATGATGACCCCTTCGATACCGGCATCGGCCACCGCCTTCAGCCGGTGAATGTCGTCGATGCCCGCAACGCCGCCGGAGGCGATGACCGGCAGACCGGAGACACGCGCCAGCTCCGCCGTTGCCTCGACATTCACACCCTGCAGGGCACCGTCGCGGTCGATGTCGGTATAGACGATGGCGGCCACCCCGGCGTCGGCAAAGGCCAGCGCCAGATCGGTCGCCTTCATCTCCGACTGCTCGGCCCAGCCCTCCACCGCGACCTGCCCGCCACGCGCATCGATGCCCACCACGATCCGCTCCGGGTAGTCCCGGCAGGCAGCGCGGACCGTCTCCGGATCCCGCAGGGCCATGGTGCCGAGAATGACCCGCGCCACCCCGGCAGCCAGCCAGGCGTCGATCGCGGCCCGGTCCCTGATGCCACCACCAAGCTGCACCGGGCGATCCGTGGCGGCCAGCACGGCGCGCACGGCATCGGCATTGCTCGAACGGCCGTCGAAGGCCCCGTTCAGATCCACAAGATGCAGCCGCGTGAAACCGGCATCGCGAAACCGCCGCGCCTGGTCCGCCGGATCGGGATTGAACTCCGTCGAGTCTTCCATGCGCCCCTGCAGCAGCCGCACGCAGCGTCCGTCCTTCAGGTCGATTGCGGGGTAGATATTCATTTCTTCGCTCCCGGCTTGCGCCTGTGCGCCAGTTCCTTGGTGTAGAAATATCCGGTCACATAGTCCTCGCCCACCAGCGCGTAGTTCTCCCGCACGCCCCAGCGGGTGAACCCGCCCTGTTCGTAGATCTGGATCGCCGCGGTCTGTGTCTCGCGCACATCCAGGTCGATCTGCTCGAACCCATCCTTGCGCGCCACATCTTCCGCCATCTGCAGCAGGCCGCGCGCCAGACCCAACCCCCGCGCATGGGGGGCGATGAAGAAGGTCGTGAGGCGCGCGATGTGACCCTGGGCATGATTGTGGCGCGAGGGCCGCAGCAACTGGATCGAGCCGACGATATGCCCGTCCAGCCAGGCCACAAAGACCTCCCGTTCCGGCATCAGCACGACACCCTTCCAGTAGGACTCCATCACCGCGCGGCGCGGCACGGTCAGCCAGCCGAAGCCGTTGCCATCGACGATGGCCGCCTCCGTGGCGTCGCAGAGGTCCTGCAGGTCCACCTCCTCGATGGACTTGAGCTGCTGGATATCCGTTGACGGTTTCCGATCCACGGCCATCACGGGGCCCATTCAAGGAAGTTGCGGATCAGGCGCAGGCCCACTGCCTGGCTCTTTTCCGGGTGAAACTGGGTGCCGATCATGGTGTCCCGCCCGACGGCAGCCACAACAGGACCGCCATAATCGACCTCTGCCAGCCGGTGCGCGGGCTCCACATCCCTGAAGGCATAGGAATGCACGAAATAGGCGTGCGCACCCTCACCCAGTCCGGCAAAGACCGGATGCGGCGTCCGCAGCACCAGTTCGTTCCAGCCCATGTGCGGGATCTTCAGCGCCGGATCGGCCGGCGTGATCCGGTCAACCGTTCCCTCGATCCAGCCAAACCCTTCGTGATGGCCATGCTCCAGTCCCGCGTCCGCCATCAACTGCATGCCGACACAGATACCGAAGAAGGGGCGCGCGCGGGTGATCGCCGCCTCCTCGACCGCTTCCCGCAGGCCGGGGATGGCGCTCAGGCCCGCGCGGCAATCGGCAAAGGCCCCGACCCCCGGCAGCACCACCCGATCCGCCGCCGCGACCCGTTCCGGCGCGCCGGAGACTTCGATGCGGATGTCCGAGCCGAGTTCGCGCGCTGCCCGCTCGAACGACTTCGCAGCCGAATGCAAGTTGCCGGATCCGTAATCGACGATGACCGTCAGCATGGCCGTCGCCGCGCCGCACGCGCCCGCTTCGCCATGCTCACAGGCTGCCGCCCAGCACGCCCTTGGTGGAGGGCACGGCGTCCGACTTGCGCGGATCGATGTCCAGCGCATCGCGCAGCGCCCGCGCCAACCCCTTGAAGCAGCTCTCCGCTATGTGGTGGTTGTTCTCTCCGTACAGGTTCTCTACATGCAGCGTGATGCCACCTGCCTGCGCGAAGGCCTGGAACCATTCCTTGAACAGTTCGGTATCGAAATCCCCCAGCTTCGGTCGCGAGAACCCGACCCGCCAGATCAGGTAGGGCCGGTTCGAGACATCCAGCGCCACACGGGTCAGCGTCTCGTCCATCGGGATCAGTGCCGAGCCATAGCGGGTGATGCCGGCGCGGTCGCCCAGCGCCTCCGCCAGGGCCGTGCCGATGGCGATACCGGTATCCTCCACCGTGTGGTGGAAATCGATGTGGGTGTCGCCCTTTGCCCGGACCGTGAGGTCGATCAGACTGTGCCGGGAAAGCTGTTCCAGCATGTGATCCAGAAAGCCGATACCGGTGTCGATGGTGTAGATGCCGGTGCCGTCGACATTCAGTTCGACGGAAATCTCGGTTTCCTTGGTACGGCGGTCATAGCTGGCCTGGCGCATGGCGCGGTTCCTTGATCAGTCACGGCGGAGACGCGCTCTATAGCAAGTGCGGCGTCACGGTCAAAGCCACAGAGGGCCTCAGAAGCCCACACCACCACTGGGCGTGCGCCGCATCAGCACGCCCTCATCGGCGTTTCGGCTGCGGCATCGGTGATATTCCGGGTCGGATGGCCCGGCATCCGACCAGCCGCAGGACACGCCGCCGATGCGGGTCGGTCCCGTATCGACGATCTCACAGCCACACAACACGCCCACGGTCAGCAGGACGGCGAGCGGACGCAACCAGACACGGATGGCGAGAATCTGTTCCATGGGCGATATGTAGTATGTTTGGCGTTACAGGGGAATCGGTGGTTGCACATGGCACTGTCGATTTCCAGTTCTGTCCGCATCGGTCCAATCAGGCGGTGAGCATCTCCATGACCCTTCCCTTCCAGCATTTCGTCCAGCCGTCCCTGCAGCCGACCGTGGGCGAAAGCGGCCTCGATACCGGCACATACGCACAGTTGCTGGTGGACGCTGCCCCGGCAGTGGCGAGGATTCGGGCCGATCTGGCAGCGGGCGAACTCCCCTGCTTCGGACTGGCGAGTCGGCGCGACGATCTGGAAGCCCTGGTGCCGGTCGCGGACCGGATCCGCGGCAGATACCGCCATTGTGTCGTGCTGGGCACAGGTGGCTCCAGCCTTGGAGCGCAGACCCTGCTGGCGCTGGCCGCGCCGGAGGATCGGGCACGGCTGATCCTGCCCGACAACCTGGACGGACGCGGCTTCGCAGAGTTGCTGGCCGGGCTGGACCCGGAGACGACCTTCTTCCTCTCCGTGTCCAAGTCGGGCGGCACCACCGAGACGCTGGCTCAGACCCTCGTGGTGCTGGACTGGTTGCGCAAACGGCTCAGTCCCGGCGCCATTCCCGGTCACCTGATGGCCATCGCCGAACCCGGCGACAATGCCCTGCGGCGCCTGTGCGAGATCCACGGCGTCGAGGTTCTGGATCATGACCCGAAGGTCGGTGGCCGGTTTTCCGTCCTGTCGCTGGTTGGCCTGCTGCCCGCGATGATCGCCGGGCTGGACGCACATGCCGTCCGCAGCGGCGCGGCGCAACTGTTCGAATCCCTGCTGACGGACGAGGCCGCGCCGCCTGTGGCCGGTGCTGCGGTCGCCGTGGGTCTGGCGCAGCACAGGGGCCGCAGCCAGCAGGTCATCATGCCCTATGCCGGCTCGCTGGAGCGGCTGTCCATGTGGCACCGCCAGCTCTGGGCGGAGAGCCTCGGCAAGGACGGCACAGGCCTGACCCCGGTCGCGGCACTGGGGCCGGTCGACCAGCACAGCCAGTTGCAGCTCTGGCTTGATGGCCCGGCTGACAAGAGTTTCACGGTGCTGACAGTGGCCGAACCCGATCCCGGCCCGACCATCGCGCCCGATCTGGTGACCGATCCGGCCCTGGCCTATCTGTCCGGCCAGAGCCTGGGGGCCATCGTCCAGACACAGGCGCGGGCAACGATGGAGACGCTGGTTGCCACCGGGCATCCCGTGCGCATGATCCGCCTGCCCCGGCTGGACGAGAAGTCGGTGGGCGGCCTGCTGATGCATTTCATGCTGGAGACCGTGATTGCCGCGCACCTGCTGGGTGTCGATCCGTTCGGACAGCCTGCTGTCGAGACCAGCAAGCGGCTGACGCGGGAGTATCTCTCGGTCGCGGCCAGTTGATGTCCACGCTTCGCCGACTGCCGGAGACCACCGTCAACCGCATCGCCGCCGGTGAAGTGATCGAGCGGCCGGCGAGCGCGGTCAAGGAACTGGTGGAGAACAGCCTGGACGCCGGTGCCGGCCGGATCGAGATCGTGCTGCGGGAGGGCGGGCGATCCCTGATCTCCGTCGATGACGACGGCCACGGCATGAGCGCCGATGACCTGAGCCTTGCCATCGAGCGTCATGCGACCTCCAAGCTGCCCGATGACGACCTGATGGACATCCGCCATCTCGGCTTCCGTGGGGAGGCGCTGCCCTCCATCGGGGCCGTGGCGCGCCTGCGCATCGACAGTCGCCGGCAGGATGCCGACACCGGCTGGGCCATTCAGGTGGATGGCGGGCGGCTTTCGGCCCCCGAGCCGTCTTCGCGCGCGCGGGGAACGCGGGTGGAAGTGCGGGACCTGTTCTTTGCCACCCCGGCGCGGCTGAAGTTCCTGAAGACCGACCGGGCCGAATTCGGTGCCACGCTGGACATGATCAAGCGGCTGGCCATGGCGCACCCGGAAGTGGGCTTCACCCTGAAGGACGACCAGCGCACCGCGTTCCAGGCCGGGGCGGAACAGGGCGAACTGCTGGATGCCCGCGCCGCGCGCCTGGCCCGTGTCATGGGCCGGGAGTTCGTCGAGAATGCGCTGCCGGTGGAGGCGGACCGCGACGGTATCCGCCTGACCGGGCTGGCGGGCGTGCCGACCTACAACCGGGGCAACGCCACGCAGCAGTACATGTTCGTCAATGGCCGTCCGGTGCGGGACAAGCTGTTCACCGGCGCGGTGCGCGGTGCCTATCAGGATTTCCTGTCCGGCGGGCGGCACGCCGTGCTGGTGCTGTTCCTGGAGGTCGATCCGGCCTTCGTGGACGTCAATGTCCACCCGGCGAAGGCTGAGGTGCGGCTTCGCGAACCGGGTGTGGTGCGCGGCCTGATCGTCGGCGGCCTGCGCAGCGTGCTGGCGGCGGCGGGGCATCGTGCCTCCACAACTGTCGCCGGGCAGGCCCTCGGCGCCTTCCGCGCCGGCACCCAGCCGGAAACGCCCCGGTTCAGCATGCCGCTGCGCGGCGGTGGTGGCGGCAGCTACATGCCCCGTCAGGACAGCGCTGCCGCGCGCGAAGCCTTCGCGGCCTGGCAAAGCCCGGAGGGCGGATTGTCAGGCGTGGCTGAATCGGCAGTACGCGAATTCATCGACCCCTCGGGCCGCGTCGAGACGCAGGCAGCGGATGCCCCGGCCCCGTCAGCGGATTTCCCGCTGGGGGTTGCACGTGGGCAGGTCCACGGTACCTACATCGTCGCCCAGACCATGGATGGCATCGTGCTGGTGGACCAGCATGCGGCGCATGAGCGCCTGGTCTATGAACGGATGAAACGGCAACTGGACGAGAACGGTGTCGCCCGGCAGGGCCTGCTGCTGCCCGAAGTGGTCGAGATGGAAGAGACGGATGCCGACCGCATCGCCGCCCGGGCGGATGAACTGGCGTCCCTCGGCCTCATTCTGGAACGGTTCGGACCCGGCGCCATTGTCGTGCGCGAGACGCCAGCCCTGCTGGGTCAGTGCGACATTCGCGGCCTGCTGAACGATCTGGCCGACGAGCTGGCAGAGTTCGATCAGGCTACGGGCCTGAAGGACCGGCTGCAGGATGTCTGCTCCACCATGGCCTGCCACGGCTCCGTCCGCGCGGGACGCCGCCTGAACGCCGAGGAAATGAACGCCCTGCTGCGCGAGATGGAACGCACCCCGCACTCCGGCCAGTGCAACCACGGCCGCCCGACCTACGTCGAACTGCACCTGAACGACATCGAACGGCTGTTCGGACGGCGGTAGGGAAGCAGCGCCGAAGTCACCGCTGGCTCGTCTCCCTCGCCGGGTTGAGCCAGGGCGTGCGGTCGTCCGGGGTCAGCATGGAACCGCCGAGGATATCGTCGGCCATCTTCTCGCCCACCATGATCGACGGGCCGTTGAGGTTGCCGTTGGTGATCTGGGGGAAGATGGAGCTGTCGACCACGCGCAGGGCATCGACGCCGATCACGCGTCCCTGTGGGTCCACCACGCTGCGGCTGTCCTCCGGGTCGCCCATGCGACAGGTGCCGCAGGGATGGTAGGCACTCTCCACCGCCTCCCGAATGAAATCGTCCAGCGCGGCATCATCCTGAACATCCGCCCCCGGCGCGATCTCCGGCCCGGCGAAAGGTTCGAAGGCGGGCTGGGCGAAGATCTCCCGCGTCAGGCGGATGCAGGTGCGGAAATCGGCCCAGTCCTTGTCCGTGGACATGTAGTTGAACAGGATCGACGGATCGGCCTTCGCATCCGCCGAGGTCAGTTGCACCCGCCCGCGCGACGGCGACCGCATCGGCCCGACATGCGCCTGAAACCCGTGCGCCTTGGCCGGGGCCTTGCCGTCATAGCGGATGGCGACCGGCAGGAAATGGTACTGGATATCCGGGTAAGGCACCCCGGCGGCGGAGCGGATGAAGGCTGCGGCCTCGAAGTGGTTGGTCGCCCCATGCCCGGTCTTCGTGAACAGCCATTGCGCCCCGATCATCGCCTTCGAGAACAGGTTGAGGTGGCTGTAGAGGCTGATCGGCTGCAGGCAGGTCATCTGCAGATAGAGTTCCAGGTGATCCTGCAGGTTCTGCCCGACACCGGGGCGGTCGGCACGCACGTCGATTCCGTGTTCGCGCAGGTGCTCCGCCGGGCCGATGCCGGACAGCATCAGCAGCTTCGGGGAGTTGATGGAGGACGCGGACAGGATCACTTCCCGCGTCGCGGAGAGCACCTTCTGCTGCCCGCCCTGTTCGAACACCACACCGGTCGCCTTCGCCCCGTCGAAGGCCACCCGCAGCGCCAGCCCGCGCACCAGCCGTACGTTGGGCCGCTTCAGCGCCGGGCGCAGGTAGGCATTGGCCGCCGACCAGCGTCGCCCGCGCCAGACCGTCATCTCCATGGGGCCGAAGCCTTCCTGCTGCTCCCCGTTGTAGTCGGCGGTGACCGGATAGCCGGCCTGACGCCCGGCCTCCCGGAAGGCGGTGAACAGCGGGTTCTTCTGTGGCCCGCGCGTCACATGCAGCGGGCCATCGGTGCCGCGCCAATCCGCCTGACCGCCGTGATTGCTCTCCATGCGCATGAAGTACGGCAGCACGTCGCGGTAGGCCCAGCCGCGCGCGCCGGACTGTGCCCAGCCCTCGTAGTCCAGCGCATGTCCCCGGACATAGACCATGCCGTTGATCGAAGAGGAGCCGCCGATCACCTTGCCGCGCGGGCAGGCCAGTTGCCGCCCGCCCAGATGCGGCTCCGGCTCCGACTGATAGCCCCAGTCATAGCGGGACATGTTCATCGGGTAGGACAGCGCCGCCGGCATCTGGATCAGTGGCCCGGCATCGGTGCCGCCATGTTCCAGCACGATGACGGAGTGGCGCCCGTTCTCGCTCAGCCGATATGCCAGTGCCGCGCCTGCGCTGCCCGCGCCGACGATGACATAGTCTGCCCTGGCGAATTCCGGAATGTCGGTCACGGCGGGGTTCTCCTGCTGCTGCACCGCTGCTCGGGGATTTCTGCACCTGTGCCATCCATCCGGCAACCCCGGACAGTGAACCATGCGGATTGTGATCATGGTCAGTTTCGGCGCATGTCACCCTTTAGTTCAGCTTTGCCATGCCAGCGCCCTTGGCCCACACTGCTGTCCGGGGTGTGTCAAAGTCGCAAGGGGGTCCGTCCATGGCCGAGTTTCGCAAGATCAGGAAATTGCTGGTTGCCAACCGTTCCGAGATCGCGATCCGCGTCATGCGGGCCGCGAACGAACTTGGTATCCGTACCGTCGCGGTCTACACGGAAGAGGACAAGCTGGCGCTGCACCGCTTCAAGGCGGACGAGAGCTACCTGATCGGTGAGGGCCTCGGCCCCGTGAAGGCCTATCTGGCGATCGAGGAGATGATCCGCATCGCGAAGAAGGCCGGTTGCGACGCCGTGCATCCCGGATATGGCTTCCTGTCGGAGAACCCGGACTTCGCGGAGGCCTGTGCCGCCAACGACATCACCTTCATCGGCCCCTCCCCCGCCGTGATGCGCGGTCTGGGCAACAAGGTCGCCGCCCGGGACGCCGCAATTGCCGCGGGAACACCCGTCGTGCCCGCCACCGGTCCGCTGCCGGAGGATGCCGCCGAGATCACCCGCATGGCGGCCGAAGTGGGCTACCCGCTGATGCTGAAGGCCAGTTGGGGCGGCGGCGGACGCGGCATGCGTGCCATCGAGACGGAGGCGGACCTGATCGGGGAGGTCACATCCGGTCGCCGCGAGGCGGAAGCCGCCTTCGGCAATGGGGAAGTCTATCTGGAGAAGCTGGTGCGCCGCGCCCGCCATGTGGAGGTCCAGTTGCTGGGCGACCATCATGGCACCGTAGTGCATCTGTTCGAACGGGACTGCTCCGTACAGCGGCGCAACCAGAAGGTCGTTGAACGCGCCCCCGCGCCCTATCTGGACGACGCCCAGCGCAACGAGCTCTGCGAAGCAGCGCTGCGTCTGGCCCGCGCCGAAGGCTATGTCAACGCAGGCACCGCCGAGTTCCTGATGGATCGCGACACCGGCGAGTTCTATTTCATCGAGGTCAATCCCCGCATCCAGGTCGAGCATACGGTGACGGAGGAAGTCACCGGCATCGACATCGTGCAGGCCCAGATCCGCATCGCCGAAGGCGGCCGCATCGGCCATCCGGAGGAGACCGGCGTCCCGGCCCAGGAAGACATCAGGCTACGGGGCCATGCCCTGCAGTGCCGTGTCACGACGGAGGATCCGGAGGCCAACTTCATTCCCGACTATGGCCGCATCACTGCCTATCGCGGCGCCACCGGCTTCGGCATCCGGCTGGACGGCGGCACGGCCTATTCCGGCGCAGTGATCACCCGTTACTATGACTCGCTGCTGGAGAAGGTCACCGCCTGGGCGGCGACGCCGGAGGCGGCGATCCGCCGTCTCGACCGCGCACTGAGGGAGTTCCGCATCCGGGGCGTGGCGACCAACCTCGCCTTCGTCGAGAACCTGATCAACCACCCGAAATTCATCGCCAACGACTACACCACCAAGTTCATCGACGAGACGCCGGAACTGTTCGAGTTCGCCGCCCGCAAGGACCGCGCGACCAAGTTGCTGGGCTTCATCGCCGACGTCACCGTCAATGGCAATCCGGAGGTCAAGGGCCGCGCCCTGCCCCCCGTGGCACCCAAGCCGAAGGTGCCGGAATGGCAGGTGGAAACGCCGCCGAAGGGTACCCGCGACCTGCTGAACGAACTGGGGCCGGAGAAGTTCGCCGACTGGATGCTGGCGGAGAAGCGCCTGCTGGTCACCGACACGACCATGCGCGACGCGCACCAGTCGCTGCTGGCCACCCGGATGCGCAGTTTCGACATGGTGCAGGTGGCGGACGCCTATGCCCGCAACCTGTCCGATCTGTTCTCCATCGAGTGCTGGGGCGGCGCGACCTTCGACGTGTCGATGCGGTTCCTGCGCGAATGCCCCTGGACGCGGCTGTCGGACCTGCGGGCGCGCATCCCGAACGTGCTGTTCCAGATGCTGCTGCGCGGCGCCAACGGGGTCGGCTACACGGTCTATCCGGACAATGTGGTGCAGGGTTTCGTGCGCCAGGCGGCGGAAAGCGGTGTCGATGTCTTCCGCGTCTTCGACAGCCTGAACTGGGTCGAGAACATGCGCGTCGCCATTGACGCGGTGAATGAGTCCGGCCGGCTCTGCGAGGCCGTGGTCTGCTACACGGGCGATATCTTCGACCCCGACCGCGCCCGCTATGACCTGGACTATTACGTCAGGATGGCGCGGGAACTGAAGGCTGCCGGCACCCATATCCTGGGCATCAAGGACATGGCCGGGCTGCTGAAACCGGCGCAGGCACGGGTTCTGGTGAAGGCCCTGAAGGAAGAGACTGGCCTGCCGATCCACTTCCACACCCATGACACTTCCGGCATCGCCTCCTCCAGCATCCTGGCGGCGGCGGAGGCCGGGGTGGATGCCGCCGACATGGCCATGGACTCCTTCTCCGGTCTGACCAGCCAGCCCAACCTCGGCTCCATCGTCGAGGCGCTGCGCCATACGGAGCGGGAGACGGGGCTGCAGAATGCCACCATCCGCGCCTTCTCCGACTACTGGGAGGCGGTGCGGCGCGAGTACCGGGCCTTCGAGAGTGATCTGCGCTTCGGTGCATCGGAGGTCTATCTGCACGAGATGCCCGGCGGCCAGTTCACCAACCTGAAGGAACAGGCCCGGTCGCTGGGGCTGGAGGAACGCTGGCATGAGGTGGCACGCACCTATGCCGACGTGAACCTGATGTTCGGCGACATCGTGAAGGTGACGCCGTCGTCAAAGGTGGTGGGCGACATGGCCCTGTCCATGGTCTCCGCCGGGCACACCCGCGCCGATGTGGAGAACCCGGACAAGCCGATCTCCTTCCCCGACTCGGTCGTCTCCTTCTTCCATGGCGACCTGGGCCAGCCGCCGAACGGCTTTCCCGCCGCGTTGCAGGCCAAGGTCCTGGGCGGCGAGAAGCCGCTGACCGACCGCCCCGGCAAGTCGGTTCCGCCCGCCGATTTCGCCGCCCTGCACCAGCAGGCGGAGACTGATGCGGGACGCGAGATCACGGCGGAAGAATTCCAGTCCTGGCTGATGTATCCGAAGGTCTTTGCCGACTTCGCTGCCTTCCAGGCCGAGTTCGGCCCCGTTGATCGCCTGCCCACCCCGGTCTTCTTCTACGGCCTGGAACCCGGCGAGGAAGTCTCGGTGGAGATCGAGGCCGGCAAGACACTGGTGATCCGCTGCCTGGCCGTCGGGGAAGCCGATGAGGAAGGCATTGCCCGCGTCTTCTTCGAACTGAACGGCCAGCCCCGCCGCATCAAGGTCCGCGACCGTCACGCCGCCGCCACCGCCGTCTCTCACCCGAAGGCGGAACCCGGGAATGCCAATCACGTCGCGGCCCCCATGCCCGGCATGGTCGCCACCGTTGCCGTGGAGACCGGGCAGAAGGTGCAGGCCGGTGACCTGTTGCTCACCATCGAGGCCATGAAGATGGAGACCGCCATCCGCGCCGAACGCGACGGCGAGATCAAGACCGTCACCGCAGGCGCAGGCACGCAGGTGGACGCCAAGGACCTGCTGGTCGAGTTTGCGTGATCAGTTGAGATCCACTCTGGTTCACCCGACGTAAACAGGAGACGATTGGTTAACATCGCAATCAGAAGGGGGACTGAGATCAGCGATTTCCTGATGCGCGTGGCCGCGGTTGCCACGGTCGCGGTCGGCGCGCTCGCTGCGTCGGCGGTGCAGGCGGCGGATGTGTCCGTACAGTGGTTCGGACAGGCCGCGTTCAAGATCGTGTCTCCGGGCGGCAAGGTGATCATGATCGATCCCTTCATTACCCGGAACCCGAAGACACCGGACGACATGAAGGACCTGGCAGCCATTGGCCCGGTTGACCTGATCCTCGTCACCCACGGCCATGGCGACCACGTGGGAGACACCTTCAAGCTGGCGGAGATGACCGGCGCGCTGGTGGCGATGAACGCCGACATGGGATCGACCTACAACAGCATCGGCGCGATGGATCCGAAGAAGCTGATCCGCTTCAACAAGTCCGGCCCGATCCGCCCCATCGGCGATGGCATCACCATCACCATGACCCATGCCGAACATTCCTCGTCCGTCAGCTGGAAGGACCCGATTTCCGGCAAGACGCAGGTTCTGCCGGGCGGCGAGCCGTCGGGCTACATCGTGCGGCTGGAAAACGGCTACAGGATCTATCACGCGGGTGACACCGGCGTGTTCGGCGACATGGCCTTCATCGGCAAGTACTACAAGCCGGACCTGGCCCTGCTGCCCATCGGCGGTCACTTCACCATGGGCCCGCAGCATGCCGCCTACGCCATCAAGGAACTGCTGCGCACGCCGAACGTGGTGCCGATGCATTATGGCACCTTCCCGCCACTGAAGGGCACGCCGGAGAAGCTCATTGAGGTGCTGGGCAATGCGCCCACCAACGTGATCGTCATGCAACCGGGCGAAACCCGCAAGTTCTGACCACATCAAGGCAGGGCTGAACTACGAAGGGCGGCACCCGAACGGTGCCGCCCTCTTCATTCAATGCGAAATCAGTCGAGCACTTTTTGTTTCAGGGCAACACGCCGTGGCGCTGGGTCGGGGACGGCGCTTCCGTGCGCCGGTTGAGCGCCCGTTCCAGGGCCGCGATCAGCCTCGGGCGGGTTTCCAGGGGATCGATGACATCGTCGATCTTCATCTGGCCCGCCGCCGGGACCGCACCGCAGAGGTCGGTATATTCCGCCACAAGCTCCGCGTGCCGTGCCGCCGGGTCCGCCGCGGCCTCCAGATCGGCGCGATAGGCCGCCGTGATGCCGCTTTCCAGCGGAATGGCGTTGAAGTCCGCCGTCGGCCAGGCCAGCACCACCGACTGCCCCCCGCCATAGCCGCCCATCGCCGCACCGCCGTAGCCGAAGCCCTTGTGCGTCACCAGGGTCAGGATCGGCGTATTGGCGAAGGCGAAGCTGTGGGCCACCTGCATGCCGACGCGCAGCGCCCCCTCCTGCTCCGACTTCGGGCCGGTCATGACGCCGGGCGTGTCGGTCAGAAACACCAGCGGCAGGTGATAGGCACTGCAGAGGTCCATGAAATGCCGCAGCTTCTCCCCCGCCGCCGCGGTGATCGCGCCTGACATGACCTTCGGCTGGTTGGCGCAGATGCCGACCGGGTGACCGTTCAGCCGCGCCAGACCGGTGATCATCATCTTTGCGAAGGCCGGCTTGATCTCCAGGAAGCTGTCCCGATCCACGACAGCATCGATCACCCGCTTCATGTCATAGGGCCGCCGACGGTTCTCCGGGATCACGGTGCGCAGCGACGGCTCGGCCCGGTTCGGATCATCGGTCACCGGTGCGTCCGGCGGCCAGCTCCAGGCGTTGGTGGGCATGTAGGAGAGATAGCGGCGCAGCATGCTGATCGCCTCCTCCTCCGTATCCACCGCATTGTCGCCGACGCCGGAGATGGCACAGTGCAGGTCGGCACCCCCAAGATCCTCCTTCGACACGCTCTCGCCGGTGCCGGAGGCGACCAGCGGCGGCCCGCCGGCTGCCAGCATCGACGTGCCGCGCACCATGACGATGAATTCCATCATCGCCGCCAGCAGCGATGAATCTCCGGCGCTCGGTCCCATCACTGCCGCGACCTGGGGCGACTGCCCCGACAGCCGCGCCACCTGCATGAAGTGATGCATCGGGGCCAGCCCCTGGCCGACATATTCATCGGTGCGCGCGCCTGCGCCGTCAAACAGCCAGACCAGCGGCACCCGGTCCCGCTCCACCAGTTCGATCATGCGGCACTTCTTCTCGAAGTTGATCAGCCCCAGCGAGCCGCCCAGCACCGTGAAATCCTCCGACACCACGCCGACGGTGCGCCCGTCGACCTGCCCGAAGCCGGTGACGACGCCATCCGCCGGGGTGATCTTGTTCTTGGTCGGGGTCACGATGGTCGCCGCATGGGTTGCAAGCTGGCCGATCTCCTCGAACACGCTGCCGCGATCGAACAGCATCGCCACCCGCTCCCGCGCCGTCTGCTTGCCCGCCTTGCGCTGCCGCGCCACCTTGTCCGCACCGCCCAGCTCCAGACTCTCCCGCCTGCGCCGCTCCAGATCGTCGATCAGGTCCTGCATACCCGGCACCTCCCCGCGCCATTCCACCATCGTGGCGCGCAGTATCCCCGAAAGGCGTCACGGGCCGCAATGGCACCATCCGGGGTGCCGCCATGCACGACGAAACCTTTCGCGCATTTCTGTCAGTCAGCCTATGGACAGCCCCGAACCGATCCGCTAAACAGCGGCTTCCCTGACAGGGAGAGCCCTGTTCTGGTGACCCGTGGGCGCGTAGCTCAGTTGGTAGAGCAGCTGACTCTTAATCAGCGGGTCCACGGTTCGAGTCCGTGCGCGCCCACCATTCTTCCCAACGGGTCAAGAGCGCCTCGCGCGCACCTTCGTTCCTGAAGTCTCTCAGGTGATTGCGGTCTGCAAACCGTGGATGTGGGCTGTCAGTATGCCCGCATGATCGCTGGTTGCCATGACGACCAGTCCAGCCCCGCCGGGCAGGAGGTCCGCACCAAGCAGCACCCCGTCCGGTGTCGGTTGCGCGTCCACGAAGGACAGGGCCCCGGAGATCCTGTCCGGATCATCGCAGACAAGGATCAGGGTCGCGAACCAGTCGGGCAGTTCGGGGGACAGGATCACGTCGGCCGCATTTTCGGCAATGATGCCCACCCCTTCGCGCCTGATCATCAGATGCGCATGGAAGTGGGCCGGATGGGCGTCTCCGGCGTCGGGCACGTGATAGCCGAAGATGTCGGAACAGAGCACCCGGGCATTCCCGGAGACCACGATCTCAGTCTGCAGGTCGATGTCCGCCCCCGGCAACAGGACAGACGGCTGACCGTACCAGTCCAGATGACCGCCCTGTTCGCAATGCAGGACCCGCAGCAGTCTGGCCGGACCGCGTCCCCGGTGCGCATGACAGGTCCGGGCCCCCTGATCGTGAATGCTGGCCATGGCGCCGGGGCCGACGTGAGCGCGCTCGACCAGATCTTCACCGCCGAACAGGCCGCCGGATACCGACTGGGGCATCACCGTCAGGCCTCTTCGGTCGGGCGGGTAGATGCCGGTGAGCGCATAGGGGTAGCTGGCCCGCCGGCGTTTCAGCCAGGTCCCGTCCGGCCCGGCATGGAAGGCGAGATCCAGATCGGCAGGGTGCGTCACAGACTGCGGAACAGGACGGCCTGGCTCAAACACCCGGCAACCTCCCTCACGCCCTGGCCCGACCGGCAATCGGTGACGATCACGGGCTGGCCCTGCCGTGTCGCTTCGGCCTCGGTCAGCATGCGGTCCAGGTCGACGCCGACGTGCGGCGCCAGCGTGGACTTGTTGATCACCAGCAGGTCTGACTGGATCGTGCCCGGCCCGCGTTTCCGGGGGATGTCGTCGCCGCCCGCGACGTCGATGACGAAGATCCACCAGTCGACCAGATCCAGCGAGAAGGTGGAAGCCAGATTGTCGCCGCCGGATTCCAGCAGGATCAGGTCAAGATCGGGAAACCGGTCTTCCAGCGCATCCGCCGCCGCCATGTTCAGGGTGGGATCTTCCCGGATCACCGTATGCGGGCAGGCCCCGGCCTCGACCGCAACCACGCGGCCCTCGCCCAGCAGGTTCTGACGGATCAGCCGGTCCGCATCCTCGCGCGTGACCAGATCATTGGTGATCACCGCGGTCTCGATTCCCGCCGACGTCAGCAAGGGCAGCAGCGCCTCGATCAACGCTGTCTTGCCGGATCCGACCGGCCCGCCGATGCCGACCCGCGCGGCTGTCCCGTTGCCGCTCATCTGAGCATGTGCAGTCGGTTGAGCGGCACTTCGGCAAATGGTTCGTGCCACAGTTTCCGGCCATCGGCGAAGACGTCGAAGGTCTGTGAATCCACCGTGATCTCCGGCGTCCGGTCATTCAGCACCATGTCCGACTTGCCCAGCGACCGCACGGACCTGATCGGAACGAAGCGCTTCTCGACACCCAGCCTGCGTTCGGTATCGGCTTCCATGGCCAGTTTGCTGACGAAGGTCACGCCCAGGTGCCGCCGAGAACTGCCGAGCGCGCCCCACATGGGGCGCTGGATGATCGGTTCCGTTCCGATATGGCTGCCATTGCCATCGCCCATGGCGGACCAGACGATCTCTCCCGACTTGACCACCATCGACGGTTTGGCGCCGAACGACTGCCGTGGCCAGAACACCAGATCGGCCATCTTCCCGGGTTCGATGGACCCGACATGCTCATCGATACCCGCCGCGATGGCCGGGTTGATGGTCAGCTTGGCGAGATAGCGCAGGATCCTGAGATTGTCCGCATTGTCGAACGGTTCATCCGCCAATGGCCCGTAGGTGTCCCGCATGACACTGGCGAGCTGAAAGCACTTTGCCGAGTTCTCGGCCAGCCGTCCCATGCCCTGCGTGTCGGTCGCGAAGATGGAGATTGCGCCCATGTCGTGCAGACAGTCCTCCGCGGCCATGGATTGCGGGCGGATGCGGCACTCCGCGAACGCCACATCCTCGGGGATCGCGAAGCTGAGAATATGGCACAGCATCGTCATCGGGATGCCTTCCTCCAGCGCGCCTCTGGTGAACGGATTTGTCGGGTTCGTCGATGACGGCAGCACATTGGCCGCACCGTTCACCCGGATCAGGTCCGGCGCATGGCCTCCGCCCGCGCCCTCCGTGTGGTACATGTGAATGGTCCGTCCGGCGATGGCGGCCAGGGTATCCTCGCAGAAGCCGAATTCGTTGATGGTATCGGTGTGCAGATGCACCGAATAGTCGTGCGCATCGGCGGCTCTCAGCGCACCGTCGATGACAGCGGGCGAGGCACCGAAATCCTCGTGAATCTTCACGCCAAGCGCGCCACCGGCGACGGATTCGACCGACGCATCGAAATCCATGCAGCCACGCCCCAGGAAACCGAAGTTCAGCGGAAACTCGTCCGCTGCACGGATCAGCGCGCCCAGGATGTTCGGCCCCGATGAACTCACATCGAAATGCGGGCCGGGCGACATGCCGATCATGGTGGTGAAGCCGCCTGCCAGCGCATGCCAGGCCTGTTGCGGCGACAGGAAGTGCGCGTGCGCCTCGATTCCGCCGGGCGTCACGATCTGACCGTCGCCGTGCATGACGGTCGTGTTGGGGCCGGTCGCCAGGCCCTCCGACACGCCATCCATCAGGTCGGGATTGCCGGCCTTGCCGACGCCGACGATGCGGCCGTCCCGGATACCGATGTCGCCCTTCACCACACCCAGTACAGGATCCATGATGATGGCATTGTGGATCACCACATCCAGTGCGCCGCTTTCGTAGGTGCCGCCGGGCTGGAAGCCTTCGCCGTCGCGCATGGCCTTGCCTGCGCCGGTGGTCAGCTCATCGCCGTAACTGGTGTGATCCTTTTCGATGCGTGCGATCAGGGATGTATCCCCAAGGCGAAACCGGTCATCGACGGTTGGACCATAGAGTGTGGTGTAGGTTTCCCTGCTGAGCTTGGCCATCAGGCATCACCTCCGGTTTCGGGCAGCCCCAGATAGCCGAGTTCCGCCGCCTTCCGCATCGCGCGGTCGCGCACGGCGGGATCATCCAGCGCCCCGTCTGTCAGCCCCCCGCCGCCGCGCATCGTGCGCGTGCCGCCGAAAGCAACCAGCGTGACAGTTCTGGCGATCCCCGGTTCGAACTTCGCGCCCGCGCCGGAGGGGCTGTCGAGGCGCATCCCGAATGCCGCCGCGCGGTCGAAGTCCAGTTGCCTGTTCACCTCGAAGAAATGCGCGTGGCTGCGTACCTGAATGGTCCGGTCGCCCCGATTGATGACGCTGATCTCCACACTGTCCCGCCCGGCATTGATCTCGATGTCTCCGTCCGCCGGCAGGATCTCACCGGGCGCAGGCACGGTGCTCGCGGCGCTGCCCGGCTGGATCGGATCGAACACAGTGATCAGTTTGGTACCCTCAGCCATGCTCACCTCAACCGAGACATAGGGGATCATGGCCGCCACACCCGGCAGCACGTCGTCGGCCGTCAGCAGGTTCCCGCCGAATTCGACCAGCGACGCATGATCCAGATCGCGGCGGGCCGCCGTGATGATCTCGTCGGCGATCAGCGCAATGGCCTCCGGCTGGCTCAACCGTATCCCCTGCGTGCGATAGCGCCGGGCGAGCTCGGCGGCAGTGAAGAGCGTGAGACGCTCCTGCTCCGTGGGTGTCAGGTTCATCGGAAACCTCCGTTCATGTGGCGAACAGCCGGGTATCGGACCGGCGGTGGCGCATCATTGCGATGTCCGCGAATGGGCTGAAGCTTGTGGGCAGCGCATCACCGGGCACGGTCTTGCCAGCCCAGCAGGCCAGATCGTCCCTGTGCCGCGTAACAGCCTGTTGCGCACCTATTGCACCGGTCAGACCCAGACGGATCGCCGCGTTGGCAAGGCCGGCCAGAAAGCGGTGCCCGGCGACAAGCTGTGCGGTCTGTTCGGAGATACCAGCCATCGCCAGAACAGCGCCGAGGGCCACAGGCTGATGCGGCCGCAGACGGCCCGCGCGAACGCGTGCCATCGTTTCGGCAGCGCCGGGCAGGCCGAGTTTGACCGCTGCGGTGAGAATTCCGCGCCCCGCCTGTGCTGAAGCCTCACGCTGTGCCGATGCCCAGGTCATGCGCTCGACGCGGGCATCAAGCTGAATCAGGGACGTCGGATCGGCGACGGCGCGATGCGCAAGCACAGCAATGACACGCTCGAAAGGGCCGAAACGCCCTTCGATCTCACGCGCGAAGAATGTGTCGAGCTGCGACGCCGGGATACGCCGCCCGCCCGACAGTTGCTCCAGCCCGTTGGAGGTAGCGAAACCGCCAGCCGGGAACAGGCCGTCTGCGAACTGCATTGCGCCCAGCAGTTCCGAAGCGTCCGTCATGACACCACCCTGAAACGCCCGTCCAGCGGTGCAAGCCGGGCGAGATAGCTTTCGGCATCGCCGCTGTCGAGCGCCACCTGTACCCGTCCATCGGAGAATTTCACCCGCCAGTGCAGGTTGCCGGCAGCATAGCCGAGTTCCAGGGCCGCAGCACTGTCGAGTGGTTCCAGATCCAGCCAGTCCGGTGCACCGACACGAACCACCAGCGCCAGTTGTGCGTCCAGATGCAGGACCGCGCCATCGGCCAGCCGCTGGGATCTGGGAAGGGCGACCTGAACCGGCCTGCCGTTCTCGGTGGTCGCCTGAAACCGCCTGCGCCCGAGATCGGTCTCGGCAACGATCAGGATTTCCAGACCGCCGTCGTGATCCAGCCGATGCAGCCGGCTGGCGGTATCCGGATCGTCGCGCCATGCAACGATCCGGTCCACCATCAGGGCCTCAGGCGACGGCAAGGTGTTCCGCCCTACAGCGTCTTCCAGTCCTCCGCCTGTTCGAAAGCATAGGCGGCCTTGTAGATCGTGGCCTCGTCATAGCGCTTGCCCACCAGCATCATGGAGATCGGCAGACCGTCGCCCATGCCGCAAGGCACTGCCATTGCCGGATGATGCGTGATGTCGAACGGTGAGGTGTTGGAGATCATCTCGAACGCGCACTGGATATATTCCTCACGGGTTGCATCGGGTGCGGGCAACTTGGTCGCCTTCAGCGGCACCGTCGGCATCAGCAGCAGGTCATACTCGGCCAGTACCTTATCATAGGCTGCCTTCAGTTGCCGCGACAGGTTCATGGCCTTGCCGTAGTAGCGGCTGCCATAGTTCTTGCGGATGTGCGTGCCCAGCAGTGTGAGCAGCTTGGTCGTTTCGGACATCTCGTCCGCGCGCTGGCGCCAGTTGCGATGGAAATCCATCAGGCTGGTGACATACAAGTCCTGACGGCTGACGCCATAGCCGTCGCCATACATCATGGTCTGCGTCAGGCCCTCGACCCCGATGGGCATCCAGATTGCCGGGCCGAGCAGATGCCAGGGGATGGAGACCTCTTCCACCGTCGCACCCATCTTCCGGTAGATCTCGGCGGCATGCATGTTGGCGGCATTCACGTCGGCTTCAGCGTTCTCCTGGGCGAAGCCTTCCTTCACGATTGCGATCTTCATGCCCGCGACGCCACCTTCCAGCATCTCGGAATAGGGGTGGGTCTCGACGTCGAACTGGCGCGGATCAATGCCGTCGCTGCCCGCCATGACTTCCAGCATCAGGGCGTTGTCCTTGACACTGGCGGTTATGGGGCCTGTGTGATCGACATAGATCTCGATGGGCATGATGCCGGTATAGGGCACCAGTCCGTGGGTCGGTTTCATGCCGTAGACGCCGGAATAGGCGGCGGGCATGCGGATCGAGCCGCCCTGGTCGCCACCGACGGCCATGTCGACTTCGCCCAGACCGACCAGCGTCGCGCTGCCCGACGAGGAGCCGCCCGCCGAATAGCCCATCTTCACCGGGTTGTGGACCGGACCGGTCGCGTTGGTGTGGCTGCCGCCGGAGAGACAGAAGTTCTCGCAGTGTGACTTGCCCAGAATGATCGCGCCTTCGTCCAGCATACGGGTGACGATCTCCGCATCGACGTTGGGGATATAGCCCTCCATCGTCGCCGCCCCGTTCATCATGGGCACACCGGCCAGCATGACATTGTCCTTCAGCACGACAGTCTTGCCCTTCAGCTTGCCGTCCGGGGCGCCCTCGACCGTCGATTTGACGTACCAGGCATTGTACGGATTGTCCTCCGGCGCGGGGCGGTAGCCGGGCGTGCGGGGGTATTTCACTTCCGGCAGATAGTCCGGCAGCGAATCGACCACGTTGTAGGCGTCGATGTTGGACTGCAGCAGGCCAATGTAGGACTCGACGTCCGCATCGGTCAGCGAAAGTCCCATTTCGTCCGCTGCGTCGCGGACCTGCTGGGGGGTGAGTGTGCTTACAGCCATGACAATGTGTCTCCTCGGAGGTTTCCTGTGATCAGGGGGCGAGATAACGGAGCAGCGCGGGATCGTTGCGGATGGCCTCCGCTTCCCCTTCCAGCGGGATCTGGCCGCGCTCCATCACGTACACGTAGTCGGCGACCCGAAGGGCCAGTTCCAGGTGCTGTTCCACGATGATGACACTGATCTCGCGCGACAGCGCGGCCAGCCGCTCCGCGATTTCCTCGATCACGCCGATCCAGACGCCTTCGGTCGGCTCGTCCAGCATCAGCATGGTGGGCTTGCTCAGCAGCGCGCGCCCGATGGCAAGCATCTTCCGCTCGCCCCCGGACAGGGTGCCGGCAGGCTGGGACAGGCGCTGGGACAGCTTGGGGAAGAAATCCAGCACCTTGTCGATGCCCGACTTGTCCTTCTGCGTGACCGCGCCGAGATTCAGATTGTCCTGCACCGACAGTTTGGCGAAGACCGCGTGTTCCTGCGGCACGTAACCCATGCCGTGGCGCACACGCTTCTCGGTACCGACTCCTGCCGCAGCCATGCCGTCAAAATCGATGTCGCCGGACATTGCCTTCAACTCGCCTGCCAGTGTCTTCAGCAGGGTCGTCTTTCCGGCACCGTTCCTTCCCAGGATCGCGACGCAGCCGGTACGTGGCGCGGACATGGACAGGTCGAAGATCACCTGGCTGTGGCCATAGCCGCTGTTCAGGTTCTTCACGTCGAGAATCTTGTCAGACACGGGTTGTGTAGACCTCCTGAACCTTGGTCGATCCCTCGATCTCGGCAACCGTGCCGTCATCCAGCACCTGTCCCTGGTCCAGCACGGTCAGGTTGTCACAGATATCCTTGATGAAATCGAGATCGTGCTCGACGATCACCAGCGCGCAGTAATCCCGGATCGGTTCCAGCAGTTCGCCGGTCACGCGACGTTCCTCCGGGCTCATCCCGCCGGTCGGTTCGTCGAGCAGAAGCAGTTTCGGCTTCAGCGCCAGCGCCATCGCGATCTCCAGCCATTGCTGCTCTCCGTGACTCATCTCGCCAGCCAGTGAATGCGCCTTTCCGGTGAGCCGGAACTGCGCCAGCATGTCCATGACCTCCGCGTCCAGGCGTTGGCGCGACCTGGACAGCAACAGCCCCCACAGGGACTGATGCGCCTGCAGGGCCAGCAGCAGATTGTCGTAGACGGTCAGTTCAGGAAGGATCGCGGTGATCTGGAACTTCAGGCTGAGGCCGCGTCGGGACCGTTCGGCGGGTGACATGGTGGTCACGTCTTCGCCGGCGAAACTGACCTCACCTTCGTCCGCGAAATGGTCACCCGCGATGGCCTTCAGCAGGGTGCTCTTGCCGGACCCATTGGGGCCGATCAGGCCATGGAAGGTATTGGCGTGGACGGCGACATCGACACCGTTCAGCGCGCGCAGCGTCCCGAAGACCTTGCCGAGTCCGCTGACTTTCAGTAGCGGCTCAGTCATTGCCGGTTGCCTTTCCGGTGTCATCGGTCCCGGATGATTTCCCGCCCTGCCGGACGCCGAAGGATCCGAAGCGTTCGCGCTGGCTGACCAGCAGTCCCACCAGTCCGGTCGGCTGATAGGCCACGACGACCAGCATCACGGCGCCGAGCGCGATGGGCCAATAGGCTTTCAGCGTCTCATTGTCCGAGAGAATAACGGTCAGGCCCTCGATGACGCCTGCCCCGATCACCGGACCGATCAGGGTACCGACACCACCGAACAGGCCGTAGAGCACGGCATAGGTCGATGTCGTCACACCGACGGTGGACGGACCGACGAAGCCCTCATGAAAGGCATAGATCGCACCGGCCCAGCCCGCGATCAGACCGGCGAAGGAAAACACGATCAGCTTGAAGGCCTGCAGCCGGTACCCCAGGAACGCCAGGCGGTGCTCGTTCTGGCGGATGCCGGCCAGAGCCAGACCGAACTGCGAACGCACCAGATAGCGGCTCGCCAGATAGGCGATCAGCAGGAAGGCGACGGCCAGATAATAGAAGCCGATACCCGGCTCCAGCTCTGTCCCGAAGATTGTCGCGAAATCCCAGATCGACATGCCGTTCCCGGCGCCGACCCATTGCCAGCCCGCGACCAGCCGCTCGGCGGCGAACGAGGCGGTCAGCGTGCCCAGGGCGACGAAGATGATGGTTGGCGTCCTCTTGCTGATCAGCAGGAACCAGCCGACGAACAGCGCCGAGAGCAGGCCGACCAGCATGCCGGCGGGGACAATGACCAGCAGTGAGGTCGTTCCGGTTTCCTCGGACAGCTTGGCCACGAAATAGCCGCCGATGCCGAAGAACAGGGCCTGCCCGAAACTCATGATCCCGGAATAGCCCCAGCACAGGTCGAAACTGACTGCCAGCATGGCCAGCAGGATGATCGAGGTCACACGGACCACGAAGTAGTTGTTGAAGTCGAGCGTCTCGCCCTCGGCAGTCAGATAGGTGATGAGGATCGGATAGAGCAGCAGAAGCGCCAGCATCGCGAGTTCGATGATGGGCAGCACCGAAAGGGGCAGGCGTCGCTTGCCGCCTGCCTTGTCGTCCGCGAGGTTGGCGGTCGTTTCCGTCATCTTGGTCTCATCTCCAGGCGAATGCCGTGTTGCGGGAAGGCGCGTCGGATCGTGAAGGCCCCGGCCTGCGCCGTGCAGACCGGGGCACCACGCTCAGGTCAGCCGCATTCCTGCGGCGCAACCATGTTGGCTGAACTCAGGATCTCGTATGAGCCGCCCTTGGCCTGCGCGACGTACATGTTCAGCGCACAGTGACCGGTACCCGGAACCATGCGGGAATCGCCGCCAGGCACATCGGTGATGGCAACATCATCGATCGCCGCAGACACCGCTTCCCGGCTCAGGTCGCCGCCTGTCTTCTTCACCGCTGCCTCATAGAACTTGACGGCACGGTAGGCGCCGGTGGCCGCCGATCCTGCGGTGAACAGGTACTTCGTGCCCGGGAACATCTCGGCGTATTCCTTCTGCAGTTGCGCGCCGACCGGATCGTCCACCGTGTGGAAATAGTCGAGGCAGGTGAAGACACCCTCAAGCTCGCGCTCAGGCACGTAGTTCACGCTGTTCTCGTCGAAATAGACGCAGGTATGTGCGCCCCCGTCCTTCTGGAAGCCGGACTCGTAGAGCTGCTTGGTGAATGCCTGCAGACCCGGCGGGATAACCGTGTTGAACACGCAGTCCACGCCCTCGCTCTTGATCTTGGCGACGGTCGCCGAGTACTCGAGCTGATCCAGCGGGTAATATTCCTCGAACACGACCTCGCCGCCGTTCTTCTCGATCAGGGCACGGGCATACTTGTTGAGCAGCTGCGGCCACCGGTAGTTCGCCGAAGGCATGGCGAATCGCTTCTTGCCGAGGGTGTTCATCAGGTAGGGGATCAGTTCGTCACACTGCTGTGCCGGGGTCGGGCCCGTGCAGTAAAGATGCTCGGTGCATTCCTGACCTTCGTAGAGCTGCGGATAGAGGTACAGCGTCTTGCCGCGGCGCACGATCGGGTTCTTGATCGCTTCCCGCATGGCGGAGGTGATGCCGCCCACGACGACATCGACCTTGTGCTGCTGGATCAGCTTCAGGACGTTGCCCACAGCAACCTTGGGGTCCGATGCGGTATCTTCCAGATAGAGTTCGATCGGACGGCCACCGATGCCGCCTGCATCGTTGATCTTCTTCGCCGCCAGCTGGATGACCTGCCAGTTGGAATTGCCCGACGGAGCAATTGCGCCGGTAATGTCCGTCGCGACGCCGAACTTGATCGGTGCCGCCCCGAACGCCCGGCTCGGGCGCAGGATCCAGCCACCGGAAAAGCCGGCCACCCAGCCTGCCGCAGTCAGCGCCCCCGCGCCGCGCAGCAGGGACCGGCGACTGATGCCGCCCCCGCCATTTGAATGCTTGTTCGCCATTCTAGATTCTCCCTTTTGTGATGAAGCCATCCGGCCGGAACTTGACGATGACCAGGGCGACGATGAAGACGAGCACCTCAGCCACGATGGGCTGGATCAGGTCGCCGACCATGATCCCGAACAGGGGGATTTCACGCAGCCACTGGAAGCCGGGGACCATGGCGCCGATCACGGCACTGCCCAGGATCGGCCCCTCGAAGGTGCCGACACCGCCCAGCATGACCGACAGGAACGCCTGCACCAGAAAGCGCACACCCAGATCGGCCGACAGTGAGAAGAGCGGCACCATCAGGGCACCGGCCAGTCCGGCCAGCGCGGCCCCGAACGCGAAGGTGAAGGCGTAGAGGCGGGTCGTGGAGACGCCTGACGCGCGCGCCAGACCGGGGTTCTCCAGCGCACCGCGGATCTGCAGCCCGAACGACGTCCGTGTGAGGAAAAGGAAACAGGCCACCATCAGCGCACCGGTCAGGAAGATGATGATCGCGCGCCAGGCCGAAACATCGACCCCCAGCAGCGAGACCGATCCCGGAACCGGCTCGTCGATGGCGTAGTACTGGCCGCCGATCAGCACACGGATCAGTTCACGGATGATCAAACCAATGGCAAAGGTCGCCAGCATGGCGATCACAGGGGAGGCGTAGAGCCTTCTGATGAAGGCGATCTCGATGACCAGGCCGGCGATCGCCACCAGGAAAGGCGCGGCGAGCATGCCGGTCCATTCGGGGAGGCCCATCTCGCGAAAGATGTAGACCGTATAGGCACCCAGCAGGACGAACTCGCCGTGACCAAGATTGAAGATGCCCATCATGCTGGCAATCACGGCCAGTCCCAGCACCACAAGCACCATGATGGACGAGAAAGCCAGAACATCGAAGATCAGCTTGACGGCTACGTCCAAGTGAATGTTCCCCCCTGGCAAAATGATGACCCAACTGAACCCCTGGAAACGGGCCACGTCGGGGGGATAGGCAACATGTATGCCACAAGCAAATCACCACCCTGAAACGTGGATTTCCCGAGATACCTCCTGTTGTTGGCCGTCTTCGCTGCGCATTTTCTGACGACATCTTAATCAGAAAAAATCAACACCTGCGGAATAATTGAGCAATCCAAAGAATTGGCAATCATTTGTACGCATCTGGACAACTTCGCCAGACACCCGAAGCAGCATTGAGTGCGCCGAAGAGCTGCGCCTCACAGCGCCTGTTCGGTCAAACAGGTTTCCTTTGGGGTGTCGGGATCACTGCCTGTATCGCCACGCAGACGAAGGCGCGGTGACCGAACAGGGCGGTGAACTTCCGGCATGGCATGAGACAAGCGTCACCGCTCGCCTGCGGAAATCCGGGCTGACGTACAGACCTCAGAAACTGGTGCCCGGCTTGTAGTAGCGGTCCGCCCAGATGCCCATCTGCGGTTCGTCCTCCAGCGGCAGGCGCCAGCTCTTCACCTTCGCGCCCGCCAGCACCACGCGGAACAGGCCGCGTGGCTGGTCGATGGTATTGTCGACATATTCGTTGGCACCGCGCCGCCCGACATAGCGCGCCGCCATGTCGCGATAGAGATCCCGCCAGAGATCGTCGGCGCCCAGATCATGCACCAGCTCCGCATCGCCCTCCACCAGCACCTTGCGATAGGGCAGGTTCTGGTCGTCGATGCAGAGCGCGACGCGGGGATCGCGGCGCAGGCAGGCGAACCACTCGGATTTCTCGCGCGGCGTGAACCAGATCGCCCCGTCGCGATGGATGAACCACAGCGGCGTCACCAGCGGGCTGCCGTCTTCACGCACCACCGCGATCTTCATCACGATGCCCTTCGCATCGAGGAACTCCCGGAACTCGTCGTCAGTCAGCTTCGGCATGGTCTCTTCTCCCCTTCAGAATTGCGCCGGAAGCCCGGCATGCCACCCCTGGTGACAGACTGCGGCTCACCCCCAGCCATAGCCCCGCGCCTCGAATCCCAGCAAGGGTTCGGCGAAGGTGCGGGTGGCGGCGGGCAGGCCTGCGGCCTGAGCGGCGCCGAAACAGACGTGGAGCGGCAGCAGGTGCTCCTCCCGGGGCTGGCAGAAGCGGGCACCGGGGGCATCTGCCCAGGCAGTGAGCCGGTGGGTCCGTTCGGCAGCATCGGCGGCGGGATCGCAGATCACGCTGTCCAGCCAGTCATGGAACTCGCTGGCCAGCTGCTGCCCCCCTGCCCTCTGCTGTGGCGACAGCCGACCGACCAGCGCCTGCATGTTGTGGAAGCTGAAACCGGAACCCAGCAGCACCACCCCATCGTCGAGCAGGGGACCGAGCGCCTGGCCCATCGCGATGTGCCGGGCCGGATCAAGTGACGAAAGCAACGACATCTGCAGCACCGGAATGTCGGCCTCCGGCCGCATCAGCATCAGCGGCACGAAGGTGCCATGGTCGAAACCGCGTTCCGGGTCGAGAGCGGGCGTGAATCCCGCCACGCGCAGTGCAGCCGCTGCGGCCTCCGCAAGGTCCGGCGCGCCGGGCGCGGGATAGTTCAGGCGATAGGTCTCCTCCGGGAAGCCGAAATAGTCGTAGAGCATCCCGGGGGCCGCTGAACTGCTGAAGGACGGGGTCTCCGCCTCCCAGTGCGCGGTGACGACAATGATCGCCTTCGCCCCCTGCAGGCCGGGCCGAAGGGCCGTCAGCGCCTCGACCAGCGGCACATGGGCCGGATCGCCCATCAGCGGCAGCGGACCGCCGCCATGGGGAATGAAATGGATCCTGTGCATCGCTTCAGGTGCCTGCCTGGATGAGGCTGGTCAGGTTCGTCATCGTCTGCGTGTCCACGGCAATGGTCTGTGTCGGAGTAGATATAGGACAGCAGACGCGCGATGGGCAGAACCGGCCCGTTCATTTTCCTGCCATGGCGGCCGTCATGTCACCAGCGTCCTGCGCTGAAGCAGTCGCAGCGTGATCAGGCTGCAGAGGGCCAGCAGCAGCAGCGCCGTCGCGAACAGGATCGGGGCGGCCGGGTCCCCGGTCACGTCACCCAGATAGCCCGCAACAGACGGAAGAATGCCGATTCCCAGATAATAGTAACTGAAGAAGATGCCCATCCCCATGGCCCGGTTCGCAGGAGAGAGTATCTGCACGGGAACCGCAATGATCGCCCCCGCCGGAGACCAGGCAAGCAGCCCGATGGCAATGAATGCGATGAGCCGGTCGTCCAGAAAGATGAGCGACATCGTGGCAGCGGCCCCCCCGAGGAACATCGCCACCATGAACAGATCGCCATTGATCCATTTCTGCACGATCAGGCCACCCAGCGGCACGGCGACCACGCCAATCCAGATGCCGGTACTCGCGAGTTGCCCGGCGGCAATGGCTTCATAGCCCTGGGAAACGAGGTAGGCCGGTGCAAAGCTGACAACAACGATCAGGTTGGCGTTGAACAGCATCCAGATCATTGCCGCTGTCGAGACGAGGAGAAACTCCCTCCCGCCCAGTCCGAACTTCAGCGATGCCGAGCCGCCGGGAGCAGGCACCTGCCGGTTGCTGGCCCCGAAGAGAAGCAGAAGCACACCGGCGCCGCAGAAAAGGGCTGACATCATCAGCATGCCACTCAGGGAGTAGGCCTCCGCGAATGCCGCCTGCGTCGCCAGACCAAGCGCGATGCCAAAGGGCCAGCTGTTGACATGGATCGACATGGCGACCGTCAGTTCCCGTTCAGCAAACCAGTCGGCAATCATCTTTGACGAGAGAACGTTGAACGCCACTGCACCGACGCCGCTGAGAATCCGGCCGACATACATCACGTCGACGGAGCCCGAGCGCGCCGACATGACACCACCGACGGCCATCAGCAGCATGCCGAGGACCAGCAGGGACTTTTCGCCAAACCTCTGGCCCAGCATGCCGCTGGGTATCGCGAGGAACAGTCCCGGCAACTTGTAGGCCCCGATCAGCGACCCCAGAACCGCCAGATCGATCGCCAGCTCGGAGATCAGGAACGGCCCGACGCTGCCAATCGACTGGAACTGGTATCCCATCGACGTCCGGGCGAGGAAAACCGCCGCCAGCACAATCCACCGCCTGTCCATCTCCGTTCCTCCTCCGCGCCCTGAACCCAGCATCCGACGCTATGGCATCGCGGGCAGGACAGAAATCGACCGACTGCAGTAACCTGACTGCACCATCTGCTGTATCTGCCGTGGTTCATCTGCTGTATGGCCTTACATTCCGATGGTTGTCCCCGTTCCATCCGGGACAGGGACCAGACTGCGGAGAGATGGGAACTGCATGTGCCGGAAGAACGCCTGAGTCCACGCGAAGCGGAGATTGCAAAGGCCTACGCCAGCGGCGATACCTATCACCGGATCGCGGAACGGCTGAGCATCTCGCCGTTGACCGTTCGCACACATCTGGCGGCGATCTATCGCAAGCTCGGCGTATCGTCGAAACTGGAACTGCACAAGGTCCTCAACGGCGCGCCGTCAGTCCGGGCCGACCGGGATGAACAGGCCGCATTGATTTCGGAGCTTGCCCTCAGTCTGGAGGAGTCGATCCGCCGGGAACGCGCGCTTCATGAAGTGCTGAGAATCATCAGCAGTTCCAATGGTGAGCCGGAGAAGGTCATCGCCGCCGTCCTGCACCATACGCTTGAACTTTGTGACGCCGAGTTCGGCGTGCTGTTCGAATATTTCCCCGGTCAGGGGTTCCGGTCGAAATACATGCTGGGCATCCCCCCGGCATTCGAAGAGTGGCTTACCGGTCAGGGAACGTTCCAGGTCGCGGCGGAGACGGGGCTGGGCCGCCTGGTGGCCAGTCGCGACATCGTCAATATCGCCGATGTGCGCGGGGAGGAAATCTACCGCCGGGGTGATCCATTGCGCGAAGCCACGGCCGATCTGGGTGGCGCGAGGTCATTCACGGCCATTCCCATGCTTGCGCGGGACCGGCTGATCGGTGCGTTCACGATCTACCGCCAGCGGGTGCACCCCTTCGACCCGAGAAGTCTGGAGATCGCCGGCGCCTTCGCCGACCAGAGCGTCATCGCGATCGAGAATGCCCGGATGCTCGCCAGCCGGGGATGATCCGTGCTCCGGTCAGGCTGCAGCGGCTTCGCCCTTGTCTCAAGCAGGCTCAGCCTGTGGCAGTGCCATGTCGCCGCGCGGCTCGAAGCAGATGCGGACGGGCATGCCGATGGTGACATCCTCCGGCGCGCAGTTGATCACGTTCATCATCAGCCGTGGCCCCTCCGCCAGATCGATCAGGGCGATGACATAGGGCGCGCGCTCCGCGAAGGCCGGACCGGGTGCGCGGTGGTTGATGGTGAAGGTGAAGACCGTTCCCTGCCCCGAAGCCTCCGAAGCTTCGCCGGTCTCGCCACCGCAGGCGGTACAGCTCTTCTGCGGCGGAAACTGGACGGCATCGCAGGCGGTGCAGCGCGCGAAGGTCAGTCGGCCATCGGTACAGGCATCCCAGAAGGCCTGGCTCTCGGCGTTGGGGGTCGGCAATGGCAGGACGTTTGCGGGATCGGTCATGACTGCCGCTCCAGAATCAGGGAAACATGGGCGGACAGGACTCCGCCGTCACCGTGGACGAAGGCACGGGCCGCATCCGGCACCTGACGTTCGTCCGCCTCACCGCGCAACTGGCGCACGGCCTCCACCACATGGAACGCGCCGCCCGCCGCGCCGGAGTGGCCGAAGCTCAGCAGCCCGCCGTGGGTGTTGCAGGGCAGGCTGCCGCCCAGGTCCAGTGCACCGTCGGAAACCGCCTCCCCCACCGCCCCCTTGGGGAAGAAGCCGATGGACTCCAGTTCGATCGCCAGCGTGATGGTGAAACTGTCGTAGATCTCCGCCACGTCGATGTCGGCGGTGGTCATTCCGGCCTCGGCAAAGGCATCGCGGGCGCTGAACTTGCAGCCGAAGGACTGCATATCCCGGGGGGCGGAGATCAGATGCTCATGCGTGTTCTTCTGCCCCGCACCGACAATGCGCACCTCCGCGCCGTGCCCGGTGGGCGCGGCAGAGACCAGGATACCGGCAGCACCATCGGAAATCAGGGCGCAATCGAACAGGCGCAGCGGGTCGGCGATGACCCGGCTGCCCATCACGTCGTCATGGCTCAGCGGCTTGCGCATCTGGGCGTCCGGGTGACGGCGGGCATGGTTGCGGGTAGTCACGGCAATGTGCGCCAGGTCCGATGCGGTAAGCCCGGTGTCATGCATGTAGCGCCGCGCCACCATGGCATAGGCGGCGGGAATGGTGATGCCATAGGGCACCTCGAACTGTCCGTGGCCGAACTGGGCCAGCGCCGCAACGGCGGCACCCGGTGCCATGCCGCTCAACCGGTTGTCCCCGGTCAGGCAGAGCACATGGCGGCACATGCCGCTTTCCACCAGCGCCTTTGCGGTCATGACCTGCAGGCCGCCGGTGGCCCCGCCCGCGCTGACACAAGCGGAATAGGCGGGCTGGATGCCCAGGTACTCCGCCACGACGGAGGCCAGCATCGGATGCGGTTCGGTGAAGGAGTAGGCGCAGAGCAACCCGTCCACATCGCCGAGATCCAGGCCCGCGTCGGCAACCGCGCCGCGCGCGACCTGCGCATGCAGGCCAAGGCAGGTGGATCCCTCCAGCTTGCCGCAGGCCGTATTGGCCACGCCCGTGATTACAGCCTTTGAAGTACCCATCTGCTCCCCCCGACATCAGGTTTCTCAGCCTACATGGTGGGACACTTGGCTTGAAACCCTTGAACCGCATGGCAGGGCCGACTAGATCATGGCGCGGCCAGAGGCGAGAAACGATCCGGCCTCCTCCGGCCACAATAGTCAGATGCGCAAGCACCATGTCCAGGGTCCATGATCCGGGCGCGGGAGCACAGAACGCATGATCAGGGGAGCAGTGCCGACGTGACAGCCATGCTGGAAGTTCGGAATCTGGTGAAGCAGTTCGGTCACTTCACCGCCGTGGACGGGATAAGTTTCGAGGTGCAGCGCGGCGAAGTGCTGGGCTTCCTCGGCCCCAATGGTGCGGGCAAGTCCACCACCATGAAGATGATCACGGGCTTTCTGGGTCCCACCGCCGGAACGGTCACGGTCAACCAGGTCGATGCGCTGGCCAATCCGATCATGGCCAAGACCCGCATCGGTTACCTACCGGAGGGCGCACCGGCCTATCCCGACATGACCCCTGCGGCATTCCTGAACTTCATCGCCAGCATCCGGGGCCTGGGCGCGAAACAGCGCCGTGAGCGGATTGCGGCGATCACGGAGCGGATCGAGCTCCGCCGGGTGATGGAACAGCCGATCGAGACCCTGTCGAAGGGCTTCAAGCGACGCGTCGGCCTGGCGCAGGCGCTGCTGCATGACCCCGATATCCTGATCCTTGACGAACCGACGGATGGTCTGGACCCGAACCAGAAGTTCCAGGTGCGCGATCTGATCCGCGAACTGGCACCGGAGAAGGCCATCATCATCTCGACCCATATCCTGGAGGAAGTCTCCGCCGTCTGCAGCCGGGCCATGATCATCGCCCACGGCAGGGTCGTCGCCGATGGCACGCCGGGAGAACTGATGGGCCGGTCGCGGTTCCACAACGCGGTCGTGCTGGAACTGAAGGGCGATGGTCAGCCGGATTTCGAGACCATTCGCGCCGACCTGATCCGGGTGCCGGGCGTTGCCAGTGTCGAACCGGACGGCGACCGCCGTGTCGTGGTCTTTCCGAAGGACAGCGCCACCGTCACGGATGGCGTCTCGCAACTGGCCAGTGCACGTGGCTGGCAGATCGGAGCCTTCTATGTCGATCCGGGCCGGATGGACGAAGTCTTCCGCACCATCACGCAGGGGAACTGAGCCATGGGAGCCATGACAACCGTTTTCCGCCGCGAGCTGGCCGGATATTTCGCCACCCCCATCGCGTGGGTGTTCATCGTCATCTTCCTGCTGACCACGGCGGCCTTTGCCTTCTATCTCGGCAACTTCTTCGAGCGTGGGCAGGCCGACCTGCTCAGCTTCTTCACCTATCTGCCGTGGCTGTACCTGTTCCTGATCCCCGCAATCGGCATGCGGCTGTGGTCGGAGGAACGCAAGACCGGCACCATCGAACTGCTGCTGACCCTGCCGATCTCGGTGCCCGCTGCGGTACTGGGCAAGTTCCTGGCGGCCTGGGCCTTCGTCGGCATCGCACTGTCGCTGACTTTCCCGTTCTGGCTGACCGTCAGCTATCTCGGCGATCCCGACCATGGCGTCATCATCGCCAGCTATATCGGTGCGCTGCTGATGGCCGGCGGATACCTGGCCATCACGTCGTGCCTGTCGGCCCTGACCCAGAACCAGGTGATCGCCTTCGTCGTCTCCACGGTCGTCTGCTTCCTGTTCACGGTCTCCGGCACCCCCATCGTGCTGGACTTCGTCAGTGGCTGGGCACCGGAAATGCTGGTGGACCAGATCGCGGGCTTCAGCTTCATCACCCATTTCCAGTCGATCATCGGCGGCGTCATCGACCTGCGTGACCTGGTGTTCTTCGCCAGCCTGATCGGGGTCTGGCTGTTCGCCAACATGATCATCATCGAATACAAGAAATTCGCGGGCTGAGGACGGAACCATGAATCAGCTCAACAGATACAAGTTCATCGCCTTCAGTGGTATCGGTCTGCTGGCCATCCTGTTCTTCGCCGTCAACATCGTGGCGGATGACAGCCTGGAGAACAGCCGCCTCGACCTGACCGAGAACGGCCTCTACACCCTCTCCGACGGCACCCGCAACGTGCTCTCGGGGCTGGAGGAAGACGTTACCCTGCAGCTCTACTATTCGGCGTCCCTTGCCGGGTCGGTACCGGAGATCCGCAACCACGCGGACCGGGTCATGAGCATGCTGGAGGAATTCCGCTCCATCTCGGGCGGGCGCATCCGCCTGGAGCTGATCGACCCGGAACCCTTCTCGGAAGACGAGGACGCGGCTGTCGATGCAGGCCTGAGTGGGGTGCCGCTGGGTGCAGGTGGCGACACCTTCTATTTCGGCCTGGTCGGGCAGAACACGACCGACGATCAGGAAACCATCCCCTTCTTCCAGCCGGAGCGGGGCCGTTTCCTGGAATATGACCTGACCCGGATGGTCTATGGCCTGTCCAACCCTGATCTGCCGAAGCTGATGGTCATCACGACCTTCCCGCTGGATTTCGGACCGGGCGGGGTGCAGGCGGCAATGCGGGGCGAGAGCCGCCCCTACGCGATCACGGAGCCGCTGCGCGGATTCTTCGACGTCGATATTCCGCTGCGCCAGTGGGAGGAGATTCCCCCTGACACCGACGTCATCATGCTGGCCCACGCCCGTAACCTGACGGAACGCCAGCGCTATGCCATCGACCAGTTCATCCTGGGCGGCGGCAAGGCCCTGATCCTTGCCGACCCGTTTTCCGAGGTCGGTGTCCGCCTGCCCTCCCCCGGCGGTGCGCCGGACCCGATGGACCCGCATTCCAGCCTGTTGCCCGAACTGCTCGGCCCCTGGGGCGTGCAGGTGGAGCCGGAGACACTGGTTCTGGACCGCACGCTGGCGACGCGTGTGAACATCGGTCGCGGACGGCGGCAACTGATCGACTATGTGGCCTGGATCCAGGCGGCCGGGCCTGCGCTGAATGCCGACGACCCGGTGACCGCCGACCTCAGCCTGCCGCTGCTGCTGCCCTCCGTCGGGCACATCGAGATCGCGGAGGACAGCCCGCTGAAGGCCGTGCCCCTGATCACCACCACCCGCGAGGCCATGCGCATCCCGGCGTCGAAGCTGCGCTTCCGCCCCGATCCGCAGGGGCTGCTGGCGGACTTCCAGTCGGAGGACCGCCAGTTCGTCATCGCTGCCCGCCTGAGCGGCATCGTGAACTCGACCTTCGATGCAGCGCCTGAAGGTGTCGATGCACCGCATATCGAACGTTCCGCCGAACCGGTCAGCATGATCCTGGTGACGGACGCGGACTTCATCGAGGATACCTACTGGGCCAGTCGCCAGGCGGTCTTCGGGCAGGAGGTGACGCAGCAGACCTCGGGCAATGCCAACTTCCTGATCAACGCCATCGACAATCTCGCCGGTTCCAGCGACCTGATCGGGCTGCGCAGCCGGGGCGAAGGGGATCGTCCCTTCACCGTGATCACCGAACTGCGTCGCGCTGCGGAGCAGCAGTACCTGCAGCAGGAACAGGAACTGGAAGCCCGTCTGAAGGAAACCGAGAAGAAGCTTGCCGAACTGCAGAACCGCGCCGGTGAAGGCGGTGGCCAGTTGCTCTCCACCGAGGAGGCCAAGGCCATTGAATCGTTCCAGAAGGACGTGCTGGACACCCGCCGCGAGCTGCGCGCCGTGCAGCTCAACCTGCGGCGGGATATCGAGGAACTGCAGGACCGCATCAAGGTGATCACCATTGGCGCCATGCCTGCACTGGTGTTCGTCATCGCCATGATACTGGCGCTCTGGCGACGCGGTCGGCGGCGTCGCAGCCAGATGCTGAAGGAGGGCTGAGCCATGCGCCGCACCACCTGGATCGTCCTTCTGTTGCTGACCATTGCCAGCGTCGTCGCCGCAGCCTTCGTGCTGGACCGCAAGGCCGACCGGCTCGCGGCCCGCGAATACGGCCAGGCGCTGTTCCCGGAGCTTGCCGAGCAGATCAACGCCGTCGCCAGGCTGGCGTTCGTGACACCAAAGGGCGCCTGGAGCCTGAGCCGTGACGCAGACGGTCACTGGCATCACGATGCGCGCAACGGCTATCCGGCCGACGCGGACGAGGTGAAGCGGCTGGTGGTTGCCCTGTCGCGCGCCACCATCATCGCGCCGAAGACCAGCGACCCCGAACTGTTTGACCGGCTGGGCCTGGAAGAACCGCAGCCGCTGCCGGAGGGGGAAGTCGACAGCAGCGCCAGGACCATCAAGGTCGTTGCCAGCGATGCCGGCGGCAGCCAACTGGCCGGGGTCATCCTCGGCAAGACCAAGCAGCTTGGCGATGCCACCGAGCCGGCGAAAGTCTATGTCCGCCGCGCCGACGAGAACGAGACCTGGCTGGCGGAGGGCTTCTTCAACCTGAAACCTGCCCCCACCGACTGGCTGGACCGGGAACTGTTCAAGGTCACCAAGGATGTCGTGACCGACATCCGCGTCGCCCGGCCCGACATGCCGGTGCTGGAACTGAACCGCAGCGAGTACGGCTACTTCCACGTGACCGACCTGCCGGAAGGCCTGCAGGAACAGGAAATCCGCCTGACGGCAACAGGCCGGGCGCTGGAGTTCCTGAAACCGCGCGACGTGGCCCCAGAGGCCGAGGTGGACTTCACCGGCGCGACACGGGCGACCTTCACCACGCAGAGCGGCTGGATCGTCACGGTGGACATCCTCGATGCCGGGCGGAAGGTGGACAATACGGATGCCTTCTGGCTGCGTTTCGACGTTCAGTTCGATGCCAGCCTGATCGAGCAGCTTCCGGTCGGTATCGATGGCAAGGAACCGGATCCGATCGTTGCGGAGGATGAGGAAGTCCGCGCACGTGCGGCGGCGGCGAAGGTTGACGGCTGGGCCTACCTGTTCCCGTCCTTCACCGCCGAGAACTTCACGCCGACGCTGGAAACCCTGACCAAACCCAAGGAGGACTCCTGACCCATGACTGCCCAGAGCTATCAGTTCCAGGCAGAGGTTGCGAAGCTTCTGCACATCGTCACCCACTCGCTCTATTCGGAGAAGGAGATCTTCCTCAGGGAACTGATCTCCAATGCCTCCGATGCCTGTGAGCGGCTGCGCTATCTGGCCATTGCCGAACCGGCGCTGACCGAAGGGGACACCGACTTCCGCATCGGCGTGCATGTCGTCAAGGACAAGGGCACGCTGTCGATCACCGACAATGGCGTCGGCATGGATCGCGACGACATGATCGAGAACCTGGGCACCATCGCGCGCTCCGGCTCGACCGCTTTCATGGACCAGCTTGCCGAAGGTCAGGGCAAGGATGGCAAGGGACCGGACCTGTCGGTCATCGGACAGTTCGGCGTCGGCTTCTATTCCGCCTTCATGGTGGCGGAGGAAGTCTCGGTCACCAGTCGCCGGGCCGGTGCGGATACCGCCTTCACCTGGGTTTCCGGCGGGACGGGCGAATACACGATCGAGGAATCGGCGCGTGACGGTCGCGGCACCACCGTGGAACTGAAGGTCCGCGACGAGCAGAAGGAATTCCTGGAGACCTGGCGGCTGCGCCAGATCATCGAGACCTATTCCGATCACATCACCTGGCCGATCACCATCACCGCCAGCGACGATGAGGCGGACGCGGAGAACGAGCCCGTCAACAAGGCATCCGCCCTCTGGACCCGCCCCAGGTCGGAGATCACCGAACAGCAGTACACCGAATTCTATCGCCATGTCGGCGGTGCCTTCGACGAGCCCTGGACCGTTCTGCACAGCCGGATCGAGGGCAAGGTCGAGTACACGCTGTTGCTGTTCGTGCCGACCGAGAAGCCTTTCGACCTGTTCCATCCGGACCGCAAGCACCGGGTGAAGCTGTACGTGAAGCGGGTCTTCATCACCGATGAGGCGGAGGGGCTGGCCCCCAGCTATCTGCGGTTCCTGCGCGGTATCGTGGATTCCGAAGACCTGCCCCTGAACGTCAGCCGCGAGATGCTGCAGAACGAGCCGATGCTGCGTCACATGCGCGGCCAGATCGTCAAGCGCGTGCTGGGCGAACTGGAGAAGAAGGCGGAGAAGGACCCGGAGGGCTTCACCACCTTCTGGCGCAACTTCGGCGCGGTGCTGAAGGAAGGCATCTACGAGGATCACGAGGTCGGCCCCCGTATCCTGAAACTGGCACGCTTCGACAGCACCGCGGGCGACGAGCTGACCAGTCTCAGCGGCTATGTCGAGCGCATGAAGCCGGGACAGGAAGCGATCTATTACATCACCGCCGACGATCTGGCCGCCGCACGCCGCAGCCCGCATCTGGAGGGTTTCCGGAAGAAGGGTATCGAGGTGTTGCTGCTGACCGATGCGGTCGATGATTTCTGGCTGCAGGCGCATGGCGAGTTCGATGGCAAGCAGCTGAAGTCCGTCACCCGTGGCGGTGCCGACCTGTCAAAGATCGAGGACGCGGAATCAACGGACGACGATCAGGACAAGCCGGAAGCCCCGAAGGAGGGGGACATGGCCACCCTGATCGCGGCGTTCAGGGAAACGCTGGGCGACGCGGTGAAGGATGTCCGCACCTCCGACCGGCTGGCCGAAAGCCCGGTCTGCCTGGTGGCCGACGACAACGACATGGACATGCGGCTGGAGCGGATGCTGAAGGCACACAAGCAGGTGGACGCCGCATCGAAAAGGGTGCTGGAGATCAATCCGCGCCACGCGCTGGTGATCCGCCTGGTTGATCGCATGCGCGAGGACGGCCTGAATGCGGACATCGAGGAGGCGGCGCGGCTGCTGTTCGACCAGGCCCGCATCATCGAGGGCGAACCGCTGGACGATCCGGCGGCCTTCAGCAGGCGCATGGCGAACTTCATGTCCCGGGCGATCTGATCCGCGGACGGTCCCGGAAACAGTTCGGCCCTCCCCCTGGCCAGGGGGAGGGCCGCGCAGTTTCAGGCGCTGATCGGCGCGAAGTCCGGATCAGGCAACCTTGGCGACCGAACCGATGATCTTCTGCTGGCCGGACAGGCGGTAGGGTTCGAAACGCGGCTCCGCCGCATCCAGGGACGCGCGCATCCGGCTGACCAGTGCATCGATCTCTTCCTTCGAGTGATGCGCCATGACCTGCAGGCGGAACCGGGCACCGTTGCGGGCAACAGCCGGATATTCCACCAGGTTGACGATCGCGCCGCGGGCCTGCAGCTCCTGCGCCGCGATGCGCGCCAGTCCTTCGGCACCGATATGCACCGGCACGATGGCGGACGGGTCACCCGTCGCATCGAACTTGGCCCGTTTCAGTTGCTCCCGCAGATACAGCGTATTGTCCATCAGGGACTTGCGCAGCCTGCGGCCTTCCTCGGAGCGCACGATCTCGAAGGCCTTCAGCACCACGGCCGACTGCATCGGCGACAGGGCGTTGGAGAAGGTCTGCGGCGCGCTGTAGTACTTCAGGTATTCCTTCACCGACCTGGAACCGGCAACGACGAAGCCACCGTTGGAGGCGAAGGTCTTGGAGAAGCTGCCGACGATGATGTCCACATCATCCAGCATGTTCTGCAGACCAAGCTGACCGCGACCATCCTCGCCCAGGCAACCCAGGTCATGGGCGGCATCGACCAGCAGCGTGGCGTTGTATTCGCGGCAAAGCTCCTGCAGTTCCCGGAGCTTCGGCGTGTCGGAGTCCATGGAGAACAGGCTTTCCGTCACCACCAGGATGCCGTTCACCGTATCACGGTCACGAATGCGCTTCAGCTTCCGCTTCACGCCGTCCAGGTTCAGATGGCCGTGCAGGTGAATGTTGCGGGTTGCCGCGGCGGCACCCTGCTGCATGCAGGAATGGGCCAGAACGTCCATGACGACATGGTCATCGGGGCGGACCAGCCCCTGGATCGCACCGAAACCGGCGGACCAGCCGGTCGGGAACAGGACCGTGTGATCGCGGCCCGTGAAATCGGAGATCTCCTGCTCCAGACGCAGGGACCCGGTAGTGTTGCCAAGCAGCGCGGCGGAACCGGCGCTGTGCGCGCCATAGCGCTCCACGGCCTCGATGGCGGCGGCCTTCACTTCCGGGTGGGACGCCAGGCTGAGATAGTCCTGGGACGCGAAGTTGACACCTTCCAGCGCATGGCCGGTATCGTCCAGCGCGCTGCATGACGACGTCGGCGCGGTGGCGGTGGAACGGGAATAGGGCCAGAGCGCGTTGCGGCGACGCAGGTTCTGCCATTCGAAGAACGGATCAACCCGGCCAAGCAGGTTTGCGCCCTTGATCTCGCGGTAGTCACGCAGGCTGCCCGTCAGGGCTTCGGGTGGGATTGCATTCTCGCGGTCCATTGTCTGGCTCCTCGGCTCCAACAACCATCCCCTTCTGGGACGGCGGCAATTCTTGCTGGGCAAAGAATGCCGGTGCCGGATTTAAGATGCCGTGAATCAAGATGGTTAAGACGCGTTAACCGGGAAATTCTGCGCGTGCCGCGATGATGGGCAGGGAGGGAGAGACGTCGACCTCCCTGCCAACAGACCGCGACGGCGGCCCGGTGATCGGTCGCCGCCCCGTCGCAGCGGACGGGCGATGCGCGTTGAGCGTGAGACAGGAATTGATGGTGGCCGCTGTGGGACTTGAACCCACACGGGCATACGCCCAACGGATTTTAAGTCCGGTCTGTCTACCAATTCCAGCAAGCGGCCCCATGTGGCAAGCGGATGCGCGGTATGCGCTGGTCACAATCCGGTTCTGACGGAACCGCCGGGAACTGTCCAGAGCTTGTTCTGGCTGCGGGTCCATGGCAGAAACCGCGCGTCGGGGTGGTTGTATCGAATCAGGCGACGGGACCGGAGTGATCATGGCAAAGCGGGTACGCAAGGCAGTATTTCCAGTTGGAGGCATGGGCACCCGCTTTCTGCCGGCAACCAAGTCGCTGCCGAAGGAGATGCTGCCCGTCGTCGACAAGCCGCTGATCCAGTATGCGGTGGAGGAAGCGCAGGCGGCGGGGATCGAGGAATTCATCTTCGTCACCGGTCGCGGCAAGTCAGCCATCGAGGATCATTTCGACCATTCCTGGGAACTGCAGACCAATCTGAAGGACCGCGGCAAGGAGGAGATCCTTGACCTCGTCACCTCCGTCCTGCCGCGCGCAGGCACCATCGCCTATACCCGCCAGCAGGAGCCGCTGGGCCTGGGTCACGCAGTCTGGTGCGCGCGCAACCTGGTGGGCAACGAACCCTTCGCCGTGCTGCTGGCCGATGACCTGATCCTGTCCGACGTCCCCTGCCTGCAGCAGATGGTGACGGCACATGACCGGCGCGGCGGCAACATGATCGCCGTCATGGATGTCCCGCCGGAGCATACCAACCGCTACGGCATCGTCTCCCCCGGCAAGGTTACGGGCGATCTGGCCGAAGTACTGGGCCTGGTCGAGAAACCGGCGCCGGATGTCGCCCCCTCCACCATGGCCGTCATCGGGCGCTATATCCTGCAGCCGGAGATCTTCGGCCTGCTCGAAAGCCAGGACCCCGGCGCGGGCAACGAGATCCAGCTGACCGACTCCCTGGCGCGGCTGATCGGCAAGCAGCCGTTCCACGGCCATCGCTTCGAAGGCGTCCGCTACGACTGCGGCGACAAGGTCGGTTTCATTCAGGCGACCATCGCCTATGCACTGGCGCGGGAGGATATGGGTCCGGACGTTGCCGCCCACATCCGTGCCCTCGCAAAAACGCTCTGACCGCCAGGTACGCCGAAAGGTAGATCCACATGAAAGTTGCAATGATCGGCACGGGCTATGTTGGCCTGGTCTCCGGTGCCTGCTTTTCCGAGTTCGGCCACGACGTGATCTGCGTCGACAAGGACGCCGACAAGATCGCGCGCCTGCTGGACGGCGTGATGCCGATCTTCGAACCTGGCCTCGACAACCTTGTCGCCCGCAATGTGGAGGCGGGACGGCTGCGGTTCACCACCGACCTGGACTCAGCGTTGGCGGATATTGACGCGGTGTTCATCGCGGTGGGCACACCCAGCCGCCGCGGCGCGGGTGATGCCGACCTCAGCTATGTCTACGGCGCGGCGGAAGAGGTCGCCAGGGCGGTCTCCGGCTATACGGTCGTGGTCACCAAGTCCACGGTCCCGGTCGGCACCGGCGCGGAAGTGAAACGGATCCTGGCCAAGGCCAACCCGACGGCCAGGTTCGACGTCGTCTCCAACCCGGAATTCCTGCGCGAAGGCGCGGCGATCGAGGATTTCATGCGCCCCAACCGGATCGTCTGCGGCGTCGAGTCGGAGAAGGCGGAGCAGGTCATGCGCGATCTCTATCGGCCGCTGTTCCTGAACGAGACCCCGATGGTCTTCACCACGCTGGAGACATCGGAACTGATCAAGTACGCGGCCAACTGCTTCCTGGCGACCAAGATCACCTTCATCAACGAAATCGCGAGCCTGTGCGAGCAGGTCGGCGGTGACGTGCAGGCGGTGGCGCGCGGCATCGGCCTGGACAAGCGCATCGGCAACCTGTTCCTGCATGCCGGGCCAGGCTATGGCGGATCCTGCTTCCCCAAGGACATTCGCGCCCTGATCGCGACGGCGGAGCAGAACGGCAGTCCCCTGCGCATCATCGAGGCTGTCGATCAGGTCAACGAGGACCGCAAGCGGGCCATGGCGCAGAAGATCATCGATGCCTTTGGCGGCGACGTCGCAGGCAAGACGATTGCCGTGCTGGGCGTGACCTTCAAGCCGAACACGGACGACATGCGCGAAAGCCCCAGCCTGGACATCCTGCCCGCGCTGCAGAAGGCCGGGGCCAGCCTGCGTGCCCATGACCCGGAGGGCATGGAAGAAGCCGCGAAGATGATGCCTGGCATCACCTGGTGCGACGATGCCTACGATGCGATGAAAGGTGCGGACGGTGCGACGATCCTGACGGAATGGAACGCCTATCGCGCGTTGGACCTTGATCGGGTCAAGGGACTGCTGTCGGAACCGCTGCTGGTCGATCTGCGCAACATCTATGCGCTGGACGAGATGCGGAATGCCGGCCTGCGCTATGTCAGCGTCGGTCGCAGGACCGTCGATTGAGGGAGACCCGGACGATGAAGGCCCATGTGTTCCATCCGACCGTGCTGCGCGAATACGACGTGCGCGGCACCTATGGCGAGACCCTGACCGAAGACGATGCGCGTGCCCTCGGCGCGGCCTTCGGCACCCGCGTGGTGCGTGAAGGGGGACGCCATGTGGCCATCGGACGGGACGGACGCATGAGCTCACCGTCACTTTCGGCGGCACTGAGCGAGGGGCTGCGGAGCGCGGGCTGCGATGTGACCGACATCGGTCTCGGCCCGACCCCGATGCTCTATTTCGCCACCTACCACCTGCCGGCCGATGCGGGGATCATGGTCACCGGCTCGCACAATCCGCCGGACATGAACGGCCTGAAGATGATGCTGTCGGGCAAGGCGTTCTTCGGTGATGACATCCTGGAACTGGGCAAGATCGCCGCCGCCGGTGACTTCGCCACCGGCGCAGGCGCGGAAACCCGGCGCGACATCAAGGATGCCTACACGGAAGCAGTCGCGGCCGCCTATGGCTCCAGCCGTGAATTCTCCGTTGTCTGGGACTGCGGCAATGGTGCTGCCGGTGCAGTGATCAATGAACTGGTGCGTCGCCTGCCCGGTCGGCACATGCTGATCTGCGAGGAAGTGGACGGCACCTTCCCCAACCATCATCCCGATCCGACAGTGCCCGCCAACATGGAGCAACTGGCCAGCGCGGTGCGCGGCATTGGTGCCGACTTCGGTATCGGCTTCGACGGGGACGGGGACCGGATCGGCGTCGTCGACGGCGATGGCGTGATGCTCTATGGCGACCAGATCATGCTGCTGCTGGCGCGGGCCGTGCTGGCGGACCATCCCGGGGCAACCATCATCGCCGACGTGAAGTCGAGCCAGATCCTGTTCGACGGGATTCAGGAAGCCGGTGGCGAGCCCCTGATGTTCCGCAGCGGCCATTCCCTGATCAAGGCCAAGATGGCGGAGCTGAAATGCCCGCTGGCCGGGGAAATGTCCGGCCACATCTTCTATGCCGACAAGTGGTACGGCTTCGACGATGCGCTCTATGTGGGCGTGCGCTTCCTGGACATGCTGGCCAATGCCGACCAGTCGGTGGCGGAGATGCGCAAGGCCATGCCGGCCCTGCTCAATACGCCGGAGCTGCGCTTCGACTGTGCCGATGAACGCAAGTTCACGGTGATCGAGGAAGTGGTGGGCCGTCTGCGGGCAGCCGGCACCACATTCTCCGACATCGACGGCGCCCGCGTGATGAACGACGACGGCTGGTGGCTGCTGCGCGCCTCCAACACCCAACCCGTTCTGGTTGCCCGCTGCGAGGCGACAACGGCAGAGGGGCTGGAGCGTCTGAAGGTCTCCCTGGTCGAACAGCTGACAGCCTCCGGCCTGGAAGCTCCCGCGGACCTGTAACCGCGCCCCGCCGTATCAGATCATCGACGGCAGCCAGGTCGCGATGATGGGGAAGGCGATCATCAGCGCCGCATAGACCAGACCGACCATGACGAATGCCGGAACCGCGCGGAAGGCACTGTCCGGTGCCTCGTCGATCACGGCCGCCGCCGTGTAGACCCCGACGCAGACCGGTGGCGTCAGCAGTCCCAGCCCGACGAAGGCACCGAACACGACGTAGAAGTGCAGGATATCGATGCCCAGGTGGTCGATGATGGCGATGAACACCGGGATCGTCAGGTAGATCACCGGCACCACCTCCAGGAAGGTACCGAGCAGCAGACAGATCACACCCACCATGATCAGGAAGGTCAGAGGTGTGGCACCGAACTCGATGAAGAAGGTGACGAGGTCCTGCGGCGCCCGCGTGAAGGTCAGGATCACCGAGAGGAACGTCGCCATGGCGATGATGGAGAAAATGACGGTTGTCATGATCGCCGTCGCCTTCAGCGCCTCCAGTATCCCGCGCACCGTCAGTTCACGGTGCACCAGGAAGCCGACGATGATCGCCCAGAAGGCTGCGACCGAAGCCGACTCGGACGGGGTCAGCAGCCCGGAATAGATGCCGCCCAGAATGATCAGCGGCGTCATCAGTCCCGGAATGGCGGCAACAAAGGCCTGGCCGCGCGCGCGCCAGCCGGAGCGCTCATCGCGTTGCATCTTCCGACAGGCCCACATGACGTAGACGATCAGCAGCCCCATGAAGACGAAGCCCGGCAGGATTCCGGCGGCAAAGGTCTTCGACACCGGCACGTTGGTCAGTGCACTGAAGATGATGGCCCCGTTCGACGGTGGTATCAGCGCCTCCAGCAGGCCAGCGGTCGCAGCCAGCACGACGACGAAGCGTTTGGTATATCCACGCTCCACCATGATCGGCATCAGGATCGAACCGACCGCGGTGATTGCAGCCAGAATGGAACCGCAGAAGGCGGCAAAGAACCCCATGGCAAGCACCATGGCGATGCCGAGGCCGCCCGGCAGATGACCGACCAGCGTCACCGAGAGATGGACCAGCCGCCGCGCCACACCGGCCTGCAACATGACAAGTCCGGCAAAGATGAACAGCGGGATCGAAAGCAGCACATGCTTGGTCACCGCGCCGAATGAAACCTGCAGCAGGGTCGTGAACGGCTGGTGCAGTTCCAGGGTGGCGACAAGGCTGGAGCCAATGCCGAAGACCAGGAAGATCGGCACCGAAAGGATCAGCAGGACCAGAGCCAGAAAGGCGGCAGGTGCGATCATGTCGGTTTCGCCTCTTCACCGGGCAGCATGCCCGCCAGCAACAGGATCTCGCGCAGCACCAACTCAAGCGCAAACAGCGACAGGATGCCGAAACCGGTCGGAAAGGCGGCGTACAGGAACCAGAACGGGAACTGGATCTCAGTCTCGGTGACCTCACCCAGCATGTGGAAGAAACCCGTCGCCTCGATCCCTGCATTGCAGAAATAGATGCCGGACACGAGCGCAACCAGTCCCACGATGAGACGCAGGATCTGGGCAGGTCCGGCAGGCAGCAGGGTAGGCGCGACATCCACCGAGATATGGCGCCCGCTGCGCAGCAGGACCCCCATCAGCGGGAAGACGCACCATGGCAGCAGGAACGGCGGCAGGTCATTCATCCAGGCATAGCCCCGCCCGGTGACATGCCGCTCCACCGCCGCCGCGAACAGCGCCAGCACGGCGAAGGCGACGATGGCCATGCCCAGCCCGAGCGCAACCCGCTGGATCAGTGAATTGGTGCCGTAGAGCAGCCGATAAGCGCTGAGCAGCAGCCTCACGCCCCCGCACTCCGCGGGGACGTGATGGCGGCTACCAGCCTATTTGCCGGCTGCATAGGCCTTCAGGGCGGCAAAGACATCCGCATCGACCTCTTCGGCCAGCAGCGGCTCGACCTTGGATGCTTCCAGGGCACGCAGCTTGGCGAGTTCTGCCCCCTCAAGCACGGAGACAGTGCCGCCATGTTCGGCCACGAACTCCTCATGCACGGCAGCGGAGGCCTTCATGATGTCGGCCGTCGATTCCTCGCCCAGCCGTGCCCCCTCTTCGGCCAGCACCTGCCGCACATCTTCGGGAAGGCGGTCCAGCCAGGCCTGGTTGGCCATGATGTAGGCATCCGCGAAGGAGATCCACGGCAGCTGCACCGCGGTCAGATGCTCCCACCAGCTATAGGCCTTGATGGCCCCCGGAACGGTCGAGACCGTATCGATGGTGCCATTCTGCAGGCCGGTATAGACCTCACGCGTGGGCAGGGAGACCATCTTGCCCACATCCAGCGCCGTCCAGCGCGCACGATCCGCATTGCTCAGCACACGGGCCTTCAGGCCAGCCATCGACGCAACCGTCTCCAGCTTGCTTGCCGAGGAATAGATCGCGGCCGGGCCGACCGGGTTGTAGGCAACCACCGCAGTACGGGTGCGGGTCAGGATGTTTTCCCAGACTTCCTTGCCCTTGGGATCGTTCTCGAAGAAATTGCGCTGGTCCTCGAAGCTGGAGAAATAGCCCGGGAACGCAGTGACATTGTAGTTCCGGTTGATCGGCGGAAAGCTGACGATGCCGACCACGGCACCCATCTCCACGGAACCGGAGGCCAGCGCGCCCATGATCTCGCGGATGCCGAAGAGCTGGCCCGCCGGGAACACGTCGATGCGCAGCTTGCCCTTCAGGCGCTCGTTCACCCGGTCGATGAACTTGATGGCCTGAACGGAGGCCGGATGCTGCGGTCCCCAATGGGTGGAGAACTTCGCCACCATCTCCTCGGCGCTTGCCGTCCCGGCTGCCAGAGCCATCGTCGTGGCGAGCACCGCCCCCCTGATCAATCCCTTCATTCGTTCTCTCCCCTTGCATGTCCTGCATCCTGCCTGTTGCGGATGCCTGTTTCCGTGTTTGTGTCGTGCGGTCTCAGTGCTGCCGTGTCAGGGCTTGAAGAAAGGCCTGTCACCCTTGATCGTGACGCGGTGGCCCTTGCGCTCCTCCGGCCAGTAGTCCCAGAGCGCGCGGTGCTGGACACAGCGGTTGTCCCACAGCGCCACGTCATTCTCCGACCAGTGGAACCGCGTCACCATCAACTGCTCCTCCATGTGGCGGAACAGGAAATCGAGCAGGTTGCGGCTCTCTGCCTTGGAAAGCTCGTTGATCCGCGTCGTGAAGCCGCCGTTGACATAGAGCGCCTTGCGACCGGTCGCCGGATGGGTCCTGACCACGGGATGCACCGCCGAGGGATAGACCTTGTCCGAGTCGTCCACGCCCCGGTCGGAATATCGCCCGCGATAGATGTGCTCCGACTCGTGGGTCGCGGTCAGCCCCTCCAGGAAGGACTGCATCGCCGGCGACAGCGTGTCATAGGCGCCGTACATGCTGGCGAACATGGTGTCGCCGCCGGCGCTTGGCAGGATGTGCATCTGCAGCATGGTACCCAGCGGCGGCTCGGTATCGCAGGAGACATCGGTGTGCCAGCCTTCCCCGTTGGCGATCTTCGAATCCTTGTGGGCGTGGATGACGAAGACCGGCGGATAGCCCTCCAGATGCGGTGCCGCCGGATGGAAATGCAACGGCCCGAACATCTTCCCGATCTCGACCTGCACACCGGGGTCAATGCGTGACTGGTCCTTGAAGAACAGCACCTGATATTCGTGGAATGCACGCTCCACCTCGGCGAATTCCTCTGCCGTCAGCCCGTTGGCCAGATCGACACCCCGAACCTCCGCCCCGATGTTGGGCGACGTACGACGCACATCCAGGATGGCGTAGCCTGTGCTCATGTCATTCATGCTGGTGCTCCTTCTGGAACGCCGGACCGGCACGGTGCCGGCACGGTGATTGTGCCCCTCAGACGGGCCGGTCGCCCTTGACCGTGACCCGGAAACCGGACCGGACATTGGGGAAATAGTCCCACATCGCGTGGTGCAGGGTGCAGCGGTTGTCCCACATGGCGACCGAGTTCGGCTGCCAGCGGAACCGGCACTGGAACTGCGCCTTCTCGATGTGGTTGAACAGGAAGCCGAGGATGGCGTTGCTCTCGTCCTTAGGCACACCGTCCACATGGGTGGTGAAGGCACGATTGACGTAGAGCGCCTTGCGGCCCGTCTCCGGATGGGTCCGCACGATCGGGTGCGAAGAAGCCGGATAGGCCTTGGCCGAGGTATCGACACCCTGGCGCCCGGCACGGTCGCGATAGTTGGGACCGCCGTCATGGGTCGCGGTCAGCCCGTCGAGCAACCGCTTCATCGGGTCCGACAGCGCGTCATAGGCGGCGTACATGCTGGCGAAAAGCGTGTCGCCCCCCAGCGGCGGCAGCGTGTGCAGACGCAGGATGCTCATCATCGGCGGCTCGGCATCGCAGGAAACATCCGAATGCCAGCTGTCGCCCGCCGTCCGTGTGGTCTTCTCGTCCGCATGGATGACCAGGATTTCGGGATGATCCTTCACCCCGTCGTTGTAGTCGTTCGCGGCCGGATGAATGTGCAGGTCACCGAACCGGAGGCCAAGCGCCTTGTGGGCATCGATGCTGATATCCTGGTCCCGGAAGAACAGCACGCTGTGATCCAGGAATGCCTTCCGGAGAGCAGAGAACCCGTCATCGTCGATGTTTGCCAGATCCACCCCGCTGACTTCCGCACCGATGATCGGAGTCACCGGTGAGACCGTCATGCCTGCTGCCATGATGCCCTCCTCCCCAGGAAAGCAGGCATCGTGTCCCGATGCCTGTTACTGATTAATGTAACTGCATCACATCACTTTGGCAAAGCGTGATATGGAACAAACGCGGGTATGTCAGTCGTGCGGTAGGGCTGAGCGATGCCCGCCGGATGCCCAGTGGTTCAGCAACCGGTCCGCCATCCAGGCATGAAAGTCGCGCGTCGTGGTCTCAAGGACCGGCGTCAGGACACCCCCATCGAACGCCGGTGAATGGCGTCCCGCCTGCATCCGTTCCACGGGAGAGATGTCCTCCCCGAACACGACCTGCCAGAGGCGGGTGTTGGCTTCACGCAGCGCCGCATAGTCCACCCCGGTTGCGGCATCCTCAGAGAAATAGCCGATACGGATGCGCTCCTGGGTACGCTCCGGGCCGTCCGGCAGCAACAGGATGGAGAACCAGTGGTCGGAATGCACCCCGAGCAGCAGGTTGGGATACAGCGCGACATACTCCCCGCGGGTCTGCCAGTATTCGCCGAGTCCCCCCACCTTGGGGAAGCCCAGCCCGTCCGCGTCCAGCACCGGTCGATAGACCAGACTGATCTGCCCGGCAAAGCCATCATCGCCCACCAGCAACTCATGATCCTCGATCCGGGAATAGCTGTTCAGGGCAGGGTGCACGGACGGCAGGTGATAGCTCTCCAGATAATTCTCCACCGCCAGCTTCCAGTTGGCGTTCAGCACCATATCGAAGGTACTGTCCGCGCCACCGCTGCGGAAATCCGCGTCGGCGAACGCGGACCAGCGCGCCTGCAGGCCGGACCTGGCTGCATCGAAGGCGGGGGCAGTGCCGGACAGATCGACGAAGACCGTGCCGAACCAGACCGCCGACCGCACCTCGATCAGGCCCAGTCTCGTCGGGTCCAGGTCGGCATGGGTATCCTGGCCCACGCCACCCACATGCGGTGTCCGGTCAAGACTGCCATCCAGCCTGTAGCACCAGGAGTGATAGGGGCAGCGGATCACGCGGCCGGTGCGGCCCGGCTCCACCACCAGCTTCATGCCGCGATGACGGCAGACATTGTGAAACACGCGCACCACGCCGTCCCTGTCGCGCACCAGCAGCAGTGGCGTGTCGGTCAGATCGACGGGAAAGACCGTACCGGGCCGGGGAACGTCCGCCTCGAACGCGATGCCGATCCAGGCTTGACGCAGAACCGCGTCCGCTTCCGCCGCCAGCGTCCGCGCGTCGGTATAGGCTTCGTTGGGCAGGGCCGCGGTCGTATTGGCGCGGTCCGCCACGTGACGCAGGGCGGCGACCAGGCTGTCATCGACAAGATTGCGTCCACGCGGGCTGTCCATCGTAACCTCCTGATCCCTGATCAGGCGATGATCAGCCCATTGCGGTCAGCGCGGAATGCTCCGACGCGAACACTGGCTGTTTCGTTCGCGACGCCCCCTGCCATTCAGCCGTCGGCGACAGTGACCTCGGCACGGATCTCGTAGGCCCCCATGGCTTCCCTCACCTTCGCTGCGGCGGCCTCCCTGTCGCCCTCGCCGGAAATAGTCGCGGTTGCCAGCGTGCCATGAAGCTTGTCGGTGCGGACGTCGATGGCGATCTCGACCTGCATCTCCTTCGCCAGCGGCGCGAACTCCCGTTCATAGACCCGTCGCGCCGCGTCCAGCCGCAGTTGCGGCTTGAAGATCTTGCCGACGCCGGTCAGCGGCATCTCGGTCATCGCGATGATCTCGACCGGGTTCGCGGCACGCTCCGGAATGCGTTCGGCAACAAAGGCTTTCAGATTGTCCACGGTCTCGGTCTTGCCGGCACCGAACTGGACATAGGCCACGGGAATCTCACCAACGCGCTTGTCCGGGCGTCCGACCGCAGCCGCCAGTTCCACCGCCGGATGCTGGTACAGCACGTCCTCGATGGTTGCCGGATCGATATTGTGGCCGCCGCGAATGATCAGATCCTTGGCCCGTCCGGTCAGCCAGACGTAGCCATCCGCGTCCATCCGGCCCAGGTCCCCGGTATCGAACCAGCCGCTGTGGCGGTCCCCGCCCAGCCAGGCCTTCGAGTCATGGACTTCATCCAGATAACCGCCGAAGACCTGCGGACCACGCACCACCACCAGACCGATCTCGTCCGTGCCACAATCCCGCGCGATACCGCCCTTGCCGTCCGGTTCGACGATGCGCAACTGCATGTAGGGCTGCCGCAGCCCCACGGAGCCGACGCGAATGTCCCCCAGATAGGGATTGATCGTCGCAAAGCCGTGGGTCTCCGTCATGCCCCAGCCCTCGACCAGCGGAATGCCCAGCTTCTTCATCGCCGCATTGGCAACCTCGACGGAGAGTGTCGAACCGCCGACGCCGCCGAACTGCACCCGACTGAGATCATGATCTCCGACCGGCATCTGCAGCAGCATCGACCAGACCGTCGGCACGATGGGGATCTTGGTCCAGCCGAGGCGCGCGCAGTTGGCGTAGAAATCGCGCAGGGAGTTCGGGTTGCGATACCCCTCCGCCCCCAGCATGGTCACCGTCCGGCCCCAGACAAACGGCATCAGGCTGTAGCAGGTGCCGCCACCGACATGAAACAGCGGAATGCCCAGGGGATAATGCTGCGGCCCGTGACTGCTGTCGGTCGGGTCCGGCATGCAGTTGCCGAAGGTCCAGCTGTGCAGCATCAGGCCCTTCTGCGTGTGGCGCGCCAGCTTCGGCACCCCGGTGGTGCCCCCAGTGTGGAAGTAGGCGGCGACGTCGTCCAGATGGAAGTCGCGATCGAACGTCAGCCGGTCGTCCGCGACACCCTTGATCGCCTCCTCGTAGGAAACGACATCGGGTGTGCTTGCAGCCGGGCCACCGACCCGGATCAGCGTGATATGCGGCAGGGCCGCCTTCACCGCTTCCGCCTTGGGCCAGGGATCGGGGCTGATGGACGGATCGCAGGCGACCAGAACCTTCGTCCCCGCCGCCTTGCAGATGCCGACGATATGATCGACTTCCAGGAAGGGGTTCACCGGGTTCGCGATGCCCGCTGTTTCCGAACCCCAGAGGAAATACTGCGTCTCCGGGATGATCGGCATCAGCAGGGTCACGACATCCGTATCGCCGATCCCGAGATCACGCAGCAGGTTGGCGGTGGCCGTGATGCGGGCCAGCAGGTCGCGATACAGGATCGTCTGGGGTTCGTCATCCAGCTGCCCGTGCGCCAGAAAATGGATGGCAGGCCGGTCGGGCCAGGCGTTCGCCGACTTCGCGATTGCCGCGTAGACGTTCTCCGCCATCAGCCTGTCCTGCCAGGGGGTCTGCTCGACCTCCTCGACTTCCGCCAGCGTCGTCGGGATCTGTCGCACGATGTTCATCCTCCCCAGGGTGAAGTTTCTCTCTGCTGCAACGATAGCCATCCCCGATCCGCCGTCCAGCGTTCAGGCTGACCCGGGTCGGTATCGGTGACATGATGCGTGCATGGACATGCCCGATCAGCCAGCAGGCGACGAGACCTGCCCGCCCCTGCCCGCCGACCTGCGACCGTTTCTGGTCCGATGGGCCGGGTTCGCCGACATGGCTGCACCACCTTTCACCCACCGGATGCCGGCCACCACCTTCCTGCCGCTGATCATCAACTTCGCTGACCCTTATCTGATCCATGCCGGGCACAGGCCAGGCGCGGAAGCCGCCCACCACACGTTCACCGCCGGTCTGATCGACCGGTTCACCGTCGTGCGCTCCGTCGGCCCGGTGCATTGCGTGCAGGTGGACTTCACGCCTGCGGGTGCACGCGCATTCTTCCGCATCCCGCTGACGGAGATCACGGGGCAGGTGGTCAGTCTGGCGGATCTGCTGGGGCAGGATGGCCGCGACATCGTGGAAAGGCTCGCGCTCTGCGGCAACTGGCCGGAACGGTTCCGCATCCTGGAGCAGTTCCTGCGCGAGCGTATCCTGCCGGGAGCGCGGCAGAGTGCGGCTGTCATGCAGGCATTGCGGGCGATCGAGGCCAGCGCCGGTACGGCCCGGATCAGCCGACTGGCGCAAGAACTGGATATCAGCAGGGAGCATCTGACCCGGCGTTTCTCCGCCGAGGTCGGCATTGCTCCGAAGGCCTATGCCCGCATTGTCAGATTCGAGAATGCACTGCAGCAGCTTCAGGACGGATCGGACAATGTGGCCGCCATTGCGCACGGGACCGGGTACGCCGATCAGGCCCATCTGACGCGGGAGTTCGCGCGCATGGCGGGGACGACACCGGGGCAGGTCTGAGCAGGTCACATTTGTTCAATCCGCCTGCCCGGGCACTTGTCATCATGCCGGTCCGAACCATTGGACAGGAGGACCGCAAATGGCCGACGCCCCCATCGAACCACCACGCATCTACCTCACCCGCCGCTATCGCAACTGCCCGGCCATGATCGACTGGCTGGTGGACGTGATCGGCTTCCGGCGCCATTTCGTCGTGGAAGACGGCCAGGGCGGCATTGCCCATGCCCAGCTTGCCCTGGGTTCGGCGCTGATCATGGTTGGCAGCGCCCGTGATGACGAATTCGGCCAGGCCGTTGGGCAGCCCGGACCTGCCGCAGGCGACGGGACGTCCGTCTACATCGCCATCGATGATGCAGACGCACTCTGCGCCAGGGTCATCGCATCAGGTGTGGAGGTTCCAAGGCCGGTCGAGGACACGGACTATGGCAGCAGGGAATTCTCCTGCCGCGATCTGGAGGGGCTGTACTGGAATTTCGGAACCTACTGGCCGCAGGCCAGCGAGACGGAAAGCACGTCCTGAAGTCAGGCATCAGACCTGACGGTCAGCAGCCTTTCAGTCGGCGGCGTCCGCAATGCGGACGTCGTCCCAGTCCGTGGAGACCGCATTCTCGATGACATAGGCGGTCGGGTCCGCGAACAATGCATGCAGCAGCTTGTTGTTCAGCGCATGACCGGCCCGCTCACCATGGTAGTGGCCGATGATCTGGTAGCCTGCGGTACGCAGGTCGCCGATGGCGTCCAGCAGCTTGTGCCGCACGCTCTCGTCACCGAAACGCAGGCCTTCCGGATTCAGGACCTTGTCGCCCTGGACAACGACCGCATTGTCGAGGGAGCCGCCACGGGCAAGGCCCATGGACCGCATCTTCTCGATCTCCTCGAACAGGCAGAACGTCCGTGCGGGCGCAATGTCCTCTTCGAAATCGCCGAAGTCGGGATGGAACTGCGTCGACTGGCTGGCCAGCAGCGGATTGTCGAAGGCGATGTTGAAGCTGAGACGGAACTCCTCCGACGGCGTCAGGCGGGCCCAGTAGTCGCCTTCACCGACGCGCACTTCCTTCAGCACCCGCAGCACGCGGCGCGGCGCATTCTGTTCGACGATACCGGCTTCACGGATCATCTCCACGAAAGGACCGGCACTGCCGTCCATGACAGGTGTCTCGGCGCCTGAAACATCAACGATGACATTGTCCACGCCCTTGCCGGACAGGGCCGCCATGACGTGTTCGATGGTCGCCACACTGGCACCATGGGCGTTGGCGATGACCGTGCAGAGCCGCGTATCGGCAACATGGTCATGGCGTGCGGGGATCAGCGCGGCGTTTCCGTCCATGTCGGAGCGGCGGAAGACAATACCAGTCCCCGGCTCGGCAGGCGAAAAGGCAATCGTCACGTCCAGCCCCGAGTGCAGCGCTGTTCCGTGGCGTTCGACGCGTCGTGCGATGGTCCGTTGCAGGCTCACGCGATGTCCCCTCTGGACAGTCGGCTCCCCGCCGACAAATGAGTTCGATGCCACTCCCCACACCGGCCCTGTGCCGGTCAGCATCCACCCGCCCTTCCCCGACCCGTTAAACAGACAAACGAATCAATGAAAGATAAGGCGCTGTCAGGGGTTATATGAATCGCCCTGACAGCGCTCAAGTCACTCTTTGTTACCCACTGTTACCCTTTCCGTCAGGCACGGCGAACGCTCAGTTCGCCTGCCTGCGCAGGAAGGCCGGAATGTCCAGGTCATCCTCGGAACCCGCGGATTTCCGCGGCTCCGCCTCAGGCAGGGACAGTCCTGAAAGCATGGGCTCCGCCCGCTCGGCCTCGGATGCCTGTTCACTGCCCCGGTTCGGGAACAGCGGACGCTTCGGCTGGGCATTGGTCTGGGTCTCGTCGGCGGACCGGGACTTGCCCCGCAGCCGGTTCAGGAACCGGCGTGCACCCGTCGGCTTTTCCTCCGCCGGGGCCTGCGTCACAGGTGCGGGCGGTGCGGTGTCGATGGTCCGCGCCGTCTGTGCGGACGGTGCCAGGAAGCCATCATCCAGCCCGCTCTCGGAGGCCGGAATGTGCCGCGGTTCCGGGGCCGAACGCGCCGGATAGGACGGAATCTCGTAGGTCCGCTCCGTCACACCCTTTGCCTCGACCTTCTCCTCGACCGGTGCCTGGAAGATGTCGTGATCAGCGACGTCGTCGACAACCGGCTGGGTTTCAGCGGTGCCGACGGCTTCCTCGGCGTCGAGATCGGTTTCCATCTCCATTTCCGGCTCGAGCTTGCGCGCCGTGGCGAAATTGCCGCCGGACGGGATCGTCCCACCCGACATCGGGCGGCTCGCCGTCAGTTCAGCCGGTGCGGTGACGGAACGATCCGCCGTGGCAACGACACGCGGGGTGAAGCCCTGGGGTACCGCCTTCTCTGCCTGCATCACGTCGATGCCGGTGGCGACGATGGAGACGCGCATCTTGCCGTCCAGCGACGGGTCGAGGATGGAGCCGATGATGATGTTGGCGTCCTCGTCAACTTCCTCGCGGATCAGGTTCGCGGCCTCGTCGACCTCGTGCAGGGTCAGATCCATGCCACCGGTCACATTGACCAGAACACCCTGTGCGGTGCTCAGCGACATGTCCTCCAGCAGCGGGTTGGCGATTGCGGCAGAGGCCGCGGCCTGCGCACGATCCTCGCCCTCGGCCTCGCCCGTACCCATCATCGCCTTGCCCATCTCGTTCATGACGGTGCGGACATCGGCGAAGTCGAGGTTGATCAGGCCCGGTTCCACCATCAGATCGGTGATGGAGCGGACACCGGAGTGCAGCACCTCGTCAGCGATCTTGAAGGCATCCGCGAAGGTCGTCTTGTCGGTCGCGACCTTGAACAGGTTCTGGTTCGGGATGACGATCAGCGTGTCGACGCTCGACTGCAGCTCACGCACACCCGCGTCGGCAATGGCCAGACGGCGCTTGCCCTCGAACTGGAACGGCTTGGTGACGACACCGACGGTCAGCACGCCATGCTCCCGCGCGACGCGGGCGATCACCGGTGCCGCGCCCGTGCCCGTACCACCACCCATTCCGGCGGTGATGAAGCACATGTGCGCGCCTTCCAGATACTCCAGGATCAGCGGCATGGCCTCCTCGGCGGCCTGACGGCCGACGTCCGGCTGCGCGCCCGCGCCCAGTCCCTGCGTCAGACCGGCACCAAGCTGGATGCGGTTGGTCGTCTTGGACTTGGCGAGTGCCTGGGCGTCGGTGTTCGCGGCGACGAACTCCACACCCTGCAGCTCCGATTCGATCATGTTGTTGACGGCATTGCCGCCGGCGCCACCGACGCCAAATACCACGATGCGTGGCAGCATCTCGGTGAGTTCAGGATTGGTCAGGTTAATGGCCATGTCGATGCCTCCTTATGTATGCCCGACAGACGGTTTCAGTGGGGAATGCCTGGTATGTGCGGTGCTCCGGGCTTGGGTGTTGTTGACGGACTCACCCTTTCCGGCGTTCCGACGCGAGGGGGCCTCATGGAACGCAAACATCAGAAGTTCTCCCTGAGCCAACGACCCAGGCGGACAATCCGCCCGACACGGCCAGGAAGGGTGGCTGGCACGTCAACCGCATGACGTGCTTCGAGACGACGCTCGGCGAAGGCGATGGTGCCTGCCAGCGTTGTGAAATCAGGTCCGGACATGTCCTTCTTCAGACCGGCCAGACCAATCGGACGACCCAGGCTGACGGGCCGGTCGAGAATGTCGCGCGCGACGGCGTCGATGCCGGTCAGCAGGCTGCCGCCGCCCGTCAGGACGACGTTGCGCCCGGCGATTGCCGCATGACCCGAGGAATCGATGATGTCCCGCACGGTTTCGAAGATCTCCTCCACCCGCGGGCGGATCACACCGGTCAGCAGCGACAGGGCCATCTGCCCTGTGCCGTCCGTCCAGCCCTCCACGAAGGATGGCAGCGCGACGGTCACATCGTCGTCGTTGGGACCGACGAACAGGCTGCCATGGCGGGTCTTCAGCCGTTCGGCGAAGGCCAGCGTCAGCCCGGGAATGGAGGCGATGTCGTTGGTGATATGCGCACTGCCGATGGGGATCGCGTCGGCGAAGATCAGCGTGCCGTTGCGGAAGATGCCGATCTTGGTCACGCCCGCGCCCAGATCGATGACGACGGAGCCGAGATCACGGGCATCCCAGCTCAGACAGCCAAGTCCGGCGGCATAGGGGGCCGCGACCAGATCGACCGGGCGCAGCAGGCACCGCTCGATGCACATCTTCAGGTTCCGCTGCGCGCCTTGTGCGGCGGAAAGCAGGTGCACCCGCGCACTCAGCCGCCGCCCCACCATGCCGCGCGGGTCCTGGATACCTGTCTCTCCGTCCAGCGCGAAGCCGACCGGAATTGCGTGCAGGACGGAGCGCTCTCCCTGCTCCTCCCGCGTGCCCGCAAGCTGCAGCAGCCGCCGCACGTCCTGATCCGTGATCGGCCGGTCGGGGGCGGCGATCTCCACCTCCGCCACATGACTGGACGGCATGCCGCCGGAGAGGGAGACGAAGACATCATCCACCGCCACGCCTGCGCGCTGCTCCGCCTGATCCACCACATCGCGGATCGCGGCCTCCGCCGCATCCATGTCGGTGATCACGCCACGGCGCAAACCCTCCGCACGGCGCGACGCCGCACCAAGCACGCGATAGCCGTCATCCAGCGGCTGTGCCACGGCACAGCTGATCTTGCTGGACCCGACATCCAGCGCCGCAATGAACTGGGATCGTCCGTTCGCCATTACCCTGCAGCCCCTGTTCGACCCTGATCCGCCCTCTGCATGATCAGGTCTCCTGTTCCTGCGGCTTCTGATCGCCGCCACTGTCCCTGCCCCGCACGATCACGCGCCCCGGTATGCGCATGTCCACGAAGCCAACGTCGTCCGCCAGCAGTCGCTTGCGGTGTTTCGGTTCATCCAGATGCTGCCAGGCGGCGTCCGCGCCCTGCTCCGGCAGGCTGATGGTGATGCCGCTCTCCAGGGTCACGTCCCAGCGCCGTTCCCGGATCAGGCTGGCCGACTGCACCTGCCGCGCGAGGCGGGGGGAGCCATCCAGCAGGTCCAGCAGTTCCGCCGCCCGGACATTTGCGCCGTCGCCGACAATCCGGGGCAGATAGGCAAAGCGGTGACCGACGTCGGACAGGATGATCTCCCCATCCCGGTCGATCAGGCTGGTCCGGCCATCGCGCTGCCAGCGGGCAAAGGCCACACGTTCGGTGATGTCGATATGCAGACGGTCCGGCAGGTGACGCTGCACCTCGGCCGATGCGATCCAGCCAACGCTTTCCAGACGGGCCTGAAGCTCATCCAGGTCGAGGCGCAGGATCGGGGTCCCGACTTCCACATCCAGGGCGCGACGCAGGGCATTCATGCCCGCCTTGTCACGCCCCGTCAGGGTAACCTCTTCCACCGTCAGACCCACGACGCGATAACCGTCGTCGACCATCTCCCCCAGAGCGATGAAGGCCTGTGCGTGCCAGCCTTGCCGCACCGCATGGAAGGTCGCGCCAATGACGCCGATCATCAGGGCGACGGCGATCCAGCTCCAGACCCGGCGGCGGCGCTCCCGCCGCGGCATGGTGCGCTGCTGCTTCCCGGACCTGCGGTTTGCCTTCGCGGTCTTGGTCTCCTGCAGGGGACGCTCGGCGGCCTTCGCGGTCAGCGATCGCATGATGCATCCTCCACCAGTCGGGTACACAGCGTCTCGAAGTCGATGCCCTGGTGCAGTGCGATCTCGGGCGCCAGTGATGTGGGTGTCATGCCAGGCTGGGTGTTCACTTCCAGCAGGAACAGTTTTGCCGGCCCCTCCCCGGTATCGTCATAGCGCAGGTCGGAACGGGTGATGCCGCGGCAGCCCAGCAACCGGTGCGCCAGCAATGAGATCTCGCAGGCGGCGCTATAGTCGGCCTCCGGAAGCGGTGCGGGCATCACGTGACGCGACCCGCCGGGCGCATACTTGGCCTCGTAGTCATAGAAGCGCCCCGGCGACAGGATCTCGATGGCACCCAGCACCTCGTCAAAGGCCACGGCCACCTGGACCTCGCGCCCCGGGATGTAGCGTTCCACCAGCACCGGCGCCTCCGGGTCGCCGGTTTCCAGCGGCGGGATGTTGTCGCCCTCCAGAATGATGTCGACACCGACCGAGGAGCCTTCATTGATCGGCTTGATGACCAGCGGGGCCTGCCAGTCCGAGCGCGCGGCCAGGGCACGACGGGTCAGCACCTCGCCATCCGGCGTCGGGATTCCGGCCTCACGGAACAGCGCCTTGGCAGCGGGCTTGTTGATGGCAATGGCCGACGCCAGAACACCGGAGTGGGTATAGGGAATACCCATCATCTCCAGCATGCCCTGCACCGTTCCGTCCTCTCCGAAGCGGCCATGCAGCGCATTGAAGACCACGTCCGGGCGAACTTCGGTCAGCCGTGTCGCCAGGTTCCGGTCCACGTCGATGCGCGTGACCCTGAACCCGCAGGCTTCGAGCGCATCCGCACAGGCCGCACCTGTGACCAGCGAGACCTCGCGTTCGACCGACCAGCCACCCATCAGGACTGCAACATGTTTCATGCGCTGCCCCCCGGACCGACACCGATGCGTCGGATCTCCCAGTGCAGTTCCACACCGGATGTTTCAGCCACCCGGCGGCGCACGGTCTCGCCCAGAGTCTCGAGGTCCGCAGCAGTTGCATTGCCCCGGTTGATCAGGAAGTTGCAGTGCTGCTCCGAAACCTGTGCATCGCCCACCACCAGGCCCCGGCAACCGGCCGCATCGATCAGTTCCCAGGCCTTGGCACCCGGCGGGTTGGCGAAGGTGGAACCGCCCGTGCTGGACTTCACCGGCTGGCTGAGATTGCGGGCGGCACTGATTTCCTTCATGCGCGCATCGATGTTTTCACGCTTTCCGGGAACGGTCCGGAACAGCGCATCCACGAAGATCGCGTCCGAGGGCGCCGCACAATGCCGGTAGCCGAAGCCAAGCTCCGTCACCGACGATTCCTGCATTTCCCCGGCAGCGTCGATCCAGCGCGCGGAGACCAGAACATCCTTCACTTCCGCCCCGTAGGCCCCGGCATTCATGCGCAGCGCGCCACCCACCGTGCCCGGCACGCCACGCAGGAACTCGAGGCCAGAGAGACCGGCATCGCGGGCCTTCATCGACAGGTTCACGTCGCTTAGGCCGGCGCCCGCACGGATCGCGACTGTTCCTTCCGAGCGGATCACCTCGAAATCGCTGAAACCACGTCCGAGGCGGATCACCACGCCCGGCACACCGCCGTCGCGCACCAGCAGGTTGGAACCGACACCAATCACCGTCACCGGCACATCAGTCGGTTTCGCCGCCAGGAATGCCATCAGATCGGCCTGATCGGCGGGGCGGAACAGCACCTCCGCCGGGCCGCCGACACGGAACCAGGTGAGCGCACTCAGGGGCGCATCGGCGGTGTAGCTGCCCCGGACGTCGGGCAGTCGGCTGATCAGGTCGTTGCGGGGGATCGGGGTCATGTCGTTCATTGCCCTCCCCCCTGCAGCGCACGCAGGGCTTCCGGCAGGGCGTTGGCCCAGAGCGAGATGCTGCCGGCACCCAGGCAGACAACCAGATCGCCGGGACGGGCCACATCGGCGACGGTGCGGGCCAGATCCTCCGGCGCGCCGAGGGCATGGACATCGCGATGGCCGCGCTGGCGCAGTCCGGCGACCAGCCCCGCCTTGTCCGCGCCCTCGATCGGCTGCTCGCCCGCCGGGAAGACGTCGGTGACGATCACCGTGTCCGCATCATTGAAACAGGTGCAGAAATCCTCGAACAGGGCGGCGAGGCGGGTGTAGCGGTGCGGCTGGGCGACCGCGATGACACGACCGCTGGTCGCGTTGCGCGCCGCCTTCAGCACCGCATCGATTTCCACCGGATGGTGGCCATAGTCGTCGATCACGGTGATGCCGCCGGCTTCGCCCGTGCGGGTGAAGCGCCGCTTGACCCCGGCGAAACCCGCCAGCCCGTCCCGGATCAGGGTATCGCTGGCACCAAGTTCGCGCGCCACGGCAATGGCCGCCAGGCTGTTGAGCACGTTGTGACGGCCCGGCATCGGCAGGACCAGGCCCGTGATCTCGCTCTCGCTGCCGCTGCGCCGGTCGCGCAGGGCCACGTCGAAATGTGCGGAACCGCCATCGAAGCTCAGGTTACGGGCCTGAACGTCGGCCTGCGGACTGAACCCGTAGGAGATCACCCGCCGGTCGGTGATCCTCCCCATCAGCGCCTGGACCTCCGGGTGGTCGATGCACATGACCGCCGCGCCGTAGAAAGGGATGTTCTCCAGGAAGGACAGGAAGGCGTCGCGGATCTCGTCGAAGTCGCTGTAGTAGTCCAGATGTTCCGGATCCATGTTGGTGACGACCGCGATGGTCGCGGGCAGCTTCACGAAGCTGCCGTCGGACTCATCGGCCTCCACCACCATCCATTCGCCATCACCCAGCCGCGCGTTGGTGCCATAGGCGTTGATGATGCCGCCGTTGATCACCGTCGGGTCCAGCCCGGCATGATCCAGCAGCGCCGCAACCATGGATGTCGTCGTGGTCTTGCCGTGCGTGCCACCCACTGCGACGGACCATTTCAGGCGCATCAGCTCGGCCAGCATCTCCGCGCGGCGCACTACCGGGATCAGCCGTGCGCGCGCTGCCACGACTTCCGGGTTGTCCGGCTTCACCGCCGAGGACACCACAAGCGCCCCCGCATCGCCCAGGTTCGCACCATCATGACCGATGGCGACACTGATCCCGAGGCCGCGCAGTCGCTCCACATTGGCGTTGGCCGAGATGTCGCTGCCCTGCACCGCGTAGCCGAGATTGTGCATCACCTCGGCGATGCCGCTCATGCCGATGCCGCCGATGCCGACAAAGTGGATCGCGCCGATGTTCATGGGGCTGCGGGTCATGACTGCGCCCCGCTGCCAATGTGCTCCGCCAGGTCAGCGAGCTTGCCTGCCGCGTCCAGCCGGGCGCTGTTTCGGGCGGCCCCGGCCATGCGGGCCAATGCTGCCGGGTCCTCCAGCAGCGCCATGACGGAACGGGCGCAACTGCCCCGGTCGAACCGGTCGTTCGGCACCATCCATGCGGCACCCGCCGCGCGGACAGCCTCCGCATTTGCCGTCTGATGGTCGTCGGCGGCGTGCGGGTAGGGCACCAGGATCGCCGGACGTCCGGCAGCCGCCAGCTCGGTCACCGTCGATGCACCGGCGCGCGCGATGACCAGATCCGCCTCCGCCAGCAGGCGCGGCATGTCATCGAAGAAGGTTTCCACCGTCGCCGGGATACCGGCGGCCTGGTAGGCTTCGCGGACGCGCATCAGATCCTCCGACCGGGCCTGCTGCACGACATGCAGGCGCGTGCGCATGCCCGCCGGGATGTCGGCCAGCGCATCGGGCACGACGTCAGAGAAGATGCGCGCGCCCTGGCTGCCACCGAAGACAAGGATGCGGACCGGGGCCGTGCCGCGCGGATCGGGCGCGACATAGGCAAGCTCCCCGACGCGGGCCACTGCAGCCCGCACGGGATTGCCGACAACGATGGTCTCACCGGTTGCGGCGCGGGTTTCGGGGAACGTCAGCGCGATGGCGCTGGCGCGGCGGGCCAGCTTGCGGTTGGCCCGGCCCAGATGGGCGTTCTGTTCATGCAGGATGCTCGGGATACCCATTGCCTGTGCCATCCAGACCGTGGGCAGGGAGGCATAGCCGCCAAAGCCCACGACGGCGGCAGGCCGCAGCGCGCGAAGGATCGCGCGGGCATCCATGGCGCCGAGAGCCAGCAACATCGCCGCGCGAAAACGGCCAAGCAGGCTGCCCACCGGTGCGGCGGCACGGATCACGCGAACCGCGATACCGGGGAAGCGTTCCGCCAGCCCGCTGGCCCGAAGATCAGTGACCAGGACCAGATCGCGGCCACGCCGCAGCAGCTCCTCCGCCAGCGCCTGCGCCGGGAACAGGTGCCCGCCCGTGCCGCCAGCGGTCAGGACGAAGGGTGCCATGCGTGCGGAAGACGTCATCGCCGTGCCTCCCCGCGTGCCTGGCCTGGTGTCTGGCGGCGCATCAGGGCGAGCAGACAGCCCGCCGAAACCGACAGCGCAAGCAGGGATGATCCGCCGTAGGAGATGAACGGCAGTGTCATGCCCTTCGTCGGCAGAAGATTCAGGTTCACCCCGATGTTCACCGCTGCCTGAAGTCCGAACAGCGTCAGGAAACCGGTGCAGGAAAGGACAATGAACAGGTCGCCCTCCCCCCGCATGCGGAACAGGCCCCGCACCACGATCAGCGCGAACAGCAGGATGCCGAGGATGCAGGCGATGGCACCGAATTCCTCTGCCGCGACGGCAAAGATGAAATCCGTATGGCCGTCGGGCAGCAGGTACTTGACCTCCCCCTGCCCCGGCCCGCGCCCGGTCAGCCCCCCGGCCTCGAAAGCCTCCATGGCGCGGCGGACCTGATAGTTCTCCGCCGCGGGATCCAGGAACCGGTCAAAGCGCGACTGCACATGGTCGAACATGTGATAGGCGCCGAACATCGCCCCGGCGCCCAGCGCCAGCAAGGCGCCGACCATCAGCATCGGCATGCCGGCAACGAAGTACTGCGCCGCCCAGACACAGGCGATCACCAGCGACATGCCGATGTCCGGCTGCAGGGCGAGGATGGCGATGATCGTGACACACAGACCTGCCGAGACCCCGACACCGGGCAGCGTCGGGTCACGCCGTCCCGCCGCCATCAGCCAGGCCGAGACGATGATGAAGGTCGGCTTCAGGAACTCGGAAGGCTGCACCGACAGGGGGCCGAGACGCAGCCAGCGGGAAGCGCCATTGACCTCATGCCCGATGACATGGGTCGACAGCGTGGCCAGCAGGACAAGCCCGAACAGGGCGATGGCGTAACGTCGGATGGTCTCCACGCTCAGGATCGACAGTCCGATCAGGCAGATCAGGGCCGGGCCGACATAGGTGAGCTGGCGCTTCACGAAGTGGAAGTGTTCCAGGTTGTTGCGCAGCGCCGTAGCCGGTCCCGCGGCGAGCGTCAGGGTGATGCCCAGCGCGATCAGCAGCAGGAAAGCCACGAGGGTGAAGCGGTCCACCGTCCACCACCAGCGGCCCAGGGTCGATGTATCCGTGCGCCCGAAGCCGATCATGACACGACCTCCGCGCTCAGCAGGTCGGCCACCAGGGCGCGGAATGCATCACCGCGCGCCTCGAAGTCCGTGAACTGGTCGAAGCTGGCGCAGGCGGGGGACAGCAGCACGACACCGCCACCGGCCGCCTCGGCATCGCTGGTCGCCTGAGCCACAGCGCGCGCCAGCGTGCCGCTCGGCACGCAGTCGGTGCGACCGGAAAGCTCGACCGCAAACCGCGCTTCCGCCGCGCCGATCAGATAGGTTCTGGCCACGCGATCAAGGAACGGCAGCACGGGCGCGAGCGGGCCATCCTTCGGCACGCCACCCGCGATCCAGTAGATCCGCTCGAAGGAAGCGAGCGCCCGCGCCGCAGCCTCGGGGTTGGTCGCCTTGGAGTCATTGTAGAAGCTGACGCCACCGCGTTCGCCCAGCCGCTCGATGCGATGCGGCAGGCCCGGGAAACTGCCGATACCCGCCGCGATCTTCGCGGCACCAAGGCCGAGCGCCTGACAGGCGGCAATGGCCGCCGCCACATTCTGGTGATTGTGCTTTCCGGGCAGGGTGGGATGGCCGTTCAGGTCGATGATGCTAAGGCCGTCGGCAAAGGCACGACCCTCAAGCACATAGACGGAGCCGGGACGGGGGCGTCCGACGGCAATCGGACATATCTTCAGGCCCTGGACCTGTGAGAGGGTATCGACCAGATCACGGCCATAGCGGTCATCGATGCCGATCACGGCAGTACAGCCGCTGTCCATGCGGGCAAACAGCTTGCGCTTCGCATTCACGTATCCGGCCATGCCGCCATGTCGGTCCAGATGGTCCGGGGTGATGTTCAGCAGGATACCGACCTCGGGCCGGATCGAGGGGGTCAGGTCGATCTGGTAGGACGACAGTTCCAGCACGTGCACGCGGTCCGGCGTTCCCGGCGCCAGTTCCAGCACGGGCACGCCGATGTTTCCCGCGATGGCCGCGTCGAGGCCCGCTGACTGCAGCACATGTCCGATCATTGCGGTGGTCGTGGACTTGCCGTTGGTCCCGGTCACGGCAACGATCCGCGCATCCGGCATCTGCCGCACGAACAGCTCCACATCGCCGATGACTTCCACCCCGGCATCCGTCGCGGCGACGACCGCGGGATGCGGCTTCGGATGGGTCAACGGGATGCCCGGCGCCAGCACGAGCATGTCGATTGCCGACCAGCCGGCCTTGTCCGGGGCGACCATCTCCACGCTGCTGACCCTTGCGCGGGCGTCCGCAGTGTCATCCCAGGCCAGGACACGGGCACCGCCGGCCAGAGCGGCGGCAACCACTGCCCGCCCGCTGCGCGCGAGCCCCAGCACGAACAGGGTCTTGTCCTTGCAAATGGTGAGCGGGATCATCGGCCTACCTCAGCTTCAGCGTGGCGAGGCCGACCAGCGCCAGAATGAAGGCGATGATCCAGAACCGGATGACGATGGTGGGCTCCTGCCAGCCCTTCTGCTCGAAGTGGTGATGCAGCGGGGCCATGCGGAACACCCGCTTGCCCGTGGTCTTGAAGCTGGCGACCTGCACGATCACCGAGACCGCCTCCAGCACGAACAGGCCGCCGACGATGGCCAGCACCAGTTCATGCTTCACCACCACGGCGATGGAACCGAGCGCGCCACCCAGTGCCAGCGAACCGGTATCGCCCATGAAGACCATGGCCGGCGGGGCGTTGAACCACAGGAACCCGAGCGCGGCACCGACCAGCGCACCGCAAAGGACGGCGAGTTCGCCGGCACCGGCGATGTACTGGATCTGCAGGTAGCCCGCGAAGATCGAGTTGCCGGTGACATAGGTGATCAGCGCAAAGGTTCCGGCGGCGATCATGACCGGCACGATGGCCAGACCGTCGAGGCCGTCTGTCAGGTTGACGGCGTTCGATGACCCCACGATCACGAACATGGCGAAGGGTACGAAGAACCAGCCGAGGTCCAGCAGCACATCCTTCAGGAACGGCAGCGCCAGCCGGTTCTCCAGGGAATCAGGCGAGATCGCGCCGAGCCAGAGCACGGCAACGAGGCAGATGGCGAACTCCACGGCCAGCTTGGTCTTGCCGCGCAGGCCCCGGCTGGAGGCTCCGGTCACCTTGGCGAAGTCGTCCATGAAGCCGATGGCGCCGAAACTCAGCGTCACGAACATGACGATCCACACGTAGCCGTTCGTCAGGTCGGCCCAGAGCAGGGTCGCGATGGTCACCGCAAGCAGGATCAGGAATCCGCCCATGGTCGGCGTGCCCTGCTTCGTGATCAGGTGGCTGGCCGGCCCGTCATCGCGGATCGGCTGATTGTAGCGCGGTCGGGACTTCAGCCAGGCAATGAAGCGCGGCCCGACGATGAAACTCACCAGCAGCGCGGTGATCACCGCTCCGCCGGTCCTGAAGGTCAGGTAGCGGAACAGGTTGAAGACCTGGAAATCGTCGGCCAGCGGGAAAAGCAGATTGTAGAGCATGTGGCGCGTCCCCCCTTCAGCCGCAGGCCGCGCGCGGAAGTTCCGCTGCGGCCTCCAGGTTCGTCAGGGCGGCAACCACGGGTGCCATCCGGCTGCCCAGCGATCCCTTCACCAGCACCACATCGCCCGCATGGACCTGCGTCAGCGCCGGGTCGATCAGTTCGGCGGAGGTCGCGGCATGCAGTACGGTATCGATCCGGCCGGTCAGCGCATCCGCCAGTGCGCCCATGTCCTTGCCGCAGAGCAGGGCGACATCGACAGCCGCAGCCAGAACGTCAGCCGACAGCTCGCGATGCAGCGACGCGGAGGTCTCGCCGAGCTCCAGCATGTCACCAAGGATGGCAATGCGCCGCCCGCCTGCACCGGGTGCGGTGGTGCCCAGCACACCAAGGGCGGCACGCACACTGGCCGGATTGGCGTTGTAGCTGTCGTCGATCAGCCTGAAGCTGCGACCGTCATGCAGGACAACCGTCTGCTGCGCGCCCCGACCGGCCACGGCCTCCAGGGTTCGCAGGGCTGGTGCAGCCCGACCCATGTTGCCGCCCGCCTGATCGATTGCCGCCATCACGGCCATGGCATTGCTGACCCAGTGCTGGCCGGGAATGCCGATGCACAGCGCCGCCTCGTGCCCGTTCAGCCGCGCCTCGACACAGGAAGCCTCCGGCTTCAGGGAGATACGGACAGCGCGATATTCCGCCGTCTCGGCCAGGCCGAAGTTCACGATCCGGGCGACCCCGGCCCGCTGTGCGGCAGCAACCAGTTGCGCGTGGCAGTCATTGTCCGCGGGCAGCACGGCAACGCCGTCGTCCGTCAGCCCCTCGAAGATCTCCGCCTTGGCATCCGCGATCTCGCTGATCGAACCGAAAGCCGCCAGGTGTGCGGCCTCGACCGTCGTGATCACCGCAACATCGGGGCGCACCATTGCGGTCAGCGCCCGAATCTCGCCCGGGTGGTTCATGCCCATCTCAAGCACCGCCACCCCGGTCTCGCGGGGCATCCGGGCGAGTGTCAGTGGCACACCCCAGTGATTGTTGTAGCTCTTCTCCGACGCATGCACGGCAACACCGGATGCGGTCAGACAATGCGCCAGCGCCGCCTTCGTGCTGGTCTTGCCGCAGGAACCGGTAACACCGATGATGCGGGCATCCGTCCGTGCCCGGGCGGCAACGCCCAGCGCCTCCAGCCCCGCCATGGTATCCGTGACCAGCAGCAGGCACGCCGGATCCACACCTTCGGGCCGGGCATGAACCATCGCCGCAACCGCGCCGGCATCCAGTGCGGCGGCAACATGGTCATGACCGTCGGCATTGGGTCCGGCAAGGGCAATGAACAGGTCGCCCTTCGCCAAGGTCCGGCTGTCGATCGAAACACCCGTCGCCGACCATGATCCGGCGACTGCGCCGCCGGTGGCATCCGCGGCTTCACGGGCTGTCCAGAGCACGCTCATGCCTGGCCCTCCAGTGCCGCGCGGGTCTCGGTCATGTCATCGAAGGGAAGCACCCGGTCACCGATCTTCTGTCCGGTCTCATGCCCCTTGCCCGCGACCAGCAGCACATCACCGTCCTGCATCAGGCCGACACCGTGGCGGATTGCGGCTGCCCGGTCCCCGATCTCGATACCCCCGGGACAGGCGGCCATGATGGCCTGACGAATGGCTGACGGATCCTCGGTGCGCGGATTGTCATCGGAGACGATGGCGATGTCGGCCAGGGTCGCGGCAATCTCACCCATCATCGGGCGCTTCTGCGTGTCCCGGTCCCCGCCGCAGCCGAACACCACGATCAACCGACCGGCCGTCAGGGGGCGCAGCGTGCGCAGCACGGCGGCAAGCGCGTCCGGCTTGTGCGCATAATCGACAAAAGCGGCGGCGCTGCCCCTGGACCCGGCCAGGTGCAGACGGCCAGGTGCCCCCTCAAGCTCGGGCAGCGCCGCCAGGCTCCCTCGGAACGCGGAGCCGAGGGAAACGGAAAGGGCGACCGCAGCAGTGACATTCTCCGCCTGGAACGCCCCGATCAGGGGAAGCCGGATGGTCAGCGTCTCGCCCGCGTGGCTGATCGTGACGGTCTGGCCATCCAGCCGCGCGTCATCGATCGAGAAACGGAAATCGGCCTTGCCGGTGCCATAGCTGACGACCCGCAGGCCCGCGGCCCGTGCCGCCTCCGTCACATCAGCCGAGACCGCATCATCGGCATTGATGACCGCAGGCGCACCCGTCGGCAGCAGATCCCGAAACAGCCGCAGCTTTGCATTCAGGTAGTCGGCACGGTCCCGGTGATAGTCGAGATGGTCGTGCCCCAGGTTGGTGAAGATCGCACCCGACAGCTTCAGCCCGTCGAGACGTCGCTGTACAAGTCCATGGCTGGAGGCTTCCAGCGCCAGATGGGTGACGCCGCTGTCCGCCAGCGCCGCCACGTCGCGATGCAGTGCCACGGGATCAGGTGTCGTCAGCGATCCGGCGGAAAATCCGTCCGGCCCCTGGATGCCCAGCGTGCCGAGGCTCGCCGCCCGCAGGCCCTGCGCGGCCCATATCTGGCGCAGGAACCAGACGACCGACGACTTGCCGCTGGTGCCGGTCACCGCCGCCACCGTCTCCGGCTGCGTGCCATAGAACCGGGCCGCCATCCGCGCCAGGCAGCTCCGGGCGTCCTGCCCGACGACCACGGGAACATCCGCCGACAACGGACGTTCCGCCAGCACCGCAACGGCGCCGCGGGCGACCGCATCGGCCACGAAGCGGCTGCCATCCGTCTGCGTGCCGCCAAGGGCCGCGAACAGGAAGCCGGGTTTCACATCCCGGCTGTCCGCCGTGATGCCGGTGATCTCCAGTGCGGCGTTGCTGCCTGCCTTGCTGCCCATCAGGTCAGAGAGTCGCATCGCGTCCTCCCCTGGCCTTCTTCGCGAGCGGGTCAGCGGAAGGCGGCAGCGCCAGCGCGCGCAGGATCTCCGGATCCAGCTCATCGACCGGGGCAACACCCAGCAGCGGCGCCACGCGCCTGATGATGCGTCCGACGGTGGGCGCCGCGTTCCAGCCCGCCGTCATGTAGTTATAGGTCTGCTTGGTCCCCTGCGGCTCGTCCAGCATGGCGAGCACGACGTAGCGCGGGGCCTGCATCGGGAAGACGCCAACGAAGGAGGTGATCAGCCGCTTGCGCGCATAGCCCTTCTCGATGGCCTTCTCGGCCGTGCCGGTCTTGCCGCCGACGACATAGCCCTGCGCCGCCGCACTGCGTCCTGTCCCGTCCGCCACGACAAGGCGCAGCAGCTTGCGGATGCTGTCGGATGTCTTCTCGGAAATCACCCGACGCAGGGTTGCCGGATTGTCCAGAGACCGCTTCAGCAACGTCGGCTCGATCAGGTTGCCGCCATTGACCATGGCACCGATGGCGGTGGCCAGATGCAGCGGCGATACCGAGAGCCCGTGCCCGAAGCCGATGGTCATGGTTTCCAGCTCACCCCAGCGATAGGGCAGTTGCGGCGCCACCAGTTCGGGGATCTCGATCGCCGCCCGCTCCAGCAGACCGAGCGAGCCGAGAAACTTGCGCTGGTTCTCGGTTCCGACATCCACGGCCATCTTCGCGGCACCGATGTTGGAGGAGAACTTGAAGATCTCCGCCACCGTCATCTCACGCTTCTTGGCGTGATGGTCGCGAATGCGGAAACGGCCGAAACGGATCGGGTCGGTGGCGTCATAGCTGTCGCTCAGCCGCTTGCCCGCCTCCAGCGCCATGGCCGCCGTGAAGGTCTTGAAGGTCGACCCCATTTCGTAGCGGCCATAGGTGGCGCGATTGAAGAACGCATCCTCGCGCAGCGACTCCCGCAGGTTGGCATCGAAATCCGGCAGGGAGACCATGGAGAGGATCTCGCCATTGGTCACATCCATGACCAGCGCCGCGCCACCAATTGCGGAGAAGGTCTCGACCGCCCGCGCCAGTTCGGCCCGCACCGCATGCTGCACACCGAGATTGATGGAGCTCGCGACCGGCGGGTTGGAGGGATCCAGAAGCCGGTCCTCGACACCACGCTCCAGCCCCGCACGCCCCTGACGTTCGGAGTCCATGAAGCCGACCACATGGGCAGTCAGACGTCCGTTGGGATAGCTGCGGGTGACCGTCGGCACCAGACTGATGGACGGATCACCGACGCGCATCACCGCCGCCACCTGATCCGGCGTCAGGCGCCAGCGCAGCCAGAGCGCGCCCTTCGCCTTCTCCAGCCGCTCCAGCACCCGCGCGGGCGTGGTGTCCCCCAGCGCCTCAGCCAGACGCCAGGCCAGCCGGTCCGGCCTCCGCACCTTGCGGGTCTCGATGGACAATGCATGTGTCGGCAGATCCACCGCCAGCAACTGCCCATCCCGATCAGTGATCGCGGAGCGGGTCCGCCATTTCGCAGGCAGCTCCGGCGCCACGGCAACCGTTGCCGCCTCCGCCGCCATGCCGGACCCCAGATCCGGCTTGGACAGATGGATCACGCGGGCAGAGAGCGCCGTGAAACCGATCGCGAAGGCGAGTCCCAGCATGGTCAGGCGTCGGCGCACGCGGGTGATGTCGCTGCCCGGCAACTGACACTGCAGGTCGCTCTGCGCCAGTTCGGTGCCGGGCGGCCTGTCGAACAGGGTCCGGTTCATGGCCGCACCTTCCCGCTCGACGGATCAACGACGCCCTTCGCGACCGTCAGGCCGTTCAGTTCGTCCATCAATGGCTGCAGGTCCGCATCGGAGGCGATCATGCGACCCACATCCGGTGGCGCCAGCGGCAGATGCAGTGCTGCCAGCTCCTCCAGCCGTTCGGGCCGGGTCAGATAGCTCCACTCCACATCCAGCACATGGATGTCGCGGCGGGTTTCGGCGATCTCGTGCTCCACCCGCACCGCCTCGTCTTCCGCGGCGTCATAGCGACGTTCGCTCTCGTAGACCGCACCGATGGCGAGGGCAGCGATGAACAGGGCGAGCATGAGGAACAGGCGGCTCATGCGGCCAACTCCTCGAAACCTTCGGATTCGGGCCAGGCCGGGGCATCAAGGCGCTCGGCCAGACGCAGACGGGCAGAGCGGGACCGCGGGTTCGCGGCAACCTCCGCCTCGTCCGCCTTTTCCGCGCCACGACTGACCAACCTGAAGGAGGGCGCCGGAGCCTCCACGATCACCGGACGATGCCGGGAAGCACCCGGCGCGTTGCCCGTGCGAGGCGTCAGGAACCGTTTCACCATCCGGTCCTCGAGGCTGTGGAAGCTGACAACGGCCAGCCGTCCGCCGGGACGCAGCAACTGCTCCGACGCGATCAGGCCACGGCGCAGTTCCCCCAGTTCGTCGTTCACGACAATGCGGATCGCCTGAAACACTCGCGTGGCCGGATGAATGCGGCCTGGCTTCGTCGGCGCGGCGCGCGCGACGATGGCGGCAAGCTCCGCCGTGCTGCGGATCGGCCGGTCAACCCGCACCTTGTCGATGGCGCGGGCGATGGGTCGGGATTTCCGCTCCTCGCCAAAGCGGTAGAAGATGTCGGCCAGACGCTCCACCGGCCAGTCGTTGACGATCTCCGCCGCCGTCAGCGGACCATCACCCATGCGCATGTCCAGCGGGCCATCATGCTGGAAGGAGAATCCCCGCTCCGCCTGATCCAGTTGCGGTGAGGACACGCCGAGATCCATCGCGATACCGTCCAGGCTGTCGATGCCGATGCCCGCCAGCAGCGCGGCCATGTCGCCAAAGCACCCTTCCAGCACGGTCAGCCGACCGTCGAACCGTTCCGCGTCCTGCCTTGCCGCCGCGATCGCGCGCGGGTCACGGTCAATCGCGATCACCTGGCAGTCACAGGCATTCAGCCACTGACGGGTGTAGCCGCCCAATCCATAGGTGCAGTCCAGGTAGCGCCGTCCGGCGGACAGGGCCAGCCCCCGCGCCACCGCCGTGCCCATGACCGGAACATGACCCTCGCGCGGCTCGACAGATGCGCGTTCCATCATGCGTCCTCGTCTGGCAGCGAGGTGACCTGAACCTGTGGCGCCCGACGGCTCCGCGCCAGCGCCCCGCGATGTTTCTCGCGGGAGCGGATGCGCGCGGCCTCCAGCACTTCCCTGGAGCGTTCCGGGCTGAGCAGATAGAACCGGTCGGCGCGCCCCATGAAGACGACCTGATCGGTGACGCCAATCGCTTCCTGCAGCTCCGGCGACAGCACGACGCGGCCATCCTTGTCGAAGGACAGGGTATTCGCCCCGCCGAACAGGTAGGTGGCAAGATCCTCCACCTCCTCCGACTGCGGATCCTTTTCCTCCAGCCGTTCGAAGATGCCTTCCAGCACCCGGCGCGGAAACGCCTCCATGACCCCATCCTTGTAGGACGGGATCACCATCATTTCGGAATCTCCCTGTTCTTCCAGAAGCGCACGAAAGCGGGCCGGGATCGATACACGGCCCTTGCCGTCGATCCGGTGCGTGAAACTGCCGGAGAAGTAATTCGCTCCCGGCACATTCGGCTCCACTTGTTCGTGTTTCGGCCCTATCGCCCTCCGCCCTGGATGCCAATGGGATGGTGATGGGTCGGCACACCTGCCTCATGGCACTTCACGGGATCACACGGGAATACGTGGTCTCTCATGGTAAGTCAATGGGTGAGAGACGGGTTCGACAGTTCTCCAGCCAAAAATCCGACACAAATCTGTTAATGTGACCAATGACTTGTGTTAACAATTGCCTGGCCCATGAATGAAACAGGAACATGGCTTTCACACGGCAATCCGGGGGAGGAACAGGGGCATGACCGAGACGCGATATGCGATTTCAGCGTTCAACACGGCGTTCGAGAGCGAGAACCGCATCCACGATGACGGCGTGGCGCAGAGGTTCGGCTTCGAGGGCGGGCTGGTGCCCGGTGTCGATGACTATGCCTACATGACGCGGGCGGCGCTGATCCTGCTTGGCCCGGATTTCCTGGCGCGCGGGCACATGACCTGCCGTTTCGACAGACCGGTCTATGACGGTGAAACGGTCGATGTGATCGGCGAGACCACGTCCGACAATGGCGTCGATATCCGGATCGAGGCACGCGGTGCGATCGCCGCGACCGGCACGGCACGGCTGACCGAAGACTCGGCGCTGCCCACCCCTGATGTGGCCGGATTCCCGACCGGACCCATGCCGTCCCATGACGAACGACCAAAGGCCGGACCCGAGAGCCTGCCGGAGGGCAGGGTGATGGGCACAATGCACGAGACCATCGACGCGGCGACACACGCGCAGTACCTGAAGGACGTGCGGGAGGAACATCCGCACTACGCCGAGTCCGGGCTGGTGCATCCCGGCTTCCTGCTGCGCCGTGCGAACACCATCCTGCGGGACACCGTCCGGCTCGGCCCCTGGATCCACGTCGGCAGCGCGATCCAGCATCTGGGCACCCTGAACGTCGGCAGCACGCTGGAAACCCGTGCCGTGGTTTCCCGCCTGTACGACCACAAGGGCCATGGTTTCGTAAAACTGGATGTGCTGCTGATCGGTGACGGCAGCAAGCCTGTTGCCAGCATCCACCATACGGCCATATACGAACCACGTCAGATCCGGGCAGCCTGACCCTCGGCCGTTCCGCCTGCCCCGCCCAACGGATGCTTACCATGCCGTCAACGCGTTGCCTGTTCTCCGCCCTGTTACTCGTCACGGCAATGTGGGCCGTGCAGTCGCAGGCTCAGGACCTTCCGAAGACCGGGAACGGGGCGGGGACCGGGGAAAAGAAGGAGGTCGAGTATGGCACCCTGTCCATCGTGGTGGAGAATGATTACTTCGCCGGGACGGATCAGGAGTACACCAACGGCTTCCGCGTCGCCTATCTGCGCCCCAAGGGCAGTGTCAGTGACCTGACCGCCCTGCTCGGCCGGACGCTGCTGGGCGTGCAGGACCGGCGCAAGCTCTATGGCGGAGTGGCTTTCGGACAGAACCTCTACACACCGTCGGATATCACCCAGTCGGCCCCACAGCCGGGTGACCACCCCTATGCGGGCTGGCTCTACGGCGAGGTTGCAGCCATCGCAGATGACGACACCCATGTGGAGACCGTGACCGCCAACATCGGCATCGTCGGACCGCTGGCCCTGGGCGAGTTCGTGCAGAACACCTTTCACCAGTTGATCGACAGCGATATTGCCCAGGGCTGGGACAACCAGCTGTCCAATGAACCCGGGCTGATCATCAGCTACGACAGGACATGGCGCCCGTTCAAGGAACAGACCCGTCCCTGGGGTTTCGATCTGCTGCCCAGCGCCGGACTCAGTCTCGGCAATGTGCTGACCCAGGGCATGGCGGGCCTGACGCTGCGCCTCGGTCCCGATCTGGAGAACGATCTGGGCCCGCCACGCATCCGGCCCAGCCTTGCCGGTGGCGGCTTCATCGACCCCGACGCGCGCAGGCTGAACTGGTACTTCTTCGGCGGCGTGCAGAGCAGGCTCGTCCTGCGCAACATCTTTCTGGACGGCAACAGCTTCCGCAACAGCGCGCGGGTGAACAAGCGCAATCTGGTGCACGACTTCCAGATCGGGGCTGCCGTGCGATGGGAAGGCCTGCGGTTGAGCTGGACGATGGTGCGTCGGACGGAGGAGTTCGCGGGCCAGGCCGATCCCCATACATTCGCGGCGATCACGCTGACGGCACGATACTGAACCGAGATTGAGCATTGGCGATGAAATCCATCCATTATTGATGGAATTCGGGCACCCTTTCGCGTATTTTTACGCCCTGCAACGCTCTATTTCAGGATTTCAGGGAAAACCATGTCGGTTTCAACAAAATCAATCATCAATTTTCTGAATTTTTCCGACTCATGAACAAGAATGAGATGCGAGAGATCGAAATAAAGCTGGAAGGACGAAGTCAATCTCTTGATTCTGCCTTCAAGTCACTTGGCAGTGCACTGGCGAGAACGACAGGCGTCACCAGCATCTATTTCGATACAGCGGACAGGCGTCTCTGGTCCCGAGGTCTTACCTTGCGGCTTCGGGCCAAGGATGGCCGCCACGAACTCACCATGAAGCGCGAGACCGGTGGACTGGAGCGTGGTGAATGGTCTGCCGTGATCGACGGGCCTGTCCCGGATCCGGGAGCATTGCCGAGCGGCGCGCCACGGGAGGAGTTCGGCCTGATCCTGCCGGAGGAACTGACCGAATGGCACCGGACCGAGGTGCGTCGGCAGAAGAAGATTGCCAATATCGGGGATGCCACGGTGGAGGTCTCGCTGGACCGGGGCCGGATCCTGGCCGCCGGACGGGAGATGCCGGTCGAGGAACTGGAGATCGAACTGCTGGGCGGACCGGAGAATTCGGTCGCACGGATCGCGCGGGCACAGGTGATGCAGCGCAGCGTCCATGTCGCCGTGGAATCCAAGGCAGCGCGCGGCGTGGCGCTGGCGGAGGGCGGTTCGCCCGCCTGGCGCAAATTCAAGCGCCCTGTCCTGACCCGGTCTGACACCGTGGCCTCCGCCTTCGCGACCATTGTTTCCGCCACGGCCCGGCAGGTCGCCGGCAACCTGGCCGCGAGCCGTGACGGATCGGACCCGGAGGGTGTGCACCAGTTGCGGGTGGGACTGCGCAGGCTCCGGTCGGCCCTGTCCCTGTTTCGCGATCACCTCGGTCCGTCGGCGGAGGGGCTGAAGACCGATGCGCGCTCGGCACTGCAGGCCATGGGCCCTGCCCGGGATCTGGACGTCTTTCTGACCCAGATGCTGCCGCCGGTGGAGGCTGCGAATCCCGCTTCGCAACCACTCCAGCGCCTTCGTGAGGCCGCGGAGCTGGCACGCGGGACCGCCTATGCGGACCTGCGGACCACGCTGGATGCTCGCCCCTTCAACCGCATGCTCATGGATCTGCTGGGCGCCCAGGACGTGACCCTGCTGCTGAGCGGCACGCCCGACGCGCCGCTGACGCCCGTCGCGACCGGGCTGCTGCGCAAGCGCCACAGGAAACTGATGCGGACCGCCGAAGGCTTCGCCACCATGCCCCTGGAGCAGCGCCACGAGGTGCGGATCGCGGCAAAGAAGCTCCGCTATGCCATCGATTTTCTGGGTGGTCTGTTCCCGGGTGATGCCGCCCGGACATACCGCAAGGGCATGTCACGATTGCAGGATGACCTGGGGCACCTGAACGATGCCGCGGTGACGTCGGATCTGGTCGATCACCTGGCCACCGGGGATGCGGAGGCCCAGATCGGGGCGGCCATGGTGAAGGGCTGGTATGCCCATCGGCTGGCGGCGATCGAGCCGGAAATGGTCGACGCCTGGCTGGCCTTCAGCAACACTCCGGTCTTCTGGAAACAGCCTGGGCCACGCAAGAGCGGCAAGAAGGAGAAACGGCAGTGATCTCGGTACTGGTCGTGAATGCGAAGGGCGGCTGCGGCAAGACCACTGTCGCGACAAATCTGGCCACGGCCTTCGCGAATGCCGGTCAGCGCACCGGACTGGCGGAGTGTGACCGCCAGGGCTCAAGCCTGAAATGGCTGAAGAGCCGCCCCGCCACCGCGGCCCCCATCGAGGCGCTGGACTGGCGCAAGGGCCAGGGCGAGGTGCCGAAGAAGCTGGCACGGCTGGTGATTGACGCAGGTGCCGGCGTCGACTCGGAAAAGGTCCGCACCCTGCTGAAGGACGCGGACATGATCGTCATGGCTGTCCTGCCATCCGTCTTTGACGAGGCCGCGACGAAACGCTTCCTGAAGCGGGTTGATGAACTGAAACCCGTTCAGAAGGGTCGGAAACCGGTGATGGTGATCGGCAACCGGGTCCGCGCCAACACCCGGGCAGCGCGGGAACTGGACGAGTTCCTGGCTTCACTCGGTCATGACGTGGTGACCCGCCTGACGGACCGCGCGCTGTATCAGGATGTCGCGCGCCAGGGTCTCGGCATCTTCGATCTGCCCCCGTCCCGCCGTGCCAGCGTCATCGATGACTGGCTGCCCATGGTTCGGCGGATCGAGGAAATCTGAAACCGGACCGGTTCAGACCGCGCCCTCGTCCGGCACATATGGTCCCGCCTGACGGAAGGGGGAGAAGCGGTCGAGATAGTCGATCTCCCGCTGCACTTCCTCACGCTCATGCTGCAGGTAGTCGGCAACGGCCCTGCGAAATCCGGGGTCCGCGATCCAGTGGACGGAGCGTGTTGTGGTCGGCAGATAGCCGCGTGCCAGCTTGTGCGGCCCCTGCGCCCCTGCCTCCACCCGCGACAGGCCATGGTCGATGGCCCATTCGATGGCGCGGTAGTAGCAGAGCTCGAAATGCAGGAAGCGGTGGTCCTCCACACAGCCCCAGTAGCGACCATAGAGGGTGTCGGTGCCCACCAGGTTCAGCGCCCCGGCGATATAGCGTCCGTCGCGCCGGGCCAGCATCAGCACGACGCTATCGCCGCAGCGCTCCCCCAGCAGTGACCAGAAGGTGCGGTTGAGGTAGGGCTGGCCCCACTTGCGGCTGCCCGTATCGATGTAGAACTGGTGAAACGCGTCCCAGTGATCCTCGGTCAGCGCATCCCCGGTCACCGTCTCGACCTCAATGTCGTTCGACAGCGCCTCCCGCCGCTCCTTGCGTATGGCCTTGCGCTTGCGCGACGACAGGTTCTCCAGAAAGGCGTCGAAGTCGGCGTATTCCTGGTTCACCCAGTGGAACTGTTCCCCGGTGCGCAGCAGCAGGCCCATGTCGGTGGCAACGGTTGCCTCCCGCTCCGTCAGGAAGTTGATGTTCAGGCCGGAGACCTTGAACTGTGTAGCGACCTGGATACCGCCCTGCAGCAGCAGCCGCGCGGTCTGATCGAAGTCCTGTCCATTGCGGACAAGCAGTCGCGGTCCCGTGGCCGGCGTGAAGGGCACGGCAGCGAGCAGCTTCGGATAATAGCGGCCGCCCGCACGCTCGAAGGCATTGGCCCAGCCATGGTCGAAGATGTACTCCCCCTGACTGTGGGACTTCAGGTACATCGGCATGGCCCCGACCAGGGTACCGGCCGGATCTTCCAGCAGCAGATGCTGCGGCATCCAGCCCTCGTCCGCCGAAGCACAGCCCGCATCCTCCAGCGCCTTCAGGAAGGCGTGGCGGGTGAACGGATTTTCCGGCCCCGCGCAGGCGTCCCAGTCCGCTGCGGGCACCGCCGCAATCTCCGACGCCACGCGCAGGGTATAGGCGTCCGCATCATCATCGGGTGTCGTGGATGTCATCGCGGACCAGCCAACAGGGCCAAAGCGCCGGGGTCAACCGACAAGACGGCCCTTGCCCTCCCAGAACCGGGCACGGATGGCCTTCTTGTCCGGCTTGCCGATCGGGGTAACGGGAATCTCATCGACAAACTCCACCGACTTCGGCGCATGCACGGCGCCCTTGCTGTCCCGCACCATGCGCATCAGGACCTCCGGATCCGGCTGCGTGCCGGGCCGGGCCACGATGATGGCCTTCACCGCCTCACCCCACTTCTCGTCCGGCACCCCGATCACGGCGGCCATGGCGACGTCGCCGTGGGAGGTCAGCACATCCTCGATCTCACGGGGGAATACGTTGAAACCACCGGAAACGATCATGTCCTTCTTGCGGTCGACGATATAGAGGAAGCCGCGATCGTCCAGCCGTGCCACGTCACCTGTGTGCAGCCAGCCGCCGCGCAGGGTTTCCTCCGTCTGCTCCGGGCGCTTCCAGTAGCCGTCCATGATCTGGCGCGAGCGCACGCAGATCTCGCCGGGCTCACCCTCCGGCACCTCGTTCAGGTCATCGTCCAGCAGCCTGACCTGAACGCTGGCATTGGGGTGGCCGCAGGACGCGAACAGTTCCGGCTGACTGGCATCATGATCGGCCTTCGACAGCACGGAGATCGGATAGCCCTCCGTCTGCCCGTAGAGCTGTCCGAAGACAGGGCCGATCCGTTCGATTCCCTCCACCAGCCGTGTCGGCGACATGGGTGACGCGCCGTACAGCAGGTACTCCAGGCTGGAAAGGTCGCGTTTCTCCAGTTCCGGGCTGTCCAGCAGCATGTAGATCATGGTCGGCACCAGCAGCGTCATGCTGATCCGCTCCTGCTCGATGGTGGTGAGCACCTTGCCCGGATCGAAGCCGTTCATGAAGGTCACCGTGCCGCCCAGGTGCAGCACCGCAGGCAGTTTCGTGCCGCCGACATGGCTGATGGGCGCGACGGCCAGGTAGTTGGTGAAATCGGGAAACTCGAAGTCAGCCAGGATCGCATTGGCCATGGCCACGAAAGCCGGATGGGTACGGACCGCGCCCTTCGGCTGCCCTGTCGTGCCGCCGGTATAGCTCAGCCAGACCCGGTCGCTGGTCTCCGCCTCCACCACCGCAGTCACCGCACCGATATCTTCTGCCGCCGCGCGAAGGTCAGTACCGTAGTCGGCGGGTCCGAGCGTCAGGACACCGGTCAGGCGATCTACCTTCTCCGCCAGTTCACGGCCACGCACGGCATAGTTCTCCACGTCGACCAGCAGCCAGTCGGTCTCCGAGTCCTCCAGGATGAACTGATGGTCCGCCAGGCTGCCAAGCGTGTGCAGTGGCGTCATGCACAGTCCCAGCGCCTGCGCCGCGACACCCGCCAGATAGGCCTCCGCCCGGTTGGCGTTCAGCATGGCAATGTGCTGGCCGCGCCGGATTCCGAGCCGCTTGTAGACCGCCTGGTAGCGCCCGATCAGGTCCAGCGCGGCGCGATAGGTATAGCGTCCGCCGTAGCCGTCGAAGGCAACCTTGTCGCCGTGACGGCGGAAGGCACGAAACAGCAGGTCACCCACTGTCAGCCCGTCATACGGAACACCCATGATCCAACCCTCCCCCGGAACTATCTGAAGCGAAGTCTAGAGAGTTACGCCGCACGATGGAATCGGTACCCGCCTCAGACCGGCGGATCCGGCAGGGGTTGCCAGTGGCTCGGCTTCACCTGTGTCGCGCCGCTGTCGTACCAGCCGGAGCCGAACAGGCGGCGCTTCATCCAGACAGCCGTGATGATGGCGCCGCGCCCGCCCTGATATTCCGGGACATAGACGAGGATAGGCATGCCGTCCTGCGGTGCCGTGCGTATGGGAAGCCAGCCAGCCATGACCCTATCGCAGCAGGGATCGGGCGGTCAGGCAACCGCCTCGATCACACTGTGCGGAATGGTCAGGTGCTGTGCCAGCGATTGGTCGGCGTGAAGCCCGTGATCACCGGCTCACGCGGATCGTTCACCCAGACTTCCCGGTCCGGGTGCATGCCGCCCCCCTGCAGCGCCGAAACGCCGGAACGGCGCATCCGGTTCAGCAGGCGCGTATCGGCAACACCGCAGTTCGGATGAATACCGCCGTTTGCATCGACAGTTGCCTGCCATGCAGCCATGCGGGCATCGAACACCGCCTTGTCCATCAGTTCGGTGCAGTTGAGTTCGTTGCTGTTCAGGTCGGCCGTGATCTCGTCACCATTCTCGATCAGGGCAATGGGGCCACCCAGCGCGGCCTCCGGTCCGACATGGCCGATCACCAGCCCCACCGAACCGCCGGAGAAGCGCGCATCGGTCATCAGGCCGACGACGATCCCCTTCTCCCGACACAGGGTCGTGATGCGGGAGGTCGAATCCAGCATTTCCGGCATGCCGGGCGCACCGCTCGGCCCCTCGTAGCGGACGATGATCATGTCGCCGTCGCTGAAGATCTCCGGCTGGGTATCCAGTGCTTCCAGCAGACCGGCCTCGCCCTCGAACACCCTGGCCTTGCCGCGGAAGATGTTGTTCTCCAGACCGCCCTCGACACCGGCCAGTTTCAGGATCGCGCTGTAGCCGGGGGAGAGATTGCCGCCGAGCAGGCGCAGGCCGCCCGTCGGCTTGTAGGGCTTGGCCACCGGATGAATCACGTCGCCGTCCGCCGCGGGCGGATCCAGACGGGCCACCTGCTCGGCCAGTGTCTCGCCGGTGCAGGTTGGCACGTCGCCGTTCAGCAGTCCGGCATCCATCAGTTCCCGGACGATGACCTGAACGCCGCCGACCCGGTCGATGTCCACCATCGAATAGCGACCATAGGGACGTGCATCCGTCAGGACCGGCACGACGTTCTTCGACAGGTGATTGAATTCCTCCGGCGTCATGATGTCCTGCCAGAAGTTGGCAAACCCGGCGGCGCGGGCGATCTCCGGCGTGTGCAGCACGACATTGGTCGAACCGCCGATCGCCATGGCCACGATGACCGCATTGCGGATGGAATCGCGCCCGACGATGTCACGCGGGCGGGTATTGCTGTCGATCAGCCCCTTCAGATAGTCGACCAGTTCATTCGGGAACTGCTCCATCCGGCGCGGGTCGTCGGACGGCGGCGCCACCATGTGCAGCGGCTGCATGCCGACCACGCCGATGAAGGTCTGCATGGTATTGTAGGTGAACATGCCACCGCAGCTGCCATAGCCCGGGCAGGCGACGCAGGCGATGTGCTTGCGGAACTCCTCGTCCTCACTGCCCGCGACCTGATAGGCGGAGACCAGATCGATGGTCTCGTTCGATTTCGGATCGACGGCCGGGTGGATCGAGCCGTCCGACATCATGATGGCAGGCTGATTGTGTTCCAGCAGGGCGGCCAGGGTGCCGACCGGCGGCTTGTCACAGGCAACGACAGCCACGGTGCCGGCCAGGCCGCTGGCGCTCAGATGCTCGCAGACGCTGTCGTGGGTGACTTCGCGACCGATCAGGGAATAGCGCATCTCCCGCGTGCCGTTGCGGATACCGTCGGAGGTCGCGACCGTGAACTCCGGCTGCACCAGCCGCATGGAAAGCTGACCCGGCTCCCGGCCCAGCCGCTGGCGCAGGCTCTCGTGGATCGCCTCCACCTTGCGCTGCACGCCGATGTAGCACTGGCTGTCGCCCTTGTTGCCGATCACGCCGACGGACGGTTCATGGATCAGGTCCATGTCCGCGCCGAGTTCCCGGGCAATGCCATAGGCCTGGGCGTTGCGGCCCGGATGATTGTCAATCAGGACAGGCTTTTCATTCGACACGGCGTCAGTCTCCCCAAGTTTGGTCAGCGCGCCACGACCACCCGTTCGACAGGCAATGCGGCACCACGGCTGCTTTGGCCGTCATATGAATGAGATTGCCCCCCCTGATCAAGTCCGGGGGACGCAGATCGCACCGGGATCGATCCACACAATGGGACCTTATCCGCAAAATGCAGTCCGTAATGCACAAGGCCCGCGCCTTCATGGGAAGGAACGGGCCCTGAAAAATGGCTCCCCGGGTAGGATTCGAACCTACGACCAATCGGTTAACAGCCGATTGCTCTACCGCTGAGCTACCGAGGATCACGGAAGCGGATGAGGGCATAGCAAAGCGGGGGCGGATTGACCAGAGGAAATTGTCGACCGTCTGGCCCGGCTCTTGCGCAGGACAGGTGCAGTCAGTGCATTCGAGGGGAATCGACAAAATGCGACGTTTCGCTTGGGCCATCGTGGCCTCATTCATCAGCTTCGGCGCCATGGCGCAGGAGGCAGAGACAGACAAGGCCGCCGTCGCGGTCGAACCACCTGCGGCAGATGCCACCATCGAGGAGATCACCTGCGCCTGCGAAACCGACGTCAATGGCCTGTTCGTGGCCGCACTCGACTTCATCCGCAAGGCTGACAAACCCGGCGTGCTGCCGCTGGAGCGCTATCGCCTCTATGGCCTTGCCTGGAAGCGGTTCGAGCGGATCATCGACATCTATCCTGATTCATGGGTGGCCGTGCGCCTGCTGGCCAACCAGCCGATTGGCGGCTTCCAGTACTGGAACTTCAAGCGCAAGTACCGCCTCGCCTCCGTTGAGGCCTGCGGGCTGGAGGAAGGGGCACCCGGTGACTGCCCGGCGATCCTGGCCGAGCATGTCGCGGCCCTGGTGCTGGAGCTGCAGAACACGGAGAACCGCGTGATCGAGGTACAGACCATCATCACCCGGATGGAATCCACCTTCTCGACGCAGATCAGCCAGCTGACCCAGATCAGCCAGGAAGTCGGCAAGCTGCGCGCGGAGGCCGCCGCGTTCGACAAGGAGAAACGCGACCTGCTGGCCCAGTTGGCCGAGATCCAGTCGCTCGCCGACCGCTACCAGAAGAACCTGCGCAATGCGGCGCAGAAACGTCGCGAGGCGGAGACCGAGCGTGACCAGACCCTGGCCCTCCTGCAAGCCGCCAATGCACGCTTCGATGAGGCAACGGCGGAACTGGTCAGTGCCCGCGCCCAGCTTCAGGGATCGGAAACAGGCATCGACAAGATCGAGTTCGGCAAGGTTCAGGGCCGCCTGACCGCCGCCACCAACCGCGTCGACCAGCTGGAGAAGGAACTGGCGCAGGCAAACGCCCGCTTCGAGAACCTGGAAGCCCGCGATGACGTGCAGATCATCGGGTACCGGACCTCCTTCCTTGAGCGGGTGAACGAACTCGGTGGTGTCGCGAATGCCGAGGAGATCGACGGCGAGCGCATCGTCTTCAGTTCCGAAGTCCTGTTCGACGTCGCCAAGGCCAGCCTGCGCCCCATCGGCAAGTCACGCCTTGATGCCTTCGCCAAGGCTGTCCTCGCCGCCGCGCCCGACATCCCGGCGGAGATCGACTGGGCACTTCAGATCGACGGCCATACGGACAATCGGCCGATCTCGACACCGCAGTTTCCCTCCAACTGGGAACTGTCGATTGCCCGTTCGCTCTCCGTCGTGCGCTACCTGATCGAACAGGGCATCCCGAAGAACCGCCTGGTGGCAGCCGGCCATGCCGAGTTCCATCCGCGCGACACAGGGACAAGCGAGGAAGCCTTCCAGCGCAACCGCCGCGTGGAGGTCCGCTTCCTGGAGAACTGACCGGTCCGTTCCGGAGCCGGAATCAGAAAGGGGGTGCTGCGGGACCAATGCCGCAGCACCCCCTTCTTTCTTGCGGCAGCGTCCTACCGCCAGGTGGCGGTCATTCCACGTCGCGCACGTCACCGCCCTGCCCTGTCGTGCCGCGGTTGACGCCTGCCTTCGACTTGAACATGGCATCCTGGCCATGGCCCCAGATGTCCGGCGCAGCCCCCAGTACGCCGCCATCCACCACAAGCGTGTGGCCGGTAACGAACTCACTGTCGTCGGAGGCGAGGAACAGCGCGGCACCCGCAATGTCCGCCCCCTCGCCCAGCCGTGGCCAGGGCGTCTTCGCCTGCGCCATCTTTTCCATCATCTCCGCCCGGCCCGAATGCAGCAGCGGTGTCCGGATGGCCCCCGGCGCGATGGCATTGACGCGGATACGATCCTCCGCAAGGTCCCCTGCGAGGGCGCGCGTCAGGTTCACCACTGCGGCCTTCGCGGCGGAATAGGCGATCGGACCCGCCCCGCCGGAAAGCCCTGCGATGGACGCGGTCGAGATGATGGAACCGCCTGAACCCTGCTTCTGCATCTGCCGGGTCGCATACTTGCAGCCCAGGAAAACGCCCCGCACCAGAACGGCAAACGTGTAGTCCCATTCATCGACCGTGGTGTCGGTGACCGGCCCGAAGGCACCGCCGACACCCGCATTGTTGAACATGCAGTCCAGCCGGTCGAAACGGTCGACAGCGGTGCCGACCAGTGTGGCCACGTCCGCTTCTTCCGAAACATCGCAACGCACGAAGGCAATGCGATCGCCATACCCGGCTGCGGTTGCCTCCCCGATCAGGGCATCGCCATTGACCTGATTGAGATCACCGATGACGACGGCGGCACCTTCTGCCAGAAACCGTTCCGCAGTTGCCTTGCCCATCCCCGACGCACCGCCGGTGATCACTGCAACACGCCCTGACAGGCGACCTGAATTCTCTCCGGACATACGAACCTCCCCGTTCTCCAACTGGCCAGAACGGGAAGTCTAGAGCGTTCGTTCAGCGGATGGTATGGGCAGACAATGCAATGCTGCTGTCAGGCAGCCGCGGCATCACCACAGCGCTGCGGCCGGACGAACTTCGACACTTCGCGCAGCAGATCGTCGGGCGGCAGGGCCGGATCGATACGCGGTTCCGGTCCGCTGCCGCCATCTTCCGATGGCGATGCGAGCAGCACGACCTTCATCTCCATCCAGTTCGACTGTGACTTGAGTCTCTCCAGGACCTCCGGTCTGCCAAACCTGCTCGAGATGTCGATCATCAGGATATCCGGCCCGAATGTCTGCAGGTCCGGCAGATTGTCGGGGCTCTCGAAGAACAGGCACGAGATCCCCAGGTCATCCAGCGTGTCGCCGACCGGTTCGATCACGTCGATCTGGTCGCTGAAGACCAGAACCCGTGGCTCGGCGTGGACGCGGGAGATGCGTGCCGCGGCGCTGGTCAGGGCCTCTGCCGATACCGGCTTCGTCAGCCAGTCGACCGCGCCAAGTGCCAGTCCCTGCGCCGCTTCATCCGTGACGGAGACAATGACAACCGGAATGTTCGCCAGCCTCGAATCTTCCTTCAGCGCCCCGAGGACCTGCCAACCGTCCATCTCCGGCATGGCAATATCCAGCAGAATCAGGTCGGGCACCGTTGTCCGGACCTCGGCAAGGCCGCTTTCACCATCCTGCGCGACCCTCGTGCGGAAGCCGCTGCGTTCAAGCACCCGGCGATAGATGTCCAGCGCATCCAGATCATCATCGATGATCAGGGCCAGCGGTCCGACGGCGTCCATTGCCTCGGGCAGAACAGGCGACGCCATGCCCGACAACAGCGTCGCGGACCGGCCATCATCATGCATCTCCTCCAGCGAGACCGGCACGACAAGGGTGAAGGTCGAACCGATGCCAGGCTTGCTGGTCACCGTGATATCGCCTCCCATCATCTGCACCAGCCGACGGGTGATTGTCAGGCCGAGGCCGGTACCTTCGCGTTCCCGCGTCAGGGTGCCGTCGGCCTGCTCGAAAGGCTCGAATACCTTGTCGAGCTGCTCCTCCGACATCCCGATCCCCGAATCACGCACGACGAACGAGACGGCGTCCCGATCCTTGATCTCGGTCCGGCCGACGATCAGTTCGACGTCACCATTCTCGGTGAATTTCGACGCGTTGGAGAGCAGGTTCAGCAGACACTGGAACAGGCGCTTGCGGTCCGATTCGATATGCAGTCCCGGCACCTGCAGATCCAGGAGAAGGTTGTTCCCGAACCGTTCGGCAATGGGGCGAACCGTGCTCATCGCCTCATCGACCAGCGCCGCGACATCCACCGCTTCCAGATCCAGACTGACGCGACCGGCCTCGACCTTGGCCAGATCCAGCACCTCGTTGATCAGGGTCAGCAGATGGCGCCCGGATTTCTCGATCCGGTGCAGGTCATCGACCGTGCCTGCATCGCCCTGATCCTCGAAATCCTCGATCAGCATCTCGGTGTACCCGATGATCGCGTTCAGCGGGGTCCGCAGTTCATGGCTCATGTTGGCCAGGAACGAACTCTTGGCCGAATTCGCGGCCTCGGCCACCTCCATCGCTTCCTTCAGTTCCTGGGTCCGTTCCGCAACCTTTGCCTCCAGACCGTCGTAGGCGGCGCGCAGGGCCTTCTCGGCCTGCCGACGTTCGGTCACGTCGTGCGTCACGCTGGCAAAGCCCGACAGTTCACCCGCACCGTCATAGACCGGGTGGAACGTGACACTGGCCCAATAGGTGCTTCCGTCCTTGCGCCGCCGCTTCATCTCCGCCTCGAACCGGCCCCGGAGGCTGGCCTCCGACAAGGCCCGCGCCAGAATGCGCGGGGCGTTCTCGGCATCCGCATCAAACAGGGCGCAGGACCGGCCCAGTACCTCCTCCGCGCTGAAACCATCCAGACGCGCGGCGCCGTCGTTCCAGGATGATACCCGGCCCGCCGGGTCCAGCATGATGATGGCATAGTCCTGCAGGCCGTTGACCATCAGGCGAAAGCGTTCCTCGCTGCGTCTGATCCTCTCCGTGCCGGCACGCAGGTTCTCGGTAACCCGCCTGTCGATCAGGGCTGTCGCCAGCCCGACGCCGAAGAGCAGCACGGCCCCCAGCGCGACGGCTGCAGCCAGGACGCCGGAATTCACGACCGAGTCGGTATGGACCAGGGCATCGGCGCGCAGCCTGAATGTTGCCGCCGCCATGCCGCAGTAATGCATGCCGACAGCCGCAAAGGTCATCAGGCAGGCGCTGCCCAGTCGCCAGGTGAGGGATTCAAGATTGAAGCAGAGCCACAGCGCCGCCATCGATGCCAGGATCGCGATGGCGAAAGAGGCGACGAAGAGGACCGGATCGTAGACGATCTCGACCGGCATGCGCATTGCCGCCATGCCCATGTAGTGCATGCCCGCGATACCAAGCCCCATGCACAGGCCGCCTGCCAGCAGCATGATGAAGCTGGACCCCAGGGACCTGACGATCGCCAGACCGGCCCAGGTGAAGACCACGGCCAAACCCATCGAACCGATGGTCTTGGGCGTGTCAAACAGCACCGTCACGACGGGCAGTTCCATCCCGAGCATGGCGATGAAATGCATCGACCAGATGCCACCGCCCAGGGCAAATGCGGCAAACAATGTCCAGCCAGCCGCCGCGCCCACACTCGCATCCCGGGCGCGGGATGCGAGTGTGGGCGCGGAAAAGGCCGAGAACGCACATATGCCCACCGCGAGCAGCACCAGCGTCATATCGTGATGTTGTGACAGTTCCATTCGCGAACCTCCGTGCACGAAGGATCATGGCGCGAAGGGGTTAAGTACGCATTAAGTCATGGCGCCGGCCTTGATCGCGACATTCTGCGGCTTAACCAAATGTTCAGCCGCCAGTGTCTAGATGGAGATATGCCCATTCCGCTAGGAGCCGGAGCAAGATGGACAACGAAGAGAAGCCGCGCGTCCTGGTCGTTGACGACCTCGAGGCCAATCGCGCCATGCTGGCGCGTCGTCTGACGCGCCGCGGATACGACACGGTCATGGCGGAAGATGGCCCGAATGCCCTGCGCCTGATCGACGAGAGCGAGTTCGACATCATCCTTCTCGACATCATGATGCCGGGCATGAGCGGGCTTGAGGTCCTGCGCCTGATCCGGGCGAACCGCAGCCCCGCGATCCTGCCGGTGATCATGGTGACGGCCATCCACGAGAAGGATGGAATCGCCGAGGCGATCAAGCTGGGGGCCAACGACTACATCACCAAGCCTGTCGACCTGGACATCACCCTGGCGCGGATGCAGACCCAGATTGACCGCCGCCGTGCGGAGCTGTCGCTGCACGCCGCGAACGAGAGCCTGAAGCGACGCGTCGAGGAACGCACCCGTGACCTGGAGAAGATGAACTTCGACCTGCGCAACGAGATCAAGCAGCGGCAATCGCTGGAGGAAGGCCTGCGTCAGGAAAAGAAGCGCGCAGAGGCGGCGAACCGTGCGAAATCCGAGTTTCTGGCCACCATGAGCCATGAGCTGCGGACCCCGCTGAATTCGATCATCGGATTCTCGGATCTGATCCGACAGCAGCTTGAATCCGACGCCACGGCCGACACGGCGAAGTTCGGTGAATACGCCTGCTACATCAACGAAAGCGGTCAGCATCTGCTGCGCATCGTCAACGACATTCTGGATCTGACCAAGGTCGATGCCGGCAAGACGATCCTGAACGAATCGCACACATCGGTCGCCGACCTGGTCGACCGCTCGATCCGCCTCGTCGAGTCGCTGGCGCAGAAGCACGGGATCAGGATCGACTTCGGCGGCGAACTGGAGAATGTGGAGCTGTTCTGCGACGAGATCCTGATGCGGCGGGCCCTGCTGAACATGATCAGCAATGCCGTGAAGTTCTCGAATACCGGCGGCCATGTCGAAATCCGGGCGGAGATCGATACCAACGGCGATCTGCACCTGATCGTTGCGGACACCGGCATCGGCATCAAGCCGGAAGACATCCCCCGCGTCATGGAAGCCTTTGGTCAGGCAGACGCCACCCATTCCCGGAAACATGAGGGAACCGGGCTCGGGGTCCCGCTGACGAAATCGCTGGTGGAACTGCATGGCGGACGGTTCGAGATGGACAGCGAGCCTGGCGTCGGCACCACGGTCAGCCTGGTACTGCCTGGCAAGCGGCTGGAGATCATCAGCGATGAACCGGTTTCGGCCAATTCCGCCGCCTGATCCGGCTGTTCCGGTGTCTCAGTCCGGCACCTTGACATCGGTCAGTGCGAGAATCTCGCACGCGTCCTGTGCCGACATGCCGACCCGCAGTCCCAGGAAACGCGCAACATCATTCACTGCGGAAAGCACACCGGTTTCATAGGTGGAGCGGCCATCCCCGATCCGCGCGCTGCTGCATCCGACCGTCGCGCCGGCGATCCGGCGCGCATCCAGCGCGCCCAGCCGACTGAAGCCCCAGCCCTGCGGCCCGCCGCCCGCGTCATTGAACAGGGCCGCGAACGCCTCACGGCGAATGGCGTAGGCCGGATTGCCCCCCACCAGCGCACCATGTGAAGCGGTCACGACAATCTGGCCATCATCCTCAGGGCGCACCTGCGAGGCGGAGTCCAGCAGCACGATACGGCGCAGGGCCCCGGGCAACGCGACGACCTCCCGGCGCTCGTCCATCTCCGCGACCGGCATGTCCGAAACCGGTGCCAGAAGCAGCGCCTCCGCCGCGTCTTCCACCGACATGCCGGGCCGGACGCCGACAGTCAGCGCCAGAGGATTGACATGACTGATGACGCCACGCTGCAACGTGTCGACCGCATCGCCGATCCGACAACTCATGCTGTCGACCACGGCGGCAGCCACGCCGTGCGCATGGCAATGATCCAGACAGGCAAGTCCGGCGGCTGCCATGCCATTGCCCGCGTCGTTCAGGATGACCGCGCGTACACCGGCCCGCAGGGCGCAGGCTGCAGGAAACAGCCCGCCGTGGCTGCCACTGACGACAACGGCCCCCGAAGCCTCTGGCGGCAGGCTGGTGATCGTGTCCGCCAGGACAATGCCATAGGGTCTCTCGGTCATCTGCGCGCCATTCCTGAAATCATTGGTCTGCCGGTCGGATTGACCGGATTTGCCAGGCTCCCCTATCGTGAACCCAACAGGCGCAATTGCCAATGCGGAGGGGGGGATCATGAGCAACAGGGGAAACCTGGACCGGAACCGGTTTCTTGCCTACCACCGCGAGATGCTGCGCATCCGTGCCCTTGAGGAAACCGCGCTGGAAGGCCTGAAGCAGGGCCTCGTCCTGGGGGCCATCCATCCCTCCATCGGGCAGGAAGCGATTGCCGCCGGTGTCGCCGGACAACTGCGTCGCGACGACATCCTGCTCTCCACCCACCGGGGTCATGGGCATACGCTGGCCAAGGGCGCCGATCCGGAAGCCATGATGCGCGAACTGTTCGGTCGCCAGGGCGGCAATTGCGGTGGCAAGGGCGGTTCCATGCACATTGCCGATTTCTCCGTCGGCATGCTGGGGGCGAATGGCGTGGTGGGCGCGAACATCGTCATTGCCACGGGCGCGGCGCACGCGATCCGGCTGCATGGCGACGACCGCATCGTCGCCTGCTTCTTTGGCGACGGCGCCATCAACCGCGGCCCGTTTCTGGAGGGGTTGAACTGGGCAGCGGCCTTCGACCTGCCGGTGCTGTTCATCTGCGAGGACAACGGCTTCGCGGCAACCACACGCAGCGCCGACCTGACCGCCGGGCCCGGCCCGGCCGCCCGCGCCGCATCCTTCGGCATGGACGCGGAATCGATTGACGGCAACGACATCACCATCGTGGCGGAAACTGCCGAATCCCTGATCGACCGGGTCCGGCGGAATCGCAAGCCCGCATTCCTGCACGCAAGGACCTACCGGCTGACGGGCCACACGGGGGCCGACCCGGCCACCTATCGCCCGGCGACGGAGGTCGAGCAGGCGTGGCAGAACGACCCCATCGCCCGTTCCCGCGCCCTGCTGGTCGCTGCGGGCGTGGAAACAGAGGTGTTCGACACGATGGAACGGGCCGTCGCGGCGGAGATGAAACAGGTCTTCGAGGCCGCCCGGAACGCCCCATGGCCGGACCCCGCAGAAGGGCTGACCGACGTTCTGGACGCCCGCGCGCCGGAGGTGGCGTGATGGCGGAGATGACCTATGCCGCTGCCGGGGCAGCTGCGCTGTCCGAGACCATGGAGGCGGATCGGACCGTCTGGGCGCTGGGGGAGGATCTGGGACGCGGCGGCGTCTTCGGTCAATACGCGGGGCTGGAGGCACGGTTCGGCGCGGAGCGCATTGTCTCCACCCCGATCTCCGAAGCCGCGATCATGGGAGTCGGGGTCGGGGCCGCCATGACCGGGACCCGTCCGGTCGTGGAGATGCGGTTCGCGGACTTCGCGCTCTGTGCCACGGATGAACTGATCAACCAGGCCGCCAAGGCCCGCTTCATGTTCGGCGGCCAGACCCGAGTCCCCCTGACGGTGCGGATGCCGGTCGGCATGTGGCGGTCATCCGCCGCGCAGCACAGCCAGTCGCTGGAGGCGCTGTACACGCACATTCCCGGGCTGGTGGTGATGATGCCGGCCACACCTGCCGACAACCACGCCATGCTGAAGGCCGCGATCCTGAGCGACGATCCGGTCGTCTACCTGGAGCACAAGAACCTCTGGCCCCTCTCAGGCGAGGTGCCGGACGATGCCGCGCCCTATCGCATCGGAACGGCGGGGGTGGCGCGGCAGGGCAGTGATCTCACCATCGTCACCTGGTCCGCGACGCTGCATGACATTCTGGCGGCCGCCGGGCGGGCCGCACAGGCCGGGGTGGCGGATATCGAGGTGCTGGACCTGCGCACGCTCTGGCCCTGGGACAAGGCCTGCGTGTTGCAGAGCGTGCGCCGCACCGGGCGGCTGCTGATCGCCCATGAGGCGGTGGTCGTCGGCGGATTCGGCGCGGAGGTCGCGGCAACGGTTGCGGAGGAACTGCATTCGGACCTGAAGGCCCCCGTCCGCCGGATCGGGGCACCGAAGCTGCCTATCGGTTACGCGCCAACCCTGGAGAACGAGATCAGGCTGGGGCCTGACCGTCTGGACGCCGCCATCGCGCGCATGATGTCCTGAGGAGCCTGACACGCCCGCCAGCGCTCTTGTCACGGGCTTCCGACCGCAGGAGTTGATTTGCAATTCCCGCTGACAGATCCAACATTCGGGTAGAGGTTTGGCCCTGAAACCCGGAGTGAAGTGATGTTCGGAATGTCTCGTCTGAGTGCTGGCCAGTACCGGTCTGTTGCCCTGCTGGTCTTCTCCGTTTTCCTGTTCCAGTTGCAGCCTGCAGCGGCCCAGCTTCGCGTCGATGATGCGCTGGACCCTGAAGAGGTTCTGGAGGAGGAACTCCGGTCACCATACTACGCGATCACCGATGGTGGGCCGACCCGTGCCCAGCGACCGCTGGTGGACCGGATCCCGATGCGCGGCGTGATGGACCGGGGTGGCAGCGGCCTGGTCGATGTCGTCTATACCAAGCGCACCGGACAGATCCTCACCGACCTGAGTGGCCATGCGCTCTATGCGACGGAAAAGGACACGGCCTACGGCAAGTCCTCCCTGTCGGGTGCGGCCCTGGAGAACTGGCGCCCCCTTACGGTCAGCAAGGACCTGCGCACCTATGGACTGTGGGGCAAGGCATGGAACGAGGCCCTGCAGGTCTGGGTCCTGACCATGGCCGACAAGCCGCTCTATACCTACACCGGTGATACGGAGGCAGGTGTCGCCAATGGTGTCGGCAACGGCTGGTACACGATGGAAGTGATCAGCTGACCGACATTTCCACGGCTGGAGGCAGACGGCGATCGGGGATGATCGGTCGCCCTGCCCCTCAGTCGAGGTGCGCCGCCATGAAGGTTGCCGCATCGACCGGCTTGCCGAACAGGTAGCCCTGTCCCAGGTCGCACCCGGCGTCGTGCAGGTGATCGCGTTGGGCGACAGTCTCGATCCCCTCTGCCACCGTGCCCATCGACATGCCATGCGCCAGCGCCAGACTGCTGGCCACGATGGCCTTGCAGGCTGTGTCGTCAGGCAGACCTGCGGTGAAGGCCCGGTCGATCTTGAGGCTGTCGCAAGGCAGGTTCTGCACCCGCAACAGAGATGAATAACCGGTTCCGAAGTCGTCTATGGCAATGTGAAAGCCATGATCGTGCAAGGCCTGCAGTGCCCGCGCCGCACCCGGCCCAGGCGGCGGCGCGGTCTCGGTCAGTTCCAGATGCAGGTCTTCAGGCGCCATGCCGCAGTCGTCGATGGCCTGTTTCAGATCGCCGACCCACCCCGGTGAATCGAGCTGGGTCGGCGAAACATTGACCGAAACGAACATTCCCTGCGCGGCACGCCTGGTTTCCCGCCAGCACGCCAGGTCATCGAGTGCCGTCTGCAGTGCAAATGCACCCGGACCGGACAGCAGCCCCTCCGGCTCCGCGAAACCCATGAACGTGTTCGGCGACACCGTGCCGCGCGTGGCGTGGGTCCAGCGCAACAGCGCCTCCGCCCCCACGACACGGGACGTGGCCAGTTCGACAATGGGTTGGTAGGCGATGGAGAGTTCGCCGCGTCCCTCCGCTGCAACGAACTCTCCGCTCAGCCAGACCGCGTGATGCGCGTCGGATAGGTCGGGCATCTTACACCCTCCGGGCTGAACGGTTGGAAACAGACAGGGTCGATGCTGTCACCCGTCCAGCATACCCTGTCCCTGCAACAGTGCCAGCACGACGACGATGACCATCGCCAGCGCCATCAGGATATTGATCCGGCGCTGGGTGGCGGGTGCCAGTGCCATGCGTTTCAGGGAGACCCCGAGGTAGAGCCAGGCGAAGTGGACCGGCACCCAGATGATGTTGATCAGCACGAACTTGACGATGATCTCGGTGGTCGTGCTCTCGAACCCGAGCGGAAAGCTGACGAACAGGGTGCCATGGACCACATAGGCCTTCGGATTGACGAACTGCAGGAAGATGCCATCGACCGCGCCGGGCACCTTCACGGCCCGCGCGAAGGCTATCGTCGAACCGGCCAGTGCGATCCGGGCCGCCAGATAGAACAGGAAGGCGACGGAGACCACCAGGAAGACCAGTTGCAGCTCCGGCACCGTTTCCAGCACCACGGCGAGACCGCTGACCACCGCGATGGCCACGAGGTTGGTTCCGAGCCAGAGCCCGGCGATGTAGCGCACTCCGGTGCGATAGCCGAAACCCGACCCGACCCCGGCAACCGAGAGCACGCCCGGTCCGGGGGTGATGATCAGCAGGAAGAACGCCCCCGTGAAATAGATCAGCGCCTCGATCAAGCGCCCACGGTCCCGTCACGCGCAGCCTCGGTCTTGCGGTAGCCGAAGGATTCGTTGATCCGCGACAGGATATGAGCGCCCGCCGTGGTCACCTCCGCCCCGTCTGCTGCCGCCACCCCCACCAGATCGGCGGGGTTCACTGGCGCATTGAAGTCCGGGTCATGGAAGGTGGCGATGGACAGGCGTTCCGCCACGTGCCGGTTGGTGGCGCGATGCAGGGTCGAGCGATAGCGTCCCGCCGTCCAGCGTGCCATCAGATCCCCGGCATTGATCACCAGCGACCCAGGCACGGGCGGCGCGGCGATCCAGGTGCCATCCGGCAGACAGACCTCCAGCCCGCCATTGTCATCCTGCCAGAGCAGCGTGATCAGGCCGAAGTCGGTATGCGGCGCGACGCCGAACTGGTCGTCCCCCAGCGCGCGGGGCTGCTGCGGATACCAGACGGCCTGCGTCCGTTGCAGCGGTTTGGTATAGAACGGCGCGAAGAAGTCACGCTCCACCCCGAGGCTCAGCGCCACGCCCTGCAACAGCCGCTGGCCACAGTCCGCGATCGCCGCGTAGTAGGCTTCGAAGACGCTGCGGAACGCTGCGGGCGCGTCGGGCCAGATGTTCGGCCCGCGCAGCGGCTGACCGGCCATCACGTCCGGATCATCCAGCGGCAGGTCGAGGCCGATCTGGAAGAACTCCTTGTGGTCCGGGCGCTTCGCCCCGTACATGCGCGCATCACCCAGTGCGTTGAAACCGCGATGGTGCCGGGTCACGGCCACCTTGCGCTTCTGCTCCACCGGCAGGCGAAAGAAACCTCTCGCTGCCTCCACGGCAGCGGCAATGACCTGGTCCGGCACACCATGACCGGTGATGTAGAAGAACCCGCTGCGCTGCATGGCAGTGGCGATCTGCGCCGGCACGCCGCCGCCTTCGGGGCGTGACGGGTGCGACAGGTCGATGATCGGAATATCGCTCACGAAAACTTCTCAGCTGACATTGCGCCCGGCCTTCTCCCAGTAGGGCTTGCGCAGTTCGCGCTTCAGGATCTTGCCCGTGGGGTTGCGCGGCAGTTCATCGATGAAGTCCACCGACTTGGGGCACTTGTAATGGGCGATACGTTCGCGGGCATAGGCGATCAGTTCGCCCTCCGTCACCTCGGCACCGGCCTTCTTCACGATCACGGCCTTGACGGCCTCCCCCCAGCGTTCGTCCGGGACACCGATGATCGCGACATCGGCAATCGCCGGATGGCCGAACAGGGCGCTCTCCACCTCCGCCGGATAGATGTTCTCACCGCCCGAGATCACCATGTCCTTCACCCGGTCGTAGATGTAGAGGAACTGCTCGTCATCGAAGTATCCGGCGTCGCCGGTATGCAGCCAGCCATCCTTCAGCGTGCTCGCGGTGGCATCGGGCAGATTCCAGTAACCCGACATCAGGGTGGTGGAGCGCAGGATGATCTCCCCCACCTCACCGGTCGGTACGTCCTTGCCGGTTTCATCGACCACGCGGATCTCGTAGCCCGGCGCGGCCCGGCCACAGGCCCGCAGGCGCTCAGGCTTCGACAGGTCATGTTCGTCGGGGCTCATGTAGACGCCGCCGCCATTGCTCTCCGTCATCCCGTAGGCCTGGCCGAACTTGTTGCCGATGACCTCGATGGCCTGACGCAGCAGTTCCGCCGGAATGGGGGCCGCGCCGTACCAGATCTCGTCGATGGAGGAGAAATCCGTCTCCGCGCAGCCCGGCGACTGCAGCAGGAAATTGATCAGCGCAGGCACCATGAAGGACTTGGTCACCCGGTACTGCGGAATCAGCTTCAGGATCTCGCCTGGCACCGCCTCCGCCATGATCACCGTCATGGCCCCGACGTACAGGCCGGCCAGGGCATTGTTCAGGCCACCGACATGGTACAGCGGCATGCAGATCAGGTTCACGTCCGACGCGGTCCAGCGGCCATAGGCCTTGGTCTCGTTGGAACTCAGGATCGGCCAGAGCTCGAAGCAGCTGAAGTGGCTGAGCTGGACTCCCTTCGGGTGCCCCGTGGTGCCGCTGGAATAGAGCTGCGCCGCAATATCCGTCGCCAGCACCGGCACCATCGGATCGACATCGGCCTGCCGTCCGTACCATTCGCGCAGGTCATCCGGTTCGGCGACGCCCTCGGTCCGGCCATCGATCGCCAGGATGGTCTCCACGGCCGGCATCTCGCCCCGATGGTCCGTGCCCAGATGGTGATAGCCGGGGCCAAGCACCAGCACACGCGCACCACTGTCGTTGATGATGTAGGCCATCTCCGGCACCGCGAGGCGCCAGTTCACCGGCACCAGCACCGCACCGGCCTTGGCACAGCCATAGTAGAGGGCGATGAAATCATCGGAATTCTTCGCGATCAGGCCGACCCGCTCACCGGGACGAATGCCCGCGGCAATCAGACCGTTGGCGATGCAACTGGCCTGGCGGTCCAGGGTCGCATAGTCCGTTCGCCGTTCGCCGAAGACCAGCGCAATACTGTCACCGCTGTCGCGGGCATGCCTCCGCAGCACGTCAGCCACATTGCGGCGATCCTCGCCATCCGTTGCAGTATTGCCAGTCATTCTCATCCTCCCCGAAGCAGCCGCGAGTGTTCCCGCAAGGTCCCGCCGCGTCAACCGCATCGCGCGGCTATCGGTCACAATGCCAAGGCAGCGGGCCTGACGCAGTTTGCGCCGCATGCAGACCGCCTCGCAGAAACAGACAACCATCGCCGCCTTCGTGCTGCGCCAGCTCTTGCTGCTCGCCCTCGGCGGGGCGGCACTCTGGTGGGGCTGGAGCCTTGACCGGTGCGCGGCGGACCCGCCGATCCTCTGGCCGCTCGCGCTTGTGGTCTGGGTGACGCAGAGCATGTTCTGGCTCGGCTGGCGGCACCACGACGTGAAGCTGCTGTTCCTGCTTTCCGGCGGCTGGGTCGGCGTCGCCTCCAGCGCGGCCGTGCTGATCATCTTCGTTGGCGCGGCTGTCGCCTCCGCCGGGGATCAGACCACCATCCGCATCGGTGCCCTGATTGCCATGCTGCTGCCGCTGATCATCCTGCCGCGCATTGCACCGCTCTGGCCCAGCCAGCGAAAACCTGTCGGCCTGCTGCACCATCTCGTGCGCAGCATCTTCGTGATCATCCAGTATGGCGGCATCGGCCTGCTGATCGCTGCGATCATGCGGTTCTGCCCGACCTGAAGCTGGTCATGGCCGGCCCGCGTGACGCGGAATTGTCGCATCCGTCACACTCGCCGCAAGCGGGTTTTGACGGCACAATGCGCGCCCGATATGTCTACCCTCTCCAGTACCGAAAGGGCCGGAGACGGAATCCAGAACCAGTCGAAAGGTTCCACCAATGGATTATGCGAAAGTCTTCTCCAGCGCCGTGCAGTCGCTGCATGAAGAGAAGCGGTATCGCGTCTTCACCGAACTGGAACGCCACGCCGGACATTACCCGCGCGCCACCAACCATTCCGGAGGCAACAAGCCCGATGTGGTCGTCTGGTGTTCCAACGACTACCTGTGCATGAGCCAGAGCCCCATCGTGACCACCGCGATGAAGGACGCCATCGACCGGATGGGCGCCGGCGCAGGCGGCACCCGCAACATCTCCGGCACCAACCATCCGCTGGTGGAACTGGAACGGGAACTGATCGATCTGCATGGCAAGGAGGCCGCGCTGGTCATGACCTCCGGCTTTGTCGCCAACGAGGCCGCGATCTCCACCATCGCCCAGTTCCTGCCCGACTGTGTCATCTTCTCCGATGAACTGAACCATGCCTCCATGATCGCCGGCATCCGTCATTCCGGGGCCGAGAAGAAGATCTTCCGCCACAATGACGTCGATCACCTGCGGCAGTTGCTGGAGGAGACCGATCCGGACCGGCCGAAACTGCTGATCTTCGAATCCGTCTACTCCATGGACGGCGACATTGCCCCGCTGGAGAAGTTCTGCGACCTGGCCGACGAGTTCGGGGCGCTGACCTACCTGGACGAGGTGCATGCGGTGGGCATGTACGGCCCGCGCGGCGGCGGCGTGGCGGAGCGTGAGAAGGTCATGGACCGCATCGACGTGATCCAGGGCACGCTGGCCAAGGGCTTCGGCGTCATCGGCGGCTATATCGCCGCCTCCGCCGATCTGGTGGACACCGTGCGCTCCTACGCCCCCGGCTTCATCTTCACCACGGCACTGCCCCCCGGCGTCGCGGCTGGCGCGGTTGCCAGCATCCGCCACCTGAAGACCAGCAATCTGGAGCGGGAGCAGCAGCAGGAGCGCGCCGCCACCCTGAAACGCCGTCTGGCCGAGGTCGGGCTGCCGGTCATGCGGTCCAACACCCACATCGTCCCGGTGCTGGTCGGTGACCCGGCCCTGTGCAAGCAGGCAACCGACATGCTGCTGGACGTGCATGGCATCTACATCCAGCCGATCAACTATCCCACGGTGCCCCGCGGCACCGAACGGCTGCGCATCACCCCCGGCCCGCGCCACAGCGATGAGCTGATGGATGAACTGGTCGAGGCGCTGCTGGCCGTTTGGGAAACGCTCGGCCTGCCCCTGAACGGCGCGGCGGCGGCGGCGGAGTAGGCCGTCAGGCTCCTTTCGGTTTGCGCTGCAGCACCCGTCCCGTCGCGGTGGCCGTGACGACGATCTCGCCATCGGCGTCGAACAGGCGGCCGGACAGGAAGGCCACCGACTTGCCCAGCTTCTCGACCTGACCCTCGGCGAAGAGTTCCCCGGGCTTGCCACCGTTCAGGAAGCTGACCTTCAGTTCCAGGGTCGGGATGATGATGCCGAAGTTACCCCTGATGATGCAGGCGACAGCCATGGCCTCGTCGACCATGGCGGTCAGGATGCCGCCCTGGACGACACCGATGCCGTTCATGAATTCCGGCCGGGCCGTGTAGCGCACCCGCGCCCAGCCCCGGTCCGGGTCGCAGTCCATCAGATACTGCCCCAGCAGTTCGCTGGCCGGGGCCAGCGGGCGGCTGCGCAGGATGCGGAGCGCACGCTCGCGCTTCGTCTCTTCAATGCTTTCAGACATTGCGGGTCCGTCCGTTCGTTCAGATGCGTTTGTGGATGTGATAGCGCCCGGGACGCACGCCCTGCGGCAGGTCCTGTGGCGCGAAAGCCGGATCCGGCAGCGGCTGGTCGCTGACCAGGATCGTTCCCGCCTGCGACAGGGGCAACAGCAGCGGTGCGATCATCGCGGCCATGGCGACACTGGCGGCCTTGTCCCCGGTTCCGGTGTCGGCATGGATCAGTGCCACCGAGCGGCCGATCATCCGCGCGGCCCGCGGCAGGGTTTCGAGGAAATCGCCCAGCAGCAGGTCCTCATCGGCGGGAATGCAGTCCGGATGGGCGTTCACCTGACGCTCGAACACCAGAATCCGGCGGTCAGGCAGCAGGCTGCGCAGATGGTCGAAGGTGCGTCCGTTGCCCAGGCCAAGCTCCAGCACATCGCCGGAAAGACCGTCGATGGCGGATGCGGCCCAGTCGAGACACGCGCGCTGCGCGCAAAGGCGTTCGATGACGGAATCGAGGCGACTCATCTTCGCTGAACCGGGCCGGTCCCGTCCGGCCCTAGTCGACCCCCTGCAGCTTGTTCAGGTCATTGCGGGCCTGCTGCAGGTCCTGCGTCGTCCGGTCGAGGCGGAAGGCGATCTCCCGCATGATCTCGATGGTCATCTGCGGGAACTCCGAAACCAGGCGATAGAACAGGTCCTTGGTGATCCGCAGGGTGACAAGCTCGGTCTTGGCCTTGATCGTGGCCGTTCGGGGGATGTCGCACAGGATCGCGATCTCGCCGAAGAAGCTGTTCTTGTGCAACTGCGCGACGGTCAGCGGCCCGTTCGGCAGATTCACGATCACGTCCGCATCGCCCTGCACGATGACATACATGGAATCGCCGGGCTCCCCCTGTTCGCAGACCATCTCCCCGGCAGGGAACGTCAGCCGCTCCGAGGTAAAGGCCAGCAGCTTCAGCTTCGACTGTTCCACCTTCTGGAACATCGGGATCTGACGCAGCAGTTCGACTTCTTCATTCAGGCTCAAGGTCGTATCTCCCCTAGGCGGCTTCGGCTGCGATAAGCTGGGAAAGCGCGGTGCCTTCCTTGCTGAGTTCCTCGAAGCTGCCACTCTCCACAATGCGTCCGCCCTTCATGACCAGCACATGATCGAAGCGTTCCGCCATCGCCGGGCGATGCACACCCCAGATGATGGAACGACCCTCGAAGTCGGTCAGAAGGCCATCGAGAATCCGTGCCTGGCTGCTGGTATCCAGCGATGCCGTGGCCTCGGTCAGGATCAGGACATCCGGACGTTTCACCACTGCACGGGCAAGGGCCAGTTTCTGGCGCTGGGCACCGGTCAGGCGCGAACCGCCGATACCGACCTCGAACTCCAGACCAACCTCCGACACCGTCTCGATGATGCCCAGTTCCGCCATGACCTCCCGCATCAGGGAACCGACACGGTCCTGCGCCTGCGCCTGACCGTAGGCGATCTTGCCGAACAGGATGTTGTCCTGAATGTTGGCCGCGGCGTTGTAGCGGTCCGGATCGAAGAAGGCGACCGAGCCGGACAGGTCGTCAGGCAGGTTCTCGGCAAAGGCCTTGCGCGCCTCCAGCACCTTCATCTTCACCGCGTCGTCGATGATACCGAGACGGTGCCTTGCCTGTACCAGCTTGAACGGCAGCGACATCAGCTTCGCGCGCTCATGCGGCTTCAGCCCATCCAGCTGGTCCTTGGTATATTGCGCCAGCAGACCCTGCAGCTCCGGCAGGTCGTCCGACGAGACAAAGCTGAACTGCTGGAACAGTTCGTGGTCCGGAGGCAGGTCGGAGAACAGTTCGACCATGGTAGCGGCGGCCTGATAGCCCATGCTGACCATCTGATCCGTCATGCCGACCTTCTCCAGCACCTCCAGGATGTAGGGGTGGTCCGCCAGATGGTCGAGATCGAAGGTATCGCCGACCGGCGTGCCGAACAGCAGGTTCTCGGCCAGGGACGCATTGGAATTGTACGCCGCCGGGTCGAACCGTTCGATCAGGACGGCCAGGGACGGGTCCGTCAGCCGCTCGTCGAGCGCCTTGCGCACCTTCAGCACACCCTCGGCGATATCGCTCCGCTTCTCCGGATCGATCCGCCCGCGCAGGCCGAACTGATAGACATCCTCGTCCAGTCCGACGACCTTCAGCGCCTCGATACCCGCGCGGCGCAGGCCGACATTGTCCTCGACCCCGGCGGCACCATAGTCCACCCAGTCTGCGGCGAGGTCGTAATCCAGATTGCCTGAAGCCTGCGCCTCGGTGACGTAGCTGTCGCGCTCCTTCTTCCTGTCGCCCTCGTAGGTCGCTTCCTTCAGCGGCCGATGCTTCAGGCCGTAGAAAAGGTTGTCCCCGAGCGTCAGGTTGAAGATGAACGGCGCATTGTCGACGAAGGAAATCCGCCGTCCCGTGACCGCTTCCGGCAGGCCCTGCAGCAGGTGCTCGCCATAGTTGACCGTGCCACGGTCCGGGTCGATCAGCCGGGCCATCACCTCGGCCAGCTCATCACGCCCGGATCCGCCGCCGCCCACCAGGGCGACCCGCTTGTCCAGGCCAAGCGTGAAACTGACCGAGTCGAGAATGCTGTTGTTCTGGTCGTCGGTCAGGGTGACGCCGCTGGCCTTGATCTCGCCTTCGAAGCGGACCGGGCTTTCCGGCTCGCTCATCAGACGCTCTTCCTCGAACAGTCCGGCCGGGGCGAACTGCTCCACCACCTGCTCGTACTTGATGCGGGCGTCGGCCTGACGCTGGTAGTAGCCCAGCAGTTCCTTCCAGGGCGCGCCGATTTCCTTGTGCGCACTGATGGCGGCGAACAGGGTACCCAGGTCAAGCTCGCCCTTGATCACCAGATAGCCGCCGATGGAATAGAACATCACCGGACCGAGCTGCTGGATGAAGTTGTTCACGAACTTGATGATGAACTTCCAGATGTAGATCTGCAGGCGGATGTAATAGATGCCGTTCAGCCGCTCGGAGAATGTCGCCAGCTCCAGGTTGGAGGCGTCATGGGCATGGATTTCGCCGATGCCCGTGACCGTCTCACCGATCTTCTCCGACAGTTTCCGGACGCGCTTGACGCGTTCCTTGCCCAGCAGGTTCACACGCTTCTGCAGTTTCGGGATGATGTAGAACTGCAGCGGGTAGAGCGCGACGGCGGCCAGCGCCAGCTTCCAGTCCGCGATCAGCATGTAGCCGAGCGACATCAGCATGATGCCGCCCTGCATCACCGGCAGGGAGAAACATTCGCCGACGAAACCGCCCAGCGGCTCCACCTCGCCGGTGATCATGGAGATCACCTCACCCTGGCTGGTCTTCTTGAACGTCGGCTTGGGGAACCGCAGGATGCGCTGGAACAGGGCATAGCGCAGGCGCCGCAGCATGCGTTCCGCCGTGACACCGCGATAGACGTTCAGCGCGTACTTGATGCCCTGCAGCAGCAGGATGTTCAGCAGGAACAGACCCACGAGGACAAAGAGGAAAATGACCTGATCGAACTCGGGCCCGATGTTGAAGACGGCCTCAGGAAAGTCGATCGTTGTCTTGACCGATTTCTCGATGGTCGAGCCATCAGCCTGGGTCACCATTTCGGGAACCTTGCGGAAGCCCTGAATACCCTCGTTCACGATCTTCTCGACCAGCGTGTAGCCGAGCATCGTGAACGGCATGTTCACCACCGCAAGCAGCACCAGGACGATCTGCTGGCGATAGCTGTATTTCAGGATGAAACTGAATACGTTCCGTTCCAAGCCGCTTCCCCCTCACGCATGGCGCATGCTGGTTGCCACCCCCGGCCCAGCACCGCGCAGACGTTCTCTGTCACGAACCTTAGTGGACCGCGCCCCCTGCGACAATCGCGATGCTTGGCCACCGACAAGCCGTTTGCCGCCACGTGACGATTCTGCCATAGTCCCGCGCAACACCAGCCGGAACAATCGGCGCAATGGGGAATAGAATGGCGAACGGAAAAGGTTCGCGTGTCCTGATCTACAGCCACGATACTTTCGGGTTGGGACACCTGCGGCGTTGCCGGGCAATTGCCCATTCGCTGGTCGAGAACAACAAGAACCTGTCGGTGCTGATACTGTCGGGTTCGCCGATCATCGGCAGCTTCGACTTTCGCGCCCGCGTGGATTTCGTGCGCGTCCCCGGTGTCATCAAGCTGCGCAACGGCGAATATACCTCGCTGAACCTGCATCTGGATATCGAGGACATGCTGGCGCTGCGCGCGTCGATCATCCAGCACACGGCGGAAAGCTTCGATCCCGACATCTTCATCGTCGACAAGGAACCGCTGGGCCTGCGGGGCGAGGTCATGCCGACGCTGGAGATGCTGAAGAAGCGCGGCACCCGGCTGGTACTCGGCCTGCGCGACGTCATGGACGAACCGAAGCTGCTGGTACCCGAATGGCAGCGCAAGAACGTGCTGCCGGCGCTGGAAGACCTGTACGACGACATCTGGGTCTATGGCCTGCCGCAGATCTGCAACCCGCTGGAAGGACTGGAAATTCCGGAGAGCGTGTCGCGCAAGATGGTCTACACCGGTTATCTGCCCCGGCGGCCGAGCACCGCGCCTTCCGTTTCCCTGCCGGAGATCACCAACCGCCCGTTCCTGCTCGTCACGACCGGTGGTGGCGGTGACGGCGATGCGCTGATCGACTGGGTCCTGCGCGCCTATGAGACCGATCCGCTGCTGCCCTATCCGGCGCTGCTGGCGCTTGGTCCCTTCATGGCCCCGGAACTGCAGGCCGGGTTCCATGAACGTGCCGCGAAGCTGGACAGGGTGGAGGCCATTACCTTCGACCCGCATTTCGAGAACCTGATGGCCAGCGCGGCAGGGGTGGTCGCCATGGGCGGCTACAACACCTTCTGCGAGGTGCTCTCGCTGGACAAGCGCGCCATCATCGTGCCGCGCAGCGTGCCCCGGATGGAACAGACGATCCGCGCGGAACGCGCTGCGGCGCTCGGCCTGGTGCAGATGACACCGCTGGACGATGACCGCGACCCGGAGGTCATGGCCGCCGCGATCCGTGCCCTGCCGCGCCAGAAGAAGCCTTCCGACATCGTCGTCCCCGGCCTGCTGGAGGGCCTGACCAACGTCAACCGCCTGGCCGCGCCATGGCTGGACCGGAAGGGGAAGGTCAGGACCAGTGCCGTGCGGAAGATGTTCTGAACGGTTCCGCCGCCCGTGTGACCCTGCCCCTGCGACGATCCGACCGTGGTCCACCGGACTTTGCGTTTCATCCATCAGGGACTAAATACGCCTCATGGCGATCAATGATTTCATCGAAGCACAGCAGTTCGTGCCCGCCGAAGCAGGCGATCTGCTGACGGTAGAGCAGGCGGAGCAGTACAACAGGGACGGCTACGTCATCCTGAAGGACTGGATCCCGCAGGCTCAACTCGCGCGGATACGCCCGGATGTGGAACGGCTGGTGGCGGAGAACCATCGTCGGCAGAAGGACATCAACACGAAGTCCGCTGCGGTCGATGAGATGATGCGTTCCGACCGGATCCAGGGCCTGATCGAGGCGGCAAACGGGCCGTCCACGCTGCTGCAGAGCTTCGCATTCACCAAGCTGCCGCAGGAAGTGCGGACCAAGCACTGGCACCAGGATGGTGTCTACTGGGGTCTGAGCGATTCCCGCGTGTGCTGTGTCTTCGTGCCCATGACGGCGACGAACGAGGACAATGGCTGCATCTGGATGGTTCCCGGCACCCACAAGCTGGGACGCATCTTTCACGATGTGGCCACTGACGAGTTCGGGCTGGAGAACCTGCGCTGCGAGATGAGCGCGTTCCGCGAACCGGTGCCGATGGTGCTGGAGGCCGGTGACGCCGTCCTGGCGCACACCTACACGGTCCATGCCTCGTTCCACAATCGTACCGATGAACCGCGGATCAGCCTCGGCTTCCACTTCCGCAACGTGGCGACGGAACTGCAATTGCCCGCACCCTACCGTCGGGAGCAGGAACGTCGCCTTGGTCGTGATCCGGCCCGCGCGGCCTGAACGACAGGCGGTCCAGACAATGGTCAACATGAAACTGAAGAAGCTGGCCCTGCGCTACGGCTACGACTTCACGTTCCGCAAGCTGCCGCAGCACGGGTTGCGCAACCGGCAGATGAAGCTGCCGCGGGACATGGAGCCGATCTTCAGCGAGATCTTCGGCAAGGTGGGCGACCACACCCTGACCACACCGGACTGCGTTCACGCGCTCTATGCCGCCACGAAACATGTGGTGGAGCAGGACATTCCCGGCGATTTCGTCGAATGCGGCGTCTGGCAGGGCGGAAGTGCCATGACCATGGCGCTGACCCTGCTGCACATGGGCGTCACCGACCGCAACATCTACCTCTATGACACCTACACCGGCATGGTGAAACCGGAGGAGATCGACATCCGCCAGCGCGATGGATCGGACACGATCAGCCGCTGGGAGATGCAGCAGCGCGATGACCACAACGAATGGTGCTACGCGCCCATCGATCAGGTGAAGGCCAATCTGGCCAGCACCGGCTATCCGGAGGACCGGCTGATCTACGTGAAGGGCGTGGTGGAGGAAACCATTCCGGAGGTTGCGCCGGACCGGATCGCCCTGCTGCGGCTGGACACCGACTGGTACCGGTCCACCCGCCACGAACTCGATCATCTCTATCCGCGGCTCACCACCGGCGGCTTCCTGATCATCGACGACTATGGGGCCTATGCCGGCGCGCGTCAGGCCACGGACGAATATTTCGCCGAGAAGGGCAATCGCCCCTACCTGAACCGCATCGACACGGCCGCACGGATTGCGGTCAAGCCGGCTTGAGCACTGCCCCTCCCGCGACCGGGCGGGTGGCCTTCGTCCTGAAGGGCTATCCCCGGCTTTCGGAGACCTTCATCGCCCAGGAGATCCTGGCGCTGGAACAGCGCGGCCTGGCCATCGACATCTGGTCCCTGCGCCATCCGACCGATACGACAAGCCATCCCGTGCATCAGGACATCGCGGCCCCGGTCAGCTATCTGCCCGAATATCTGCGCGATGAGCCTGCACGGGTCCGCCAGGCGTGGCGCACATGTTCCGCCTGGCCGACCTGGCAGGCTGCCACTGCCCTGTTCGGGCGGGACTACCGGCGCGATCCGACCGTGAACCGTGTGCGCCGCTTCGGGCAGGCCGTGGTGCTGGCCGCCGAACTGCCGCCGTCGGTCACCCGCCTGCACGCCCATTTCCTGCACACTCCGGCCTCCACCACCCGCTATGCCGCGCTGCTGAAGGGGCTGCCGTGGAGTGTCTCCGCGCATGCCAAGGACATCTGGACCAGCCCGGCGTGGGAGAAGCGGGAGAAACTTGCCGACTGCGCCTTCGCCGTGACCTGCACCGCAGCGAATGCCGATCATCTGGCCGAACTGGCACCGGAAGGGCGGGTCAGTCTGGTCTATCACGGGCTTGACCTGACGCGTTTTCCCCCTGCCCCCGCTACGCGTCCCGCGAACCCTGTGCCGGTCATCCTGTCCGTCGGGCGGGCGGTCACGAAGAAGGGCTATCCGGTGCTGCTGAAGGCGCTGGCGGAGATCGGTCTGCCTTGGCGGTTCATCCATATCGGGGGCGGGGAGCAACTCGCCGAACTGAAACAGCAGGCGGAAGCGCTTGGCATTGCCGACCGGATCGACTGGCGCGGCCCGCAACCGCAGCAGGCGGTGCTGGAGGCCTGCCGACAGGCGGACCTGTTCGTGCTGGCCAGCCGGATCGCCGATGATGGTGACCGGGACGGCCTGCCCAATGTGCTGATGGAGGCGCAGAGCCAGGGGCTGCCGGTGGTCGCCACCGCTGTCTCGGCCATCCCGGAGCTGGTGCGGGACGGGGAGACCGGTCTGCTGGTCCCCCCTGACGATCCGCAGGCGCTGGCCGCTGCGCTGTCACGGATGCTGCGTGATCCGGCGGCACGAAAGGCCATGGGTCAGGCAGGTGAGGCCAGGGTCCGGTCAGCCTTTGATCTGGACCGATGCATTGACCGGCTGGCCGCGAAATTCGGATTGGAGGCACGGGAATGAGGCTGTTCTGTTTCGGATATGGCTTCTCCACCAAGACCCTGGCACCACAGCTGCGCCAGCGCGGCTTCTCGATCGCGGCAACCGAGCGGACGGCCGGGTCCCTGCCCGCTGATGTGGCAGGGGTGGCCTTCGACGGGCGTGCCCCACTGCCCGACGGGGCGCTGGATGGCGTCACCCACATTGTTGCGTCGATCCCCCCGGACGATGACGGCGATCCGGTACTGCGCCACGCACGCGGGCAGATCCTCGCCTGTGCGACGTTGGAGTGGGTGGCCTATCTCTCCACCACCGGGGTCTATGGCGACCGGCAGGGTGGCTGGGTGGACGAAACCGGGGAACTGAAGCCCGCCGGGCGGCGCGGGGAACGGCGGGTGCTGGCGGAACGGCAATGGCTGGACCTGCAGGACGAAACCGACGCCGCCGTTCAGATCTTCCGCCTCGCCGGAATCTACGGCCCCGGACGCAATGGTTTCAGGGCCCTGCGGGAGGGTACCGCACGGCGGGTGATCCGGGACGGTCAGGTATTCTCCCGCATCCATGTCGCGGATATCGCCCGGACCCTGCTGGCCTCCATCGACCGCCCCCGGCGCGCGGGCATCTACAACGTCTGCGATGACGAACCGGCACCGCCGCAGGATGTGGTGGAATTCGCGGCCAATCTGCTGGGCATGCCTGTCCCGCCCGACACCCCGTTCGAGGAGGCCAACCTGAGCCCGATGGGCCGCAGCTTCTATGGGGAGAGCAAACGGGTCAGCAATGATCTGATCAAGTCGGAACTGGGTGTGAAGCTGCAGTACCCGGACTATCGCAGCGGTCTGCGGGCCGTCCTGGCGCAGGAACAGGACGACGCCAAACAGCCAGGCTGATCTATTCCCTGACGGGTGCCGCCGCCGCGATGCTCAGGAAATCGGCCGCCTTCAGGCTGGCACCGCCCACCAGGGCGCCATCGACCCCCTCGAGCGCGAGCAGTTCAGCGGCGTTGCCCGGCTTTACCGAGCCGCCATAGAGGATCCGCAGGGTATCGACGTCGCCGATCCGGGCCGCCGCCGTGGCACGGATCGCCGCATGGGCCTCCACGATGTCATCGGTGGACGGGGTCAGGCCGGTGCCGATGGCCCAGACAGGCTCGTAGGCAACGACCGTGTTCACCATCGTGGCACCTTCCGGCAGCGAGCCGCTGACCTGCCGCTGCAGCACCGCCAGGGTCTCGCCCGCGCGCCGCTCCGCCTCCGTCTCGCCGACACAGACGATGGCGATCAGACCGGCGCGCAGCGCAGCCTCCGCCTTGGCCTTGACGATAGCGTCGGTTTCACCGTGATCCGTGCGCCGTTCCGAATGGCCGACGATGACGTGGCTGCCGCCCAGATCGGCGATCATCTCCGCCGACACATCGCCGGTGTGTGCGCCACTGACCTCCGCGTGGCAGTCCTGTCCCGCGACGGCCACGCGGTCGGCAATGCCTCGTTCGAACAGCGTGATGCGCAGGGGCGAGATCAGGGTCGCGGGCGGCGCGATCAGCAGATGCACATGTGCGGCGACCGAGAGCCCTTCGGCGAGTGCCGTGGCTTCGCGCGCAGCATCACCGGCAAGGCCGTTCATCTTCCAGTTTCCCGCGATCAGCATCTTGCGCATGTCCTGCCCCCGTCAATTCAGCCCGTTCACCAACCCCAAGCATCCGCTGTCGGGGCCGCCAAGCCAACCGATTCGCGCCCCGCAGCCCAAATCCGCCTGATCCCGCCGAGAACGCGCCTTCCGCAGGTTGCGGATGCACCGCCTGATGCGTAATGTCCGCCATCCTCAATATCACGGACATCAGCGGCGGATCATGATCAGCAATCTCGGCAAGGGCGCAGGCAAGTGGGTCGTACGAATCCTGCTGGTCCTGCTCATTCTCAGTTTCGCCTTCTGGGGGATCAACGACTACATCACCGGCCCGACCAATCCGCCGGTGGCGGACGTCGGCGGGGAAGTGATCGACGCCAGCACGTTCGCGAACGAGGCGAGCCGCCGCCTGCGCCTGCTCCAGCAACAGCAGAACATGGTGCTGCAGCCGCGCGAGGCACTGGCATTCGGCATCTATGACCAGGTGCTGTCGTCGCTGATCGACCGCCGGACGCTGAACCTGCGGGCGACGGAACTCGGCCTTGCCGTGCCGGACTCCGCCGTCAGTGCGGCGGCCCACGCCAACCCGAACTTCCAGAACCAGCTCGGCCAGTACGATCCTGTCCGGTTCGAGCAGGTGATCCGCCAGCTTGGCTACCGCTCCCCCAATGCCTTCGCCGAGGATCTGCGCGGTGACCTGATCCGTCGTCAGATCCAGGCATCCGTGACTGCCGGGCTGGAGGTGGGCGTCAATGCCTACGCCAGGGCCCTGTTCGCGTTCCAGAACGAGGCGCGGAACATCCGTTTCATCTCCGTGCCGAATGACCGTCTGGCCGACACGGCACCGCCGAGCGAGAACGATCTGACGACCTATCACGAAGCCCACCCGGAGCTGTTCTCCACCCCGGAACGCCGTCGCATCCTGCTGATCGACCTGTCCCCCGAGATCATCGCCCAGGATATCGTCGTGGATGACGCGGAGATCGAGCAGGCCTATCAGGATCAGATCGCCAGCTTCAGCGTTGCGGGTTCCCGCACGGTGGATCAGGCGATCTTCCCGGACGAGGATGCGGCCAACGCCGTGCTGGCCAGCGTGAACGAGGGCCTGTCCTTCGCTGCCGCCGTGGAGAAGCAGAACGGCAACGCACCGACCAGCCTGGGCACCGTGCGCCCCGGCGACGTACCGGGTGATCTCGGCGACGCCGTGTTCAACGCGTCGGTCGGTGAGGTTGCCGGACCGGTGCAGACCGCCTTTGGCTGGCATCTGGTGCAGGTCACCGAGGTGACGGAGGCGACCACGCGACCGCTTGCGGAGGTGCGCGAGGAATTGCTGAACGCCATCCGGATCGAGCACGCGCTGGAACGCGTCATTGATCTCGGTAACCAGGTCGAGGACGAACTGGCTGGTGGCAACCGGTTGCGCGCTGTCGGCGATGCCGTCGGTGTCGCGGTGCGGGAGATTGGTCCCATTGACCGCAATGGTGTCGACATGAACGGCGCGGAACTGGATACGCCGCTGCCGCCGCAGGCTCTCGAGATAGCCTTCGCGCAGACCCAGGACGAGGACCTGGAGCGGCATGAAACCAGCGATGGCGGCTACTTCGTTGTCGAGGTCGTGGAGGTCATGGAACCGGAACTGCGCCCCTTCGCCGAGGTGGAAACGGAAGTGACAGCGGCATGGCGGGCAGAGAACCTGGCCAAAGCTGCCGCCGACGTGCGCAACAAGTTGCTGGAGCGCCTGCAGGCAGGCACCACGCTTGACGGACTGGCCAGCGAGTTCGATGTGACGGTGCAGACCGCAGACAGCGTGACCCGCCAGGGCGGCGCACCGGAGCTGGCGGGCAACCTGCGCTCGGTCGTCTTCTCGGCCCAGGCCGGAGACCATGCGGCCGGTGCGCACGCCAGCGAACCCGCCCAGGTCCTGGCCGAGGTTGTGGAGATCGTCGAGGCCAATCCGCTCGAGAGTGCTGGCCAGATTGCGGCACTGGAGGCCGCCATCGGTGAATCCATGGCCGAGGATGCCTTCGCCACCTATCAGCAGCAGTTGCGGGACGAGTTCGGCGTCGGGGTCAATCGCCAGGCGATGATCCAGGCCATCGATCCGGCCCTGCTGCGCGACATCGAATAGCGGTCGCGGCCGACCGGCCCGACCCGATCAGGAGAGCCTGAGCCATGGCCTTCACACCAAGCGCGGATGACTTTGCCACCCGGTATGACGCGGGTGAGGGCCAGGTGGTCTGGACCGAGATCGTCGCCGACCTGGAAACCCCGGTTTCCGCCTTCATGAAGCTGGCGGACGGCCGCCCGAACGTCTTCCTGCTGGAATCGGTGGAAGGTGGCGCCGTGCGCGGTCGCTATTCCTTCATCGGCATGAAGCCGGACCTGATCTGGCGCGCGCATGGCAACAGCGCCGAGATCAACCGCTCCGCCCGGTTCGACCCGGACGCGTTCGAGCCCTGTGCCGAACCGACGCTGGAGAGCTTCCGCAAGCTTGTGGCGGAGATGCATATCGACATGCCGCACCAGTTGCCGCCCATGTCGGCGGGGCTGTTCGGCTACATGGCCTACGACACCGTGAAGCTGATGGAACGGCTGCCCGCCGCCAACAGGGACGTGCTGGGTGTGCCCGACGCGCTGTATGTGCGCCCGACCGTCATCGCCATCTTCGATTCCGTGCGCGACATGGTCAGCATCGTGACACCGGTCTGGCCGCAGCCCGGCGTCGGCGCACGCCAGGCCTACAACCGGGCCTGCGAGCGGCTGGCGGATACGGTGGCCGATTTCGAACGCGCCCTGCCCTACAGCCGCAGCGGCGTGGACAATCTGGCAAGCCTGCCGGAGCCGAAGTCCAACATGACCCGGCCCGAGTACTACGCCATGGTGGAGAAGGCGAAGGAGTACATCCGCGCCGGCGACATCTTCCAGGTGGTGCCGTCGCAGCGCTTCGAGGTGCCATTCGAACTGCCGCCGTTCGCGCTCTACCGCGCCCTGCGCCGGACCAATCCCTCGCCGTTCCTGTACTACCTGAATTTCGGCGATTTCTCCGTCGTCGGTTCCAGCCCGGAGATCCTGGTGCGCGTGCGCGATGGCCTGGTCACGGTCCGCCCGCTTGCCGGAACCCGACCGCGCGGAGCGACCCCGGCGGAGGATCTGGCGCTGGAGAAGGAGCTGCTTGCCGATCCGAAGGAACTGGCGGAACACCTGATGCTGCTCGACCTGGGCCGCAACGACGTGGGCCGTGTGGCGAAGATCGGCACCGTGAAGGTGACCGAGGAGTTCGCCATCGAACGCTACAGCCAGGTCATGCACATTGTCTCCAACGTGGAAGGGGAGATGGACCCGGCGCATGATGCGCTGGACGCCCTGATCGGCGGCTTCCCGGCCGGCACCGTCAGCGGTGCGCCGAAGATCCGCGCCATGGAGATCATCGACGAGCTGGAGAGTGACAAGCGCCACCTCTACGCGGGGGGCATCGGCTATTTCTCGGCCAGCGGTGCCATGGACACGGCAATCGTGCTGCGCACCGCCATCGTCAAGGACGGGGTCATGCATGTGCAGGCCGGCGGCGGCGTGGTCGCCGACAGTGACCCGGAAGCCGAGTATCAGGAGACGGTGAACAAGGCCAAGGCCCTGATGCGCGCGGCGGAGGAAGCCGTCCGCTTCGCCCAGAGCGGTGGCGTCAACGCGCCGCGCTGACCTGCACCAGATCGGAGAGCCGAACCAGGCGGAACCGTGTCCGGTCGAGGTTCGCGACGAATGCGTCCAGCGCATCCAGTGTCCGCCGGTGCGGGTGCCCTATGGCGATGGCCTGCCCGGTCGCTGACGCAATCTCCAGCGTACGCCGCAACTGCGCCGCCGCCATCGCGCCTGTACCATCAGCGTCCAGAAACACGTCGCGCGACAGCGTCGGCAGTCCGGCCTGTTCCGCCGCCCCTGCGGCGACAGTGTCCGCCGTGGTCCGGGAATCCAGGAAGAACAGGCCCCGCCCCGCCAGCCGCGCCATGATCCGGTCCATGGCCTCCCGGTCCGCCGTCAGCCGGCTGCCCATGTGGTTGTTCATGCCATCCAGCCGGTCGAATTTCGCCAGTGCCGCGTCCAGACGGGCGATTTGCTCCGCCGGTGGCTGATCCGCCAGCAGTGCTCCGGGACCGGGATTTGCCGGGCCGATCGGCTCCATCGGCATGTGCAGCAGGACAGTGCGCCCCGCCCCGCGTGCGCCGTTCGCCAGTTCGCGCACATTGTCGGCATAGGGCAGGAAGGCGAAGGTCACGGCGACCGGCAGGCCGGAGGCGCGTTTCAGGGCGGCCCGGTCCGGCCCCATGTCGTCCAGCACGATGGCAATGCGCGCGCGACCGTCGGTTTCACGCGACGGGACGGTCGCGGTCAGTCGCGGGAAGATCGCCACCAGCCGGTCCAGTGCCGGACTGCCGTCGGGCGCTCTGGCATCCATCCGCTGACCCGGGTGAAGCACCGTCGGCTCCACCACCCGGTCCGGCCAGAACAGCGCCAGCGCCAGCACGCCGAGGGCCAGCAGCAGAACGCCAAGCCCCAATCGACGCACCTGTCGCGTCCTTCCACCCCTGCCCTGATGCTGCGACATGCTTGACGCCCCGCGTTCGCACTGTTTTCTTGACGCCGCCCTGACGGTGCGGCGGAATTCGGCGCGCCCTCCGGCGCTGTTCGCCTGGGACCGACACCATGATTCTGCTGATCGATAACTATGACAGTTTCACCTATAACCTCGTTCACTATCTGGGCGAACTGGGTGCCAGGGTCACAGTCTGGCGAAACGACATGATCAGCGTGGAGGATGCACTCGCCCTGAAGCCGGAGGCAGTGGTGCTTTCCCCCGGCCCCGGTCGGCCGGAGAGTGCCGGCATCTCCCTTGATCTGGTGCGCAATGCGCCTGCGGATCTGCCGATCTTCGGCGTCTGCCTGGGCCACCAGACCATCGGGCAGGCCTTCGGTGCCGAGGTCGTGCGCGCCGAAGAACTGATGCATGGCAAGATGTCCAGGGTCCACCACGCGGGCACGGGCGTCTTCGAGGGGCTGCCCGACGGCTTCTCCGCCACGCGCTACCATTCGCTCACCGTCGCGCCGGCCAGTGTGCCGGACGTGCTGGAGGTCACCGCCCGCACCGAGGATGGGGTGATCATGGGCCTGCAGCATCGGGACCGCCCGGTGCACGGGGTCCAGTTCCACCCGGAGAGCATTGCCTCGGAGCATGGCCATGCATTGCTCGGCAACTTCCTGAATTCTGCCGGACTGAAGAGGGCAGCCTGATGACCAACGAGATCGAGACCTTCAAGGGGCTGATCGGCCGCGTGGCCGAGCGCCAGGAACTTTCCGTGGAGGATGCCCGCACCGCCTTCGACATCATGATGTCCGGCGATGCCACGCCGTCGCAGATGGGCGCATTCCTGATGGCGCTGCGGGTGCGTGGTGAAACGGTCGATGAACTGACCGGCGGCGCCATGGCCATGCGGGCCAAGGCCCAGGGCATCACCGCCCCGGCCAACGCCATCGACACCTGCGGCACCGGCGGCGATGCCAAGGGCACATGGAACGTCTCCACCGCGGTCAGCTTCGTGCTGGCGGCCCATGACATTCCGGTGGCCAAGCACGGCAATCGCGCCCTGTCCTCCAAGACCGGTGCGGCGGACGTGCTGACCGCGCTGGGCGTCAACATCGAATGCCCGTTCCCGCTGGTGGAGAAGTCTCTCAGGGATGCCTGCATCGGGTTCCTGATGGCCCCGCGCCATCACGGTGCGATGCGCCACGTCGGCCCGACACGGGTGGAACTGGGGACACGCACGATCTTCAACCTGCTTGGACCGCTGTCCAACCCGGCAGGTGCAAAGCGTCAGATCATGGGCGTGTTCGCGAAGCAGTGGGTCGAGCCTCTGGCCCATGTGCAGAACCAGCTTGGCGCAGACCGTGTCTGGGTCATGCATGGCGCGGACGGCATGGATGAACTGACCACCACCGGTGTTACCCACGTGGCCGAACTGGCGAACGGCCAGGTCCGCACCTTCGACGTCACCCCGGAAGACGCCGGTCTGGCCGTCGCATCACCGGATGACCTGAAAGGCGGGGAACCGGCTGAGAACGCGGCAGCCCTGCGCGGGGTGCTGCAGGGGCAGAAGAATGCCTTCCGCGACATCGTGCTGCTGAACGCCGCCGCCGGTCTGATCGTTGCCGAGAAGACGGAGACCCTGCGTGAGGGCGCGGCAATGGCGGCAGAGGTGCTGGACAACGGCAGGGCGCTGGCACGGCTGGAGCAGCTTGTCGCCATCTCCAATGAAACCGGAGGGGCCTGAGGCATGACGACGGACACCGGCACGGTTCTCGACCGCATCTGCGCCGACAAGCGTGAGCATATCGCCGCCTGCAAGGCAGAACGTCCGCTGGCCGCCGTCGAGGCTGCCGCCCGGGCGGCGGATGCGCCCCGGGGCTTCATCGCTGCGCTGGAGCGGGACCAGGCGGCCGGGCGCTACGGGCTGATCACGGAGATCAAGAAGGCATCCCCGTCGAAGGGACTGATCCGCGCCGACTTCGATCCGCCGTCGCTGGCCCGCGCCTATGAGGCAGGCGGCGCATCGTGCCTGTCGGTACTGACCGACATTCCCTACTTCCAGGGCGCGGACGGCTATCTGGTCGCGGCACGGACCGCCGTGTCGCTGCCTGCGCTGCGCAAGGACTTCATGCTCGACACCTACCAGGTGGCGGAGGCACGGGCACTCGGGGCCGACTGCATCCTGCTGATCATGGCGGCGCTGTCGGACGGTCAGGCGAAGGAACTGGAGGACGCGGCCCTCGGCTGGGGCATGGATGTCCTGGTGGAGGTGCATGACATCGGCGAACTCGAACGGGCCCGCACCCATCTGAAGAGCCGCCTGATCGGCATCAACAACCGCAATCTCAAGACCCTCGACGTCAGCCTGGAGACCACCATCGCCTGCGCCCGCGCCCTGCCGGACGATTGTGTCGCCGTCAGCGAGAGTGGCCTGAACAGCCGCGCCGATCTGGACCGCATGGCCGAAGCGGGCTGCCGCAGCTTCCTGATCGGGGAGAGCCTGATGCGTCAGGATGATGTTTCCGCCGCCGTTCAGGCGCTGCTGCGGGATCCGGCCGCCGCCCTGCAGGCAGCGTCCTGACCATGTCCGGTTTCACCCATTTCGACGACAAGGGTGCCGCCCGCATGGTCGATGTCGGGGACAAGGACGAGACCGAGCGCACGGCCACCGCGGAGGCGCGGATCGTCATGCAGCCGGAGACGCTGGCGCTGATCCGGGAAGGCCGGGCAAAGAAGGGCGATGTGCTGGGTGTCGCGCGACTGGCCGGGATCATGGGGGCGAAGAAGACGCCGGACCTGATCCCGCTCTGCCACCCGCTCGCCCTGACCAATGTCGAACTGGAACTGACCACGGAAGACACGCCCGACCCCGCCGTCGTCATCCGCGCCACCTGTCGGCTGCGGGGCAAGACCGGCGTGGAGATGGAGGCGCTGACCGCCGCCTCCGTCGCCGCCCTGACCGTCTATGACATGTGCAAGGCCGTGGACCGGGGCATGGAGATCCGGAACGTGCGGCTGCTGTTCAAGGACGGCGGCAAGTCCGGGCGCTACGTGGCGCCATGATCCCCGTCGCGGAAGCACGCACGCGGATCCTGGCGCAGATGCCGCAGATGCCTGCCGAGTGGATCTCGATCGCCGAGGCTGATGGCCGCGTGCTGGCCGAACCGGCCATTGCCCAGCGCACCCAGCCGCCCGCCGACCTCTCGGCCATGGATGGGTATGCGGTCCTGGGATCGGATGTCGTATCTGCCGGGGCCAGCCTGACATGCATCGGTGAGTCGGCGGCGGGCCACGCCTTCGACGGCGAGGTGAAACCGGGCGAGTGCGTCCGCATCTTCACAGGTGCCCCCCTGCCCCCGGGCACCGACACGATCCTGATCCAGGAAGATGCCGAGGTTTCAGGCACCACGGTCGTGACCACGGAGGCCCTGAAGACTGGCACCTACGTGCGTCGCGCCGGGCTGGACTTCCGTGCCGGTGAAACAGGTCTTCAGCCGGGCCGGGACATTGGTCCCCGCGACCTCGGCCTGCTTGCCGCGATGAATGTGCCCTGGGTCGGCGTGCGCAGGCGTCCGCGTATCGCGCTGCTCTCGACCGGTGACGAGCTCGTGCGGCCGGGCGAGTCGCTGGGTCCGAACCAGATCGTCTCCTCCAACGCCATTTCGCTGGCGGCGCTGGTCCGCCGCGCCGGGGCGGAACCGGTCGATATCGGCATCGCGGAGGACCGGCCCGACGCGCTGGCGGAGGCAGCCGCCCGAGCAGTCGGCTGCGACATGCTGGTGACGCTCGGCGGGGCCTCCGTCGGTGACCACGACCTGGTGCAGGACGTGCTGGGGGACAAGGGGCTGGCGCTGGACTTCTGGCGCATTGCCATGCGTCCCGGCAAGCCGCTGATGTTCGGGCAGTTCGGTGACGTGCGCCTGCTGGGCCTGCCCGGCAACCCGGTCTCCGCCGTGGTCTGCGGCCTGCTGTTCCTGCGCCCCGCCATCCGCCGGATGCTGGGGGCGGAGGATGTGGAACCGGAGGTCCGCACGGCGACGCTGGGCCGCGATCTCGGCACCAACGACCGGCGGGAGGACTATCTGCGCAGCGAACTGCATCTCGACGCGGAGGGGCATGCGACCGTCACCCCCTTTGCGCGCCAGGACTCATCGATGCTGCATGTCCTCTCCCGCGCCGGAGCACTCGCCATACGTGCACCCCACGCGGAGGCGCTGAAGGCCGGAAGCCCGATTCCCTATATCCCCCTGACCGGGATGATCTGAGACCCGGCGGCGGAACCACATGGGGACCAACGCCGGGTTGAAACAGGAACATTGACGGAATTCCGGAACTTTCATAGAACATAGGCGGTCTAACCAAGTGATTCGTTTCGGGTTTCACGACCCGGACCGGCCGTGCGGAAGGACGAACCAGCAACGCACACACAGATGTGCCCTCAGCGGGGGATCGCCATGCTGACCCGGAAACAGCACGAACTGCTTCTGTTCGTGGACAGTCACCTGAACGAGAATGGTGTCTCACCGTCATTCGACGAGATGAAGGACGCCCTGAACCTGAAGTCCAAGTCGGGCATTCACCGCCTGATCTCGGCGCTGGAGGAACGGGGCTTCATCCGTCGCCTGCCTCATCGCGCCCGCGCACTGGAAGTCCTGCGCTTGCCGGACGCCGCCACTCCCGCGGGCCGCCGCGCCTCCGGGGAGCCGGTGCTGAGCTCCAGCGGTTTCCGGCCGACGGTGGTCAACAACCCGGATCTGCCGCTGTCCTCCGCGCCGCCGCCCACTTCCCGCGCCGCCAGCGATACGGTCAGCCTGCCACTCTATGGCCGGATTGCCGCCGGCACACCGATCGAGGCCCTGCGCGACCATTCGAACTATGTCGATGTACCGTCCCACATGGTCGGACGCGGCGAACATTACGCACTGGAAGTCGCCGGTGACTCCATGATCAACGCTGGCATTCTCGACGGCGACACGGTGATCGTGGAACGCGGCGACGTAGCAGAAAATGGCAGCATCGTCGTGGCCCTGGTGGAGGGGGAGGAAGTCACCCTGAAACGCCTGCGCCGTCGCAGCAACGCCATCGCGCTGGAGCCGGAGAACCCGGCCTACGAGACGCGGATCTATCGCCCCGACCAGGTACGGGTCCAGGGACGTCTCGTGGCCCTGTTCCGGCAATATTGAGCCTGGCAGTCCGGAACAGACCGCGCGGCGGCATCATTGTCGCCAGTAGTGTTCGCTGCGCGGTATCGGTCGCCACACCCAGGGGCGGTCGCCCCGATGGGCGTTGACCGACTGGACCGAGGGGCCTGAACGGGCGCTGAGGTGCAGCGTGTGCGGCCCATCGCGCCAGAGGTCGAAGAAGTCCACGACCACCCGCGCCGATGGGCAGCGCCCACGCACCGGGACCGTGGCAATCACCACATCCGCGCGACCGCAGTCGTCGCGCACCGCGCGCTCGTCCACCGGCAGCGCGATCATCCAGCCGTCGCGGCGCAGGATGCAGCCCAGCAGGTCGCAGCGCAGACTGCCGTCGGCGCTGGCGCCGTCCAGTGGCCAGCGACCGCCCGGTTCCGAAGTACCGGAGCGCGCCAGCCATTGCTGCGCCACGAACTTCTCCCGCCGCAGCGTCGACAGCAGCAGCCCGCCGTCCTGCGCGGTGACGGCAGCAAGGCGACCGTCGCCAGTGACCCGGACCAGCGGGGCATCCGCCACATAGGGACTCGCCATCCCGAGCAGGATCGCCAGCCAGCCGAGGTTCCGCCAGCCCCCTGACCAGAGGCACAGCCAGAGTCCGCCGAGGGTCACCGTGACCAGTCCGGCGGCAGGCATGGCGGGCACCAGCCGTACCGCCCCCTCCAGCGCCGCCACGCCATGCGCGATCCGAAGGATCAGGTCGATCCCCTGGCCCATCAGCCAGAGCGGCGCGGCCTCCAGCCCCAGCGGCATGGCGATCAGGGCAAGCGTCCCGGCAGGCATGACCCAGAAGCCCGTGACCGGCACGGCGGCCAGGTTGGCAATGACGCCATAATCCGCAACCCGTCCGAAGTGGTAGATCGCGAAAGGTGCGGTCGCCAGACCGGCGATGACCGTGGTGACACCGACCCCGGCAAGATAGATCAGCATCCGGCCTGCGGGCCCCGTCTCCCGCGTCCGGTGCAGCATGCGGTCGCCAAACCGCTCGTAGGCCGCGACGAGGGCGGTCACGGCGGCGAAGGACATCTGGAAACCCGGCTCCGTCAGGGCCTCCGGCGTCATCAGCAGCACCGCGAGCGCCGCGATGGCCACGGTCCGCAGGGAGATCGCGCGTCTGTCGGTCAGAACCGCCAGCATCACCAGCGCCACCATGATGAAGGCGCGGATGGTCGGCACCGATGCACCGGTCAGCACCAGATAGAACAGGCCGCCGAACAGCGCGGCGACGGCAGCGATCTTCTTGATCGGCCAGTTCAGGGCAATGGACGGTCGCAGGGCCAGGCCGAAGCGGATCAGCCAGAACAGGAAACCGCTGACCAGCCCCATGTGCAGCCCGGAGATGGCGAGCAGGTGCGCCAGCCCGGCGTCCCGCAGCGCCTGGGTGTCGTCCCCCGGAATGCCGCCCCTGTCTCCGATCAGCAGCGCCACCGCCACGCCACCAGCCGCACCCCCCAGAACGGTCCTGATCCGCGCCGCCATGTGATCGCGCAGCCGAGGCAAGGCCTGGTCCGCGGCTGATCCGGGTTCAACGACCCGAACCGGTCCAAGGGCGTAGCCACTGCCGCCGATGCCCCGGAAGAACGCATGACGCTGGAAATCGAACGCCCCCGGTTCCACCGGTGGCGATGGGGGCAGCAGATTGGCCAGAACTTCGACAAGGTCGCCTGGCCGCGCCGTATCGCCGTGGGTGCGGATCGTCACCCGTACCCGATGCGGCAGATCGTCGGCGTGCAGCTTCCCGAACGCAGAAGGCCGGATCGTCAGGCGCGTGTCCCCCTCCCGCAGCTCGACCCGCTCCACCACGCCGGAAAGCTGCGACGGGCCGATCTCGGCTGGCAGGACCGGGGCGGCAACCAGCAGTGTCCGCAGGACAGCCGCCGCCAGCCCCAGGGCAACGAGACCGAACACAAGCGCGACCGGGGCCAGGGCGGTACCGCGGAGCTGCCACATGGCGAACAGGGCCAGCAGAGCGATGACGGCGGCAAGGGGCCAGTCCGGCTCGACGGGGAGCGCGAAGTAGACGCCGATCCCGCTGGCGAACACCACGGGCAGCCAGAAGAACAGGCGTCCACGCTCCTGCGCCAGCAGGGCACCGAGGGTATCCACGGGACGCGCGAGGGCGGCCCCGCTGATTGCCACCATCGTTCCCAGTCGTCTCGTCACCTGCCGGGCGATGTGATACATGACCGCCTCCCGCCCGGGACTTTATGTCTTTCTGCCAAATGGAGAAACATTGATGGCGCGTTCGGAAGTGGTGACGCGGTTCGCCCCCTCCCCCACCGGGTTCCTGCATATCGGCGGAGCACGGACGGCCCTGTTCAACTGGCTGTTCGCCCGGCACCATGGCGGGCGGTTCCTGCTGCGGATCGAGGATACGGACCGCCAGCGCTCCACGACGGAAGCCATCGACGCGATCTTCGATGGCCTGAACTGGCTGGGCCTGCAGGGCGACGAGGAACCCGTGTTCCAGTTCGCACGCGCCGCGCGTCACGCCGAGGTGGCGCAGATGCTGCTGGACAGCGGCAATGCCTATCGCTGCTACACCAGCCCGGAGGAACTCACCGCGATGCGGGAGGCCCAGCGCGCCGCCGGTCAGCCCGTTCGCTATGACGGACGCTGGCGCGACCGCGACCCGGGGGAGGCACCGGCAGGTGTCGATCCCGTCATCCGGCTGCGCGCGCCACAGACCGGCAGCACGGTGATCGCCGATGCGGTGCAGGGTGATGTGACCTTCCAGAACGACCAGCTCGACGATCTGATCCTGCTGCGCGCGGACGGCACGCCGACCTACATGCTGTCCGTCGTCGTCGATGATCACGACATGAACGTCAGCCACGTCATCCGGGGGGACGACCATCTGGTCAATGCCGCGCGGCAGAGCCTGATCTATCAGGCACTCGGCTGGGACGTGCCCGTATTCGCGCATATTCCGCTGATCCATGGTGCGGACGGTGCGAAACTTTCGAAGCGGCACGGCGCGCTGGGCGTGGATGCCTATCGGGAGATGGGATACCTGCCAGAGGCGGTATTGAATTACCTCGTTCGACTGGGCTGGTCACATGGTGACGACGAGATCTTCTCCATGGAGCAGGCCATCGAGTGGTTCGGGCTCGACGCCATCGGGCGCGGTGCCTCGCGGTTCGACTTCGCCAAGCTGGAAAACCTGAACGGCCACTACCTGCGTGAAGGCGACAATGACCGCCTGACCGGGCTGGTTGCCGAACGCCTGGGAATCGCGGGCGATGCCGTGGCCGTTGCCAGGATCAACGGCCTGATGGACGGCCTGAAGGAACGGGCGAAGACCATCATCGAACTGGCCGACAGCGCCGCCTTCCTGGTGGCATCACGGCCACTGAGCATGAATGCCAAGGCGGCGAAGCTGATCGACGGCGATGCGAAGGGCGTTCTGGCCGGTGTCCGGGCCGCACTTGCAGCATTGCAGGGCTGGGATGCAGAAAGCACAGACGCGGCTGTGCGGGCCTATGCGGAATCGAACGAACTGAAGCTCGGCAAGGTCGCTCAGCCATTGCGCGCGGCGCTGACAGGCTCCAACATGTCGCCCGGCATCTTTGACGTTCTGGTGGCCCTGGGCCGCGAGGAATCCCTGGCGCGGATCGACGATTGCCTCTGACGCGCTATCTTGGGGTCCACGCGAAGGGGACGCGGGACGTGTGCAATGGTCCGGCTTTGGGTATAATGTTTCGCACGTGCGGTATCGATTTTCGAATGCCGACGAAGTAGCGTGCGGATGCAACAGATGAGGGGTCAGATAATGGATGAAGCGAAGAAAACCGGCAGTGCCAGCCTTGCGACCGGCGGGGGATCAAGCATCGAATTCGATGTCCTTTCCGGTACGGTTGGTCCTGACGTTGTTGATATCCGCAAGCTCTATGCCCAGACAGGGCAGTTTACCTACGATCCTGGCTTCACCTCGACAGCCAGTTGCCAGTCGGAGATTTCCTATATCGACGGCGACGCCGGGGTGCTGCTGCATCGCGGCTACAGCATCGACGAACTGGCGGAACATTCCGATTATCTGGAAGTCTGCTACCTGCTGCTGAATGGCGAGCTGCCGTCGGCGGAGGAGAAGGCGGACTACGTGAATACCGTCACGCGCCACACGATGCTGCATGACCAGATGAACTACTTCTTCCGTGGCTTCCGCCGTGACGCGCATCCGATGGCGATCATGGTCGGCGTCGTTGGCGCGATGAGCGCCTTCTACCACGACTCCACGGACATCAATGACCCGAAGCAGCGCGAGATCGCGTCCTACCGCCTCGTCGCGAAGATGCCGACCATCGCAGCCTGGGCCTACAAGTATTCCATCGGCCAGCCCTTCATCTATCCGAAGAACGACCTGACCTATTCGGAGCGTTTCCTGGACATGATGTTCGCCGTCCCGGCGGAGGAATACCGGATCGATCCGATCCTGGCCAAGGCGATGGACAAGATCTTCATCCTGCATGCGGATCATGAGCAGAACGCATCGACCTCGACCGTCCGCCTTGCGGGTTCGTCGGGTGCCAACCCGTTTGCCTGCATCGCAGCCGGCATCGCCAGTCTCTGGGGTCCGGCACATGGCGGCGCCAACGAGGCGGTGCTGAAGATGCTGAACGAGATCGGCACGCCGGATCGCGTCGGCGAGTTCGTGAAGAAGGCCAAGGACAAGGACGATCCGTTCCGCCTGATGGGCTTCGGTCACCGCGTCTACAAGAACTACGATCCGCGCGCGACCGTGATGCAGGCCACCTGCCACGAGGTTCTGGACCGGCTGGGCGTGCAGGACGATCCGCTGCTGCAGATCGCCATGGCGCTGGAGAAGGTCGCCCTGGAAGATCCGTACTTCGTCGAGAAGAAGCTGTATCCGAACGTCGATTTCTACTCGGGCATCATCCTGAAGGCGATGGGCTTCCCCGTGGACATGTTCACGGTGCTGTTCGCCCTGGCACGGACCGTCGGCTGGGTCGCCCAGTGGAACGAGATGATCCAGGATCCGCACCAGAAGATCGGTCGCCCGCGCCAGCTCTACACGGGTCCGGCGCAGCGTTCGTTCGTACCGCTCCACAAGAGGTAAGGACCAGTGGCCCGAAACCGGGCTGTCGGCACGACCCGGGGCGCCGGACGCGCGCCCCGGGTCGGCATTGCCGCAGGCGGAAGGCGTTTCGACACCCCCGCCCGCGTTGCATTCCTGCATGCCGCGAACGACAACCGGCCAACTGGGCGGCGGCGCCTCGTGCTGCGCATCGCGGCGGCATGTGCGGTTGGAGTCCTGCTGGCAGGCACGCTTCTGGCCGGATAGACGCTCAGAGGTCCAGTTCGAAGTAGATCAGCGCCGGAGTGTCTGATTGTCCGGTATCTGATTTTCCGGTGTCCGTGGCCCCGGTTCCTGCATCCGGTCCCGTGAGCCTGCGAAACCCCATCGATTCATAGAGACCGATTGCCGCCGTCATGCTGGTCGCCGTGTCCAGCCGCAGGCTGCGATAGCCGAGCGAGCGGGCCGAGACAACGACCTGTTCGGCCAGCTTGCGCCCTGCCCCCAGCCCCCGGGCGGCCTCGCCCAGATACAGCCGTTTCATCTCCGCGACGCCCTCGCCGAAGCGGCGCAGCGCAACGACGCCCACGGCTTCCCCACCGTTCCGGGCCAGCAGCAGATCTCCGCCCGGTGGCACATACTCGCCCGGAAAGCGCGCCATCTCCGCGTCGAAGTCCTGGAAGCACAGATCGAAGTCGAGGCTTTCCGAATAGGCGAGGAACAGCTTCCGCGCGGCCTCGATGTCCGCAGCCGTACGTGCCGGACTGATCGACAGGGCCATCGTTTCAGATCCGCCCGGTTCAGGTGCGCCGGAGCAGGAACTCCCGCCCCAGCTTCACGCGTGGTTCACCGTCATATTCGATGATGTCCGCAGTGGCATAGGTTTCCGTCCAGCGGTCAGGCAGGTAGGACCCCGTGCCGACCACATTGATCGGTGCCTTGACCGACCCCATGACCCGGCACTTCTCCGGCCCGAAGCCCGATGAAGCCACGATCTTGACGTTCTGGAAGCCTTCCAGGTCCAGCCGCTCCCGCAGATGGAAGATGGCGGCGGCCGAAACCCCGGTGCCGATCAGATAGCGCAGCTCCGTCTCGTTGCGGTACTGCCGTGTCGCGTTCGGCACATGCCGTTCCAGCACCGCATAGGATGAACTCGGATCCAGCCCCTCCACATAGCGGCTGCCGTGGGTGTCGAGGCGGATGGACATGTTGCCCTCGCTCGCCACGTCCGGAAAACGCCGGCAGACGGTCAGGGCGTCCGTCACCTCGCGCCCGAAATAGTCCACCAGCACGGTGATCGGATCGTCCGGATAGACCTCCCGGAACATCTCCGCCGCGCGCAGGGTAGATCCGGCATATCCGATCAGGGCATGCGGCATGGTGCCGAGGCCGCTGTCCTGGCCAAAGAAGTGCGCCGTTGCGTCGGTCGCATTGCCGATGAAACCGACGACGTCCGGATTGTCCCGCTTGGCTGCCACCGAGCCGACCGAGGCGGCATAGGCCATCAGTTCGGCCATGTCGGGACCGGTGCAATGGCGGGCATCCATCGCCAGGAACCCGGCATAGGGCAGGTCGCTGCACATGGCGAATGCATTGTAGGCCGCGACACAGGCGGCCCCCAGCTTCTGCAGGTACAGCGTTTCCAGGTCCACCAGATGCTTCAGGCTGCCGCTGATGTAGAACAGCGGATCACCGGCACCGACCCAGTCGCCCTCCGTGTGGCAGAGCTCGATCTTGAAGGTGACCCCCCGCTCGTCCGCCGCCTTCTCCAGCAGCGCCACAGCCAGCCGCGGCGAGAAGATGACCGGGCGGCGCATGAACACGGCATAGGTGACCGGCATGTCACCCAGTTGCGAGACGATCGCCTTGGTCCGGCGGAAATAGTGATCCGTCCGGTCGGCAATGTCATGTTCCAGCGCCGGATCCGGCACCCGGTCGTTGGCGGCACCGGGCGCGTCGGAGCGCCCGACTACACGAAGTTCAGGAAGCTTCCCGGAGGGCGACATCACGCTCTCCCCTTTGCTTTCTCAGCATCTCCGCAATCAGGAACGCCAGTTCCAGGGCCTGGCTGGCATTCAGCCGCGGATCGCAATGGGTGTGGTAGCGGTCGGACAGGGTCTCGTCGGAGATTGCCTGCGCGCCGCCGAGGCACTCGGTCACATCCTGACCGGTCATCTCGAAATGCACGCCACCGAGATATGAACCTTCGGCGATATGCACCTCGAAGACTTCCTTGACCTCCTGCAGGATCCGGTCGACGGGCCGGGTCTTGTAACCGGAGGCCGACTTGATGGTGTTGCCGTGCATCGGGTCACAGGACCAGACCACCGTCCGGCCCTCCTGCTGTACCCGGCGCACCAGGCTGACCAGATGGTCACCCGCATTGCCCGCGCCATAGCGGGAGATCAGCGTGATCCGCCCGGCCTCGTTATCCGGGCTGAGGGCGTCGAGCAGACGCATCAGGCCGTCCGCGTCCAGACTCGGGCCACACTTGATGCCGATGGGATTGGTGATCCCGCGCATGAACTCGACATGCGCCTCGTCCGGGTCGCGGGTGCGGTCACCGATCCACAGCATGTGGGCGGAGGTATCGATCCAGGTGCCGGTGGTCGAATCCATGCGCGTCAGCGCTTCCTCGTAGCGCAGCAGCAGCGCCTCGTGACTGGTGTAGAAATCCACCTGCCCCACGGAGGGTGAGCTGTCGGCACTGATGCCGCAGGCTTCCATGAACGCCAGCGCATCGGCGATGCGGTCGGCCATCTCCTGATAGCGTTCACCGGCCGGGCTGTCGGCGACGAAGCCCATGTTCCACTGGTGCACCCGGTTCAGGTCCGCGAAACCGCCCTGGGCGAAGGCCCGCACCAGGTTCAGCGTGCTGGCCGACTGGGCATAGGCCCGCAGCATGCGGTCCGGGTTCGGCTGCCGCGCGATGGGGTCTTCCTCGATCGCATTGATGATGTCACCGCGATAGATCGGCAGCTCGACACCATTCACCACCTCGGTGGGCGATGACCGCGGCTTGGCGAACTGGCCGGCCAGACGCCCGACCTTCACAACCGGCAACTGGGCGCCGTAGGTCAGGACAACGGCCATCTGCAGCAGCACCTTGAAGGTGTCGCGGATATTGTCGGCATGGAACTCGGCAAAGCTCTCGGCGCAGTCGCCACCCTGCAGCAGGAAGGCCCGGCCCGCGGCCACCTCGGCCAGACGGGACTTCAGGTTCCGGGCCTCACCCGCAAAGACCAGCGGCGGGTTCCGCCGCAGCCGCGCCTCGACGTCGTCCAGCGCCGCCTTGTCCGCATAATCCGGCATCTGCCTCGCGGGCTTCTTCTGCCAGGATTGCGGGGTCCAGTTCGTCGCAGCCATCGTACCAACTCCAGAAACACATCGGTGATGCCCTGAATACGCAGGGCAGCGCACCTTATAAGTGCTGGGCGGTTGAATGAAAACGGCGGATTTTCAGGACTCCCGCCCCGAGATGCCGTCACGTCAGCATTGCGGCCTGCCGGTTCAGCCCGCGGCGTGCGTGTTGATGAACGCGCCGGCCCGCCCGATGGCTTCCCGCGCCTCGGTCAGCATCGGGCCGAACAGGTGCCAGACATGGATCATTCCGCCCGCTTCCTCCAGCGAGGAATTGACTCCGGCAGCCAGGGCATTGCGGTGCAGCCGACGCGCGTCATCCAGCAGGGTTTCCCGCGTGCCCACCTGGATCAGCAGGGGCGGCAGACCGGTCAGATCGGCATGCATCGGCGCGGCCAGCGGTGATTTCGGATCGGCACCGCCGAGATACATGTCCGCCATCCGGCCCAGTCCCGGCTGCTTCACCATCGGATCGGCATCGTGCAGCGCCACCATGGACTCGCCCGTCCCCTCCAGATCCACCCAGGGGGAGATCGGCACGGCGCAGGCGGGCGTGGCCAGCCCCTTGTCGCGGATCGCGACCAGCGCGGCCACCGTCAGGCCGCCACCGGCGGAATCACCCGAAACCGCGATGTTTCCGGCCGGAATACCCTGGTCGAGCAGCCAGCCGTAGGCCGCGACCGCGTCATCGACGGCTGCCGGGAACGGGTGCTCCGGTGCCAGCCGGTAGTCGATGACCAGTACCTTCGCATCCGCCGCCTTCGACATGTTCGATGCCAGCGTCCGGTGCGTGTTCAGTGATCCGATGACATAACCACCGCCATGCAGATACAGAATGACGCGGTTCCCCGACACGCCCTTTGCCGTGACCCATTCGGAAGGAACACCGCCTGCGTCGACTGTCTCCACCGTGGTGCCTTCGGGCACGGGCAGGAAGCCCGCAAGCTTCTCGAACCGTTCCCGCATTTCCGCTGGCGGCAGGTTCTCCGCTGCCGGACGGCTGGTCAGCAGTTCAATCAGTGTGTCGAGTTCCTGAACGGTCATCGGTCCCTCCCCGGATGTTGGCCGTGTTGCTGCGCAAAGTCTGGCGCAGAACGGACGGAACCACAATGCAGGCAAACGCAGGGCACGATCACGCCCAGTTGGTTCGCCACGGGATCGCCGGTGCACTATGTGGGTGGCAGACCCACCTGTTCAGGCGGCTACCCGATGGCGGACAACGATCAGAAAACCGGCGAAGACGTACCCGAGGCCGCATCGACCTCGGGGAAGTCGGTTGTCCGGCGTTTCCTGCCGCTGGCCATCATCGTGCTGGCGACAGGCCTGTTCCTGGCCCTGGACCTGCACCGGTTCATAAGTTTCGACACGCTGCGTGACAATCGCGATACGCTGCAGGCCTTCGTCGACGAGAACGCCGTTGTCGCCGTCCTGATCTACATGGCGATCTACATGGTCGCCGTTGCCCTGTCGTTGCCGGGCGGGCTGGTGCTGACGGTCACCGGCGGCTTCCTGTTCGGCAATGTCTTCGGCACGCTCTGGGCGGTCATCGGGGCCACGGTCGGCGCCACCGGCATCTTTCTGGCCGCCCGCACGGCACTGGGTGACAGCCTGCGCAAGAAGGCCGGACCGGCACTGAAGCGCATGGAGGACGGTTTCCGCAAGGATGCCTTCAACTATCTGCTGTTCCTGAGGCTCGTCCCCCTGTTCCCGTTCTTCGTCGTCAATCTGGTGCCCGCATTCCTCGGCGTGCCCACCCATACCTTCGTCATCGCCACGCTGATCGGGATCATTCCCGGCACGTTCGTCTTCGCGCAGGTCGGCCGGGGGCTGGACAGCGTTCTGGCCACCGGTGGCGAGCCCGATTTCACAACTGTCCTGACGACAGATGTCGTTATTGCGCTGGTTGCGCTGGCTGTTCTCTCGATCCTGCCGGTAGTCGTCAAGCGACTGAGGCGAAAGCCTGACTGAGCCCGACGTTACCGCAAAGGATTGCGGACAACTTGTGCGGTTCCGTTATACTACGCCGTTGATGGGAAGACAGGGTCGGCAGATGCCGCACCTGCGACGGGGTAAGTCAGAGGGTCGAATGTCCGCACAGCAACAGGTACCGGGCAATCTGAGTGGTGTTGAACTGCTTGAAGGACTGCCGGAAGAAGAAATCCTCGCACTTGAACGACGCTGCACATGGCGCAGATTCAAGAACGGTGAGCAGATACTGGATCGCAACAACGACTCACGTGACGTGTTCTTCGTCACCGAAGGCCAGGTACAGATCGTCAACTACTCGGCGTCGGGGCGGGAAATCGCCTACGCCACGGTCCGGCAGGGCGGATACTTCGGTGAGCTGGCAGCCATCGACGGCCAGTCGCGTTCCGCCTCCGCCGTCGCGGTGGGCAGTTGCGTGCTGGCACTCGTCGCCCCCAACGCCTTCATGGAATATGTCGCCAACCACCCAGGCGCGGCGCACCAGGTGATGCAGCGGCTGGCCAAGATCATCCGCACCTGTGACGAGCGGATCATGGACCTGTCGACGCTGGGTGCCGTGCAGCGTGTCTATCTCGAATTGCTGCGCCTGGCCGAAGAGGATCCGGTCACACCCGGGTCCTGGGTGATCTATCCGATGCCGACCCAGAGCAACATCGCCGCCCGCGCCTCCACGACGCGCGAGACCGTGGCGCGCGTCATCGGCCAGTTGGCGCAGGAAGAGATCGTGAAGAAGAAGGGCAAGAGCCTCTATATCTGGGACAGGGATTCCCTCGCCTTCCGCGCCGAGCGCATGGCGGGCCCGGAGACGCTGGCGCGATGAACCCTGCCCGGGTGCCGGAACTCAGACGATCCTGCGCCTGACAAGGCCCACCCGTCGGATGATCAGCGGACGCACGAAACTGATCGCCCATCTCGGTCTGCCGATCGGGAGCTTCATGGCGCCCATGATCTACAATCCCTATTTCGAGAAACACGACATCGATGCGGTCGTGATGCCGATGGGCTGTCAGGAAGCCGACTACGCGACGTTCCTGCCGCAGGTGGCGCGGCTGTCCAACTTCCTCGGCGCGCTTGTCACCATGCCCTACAAGACCGCGACCGTGGCCCTGCTGGATGAGGTCACCACGACGGTCTCCGTTGCCGGAGCCTGCAACGCCGTCAGGCGCGGCACGGATGGTCGGCTGATCGGCGACATGTTCGACGGCGAGGGCTTCGTTCGCGGCGTCAGGCGAAAGGGGCGTGGGATTCGGGGATCGCGCGTTCTGGTGATCGGCAGCGGCGGCGTCGGGTCGGCGATCTCCGCCTCCCTGGCCGGGTCCGGCGCGGCCTGCATCGGCCTGCGCGACACCAACCACCGGATCATGGACGGGCTGGCCAGTCGGCTGACGGCGTTCTTTCCGGACCTGACCGTGCAGACCGACGCCCCTGCCGACGGCGGCTGGGACGTGATCGTCAATGCCACGCCTCTGGGCATGAACGCCAGTGACCCGATGCCGATGGATGTTTCCGCCGTCGCCCCCTCCACGCTGATCGGCGAGGTCGTGATGGCGCGCGAGATCACGCCCTTTCTGGCAGCGGCTCAGGCGCGTGGCTGTGAAATCCAGGTTGGTGTCGATATGCTTTTCGAGCAGATACCGGCCTATCTCGAATTCTTCGGTCTGCGTTCGACCACCCCGGAAGAACTGCGCGCCGTTGCCCGGATCGGCTACAGGTTCGACAGCGCAGGATCATCGACAGGAGGCACGACATGACTTCGACCCCGTTCCGGCCGCGCGACTGGTCGTCTCACCCGTCGTTCGTCGATCCCCGCGCCGACGGGTACAGGTCTTCCGCGCTCAGGGGACCGACGAAGCCGCTGATTCCGATCCGCCAGTCCCTGTCGGAGCTGACCGGTCCCGTCTATGGCCACGACAGCGTCGGCGAACTGGACGGGGACCTGACCCGGAACGGCCGCCGCAATGGCGAGCCGCTGGGGGAGCGGATCGTGGTCACCGGTCGGGTGCTGGACGAGAATGGCCGACCGCAGCCGAATACGCTGATCGAGATCTGGCAGGCCAATGCGGCGGGCCGCTACCTCCACAAGGTCGATCAGCACGATGCGCCCATCGATCCGAACTTCTTCGGCGGCGGCCGCTGCATCACCGACAGTGAAGGCCGCTACCGGTTCTACAGCATCAAGCCCGGCGCCTACCCCTGGGGCAATCACCCCAACGCCTGGCGCCCCAACCACATCCATTTCTCGCTGTTCGGACCGGCCTTCGCGACCCGGCTGGTGACCCAGATGTATTTTCCGGGTGATCCGCTGCTGGCACTCGATCCGATCTTCACAGGAATTCCGGAGGCAGCGCGGGATCGTCTGGTCGCCGACTTCTCGATTGATGTCACGGAGCAGGATTTCGCCCTTGGGTATGTCTTCGACATTGTCCTGCGTGGACGCGGCACCACCCCGATGGAGGATTGAGCCATGGCGCTGAAGCAGACCCCTTCACAGACCGTCGGCCCCTTCTTTGCCTACGGGCTGACGCCGGAGCAGTACGGCTATGACCTGACCAGTGTCGCCGATGGCGCCGTCCGCGATGACGATACGGCGGGAACGCATATCCGTATCGAAGGCCGCGTCCTGGACGGTCGAGGCGATGTGGTGAGTGATGCCATGATCGAGATCTGGCAGGCGGACGCCCAGGGCCGCTATGCCCACCCCGATGATCCGCGCGGCTCCAACGCCGGTTTCACCGGTTTCGGGCGCCAGGGAACGGGCACCGATCTGCAGAGCCGCTTTCGCTTCGACACCGTCAAGCCGGGCGTCACCGAAGACGGCAGCGCGCCGCATGTCAGCCTGATCGTCTTCGCACGCGGGCTGCCCAGCCACGCCTATACCCGCATCTATTTCGCCGACGAGGCCGCCGCCAACGCCACCGACCCCGTGCTGTCACAGGTCCCGGCGGAGCGCAGGGAAACGCTGATCGCGCAGAGAACGGACACATCGGGCGTTCCGACGTACCGGTTCGACATTCACCTGCAGGGCGACAATGAAACGGTGTTCTTCGACGTGTAGGCGCGATCCGGCCGGGGCCGCAGCGCCGCAGCAATCATCAGGGATGGTATCGCCAGGAAATGGTGCCCAGGAGAGGACTCGAACCTCCACTCCGTTGCCAGAACTAGCCCCTCAAGCTAGCGCGTCTACCATTTCGCCACCTGGGCACGGGTCGTCTTGTCGGGCGTCGTGAGGATTGACGCGTGGGGAGGCAGTCAGGTCACTCCCCGATACGTTGGCTGTGTGAAGGTCGGCGGTGGTGCCCAGGAGAGGACTCGAACCTCCACTCCGTTTCCAGAACTAGCACCTGAAGCTAGCGCGTCTACCAATTCCGCCACCTGGGCTTCGACCTTACAGCCGCCGAGGGCGCGTTCTAGCGATTGCCCCGGTTCTGTGCAAGCGCGATTTTCCGTTTCCTGCAACATGACGCGCTTTGCCAAGCGGAGGGGGGCGCGGCTAGACTGCCCGGGCATTCCGGCAGAGCCGGAGAAACTGGCGTAAGGACCGAGCTCATGACCATGGAAGTCGACCTGTTCTGGTCGTTTCGCAGCCCCTACTCCTACCTCGGCACGCCGCGCTATCGGGAGATGGAGCGGGAACACGATCTGAAGATCAATGTGCGTCCGGTCTACCCCATCGCGATTCGCACACCGGAATTCTTCAGCGACGTGAATCCGCTCTGGCCGCGATACCTGATGCGCGACGTCTTCCGTGTCGCCGACTATCTGGAACTGCCGTTTTCCTGGCCCGAACCCGACCCCGTGGTCATGGACATGCCGACGCGGACGATCCCGAAGGAACAGCCCTATATCCATCGCCTGACGCGGCTGGGGATCGAGGCCGTGAATCGCGATGCCGGGCTGGCCTTCATCTCGGAGGTTTCGGACCTGATCTGGGGCCGCGCCGTTAAGCAGTGGCACGAAGGCGATCACCTGGCGGAGGCGACGGCGCGCGCCGGGCTGGACCTCGCCGACATGGAAGCCACCATCGCCGGGCGGGAGAGTGAATATGGCGACGCCATCGCCGCCAATGAGGCCGCGCTGGAAAAGGCCGGACACTGGGGCGTGCCGACGCTGGCGTTCAAGGGGGAGGCCTTCTTCGGTCAGGACCGGATCGACATGTGCATCTGGCGCATGCAGAAGGCGGGCCTGCAGCCCCGCAAGGCGTGATCGCGAATGGCTGACGACGGACACGAAGAAGGCCCGCGCACCAATGGCCACAAGGTCAACGGCCACAAGCATCCGGCGCTGTCGCCCACCGGCAGGGTCAGTCCGCCAGCGGCGGCAAGCAGCGAGGACCTGCCGTTCGATTTCGAGGCGGCGCGACGCGCCCTGACCCCGATCCAGAGCGAGGTTCCCGAGGACGCCTTCACCGCCGGCATCCTGGGCACCGAACGTCAGGGCGGCGGGATCGTCATCGGGGCCGACAGTCTGGTGCTGACCATCGGCTATGTGGTGGTGGAGGCGGAGAGCGTTGCCGTGCTCAATGCGGGTGGTGAGCCCATCGAGGCCGATGTCGTGGCCTATGATTTCGAAAGCGGGCTGGGTCTGGTGCGTGCCATCGAACCACTGGGACGACCGGTACTGGAGTTCGGCACCGCGCGTGACCTGAGCGAAGGCTCCACCGTCGTGGCCAGTTGCGGCGGCGCGGAGACCGTGATGCAGAAGATCGTCAGCAAGCGGCGTTTCTGCGGCTACTGGGAATATCGGCTGGATGAGGCACTGTTCACCATGCCGGTGCATCCCAACTGGGGCGGCGCGGCGCTGCTGGGCCTGGATGGCCTGCTCTATGGTGTCGGGTCGCTTTATGTCGAGGACGCGCGGGAGGGCGAGGAAGAGGCCGTCGGCAACATGTTCGTCCCCATCGACCTGCTGGAGCCGGTCCTGGACGAACTGCTGCTGGACGGTCGCCGGTCCGGCCCGCCACGGCCATGGATCGGGGTCTATGCGGCGGAGCAGAACGGTCACCTCATCATCATGGGCGTGGCACCCTCCGGCCCCGCGGCGGCCATCAAGCTGGCGCAGGGCGACGTCGTCCTGCGCGTCAACGAGGTGGCGATCGGCGGCCTGAACGATTTCTATGACCAGCTCTGGGGTGCCGGTCCGGCAGGTGTCGAACTGGGACTGACCCTGATGCGGGACGGGCGGGTCTTCGAGAGCCGCATCCGTACCGCTGCCAGAGACAGTTTCCTGAAGATTCCCCGCTGGGAGCGTTGAACATGGCAAAGCTCAGCACCGCAGGCGGGCCGCCCGCCAGTCACGCCATCGAACATCTGGCCGACGTCGTGAACGCCGACCAGCCCCTGGTGCATCGCGGGCGTTTCATCGACCTGCAATGGCTCTGGCAGATCGGCGAGGTGCCCTATTTCATCAGCATCCGGCGCGGCATGATCCTGGAACTGGTACGCGGGCCGGTGCTGATGCGGTCGCATGAATTTGCCATCCGGGGGGCGCAGGAAAACTGGGAACGGTTCTGGGCGCCGATGCCGCGCCCCGGTTTTCATGACCTGTTCGCCATGACCAAGTCCGGCCGCGCCAGCATTGACGGCAACCTGCAGCCCCTGATGGCCAACCTGCGCTATTTCAAGGAGGTGCTGGCCGCCCCGCGCAAGCTGGCGGAGGATGGACACCATGGTTGAGCTGGAGCCCATTGTCGGACGCTACATGACCCTTCAGATCGGGGGACGGTCCTGCCGCATCTACTTCGAGGAGGCCGGATCCGGCATTCCGCTGCTCTGCCTGCACACGGCCGGGGCGGACGGGCGGCAGTTCCGCCGCCTGATGCTCGACCCCGCGATCACCGACCGCTACCGCGTCATCGCCTTCGACCTGCCCTGGCATGGCAAGTCACTGCCGTGGGAAGGGTACGAGGTCGAGGACTATGCCCTGACCACGGATTTCTACACGGCGGCGATCATGGGCGTGGCGAACGCGCTGGAGCTTGACCGCCCGGTGGTCATGGGATGCAGCATGGGCGGCCGCATCGTGCTGCATCTGGCCCATGCCCATGCGGACGACCTGCGTGCCGTGATCGGGCTGGAGGCCGCGGACCATCAGCAGCCCTGGTACGACACCGAATGGCTCAACCGTCCGGACGTGCACGGGGGCGAGGTCTGCGCCGCCATGATCTCCGGCCTGGTCGCACCGCAGAGCCCTGACCGCTACCGCTGGGAGACCCTCTGGGGCTACCTCAGCAGCGGGCCGGGCGTGTTCCGGGGCGACCTGCACTTCTATCGCGCTGATTCCGACTTCCGCGACCGCGTGCACCTGATCGACACCACCCGCTGTCCGGTGTTCCTGCTCACGGGGGAGTATGATTTCTCCTGCACCCCGAAGGACACCCTGCGGACCGCCAAGGACATTCCCGGCGTCGAGGCGGAGATCATGGAGGAACTGGGCCACTTCCCCATGTCGGAGAACCCGGAGAAGTTCCGGGAATACATCCTGCCCGTACTCGACCGGGTGGCCCGCCTGAAATGAGCCGTCCCCCCTCATGCTGATCCCCAACCGGATGGAGATCGCGATCGCGCTGCTGGCAACCTGGCGCGTCGCCTTGCGTGACAGGGCCGCGGCCTGGATGCTGGACGACTCGGTCGCCGGTGTCTGGAAGTCGTTCTTCGTCGCCGTGCTGATCGCTCCGCTCTATCTGCTGATCTCCGTCATCCGGAGCTATCTGGACCAGCCACCTCAGGACGCCGTTGCGGTCGCGGCCATCGAAGCCGCCTCCTACATGGCCGGCTGGCTGGTCTGGCCGGTGATTTCGCACGAGGTCGCCCGCTTCTTCAGCGTGCGAAACGCCTGGCGTCGATACGTGGTGGCCTACAACTGGTCACACGTCTGGATCATGCTGCTGCAACTGCCCTTGCTGGCCCTGAGCCAGAGCGGTCTGGTAAGCCCGGAGGGCGGCGGCTTCGTCATGGTCCTGACCGTCCTTGTGGTCCTCGCCTATCGCTTCCTGCTGGCGCATGACGTGCTCGGCATCGACAGGTTCGCCGCGATGGGTGTCGCCATCCTCGATTTCGTGCTCAGCATCGCCTGGTCGCTGATGGTGCTGCGGCTTGTTGCGCCCTACATGACGCTGCCGGACGTCTCCGGCGGGTAGTCCGCCCGCAGGAAGTAGAGTCCGCAGGCAGGGGCGGTCGGCCCCGCCGCCTGACGGTCACGCGCCTCCAGCGCACGGGTCACGTCATCCGGGGTCCAGCGCCGCTTGCCGACATCGACCAGCGTGCCGGTCAGGATCCGCACCTGATTGTGCAGGAACGATCGGGCGGAGGCATGCACATGCACCTCCTCCCCCTCCCGCGTGATCTCCAGCCGTTCCAGGGTCTTCTCGGCGGTCTTCGACTGGCAATGGGCGGAACGGAAGCTCTCGAAATTCCGGTGCCCCACCAGCCGTGCCGCGCCTTCACGCATCAGGTCGAGATCCAGTGGTTTCACCACGTGCCAGACCCGTCCCGCATCCAGCGCAGGCGGCGGATGACGGTTGAGGATGCGATAGACGTAGTGCCGCCGGATACAGCTGCGCCGGGCATCGAACTCCGGCGGCACCGGCGCGATCTCCCGCACCACGACCGGATGGGGCCGCATGTGGAAGTTCAGCGCCTCGAACAGCCGGTCCACCGGCATGTCCCGGTCGATGTCGGCATGGGCCACCATGCCCAGCGCGTGGACACCGGAATCAGTGCGGCCCGCCGACATGATGCGCGGAACCGTGGCGCAGAACCGGCCGATCGCCGTTTCCACCACTTCCTGCACGGTCAGGCCGTTGGTCTGGTACTGCCAGCCGACGAAGGCGCTGCCGTCGAATTCCAGGGTCAGTCGATAACGCTGCATGTCAGTGCGCAGCACCGTCCTGCGCCGCGCCGATGTCCCAGTAGAGACCGGTCATGATCCGGGCCGCACTGGTCATGCAGGGCATCAGCACATGCTCGTCCGGCGCATGCTGGGAACAGGCGGCATAGGAGTGCGGAATCCAGATCGCGGGCAGACCGAGCAGGTCGGTGAACAGCTCGTTGCAGATCGACCCGCCAAGGCTCGGGATCACCGCCGGGGCGGCCTCGATGGTGCGTTCCATGGAGGCATGGATGCGTTGCACCCAGGGGTCATCGGGGCGGGTGCGCGTGGCGATGAAGGCGCCTGCGTTCTTCTCGTCCGGCGGCAGCACCTGCACCTGACCGAAGCCGCCACGGGCCAGATGCCGCTGCAGCGCCGGCACGATGTCGTCCGGATCGATGCCGGTGACGAAGCGCAACTGGCAGTGTGCCCAGGCACGCGGCGGGATGGCATTGACGGGCCGGTCGGGGTTGCCGGTCCTGAAGGCCAGCACCTCGAAACTGTTCCAGGCATAGACCCGCTCCGGCGGCGTCAGGCCCGGCTCCCCCCAGTCACGGTCGATGCTCGGTCCACCGGCACCGGCATCGATCTCGATGTCCGTCAGCGCGGCGCGCGTCACCGCATCGATGGCGGGCGGGCGCCACTCCGGCACGCGGATCGAGCCTTCCGGACCTGTGATGGAGGCCAGGGCATGGGAAAGGATGATCGCCGGATTGGCGATCAGTCCGCCCCAGTTGCCCGAATGATGGCCCCCGTCGCGCAGGTCCACCAGCAGATCGAAGTTCACCGCCCCGCGTGCCCCCAGCGTCAGCGTCGGCCGGTCGGGCTTCACCCGCGGCCCGTCGGAGGCGATGAAGACGTCTGCGGCAAAGTCATCGCGGTTGGCGGCAATCACCTCATGCAGTCCGCGCGAGCCGGTTTCCTCCCCCGTCTCGATGATGAACTTGGCGTTGAAGCCCAGGGCGCCGCGCGTGGCGATGACCTGGCGCAGGGCGGCCATGTTGATGGTGTGCTGTGCCTTGTTGTCCGCCGTGCCGCGCCCGTAGAGCCGCTCCCCGTCGCGACTGAGGATCCAGGGTCCCTCCCCCTTGCTCCACTGGTCTTCCAGCCCCCGGATCACGTCGCCATGGCCGTAGCCGAGCACGGTCGGCAGGGCATCACCCTCATGCCGCGTGGCCAGCAGCACAGGGCCGAAACCAAGCGGGTTCTCATACTTGGTGCAGGTGAAGCCCATCGCCTCGAACGCCGGCTGCATCTCGGTGTCGAGATAGCGATGCAGTTCGGGCAGGCTCTCGGGTTTCTGGCTTTCCGTCCGGACGGCCACGCGCCGTGCGAGTTCATCGAAGAATCCACCGTCGCTGATCCAGCTTTCTGCCGCCGCTACCGCTGCTTCCCTGCTCATCTCAATGCTCCTGCCTTCGGACAGGCCGGAGGCTGACACCGGGCGGCGTCCGTGGCAAGCTTCGCCCGTTCCGCCTTGGACACGGGGGTTTGCAATGGCACACGATCATCATGGTGACGAAATGACGGAGCCGCCGTCGGAGATGGCGCTGCGCGTGCAGGCGCTGGAATCCCTGCTGGTGGAGAAGGGGCTGGTCGATCCGAAGGCCCTGGATGTCATCGTCGACCGCTACGAGAATCGCGTAGGACCACGCAATGGCGCCCATGTGGTCGCCCGCGCCTGGACCGACCCGGACTATCTGGAACGCCTGCGCGCCGACGCCACAGCCGCCATTGCGGAGCTGGACTATACCGGCCGCCAGGGGGAGCACATGGTGGTGGTGGAGAACGGGCCGAAGCTGCACAATCTCGTCGTCTGCACGCTCTGCTCCTGCTACCCGTGGCCGGTGCTGGGCCTGCCACCGGCCTGGTACAAGTCCTCCCCCTACCGCAGCCGCGCGGTGATCGATCCGCGCGGGGTGCTGGCGGAGTTCGGCACGATGCTGGATGAGGATGTGGAGGTGAAGGTCTGGGACTCGACCTCCGAGGTGCGGTTCCTGGTCCTGCCCGAACGGCCGGAGGGAACGGAAGGCTGGACGATTGAGCAGCTCATCCCGCTTGTCAGCCGCAATTCCATGATCGGTGTGGAGAAGGCCCGCCCCGCCACCGGAGCCGCGGCATGAACGGCCCGCACGACATGGGCGGGATGCACGCCTTTGGTGCCATCAACCCGGAACCGGAGGAGTCAGAGCCGCTGTTCCATGAACCATGGGAGCGGAAGGCACTGGCGCTGACCCTGGCCTGTGGTGCGCTGGGACAATGGTCGATCGACGAGGCGCGCTCGGTTCGCGAATCGCTCGACCCCGCGCTCTATACCTCCTCCAGCTACTACCAGAAATGGGTCGAGGCCCTGACTCGGCAGGTTGTCGAGAAGGGCTTGCTGACCTCTGAAGAGCTTGAGACCGCAACCGTCCGCCAGATGCCGGAACCGGGCCGCTATCGTGTTCTGAATGCCGAAGCCGTGGACAAGGTCTATTCCGCTGGTGGCCCGACCAGCATGGACATCGACAATGCCCCCCTGTTCAAGGTCGGCGATCTGGTCCTGGCCCGCAACATGAACCCCATCGGTCACACCCGCATTCCCCGCTATGTCCGGGGCCACGTGGGCGAGATCGTGCTGTGGCATGGTGGGCATGTCTTTGCCGACGACAGTGCGCGGGGCATCCGGCGCGGCGAACATCTCTATACCGTGCAGTTCATGGCCCGCGACCTCTGGGGACCGGAGGCGGCGGCGCAGGACTCGGTGATGGTGGATCTCTGGGAACCCTATCTGGAAGCGCCATGACCCCTGCCACCACGCCAGACCAACTGCCCGCGCTGGAGGCCCTGCCGGACCTGCCCCGGGACGACGACGGACCTGTCTTCCGCGAACCCTGGGAAGCCAGCGCCTTTGCCATCACGCTGGAACTGCATGCGGCCGGCCACTTCACCTGGGACGAATGGGCGACCACGCTGAGCCAGCAGATCAGCGCGGCGCAGGCGGCGGGCGATCCCGACCTCGGCAATACCTATTACCGGCACTGGCTCGCGGCGCTGGAGTCCCTGGTGACGACAAAGGCACTTGCCACGCCGGAGGCGCTGGACCTGCGCGCGCAGGACTGGGTCCGCGCCTATCGCAGCACGCCCCATGGACACCCGGTCAAACTGAAGACCGGCTGAGGCGAAAGCGCCGCGTCAGGCCTGCAGGCTGTAGCCGCCGTCCGCGATCAGCGTCTGACCGGTCATGAAACCGGAAAGTTGCGATGAGGCGAGGAACAGGGCCGGACCGACCATGTCCTCTGGCTCACCCCAACGGCCCGCCGGGGTCTTCTGCACGATGGCATCGGATATCTGGTCGTTGTCCTGACTGACCTGGGTGATGTTGGTCTTCACGAAGCCCGGTGCGATGCCGTTGACCCGGATTCCGTCGCGCGCCCAGGCCACGGCGAGGGTCTTGGTCAGGGCGACCAGCCCGGCCTTCGAGGCGCCATAGGCCGGATTGCCCCGCACGGCGCTGAAGGCCGCCAGCGACGAGACGTTGATGATGCAGCCCTTGCGCAGCGCCAGTTTGGGCCGGAAGCCGGTGCAGAGCCCCATGACGCCGGTCAGGTTGACGTCCAGCACGCGCTGAAAGCCCTCCGCCTCGAACTCCTTGCCGCGATAGAGCACCATGCCGCCATTGTTGATCAGCACGTCCAGCTTCTCGATCGATGCCACCAGCCGCGCCACCTGCTCCGGATCACCGGCATCGAAATGGCGCACGTCCAGACCGTGCAGATCGGTATCGTAGGATTCAGCCGGTTTCGTGCCTGTCACCGTGACGGCAGCGCCCCGCGCGCGGAAGGCATGGGCCATGGCGTTGCCCATGCCGTTGGTGCCCCCCGTGATCAGCACACGGCGGTCCTTGAAGTCCAGTTCGTTCATCGGTTCCTCCCCTCGTTCTCGCGCTTTCAATAGACAAACCTGATCAGCCTGTCACGGGATGCGGCGACCGCTGCATGTGCCATCCAACGGTTCTTCTGGATGCCAGACCTGCGCTGCGTCGGCTTGCACGGTTGCGGTGCAACTCCCATGCTTGGTGCAGGAGGATACGCCAATGGAAAAGATCGTTACCGGCTATGGCCTGATCGAGGGTCCCCTGTGGATCGAAGGACGGGGACTGCTGTTCAGCGATGTGCTGAATGGTGGCGTCTATGCGCTGGACGCCAACAGTCTGGTCACTGATGTCATCGAACACCGCAAGGGCATCGGCGGCATGGTCGAACACGCCGACGGCGGTATTGTCGTCGGCGGGCGCAACATATGTTTCAAGGGCCTGGGCGACGGTCGGTCGGTCGTGCTGCTCGACCAGGACGTGACGGAATCGGCCATCGGCTTCAACGACTTCACCACCGACGCCGCAGGACGGCTCTATGTCGGCTCCCTCGGGTATGTGGTCTTTTCCGATCAGCCGGAGAAACCCGGACACCTGCATGTCATTGATCTCGACGGCAAGGTCAGGACGGTTTCGGACGGTATCCTGCTGACCAACGGCATGGGTTTCAGCCCCGACGGCCGCAGGCTCTACCACTCGGACGCGCGTGCCAACATCGTGCGCGTCTATGACGTGGACGACGGGCAGGTCGGTGACTGGCAGACCTTTGCCAGCTACGACGATGGTCACCCGGACGGGCTGTGCGTGGCGGAGGACGGGGCGGTGGTCGTTGCGGTCGCCCACGGCGGGCGCGTCGACGTCTATGAACCGGACGGCACCCTGCGCGAAAGCCTGCCCTGCCCCTTGCCCATGGTGACAAGCGTCGCCTTCGGCGGTGAGGGTCTGAAGGATCTGTATGTCGTCACCGGCTCCGTCGGCGGCCCCGATGACAGGAGCGGCACCATCTTCCGCACGGAAATCGGCGTCGCGGGCCTGCCGGTCCCGCCGTGCCGGGTGAAGTTCTGATCCCGCGTCAGGTGGTCAGCGCGGCAATCTGATCGCGGAAGAGCGCCAGTATCTCTGCCTTCTCGCTCTGCGCGTCGATGGAACGGTAGAAACCCTTGCCGCCGTCGTTGACCATGCGCACGCCCCAGTAGATCGCCGCCACGTCGCGGGCAATGGCATCCGCCGCGACGGCTGCCATCAGGGCACGGGCGACGCCTGCGCGCCGGAAATCCGGCACCACGTAGAGGCTCTCCAGCCAGATCGCCGGCTCGGCTGACTCGAAGCGATAGGATGGCAGGTGATTGGTGAACCCGGCCAGCCGGTCACCGGCCACCGCCACATTGGTGGTCAGGGTCGCGCCCGGCCCGATCATGTCGCGGGTCACATTGGCCACGGTGAACGGGCGCAGCGTCTCCGCGCCCATGTCCTCCGCATCGAAATCGTTGGCCATGATCACCAGCGCCTCGGCATCTGCGGGAGTCGCACGCCGGATGCTGAACGCCGCCACGTCTCAGTACCCCCGGGCCGGATCGACGGGGTTGGTGACCTCCGCGCCACGCTCCACACGGCGAATGTCCTCCACCACCTGCCGCACCAGAGCGCGCGGGTCGGTGAAGGCGGCAATGTGCGGGGTCACGGTAACCCGTGGATGGGTCCAGAGCGGATCGGTGACCGGCAGCGGCTCCGTCTGGCACACGTCCAGCGTCGCCTCCGAAATCTGGCCGCTGTCCAGCGCAGCAAGCAGGTCCGCCTCCACCACCTGCTGTCCGCGCCCCGCATTGATGAAGGATGCACCACGCGGCAGACGCGACAGGAAGTCGGCATTGATCATGTTGGTGGTCTCCGGCGTCAGCGGCAGCACGGAAACCAGGATGTCGGTTTCAGCCAGAAAGGCCTTCAGCCCGTCGCGACCATGGAACGTGCGCACGCCCGGCACGTCGCGCGGGCTGCGTGACCAGCCGATCACGTCGAAGCCGATGGCAGCCAGGTGCCGCGCGGAATCGCCGCCGAGTTCGCCCAGACCCATCACCCCGACAGAGCGTTCGCCGGCGTGCGGCTGTTCCAGATCGCGCCAGACCCGCGCGCGCTGAAGCTGGTTGTATTCACGCTGGCGGCGGTGGTGCGACAGCACGTGCAGCAGCACCCACTCCCGCATCCGCAGCGCCATGTTCTCGTTCACCACCCGGCTGATCGGCACGCCCTGCGGCAGTTCGGGATCCGCGAAGATGTGGTCCACACCGGCCCCCAGCGACAGGATCGCCTTCAGGTTCGGCAGGCTGGCCAGCAGACCCGGCTCCGGCTTCCAGACCAGCGCGTAGTCGATCTCCGCCAGGTCACCGGCATCCGGCCAGACCCGGAATTCCAGTTCCGGCATGTGCTCCGCCACCGTGTCGCGCCACCAGTCCTCGCGCGATCCGATGTCATCGGAATCGGAATAGAACAGCAGTGTCGTCATCGCTCGGTCCTCCAAGGGTGCGGTCCCTTTTGGCCACCCCCGCCCGACGGGTCAAGACGTTGCACCCGCAGGGCAAGACTGAAAGGATGTAGGGAAGAATTTTCATAAACCCTGAATTGCATGTCAGATTGGCCCGGGAGGCAACATTCATGGCGGAAGCGGGGACAGACGAACGCATCGAGAATGCCAAGGCGTTCATCGTGCACATCAACGACTGCCTGCAGGGCGCGGCACAGCCGGACCCGGAGGATACACAGACGCCAGGCGACTGCTTTCACGTCCTGCAGGATGTGCTGCCAGTTGACGTCGATCTGGCGGGAATGCTGTGCATGGCTGCCCTGGAGATGAGCCGACAGGTACCGGAGCAGCCCATGTGGCGCACCGTGGCGGCACTGTGCGCCATGGCGATGGTGCGGGAGGTCGGCGACTACTCACCTGAAACCGCTGCACAACTGGATGACGAACTCGGCAAGCTGCACGGGCAGTTCCCGGACGATGGGGAACTGGAGGATCACTGGTACAATCTGATCGTGTTCCGTATCGAAGCCGAGACGAAAACGGATGACCCGACGCAGGCCGTGGCCACGTTCGAACGGCTCAAGAGCCTGGTCGGGGATGCGGAAAGCGTTTCGGAGAAGCACGCGTCCACGCTGGCCATGGCGCTGCAGATGCTGGGTCTCTCCGTTCTCACCTACGGCGAGAACCTTGCGCGGACCTGGCTCCGTGATCTCGGTGTGCTGCGCGAGAGGTTTCCCGAGAACGAGACCGTCAGGGAAGCCCGGTTCAACACCCGGACCATCGTCGAGACGACCTTCGAGACCATGGAACGGCTCGACAGGCGACAGGACTCCCTGTTCGGTCGGCTGAAGCGGATGCTGTTCGGGCGATAGGACCGCTACCCGTCCCCGATCATCCGGTGTTCGAAGGCGGCGGCGAGCAGGGCCTTCGTGTAGTCCTGCTCCGGACTGTCGAAGATGCGCTGCGCCGGGCCGCGTTCGACGACCTTGCCGTCCTTCATCACCACTACCTCGTCCGAGAGCGCACGCACGACCTTCAGGTCATGGGAGATGAACAGGTAGGCCAGGTTGTAGCGGTCCTGCAGGTCACGCAGCAGATCGACGATCTGCGCCTGTACCGACATGTCCAGCGCCGAGGTCGGCTCATCCAGCACGATGAAGCGCGGTTTCAGGGCGATGGCGCGGGCGATGGCGATCCGCTGCCGCTGGCCGCCGGAGAACTCGTGCGGATAGCGGTCCTGCATCGCCCCCTCCAGCCCGACTTCCTCCAGCGCGGCGGCGATCACGTCGCGGCGTGATGCTTCCTTTCCCACCAGTCCATGGACCAGCAGCCCTTCCTCGATGATGTCACCGACGGAAAGGCGCGGACTGAGGGAACCATAGGGGTCCTGAAACACGACCTGCATCTGGCGGCGCAGCGGGCGCATGGCCTTGTAGCCTCGCTGGTCGATACGCTCCCCGTCGAAGCTGATGGCGCCGTCGGAGCGGATCAGACGCAGGATGGCCTGCCCCAGCGTGGTCTTGCCGGAACCGGACTCGCCGACCACACCGACCGTGCGGCCCTCTGCCAGGTCTATGTCGATGCCGTCCACCGCCTTCACGTGGCCGACGGTGCGGCGGAAGACGCCACGCCGGATCGGGAACCAGACCTTCAGGTTCTCGGTCCGGAGCAGCGGGGGCGGCACTTCCCCGGAGCGTTCGGGCCGTCCCTTCGGCTCCGCCGCCAGCAACATCTTCGTGTAGTCATGCTGCGGATCGTCCATGACCTGCGCGGTCGGACCGGCCTCCACGATCTCGCCCCGTGTCATGACGGCAACCCTGTCGGCCATGCGCCGGACGATGCCGAGATCATGGGTGATGAACAGGATGGCCATCCCCAGACGCAGCTGCAGGTCCTTCAGCAGCTCCAGGATCTGCGCCTGGATGGTGACATCAAGCGCCGTCGTCGGCTCATCGGCGATCAGCAGGTCAGGTTCGTTGGCCAGTGCCATCGCGATCATCACACGCTGCCGCTGCCCGCCCGAAAGCTGGTGCGGGTAGTCGTCCAGCCGGCTTTCGGGGTCGGGAATGCCCACGAGATCGAGCAGTTCAAGCACCCGCGCCCGCGCGGCCGTCTTCGTCATGCCCTGATGCTGGATCAGCACCTCCGCCACCTGCTTCTCGACATTGTGCAGCGGGTTCAGGGCCGAAAGCGGCTCCTGGAAGATCATCGAGATGCGTCGCCCGCGCATGGAGCGCATGAAGACGTCCGGCGCCCCCACCAGTTCGTCCGATCCCAGCCGGATTGATCCGGTGGGGTGGGAGGCCCGGGGATAGGGCAGCAACTGCATCACCGAAAGCGCGGTCACCGACTTGCCGGAGCCGCTCTCCCCCACCACGGCCAGGGTCTCGCCCCGGTCCAGGGTGAAGGAGACGCCGCGCACGGCGTCCACATCCCCGCCCTCCGCATGGAAGCGGACGGCCAGACTCTCGACCGTCAGCAGCGGTCCTGCGGTGTCTGATCTGTCCTGCGTCGCCATCAGTTGAACGTCTTTCGCGGATCGAAGGCGTCGCGCACCGCTTCCGCCATGAACATCGCCATGGTCAGCATCAGCGACAGCACCAGGAAGGCGGTGATGCCCAGCCAGGGGGCCTGCAGGTTGGCCTTGCCCTGTGCCAGCAGTTCACCCAGCGATGGCGACCCGGGCGGCAGGCCGAGCCCCAGGGTATCGAGACCGGTCAGCGCCGTGATACCGCCGGTCAGCACGAAGGGCAGGAAGGTGATGGTGGCAACCATCGCATTGGGCAGCAGATGCTTGAAGATGATCACACCGTTGGAGACACCCAGCGCCCTGGCCGCCTGCACATAGTCGAAATTCCGCGCCCGCAGGAACTCGGCGCGCACCACCGCCACCAGCGCGGTCCAGCTGAAGATCAGCAATATGCTCAGCAGGGTCCAGAATCCCGGCACGAACAGGGCCGAGAAGATCAGGATGATGAAGAAGAACGGCATGCTCTCCCAGATCTCGATGAAACGCTGCGCCACCAGATCAAGCCAGCCGCCGTAGTAGCCCTGCACGGCCCCGGCGGCGACGCCGATGATGCTGGAAAGGACCGTCAGCATCAGCCCGAACAGTACCGACAGGCGATAGCCGTAGATCACGCGCGCCAGCACGTCGCGGCCCTGGTCATCCGTACCCAGCCAGTTCTCCGCCGATGGTGGCGCAGGGGCCGGGACCGGCAGATCATAGTTGATGGTGTCGTAGGAATAGCGGATCGGCGCCCAGAGCATCCAGCCGTCCTTCTCCGCGATCAGTTCCTCCAGGAACGGGTCGCGGTAGTCGGCCTCCGTCTCGAAATCGCCGCCGAACCGGGTCTCCGGATAGGCAACGAGGAAGGGTACATAGAGCTCGCCGTCATGCGACAGCAGCAGCGGCTTGTCGTTGGCGATCAGTTCCGCGAACAGCGTGACCGTGAAGATCATGAAGAACAGGACCGTCGCCACATAGCCACGCCGGTTGCGCCGGAAGTTCTGGAACCGTCGCTTGTTGAGGGGAGAAATCTTCATGACGCCCTCCCCGAGGTCGGGTCGGGCAGTCGCACGCGGGAACCGATTCGTCGGGACAGTCCGAACTCCCCTTCCCCCTTGATGGGGGAAGGCCGGGATGGGGGTGAGTCGGCATGGCCGAACCGCAACGATCCATCCACCGTGCCGCAGCCTGCGGCTTCACCCCCCATCGACCGCTGCGCGGCCACTTCCCCCGCAAGGGGGGAAGAAAGCGGGCGACCGTGTCCGAAGAGAGGCTCCACCGGCTGAATACGGACGGACTCAGACATCATGGCCCTCGAAATCAATGCGTGGATCGACGAAGGCGTAGGTGATGTCGCGCAGCAGGGTCATCACCAGCCCCATCAGCGTGAAGGCGTAGAGCGTGCCGAAGACGACCGGATAGTCCCGGTTGACGATGCTCTCGAAGCCCAGCCTGCCGATCCCGTCGAGACTGAAGAAGACCTCGATGAAGAAGGTGCCGGTGAACAGCATGCCGATGAAGGCGGACGGGAAACCGGCGATGACGATCAGCATCGCATTGCGGAACACATGGCCGTAGAGCACCCGATTCTCCGTCAGGCCCTTGGCCCGCGCGGTCTGCACGTATTGCAGGTTGATCTGGTCCAGGAACGAGTTCTTGGTCAGCATCGTCAGGTTGGCGAAGGCACCCACGGTCAGCGCCGTCACCGGCAGCGCGATGTGCCAGAAATAGTCGATCACCTGTTCGTACCAGGCCAGGTCGGCGAAATTCTCAGACACCAGACCGCGCAGCGGGAAGATCTGCCAGTACGATCCGCCCGCGAAGAGCACGATCAGCAGCACCGCGAACAGGAAGGCCGGAATCGCATAGCCGATGATGACGACGGTCGAGGTCCAGATGTCGAAGCGCGAGCCGTCGGACACTGCCTTGCGGATGCCCAGCGGGATCGAGATCAGATAGGCGATCAGGAACGTCCAGACGCCGAGCGAGATCGACACCGGCATCTTGTCGAGCACCAGACTTACCACGGTCTCGTCACGGAAATAGCTCTCGCCGAAATCGAAGACCAGATAGTTGCCGACCATCTGCAGGAAGCGTTCGTGCAGCGGCTTGTCGAAGCCGAACTGGGCCTCCAGTTCCTTGATGAATTCCGGGTCCAGCCCCTGGGCGCCGCGATAGCTGCTGTCCTGAACGCCGGAACCTGGCTGGCCGCCGCCCGAAACCTCGCCACCTCCCGAGCCCGTCAGCCTTGCGCCCGCACCGACCGCCGTTCCCTGAATCTCCGCGATCACCTGCTCCACGGGTCCGCCGGGGGCGAACTGGATGATGGCGAAATTGATCAGCAGGATCACGAACAGGGTCGGGATCATCAACAGCAGGCGGCGGACGATATAGGCGATCATGGACGGGCGGCTCCTGCCGGGCGGTTCAGGTCCAGACGCGCAGTGTCAGACATGGCTCTCGCGGATAGCAGGTCAGCCGCCATTCCTGCCCCCGGTCCGGCGGGCCCTGTCGGCGTCGAACCACCAGCTGTTCACCACGCCGCGATGGTAATCGGGTTTCGGCGCGGCGGGGCGACCGAAGCGGTCCCAATAGGCCAGATTGTGCTCCCCCTTGTACCACTGGGGAATGATGTAGCTGTTCCACATGATCACCCGGTCCAGCGCCCGTGTCGCGGCCAGCAGGGCCGGGCGGTCAGGCGCGGACAGCACATCCTCGATCAGGGCATCCACCGCCGGGTCCCTGACTCCGGCGTAGTTGTTGGAGCCCGGCACATCGGTCTGAGCACTGCCCCAGAAGCTGTAGAGTTCCGCCCCCGGCGTCTCCGGTGGTGAAAAGCGTGCCGTGACCAGATCGAAATCGAAGGCCTTCACCCGTTCCACATACTGCGCCGCATCGACGAAGCGCATGGTCGCGCGGATGCCCAGCCGCTCCAGATTCTTCACGTAGGGACCGATCACCCGCTCGAAGGAAGGCTGGTACATCAGGAATTCGAGTGCGAAGGGTTCCCCCTTCGCGTCCACCAGCACCCCGTCCCGTATTTCCCAGCCGGCCTGTTTCAGCAGACGACCGGCCTGGCGCAACTGTCCGCGGATACCGCCCTTCGCCTCGGTCGATGCACTCGCATAGGCATCTCCGAAAACGCCGTCCGGCACCTGCCCGCGCAGGGGTTCCAGCAGGGCCAGTTCCGCCGCCGACGGCGGACCGTCCTGCGCCAGTTCCGAATTCTCGAACACCGACCCGGTCCGCTTGTAGAGGCCGTAGAAGATGTTCCTGTTGGTCCATTCGAAATCGAACGCCAGGTCCAGCGCCTTGCGCACCCTCGGGTCGGCGAAGCGGTCGCGGCGCAGGTTCAGGAACCAGCCCTGCGCGCCCGACGGGCGACCGTCGGACAGGGTCAGCCGTTCGATCCGACCGTCCTGCACCGGCTGCTTGTCGTCATATTCGGTGGCCCAGCTCTTGGACGTGAACTCCTCCCGGAAGTCATATTCATCGGCAAAGAAGGCAAGCAGGGCGGAGGTGCGGTCCTGGTAGTAGTCGACGCGGATGGTGTCGAAGTTCCACAGGCCCCGATTGACCGGCAGATCGGCAGCCCAGTAGTCCGCGACACGCTCCACCTCGATGCTGCTGCCGGAACGCACCTTGCTGATCCGATAGGGACCGGAGCCGAGCGGCGGATCCAGCGTGGTCTCGGTGAAGTCGTGAGTCGCGTAGTAGTTCGCCGAAAGGATCGGCAGGTCACCTGCAACGCGGACCGCCAGGTCGCGGGGCGCCCCCGGTGCGAAACTGAAACGGACCCTGTCTGGTGCAAGCACTTCCGCCGTCGCCTTGGCGAAGACGCTGCGCAGTACCGGATGGCCCTTGTCGCGGATCGTGTTCAGGCTCCAGACAACATCCTCGGCGCGGATCGGGCTGCCATCGTGGAACCGGGCCCGCGCGTCGAGCTGAAACGTCGCTGTCCGCCCGTCTTCCGCCACATCCACGGTCTTGGCCACCAGTGCATAATGCGCATCCGGCTCGTCATAGGACCGCACCATCAGCCGCTCGTGCAGCCGGATCTCGTGCAGCTGGATGGCACTCGGGCGCCGCCCCTTCAGGATGTAGAGGTTGACCGTGTCGAAGGTACCGAGGTCGCGGATGCGCAGGAGTCCGCCCTTCGGTGCCGCCGGATCGGCCCAGTCGAAGTGCCGGAAATCCGGTCCGTACTTCAGCTTGCCGAAGACGGAGATCCCGTGACGCGGTTCGGAAACCGCCTGCCCCCACGGCAGCAGGACCAGCAGTGCCAGCGCGCATGCCGCCAGTACGGGCACGGTGCGCCTCACGGTGCACCTCACTGTGCCTTGCCCCCGATCCTTGCTGCCTTCTCCGGGTCCACCCACCAGGAGAAGATATCGACACCGTAGGACGGGTTGGTGTCCGGCCTGCCGAACTTGTCCCAATAGGCGATCCGGCTGGCGGAGATATGCCATTGCGGGATCACCAGATGCGAATGCAGCAGCACACGGTCGAGGGCGCGGGTGGCGGTGATCAGGGATTCGCGGCTATCGGCGAAGATCACATGCTCGATCAGCTTGTCCACCGCCTCCGACTTCAGCCCCATCAGGTTGCGGCTGCCTTCCCGCTCCGCCGCGGCAGAGCCGAAGAAATCCCGCTGTTCATTTCCCGGACTGGCCGATTGCGGCAAGGTGCCGACAACCATGTCGAACTCGAAGGCGCGCAGCCGGTTCTGGTACTGCGCCGAATCGATGACACGCACCGTTGCATCGACACCCAGTCGGGCAAGGTTCTGCGTGAAGGGCAGCACGATCCGCTCGAAACCCGGATCGATCAGCAGGATCTCGAAGGTCACCGGCGCGTCGGTTGCCGGGTCGATCAGCTTGCCGTCGCGAATGAGGTAGCCGGCCTGTTTCAGGGTCCGGTTGGCCTCCCGCAGGTTGCTGCGCAATCCGCCCCGCCCCTCGGTCGACGGGGCCTCGTAGGTTTCCGTGAAGACCGCATCCGGGATCTGGCCCCGCAGCGGCTCCAGCAGCTTCAGTTCCTCCGGCGATGGCAGGCCGGTCGAGGCAAGCTCCGTGTTCGAATAGAAGCTCTGGGTGCGGGTATACTGTCCGAAGAACAGGTTCTGGTTGGCCCATTCGAAATCGAAGGCATAGGCCAGCGCCTGCCGCAGCGCCGGGTCCTGAAACAACGGGCGGCGCAGGTTGTAGATGAAGCCCTGCATGCCGGTGGGGCGATTGTGGGGCACCAGTTCCAGCTTCACGCGCCCGTCCTTGCGGGCCGGGAAGTCGTAGCCCGTGGCCCAGTCCTTCGAGCTGTTCTCCGAGCGGAAGTCGTAGACATTGGCCTTGAACGCCTCCAGCAGCGCGGTGCGGTCAGCGAAATATTCGTACTGGATACGGTCGAAGTTGTAGCGCCCCTTCGCCAAGCCCAGGTCGCGGCCCCAGTAGTCGGGGACCCGCTCCAGAACGACGCGGCGGTTCGGTTCCACTTCGGAGACGCGGTAGGGGCCGGACCCCATGGGGGCCTCCAGCGTCGTGGCCCCGAATTCGCGGGTCGACCACCAGGCCTTCGACATCACCGGCAACTGCCCCATGATCTGCGGCAGCTCCCGGTTTCCGGCACTGGAGAAGGTGAACTTCACCCGACGGGGACCAAGGATCTCGTGGCTGACGACGTTGCGGTAATAGTAGCGGTAGAAGGGCTCGCCTTCCTCCTGCAGCCGCTCGAAACTGAAGACCACGTCCTCGGCGGTAATCGGCGACCCGTCGTGGAAGCGCGCTTCCTCCCGCAGGTTGAAGATGACCCAGGAGTCATCCTCCGGCACTTCAACCGTTTCGGCGATCAGCCCGTACTCCGCGGAGGGCTCACCCAGATGCGTGTCCATCAGGGTCTCGATGGCCTGCGCGGCGGCACTGGCCGCATTGCCCTTCGGAATGTAGGGATTGAGGGAATCGAAGCCGCCGAAGGCACTGAGACGCAGCGTGCCGCCCTTCGGCGCGTCAGGGTTCACGAAGCTCAGATGATCGAAGCCCGGCGGATACTGCGGTTCGCCCAGCAGCGACAGTGCATGGGTCTTCTCGACATTCTCCGCCAGCGCAGACCCGGCATTGATGCCGATCGCGGCCAGCAGCAGCACGGCACCCAGAATGGTCTTCGAACCCGAAAGCTTCACCGGCATCATCCTCCATCTGTTCACGCCAGTCACAGCGGCTTGCCGTTTCATTATGACCAGAGTTGGGCACGGGGCGAAAGACGCGCAACCGTGATCGCGTCAACCTTTCAGGCGGGCGATCACTTCCGCATGCAGCGCGGGGTCACCGACGGCCACCGTCTCGGCACCGGTTCCGAACCGAATCGGGTTGCCTTCCCAGTCGGTGATGCGGCCACCGGCACCATTCACGACGGGGGCAAGGGCCAGATAGTCATGCGGCTTCAGGTCGTTCTCCGCCACGATGTCGACGAAGCCCAGCGCCAGCAGACCATAGGCATAGGCATCGGCGCTGTAGCGTCGCAGCGCAGTCCCCTCCGCCAGCCGCCAGAGCGCGGCACCGCGGTCGCCTTCGAAACATTCCGCGCCCCAGGAGAAGAAGGTCGCCTGGTCTATCCCGGCGCATTCGCGGGTCTGCACGGGCTTGCCGTTGAACAGGGTCGGCTTGCCCGTCACCCCCACCCAGCGTTCCCGCTGGATCGGCTGGTCGATGATGCCGATCACCGGCTCCCCGCGCCAGGCCAGCGCGATCAGGGTCGCGAACTGGGCAGAGCCGCAGATGAAGGACTTGGTGCCGTCGATCGGGTCCAGATGCCAGACCCAGTCGGCGTCCGCGCGTTCCGCACCGAACTCCTCCCCCAGGATGCCATGCTCCGGGTAGCGGTCGTTGATCAGTTCCCGGATCGCCGCCTCGGCCCCGCGATCGGCAATCGTCACCGGGCTGGCATCGGACTTGGTGTCGACGTCCAGTGGCTGACGAAACAGCGGCCGGATGACCGCGCCCGCACGATCCGCAAGATCGTGCGCGAACGCGATCAGTTCAGGGTCAGCTACCGGTATCGGAGAAGATGTCGTGATCACTCGGCCGGCAGCGGCGTGTCGGCGTCACCCTGCGCACGCATGTAGAGGATCAGGTCGGCGCGATCGATATCCTTCTTGATGCCCGCGAAGGCCATCTTGGTGCCGGACGCGAAATCCTTCGGCTTGGTCAGGAACGCATTCAGCGACTCATAGGTCCAGTTGCCTTCCAGCTCCGCCAGATCCGCCGAATAGGCAAAGCCGCCGATGGAACCGATGTCACGGTCCAGGATGCCATGCAGGTTCGGGCCGACCTTGTTGGGACCGCCATCGTCGATGGTGTGGCAGGCGGCGCACTTCTTGAAGACCTTCTCGCCCTTGGCGGCGTCGGCGCTGGCCAGCAGCGTGCCGATGGATACCGCAGGCTCGTCAGCGGCTTCCGCAGCGACCGCGCCACTCTCCGGGATATCGGGGACCGGATAGGCGACAGTGTCGCTGTGACCGGCAGGGTGGATCAGGATGCCGGAAAGCTCCGACACACCAAAGCCGATCAGGACGGTGAACAGGACTGCGCCCGCAATCTTGTTGAACTCAAACATGTCGAATTTCACGGCTCGATCCTTCCGGTTTTCTGGATGCCAATCAGGCGGCGCCAGTGATCGTGCGTCCCCTCGCAGGGCCACAACGATACGTGTCTGGTGATACCCTTTCGCCCCCCCTCGGAATGATGCGGTCAAACGCCGCATAGACCCTAGGCCCCACCCGGAAGATGACAATGCCATGCGCCCGATCCTGATCATACCCGCCCGCATGGCCTCCACCCGTCTGCCCGGCAAACCGCTGGCGGAGATCGAAGGCGTGCCCATGATCGTGCAGGTTCTCCGCCGGGGGCAGGAGGCGGATCTGGGCCCCGTGGTGGTGGCCGCGGCGGAAAGGGAAGTCTGCGACGTCGTGCAGGACGCAGGCGGTACGGCGGTGCTGACCGACCCGGCACACCCGTCCGGCTCCGACCGCATCTTCGAGGCCCTGAACCGTGCCGACCCGGACGGGTCACACGACGCGATCATCAACCTGCAGGGCGATCTGCCGGCCCTGGACGCCGAAACCATCCGCGCCGTGCTCGCGCCCCTGCAGGCGGACAGCGCAGTCGATATCGGCACCCTGGTGGCGGAGATCGATGACCCGGCTGAGGTGGACGACCCCAATGCCGTGAAGGTCGTGACAGCCTTCGATGCCGGGCAGGACATTGCCCGCGCGCTCTGGTTCACGCGCCTGCGCGCGCCCGGTGGCGACGGTCCCTACTGGCACCACATCGGCCTCTATGCCTACCGCAGGGCAGCACTCCAGCGTTTCGTCGCCCTGCCGCCCAGCCCGCTGGAACAGCGCGAGAAGCTGGAACAGCTGCGGGCGCTTGAGAACGGCATGCGCATTGATGCCGCAAGGGTGCAGACAATTCCGTTCGGGGTCGATACACCAGAGGATCTGGCGCGGATGCGGGCCCTGTTTGCCAGCCGCCGCGCCTGAAACCGGCCGCGCGGGCCGGACCGCGAGCCGAGTTTCACCCCCCTCACCCCGACCAGCCGAATCACTTCCCGACCCGACAGGAAACACAGTCCCATGAACATGCAGGTTTCGCCCAAGACGGTCGCCTTCCAGGGCGTCCCCGGTGCCTATTCCAACCTGGCCTGCCGGGAAGTGTTTCCGAATGCGGAGGCCGTGGCCTGCAAGACATTCGACGCCGCCTTCGACGCGGTGAAGTCCGGGACGGTCGATGTCGGGATGATCCCGATCGAGAACAGCCTGGGCGGGCGCGTGGCCGACATTCATCACCTGCTGCCCAACTCCGGCCTCTACATCATCGGCGAACACTTCCAGAGCGTGCAGCACATGCTGCTGGCCCCGGAAGGCGCGACGCTGGAGAGCGTCAAGCGCGTCTACAGCCACGAACAGGCGCTGGCCCAGTGCCGGGACATCATCCGTGAACTGGGAATCGAAGCCGTGGTGGCCGCCGACACAGCCGGTTCCGCGCAGGAAGTGGCGGAACGCAACAACCCCGAGGAAGCTGCCATCGCCTCCTCCCTGGCAGCCGAGATCTACGGCCTGAAGCCGCTGCGCAGCCGCATCGAGGACCGGATAGGCAATACCACCCGTTTCGTCATCATGTCCCGCCAGCGCATGGATTCACCGCCGGACGAGCCCGCGATCACCAGCCTGGTGTTCCAGGTGCGCAGCGTGCCCGCCGCGCTCTACAAGGGACTGGGCGGCTTTGCGACCAATGGCATCAATGTGGTGAAGCTGGAGAGCTACATCACCGACATGAGCTTCACGGTGGCGCAGTTCTACGCGGAGATCGAGGGACATGTCTCGGACGTTGCCGTCGCCCGGGCCCTGGACGAACTGCGCTACTACTCGACCACCGTGCGCGAACTCGGCGTCTACCGCGCCCACCCGTTCCGACGGATCGGGTGACGCGCGCTTACCGGCTGGACGGGCGCAGCACGGTGACCCGGTCGAAATCGGCCTCCACCGCCGGACGGGTCAACGGGATCCGGATGTACTCGCCCCGCTGCCAGAGCGGCAACTGGTCGGCGAAGGCTTCCGCATTCATCCAGCCATCCTGACCCCCCAGAAGCACGAACCAGTTCGCGTCCGGATCCGCCATGTCGTTGATCTGTCGCGCCTGGCTGCCATAGCTCGCCGGATGGCGTTCGGTCGTCGGACTGTGCGCCGACTTCATGACTGTCTCGTTCGATCCGCCGGAGGGCACGTCGGCAAAGACATAGCGACCGCCAAGCACCGGTGCATTGGCCAGCGGATGACGCAGTTGCAGGCGATGCATCTGTCCCCACTCACCGAATTCCGTATCCGCCTTCGCGGCGGCGTCCAGTGCCGCGGGCATGATGGCCCGAACCTGTTCCGCTGAAAGGCGGCGAATGTCCGCCGCCAGCTTGTAGCGGAACCAGGACCAGCGGCTGACCACATCGAAGACGTCCGCTTCATCCAGCGTGTCATAGACGTTCGGGGCCAGGGTCGCCTGCATCGCCTCCAACAGCAGCGCGCCCTCGGAATCCACCGTGTACTGACCATCCCAGGCAACCATCCGCGCCGGCAGTTGCTCGGCCATGCCAGCCGCCAGGGCGGCCTCCACGATGGCATCGCGCAGGAATACCGCCGACATGGAATAGGTATCGCGCTGCAGTTCCGCCATGAAGTCGCGATCGACGGCTGTCGCGGCGGCCAGACGCGCGTTCAGCCGGGTGATCCGGTCAGGCGGCGTATCGAACATGGTCAGGGGAATGGAGGCAATCGCGGTCGGATTGTTGGCGGAGGCAACATAGCCCCGGGCCGGATTGACGATCCACGGCAGGTCGGCGGCCCCGAGCACGCGGTCCCAGGGGTCCGCCCCTTCGACCGGAACGGGCAGCACCAGGTCGCGCGGTATGTCCAGCGGGCGGACCGGCAGTCTGGCCGCGGTACCTATCGCAATGTCGCCATCGGCCGAGGCCACCACGAAGGCCAGGCCAGGTACCGCATAGTCGGCAAAGGCCGCACGGAACTCCGCGATGCTGGTCGCCTGTGCGCCAGCGATGTAGGCCGTCAGTTCATCGGACGGCAGATGCCCGATCCAGCGCAGGGCAATACGGCGCCCCTTCGGATCGTTCACCAGCGGGCTGTCGGTGATCAGGGGACCATAGGGCGAGACCCTGCGCTCCACATCACGGTCGAAGCCGAAGCGGATCCTGACCGTTTCCTGCTCGATCCCGTAGGCACTATCCGGCAGGTCGGTCACATCAACCAGATCACTGGATCGGGCACGCAGGTTGGTCGCGCCCCACGCAAGATGCTGGCTGCGTCCCAGCCCGAATACCGGCAGGCCGGCGGGCATCATGCCCACGACCTCATGACCCGGCGACTTGAGCCCGGCCAGAATCCAGACGTTCGGGGCAAGGATACCCAGATGGGGATCGGTGGCCAGCACAGGCTTGCCACTTGCCGATCTCTCACCGCTGACGGCCCAGGCATTGGAGCCGCTGCGGGCATGGGCACCGATCATGTCCAGCATCGTTGCCAGACGCGCCGCATTCTGCCGTTCCTCCGCCGCGCCACCGACCGCCACGCTTGGCACCGCACCACCGTTGAACGCCATCGCCTGCGCCCAGATATCGGGCCAGTCGGGCCGGTCGCTGAGAGCCAGCATGCCGATCCCCGTGAGCCAGTTCACGTCTGACCCCGCGAGCCGACCAAATGCCATCACGTCATAGACAGTCCAGGGTTCCGGCTCGAAGGCGAACAGCTTGTATTCGTGCGGCAGATCGGTCAGTTGAGCCAGATAGGCGTTGATACCGTCCGTGAAGCGCTGCAGCCAGCGTCGGGTCGGTTCCGGCAACTGCGCGAAGGCTTCCCGGGTTCCCCGGTAGTAGCCAATGATGCGGATGGTCTCGTCGATGTCGGCGGCCAGGACGCCGCCGATCTCCGACAGGCGACCGGCGGCCAGCCTGCGCGCGATCTCCATCTGGCCGAGCCTGAGATGGGCGTGTACCAGACCCAGCGCATAGGCGGCGTCATCATCGGTCTCCGCCGTGATCCACGGCACCATGTGGCTGTTCCAGCGCACCTCCACCGGCCGCTGCAGATCCAGGCCCGCAGTAGGCAAACCGGCAATCCGCTCCGCCGTGCTGGTCTTCTCGGGCAGGGAGGTGAACAGGCTGCATCCCGTGAGCAGCAGCATGACGGCAACCAGGGGCGCTCCGATCAGGAAACCGCGACGACGCATGAGGATCAACTCCAGCAGTTCAGACGGAATTTCTACAGTGCCCGAGACCGGTTGGACCACTCCCGGGGCAAGCAATCCGTTAACACGGTCATGTGACGGTTTGGAATCAGGCGTCCGGCCAGATGATGTCCGCGGCAATGTCGTTCACGTCGAACCCCAGCAGATCCATGGCATTCAGCATGTGCCGTGACGGATCGGCGGTGACGTCCAGCATGCGCCCGTCGGGGCGTCGCAGTTCCAGTCGGCGGGCATGCAGATGAAGCTGGCCATCGAAGCCGCCTGGGTGCGCATCGGCACCGCCGTACTTGCCGTCGCCGATGATCGGGTGCCCGATCTCCGTTGCGTGGACCCGAAGCTGATGCGTCCGCCCGGTCACGGGGCGCATGGCCAGCCAGGCGGCACGTTTCGCGGCATGTGCGACAGTCATGTACTGGGTGATGGCACGCTGCCCGCCCTCCGGCACCGCCTCCACCCGTTCGCCGAAATTGCCCCCTTCCTTCAGCAGGGGCAGATCGATGGTTCCCTCCGCAGGTCGTGGCGCGCCGATGCAGATGGCCCAGTAGGTCTTGACGGTGGCCCGGTCGCGAAAGGCGCGGGTCAGCCATTGCGCCGCCTGACGGGTACGGGCCAGCACCAGCACGCCGGAGGTATCCCGGTCCAGCCGGTGCACCAGACGCGGCGTCTCGTCGGCGTCGAAGGTCAGCGCGGGCAGCATGCCATCCAGATGACGGCTGATGCCACTGCCCCCCTGCACGGCCAGTCCGGCTGGCTTGTTGATCACCAGCACCTCCCGGTCGCGATAGATGACCAGGTTCTGCAGATCCCGTGCTTCCGACTCGGTCCATGTGACGGGCCGGGTCTGTGGCTTGCGGTCGGCACGCGGCATGGGCGCCAGTGGCGGCACGCGCACCTGCTGTCCCGCGGCAACCCGCGTGTCGGCCTTGACCCGTCCGCCGTCGAGACGGATCTCGCCCTTGCGCAGCATCTTCTGCACCCGTCCCTGGGTCACATCGGGGAAGCGGCTGCGGAACCAGCGATCGATGCGCATGCCGTCCTCGTCACGGCCCACACGTTCATGGCGAACACCACTCATGCAAACATCCCCCGCCCAAGCCACAATCCAAGAAACAGCGCGCCCACGGACAGGCACACCGACAGCATCACATACAGCGCCGCCAGCGCCATCTCACCCCGCCCATGCAACAGGGCCACATCCAGCGAGAAGGTGGAGAAGGTGGTCAGGGCGCCCAGCAGGCCAACGGTCAGAAATCCACGCCAGGCATCGGACATGCCGCGTGCGGTCAGCCATTCCACGGCCAGTCCCATCGCCAGACTGCCGACGATATTGACCACCAGCGTGCCCACCGGGAAACCCGTACCCCAGAGCCGCAACGTGGTCTGCACCACACCGTAGCGCACCACGGCCCCCACCGCGCCACCCAGCGCAATCGCGACGATCAGGCCTGGTGACATCATTCACTCTCCCCCGCGCGGCGGTCACGGATCCTGTTCCAGTAGGCCAGGCGCTTGCCCACCTCGCGCTCGAAGCCGCGTTCCACAGGCTGGTAGAACTGTTGTCGCGGCATGTCATCGGGGAAATAGTTCTGACCCGAGAAGCCGTCTTCCTGATCATGGTCATAGGCATAGCCCTTGCCATACCCCAGATCCTTCATCATGCCCGTCGGCGCGTTCAGGATATGCATCGGCGGCGACAGGGAGCCGGTGGCGCGCGCGGCCTTCTGCGCCTGTTTCATGGCGACATAGGCGGCGTTCGATTTCGGCGCCGTACCGAGGTAGAGCACCGCCTGCGCCAGTGCCAGTTCCCCCTCCGGCGAGCCGACGAAATCATAGGCCGCCTTGGCGGCGAGCGCCTGGTGCAGCGCCTCCGGATCCGCCAGCCCGATGTCCTCCGAGGCGAAGCGGACCAGACGCCGGGCGATGAACAGCGGGTCCTCGCCCCCCGCCAGCATCCGCGCCAGCCAGTAGAGCGCCGCGTCGCAGTCCGACCCGCGCAGCGACTTGTGCAGGGCACTGATCAGATTGTAGTGGCTCTCCTGCCCCTTGTCGTAGATCGGCGCGCGGCGTTGCAGCGCCTCCGCCAGTTCCGACGGTTCAAGCGGTGACGGGGGCGCCAGACGGTAGAGTTCCTCCGCCAGGTTGAGCAGATAGCGGCCATCTCCGTCCGCCATGGCCTTCAGTGTCAGCCGCCCGTCCGCGGTGAGTGGCAATGGCGCTTCCATCAGGGCTTCCGCCCGGGTCAGCAAAGCCTCCAGCGCCGCATCATCATGCCGCCGCAATACCAGCACCTGACAGCGCGACAGCAGCGCGGGATTGAGCTCGAACGACGGATTCTCGGTCGTCGCGCCGATCAGCACGATGGTCCCGTCCTCCACCACCGGCAGGAATCCGTCCTGCTGCGCGCGGTTGAACCGATGGATCTCGTCAACGAACAACAGGGTGCCGCGTCCGTCGCTGCGCCGGGCCCGCGCCTGATCAAAGGCCTTCCGCAGGTCGGCGACGCCAGAGAACACGGCGGACAGTTGCACGAACTCCATATCGACCGAACCGGCCAGCAGCCGTGCGATGGTGGTCTTGCCGGTTCCCGGCGGGCCCCAGAGAATCACCGCCCCCGGACGGCGCTGCGCGGCCATGCGGGCGATGGGTCCCTCCCCCGTCAGCAGATGATCCTGCCCTACGACCTGTTCCAGCGACTGCGGCCGCAGACGGTCTGCCAGGGGTCGGGGAATGCCGTCATCAACGCCCGCCGCCTCGAACAGGGAACCGGTCATGAATTCCGCCTGGCACGGACCTGATGGGCGCGACCGGCGCGCAGGACATCGATGACCCATTGCTCCGGCTCGTCGGCCAGCCGACGGTCCAGTCCACGGGTGCGCTCGACCGGCCGTCCGTTGACACTGCGGATGATATCGCCGGGCCGGAAGTCGAAGCGCGAGACGGGCGCACCCCGGCGCACGCCAAGGATGATCACCCCGCGCTGCATCGGGTCCAGATCCAGTTCCAGCGCAAAGGCCGGCGACATGTTGCCTACCTTCGCCCCCTGCAGCGGATGGCTGCCCGACAGATCCACGACGTCCCGTGGCGGGTCCTCCGGCGCGGCCTCCAGCGGCAGGGCAAGCGACAGTGTCTCACCACGCCGCCAGACCGTCAGATCGACCTCCCCCCCGATTGGCAGGGTCGCGATGCGAAACTGCATCTCTGCCGGATCACGGACCGCGCGCCCGTCGACCCGCAGCACCACGTCGCCCTGACGCAGTCCGGCACGCTCTGCCGCGCCGCCCGGATAGAGATCCGCGACCAGCACGCCGCCTGGCCTCGCCCGCCCGATGCCCTGGGCCAGGTCAGCCGTCAGATCCTGCCCTTCCATACCGACCCACGCCCGCACCAGTCCCGTGCCATTGCGTGCGGCCTGAACGACCGCCGCCACCAGGTCGGCCGGAATGGCAAAGCCGACACCATGGCTGCCCCCCGACCGGGAAAAGATCGCGGTATTGACCCCGACCAGCAGCCCGTCGATGCCGACCAGCGCCCCGCCCGAATTGCCCGGATTGACCGCCGCATCGGTCTGGATGAATGACTGCGGCCCACCGGAATCGGTCACGTGACTGCGGGCCAGACCGGAAATGATGCCGCTGGTCACGGTCTGGCCGACACCGAACGGATTGCCGATGGCCAGCACGATATCGCCCACCCGAATGGTGTCGGACGACCGCACCCGCAGGAACGGCAGATCTCCGCCCTCCGGTTCGATCGAGAGCACGGCGAGATCCGTATCCTCGTCCGACAGCACCAGCCGTGCCTCGAACTCCCGCCGGTCGTTGAGGACAACCGTGATGTCCTCCGCATCCGCCACGACATGATGGTTGGTCACCACCAGCCCCGCCCCATCCATGATCACGCCGGACCCGAGGGAGCGTTCCTCCTTCGGGCGGTTGCGCCGGAACACGTCACCGAAGAAACGACCAAAGAAGGGATCATCGAACAGGGGATTGGCGCGCTGCCGTACCATGCGCTTGGCGTAGATGTTCACCACCGCCGGTGCCACCTGCTCCACCAGCGGCGCGAAGCTCTGGGTCAGCGCAGCACGGTCCTGCGGAACCGTCTGGGCGGAGGCCGAGGCGACCGCCACGGTCACCGCGAAAGCCAGCAGGGGCATGAACAGGATCTTGCGCATGGATCGACTCCAGCGTGCTGGTGGAAACGAAAATGGGGCGATCCGTCAACCGGACCGCCCCATTCTGACATCTCAGTGGCACCGCGTCTGCGGAACCGGACTGGCCTGATCAGGCGGCGTCCTCGAAATCATCCTCGTCGTCACCCTGGACCGGACCACTGTCCGTGCCCTTGGCGTCCGTGTCACGGTCAACGAATTCGATGATCGCCATCGGCGCGGCGTCGCCATAACGGAAACCGGCCTTGATGATGCGGGTGTAACCGCCCGAACGATCCGCGTAGCGACCGGCCAGCTCGTCGAACAGCTTCGCCACCACCTTCTCTTCCGGCAGTTGGGCATAGGCCTGACGGCGGGCGTGCAGACCACCCCGCTTGGCCAGGGTCACCAGCTTCTCGACAACCGGACGCAGGTCCTTCGCCTTCGGCAGTGTGGTCTTTATCTGCTCGTGCTTGATCAGCGCGTTGCAGAGGTTCGACAGCATCGCTTTCCGATGCGAGCTGGAGCGGTTGAACCGACGCCCCTTGTTGCGATGACGCATGATTTGGAAACCTTCTTCAAAGGAAGCCGACCGGAGGTCCGCCTCAGTAGTGGTCTTCGAGCCGCTTGGCCATTTCCTCGATATTGTCCGGCGGCCAGCCCGGCACTTCCATGCCGAGGCGCAGGCCCATCTGACCGAGCACTTCCTTGATCTCGTTCAGCGACTTCCGACCGAAGTTCGGGGTACGGAGCATCTCCGCTTCCGTCTTCTGGATCAGATCGCCGATATAGACGATGTTGTCGTTCTTCAGGCAATTGGCCGAACGCACCGAGAGCTCCAGCTCGTCGACCTTCCGCAGCAGGTTGCGGTTGATCTCCGGCTCGCCCGAGCGCTCCTCGACCTGCTCCCGCTTCGGCTCCTCGAAATTGATGAAGAGCTGCAGCTGGTCCTGCAGGATCCGCGCGGCATAGGCCACGGCATCCTCGGGGCTGATGGCACCGTTGGTCAGGATATCCATGCTGAGCTTGTCGTAATCCAGCACCTGGCCCTCACGCGTGTTCTCGACGCGATAGGCGACCTTGCGGATCGGCGAATAGAGCGCATCCACCGGAATCAGACCGATCGGCGCATCTTCCGGACGGTTGGCGCTGGCCGGAACGTAGCCCTTGCCGTTGTTCACCGTCATCTCGATGTTGATGCTGGCACCATCGTCCAGATGCATCAGCACCAGATCGGGGTTCAGCACATCGATGTCATGCCCGGTCTCGATCTGACCGGCGGTAACGGCACCCGGCCCGGTCGCGCGCAGCGTGATCCGCTTCGGCCCCTCGCCATGCATGGCGATGGCGAGCTGCTTCACGTTCAGCACGATGTCGGTGACATCCTCGCGCACGCCCTCGATGGAGGAGAATTCGTGCAGCACATTGTCGATGTGGATCGCCGTGACGGCAGCGCCCTGGAGACTGGACAGCAGCACACGACGCAGCGCATTGCCGAGCGTCATGCCGAAACCGCGCTCCAGCGGTTCCGCCACGACAGTCGCCTTGCGCTTGGGATCTTCTGCGTTGATCTCGAGCTTTTCGGGCTTGATCAACTCTTTCCAGTTGCGCTGGATCACTTCGCGGACCTCATTGTTCGTTCAGCATGGCAGCACCCGGGCACCACAGGGTGTCCCGGGCCTCACATGCGCCCACGCTGTCAGGATGACAGCCTGGACAGGTACTCAGACGCGACGACGCTTCTTCGGACGGCAGCCATTGTGCGGGATGGACGTCACGTCACGGATCGACGTCACGTTGAACCCGGTGGCCTGAAGCGCGCGCAGGGCCGACTCACGACCCGATCCCGGACCCCGAACCTTGACTTCCAGCGTCTTCACGCCGTGTTCCTGCGCCTTCTTGCCCGCATCCTCGGCCGCCATCTGGGCAGCGTAAGGCGTGGACTTGCGTGACCCCTTGAATCCCATCATGCCGGCGGAGGACCACGAAATCGCGTTCCCCTGCACGTCGGTGATGGTGATCATGGTGTTGTTGAACGTCGCCTGGACGTGCGCGACGCCATTGGTGATGTTCTTCCGCTCGCGACGGCGGACCCGTGTCTCTTTCTTCGCCATCGTTCCCTACTTTTTCTTGCCGGCAATGGCCTTTGCGGGGCCCTTGCGGGTACGTGCATTGGTGTGAGTCCGCTGACCACGAACCGGGAGACCCCGGCGATGGCGCAGACCGCGATAACACTTCAGATCCATCAGGCGCTTGATGTTCATGGCGACTTCGCGCCGCAGATCACCTTCCACCAGATGACCGCTCTCGATCACTTCGCGGATCTGGATGACCTCCGCCTCGGTCAGCTCGTTCACGCGGCGCTCCCGCGCGATGCCGACCGCCTCGCAGATCTCGCGCGCCTTGGTGCGCCCGATTCCGTGAATGTAGGTCAGTCCGATTTCCGCCCTTTTCGAGGTCGGGATATTCACACCAGCAATACGCGCCACGCGCAATCTCCTCATAACGCAAGCCGAAAGGACCGCGGAAAAACCGTCAAGGGACGATGATCTGTTGAAGGCGCGCGATTATACGTATCGAACCGTGCCCGTCAACCACCCCAAACCAGCGGTCTCTCAGCCTCTCGTACTAAGTTCTCAACCCTCCAGGATCGACATGATCTCGGCGGTCACCGCCTCGATCGCCTGCAGGCCGTCCACCGTCTTGAGCATGCCCTTGTCCTGGTAGTAGGGCAGCACCGGTGCGGTCTGTGAATGATAGACTTCCAGACGCTTCTTCAGCGTCTCCGCATTGTCGTCGGCCCGGGCACCGCCCGTCTCCGCCGCACGTTTCTCGATCCGGGAGAACAGCTCCTCATCCGGCACACGGACTTCGATCACCGCATCCAGCTTCAGGCCTTTCTCGGCCAGCATGCTGTCCAGCCCTTCGGCCTGCGGCAGCGTGCGCGGAAAGCCGTCGAGGATGAAGCCCTTGGCACAGTCGGGTTCCGCGATCCGGTCACCGATGATGCCCAGGATGATCGCGTCATCGACCAGATCGCCGGCATCCATGACAGCCTTGGCCATCTTGCCGAGTTCCGTTCCCTGGCTCACCGCCGCGCGCAGCATGTCGCCCGTCGAAAGCTGGACCACCTGAAAGCGGTTCACGATGAACTCCGCCTGGGTGCCCTTGCCCGCGCCCGGCGGACCGAAAAGAATGATGTTCATCGGCGCCCTCCCCGCAGGCGAGACTTCTTGATCAGCCCTTCATACTGGTGCGCCAGCAGATGGCTCTGCACCTGTCCGACCGTATCCATGGTCACCGACACAACGATCAGCAGCGACGTGCCGCCGAAATAGAAGGGCACGCCCCACTGGCTGATCAGCAGTTCGGGCAGCAGACAGACCGCCGTCAGATAGGCCGCACCGATCACCGTGATACGGGTCAGGATGTAGTCGAGATGTTCCGCGGTACGCTGCCCCGGCCGGATGCCGGGCACGAAGCCGCCATTCTTCTTCAGGTTGTCCGCTGTGTCGGTCGGGTTGAAGACAACCGACGTATAGAAGAAGCAGAAGAAGATGATGCCGCCGATATAGAGCGCCAGATAGAGCGGCTGACCGCGACCGAGCATGGCCACGATGGTCTGCATCCATTCCGGTCCCTGACCCTGGCTGAACTGCGCCACGGTAACGGGCATCAGCAGCAGGGACGACGCGAAGATCGGCGGAATGACACCGGCAGTGTTCAGCTTCAGCGGCAGATGCGAGGTCTCGCCACCGACCATGCGGTTGCCCATCTGCCGCTTCGGGTACTGCACCAGCACCTTCCGCTGCGCCCGCTCCATGTAGACGATGAAGGCAATGACGCCGACGATCAGGATCATCAGGAACAGGATGATACCGGTCGACAGCGTGCCCAGACGGCCAAGTTCCAGGGTACCGGCGAGCGCACTCGGCAGCTCGGCGACGATACCGGCGAAGATGATCAGGGAAATACCGTTGCCGACACCGCGCGAGGTGATCTGCTCACCCAGCCACATCAGGAACATGGTGCCGCCGGTCAGCGTCACCACTGTGGTGAAACGGAAGAAGGCGCCTGGCGAATGCACCGCATTGCCGCCCGATCCCTCCAGCCCCTCGAGACCGATCGAGATACCATAGGCCTGGAAGGCCGCCAGGATCACGGTGCCGTAGCGGGTATACTGGTTGATCTTCTTGCGGCCCTGCTCCCCCTCCTTCTTCCACTGTTCGACAGTGGGAGAGATCGTGGTCATCAGCTGCATGATGATCGAGGCGGAGATGTAGGGCATGACGTTCAGCGCGAAGATCGTCATGCGCTCGAGCGCGCCACCGGCAAAGACATTGAACATGCCGAACACGCCATTGGCGTTCTGTTCGAACACGTCACGCATGATCGCCGGATCGACACCCGGCACCGGGATATAGGTGCCAAGGCGGAAGACAATCAGCGCACCGAGGGTAAACCACAGACGCTTCTGGAGTTCCGTCGCTTTCGCGAAGGCACTCCAGTTAACATTGGCCGCGAGTTGTTCGGCGGCTGACGCCATTGCTTCACCTCGATAGATGGGCGGTCCCGGTCAGGCGCCGCCCGTTCAGACTTGCCGGATCATCTCCAGATCGGGCGGCAGTCGCATGAATGCCACCCCGGCGTCGATCACTTTTTCTTTGCGGACCGTGCCTTGCGGCGTTCGGTCTTGGCAGCCCGCGCGGCCTCATCGGCCTCGGTGCGTGCCTTGGTCTGGGTCACGGAACCGCCAGCCTTCTCGACCGCGGCAACCGCACCGGCTGAGGCACCGGCCACCGTCAGGTTCAGCGCAACGGTCAGTTCGCCGTTGCCCAGCAGACGCACACCATCGCCTTCGCGACGGATGACACCGGCGGCAATCAGCGCGGCGGCATCGACGCTCGCGCCGGCCTCCAGCTTGCCCGCGTCGACCGCCTGCTGCAGGCGACCGAGATTGACCTCGGCGAAGTCGGAGGACTTCAGGCTGTTGAAGCCGCGCTTCGGCAGACGCCGATGCAGCGGCATCTGACCGCCTTCGAAGCCCTTGATCGCCACGCCGGAGCGCGACTTCTGACCCTTCATGCCCTTGCCGGCGGTCTTGCCGGTGCCGGACGCCATGCCGCGGCCCACGCGCTTGCGCGGACGGGCCGAACCTTCGTTGTCCGTAATGTCATTGAGGCGCATGCGATGCCTGTCCTTCTATCCTGCTTGTGCCGGTCGGTCCGCCTGATCAGGCGTCGACCTGCTCCACCTTCACCAGGTGATGTACCTTGTTCACCATGCCGCGAATGGACGGCGTATCGTCCAGAACGCGCGAACGGTGCATCTTGTTCAGCCCCAGGCCGACCAGCGTTGCGCGCTGGTCCTTCGGCCGCCCGATCGGGCTGCCGGTCTGGGTGACCTTGATCTTCGCGTTGCTCATGGCTGTCACTCCTGCGCGGCGGCGGCAGCGGCGGCATCGTCACGACGACCGACAATGTCACCGACCTTGCGGCCACGCTTCGCGGCAATCCGCTTCGGCGAGTTGATGTGCGCCAGCGCATCGAACGTCGCGCGGATCATGTTGTAGGGGTTGGAGGTGCCGATCGACTTGGTGACGACGTCATGCACACCCAGGCTCTCGAACACCGCACGCATCGGACCACCCGCGATGATACCGGTACCGGCAGGGGCGGCACGCAGCACGACACGACCGGCGCCGTGGCGACCCGTCACATCATGATGCAGCGTCCGGCCCTCACGCAGGGGCACACGGATCATGGTGCGCTTGGCACTTTCCGTGGCCTTGCGAATCGCCTCCGGCACTTCACGGGCCTTGCCCTTGCCAAAGCCGACGCGGCCTTTCTGGTCGCCCACAACCACCAGCGCGGCAAAGCCGAACCGGCGACCGCCCTTCACCACCTTGGCGACGCGGTTGATGTGAACCAGCTTGTCCGTGAATTCATTGTCACGGTCACGATCGTTGAAATCGGGACGGGCCATGCGTTCCGTACTCCCTAGAATTCCAGACCGCCCTCACGGGCGGCTTCAGCCAGCGCCTTGACGCGGCCATGATAGCGAAGCCCACCACGGTCGAAGACAACAGCCTTCGCCCCGGCGGCAACCGCACGTTCGGCGACCACACGACCGACTTCGGCGGCGGCGTCGACGTTGCAGGTGTTGCCCACCTTCTCCCTCAGGTCCTTCTCGACGGTACCGGCAGCGGCCAGCGTGACCCCCGCCTTGTCGTCGATGACCTGGGCATAGATGTGCTTCGAAGTCCGATGGATGGAGAGCCGCGGGCGGCCATTGGCCACCGACAGGATCTTCCCCCGGACGCGTTCGCGGCGCTTCTCCGCGGATGTCTTGCGCTTGTAGAAACCCATGATACGGCGTCCTTACTTCTTCTTGCCTTCCTTGCGGACGACATACTCGTCCGAGTAACGCACACCCTTGCCCTTGTAGGGCTCCGGCGGGCGCCAGGCGCGAATTTCGGCGGCAACCTGGCCCACACGCTGCTTGTCGATACCTGACACGCGGATGGACGTCGGCTTCTCGCACTTGATCTCGATGCCTTCCGGGATGTCGTACAGCACATCGTGGCTGTAGCCCAGAGACAGGTTCAGCACCTTGCCCTGCACCTGCGCACGATAACCGACACCGGTGATCTCCAGGTCCCTGACGAAGCCTTCGGAAACGCCCTGGACGAGGTTGGCCGCCAGCGTACGCTGCATGCCCCACATCATCCGGGCCTTCTTGCTGTTGCCGACAGGCTTCACGGTAATCTGGCCATCGGCCATCTCGACATCGACATCGTCAACGAAACGCATGGAAAGCTGACCCAGCTTTCCCTTCACGTTCATGTCGCGGCCTTCCAGCTTGACGTCAACGCCAGCCGGAACCGGAACAGGGTTCTTGCCAATACGTGACATGATCAGAATACCTCGCAGAGGATTTCACCGCCCACGTTCTCCGACCGTGCTTCCGCGTCGGAAAGCACGCCACGGGGCGTGGACAGCACCGAAATACCGAGACCGTTGGCAACCTTCGTCAGGTCACCGACACCGGAATAGACACGGCGGCCGGGGCGCGATACGCGGCGGATCTTGCTGATCACCGGATCACCCTCATAGTACTTCAGCTCGATGACCAGCTCGCCGTGACCGGACTCACCGTCCTCACGCCGCCAGTCACGGATGTAGCCTTCGCGCTTCAGGACCTCGAGAACGTTGGCCCGGAACTTGGAGGCGGGGGAGCGGACGACACCCTTGCGCGCCATCTGCCCGTTGCGGATACGGGTGAGCATGTCCCCGATCGGATCCGAAAATGACATATCTCGCTACCCTTACCAGCTCGACTTCACGAGACCGGGGATCTGACCAGCAGACCCCAGCTCACGAAGCGCGATACGCGACATGTTGAGCTTCCGATAATAGCCTTTCGGACGCCCGGTGACGCCGCAGCGGTTGTGCACGCGGGTTGCGGCACTGTTGCGCGGCAGTTCGGCCAGCTTCAGGCGGGCGGCGAACCGCTCCTCCTGCGACAGGGACTCATCCTTCGCCATCTGGCGCAGGGTTTCCCGCTTGGCCGCATACTTCGCCACCAGCTTGCGGCGGCTCTTTTCCTTCTCGACTGAACTCTTCTTGGCCATGGATTCAGTCCTTCTTCTGGAACGGCATGTTGAACGCGGCGAGAAGCTCCCGGGCTTCTTCGTCGGTCCGGGCCGTGGTGCAGATGATGATGTCCATCCCGCGAATTTCATCAACCTCGTCGTAGCTGATCTCGGGGAACACGATCTGCTCCTTCAGGCCCATCGCATAGTTGCCATTGCCGTCAAAGCTGTTCGGGTTGACACCGCGGAAGTCACGGACCCGGGGCAGGGCGATGGTGATCAGGCGATCCAGGAATTCGTACATCCTGTCCGCGCGCAGCGTGACCTTGCAGCCGATCGGCATGCCTTCGCGCAGCTTGAAGCCGGCGATGGAATTCCGCGCCTTGGTCACGACGGCCTTCTGACCGGAGATCTTCTCCAGTTCGCTGACCGCTGCATTGATCTTCTTCGAGTCGCTGACCGCCTCGCCCACGCCGATATTGATGACGATCTTGTCGAGTTTCGGGGTCTGCATCTCGTTGGTGTATTCAAAGCGCGACCGCAGTGCCGGCCGGATATCGCTCTGATACTGTTCCTTCAGCCTCGGCTGAGCCATTGTACTGCCCCTCCTCAGACGTCGATGACTTCGCCGGACCGCCGGGCGAAGCGCACCTTGCGACCGTCATCGAGAACCCGGTATCCGACGCGCGTCGGTGCGCCGTCCTTGGGATCCTCGAGGGCGAGATTGGAAATGTGAACCGCGGCCTCACGCTCGATGATGCCGCCGGTGTTGCCCTGACCAGGCTTCTGATGCCGCTTGATCATGTTGACACCGGAAACAACGGCCCGACGGTCCTCGCGGAGGACCCGCAGGACTTCGCCGCGACGGCCCTTGTCCCGGCCGGCCAGAACGACGACCTTGTCGCCCTTCTTGATCTTGAACTTCTCGGCCATCAGATCACCTCCGGCGCCAGGGAAACGATCTTCATGTAACCCTTGCCGCGCAGTTCGCGCGTCACCGGGCCAAAGATACGTGTCCCGATCGGCTCGTTCTGCTTGTTGATCAGAACGGCCGCATTGCGGTCAAAGCGGATGGCGGTTCCATCCGGGCGACGGACTTCCTTCGCGGTACGCACGATCACCGCACGCATCACGTCACCCTTTTTCACACGGCCGCGCGGAATCGCATCCTTCACCGAGACGACGATGATATCGCCAACCCCGGCAACCTTGCGGGCCGCGCCACCCAGTACCTTGATGCACTGCACCCGGCGGGCGCCGGAATTGTCGGCGACATCCAGGTTGGTTTGCATCTGAATCATGGACTACTCCTGTCCTTGGCTAACTGAACCCCAGTGACCGGCTGGTCACTCGGCTTCGTGCAAGACTTCCCAACGCTTGAGCTTCGAAAACGGCCGGCACTCACGTACCCGCACCGTCTCACCCGCCTTGCAACGGTTATCGGCGTCATGCGCATGCAGCTTCTTGCTCATGCGGATGATCTTCTTGTAGAGCGGATGGGTCACGCGACGCTCGACCCGGACGACGACCGTCTTGTCGTTTGCGTCGCTTACCACCACACCCTGCATGATGCGCTTTGGCATGTTCTCAGGCTCCCTTCGCCCGTTCGGTCAGGACCGTCTTCACGCGCGCAATGTCGCGACGGATGGTCCGGATGCGGCTGGTGTCCTCGACCTGCCCGGTGGCCCGGCGAAAGCGCAGGTTGAACTGCTCCTTCTTCAGGTCGACCAGGCTGTCCTTCAGCTGGTCGTCGGACTTGGCGCGAAATTCCTCGACACTCATGATCAGTTACCCTCCGGATAACGGCTGACCATCTTGGTCGCGATGGGCAGCTTGGCAGACGCCAGCTCGAAGGCCTCGACGGCCAGCTCGGGCGGGACACCGTCCAGCTCGAACATGATCCGGCCCGGCTTGACACGGGCAACCCAGAATTCCGGTGTGCCCTTGCCCTTACCCATGCGGACTTCGGTCGGCTTCTTCGACACCGGCACGTCCGGGAAGATACGGATCCAGACACGGCCCGCACGCTTGATGTGACGGGTGATGGCACGACGTGCCGCCTCGATCTGGCGTGCCGTGATACGTCCCGGCTCCTGGGCCTTCATGCCATAGGCGCCGAAGTTCAGCGTCGTTCCACCCTTGGCGTTGCCATGGATGCGGCCCTTGTGGGCCTTGCGGAACTTGGTGCGTTTCGGTTGCAGCATTTTCTAACTCGCTCCCGATTCCTCAACCACGTCCGCCGGAGCTCTGCTGCTCCTGCGCACGCTTGTCCTGGGCCATCGGATCGTGGGCCATGATTTCGCCCTTGAAGATCCAGACCTTGATACCGATCGCGCCATAGGCGGTCTTCGCCGTCGCCACGCCGTAGTCGATGTCGGCACGCAGCGTATGCAGCGGCACGCGGCCTTCGCGATACCACTCCGTACGCGCGATTTCCGCGCCACCCAGACGACCGCCACAATTGATGCGGATGCCCTGGGCGCCGAGACGGATCGAATTCTGCACCGACCGCTTCATCGCCCGGCGGAACGCCACGCGGCGCTCCAGCTGCTGGGCAATGTTCTCGGCCACCAGACGCGCGTCCAGTTCCGGCTTGCGGATCTCGACGATGTTCACCGACACCTCGGAGCTGCTCAGCTCGCTAAGTTCGCGGCGCAGCTTCTCGATGTCCTGGCCCTTCTTGCCGATGACCACACCCGGACGCGCCGAGTGGATGGTCACGCGGGCCTTCTTGGCCGGACGTTCGATGACGATCCGCGACACACCGGCACCCGACAGCTTGTCGAACAGGTGCTCCCGCATCCGCATGTCCTCATGCAGCAGCGTGGCGTATTCGCCGCGATCCGCGAACCAGCGCGAATCCCACGTACGGTTGATGCCGAGCCGGAGCCCGACCGGGGATACCTTTTGCCCCATCAGTTCGCCTCCTCGACTTCGGCCACCACGATCGTGAGATGGCTGAAAGGTTTCACGATACGACCGGCGCGGCCACGGGCGCGCGCCTGGAACCGCTTCATGACCAGTCCCTTGCCCACCCAGGCTTCCTTCACGACAAGCGCGTCGGGGTCCAGCTGGTGGTTGTTCTCCGCATTGGCGATCGCGCTCTGCAGCGCGGTCTTCACCGGTCCGGAGATGCGCTTGTTGGAGAATGTCAGACGCAGCAATGCGTCCTCCACCCGCCGACCGCGGATCATCCCGGCGACCAGGTTCAGCTTCTGCGGGCTGACACGCAGGTTACGGGCGACGGCCTTGGCCTCGTTGTCCGCCTGCTTGCGCTCTTTGGCTTCCTTGCCCACCCGATTACCTCCTCTTCGCCTTCTTGTCGGCGGCGTGGCCGAAGTAATTGCGGGACGGCGCGAACTCGCCGAACTTGTGTCCGACCATCTCTTCCGACACCAGCACCGGCAGGTGCTTCTGGCCGTTGTAGACGCCGAACGTGAGACCGACGAACTGCGGCAGGATCGTGGAGCGGCGCGACCAGATCTTGATCACATCCTTCCGCCCTGACGCGTGCGCCGCCTCGGCCTTCCTCAGGAGGTATCCGTCGACAAACGGACCTTTCCAAACTGAACGTGCCACGGTTCGCTTCTTCCTTCTTTTCGGAATGACGGCTCCTGGCCCTCACCCCATTTCGTCCACCCAGCCACCGGTGCCAGACACGGCACCGGGCATCGTCAAACGATGCCTACTTCTTCGTCTTGTGGCGGCTGCGCATGATGTACTTGTCGGTGCCCTTGTTCGAACGCGTCCGGGCACCCTTCGTCGACTTGCCCCACGGCGTCACCGGATGGCGACCACCGGAGGTCCGGCCTTCACCACCGCCGTGCGGATGATCGACCGGGTTCATGGCGACACCGCGAACTGCGGGGCGCTTGCCGAGCCAGCGCTTGCGACCGGCCTTGCCGAGCTTCGCATTCTGCTGGTCCGGGTTGCTGACCGCGCCGACAGTGGCCATGCACTCGCCACGCACCATCCGCTGTTCACCGGAGGACAGGCGAAGCTGGGCATAACCGGAGTCCTTGCCGATCAGCTGTGCGTACGTACCAGCCGAACGGGCGATCTGGCCACCCTTTTCCGGCTTCAGCTCCACATTGTGGATGACCGTACCCACCGGCATGTTCCGCAGGGGCATCGCATTGCCCGGCTTGATGTCGCAACGCTCACCGGAAACGACCTTGTCGCCCGGGGACAGACGCTGCGGCGCCAGGATGTAGGCCTGCTCACCGTCTTCGTAGTTGATCAGCGCAATGAACGCGGTCCGGTTCGGATCGTATTCCAGACGCTCGACCGTGCCGACCACGTCGAACTTGCGACGCTTGAAATCGACCAGGCGATAGCGACGCTTGTGGCCGCCACCGATACGGCGTGCGGTGATACGGCCGGTATTGTTGCGACCGCCCTTCTTCGTCAACCCCTCGGTCAGGCTCTTGACCGGATCACCCTTGTGCAGGTGTGAACGGTCAACCAGGACCAGGTTACGCCGCGACGGTGTCGTCGGATTGAATTTCCTGAGTGCCATGCTGTCAGAGCCCCGTCGTCACATCGATGGAATGGCCATCAACAAGCGTCACCACGGCCTTCTTGACGTCCGGGCGACGTCCGCGACGGCCCCGGAACACCTTGGTCTTGCCCTTGGTGATGAGCGTGTTGACACCCTTGACCTCAACCTTGAACAGCGTCTCGATCGCTGCCTTGATCTCCGGCTTGGTGGCGTCCTTGGCAACCCGGAACACAACCTGATTGTGCTCGGATACATTCGTCGCCTTCTCGGTGATCACCGGGCTGAGAATGATGTCGTAATAGCGTTCCAGGCTCATGACAGGCGGGCCTCCAGTGCCTCGACCGCGGAACGGGTCAGCACCAGGTGCTCCCGCCGCAGGATGTCGTACACATTGGCGCCCTGCTGAGGCAGCACGTCGATCAGCGGGATGTTGCGCGCGGCGCGAACGAAGTTCTCGTTCACGTCGGTGCCATCGATGATCAGCGCGGAGTTCAGCCCCATCGCCTTCAGCTTGGCCGCCAGGATCTTCGTCTTGCCCTCGTCCATGACCGCCTGGTCAAGAACGATCAGCTTCTCACCCGCTGCCTTCGACGACAGCGCGTGCAGCATGGCCAGACGACGCACCTTCTTCGGCAGGTCGTGGGCATGGCTGCGCACCTGCGGGCCGTGGGCAACGCCACCGCCACGATGCTGCGGAGCCTTCCACGAACCCTGACGCGCGCGGCCCGTACCCTTCTGCTTGAAGGGCTTCGCGCCGGTGCGGGCAATCTCGTGACGCCCCTTCACCTTGTGCGTACCGGCACGCCGCTTTGCCAGCTGATACCGCACCATCCGGTGCAGCAGGTCCTGGCGCGGTTCCAGCCCGAAGATCGAATCATTCAGATCGATCTCACCGGCTTCGGCGTTGTCCAGGTTGATGACCTTGGTCTGCATGGTCACGCGCCCTCCGTTTCCGTCGCGGGTGCATCGGCCGGGGCCGCATCCTCGGCGGTGGTGTCGTCCGCAGCCGTCTCAGCGGCAACGACAGAACCGGGATAGGGGGCCGCGTCAGGCCGTGCCTTCTTCACCGCATCGCGGATCAGCACCCAGGAACCCTTCGCGCCGGGGACACCGCCCTCGACCATCACCAGGCCGCGCGCCACGTCGGTGCGCACAACCTTCAGGTTCTGCAGCGTCACACGGGCATCACCCATGTGGCCGGCCATCTTCTTGCCCTTGAAGACCTTGCCCGGATCCTGGCACTGGCCCGTCGAACCATGGCTGCGATGCGAGATGGACACACCATGACTGGCCCGCAGACCAGAGAAGTTGTGTCGCTTCATCGCACCGGCAAAGCCCTTGCCGATGGAAGTGCCGACCACGTCGACCTTCTGGCCGTCCACGAAATGATCCGCCGACAGTTCCGCGCCGACATCGATGAAAGCATCGTCGGCAACGCGGAATTCCGCCAGTTTCTGTTTCGGCTCAACCTGCGCCTTCGCAAAGTGACCGCGCATCGGCTTGATGGTGTTCTTCACCTTCGCCGTGCCGGCACCAAGCTGCAGCGCCTGATAGCCATCACGCTCCGCCGTGCGGTGAGCCACCACCTGGCAGGAGTCAATCTGGAGCACCGTCACTGGCAGATGGCCACCGTCTTCACCGAAGACGCGGGTCATGCCCAGCTTGCGTGCAATAAGACCGGTACGCATCGTGTCCAATCCCATCCTTACAGCTTGATCTCGACGTCGACACCGGCAGCGAGGTCGAGCTTCATAAGCGCGTCCACCGTCTGCGGAGTCGGCTCGACAATGTCGAGCAGCCGCTTGTGCGTCCGAATCTCGAACTGCTCACGCGACTTCTTGTCAATGTGCGGCGAACGCAGCACCGTGAATTTCTCGATACGTGTCGGCAGCGGGACGGGTCCACGAACCTGCGCGCCTGTGCGCTTGGCCGTGTTGACGATCTCGCTCGTCGACTGGTCGAGTACCCGGTGATCGAAGGCCTTCAGCCTGATCCGGATATTCTGACTGTCCATGTCACCCTTCCCTCAAAACAAGCAGCAACGGTGCCGGGCACAGCGCCCGGCACCGAGGTGTGGTCAATAGTTACTCGACGATCTTCGCGACGACGCCGGCACCGACGGTGCGGCCGCCTTCACGGATGGCGAAGCGCAGTCCCTCGTCCATCGCGATCGGGTTGATCAGCTCCACCACCATCGCGATGTTGTCGCCCGGCATCACCATCTCCGTGCCTTCCGGCAGCTCGATGACGCCCGTCACATCCGTCGTGCGGAAGTAGAACTGCGGGCGGTAGTTGCCGAAGAACGGCGTGTGACGGCCACCCTCTTCCTTCGTCAGGATATAGGCCTCCGCCTGGAACTTCGTGTGCGGCGTGATCGAACCCGGCTTGGCCAGAACCTGGCCACGCTCCACATCCTCACGACCGACACCGCGCAGCAGCGCACCGATGTTGTCACCGGCCTCGCCCTGGTCCAGCAGCTTCCGGAACATCTCGACGCCCGTGCAGGTCGACTTCTTCGTCGCCCGGATGCCGACAATCTCGACTTCCTCACCGACCTTCACGACGCCGCGCTCGACGCGACCCGTAACAACCGTGCCACGACCCGAGATCGAGAACACGTCCTCGATCGGCATCAGGAAGGCCTGATCCTTCGGACGCTCCGGCTGCGGGATGTATTCGTCAACCGCCGCCATCAGTTCCAGGATCGAATTCTTGCCGATCTCCTCGTCACGACCCTCGACCGCCGCCAGGGCAGAACCCTTCACGATCGGAATGTCGTCGCCCGGGAAGTCATACGACGACAGCAGCTCGCGAATCTCGAGCTCGACGAGCTCAAGCAGCTCCTCGTCGTCGACCTGATCGACCTTGTTCATGTAGACGACAAGCGCCGGAACACCCACCTGGCGCGCCAGCAGGATGTGCTCGCGCGTCTGCGGCATCGGGCCGTCAGCAGCCGAAACAACCAGGATGCCGCCGTCCATCTGCGCCGCACCCGTGATCATGTTCTTCACGTAGTCGGCATGACCCGGGCAATCGACGTGGGCGTAGTGGCGGTTCGCCGTCTCGTACTCGACATGCGCCGTCGAGATCGTGATGCCGCGCGCCTTCTCCTCAGGCGCGGCGTCAATGTCCGCATACGCCTTCGCCGTCGCGCCGCCAGTCTCCGCAAGCACCATCGTGATCGCTGCAGTCAGCGTCGTCTTGCCATGGTCAACGTGACCAATCGTGCCCACATTGCAGTGCGGCTTCGTACGCTCAAACTTCTCTTTGGCCATCTCTCTATTCTCCGGCTCTCAAGAGGTGTCAGATAATTGCTCAAGTCTCGTTCCGGCCCCGAGAGACCGGCTATCGGTATCGCCCCGATCAGGCCAGCTTCGCGATCACCTCGTCGGAGACGCTCTGCGGAACCTGCTCGTAGTGGTCGAACTGCATGGTGAACTGTGCCCGACCCTGGGTCATCGACCGCAGCGTGTTCACGTAACCAAACATGTTGGCCAGCGGCACCATGGCACCGATCACCGTTGCGTTGCCGCGCGGCTCGGAACCCGTGACCTGACCACGTCGGCTGTTCAGGTCACCCATGACGTCACCAACAAAATCTTCCGGCGTCACCACTTCGACCTTCATCATCGGCTCAAGCAGCTTCGCACCGGCCTTCGGCGCAACCTCACGGAAAGCGGCACGGGCCGCGATCTCGAACGCGAGAACCGAGGAGTCAACATCATGGCTGGCGCCATCGACCAGGGTTGCCTGCACGTCGATGATCGGGAACCCGGCAAGCACACCGGATTCGACCACGGAGCGCAGCCCCTTCTCGACGCCCGGAATGTATTCCTTGGGCACCGAACCGCCGACGACCTTGCTCTCGAACTGGAAGCCCGAACCCGGCTCACCCGGCTCCAGCACCAACTTGATACGGGCGAACTGGCCCGAACCGCCGGTCTGCTTCTTGTGGGTATAGTCGATCTCCGCCTGGCGGGTCAGCGTCTCGCGATAGGCCACCTGCGGCGCACCGATGTTCGCCTCAACCTTGAACTCACGCTTCATGCGGTCGATCAGGATGTCGAGGTGCAGCTCGCCCATGCCCTTCAGCACGGTCTGGCCGGTCTCGTGGTCGGTCGTGACACGGAAGGACGGATCCTCCTGCGCCAGACGGCCCAGGGCCTGGCCCATCTTCTCGTGGTCGGCCTTCGTCTTGGGCTCGACCGCGATCTCGATGACCGGATCGGGGAATTCCATGGCTTCCAGAACCACGGGGCGCAGCGGATCACACAGGGTGTCGCCGGTCGTGGTGTCCTTCAGGCCCGCGATCGCGATGATGTCGCCGGCCATTGCCTCTTTCACGTCCTCGCGGTCGTTGGCATGCATCATCAGCATGCGCCCGATACGCTCGCGCTTGTCCTTGACGGAGTTCAGCACGGAACCGCCGCTCTCGACGCGACCGGAATAGACCCGGCAGAAGGTCAGCGAACCGACGAACGGGTCGGCCATGATCTTGAAAGCCAGCGCCGAGAAGGGCTCGTCGTCCGAGCTGTGACGCACGACTTCCGTGTCAGGGTCACCAACCTTGGAGCCGCGAATGTCGGCAACGTCGGTGGGCGCAGGCATGTAATCGACAACGGCATCCAGCAGCGGCTGCACACCCTTGTTCTTGAAGGCGGTACCACACAGCACTGGGATCAGCTTGCTGGCCATCACGCCCTTGCGGATCAGGCGACGAAGCTCGTCGGCTTCCGGCTCGACACCTTCCAGATAGGCAGTCATGGCATCGTCGTCGAACTCGACCGCGGCCTCGATCATCGCTTCGCGGTATTCCGCGGCCTTGTCGGCCAGATCGTCGGGAATGGCGGTGAATTCGAACTCGGCCCCGAGGGTCTCTTCCTTCCAGATGATCGCCTGGTTGTTGATCAGGTCAACAACACCGACGAAATCGGATTCGGACCCGATCGGCAGCTGCAGCGGCACCGGGGTGCAGCCGAGGCGATCGACCATCATCTCGACGCAGCGATAGAAGTCGGCACCCATGCGGTCCATCTTGTTGACGAAGCACATGCGCGGCACACGGTACTTGTCCGCCTGGCGCCAGACCGTCTCGGTCTGCGGCTCGACACCGGCGACGGCGTCGAATACGGCAACCGCGCCGTCGAGCACACGGAGGCTACGCTCCACCTCGATGGTGAAGTCCACATGGCCCGGCGTATCGATGATGTTGATACGGTGATCGCGCCAGAAACAGGTCGTGGCAGCGGACGTGATCGTGATTCCGCGCTCCTGCTCCTGCTCCATCCAGTCCATGGTGGCTGCGCCATCATGCACCTCACCGATCTTGTGTGACCGGCCGGTGTAATAAAGGATTCGTTCCGTCGTCGTGGTCTTGCCGGCATCAATGTGGGCCATGATGCCGATGTTGCGATAACGGTCGAGGGGCGTCACTCGAGACATGGGGAGGACTCTTTCCTGCTCTGAATTACCAGCGGTAGTGCGAGAAGGCCTTGTTGGCCTCCGCCATCCGATGGGTGTCTTCACGTTTCTTCACCGCGCCGCCGCGGCTGCTGGACGCATCCATCAGCTCACCTGCCAGACGCTCCATCATCGTGGTCTCGGACCGCTTCCGCGCCGAGTCGATGACCCAGCGGATCGCCAGGGCCTGCGCACGCTCGGTGCGCACATCGACCGGCACCTGATAGGTGGCACCACCGACACGGCGGGACCGCACTTCAAGCTGCGGGCGGGAATTGGCCAGCGCCTCGTGGAACACATCGATCGGGCTGCGACCCAGCTTCTGCTCCACCCGCTCGAACGCCTTGTAGACGATCTGTTCGGCGGCGGACTTCTTGCCGTGCATCATCAGGTTGTTCACGAACTTCGTGACGACCAGATCTCCATAAATGGGATCGGGAAGGATTTCGCGCTTTTCGGCAGCGTGGCGACGGGACATGCTTCAGAACTCTCCAATCACTTCGGACGCTTGACGCCGTATTTCGAACGGCGCTGGCGGCGATCCTTGACGCCCTGGGTATCCAGAACGCCACGCAGAATGTGGTAACGCACACCGGGAAGATCCTTCACGCGGCCACCACGGATCAGAACGACCGAGTGCTCCTGAAGGTTATGGCCCTCACCGGGGATGTAGCTCGTGACCTCGAAGCCATTCGTCAGGCGCACACGCGCAACCTTGCGGAGCGCGGAGTTCGGCTTCTTCGGGGTCGTTGTATAGACACGGGTGCAGACGCCACGCTTTTGCGGGCACGCCTCCATCGCGGGAACCTTGTTGCGCGCCAGGGGCTGCTGACGCGGCTTGCGGATCAATTGGTTGATCGTCGGCATACGGTCCGAACCTTCTTCGATAGAACACCCCGATACCCGAACGGCATCGATGGCCAAATCTGTTTGCGATCGTGGAACAAGCGTCCTTCCAAACGAACAGAAGCAAACCAACGACCCCTTGTTGTCGGGATCGTTGCCGCTTTCCGCCTTTCAGTGGCCCGTCCAAAAGAGGCCCTGAGTGCTTGGACGAACGGTCGCCGTGTCTTGGTCAAAACACGCCAACTACCAGCGCCGCATTGGGCGCGGACTATATGAACGCCCCCCTGATCGGTCAACAGCTAATATCCGCTAATTCCGCCGTCGTCTCAGAAGGGCCCGGAAGGCCCGCAAACGCAAGATTCGGGCGTCCTTCGCCGCCACATCGCAATGATCTGTCGCGGCTTCCCGGCCCGGACAGGCGCGGGCAAGGAAAGGCCCCGCATCCACCTCGGGATACGGGGCCAATTCGACTCCGGATCGTGACTCGCCGCCCCCGGTCTTCCCGCCGTCACCGGCAGGAGAAACCGGAGCCGTCAGGCCATCACTCCGCGGCGGGAATCGCCGCCGGTGCGCTGCCCTGGTCGTTGTCGGCGTTCTGGGCCGCGAGCTTGCGGTCGCGTTCCGCCGCGACACGCTTCACCTCGTTCATCTGGCCACCGGTACCAGCCGGGATCAGACGACCAACGATCACGTTTTCCTTCAGGCCGTTCAGCACGTCCAGCTTGCCCTGCACCGAGGCCTCCGTCAGGACACGCGTGGTCTCCTGGAAGGATGCGGCAGAGATGAAGGAACGCGTCTGCAGGCTGGCCTTGGTGATGCCCAGCAGGACCGGTTCGCCGGTTGCCGGCTCGCCGCCTTCCTTGACCGCCTTGGCGTTGATCTCGTCGAACTCGTGACGATCGATCTGCTCACCGATCAGCATGGTCGTGTCACCGGAGGAGGTGATTTCCACCTTCTGCAGCATCTGACGCACGATGACCTCGATGTGCTTGTCGTTGATCTTCACGCCCTGCAGCCGATAGACCTCCTGGATCTCGTTGACCAGGAACTCGGCCAGTGCCGCGACACCCAGAACCTTCAGGATGTCGTGCGGTGCAGGGTTGCCATCGACGATGTAGTCACCACGCCGCACCTGATCGCCTTCGTGGACACCGATGTGGCGCCCCTTCGGGATCAGGTAATCGACCGGATCCTTGCCCTCCTCTTCCGGCGTGATCGTCAGGCGACGCTTTGCCTTGTAGTCCTTGCCGTAGCTGATGCGGCCGTCGATCTCGGCCAGGATCGCATGATCCTTCGGACGCCGTGCCTCGAACAGTTCCGCCACACGCGGCAGACCGCCGGTGATGTCACGGGTCTTGGAACCTTCGCGCGGGATACGTGCCAGCACGTCACCGGCGTGAACCGCCTGTCCGTCCTGCACCGAGAGGATCGAGTCCACCGACAGGAAGTAACGTGCTTCCTGCCCGGTATCCAGGCTGATGATCTCCCCGGCGTCATCACGCAGCGTGATGCGCGGGCGGATGTCATTCGACCCCGGATGCCCCTTCCAGTCGACGACGACCTTCGAGGAAATGCCGGTATTCTCGTCCACCACGTCCCGGACGCTGACGCCGTCCAGCAGGTCACGATAGGTAACGAAACCACTGCGCTCCGTGATGATCGGAACAGTGAACGGATCCCATTCGGCCAACTTCTCGCCCTTGATCACGGTCTGGCCGTGATCCTTGGCGAGACGGGAACCGTAAGGCACCCGGTGGCGCGCGCGCTCCCGGTTGTTCTGGTCAAGCAGGACGAGCTCGGTGGTCCGGTTCATGACAACCAGACGGCCCTCCGAATCCTCGACAACCGCGCGGTTCTCGATGTTCAGCGTGGCATCATGTGCCGCCTCGATGGACGAGTTCTCACCGGCCTGCGCCGCGCCACCGATGTGGAACGTGCGCATGGTCAGCTGCGTACCCGGCTCACCGATCGACTGCGCCGCGATGACACCAACGGCCTCACCCATGTTGACCTTCGTGCCACGAGCCAGATCACGGCCATAGCACTTGCCGCAGACGCCATGACGGCTCTCGCAGGTCAGGGTGGAGCGCACGATGACGGCCTCAACAGCCGCCTTCTCGATGATGTCGACCTCGTTCTCCTCGATCAGGGCCCCCGCCTTGACCAGAATGTCGCCGCTCGCCGGGTCCGTGATGTCCTCGGCCGCCGTGCGGCCCAGGATACGCTCGCCCAGCGCCTCGATGACGTCACTGCCGTCGACCACGTCACGCACGACCAGACCGTGGGTGGTGCCGCAGTCTTCCTCGTGGATCACCGCGTCCTGTGCCACATCGACCAGACGACGGGTCAGGTAACCGGAGTTGGCCGTCTTCAGCGCCGTGTCCGCGAGACCCTTTCGGGCACCATGGGTGGAGATGAAGTATTCCGAAACCGTCAGACCTTCCTTGAAGTTGGAAATGATCGGGGTCTCGATGATCTCGCCCGACGGCTTGGCCATCAGGCCACGCATGCCGGCAAGCTGCTTCATCTGGGCCTGACTGCCGCGCGCACCGGAATGCGCCATCATGTAGATGGAGTTCGGCTGGCCATGATTGGCGGCACCGGCGCTCTCCATCCCCTTCATCATTTCCTCGGCGACCTTGTCGGAGCACTGCATCCAGGCATCGACAACCTTGTTGTACTTCTCGCCGGAGGTGATCAGGCCGTCCAGGTACTGCTGCTCGTACTGCTTCACCAGCGCGTTGGTCTCATCGACCAGACCCTTCTTCGAGTCCGGGATGATCATGTCATCCTTGCCGATGGAGATGCCGGCGCGGCAGGCATGGGCAAAACCCAGACCCATGATCCGGTCACAGAACAGCACCGTCTCCTTCTGGCCGGTGTGGCGATAGACGATGTCGATCAGATTGCCGATTTCCTTCTTCGTCAGAAGGCGGTTGATCAGCGAGATCGGCACGCGCGGGTTCAGCGGCAGCTTCTCCGCGATCAGCATGCGGCCCGGGGTGGTTTCCAGACGCATCATGGACAGTTCGCCCGCGTCGTCATAACCCCAGTGCCGGGTGGTGATCTTCGCGTGCAGATCGACCAGGCCCTGGTCCAGCGCATAGGACAGCTCGTCCATGCCGCTGAAGGTCAGGCCCTCGCCCTTCACGTTCTCCCGCACCATCGACAGATAGTAGATGCCGAGCACGATGTCCTGGCTGGGCACGATGATCGGCTTGCCGTTGGCGGGCGAGAGGATGTTGTTGGTGGACATCATCAGCACGCGGGCTTCCAGCTGCGCCTCCAGTGCCAGCGGCACGTGAACGGCCATCTGGTCACCGTCGAAGTCGGCATTGAAGGCCGTGCAGACCAGCGGATGCAGCTGGATCGCCTTGCCCTCGATCAGCACCGGCTCGAACGCCTGGATACCGAGACGATGCAGGGTCGGTGCGCGGTTCAGCATCACGGGATGTTCCCGGATGACCTCCTCCAGCACGTCCCAGACTTCCGGCCGCTCCTTCTCCACCAGCTTCTTGGCGGATTTCACGGTCGGGGCCAGCCCCTGCAGCTCCAGCTTGGCGTAGATGAACGGCTTGAACAGTTCCAGCGCCATCTTCTTCGGCAGACCGCACTGGTGCAGTTTCAGCTCCGGTCCCACGACGATCACGGAACGGCCCGAATAGTCGACGCGCTTGCCCAGCAGGTTCTGGCGGAACCGGCCCTGCTTGCCCTTCAGCATGTCGGCGAGGGACTTCAGCGGGCGCTTGTTGGCGCCCGTGATGATCCGGCCGCGGCGACCATTGTCGAACAGCGCATCGACGGCTTCCTGCAGCATCCGCTTCTCATTGCGGACGATGATGTCCGGCGCGCGCAGTTCGATCAGACGCTTCAGGCGGTTGTTGCGGTTGATGACGCGGCGATAGAGGTCATTCAGGTCGGAGGTCGCGAACCGGCCCCCGTCCAGCGGCACCAGCGGGCGCAGCTCAGGCGGCAGCACCGGAATCACTTCCAGGATCATCCACTCCGGACGATTGGTGGATTCCAGGAAGGCGTCGATCAGCTTCATCCGCTTCACGATCTTCTTCGGCTTCAGCTCGGACTTGGTCTCGGCCAGTTCCTGCTTCAGCTCCGCCTTGATCTCTTCCAGGTCCAGACCTTCGAGAATGTCGCGAACCGCTTCCGCGCCGATACCGGCGGTGAAGGCGTCCTCACCATACTCGTCCTGATAATCGAAGAACTCGTCCTCGGTCAGCAGCTGGAACCGCTTCAGCGGGGTCAGGCCCGGCTCGATGACGATGTACTGCTCGAAATAGAGCACCCGCTCCAGATCCTTCAGCGCCATGTCCAGGATCAGGCCGATCCGGCTGGGCAGGGACTTCAGGAACCAGATGTGCGCCACCGGGGCCGCCAGCTCGATGTGGCCCATGCGTTCGCGCCGCACCTTCTGCGTCGTGACCTCGACACCGCACTTCTCGCAGATCACGCCGCGATACTTCATGCGCTTGTACTTGCCGCACAGGCACTCGTAGTCCTTGATCGGGCCGAAGATGCGGGCACAGAACAGACCGTCCCGTTCCGGCTTGAAGGTCCGGTAGTTGATGGTCTCCGGCTTCTTCACCTCACCAAACGACCAGGACCTGATCTGGTCCGGGCTGGAGAGCGAGATCCGGATGTGGTCGAAACTCTGGGCACTCTGCTGTTGGCCGAAAAGCTGCAGGGCGTCTTGCATGATATTTGTCCTCCGATTTCAGGGCTGATTGCGTGACCGTTTCCGGTCAATCAGCTCTCGGAATTCCTGAGTTCGACGTTCAGTCCGAGGGAGCGCATTTCCTTGATGAGAACATTGAAGCTCTCGGGAATACCAGCCTCGAACGTGTCATCACCACGAACAATCGCTTCGTAGACCTTGTTACGACCGGCAACGTCGTCCGACTTCACTGTCAGCATCTCCTGCAGCGTATAGGCCGCACCGTAGGCTTCCAGTGCCCAGACCTCCATCTCGCCGAAGCGCTGGCCACCGAACTGCGCCTTGCCACCCAGCGGCTGCTGGGTCACCAGGCTGTACGGGCCGATGGACCGGGCATGGATCTTGTCATCAACAAGATGGTGCAGTTTCAGCATATAGATATAGCCCACCGTCACGGGACGGTCGAACTGCTCACCCGAACGGCCATCGAACAGCGTGACCTGACCGGTACGGTCCAGCCCCGCGCTCTCCAGCATCGTCACGATCTCCGGCTCGGTTGCGCCGTCGAACACCGGCGTTGCCATCGGCACGCCGCGGGACAGGTTCCCTGCCAGTTCGAACAGTTCCGGATCCGAAAGCGCATCAATGTCGGCCATCTCGCCTTCATTGTAGACCTTCGACATCTCGGCCCGCAGCGCCTTGGTGCTCTTGCCGCTGCCCTGCACCTTCTCCAGCGCATCGCCGATCTTCAGGCCGATGCCGCGCGCGGCCCAGCCCAGATGGGTCTCCAGGATCTGCCCGACGTTCATGCGCGACGGCACGCCCAGCGGGTTCAGCACGACGTCAACCGGCGTACCGTCATCCAGGAACGGCATGTCCTCTTCCGGCATGATCCGGCTGATGACACCCTTGTTGCCATGACGGCCGGCCATCTTGTCGCCCGGCTGCAGCTTGCGCTTGATGGCGACGAAGACCTTGACCATCTTCATCACGCCCGGCGGCAGCTCGTCACCGCGCTGCAGCTTCTCCACCTTCGAATCGAAGCGGGCCTGCAACGCGCCGGTCGCCTCGTCGAACTGGCGGCGCAGCGCCTCGATATCGGCCATTGCCTTGTCATCGGACAGCACGACCTGCCACCACTGACCGTGGCTCAGGTCGCTCAGGGCCTCCTCGGTGATCGCGATACCGGTCTTGAAGCCACGCGGGCCGCTGTCCGCCGTCTTGCCGACCAGCAGCTTGCGCAGGGTCGAGAAGATGCTGCGTTCGTAGATGGCGCGCTCGTCGGCCATGTCCTTGCGCAGACGCTCGATCTCGTCGCGTTCGATCTGCAGCGCACGCTCGTCCTTGTCGACACCGTGACGGTTGAAGACCCGGACCTCGACCACCGTGCCGGAGGTGCCCGGAGGCATCTTCAGCGAGGTGTCGCGAACGTCCGCAGCCTTCTCACCGAAGATGGCGCGGAGCAGCTTCTCTTCCGGCGTCATCGGGCTTTCGCCCTTCGGCGTGATCTTGCCGACCAGGATGTCGCTCGCCTCGACCTCGGCACCGATGTAGACGATGCCGGCCTCGTCGAGGTTCTTCAGCGATTCCTCGGCCACATTCGGGATGTCGCGGGTGATCTCCTCCGGACCCAGCTTCGTGTCGCGGGCCATGATCTCGAATTCCTCGATATGGATCGAGGTGAAGACATCGTCCTTGACGATGCGTTCGGAGATCAGGATCGAGTCCTCGAAGTTGTAGCCCATCCACGGCATGAAGGCGACGAGCACGTTCCGGCCCAGGGCGAGCTCGCCCAGTTCCGTTGACGGTCCGTCCGCCATGATGTCGCCCGGCTGCACCTTGTCACCAACCTTCACCAGCGGCCGCTGCGTGATGCAGGTCGACTGGTTGGAGCGCTGGAACTTCAGCAGCTTGTAGATATCAACGCCGGAGCGGGACAGGTCGCTGACTTCCGTGGCGCGCACCACGATGCGTTCCGCATCGATCTGCTCCACCACGCCCTCGCGACGGGCGACAACGGTGACGCCGGAGTCACGGGCCACGACCGATTCCATGCCGGTGCCGACATAGGGCGCTTCCGGCTGCAGCAGCGGCACGGCCTGACGCTGCATGTTGGAGCCCATCAGCGCGCGGTTCGCGTCATCGTTCTCCAGGAACGGGATCAGCGCGGCGGCGACAGAGACCAGCTGCTTCGGCGACACGTCGATGAAGTCGATGTCCTGCGGACGGGCCAGCAGGAACTCACCCGCATGACGCGTCGCGACCAGGTCTTCCTGGAACACACCGGTCGTCTGATCGAAGATCGCGTTGGCCTGGGCAATCGTGTAGCGGCCCTCTTCCATCGCCGACAGATAGATCGCCTCATCGGTCACGATACCATCGACCACCTTCCGGTACGGGCTCTCGATGAAACCGTACTGGTTGATGCGGGCAAAGCTGGCCAGCGAGTTGATCAGACCGATGTTCGGGCCTTCCGGCGTCTCGATCGGGCAGATACGGCCATAATGCGTCGGATGCACGTCGCGCACCTCGAAGCCGGCACGCTCACGTGTCAGGCCACCCGGGCCAAGCGCCGAGAGACGACGCTTGTGCGTCACTTCCGACAACGGGTTCGTCTGATCCATGAACTGGCTGAGCTGGGAAGAACCGAAGAACTCCCGCACCGCAGCCGCAGCGGGCTTGGCGTTGATCAGATCCTGCGGCATCACCGTGTCGATCTCGACGGAGCTCATCCGCTCCCGGATCGCACGTTCCATGCGCAGCAGGCCGATACGGTACTGGTTCTCCATCAGCTCACCGACGGAGCGGACGCGGCGGTTGCCGAGATGATCGATATCGTCGATCTCGCCCTTGCCGTCCTTCAGGCCGACCAGGTACTGCACCACGGCCAGAATGTCCTCGCGCCGCAGGACACGCATGGTGTCCTCGCACTCCAGATCCAGGCGGCTGTTCAGCTTCACGCGACCGACCGCTGACAGGTCATAGCGCTCCGAATCGAAGAACAGGCCCTTGAACAGGGTCTCCGCAGTCTCCTCGGTCGGCGGCTCACCCGGGCGCATGACCCGATAGATGTCCACCAGCGCCGTGTCGCGGTTGATGTTCTTGTCGACCATCAGGGTATCGCGGATGTGCGAACCGACCGTGACATTGTCGATGTCCAGCGTCGGCACTTCCTCGATCCCGGCTTCCTCGAGGGCTTCCAGGGCCTTCTCGTCCAGGGCATCACCGGCCTCGACCAGAACCTCGCCGGTCTTGATATTGATGATGTCCTCGGCGACGAAGCGACCCTCGACCTGCTCCGGCGAGATCAGCATCTCGGTCATGCCGTCCTCGACCAGCTTGCGCCCGGCACGCGGGGCCAGCTTGTCACCGGCCTTGGCCACGACCTCACCGGTATCGGCGTTGACGATGTCGGCCAGCAGACGGACGCCGCGATAGCGATCGGGATCGAACGGGGCACGCCAGCCATTCTTGTCACGGCGATACATCACCGTGCCGTAGAAGCTGGAAAGAATCTCCTCGGCCGTATAGCCCAGCGCATAGAGCAGCGTGGTGGCCGGCAGCTTGCGGCGGCGGTCGATGCGGACATGCACGATGTCCTTGGCGTCAAACTCAAGGTCCAGCCAGCTGCCACGGTAAGGGATGATGCGCGCGGCATGCAGCAGCTTGCCCGACGAATGGGTCTTGCCGCGGTCATGGTCGAAGAACACGCCAGGGCTGCGATGCATCTGGCTGACGATCACGCGCTCGGTGCCATTGACGATGAAGGTGCCCTTGTCCGTCATGAAGGGCATGTCGCCCATGTAGACGTCCTGCTCCTTGATATCCAGGACCGACTTGGCGCCGGTATCCTCATCAACCTCGAACACGATCAGACGCAGCGTGACCTTCAGCGGCGCGGCATAGGTCAGCCCGCGCTGTACACACTCGTCGACGTCGTATTTCGGTTCCTCGAACTCGTAGGAAACGAATTCCAGGCTGGCCGTCTCGGAGAAATCCGAGATCGGGAAGACGGACCTGAAGACACTCTCCAGTCCGGTATCATCGCGCTGATCGGCGGGAATGTCCGCCATCAGGAACTTCTCGTAGGACGCGCGCTGGACCTCGATAAGGTTGGGCATCGCGATAACCTCGCCGATGCGACCGAAACTGTGGCGAACGCGCTTGCGCGCAGTGAATGACAGCGGCATCCCAAATCCTCGTCCGATCGGGGCCCGGTCCGGACGGGCCCACATTGTCCGACAGTCTTCGTTCCGACACGAATGTGTCAAAACCGGGGCGACTGCACGTCCCCGAAACGCCTTTGACCGCCCGAAGCAGCACGCTCCGGCCGGTCATCCGTCACCCGAACAGGGCGACGGCCGTCCGATGTGGCACCGACGGTACCGGGCAACGGCCCGGCACCGTCGGTGCCATCGGCATCACTTCAGCTCGACTTTCGCTCCCACGTCCTCGAGCTGCTTCTTGATCTTCTCGGCCTCGTCCTTGTCGACGCCTTCCTTGACCGCCTTCGGCGCGCCCTCGACCAGGTCCTTGGCTTCCTTCAGGCCAAGACCGGTGACGGCACGGACTTCCTTGATGACGTTGATCTTCTTGTCGCCAACTTCGGCAAGAATGACGTCAAATTCGGTCTTCTCCTCGGCGGCAGCGGCATCGCCACCACCAGCGACGGCACCCGGCATCGCCACGGCAGCAGCGGCGGCGGAAACGCCCCACTTCTCTTCCAGCAGCTTGGTCAGTTCAGCCGCCTCAAGGACGGTCAGGTTCGAGAGATCTTCTGCAATCTTTTCAAGATCGGCCATTTTTTCAGTTCCTCAAGTCTTCGGGATCGTTTGTCGGAATTCGGTCACTAGACCACTCGATCAGGCATCTTCCTTGGTGGCATAGGCCTGCAGGACGCGTGCGAGCTGGCTCGGCGGTTCCTTGATCGTCCGGACCAGCTGTGTAGCCGGCGCGGCGATGAGGCCCAGGAGTTTCGCACGCAGTTCGTCCAGAGACGGCAGGCTGGCAAGGGCCTTGACCCCATCAGCGTCCAGCAGCTGCTCACCCAGAGCACCACAAAGAATCACGAGCTTCTCGTTCTTCTTCGCGTACTCGACCGTTGCCTTCGCGGCTGCGACCGGATCGTCCGAATAGGCGATCGCGGTCGGACCCTTGAAGCTTTCGGCCAGTCCACCGTAGTCGGTGCCATCAAGAGCGATTCTGGTGAGCCGGTTCTTCGTAACCTTGAAGCTGGCACCCTCTGCGCGGACCTTGGTACGGAGATCAGTCATCTCCGCAACCGAAAGACCCGTGTAGTGGGTCAGCACCACCAGCGAGGTGTTCGAGAACACCCCGTGCAATGATGCAACCAGCTCCGATTTCTGTTCTCGGTTCACGGTTTCGCTCCTCATCTGAAGCCCGGTTCCGGCAAGCCGTTGCCGGGCTTCTACCCTGGAACAGTTCCGGCACGCCGGTTCTGCTCCGCTCTCAAAGCCTGCCCCAGGGTGGCGAACCAGGTGACCGATTGGTCAGATCCCGATGCACCTTCCCCCGTCTATTACCGGCTGCCTGCTCCCCTGAGGGAACCGTCTGGCACTTAGGTCACGCTGGTGAAACACCTGCGCGGCACCCGCAGTCTCGGACAGGTCCGGCCCTCACCCCCGAAAGGGCATCAGGCCGGGTGCCGCCGGCGGACAGGTCCGCCGACGAAACTCTGCTCGTGACGATCAGCCGGCGTTGCTGCCTGCCGATGCCACATCAACCTTCACGCCCGGCCCCATGGTGGAGGTCACGGCGATCCGCTTCAGGTACTGGCCCTTGGCACCCGACGGCTTTGCCTTCAGCAAGGCATCCATCAGGGCACGGGCGTTCTCGATCAGCTGCTCCTCACCGAAGCTCGCCTTGCCGATACCGGCATGAATGATCCCGGCCTTCTCCACACGGAAGGCAACCTGACCACCCTTGGCCGCCGTCACCGCGTCGGCGACATTCGGCGTCACCGTACCCAGCTTCGGGTTCGGCATCATGCCGCGGGGACCCAGGATCTTGCCCAGGCGACCAACGATCGGCATCATGTCGGGCGTGGCGATGACGCGGTCGAACGGCATGTCACCGCTCTGCACCCGCTCCATCAGATCCTCCGCACCGACGACATCGGCACCGGCGCTGGTGGCCTCGTCGGCCTTGTCGCCACGTGCGAACACGGCGACACGCACCGTCTTGCCCGTGCCGTTCGGCAACTGGACCACACCACGGACCATCTGGTCGGCATGACGCGGATCGACACCCAGGCCGACAGTCATCTCGACGGTCTCGTCGAACTTCGCCGTTGCATTGGCCTTCACGAGCCGGATCGCAGCTTCGAGTCCGATCTCGGAATTGCGGTCGACAGTCGCCACGGCGGCCGAATAGCGCTTACCCTTCTTGGCCATATCCTCAGCCCTCCACCGCGATGCCCATGGAACGGGCGGAACCGGCAATGATCTTCATCGCCTGGTCGATGTCATTGGCATTCAGGTCTTCCATCTTCGCTTCCGCGATCTCGCGGACCTGCGCGGAGGTGACCTTGCCGACAGTGCCCTTGCCCGGGGTCTTGGCGCCGCTCTGCAGCTTCGCGGCCTTCTTCAGGAAGTAGGACGCCGGCGGCGTCTTCGTGATGAAGGTGAACGAGCGATCGGAGAAGGCGGTAATCACCACCGGGATCGGCATGTTCTTTTCCATCTGCTGCGTGGCCGCATTGAAGGCCTTGCAGAACTCCATGATGTTCAGACCGCGCTGACCCAGGGCCGGGCCGATCGGCGGTGACGGATTGGCAGAGCCCGCAGGCACCTGCAGCTTGATGTAGCCAGCAATTTTCTTGGCCATTTCAGTCCCTTCTCAACTTCAAGAGCGGGTGCGTGGTCCGGCGATGGCTCGCCTCCCACACAAACGACCGCAAGCCAGCGCTGCGTCGTGGTTCATGGATCACGAACCGCTTTCGCAGTTGACATTGCGGATTTCATTTCCGGTAGCTCGGAACGAGCGAACGGCTTGTAACGACCTGCCAGCCGGATCGCAAGTGCAAAATCGGATGATTGTCAAGGATCAGAGTTTCTCGACCTGGGTATATTCCAGTTCGACCGGCGTCGCCCGGCCGAAGATCGAGACGGAAACCTTCAGACGCGTGCGCTCCTCGTCGATATCCTCGACGATGCCGTTGAAGGATGCGAACGGCCCGTCGGACACACGCACCTGCTCCCCGATCTCGAACATGATCGATGGCTTCGGACGCTCGATGCCATCCTGCATCTGCTGCAGGATCCGCTCGGCTTCCCGGTCCGGGATAGGCTGCGGCTTGTTCGCGGTTCCCAGAAAGCCGGTCACCTTGCCGACGTTCTTGACCAGGTGATAGCTCTCGTTGGTCATGTCCATCTTCACCAGCACATAGCCGGGGAAGAACTTGCGCTCCGAATTGACCTTCTGGCCCCGGCGCATCTCGACCACTTCCTCGGTCGGCACCAGGACCTGCTCGATCAGGTCGGACATGTCCTTCTGCTCGATCTGCTCGCGGATGGCCTCGGCGACCTTCTTCTCGAAGCCGGAATAGGCGTGCACGATGTACCAGCGCATTGGCATGTCAGGTCAGCTCCCCAGTTCCAGAACGAAACCAACGCCGGTCTGAATGATAATGTCGACAAGCAGGAAGAACACGGATGCAAGCGCCACCATGATGAAGACCATCAGGGTGGTGATGCCGGTTTCCTTTCGCGTCGGATAGGTCACCTTGGCACCTTCCGCACGCACCTGCTGAAGGAACCGCAGCGGACCGGTACGCTTCTTCGCGGACGGGCGGTCGGCGGTCTTCACGGGCGCGGCGACCTCAGCGGACGTACCGCTGCGGTTCGGACCACCCCTGGTGGCCTTGCCCTGTCCGCCCTTGCCCTGTCCTGATCTGGACTTTGCCATCGTGATCCCGTTCCGTTGCGTGTCTTGACCGTTGCGTCCGATCAGGTGACGCCTGTGTTGCCCTTGCCGGATGCCAGACCCTTGTCTGGTCTCAGGCGCTGGCAGGAGTGGAGGGACTCGAACCCCCAGCCCCCGGTTTTGGAGACCGGTGCTCTACCAATTGAGCTACACTCCTATGCCCACCGCATCTTCGCGGGCTGCGCCGCCAGTGGCGATGCAGCCCTGAAGATACCGCGTCTCAGACCTTACTCGACGATCTTCGCGACGACGCCGGCACCGACGGTGCGGCCGCCTTCACGGATGGCGAAGCGCAGTCCCTCGTCCATCGCGATCGGGTTGATCAGCTCCACCACCATCGCGATGTTGTCGCCCGGCATCACCATCTCCGTGCCTTCCGGCAGCTCGATGACGCCCGTCACATCCGTCGTGCGGAAGTAGAACTGCGGGCGGTAGTTGCCGAAGAACGGCGTGTGACGGCCACCCTCTTCCTTCGTCAGGATATAGGCCTCCGCCTGGAACTTCGTGTGCGGCGTGATCGAACCCGGCTTGGCCAGAACCTGGCCACGCTCCACATCCTCACGACCGACACCGCGCAGCAGCGCACCGATGTTGTCACCGGCCTCGCCCTGGTCCAGCAGCTTCCGGAACATCTCGACGCCCGTGCAGGTCGACTTCTTCGTCGCCCGGATGCCGACAATCTCGACTTCCTCACCGACCTTCACGACGCCGCGCTCGACGCGACCCGTAACAACCGTGCCACGACCCGAGATCGAGAACACGTCCTCGATCGGCATCAGGAAGGCCTGATCCTTCGGACGCTCCGGCTGCGGGATGTATTCGTCAACCGCCGCCATCAGTTCCAGGATCGAATTCTTGCCGATCTCCTCGTCACGACCCTCCACCGCGGCCAGGGCAGAACCCTTCACGATCGGAATGTCGTCGCCCGGGAAGTCATACGACGACAGCAGCTCGCGAATCTCGAGCTCGACGAGCTCAAGCAGCTCCTCGTCGTCGACCTGATCGACTTTGTTCATGTAGACGACAAGCGCCGGAACACCCACCTGGCGCGCCAGCAGGATGTGCTCGCGCGTCTGCGGCATCGGGCCGTCAGCAGCCGAAACAACCAGGATGCCGCCGTCCATCTGCGCCGCACCCGTGATCATGTTCTTCACGTAGTCGGCATGACCCGGGCAATCAACGTGGGCGTAGTGGCGGTTCGCCGTCTCGTATTCGACATGCGCCGTCGAGATCGTGATGCCGCGCGCCTTCTCCTCAGGCGCGGCGTCAATGTCCGCATACGCCTTCGCCGTCGCGCCGCCACTCTCCGCAAGCACCATCGTGATCGCTGCAGTCAGCGTCGTCTTGCCATGGTCAACGTGACCAATCGTGCCCACATTGCAGTGCGGCTTCGTACGCTCAAACTTCTCTTTGGCCATCTCTCTACGCCCGCCTTCATATTCTGTTTCGTACGGAGCCACACGGCTTCCGTCTCGTCGTGCCTCTCAACGGAATGGAGCGGGTGATGGGAATCGAACCCACGTAACCAGCTTGGAAGGCTGGGGCTCTACCATTGAGCTACACCCGCATCCGATCCGGCCCGTACCATCCTGCCGTCGTGCGTTGACCCGACCGCCCGGCCATCGGTTGGTGGAGGGAGTTGGATTCGAACCAACGTAGGCGTACGCCAACGGGTTTACAGCCCGTCCCCTTTAGCCACTCGGGCACCCCTCCAGACCAGACGATGTCGGATGGCCGATCAAACGCGGCTGCACTATCCCCAATCCCCTCGTCATGTCAACAACCTCGCGGACTGAATTTCCTCCACCGCCGCCCCGCGGTTTGGTTGTCCTGCCGGCCAGGGAGGCATGATCCGGAGGGCAGACTTCCGGGATTGTCGCCCCGGATTGCCTTAATACCGTTTGCGACCGGGGCAACACGATCCTATAAGCCGCCCGATGAGCGAGAATGAAGAACGAAAAGGCGGCCCGGGCCGCAATGGTGGCGCTGGCCGGGGTCAGGGCGGTCGTGGATCCGCGGACTCGGGACGTGGTGACAGTCGCCCGCCGCGCAGGGACGGCGACAGCCGCCCGCCACGCAGGGACGGCGACAGCCGCCCGCCGCGCAGGGACGGCGACAGCCGCCCGCCGCGCAGGGATGGTGACAGCCGCCCGCCGCGCAGGGACGGCGACAGCCGCCCGCCGCGCAGGGACGGTGACAGCCGCCCGCCACGCAGGGACGGTGACAGCCGTCCGCCGCGCAGGGATGGCGACAGCCGCCCGCCGCGCAGGGATGGCGACAGCCGCCCGCCGCGCAGGGAGGGTTCCGACACCAGTGTTCCGCGCCGGGATCGGGACGGCGAGGACCGGCGCGGCCGCAATCACTTCAATCCGGACGGGGACCGGCGTCCGCGCCGCGACGACCGCAAGAATGACAAGCCGAAGTCCAGTCGCCGTCACCCGGAAGTCTCCGTGCGTTCCGGCGGACGCCAGTCCACCGGCGTCAAGGACACGATGCACTGGATATATGGCCGGCACGCCGTCCTCGCCGCCATGGCCAACCCCCGTCGCGAGATCCAGCGCCTGATCGCGACACCGCAGGTGCTGGAGAATACGGCATTTGGCAATCACGGCCTGCTGGAGACCATGTCGCGTTCCGACATGGACGCCGTGCTGTCCCGCTATGACCGGGATGGCGCGACCCATGGCGGCGTCGCCGCCTATGCGGCCCCCCTGGCCGTACCCTCCGCCGAAAGTCTGCTGAAACCGGAAGGCAAGTCGGTGGTGATCGTGCTGGATCAGGTCAGCGATCCGCACAATGTCGGTGCCATCATGCGCTCCGCCGCAGCCTTCGGTGCCCGCGCGGTCATGGCACCGGAACGCAATGCCGCGCCAATCACCGGTGCCCTGGCCAAGTCCGCGTCCGGTGCGCTGGAGAGCGTGCCGTACCTGCGCCCGACCAATCTCTCACGCGCGCTGGCGATGCTGAAGGAATGGGGCTACTGGCGCATCGGCCTGGATGGTGACGCGGAGGCCGGACTGGCAGAGGCATCGAAGTTCGAGCGTATCGCCCTGGTCATGGGTGCCGAGGGCAAGGGCCTGCGCCGTCTGACGGCGGAGAACTGCGACCTGCTGGTCAGCATTCCCATGAGCGGTGCCATCGAGAGCCTGAATGTCTCCAACGCGGCGGCGATCGCCCTTTACGAACTGAGTCGTTCGTAAGCCAGGCGTGCGGCGGCGAGGTCTTCCAGCGCCGCGCCGACCGACTTGAACACCGTGATCTCCCCGGCGTCACGACGCCCCGGATGGTCACCGCGCGTCAGGTCGTGGAGGTCGGCGGCAATCGAGTCCGGCGTGATGGCCCCGCTTGCCATCGCCTGGACGATGTCGCCCCCCTCCTTCGTCGCCCCGGCCCGCGTATCGACGAAGACGGTTCCGACCTGCATTGCCTGGTCGTCACTTTCCCGCATCTCCGGCGTGAAGGCCCCGACAAGATCCAGATGCGCGCCGGGTTTCAGCCAGTCACCATGGACCAGCGGCTCCCTTGAAAGCGTGGCGCAGGAGATCAGGTCGGCCTGCCGCACAGCCGCTTCCAGATCCGGCGCGGCCTCCGTCGGCAGCCCCATCCCCTTGAGGTCCGCCGCAAGTGCCGCGGCCTTGTCCGGATTGCGGTTCCAGATCTGCACACGCTGCAGTGACGGTCGCGCCGCCAGATGGGCACGGATCAGGCAGGGTGCCAGGGCGCCCGATCCCACCATCACCATCCCGGCGGCATCCTGCCGCGCCAGATACCGTGCCGCGAGCGCAGAAGCGGCGGCGGTACGCAGCACCGTCAGCCGCGAACCATCGAGCAACGCCAGAGGCGCACCTGTCCGGGGATCCAGCAGCAGGTAGTTCGCCTGGACGGCAGGCAGTCCGCGCGTGTTCGCGCCGGGAAAGACCGTCGCGACCTTGATGCCGACCGACTCGCCCGGCTGCCAGGCCGGCATCAGCAGCAGGGTCGCATCCGGCTCCGAAGGTACTTCGATGGTATGGTGATGGCGCACAGGCTGTTCGCAGCCGTCGCGAAACATCGCGCCAAGGCTGTCGGCCAGTGCCGTCTCGTCGAGGACGCGATCGATCGCGGCCGCATCAATGTTCAGCATCGGTATTCGACCCGCATCGGTCAGGCAGCTTCCGGCCCGCGCAGGGCCTTCCGGTCGTTGGCGGCGCGGGCCAGGTCCCGCGCATGGTCCAGCTCGACCTTCAGCTTCGCGATCTCGCGCTCCAGCTCGTCGGCATGGCGATGTTCACGCCGGGCACGCTGCCGCACCGCGCCATCCCGCCACCACATGCTGAAACCACCCAGAAGCACACCGGCAAACATGGCACCGAAGATGACCGCAAACATCGGAACATTCAGGACAAAGGGCAGAGGCTCCAGCCCCACCGCGACGGAGCCGCGATTGGAAATGGCCAGCGAGGCACATATCACCAGCGCCACGAGAAGGATGAGCACACGAATCAGCTTCACCAGTCAGACCCCGCTACTGCGCCCGGGCTCGGCCGCCAGGCAAATCAACTGTCGTTCAGACGTTCGCGCAGTTCCTTGCCGGTCTTGAAGAACGGCACGAACTTCTCGTCAACCTGCACGGATTCACCCGTTCGCGGGTTGCGCCCCACCCGCGCCGGACGGCGCTTGACGGAGAAGGCGCCGAAACCACGCAGTTCCACACGTTCGCCCTTGGCAAGCGCGCCCGTGATCTCGTCGAAGATGGTCGACACGATGCGTTCGACATCACGCTGATGAAGGTGGGGATTTTCTTCCGCGAGTTTCGCGATGAGCTCGGATTTTATCATTGAACCAACACCGCTTGTCGCGGTCTTCCCTGCCGTGATTGCCAACAATGCCAAAGCTTGCCCGCCACGGTCAAGCGCCGCCACGGATTCAGCGCGGGGCGAAATGTTCCACCGTCCGCTGGCCGGTATCGCTTCCATCCATCAATGCAGCACTCCGGATCGGTCCGCCGACGATGCCAACGCACAGCGGAACGCCCTAACGCTGTTGTGAAGGGCGGTGAAGAAGGGTGTTTTGCGCCGGGGAGTTCCGGCACCCAAACTCCGCCACAGGAACCGGGATCAATCCGGCTCCGGAGTCATTCGGGAGAGATCGATCATGCTGAAGAAAACCCTCACTGTCGCCGCAATGGCCACCGTCGCGATGGCCGCCGCCGTTCCGGCATCCTATGCCGGTGCACACAAGTCGGCATGCGGCGCGGCGAAGGCCTGCAGCCCTTGTGCCGGCAAGTGCAACCCCTGCGCGGCCAGGTGCAATCCCTGCGCCGCGAAGTGCAACCCGTGTGCTGCCAAGAACCCCTGCAGTGCCGCCAAGGCCTGCAATCCCTGCGCAGCGAAGAAGAACTGATCTTTCGCAGACAGCTGTCTGCTGCCGGAATGCCGCGCCTCCCGACGGGGGCGCGGTTTTTCCTTTTCCGGCCACAGGCCGTCGGCGGGTGCGGGCAGGTGCGATTCCATCACCTGATGGAATGATCTAGTCTGCGCGCCATGAGCGAGCATCCAACAGCCAGCGTCCCCCCGCCAATCCGGCGCAGCCTTTCGGCGCGACTGCTGATCCTTACCATTGTCTTCGTCATGCTGGCGGAAGTGATGATCTTCCTGCCGTCCGTCGCCCGCTACCGTGTCAGCTATCTGCAACAGCGCCTGGATGAGGCGAATCTGGCTGCCCTTTCCCTGCTGGCAGCACCCGACCAGATGGTGTCCGAGGAACTGAAGGCCACCCTGCTCTCCAGTGTCGGCGCATCGGGTGTGGTGCTGAAGTTCAGCGACCGCAGGATGCTGCTGATGTCCGATGACATGCCGCCGGACGTCGATGCGACAGTCGATCTGCGCGATGCGGATGCGGTTACACTGGTCATGGACGCGCTTGCTTCCCTGCTGCATACGGACCCCAGAATGCTGCGCGTGATCGGCAACGCCCGCAGCCAGTCGGATGCGACGGTCGAACTGCTGATGCACGAGGACCAGCTGCAGGCGGCCCTGCGCGCCTATGGCTGGAACATCCTGACACTCAGCATGGTGATCTCCATCATCAGCGCGAGCATGCTGTTCCTGACACTGCGCTGGCTGATGGTGCGTCCGCTGCACCGGCTGGCCGAGAACATGGTCGCCTTCCGGACCGATCCGGAATCGCCCGACCTGCCCCCCCTGCCACGGAACCGGACCGACGAGATCGGCATAGCGGCGGCCGAACTGGCCGCAATGGAGGAGGACCTGCGCCGCGCACTGGCTCAGAAGAGCCACCTGGCCGCGCTCGGCACCGCCGTCAGCAAGATCAGTCACGACCTGCGCAACATCCTTTCCACCGCACAACTGGTCTCCGAGTTCCTGGCCAGCAGCGACGACCCCATCGTCAAGAAGATGGCGCCGCGCCTGCTGAAGACCCTGGACCGGGCCATCACCCTGTGCGACCGGTCACTGCGCAGCGGCAGCGCGGACGAACCGCCTCCGTCGCCGACACGCTTCGACCTCGCCGTGCTGGTGGAGGAATGCCGGGGCGTCGTCGAACCGCGGGACGAGGAAGACACGCTGTGGCGCAATGATGTCCCGGACGGGTTCAGCATTCACGCGGACCGGGAGCAGATGTTCCGCGTGCTGATGAATCTGGGCCGCAACGCGGCTCAGGCCGTTGGCGAGGATGGCCTGGTACGCGTCACTGCGGAACGCCTGCAGGGGAATGTCCGCATCCGTGTCTGCGACAATGGCGGCGGCCTGCCGCAACAGGCGAAGGAGAACCTGTTCCGGCCCTTCGTCGGCTCGGTCCGTGCCGGCGGGACCGGGCTGGGACTGGCGATCGCGCGCGATCTCGTTACCGCACATGGCGGTGAGATCGAACTGGAACGAACCGGCCCTGACGGTACCGTGTTCAGCATCACGCTTCCCGACGCCTGATCCACGCGGGCTTTACGATTCCTTCAGCATGTCGGGCGATAAGAACGCATGCATCGTAGCGTCGCCATAACACTGTTCCTCTTGCTTGCCGCCTGCGGCAAGGATCCGTTCGGCCTGCGCGATACCCCGCGCACGGCAACGGAGGTGGCCTATGCGCGGGAAGTCTGCGATGCCGCGGGCCGCCAGTCCCGTGCCTGCATCGATGCGCGCCACCAGATGGACCTGCAATGCTACCGTACGCTCGGCACGGTCGATTGCTACCGGACCAGCAATCCCTTCGGCAATGCCACAAGTGATCGTGCAGTGCTGGCTCCCATCGACAGGAGAACCGCCCCGCAACCGCTCGCAGGATCAGAGGCGGATGAGCAGGAGTCGGATGAGCAGGAGGCCGAGGACACTGCGACCGAAGAGGTCGCGAAGAGCGAACCGGAGCCGGACGCGCAGGCCGAGGCCACCCCCACAGAATAGCCTGCGCCGGAACATGGGAGGCCTGCTGCGCGACAATGGCACTCGGGTGCGGCCCAACGTATGATTGACCAACTGATTCCTTCAGAGGGCGCATCGCGTGGGCACGACAATCATCATCGCACAGCAGAAGGGTGGCGCAGGCAAGACGACGCTCGCTGTTCATCTTGCCGTGGTCCTGGCCCAGCGGGGCAATGCCGTGGCGATCATGGATATCGACCCGCAGCAGAGCCTTTCCGCCTGGCATGCGGCACGGGTCAGGAATCTCGGCAACGACGGCGGGATCGCGCTGCGCCAGGTCTCCGGCTGGCGATCGGGCGCGGAAGTCCAGCGGCTCGGTCGCGACTTCGACTTTGTCCTGATCGACAGCCCGCCACACGGCGAAACCGATTCGAAAGTCGCCATGCGCGCCGCCGACAAGGTGCTGATGCCGATCCAGCCAAGTCCCATGGACTATTGGGCCGCCCGTCAGACCATCGACATGGCCCGGCGCGAGACCAAGGATTTCACGCTTGTGCTCAATCGCCTGCCGTCACGCGGACGCCTGGCTGACCAGATCCGGGAGATGATCGCACGCGATGGACTGACAGTGGCGCACCAGAGCCTTGGCAACCGCCAGGCCTTCGCCGCCAGTCTGCTGGAAGGGCTTGGCGTCACGGAGGCACAGCCAAGAGGGCTGGCAGCACAGGAAATCACGGCACTGGCCGGGGAAATGCTGCCGGGCTGAAGCAGCCGCATGCAACAGGGGGAGGACCACAATGATCGATGCCGCACATGGCAGCGGGCCGAGGCCGCTGGATGGCATTCGCGTGATCGACTTCACAGCCTTCGTCGCCGGCCCCTACGCCACGCGACTGATGGCCGACATGGGGGCGGAGGTCATCAAGATCGAACCCGCCGACGGCGACACGATGCGCAATGCCGCCCCCGTCGTGAACGGGCAGAGCGGGTTCTTCACCCAGCTGAACCTGGGCAAGAAGAGCGTGGTCCTGGACCTGAAACAGGAAGAAGGCCTGGCCATCGCCCGCGACCTGATCGCCAGTGCCGATGTCTTTGTCGAGAACTTCAGGCCCGGCGTCATGACCCGCCTCGGACTGGGCTACCCGGAGCTGCAGCAGCGCAATCCGGGCCTGATCTACTGTTCGATCTCGGGCTATGGACAGACCGGCCCGGATACCGCGCGGCCTGCCTTCGCGCCGATCATCAATGCGGCCAGCGGTTTCACCATGGGCGAATTCCGGTATCAGCGCGGGCGGGAGAAGCCGGAGAGGTCACGGAACCTTTCGGCGGACGCGCTGGGCGCCACCCACGCCCTGATTGCCATTCTGGCAGCGCTGCGCCAGCGATCCATCACCGGCAAGGGCGACCATCTGGACGTCGAACTGCTGGCCGGGCTGATGAACATGATGCCGTTCGAGTTGCAGGAGGCTCAGTTCCCGGACCCGGAACTGAAGGTGCCGGTCTTCGACCCTGTTGCCTGTGCCGATGGCTATATCGTTGTCGCGCCGGTCACGGCGAAGAACTTCGAGGCCATGGCCCGTGCCTGTGAACGGCTGGACTGGATGCAGGACCCCCGATTCGCCACACCTCTGGCCCGGATGCAGAACTGGCCGAAGCTGATCGCCGAAGTCGAGGCCTGGGCGGCGCCACTGACCGCAGCCGAGGCCGCGCAACGGATCGACGCCGCCGGATGCCCCTGCAACAAGTACCTCACGCCCGCTGAAGCTCTTGAAAATCCGCAACTTGCCGCACGCCGGTCCGTTGTGGAGATCGAGGATGCGATGGGCCGGCACAAGGTGGTCAACACGCCGTTCCGGTTCACCAATGCGACAGTTGGCATTTCGGGTCTTGCGCCCCATCTCGGTGCTGATACGGATAGCGTGCTCTCCGAGGTGCTTGCGTTTGACGATACGCAACTGAGAGATCTGCATGCGCGCAAGATCACCAGGTCCGACAAGAACTGAACCGGACACTCACTTTCCCAAATACATTTTGGAACAGGCTTCATCTCATGGACATCATCCGCATCATTCTGTCGGTCATCCTGCCGCCGCTGGGGGTATTCCTGCAGGTCGGCATCGGACTGCATTTCTGGCTCAACATCCTGCTGACACTCTGTGGCTACATCCCCGGCATCGTGCATGCGATCTGGATCATTGCCCGGCGCTGAGCGGGATATCCACGGGATGAGTGCGAGAGACCGCGACAGGGATTTCGAGCGACTGGATCGACTGGCAACCCTGCTCGACAACAGCATCCGAATACCCGGCACCCGGATTCACATCGGGCTGGATGGCCTGATCGGCCTCGTGCCCGGGATCGGCGACAGCCTGATGCTGCTTGCCAGCCTCTATGTGGTGCTGCGCGCCAGGATGCTCGGCGCGCCGATGTCGATCATCCTGCAGATGCTGGTCAATGTGGCACTGGATTTCGTGGTCGGGTCGGTGCCGGTTCTCGGTGACATCTTCGACATCGCCTTCAAGGCCAACATCCGAAATATCGACCTGCTGCGGAACTGGCTGAGCCGCTGAGTCCCGCGGCCCTTCAGACCAGAAGACCCGGCCGCCGGTCCAGCGGTCCTGTCCGGGGCTCCGACTTCTGCCGCAGGACATAGTCCAGACGCGCCAGCGCGTTCCGGCGCAGTTCCGCTTCGCCAGCCGATGCCGGACCAACGATGCAGATTTCCGTGCCTGTTGCGACATCAATGGCGCAGGCACGGACACTGCCGTTCATCTCCACATATTCCAGCAGAACCTCGCGGGCATCGTGAGAACGCACCGGTCCAACCTTCCCGTCACTGAATGACCCTGGCGGATAGTGCCACACCCCTCCTTAACCGATCGTCAATGCGTTTCGTCACCCATATTGCGGTGGGGACGACTTCCGGTCATCCTGACCGGCCCGACTGACCAACGAACCGAGCATCCCTTGCACGCACGCAGACCCAAGCACCGGAACAAGTCCTGATGCCCGCGGACCAGTCCCAGGTCGAGGACACGGCCCATCCGTCCATCGAGCAGCGTCTGGCGATGAACCTGAAGCCGGAGGCCCTGAAATCGGAGCTGTTGAGGCGTGCCCATGCTGACTGGTACCGGCTCAGGACCGGTCCCGGCGTCCCGGACTATCGCAGTTTCGATATCTGCGATTTCAGCTACATGGTCGGCTCACTGAACATGATGGAGGTCGAACGCAATCCCTGGCGCTTCCGTTACCGTGTCCACTCGACACTGGCTGCGCGCAATTGCGGCAAGGATCTCACAGGCCTGTACCTGGATGACTATCCGTCGGAAATGCACCGGAAGAACATCGAGAAATTCTGCATTCATGCGGCGCAACGCAATGAGCCCACGATCGACATTGCCGAGAACATCCTGCTGTTCCGTCGCCTGATGCACTACGAGACCGTCGGCATGCCCTTCGGCAACCCGGCAGGCGAGATCACGCACCTCGCCCTGGCCCTCCACTCCAGGCCCATCGTCGCCCACTGACCGGAACGTCCGTCCGGCGCGGGGACCAGGGACCGGCCGAGCGCGTCACGCCTTTGCGGCGACAGCCTCCACCTCGACCTTCAGGTCCGGATGGATCAGGGCATCGACGACGACCAGGGTCGATGCCGGCATCGCATCGCCCATGACCGCATCCCGCCCCGCCCGGAACCTCGGCACATCCGCCGCATCCGTCAGGTAGCTGTTCAGACGGACGATGTCTTCTGCACCCATTCCGGCCTCCGCCAGCACCGCCAGCACATTCTGGAAGGCCCGGCGCGTCTGCGCCTCGATACCCTCCTCGATGCGGCCGTCAGGACTCCAGCCGACCTGGCCGGAGACATAGACCCAGCGGGCATTCGGTGCGACTTCGATGCCGTGGCTGTAGCGACTGCCCGGCTTGGCAATGGTGTCGGGGACAATGGACTTGTTGGGCATGCTTGGATCTCCCTGTGTGCTGACCTGTCACTCCCGCAGGCCATGATAGGCGTAGAACTTGTCGATGCGTGGGAAATCGGGCCATTCCTCCACCACCTCTCCGGCACGGGCGAGCTTGTCGAACGGCCCCTCCGCCTCCAGCACCTTCGGATGATAAAGCAGGCCCAGCGCCGCCATGTCATAGCCTGTCGGCCAGGGGTCGCCCCGCAGCACGCTGGCACCCCGGCGCGGGCGCTGCTGCAGGCCCAGCGCCTCCACCAGTCCGGAGAACACCAGCGCCCGGATCGACTGCAGCACCCGTTCGTCACCGACGCAGCCATCCTTCAGGCTGACGCACTGGCTGTCATGCCCCTCCGCCACCCGTGCGATGTCGATGGTCACGGCAGCGCCGCTGGTCAATCCGTCGGCGATCCGCCGGGTCGTGCGTCGCTCGGGGCCCTTGCCATCAAACTCGAAGTCAAAGGTGATCGCGGCCTCGGCGCGGTTCTCTGTCCGGAAGAAATCCAGCCCCGTGACCGCGGCGAAGTACTTCAGCGAACGGTCGACCTCCATCACCACCGGATAGGTCGCGACCTCTCCCCCGTCTGTCTCCACCCGTTCCGGCAACCACAGCACCACGGGCCCGGTGAAGGGCACGGCCTCCACCAGATCGCCGGCCGGTCCCGTCAGCACGGTCGCCTCGAAGAAGCTCATCAGCCGCTCGTCATTGGGAAAGCGGGTACGCCGGTTCCAGTCGTAGAGCGTCATGATGATGGAAAGGATGATCACGACGATCAGCCCCACCATGAAGCGCTGGCGGCGCGGCCAGTATTTCGGATTGAGTCCCATGTGTCCCCCGGATGTGGCGGCAGCGACAATCGCAAGACCACCGCTTGACGGCAAGCCATTCAAAGCGATAGAAGACGCCACCTGAGCTTGGTCACGCCCCGTTCGTCTAGTGGCCCAGGACGCTGGCCTCTCACGCCGGAAACAGGGGTTCGATTCCCCTACGGGGTACCAATCTGCCGCCCGCGACTTCCAGTCGCCGGATCAGGACGACATTTCTCCCAGTACGATCAACGACTTCAGCGCCCCGTGCGCAGGACGTGTGCGTGTTCTGCATCATAGAGCGCCGAGTCGCGGAAGCTGCTGGCGCCCAGGGCTGGACCCACCAGGATCAGGGCGGTGCGGGTGATCTTGGCGTCGCGGGCCTTCTGGCGGATGGTGCTGAGGGTGCCGTGGATGAACTGCTCGTCCGGCCAGCCGACGCGATAGGCGATGATCGTCGGGCAATCCGCGCCATATAGCGGGATCAGGCGGTTCTCGATCTCCCGGATGTTGCGGACCGACAGATGGATGGCCAGGGTCGCGCCGGTCCTGCCGATGGTCTCCAGGTCCTCCCCCGGCGGCATGGCGGAGGCCTTCATGCTGGTGCGTGTCAGCACCACTGTCTGCGCCACCTCCGGCACCGTCAGTTCCATCTTCAGCGCGGCGGCGGCGGCGGCGAAGGCCGGAACCCCCGGCACCACGTCATAGGGAATGCCCAGCGCATCGAGACGGCGCATCTGCTCGGCGGTCGCGCCATAGAGCGAGGGGTCGCCCGAATGCACCCGGGCGACGTCCTGCCCCTTCTCGTGCGCTGCCGCGATCTCCGCGATGATCTGATCCAGATGCAGCGGTGCGGTATCGACCACTCGCGCGCCCTCCGGTGCGGCGGCGACAATCGCCTCCGGCACCAGTGACCCGGCATAGAGGCAGACAGGACATTCCTGAATCAGCCGCAGCCCGCGGACCGTGATGAGTTCGGGATCACCGGGACCGGCACCAATGAAATGAACCGTCATGTGCTCTGCCCCTCCAGCGGGCGTTTGGCGGCATAGCCGCGTGGGGTGAAGACCCTTGTGCGGCCCTGCGCGGTGCGGGTCCGGGTGCTGCTGGCGCCCACCAGCACCAGGGTCAGCATGTCGACATCATCGACCCGCAGGTCAGCCAGCGTGGTGACTCGCACCTGTTCCTCCACCCGGCCGAGATTGCTGGCCAGCACCACCGGCGTGTCGGCGGGGCGGTGCTGCAGCAGGATGGCGCGGGCGTCCGCAAGCTGGGTGCGCCGACGGCGGGAGACCGGATTGTAGAAGGCAATGACGAAGTCCCCCTCCGCCGCCGCGCGCACCCGGCCCTCGATGGCGCTCCAGGGCGTCAGCAGGTCCGAGAGCGAGATGGTGCAGAAATCATGTCCCAGCGGCGCGCCGATCCGTGCCGCCGCGGCCTGCAGGGCGGAAATGCCAGGTGCGACCGTCACCGGCACCCGCGACGCCGCATCGGAGACCTGACCATCGGCCACCAGTTCCTCCACCAGCGCCGCCATGGCGTAGATCCCCGCGTCACCGGAGGAGATCAGGGCAACCCTGCGCCCCTTCCCCGCCTGTTCCAGCGCATAGGCACAGCGCTCCGTCTCCTGCCCCAGCGGGAAGGTCGTGCGTTTGGCGGCAGACACCAGTCCGGCCACCAGATCGAGGTAGAGATCATAGCCCACAACCTCATCCGCCGCCGCGATCAGACGTCCGGCCTCCGGTGTGCGCCAGTCACTCATCCCCGGGCCGATGCCGATGACATGCAGGTGCCCCAGCGCCCGGCCAGCGGAAACCGGGTCGATGAAATCATCGGTCCGCGCGATGGCAACGGTGGCGTTGGCGCTCTTGCGCTTCGGCACGATCAGGCTGGCCGTTTCGCCGGCCATTGCCAGCGCCGCGGCCTCTGCCACGCCATGGCACCCGACCTCCTGAAACACGACGTCCGACGGGTTGGCGAGGCGCGGCGTCTCCCGCTCCAGCGTCGTGGCATCGAACAGCCGGACTGGCAGGCCGAGTCGCTCCGCCACCTCCAGAATGGCGCGTTCATCCGCCTTCAGATCCAGTGTCGCGATGCAGGCCAGGGCGCCCGGTGCCAGATCCGCCTCCTGCAGGGTTTCCGCCAGCAGGGTTTCAAGCTCGTCGGTCGGGCAATTGCGCGCCGCGCCGATACCCAGCACGAATCGCTGCGGGTGATAGACCAGCATGGTCGCGCCCCCCTCCGCCGCGCGCTCCGTCGCCATCAGCACGACATCCTCGCCCTCCGGCGGTCGGGGTACGGGATCGAAGGGCCATTCGCCGATGATGTGCGCGCCACCACCGGCGATCAGCCGCGCCATGACCCCCTTCGCATCCTCGGGGTTGGCGAGGGACCAGCCCGACGGCGGCGCATCCAGCGCCAGCCCCAGACGTGTTTCGCCCGCCGTCGTGATTGCCGCTTCACCGCCTGTTGCCGCACCGACATCCTGCGCCAACGCGTTGGCCCCGTGATGGCCACCAAGCAGCGGCACCACATGGTGCCCGTCGGCGGAGACCGCGATCACCGGCGGTTCCTGACGCTTGTCCGACAGGCAGGCCGCGACGCCCCGGATCAGGATGCCCGCCGCGCAGATCCCGATGATGGGAACCCCCGCCCGGAACAGGCTGTCGAGGCGTTCCATGACACTGGTGAAGGTACTGTCCGCCCCGGCACGCCCGGCCGGGCCATGGACCTCTCCCCCGGTCGCCGCCGCGATGCGCCGCGCCAGCGGCAGCGCAGCCGGATCAAGAATGACAATGGCCGGTTTCATGCCGCGTCCCCTGCAGGAATGATGATGGTCGCGAAATAGGGCAGGACATCCTGATCCGCCGTGAAGGGTCGGATCGTCTGCCGGTCGGTGGAGACTTCCTCCACCACCAAGGCCCGGTCGAGCAGTCCCAGGTCCGACAGCACCCGCCCGATGCGCCCGGCATGACGCCCGGCCTTGATGATTGCCACGGAATCGAGGGCCGAGAGCCGGTGCCGCAGTTCCGCGTCGGGAAGGGTTCCGGGCACGATGCCGAAGCTCTCGCTGCGCCGCGCCAGCGGCTGCCGGAGCTCTGCCGCACAGGCGACGAAGGACGGCAGGCCCGGCACCACCTCGACCGGAAAGTCCGCCTGCAACCGCGCCATCAGGTAGATGAAGGAGCCATAGAGCAAAGGGTCGCCTTCACACAGGAACGCGATGTTCCGACCGGCACTCAGGCGGGCCGCGATCTGCGCCGCAGCGCCGTCATAGGCCGCCTGCCCGGCCTGCGGGTCCGCGCGCATGGGCATGTCGATGGCCAGCAGCTCGGACGCGGCACGGATCGCCGCCTGCGCGGTCGCCCGTGCGCGGGAGGCGCGCCCGTCGGCGCCAATGAAGGCGACGACATCGGCGGCGGCAATGATCCGCCAGGCCCGGAAGGTCATCAGTTCCGGATCGCCCGGACCGACACCGACACCGTAAAGGGTTCCGCTCATGCCCGGATCACCGCCCACTGCATCACGGGCATGGCAGGACGCCAGCCATGCATCTCGCCCACCGGCCCGGCACGCTCCACCAGCAGGCGCACGAGGTCGCCGCCTCGTTCCTGCCAGAGCGCCGTCAGTACGGCCTGCCCCTCCACCGTCACCGCGTTCGCCACCAGCCGTCCGCCAGGCGAAAGCGCCTGCCAGGCGGCGTCGAGCACGGCGCGGTCGGATACCCCGCCGCCGACAAAGACCGCGTCGGGCGCATCCAGATCCGACAGGCCATCGGGCGCAGGGTCGGCACGCAGGTCCAGCCCAGGCACCCCCAGTGTCACCGCGTTGCGGGCGGCCATGGCCCGGCGTTCAGCATGTGGCTCCAGCCCGGTGGCCCGCATCCATGCGGCAGACCGCAGCCATTCGATGGCGACCGAGCCACAGCCAGCACCAATGTCCCAGAGATGCTGACCCGGTTGCGGGGCAAGCCGCGCCAGCGTCACCGCCCTGACTTCCCGCTTCGTCATCTTGCCGTCATGCTCGAAGGCATCGTCGGGCAGGCCCGCCGTGCGGGACAGCGGCACCCTGCCCGGCGCCAGCCGGCAGTCGATGGCCAGTACGTTGAGGGCGGGCAGGCTGCCTGCATCGGGCAGGGATTGCGCAGTCATCTCATGTCGGGACTCATCCGGACCACCCAGATGGCCAAGCACTGTCATCCGGCTTTCGCCATAGCCGTTCCCCCGCAGGACACCGGCGGCGTCATGGATCGTCTGCGCATCGCTGGTCAGACACAGCAGGCGCGCGCCGGGGGCCAGATGCAGTGCCAGCGCGGCGACCGGGCGGCCATGCATGCTGATGCAGGCGGTATCCTGAAGCGGCCAGCCCATGCGGGCGGCGGCAAGGCTGTACGACGACGGCACGGGCAGGAAAGTCACCTCCGATGCCGGAAAATGCTGCATCAGCCGGGCACCGACACCGAACCAGAGCGGATCACCGCTGGCCATGACGACGGTGGGGCGGCCCCTGTGCCCGATCAGTTCCGCCACTCCGGCCCGGAATGGCCGTGGCCAGGCCCGCGTTTCGCGGCCCTCAGCCAGGGGCCCCAGCAATTCCAGATGCCGCGCGCCGCCGAAGACGGTTTCAGCATCGTTGATCAGCGACCGGGCGGCGGCGGAAAGGCCATCCACGCCGTCCTCGCCAATGCCGATGACGTGGAGCCAGACACTCATCGCCCGGCCTCTACGGCCAGCGCATTGACCGCGGCGGCGGCAATGGCGCTGCCCCCTTGTCGGCCAAGCAAGGTCATGTAAGGAACACCGCGCGGGTTCGCGGCCAGTTCCGCCTTCGATTCGGCGGCACCGACAAATCCGACCGGAAAACCGAGGATCAGCGCGGGCTTCGGCCAGCCGACGTCCAGCAGTTCCAGCAGGTGAAACAGCGCCGTTGGCGCATTGCCGATGACGACGATGGCACCGTCGAGATGGGGGCGCCACAGTTCCACCGCAGCGGCGGAACGGGTGTTGCCGATCTCCCGGGCGCGACCTGGAACCGTCGGGTCGTTGAGGGTGGTGACGATGGGCGATGCAGACGGCAGGAGTCGCTGAATGATCCCCATTTCCACCATCCGCGCATCGCAGAGGATCGGCGCACCGCCGCGCAGTGCGGCAAGCCCGGCCGCGACCGCATCATCGGAACAGACGATATGCGGGGCGATGCCGACCATGCCGCAGGCGTGGATCAGACGGGTCGCGATCGGATGCATGGCAGGGGCGAGGTGGCTCAGGTCGCTTTCGGCAGCGACAGTCGCAAAGGACTGACGGTAGATCGCATCCGGGTCACGCTCGTAATCGAGCGGCGTCACCTCATCCCCCGGATTTCATGCTGCGCGGTCCGTGCGGATGATCGGCGTGCGGGTAGGGGTGATGATGATGTCCATGATCATGCCCATGCCCGTGACTATGGTCGTGGTCATGCGAATGGTCATGGTCATGGTCATGGCCGTGAGCGTGATCAATATCGTGCGCCTGACCATGGGCCGTATCCGCTTCCCCGGATCCGATCCCCTCCACGTGATGGTGGTGGCTCTCCTGCGCCAGTCCGACCTCGGCCTCGAAACCCAGCACCTGCGCGCGGTACTTGCACATGCCGCAGTTCATCAGGTTCCGGCCGTCCACGATCTCGTGCACCCGGTCCACGAAGGTGTCGATCACCCGCTCATGGTCGTTCAGGTACCCGGCCTTCACGAAGCAGATGTCCGGATGCTTCGCGGCCACTTCGTCGGTGTAGCTGTAGATCCGCTCCACCAGGATTCCGGTGAAGAGGAAATAGGGAAAGACGATGATGCGGCGATAGCCGAGGCGGGCTGCATGCTCCAGCGCGGGTGCGACCAGCGGGAAGGTGACTCCGGAATAGGCTGTCTCGCACCAGCCGAAGCCCATCCCCTCCCACAGCATCCGCGCGACCTTGGAGACATTGCTGTTGGCATCGGGGTCGGAGGAACCGCGCCCGACGACGACCAGCATGGTCTCATGCATCGGCAGTTCACCATGTTCCGCATTGGCTGCTGCCACGGCCTGCGACACCCGCTCGCCCGCGGCCTGCAGCATCTTCAGATCGACCGCCAGTTCACGGCCATAGTCGATCTGGCAGTCGTTCTGCGCGGCGTAGGTGTTCAGGACAGACGGAATGTCGTTCTTCGCGTGCCCGGCAGCGAAGAGCATGCCCGGCACGGCCAGGATACGTTTCACGCCCTGCGCCAGCAGATTGTCGAGACCGTCGCGAATGATCGGGCGGGCAAATTCCAGATAGCCGTAGTCCACCGGCAGGCCGGGAAAGCGGTCACGCAGCCGGGCCGACACCTGCGCGAACTCGGCAACGGCACGTTCATCACGACTGCCATGGCCACAGACCATGATGCCGGTTCCTTCGGGCAGGCGCGCAGCGTCATCGATGGACATCAGGCAGCTTCCTCAGCCGTCTGTTCGCCGCCTTCGGCCTCGGATTCGGCCTCCTGACCGTCGCGTTCGCCCCGCTTGCGCAGCTTTGCGGCAATGGCCGCGACCGCTGCGGCACCGACCACGGCGGCAACGCCGACCCAATGGCTGTGACCGGCCAGTTCGCCGACATGACCGACATGGGCCATTGCGCCGAAGGGCATGAAAAGGACGGAAATGGGTCCAAGGACAAGGCGCATCGGACTGCTCCTCCTTCGTTGCATTGCGACCGGATGGCAACGACGGGGGACATGCACCCAAGGGGTGCAATCCCTGACACTCCACCGGACAGTTCGGGCCTGGTCCCCGGTTTGGGTCGACCGCCACCGAAATCGTTTCAGCCCCTTCGCGGATTCGACTCCGGGGCGCTATCCATGGCCAGAACCTACGGCTCCGCGTGCTGCACTGCAATGCGAAAGGCGACATCCGATGTTTCAATCCTGCCCCGCGACAGACGCGTTTCGCATTGACCGGACGCGGTGCGCGTGGTGAACAGCGCCATGGCTCAAGCTGCTGAAACACGTGCCCACGGGGGCGATCTGGACCGGGCGGCGGCACGCTACGGCGGATCCCGCGCGCAATGGATCGACCTCTCGACCGGCATCAATCCCCATGCGTGGCCGCTGCAGCAGGCGTTGCAATCGATGCCCGGGTCAGTCTGGCAGACCCTGCCCGACCACCAGGCGCAGGACCGGCTGCTGGATGCAGCGCGTCGGGTCTATGGCCTGCATCCGTCGAACGGCATCGTCGCGGCACCCGGCACACAGGCGCTGATTCAACTGATGCCGCGGCTGGCCAGCGGCGATCGGGTTGCAGTGCGGCACCCCAGCTACAACGAGCATCGCGGCGTCTTTGCCGATGCAGGCTGGCAGGTCACGACAGCGCCCGACGTTGGGACCGTGGTCTGCGTGAACCCGAACAATCCGGACGGTCACCGGACCGCCAGCAGTGACCTGATTGACCTGGCAGTGCGCGTCGGCACCCTGATCGTGGACGAAGCCTTCATGGACATGACGGAGGACGACAGTCTCTGTCGCCTTCCCCTGCCCGCGAATGTCGTGGTGCTGCGGTCCTTCGGCAAGTTCTTCGGTCTGGCGGGACTGCGTCTTGGCTTCGCGGTTGGTGCGCCTGAAACAATGGAACGGATCAGCCGCCTGCTGGGACCATGGGCGGTGGCGGGGCCCACCCTGCACCTGGGGGCTGCTGCGCTGAACGATCACCGCTGGATCGCCGAGATGAAACAGACCCTGTCGCGCGAGACGTTGCGGCTGCGGGAAATGCTTGCCTCGGCGGGGCTGGACAGACTTTCCGGCACCGACCTGTTCCAGACAGCCGAAGCGCCTGACGCCGCTGCCCTGCATGAGACCCTCGCCCGGGCGCGGATCTGGACCCGGATATTCGATGACTGGCCGGACCATATCCGTTTCGGCCTTCCGGCTTCCGACGCCGCATTCGGGCGACTGGAACAGGCCCTGTCACAGGGGGTGACATGATGGAATCGGAAGGGCTGCTGTTCCTGCTGGCCGGGGCGATGGTGCTCGACGCGCTGTTCGGGGAACCGGACTGGCTCTGGAAGCGGATGCCGCATCCTGTCGTGATCGCCGGCCGCACAATCGGCTGGCTGGACCGGCGCATGAACCTGATGGACGACAGCCAGGCGGAGCGGCGGCGGGCAGGCATCCTGGCCATGGTCATACTGGTGCTCGGCGCTGGCCTGCTCGGCACGCTGATCGAGAACCTGCCCTTCGGCGGGCTGCTGGCCATGCTCGGGGCCGCGATCCTGCTGGCGCAGCGGAGCCTGACGAACCACGTCATCGACGTCGCCGACGCCATGGAAGCGTCCTTGCCCGAAGCACGCGCCGCGGTCGCGCGTATCGTCGGTCGCGACCCGGAAAGCCTGGACGAGGCCGGTGTGGCGCGCGCCGCAATCGAATCGGCGGCGGAGAACTTCTCCGACGGTGTCGTCGCCCCCGCATTCTGGTTCGCCGTCGCGGGCCTGCCCGGGATCATGGTCTACAAGCTGGTGAACACGGCGGACTCGATGATCGGTCACCGCACCCCCCGGCATCAGGCCTTTGGCTGGGCCGCCGCGCGGCTCGACGACCTGATGAACCTGATCCCGGCTCGCCTGACGGCGCTGCTGTTTCTGGCCGTTGCCATGATGCCGGAGAAGGCCGGGACCGTCTGGCGCGACGCCCCGCGTCACCGCTCCCCCAACGCAGGCTGGCCGGAGGCGGCACTGGCCGCCGCACTGGGTCTCGCGCTCGCCGGCCCGCGCCGATATGGCAGCACGACCGTCGATGACCCATGGATGAACCCGGAAGGACGCAGGACCGCTGGCGCGGGTGACATCCGCCGCGCCGTCGGACATGTCTGGCGCGCCTTCTTCCTCGGCCTCGGGCTGGTGCTTGTCCTCGGCCTGCTGCTCTGAGCAGAATGCCGGTCAATCGGACAAGGGGAGACAGCAATGACCGAAGCGACCGTGCTCTGGGCCATGGATGGCGATGTCGCCACCATCACGCTCAACCGGCCAAAGGCGAAGAACAGCCTGCGCCCGGAGGATCTGGCGGAACTGGTGAACTGTCTGGAGGCCGTGGAGAACGCGGGCGCACGATGCATGATCATGCGCGGGGCGGGCGGCGCATTCAGCGCGGGGCGTGACATTGCGGGAGCCGATCCGGCCAGCGATGACAATGAGGCGCTGCTGCGCGACGTGATCCACCCGGTACTGCTGGCCGTGCGCGCGCTGGACATCCCGACCATCGCCCTGATCGAAGGGCCGTGCCTGGGTGTCGGCTTCGGCCTGGCCTTCGCCTGCGATATCCAGATGGCTGCGGACAATGCCGTGCTGGGCAGTCCGTTCCGCAACATCGGCTGCATCCTCGACTCCGGCGGCCACTACCACATGCAGCAGCGCATAGGCACCCACCGCACCTTCGAACTGATCTACACGGGCCGCCTGATTTCCGGGCAGGAAGCGGCTGACATGGGCCTGATCAACCACGCCTTCGCGCCCGACGCGCTGGAGGAAGAAGTCCTGAAGATGGCCCGCCACATCGCCACCGGACCGACAAAGGCCTTCGCCATCTCCAAGCGCATCCTGCGTGACGATCTCGACCTGGATGCGTCCCTGACCGAGGAAGCGCGCGGACAGGACGAAGCCTGCAAGGCCGCCGACGGGGTCGAAGGCTTCAAGGCATTTCAGGAGAAGCGGCGACCGGTCTTCAAGGGTGCCTGAGCAGCCTACTTCGTCTCATGGGCGGCCCGGTTGTAGGGGTCGTCCAGACGGACGATATCATCCTCGCCCAGGTAGCTGCCGGACTGGATCTCGATGACCTCCAGCGGCACCTTGCCGGGGTTGGCGAGCCGGTGCGCCATGCCGACGGCGATATAGGTCGACTGGTTCTCCGACAGCAGCAGGTTTTCCTCCCCGCGCGTCACCCGCGCGGTGCCGGACACGACCACCCAGTGCTCGGCGCGATGATGATGCAGTTGCAGTGAAAGCTCTGCCCCCGGATTGACCATCAGGCGCTTCACCTGGAACCGCGGCCCTTCGTCCAGGGTCTCGTAGAACCCCCATGGCCGGTAATGGCGCACGTGGGTCTCGTGCTCGGCCCGGCCTTCCTGCTGCAGCCGGTCGACCACGATCTTGACGTCCTGCGCCCGGTCGCGGTGCGCCACCAGCACGGCATCCGCCGTCTGCACGATGGCCAGGTTCTCCACGCCAATGGCGGCGACCATGGCGTTCTCGGTACGGACGTAGCTGTTGTGGACATCATGCAGGATGGTGTCGCCCAAGGTGACATTGCCGTTGGCGTCCGTCTGCCCCACGTCCCAGAGTGCCGACCACGACCCGATGTCCGACCAGCCGAAGTCGCAGGCGATGACCGCGGCGCGATCCGTCTTCTCCATCACCGCGATGTCGATGGATTCGGCCGGACAGGCGGCGAAGGCATCCGCGTCGATGCGCAGGAAATCAAGATCCGGCTCCGCCTTGTCGACCGCCGTCTTCACGGCCCCGAGTATGTCGGGGCGCAGGTTCTCCAGTTCTCCCAGCAGGATGTCGGCGCGCGCCACGAACATGCCGCTGTTCCATAGATACTCGCCGCTGGCGACATACTCCTTCGCCGTTGCCAGATCCGGCTTTTCCGCGAACCGCGCCACCTTGTGGGCGTCGCCGGAGAGATGTTCCCCCGCGCGGATGTAGCCATAGCCGGTATTGGGACCGTCGGGGCGCATGCCGAAGGTAACGATGTGGCCCTGATCGGCCAGCGCGATCGCCTCCGCCAGACGGGCGCGGAAGGTCTCGCGGTCCAGGATCACGTGATCGGCAGGCAGCAGCACGATGATCGCGTCCCTGTCCAGCCCGCCGCAGTAGTGCGCGGCGGCGGCGGCGGCGGGGGCCGTGTTGCGGCCCACGGGCTCCAGCATCACCGTCAGCGGCGCGCGGTCGATGGCGTGAAGCTGCTCGGCCACGATGAAGCGGTGGTCATTGTTGCAGATCACCATGGGGGCACGCAGGCTGCCGTCCTCCGGCAGGCGCAGCGCCGTTTCCTGCAGCATGGTCGCTTCACCGCCCAGTGCCAGAAGCTGCTTCGGATAGAGCTTGCGCGACAGGGGCCACAGCCGCGTGCCGGAACCGCCGGACAGCAGGACGGGAAAGATGCGCTGGTCTTCAGGGGCGGACATGATGGAGCCTCTTGCTGCTCTGGGTCAGGCGAAGGAAGGTCAGGGCGACACGCCGATCATTGGCGAACCGGCGACAGATTGACAAGCGCGACACCCATGACAACCAGTACCATCCCGACAATCGCGACAATGCCGAAAGTCTCGCCGAACAGGGGCCAGGCGATCAGGGCGGCGGAGGGCGGCACCAGGAAGAACAGGCTGGCGACCCGGGAGGCGGCACCCTGACGGATCAGCACCATCAGCAGCGTGATCGCCCCGAATGACAGGACGATGACCAGCCAGGCCAGCGCGATCATGAACTCCGGCGTCCAGTCCACCTCACGGGTCTCGAAGATGAAGGCCATGGTCGTGGTCATCAGGAAAGCCGCCCCGAACTGGATGGCATTGCCGGTCCTGAGGTCCATCGCGGTGCAGAACCGCTTCTGGTACAGCGTTCCCAGGGTGATGCCGAACAGGGCGACGATACAGAGGCCCATGCCGAACGGGGTGCCGAGACCCAGCCCCAGCTTCTGCTCCACCACCAGCCCCACGCCGGTGAGTCCCAGCAGGAACCCGGCCCACTGGCGGCGGGTAACCCGCTCCCCCAGCACAGGCCCGGCGAGAATGGCGGTCAGGATCGGCTGGATGCCGACGATCAGGGCCGAGGTTCCGGCCTCCACCCCGTCATGGATCGCCGCGAAGACGCCGCCGAGATAGAATCCGTGCAGCAGGATGCCCACCACCGCCAGATGCGCGATCTGCCGCCAGTCCCGGGGCCAGGCGGCACGAAACACCAGCGCGACCAGCGTCAGTCCGGCCGCAACAATGGCAAAGCGGATGGCGAGGAATGTCATCGGCTCCGCGTGCGGCAGGCCAAGCTTGCCGCCGATGAAACCGGTCGACCACAGGAACACGAACAGTGCCGGCATCAGCACGGTCGTGGCCAGTGTCGCGGTCGGTGTGTTGGGCGCGGAACTCATGCGTGCTGCATAGAGCAAGCCGCACCGTTTGGGAACGGGCTGGCAGGTATGACAGGGTGCTTCGGAACAGTGCCGACCCTTGGCAACCTACCGCAGCGGTTGCATCACCAGCGTACCGATCGCGCCGGGTTCGATATCCTCTGCCCGCAGTGACATGGGGATGTAGTCCACCTGCCGCCAGCGTTCGGCAAAGTCGTCGTAATGCGGCGACAGCAGATGCCCCGACTGCCCCGTGGAATGCATGTAGAGCGACGCATCCAGATTATCGAGATTGTAAAGCGCGCGCAGCGATGCCGCATGCCCCGTGGTCATCGGACCTTCCGGGCTGGTGGGCCGCCCATGCGCCACATTGACGGTGAAGGACCCGCCGCCGACGGGAACCGAGACATCAAACACCTGTTTCAGCGGATCGACGCGCCCGAACGGATTGTGCGGGCTGATCGCCCGGTGAATGTCGCCCCAGCGCCAGTCTGCCCGGTCGCTGCCGTGCCGCATCTCCAGCCCGGCCATGGCCAGGTCCAGCGCGCGCATGGTGATCAGGGTACAGCTCTCCACCCCCTCCGTCGCCACGTCATCACACCAGCGGCTGGCCCCGTTGCGGTCGGTCAGCACGTTGTGAACGAAGGTCGGGCGGAAACCGAAGACCTGGTCGATCTGCTCCCCGGTCTCATCGACGATCAGCTGGCGCACCAGTTCCAGATACCAGGCGACGAAGATCGTCGGCTCCGTCCTGTCGGCATCCATGTCGCCGTCCCAGAGCTTCAGGTCCGCCACGACGGTCCGCAGACCCTCCCGCTCCGGCGCGATCGCCGTCATCAGGGGTTTCATCTGGCGCACGAACAGTGACACCTGGTCAGCCTGGATCGACTTGAAGCTCTCGATCGAATGGATCGACCGTGCTTCCAGAAGGTCGGTGATCCGCTGCGCCCGATAGGGGGCCGCCCACTCGTTGGTGATGAACCAGGGATAATCGTCACCGACGATGCGGTTGTTGGCCGTGATGACATAACCCTTCGCCGGATTGAAGGTCTGCGGCAGGGCGTCATAGGGGATGTAGCCGACACGCACCGCTTCCGGCTCCCACCCCTTCACCGGCAGCATGCCCTGCCAGTCGGACTGGTCCACGCGTACCGGCACCTTGCCCGCCGCGATGAAGCCGATGTTTCCGGCCACATCGGCATAGACCATGTTCTGCTGGGCACCGGTGAAGTCGCGCATGGCCTCCCGGAAATCGCGCCAGTTGCGGGCCGTGTGGGTGTTCAGACCCGCCCGGACCGAGAATTCATCGTCATCCAGGACATGCCAGCGGAACGCCACGACATGACCGTCCGGTGCGATGCCCGAAAGCCGCTCCGTCACGTCAGACATCACCGGGCCGTGCCGTGTCTTGCGCACGGTGATGGGCACATCGTCTCCGCCGCTGACACGGATGACTTCCTGCACCGTCTCGAACGTGGCCCAGCCGTCTTCCGTCCGGTACTGCGTCGGGTCGTCGGGGTTGACCTGCTCTATGTAGAGGTCCTGCGTATCCGGGAAGGTATTGGTGAACCCCCACGCGATATGGCGGTTGCGTCCCAGCACCACGAAGGGAACGCCGGGCAGGGTGGCGCCGATGGTGGCGTCAGTGCCGTCATCCATGGCCGCGAAGTACCAGATGGCGGGTGTCTGCAGGCCCAGATGCGGGTCATTGGCCAGCAGCGGCTTGCCGGTGGCACTGCGGCTGCCACTGACCACCCAGTTGTTCGACCCCGTGCCCGGACCTTGCGGGAACGGGTCCAGCTTCGCCAGGTCCGACCAGAAGTCGGCGGGCATGGCACTGGCCAGACTGCGGATGGCGGTCGGACCATCGGACGGATAGTCGGGCCAGAGGTCACGGATCTGTTCCGGGCTCAGACGGGTGGCGAGCGCCGCGCGCCGTGCCTCGTTGGCCCAGTTGCCACTCAGGTTCCAGGCCATCATCTTCAGCCAGACCAGCGTGTCGGCAGGCCGCCATGGTTCCGGTTCGATGCCGGTGATCAGGAACTCCGGGGGCAGCAGCCCGTCCCGGTTCTGCAGGAACGCGTTGATGCCCGCGACATAGGCGTCAAGCAGGGCGCGGGTTTCGGTGTCCAGCCGTTCCACCGTCCGCTCCGCCACCCGGTAGACGCCAAGCGTCCGCAGGAACACATCGGTGGAAACCGTGGATTCCCCGGCGATCTCGGAAAGCCGCCCCTGCCCGATGCGCCGCTGCATCTCCATCTGCCAGAGCCGGTCCTGCGCATGCACGTAACCCAGCGCGAACAGGCTGTCGGCGCGGTTCTGGGAACGGATATGCGGCACGGCAAAACGGTCGCGCACGATGCGTACCGTGTTCTCCAGTCCGCGCAGGGCGACGGTGCCCTGATACTCGGGCAGCGACATGCGACCGGCTATGAAGACACCCACCACGGCGATGGCCAGCGTCAGCACGATGGTGAACAGCAGTCGCCAGAGCCACTTCATTTGAATTACCGCCGCAGGATTCCCGAATCGCTCATAGTCCCGAGCATGGCCCCTTTGCCGTGCACGTCAACCGCACAGCCTGCGATTCGCAGGCCTTCCGGTCCCCCGCCGCGCAGTGTAGGAATGGGGCAAAGGGAACATCGGGCAGGGGTATCGCACCATGGCACAGAAAGCAGCATTCATCGGTCTCGGCGTCATGGGCTTTCCCATGGCCGGATACCTGCAGCAGAAGGGGTATGAGACAACCGTCTACAACCGCACCGCGGCGAAGGCGGACGAGTGGGTGGGCAAGTATGGCGGCAACAGTGCCCGGACGCCGAGACAGGCGGCCGAAGGCGCGGATTTCGTCATGGTCTGTGTCGGCAATGACGACGACCTGCGCAGTGTGGTGCTGGGTGACGATGGCGCCCTGGCGGGCATGAAGGCCGGTGCCGTTCTGGTTGACCACACCACCGCCTCCGCCGACGTGGCGCGGGAGATCGCGGCACATGCGGCGGACAAGGGTGTCGGCTTCGTCGATGGCCCGGTCTCCGGCGGCCAGGCCGGGGCGGAGAATGGTGTGCTGACCGTCATGTGCGGCGGCTCGCAGAAGGATTTCGACACCGCGAAGCCCGCGATCATGTCCTATGCCCGCGCCTGTGAACTGCTGGGAGAGGCCGGCAGCGGCCAGATCGCCAAGATGGTCAACCAGATCTGCATCGCCGGTCTGGTCCAGGGCCTGTCGGAGGCCCTGCATTTCGCCCAGTCCGCCGGACTGGACGGGCGCAAGGTGGTGGACACCATCTCCAAGGGTGCGGCGCAGTCCTGGCAGATGGAAAACCGCTACGAGACCATGCTGGACGACCAGTTCGAGTTCGGTTTCGCCGTCGACTGGATGCGCAAGGACCTGGGCATCTGCCTCGAACAGGCGAAGCGCATGGGTATCAGCCTGCCGGTCACGGCTGTCGTCGATCAGTTCTACGGCGATGTGCAGGCCATGGGCGGTGGCCGCTGGGACACCTCCAGCCTGATCCGGCGCCTGCGCCAACTGAAGAAGAGCTATGACTGAAGAGGCCCCATGTCTGACGAAGTAGATCAGGACAACATCACGGCCCGGTCGATGCGCGCGGCGGAGGATGCGGCGCGCAACCGGCGAAAGTCAGGGCGCATGAGTCCCCTGCTCTGGGCCGTGATCCTTGTCGCCGCCGTCACGCTGTATACCTTGTTGCTTGCCTGACCTCGCCACGCGGAAGAACCCGAAGACCACAATGCCTGCCGGAGATCCTGTTTCATGAGTGATGCGCCCCGCGCCCTGCCCCGTGCCCTGCCGAGTTCCATCGACGAGACCGCGACCCTGCTGTCGGAGGCGGATTACGTCGCAGACCGCAGTCTCGCCACCGTTTCCTTCCTCTCCATGCGCATGGGACGGCCCATCTTCCTGGAGGGAGAGGCCGGTGTCGGCAAGACCGAGCTGGCGAAGGTGCTGTCGACCACGCTGGGCCGACCGCTGGTCCGGCTGCAGTGCTACGAGGGGCTGGACGTTGCCTCCGCCGTCTACGAATGGAACTACGCCCGCCAGATGCTGGAGATCAGGCTTGCGGAAGCGGCGGGCGAGACGGATCGCGAACGCCTCTCGAAGGGCATCTTCACGGAGGAATTCCTGATCCGGCGGCCGCTGCTGCAGGCCCTGGACGGGAAGCCGGGTGCGGCACCGGTGTTGCTGATCGACGAACTGGACCGCACGGACGAACCGTTCGAGGCCTATCTGCTGGAAGTCCTGTCCGACTTCCAGATCTCGATCCCGGAGATCGGCACCATCAAGGCGCCCGAGCCGCCGCTGGTGGTCATCACATCGAACCGGACCCGCGAGATCCATGACGCGCTGAAGCGCCGCTGTCTCTATCACTGGGTGGATTACCCGGATGCGGCGCGGGAACTGGAGATCCTGCGGCGCAAGGCCCCCGAAGCGCCGGAGCAGCTGACCCAGCAGATCGTCGGTTTCATCCAGGAACTGCGCAAGCAGGACCTGTTCAAGCAGCCGGGCGTGGCGGAGACCATCGACTGGACCCGGGCGCTGACCGAACTGGACGTCATTGTCCTGGACCCGGACACCATCAACAACACGCTGGGCGTGATCCTGAAATATCAGGACGACATCGTGAAGATGCAGGGCAGCGAGGCGTCGCGCATCCTGCAGCAGGTGCGGGCGGAGGCGGTGGCAGGCTGATGTTCGGCTCGGCACCGGTTCCCCCGGCGGACGGCGAGGCTGCGGCCGACGGGCCGAAGGGCGGCCGGCTGCCGGAGAACATCATGCATTTTGCCCGCGCGCTGCGGGTTGCCGGGCTGCCGGTCGGCCCCGGCAAGACACTGGACGCGATCCGCGCGGTGGAGACCGCCGGGCTGCGTCATCGCAAGGACTTCTACTGGACCCTGCATTCGGTCTTCGTGAACCGCCGCGACCAGAAGGAACTGTTCGACCAGGCGTTTCACATCTTCTGGCGCGATCCGCAGCTGCTCGAGAAGATGATGTCGCTGCTGCTGCCGGAGGTCCGCCCCGACATCGACGGATCGGAGGAGGCGGAGCGCAAGAAGACCATGCGCCGGATCGCCGAGGCACTGGCACCGCAGTCGCGCCAGGAACCACCCGACAGCGGCGAGCAGGAAATCGAGATCGACGCGACCCTGACCGTCTCCGACGAGGAACGGCTGCAGACCCGCGATTTCGAGGACATGACCAATACGGAAATGGAGGAGGCGCGGCGTGCCATGGCACGGATGCGCCTGCCCCTGATGAACGTGAAGACGCGACGGTTCCAGCCGAAGCCGAACGGTCGCCGGGTCGACATGCGCCGCAGCTTCCGCGCCATCATGAAGTCCGGCGGGGATGCCATGCCGCTGGAGCATCGGGCGCGGGTCGAACGTCATCCGCCGCTGGTGGTGCTGTGCGACATTTCCGGGTCCATGGAACGCTACAGCCGCATGATGCTGCATTTCATGCACGCCATGACCAGCGACCGCGACCGGGTGCACAGCTTCCTGTTCGGCACCCGGCTTTCCAACATCACCCGCCACCTGCGCCACCGCGACATCGACGTGGCGCTGGAGCGGATCGGCGCACAGGTACAGGACTGGTCCGGCGGCACCCGCATCGGCGCGACGCTGGAGGAGTTCAACCGATTCTGGTCGCGGCGGGTGCTGGGCCAGGGGGCGGTGGTGCTGATGATCACCGACGGGCTGGACCGGGACGCCGGGGACGGGCTGGAACTGGAGATGGAACGGCTGCACAAGTCGTGTCGGCGGCTGATCTGGCTGAACCCGCTGTTGCGGTTCGAGGGGTTCGAGCCGAAGGCACGCGGCATCCGCGCGATCCTGCCGCATGTTGACGATTTCCGCCCGGTCCACAATCTGGAGAGTCTGTCACAACTTGCCGAAGCACTGGGCGACATGGGACCGCGTCGTCTGGAAGCTGCCCGCACCTGGTCTGGAGAACTGGCATGAGCACCGAAACACGCGACATCCTGCAGAGCGCCGCTGACTGGCAGGCAGCCGGTCGCAAGGTCGCGCTGGCGACCGTGGTCTCCACCTGGGGCTCCGCCCCGCGACCGGCGGGCAGCCAGCTTGCGATCGCGGAGAACGGCGACTTCGTCGGCTCCGTCTCCGGCGGCTGCGTCGAGGGCGCGGTCGTGGCCGAAGCGCTGGAGATCATGCGCAGCGGCACCCCGAAACAGCTCGACTTCGGCGTCAGCAATGACGAGGCCTGGGAAGTCGGACTGGCCTGTGGCGGCAAGATCTCCGTCTTCGTCGAACGGCTGGAATAGACCATGAAACGTAAACTTCTCGACCAGTTGCTGGCTGACCGCGCGGCACAGCGCACCGTTGTCGTTGCCACCCATCTGGCCAGCGGCGACCAGCGCCTGATCCATCCCGGTGACAATGACCCGCTGGCCGCAGAGGCGGCACTGGCGATCCAGTCCGACAAGCCCCGCACGGTCGAGACTGCGGACGGCGACGTGTTCCTGAACGTCTTCAATCCGCCGCTTCGGATGATCATCGTCGGTGCGGTGCATATCGCGCAGGCACTGGCCCCCATGGCGGCGATGACCGGCTATGACGTGACCATCGTCGATCCGCGCCAGGCCTGGGCCACGCCGGAACGGTTCCCCGATATCCGCATCATGGACGCCTGGCCCGACGAGGCGCTGGCGGAGCTGAAACCCGACCACCGCACCGCCATCGTCACCCTGACACATGACCCGAAACTGGACGACCCTGCCCTGCAGGCCGCCCTGGCGTCGGATGCGTTCTACATTGGCTCCCTCGGGTCGCGAGGCACCCACGCGAAGCGGATCCAGCGGCTCGAAACAGCCGGTTTCGACGAGAGCAACCACAGCCGCATCCATGGACCGGTGGGCCTGAACATCGGCGCGAAGTCGCCCGCGGAGATCGCCGTCTCCATCATGGGACAGGTCACCGCCGCACTGCGTGGAGCCGCGGCGTGATCTTCGGCCGCCTGCCGCTGGATGAGGCACTGGGTGCCTGGCTTGCCCATGGCCTGACCATCGACGGGCGGCGCCACAAGAAGGGCCACGCGCTGACTGCCGCTGACATCGCGTGGTTGCGCGACAAGGGGACAACCAGCGTGCTCGCCGCCCATGCCGGGCCGGATGACATTGCCGAGGATCTGGCGGCGGAGCAGGTGGCGACCGCCAGTGCAGGGGACGGCACCCGCACCAATGCCCCCTTCACGGGCCGCTGCAACATCTATGCGGAGGCGGCGGGGGTCGTGCTGATCGACCGCGAGGTGATCAACGCGATGAATGCGGTGCACGAGAGCATCACCATTGCCACGGTCGAACCCTGGGCAACCGTGGAGGCCGGGCAGATGCTGGCCACCATCAAGATCATTCCCTTCGCGGTTCCGGCTGAAACCGTTGCGGCGGTCGTCGGACGGGCACAGGGGGCCGTCGCCCTCGCCGCCTTCACGCCGCACAGGGTCGGCGTCATCGCCACCCGCCTGCCTGAAACCAAGCCGTCCGTGATCGCCAAGGCCGCCGAGGTGATGGACCTGCGCCTGCGCCGCGTGGGCAGTTCGGTGGGCGACGTCGAGACCGTCGACCATCACGAGGATGCGCTGGCCGACACCATCCGGCGTCAGCATGCGCGCGGCAACAACCCCATCGTGATCTTCGCCGCCTCCGCCATTACCGACCGCCGGGATGTGATTCCCGCCGGGATCGTCGCGGCAGGCGGCATGATCCGTCACTACGGCATGCCCGTCGATCCGGGCAATCTGATGCTGATCGGCGACCTGCAGGGGGTGCCGGTGATCGGCGCGCCCGGCTGCGCCCGCAGCCCGAAACCGAATGGTTTCGACTGGGTACTCAACCGCCTGCTCGCCGGACAGGACGTGGATGCCGCGGCGATCATGGGGATGGGTGTCGGCGGCCTGCTGATGGACACGGTGCAACGCGGTGCGCCCAGGGACGGAAAGACCGACATGAACTCAGGCGCACAGAGAATGCCACGCGTGGCCGGCATCGTGCTCGCGGCAGGGCAGTCACGCCGCATGGGCGCGGACAACAAGCTGCTGGCCGACGTGGGCGGCAAGCCCATGCTGCTGCATGCCATCGAGGCGGTGGAGGCCAGTGCCGCGACACCGCTGATCGTCGTCACCGGGCATGAGCCGGATCAGGTCACGGCAGCTCTCGGCGACCAGCGGCCGGTGACCGTCACGCACAATCCGCGCTTTGCGGAGGGACTGAGCACATCGCTGGCGACAGGGATCGCCGCTGTACCGGAAGGCTGTGACGGGGCGCTGGTCTGCCTCGGCGACATGCCCCGCGTCACCTCCGCCCTGCTGGACCGCATGATCGCCGCCTTCAACCCGGTGGAGGGCCGCGCCATCGTCATCCCGACCCGGCACGGCAAGCGCGGCAACCCGGTGCTGTTCGACCGGCGCTTCTTCGCCGCGATCCGCGATGTTGCAGGCGACACCGGCGCGCGCCACCTCATCGGCCAGCACGAGGATCTGGTAGCGGAGATAGCGGTGGACGATGACTCCATCTTCATGGATGTCGACACGCCCGAGGCGTTGGCGAGGATAAGGGACTGATGGCTTTCGATGTTTCAGCCGTCCGGGCGCAGTTTCCGATCCTGAACCATGCGGCTGACGGGATGCCGTCACTGCACTACCTCGACAATGGCGCGACGGCGCAGATGCCTGACGCGGTGCTGGCCGCGATACAGGCCCATGAAACAACGGCACGATCCAATGTGCACCGGTCGGTTCACCGGCTGGCGGAGGCCGCGACCCGTGCCTACGAGGGTGCGCGCCAGACCATGGCGCGCTTTGTCGGTGCGGCGGCGGAGGAAATCATCTTCACATCCGGCACCACGGCAGCCATCAACCTCGTCGCCCATTGTTTCGGCGCACGGCTGCAGGCGGGGGACGAAGTGCTGGTCTCCGTCCTGGAGCACCATTCCAACATCGTGCCCTGGCAGATGCTGCGGGACCGCAGCGGCATCGTGCTGAAAGCCCTGCCCGCGACGGAGGATGGCCGCATCGACCTGGACCGGCTGGAGGATCTGGTCACACCGCGCACACGCCTGATCGCGCTGACCCACGTCGCAAACGTCACCGGTGCGGTGACCGACGTCGCCCGCGTGGTGGAGGCTGCTGGGTCGGTCGGTGCGGAGGTATTGCTGGATGGCGCCCAGATGGTGCCGCACGGGCCGCTCGACGTCACCGCGCTCGGGGTCGGCTTCTATTGCTTCTCTGGCCACAAGATGTTCGGACCGAACGGCGTCGGCGTGCTCTGGGGCCGGACTGACCTGCTGGCGGACATGCCCCCGTTCATGGGCGGCGGCGAGATGATCGCCCATGTATCGCTGGACCGGACCCGCTATGCGGAGCCACCCATGCGGTTCGAGGCCGGTACACCGCCCATCACCCCTGCCATCGGCATGGCAGCGGCAGCGGACTGGCTGACGGGCCAGGACCTTGCGGGGGCGGAGGCGCATCTGGCGACCCTGACCGGACAGGCCATCGACGGACTTTCGGCCATGAAGGGGGTCAGCGTCATCGGCCCCACCGGGTCACAGGCGCGCCTGCCCGTGATCTCCTTCACCATGGACCCGCTGCATCCGCATGACGTGGCCCAGATTCTGGACAGTCACGGGGTCGCCGTACGCGGCGGCCACCACTGCGCCCAACCCTTCATGGACAGCCGCGACATTGCGGGCACCGTCCGCGCCTCCCTCGCGCTCTACAATGATGCCGATGACATTCGCGCCCTGCTGCACGGGCTGGAACAGGTGAGGGCATTGCTGTGAGCGAGATCTATCAGACGGCGTTCCTGAAACTCGCCGGGCGGGCCAGCGGGGCCGGACGGCTCGACGCCCCGGACGCGACGGCGACCACACACAACCCCATGTGCGGTGACCGCATCACGATGGACCTGAAACTGGACGGGGACCGGATCGTTGCGCTCGGCTACGAGATCCGGGCCTGTCTGGTGTGTCAGGCCTCCGCCTCGATCGTTGGTGAAACCGCTGTCGGACGCACGTTGGACGATCTGTCCGACCAGCGCGAAGCGATCCGCGCATTCCTGAAGAGCGAGTCGGATGCGCCTGACGATTACAGTGAATTTGAAGCCGTAAGGGCCCACATCAGCCGTCATCACTGCGTATTGCTGCCCTATCAGGCCATTCAGGACGCCGTTTCAGCCACGATCAGCGATTGAGCCATACAGGTCCCCGGGCCGTCATGAGACGGCTTCAGCGCTTGCGGAAGAACTGTGCCGCACCCCATCCTGCCAGACAGGCGACTATGACGGCGCAGATGCCGTAGAGCGCCGGCTGGCGACGGGAAAAGATGAAGACCGCCCGTTCGATGCCCGACTTGTCGATGATGATCGGCTTGGTTTCACCGACCACCACCTGGCCGTCCTGAAACAGGTAGATCTGGGCGTTGTAGTTGCCGACAGGCACATTGGCCGGAAACGGGATCGTGGCGCGGAACAACCGGTCATAGATGACGGAGACCGCCCCTTCATCGGAACGGTAGAGACCGTTCGCCAGCCTGCGGCGGCGAATCGCTTCGGCGAACAGGTCGCTCGTTTCCGGCGTCGATGTCTCGCCGGTGAACTTCAGGCTGCTGATGCCGATCCCGTTGCGTCGCAGGATGCGCTCGCTGGCGATCTCCGACAGGGGTCGGTTGGAGGCAATGGCGTAGAAGCCCGGCACACCGCTGTAGCTGACGGCATCCGTATTGAGCCAGACGCCACCCACACTTTCCTTGCGCCGGACGGTCAGATCCTGATCCGGTCCACGCACGACAATCACGACATCGCCGCCGCCGCCGCCCAGCGCTCCGAACAGCAGCAGTTCGGTACCGGTGTAACTGGAGGTGATGCCGATCCGGTGGGAGGAGATGTCGCTGACCAGTGTCGCATCCGCATGCGCCGGTGCGCTGCTGGCCAGAAACACGGAAATGGCAATCAGCAGTTGCCGCATCACCCGGACCTGCTGATCGACAGGCTGTAGAGATCATCCGGGGTCAGGAACAGGTCGATGCCCAGCTTGATGCAGACACCCAGCACCATCGTGGCCAGCAGGGCGCGCAACTGTTCCGCCTTCAGATTGACGCCGACACGCGAACCGATCTGTGCCCCGATGACCGATCCGGGCAGCAGCAGCAGCGCCAGCAGCACATCCACCGTCTGGGTATTGATCGAGTGCATGATGGTCACGGCGGCGGTGACGAACGTGATCTGGAACAGGGAAGTGCCAACCACGACCGCCGTGGGCATGCCCAGCAGGTAGATCATGGCGGGCACCATGACGAAGCCGCCCCCCACGCCCATGATCGCGGCCAGCAGTCCGACGACGAAGCCGACACCGAGTGGCGGCAGCGCGCTGATATAGAGCTTGGAGCGGCGGAAACGCATCTTGAACGGCAGGCCATGCACCCAGTAGTGCTGTCGCATGCGCCGCCGCGGCGCGCCACGCCGCTGGCGCAGCAGCGCCCGTGTGCTCTCGACGAACATCAGCGAACCGATGATGCCCAGGAAGACCACGTAGGAAAGACGGATCATCAGATCGATCTGACCCAGACTCTTCATCCAGGCAAAGATCAGACTGCCGAAGAAGGATCCGACAAGGCCCCCGGCCAGCAGCACCAGCCCCATCTGGATATCGACGTTCTTGCGTCGCCAGTGACCGATGGCCCCGGAGACACTGGCGGCGACGATCTGGTTGGCCTGGGTGGCTACGGCGACGGCGGCCGGGATGCCCATGAAGATCAGCAGTGGCGTCATCAGGAAGCCGCCGCCAACGCCGAAGATGCCTGACAGGAACCCGATTCCCGCACCCATGCCGATCAGCAGCAGGATGTTCACGGGCATCTCGGCGATGGGGAGATAGATCTGCACCGGGCGCGCCTAGCCTGTCACAAGCCGCATACCGACAAACTGCCGATACCACGCCTCAGTTGCCGAACAGTTTTCCCAGCCCACCACCACGGCGCTCATGCGCTTGGCCCGCCTCTTCCGTCCTGTATTCACCGCTCATTCGCATCACGGCACGTTCCAGCGGCAGTACCGAGGCCGCCGCCTTCTCCGCCGCATCGGCAGCGCGGCGCACATCCTGCGACAGGCTGCCGATATCCTGCAATTGCCTTGAAAGTTCCTGCACCGGCTCCGCCACCGGCAACAGCAGCCCGAGGTAGTCATGGATGAGCAACTTGATCTCGTCCAGTTCTCCCTGCAGCCGCGTGCTCAGCTCCGTCGGTGCCTCTTGCACTTCGCGTAGATGTGTCGTCTCGACATTCTCGCTGGCAGGCCGCGCCTGCTGGAACGTGGCTTCAAGTGCCGCGCGCTGCGCGTCGAGCTGTTCCTGAATTGCCGAAAGCAGCACTTCGTTGGCCAGGGCGGGCAACTGTCCAGTGTCGGCAGCGGCTTCCCGCGTCCCAAGCTGCTCGGCAACCGCATTCCGGATCGTCCGGTTGAGCCACTGGCCGAGCGTCAGTCCGGCCCGTCGTGCGGCAACCTTGGCAGCCTCACGCGTCTCGGGCTCGACTCCACGAACGCTCCAGGGGGTTTCTGATGACATTTTGCGCTTCAGGGCTCATCGGACATGATTTGGTCAGTCTGCCCACAGTCGGACTGAATCGGCAAGGAATCCACGGGACTCAGGACATTATCCGCCGGATTGAAGCGCCTGAAGGACTCTCTCCGTGATCTTGCCGGTGACCTGCATCGCATTGTCGGTCTCGAACTGGCGAATGGCTTCCCTGGTCTGTTCGCCCGGCAGCCCGTCCGGCTCTCCCGGATCATAGCCACGGGCGATCAGCAACCGCTGAATCAGACGGATCTGGTCGCGGCGGCGGATTTCGCCCGAAGCGGGCGCCGGCGGTGCGGCGGTTGATCCTGCCTGGTCCGCGGCGGGCCTGAACTGCTTCACCGGCCTGAAGGCCGAGATCCGCTGGTCCTGTTCGGCCCGTTCAGCCGGGGAAATCAGGGCGGCGACATTCTCCTGATTGCCGGCCGCATCCTTGTCCCCCTGCCCCGCAGCAACGCCAAACCAGAAGTAGGCCTGCGCGTCGTCTCGCGGAACGCCCAGTCCGCCCATGTAGAGCGAGGCCAGATTGTACTGCGCGTCCAGTACTCCCTGCTCGGCCGCTTCGCGGAACCAGCGGGCTGCCTGGAAGTAGTCAGGACGATCCTGCTCCTCGCCGACATAGACCTGGCCAAGGAAGTTCTGTGCCTCCGGATGACCGGCGCGGGCAGCCGCGTGGAACCAGACTTTCGCCAAATCCACATCCTTCGCGACGCCCACCCCCTGGCGGTAGAAGATGCCGAGATCGACCTGTGCCGGGACATTTCCCTGTTCCGCCGCCCGCTGGAACCACTGGGCCGCTTCCGCATAGCTGACACCGACGCCGTTGCCATCCCTGTAGCGCACGCCAAGCTCGAACTGCGCCGCGGCATCTCCGGCGTCCGCGCGGGCCTGCAGGGCCGCGAGATCATCCCCCGTCGATGCCGGTGCTGCAGGGGCGGGCGGGGCAGAAACCGCCGCAGGCGCCGCAGCAACCTGCTCAGGCGCCGGGGACGCCTCCGGCTCCGACGGTGCGCTCGGCGCAGGTGACGGCGCTGCTTCCACAGCCTCGGACGCCAGAGGTGCGGAGCGTTCCGGTGCCGGTTCGGTCGGGGGTGTGATCGCCGCCGGTGCGCTCGATACCGCAGGCGGTTCGGCTGCATCAGACTCCGATGCCCCTTCCGACACGACCGATGGCTCCTCATCACCAACAGGCACCATGTCGGTCAGTGTTGCAATGGCCTGACGTCCCTGCGTCACCCAGTCATTGAAACGCGGGTCACCGATGACGAAGAAGCCACCCACGAGAATTGCCAGAAAGATCAGGGCAATTACCAGATAGCCGGCACCACGGCGGCTGCGGCGGGGCTGATCTGGCATGACATGACCCGCCGCCATGGGTCCGGACGCGGCCATGCCTGCGGCTGGCCGCTCCAACGGGGAAGCCGCCGCCGTCGCGGATTCGGGGTGCCCGGTCTCGATCTCTGGGCCTGAATCCCGGGGCGCGACCTGCGGGTCTGCGCCGTCGCCGCCCGCAAGCAGGCTTTCCACGGGCACGATACGCCTTGGCCGATCCGGTGGCGCGGCAGCGGCGGGAATATCGGCATCGGAATCATCCGCATCCGCGCCGGAAACCTCTGACGCGCGCGGCTCCGGTGCCATCACGGTGGCATCATCCGGCGGGCCGGGCTCGGTGTCCTCATTGAAGGCGGCGAAGGCCCCCGTCTCGTCCTGCGTCACGGGCGCCGCCGCTGGCGCCTCGGATTCCGGGGAAGCTTCTTCCCCGCGCAGTTCCTCTTCCGACGCGCCGCGTGCCATGCTGAAGTCAGGCCTGTCGTCATCGTCAAGGTCACCGGTATTCTCGGTCGGCAGGTCTCGCAGGATCGGCTCGACACGGCGACTGACAGACTGACGGTTCGCCGTCAGATCGTGCAGTGCCTGAATGGCGCCCGGCGCAGGGCGCTGCATCGGCGCATCGTCATCGTCGAGGTCTCCTCCATCCCCGGTCTCCGGTTCATCCCGAACATCGGCGGATTCCGCGTCCGAAGGTCCCGCTGGTGCAGCAATCCCTTCAGCAGGCTGTTCACTCTGTTCGGGCTCCGGTTCCGGCTCGGGCTCCGGTTCCGGCTCGGGTACCGGAGCAGTGACGGAGACCGGTTCCGGCGCTGGCGGAACCGGTGTCTTCTGCGCCTGCTCGAACTGCCGTTCCAGATCCGACAGCTTGGCCAGTACGGGTGCCAGCGCTGCGGCGACCGCGCCGCCAATGTCCGGAGCGGCTTCCCGCGGCACGTCGGGCCGCGCCTCGACAGCCTGCCGAAGTTCCTGGATATCGTCGCGCAACAGGTCGAGCCTCGGGTCTTCCGGCGCCGGTTCCGCGGTCGGCGCGATATCCGTCGCGCGCGCCGCCAGTTCCTCCCGCAGGGGAACCAGCCTTTCCTCCGCCCGCTGATCAACCGCATCGATCTTCCGCGCCAGGTTGAGCATGCCGTTCATCATGCGCTGCATGTCAGCCTTCAGGGGGGCCAGACCCTCCGTGAGGTCAGGTGGCGGTGCCGACTGACCGCGCGCGGACTCCATGGCTTCGAGCCGCCCGTTCACAGCATCGATCTTCTCGACAATGCCTGACATGTCGGAGGTTGCAGCGAGCGAACGTTCCAGCCCGGCCAGCCGCCGGCCGATGCTGTCGATGGCCGCCTCGAGTTGCGAAGAGTCCGCAGGTGCCGACGGATTGTCTCGCACCTGATCGACCCTTCGCGCCACCTCCGAAATGGCGCGCATCAGCCGTGCGGTATCCAGCGAGGATCCCTGCGGCTGGGCTGGTGCAGGCGCGGCGGCCTGTGGCCTGTCCGCCTCCGCAATGGCACGATTGAGCCATTGGCCCAGCGTCATGTCCGCCGCCCTGGCCTTGGCCTTGGCCACCTCACGCGCGTCGCCGTCGACGCCCTTGATGCTCCACGGTGCTCCCGGCTTCATGGCAATCGCTTCCCGAACCTGTTCACAGGCAAGGACATTCCCGCATCACGGTGAAGCATGCTTGCCTGATTCGTACTACCTGACCGACAAGTAGGGCCGAATTTTCGCCAAAGTCAAAGGTCCCTGCAAGACGTATGACCAGGGACCGGTAGGGCCGAATTGAAATCGGGACAGCCTTGGTACGGCTGGTCTCGCAGGGTGTACCGGTCAACGGACCGGCTCCGGCCTGCCCGTTCCAGGGCTTGCGTCCGGGTTGGTGCAGGTCGGCGGCACATACGTCTCAGGTTGTCGCGTCGACCGTCCGTTTCGCCTGGCGCGCGACATATCGGTCATTCGTCGGGACTGTGACAGATCGTGCCTATGCAACGCTTGGCATTTTCGTAAAGATTGTGCTAATTCTGGTCGTTAAGAGCAAAAACAAGGAATGCTGCGGTCAGCAAGAAGTCGGACTTTGGAGGTCCTGAATGTCGCTTCTGGTTGAACTGCTCAAGGCTACGGCTGTCTCCAATGTGAGATTCGCCGAGATTGTCGGGACCAACAACCCCGACTCGCTTACCGGCACGACGACGGATGATACGATTGCAGGCCTGGACGGGGATGACACCCTGCTCGGTGGCCTTGGCAATGATTCACTGAACGGTGGCGACGGGGCAGACTCCCTTTTCGGCAACGAGGGGGACGACACGTTCCGTGGCGGACTCGGTGACGACACCTTTGCGGGTGGCGCAGGCCGCGACGAAGCCGACTATACCAATGCGACCGATGCCGTCCTGGCGGACCTCAACAGCGGCACGGTCACTTCCCAGTTCGGCACTGATTCCCTGATCGCGGTGCAGGAACTGCGGTCCGGCAGTGGCGATGACGTCATTACCGGCGATGCGACCAACAACCGCTTCGAGACGGACGGCGGCAACGACACGGTCGATGGCGGCGCGGGCGACGACACGATCTTCGCCGACACGGGTGATGACAGCGTCACCGGCGGAGATGGCGATGACTTCATCCACGCAGGCAGCGGCAACGACAATGTGGACGGCGGTGCCGGCAATGACACCGTCTTCGCCAAGGAAGGCAATGACACCGTCGTAGGCGGCGATGGCAATGATTCCCTGGCAGGTGAAGGCGGCGCGGATTCGCTGACCGGCGACCTGGGGAACGACACGCTGGCCGGTGGCAGCGGCACCGATACCCTGGAGGGTGGTGCCGGACAGGACAGCCTGATCGGTGGCGGTGACGGCGACCTGATCTCCGGTGGTGACGCGTTCGACAAGATTCTCGGCGATGCCGGTGACGACACCATCAGCGGTGACGCGGGCAGCGACGTGATCGTCGGCGGCGATGGTGCCGACCAGATTTCCGGCGGTGACGACAATGACACCGTGCGTGCCGACGCGGGCAATGACATCGTCTTTGGCGATGCGGGCAACGACCAGTTGTTCGGCGGCCAGGGCAGCGACCTGCTGGACGGCGGCGATGGCAATGACACGCTGCGCGGTGACCTGAACAGCGATGCAGTCGGCGGCGACGACACCCTGATTGCAGGTGCCGGCGATGACGAGGTTCAGGGCGGTCGCGGCAATGACGTCGTCACGGCCTCCAGCGGTGCGAACCGCCTGTTCGGTGACGATGGCGACGACACGATCGTCGGCGGCACCGACCAGGACACGGTCAATGGTGGCGACGGCAACGATCTGCTGGACGGCAACGCGGGCAACGACCGGATCGACGGTGGCGCGGGCGCGGACTTCGCGACCGGCGGCCTCGGCGATGACGAGATCAACGGACAGGCGGATGACGACACCCTGTTCGGCAACGACGGCGCGGATACCATTCGGGGTGGCAGCGGCGCCGACTCCATCGAAGGCGGCACCGGCGGTGACACCATCCAGGGCGGCGTCGGCAACGACACCATCCAGGGACAGGACGGCGACGACACCCTGCGTGGCGAGACCGGCGACGACATCATCAACGGCGGCCTGAACAATGACCTGATCGAAGGTGGCTCCGGCCTCGACACCATTACCGGTGGTGAGGGCGCGGACACGGTACGCGGCAACATCGGCGCGGACTCGATCGAGGGCAATGCCGGCAACGACGACCTGTCGGGCGAGGAAGGCAACGACCGCATCTTCGGCGGCGACGGCGCCGACACGATCACGGGCAACGAGGACTTCGATCAGCTGTTCGGTGGCCTGGGCGATGACTCGATCATCGGCGATTCCGGGGCCGAGACGGTCCCAGGCGGCGCGGCTGACACGCTGGAGGGCGGCTTCGGCAATGACACGCTGCGCGGCGGATCGGCCGACGACCTGATTTCGGGTGACGAGGACAATGACAGTCTGGAGGGCGGCTCCGGCGAGGACACGATCTTCGGCGGTACCGGCGATGACTCGGCCCATGGCGATGGCGGGCGCGACCGGATCTTCGGCGGCGACGGTGCGGATACCATCCGTGGCTTCGATGACTCCGACCTGATCCGCGGCGGTGCCGACGACGACCGGCTGTTCGGCAATGACGGCAAGGATACCGTCAAGGGCGATGGCGGCGACGACAGCATCGACGGTGGCGATGGCGGCGACACGCTGGTCGGCGGCACCGGCAACGACACGATCTTCGGCAACAATGGCGCCGACTTCATTGACGGCGAGGATGGCGCGGATTCCCTCTCCGGCGGCGTGGGCAGCGACATCCTGAAGGGCCGCGACGGCGACGACAGCATCTTCGGCGGCGCGGACTCCGACATCATCGAAGGCGGCCTTGGCAACGACAGTCTGGACGGCGGTGCAGCCTCCGACATCATTCGGGCCGGTGGCGGCGACGATCTGCTGCTCGGTCAGGGTGGCAATGACATCCTGAATGCCGATGCGGGCGCGGACTCCATCTTCGGTGGCTCCGGCAATGACGACATGCGCGGCGGCGACGACAATGACACCCTGGTGGGTGGCGCGGGCGCTGACCGCATGGCGGGTGGTGCAGGCATCGATACGGCGGACTACACCAGCTCTGCCGGTGGCGTGACCGTCAACCTGAACAACGGCAAGGGCAGCCGCTCCGATGCGGAAGGCGACCAGCTGCGCAAGGTCGAGAATGTCATCGGCACCAGCGGTATCGACATCATCCAGGGCAACCTGGACAACAACGTACTCGATGCCGGGGCAGGCGCGGACAGCCTGTCCGGTCTGGCCGGTGACGACACCCTGCTGGGCGGGGACGGTGCGGACACGGTGAAGGGCGGCGCGGGCGCTGACTCGCTGGACGGTGGCGCGGGTATCGACGTGGCCGACTATTCCGGCTCGCTCGGCCCCATCACCGTCGATATCGGACTGGGCACGGCGTCCGGTGGCGACGCGACCGGCGACACGCTGACCAACATCGAAGGTGCCATCGGCACCAGTGCCGGTGACACGCTGATCGGCGATGGCGGTGACAACAACTTCGATGGCGCGGCGGGCGACGATTCCATCGACGCCGGGGCGGGCAATGACACGCTGATCGGCGGCACGGGCAACGACACCCTGGTCGCGGGCGACGGCAACGACAGCATCACGGCAGGCAACGGGCTGGACCTGGTGTCGGATGGTGCGGGCGACGACACCCTGGCGCTGGGCGCCGGGGCCGACACGATCATCGGCGGCGCGGGCGCGGATTCCATCAATGGCGGCGCGGCGACCGACACCATCACCTTCGCGGCCTCCACGGCAGCAGTGGGTGTCGATCTCGGAACCGGAAACGGCACCGCCGGCGATGCTCTGGGTGACATCTACCTGAATATCGAGAACGTGATCGGGTCGAACTTCGACGACACGATCACCGGCTCCAATGCGGCCAATGACCTGTTCGGTCTGGCTGGCAACGACTTCATCTCCGGCAGCGGCGATCAGGATGACCTGTTCGGCGGCGCGGACAATGACACCCTGTCGGCCAGCGACGGCGACGACCTGGCAGACGGCGGTGACGGCAACGACCAGATCTTCGGCGGTGCAGGTACCGACCGCCTGTTCGGCCAGGCGGGCGATGACACGGTCAATGGCGATGCCGGGACCGACAATATCTTCGGTGGCGACGGCAATGACTCGGCCAACGGCGGCGCGGACGCGGACCGCATCTTCGGCGAAGGTGGCAACGACAGCCTAAACGGCGACAGCGGCAACGACGAGATCTTCGGCGGTGCCGGGGCGGACAATCTGCGCGGCGGGGCCGACAACGACCAGATTTCCGGCGGCGACGACAATGACTCGATCCGCGGCGATGAGGGCGATGACAGCCTGTTCGGCGAACTGGGTGACGACACGCTGCGTGGCGGCCTGGGCAATGACAGCCTGGTGGGTTCGGACGGCGCGGACGTGCTGGACGGTGCCGACGGCGCCAACGCACTGGACGGTGACGACACCCTCAGCGGCGGCGCAGGCGATGACTTCCTGCTGGGCCGGGCGGGCAACGACGCGCTGTTCGGCGGTGACGATGATGACACGCTTGCCGGTGATGACGGCGATGACACGCTGCGTGGCGGGGCCGGCTCCGACGTGGCCAACGGCGGCGCGGGCGCCGACCTGATCAAGACCGACGCGGGCGATGACAGCGGCATCGGTGGCGACGGCAACGACACCATTCTGGGTGGCCTGGGCAATGACTCCCTGACCGGTGATGCGGGCATCGACTCGCTGCTGGGTGAGGATGGCGCCGATACCCTGTCGGGTGGCGCGGGCGACGACGCCCTGGACGGCGGCGCGGACGCGGACCTGGTGTTCGGCGGCGATGGCCTCGACAATCTGTTCGGGCGCGCTGGCGCGGACACCCTGTTCGGCGAGTCGGGCGAGGATCTGGTCGACGGCGGCGCCGACGACGACCGTCTGTTCGGCGGTTCGGAGAACGACGTGGTCCGGGGCGGCGACGGGGCCGACACCCTGTCCGGCGATGCGGGCGACGACACGATTGCCGGTGGTGAAGGCGACGATCTGATCATCGGCGATGCCGGTGCGGATCAGCTGAACGGCAACAATGGCACCGACACGGTGGACTATTCCGCCGCAGGTGGTGCCCTGCGCATCAATCTGACCACGGGCGTCGGCGAGCTTTCCGATGCGGCAGGCGACACCTACGCCTTCATCGAGAATGCCATCGGCGGCTTCGACGATGACGAGATCACCGGTTCCGCGACCGAGAACCTGCTGCAGGGCGGCGGCGGCAACGACCTGATCTCCGCCGGTGCGGCTGCGGATACCCTGCTGGGCCAGGCTGGCGACGACAGCCTGGAAGGCGGCGCGGGCGCAGACGTGCTGGATGGCGGCGACGGCAATGACTCCGCCGACTATCGCGGTTCCGGCGCGGCCGTGAATGTCGATATCGGGCTTGGCGTTGCCACCGGCGGCGACGCCGACGGCGACGTGCTGATCTCCATCGAGAGCGCGGTCGGCACCAATGGCTTCGGCGATACCCTGCTGGGCAGCGCCGCCGACAACAAGCTGGAAGGCCTGGGCGGCGACGACGTGCTGGACGGCGGTGACGGCAATGACACGCTGGCCGGCGGCGCCGGGGCCGACTCCCTGGTCGGTGGCCTGGGTGCGGACAGCATCATCGGCGGTACGGGCGGCGACACGCTTGAAGGCGGCGACGGCGACGACACGCTGGGCGGCAGCGAAGACAACGACCTGATCATCGACGGGGCCGGTGCGGACAGCATCAACGGCGGCCTGGGCGACGACACGGTCATCGCGGGTGCCGGTGCGGATGACATCAACGCGCTGGGCGGCATCGACCTGATCGACTATTCGAACTCCGACGCCGGGGTGACGGTGGATCTGGCCGGGGGTGTCGGGTCCGGTGGTTTCGCCGCCGGCGACACGGTTGCCGGCTTCGAGAACCTGATCGCGACCAATTTCGACGACAACATCACCGGCAACAGCTCCGCCAACAACATCGACGCACTGGACGGCAACGACAATGTCAGCGCAGCGGATGGTGACGATACCGTCACCGGCGGTGCAGGCGATGACACGCTTTCCGGTTCGACCGGTGCCGACCTGCTGGATGGCGGCGATGACGCCGACCGTCTGTTCGGCGGCACCGAGAACGACACGCTGATCGGCGGTCTGGGCAACGACACCCTGCAGGGCGATGAAGGCGACGACACGCTGGATGCAGGCGACGGCGACGACCTTCTGGTCGGCGGCATCGGGGCGGACACCGCCTCCGGCGGCGCAGGCAACGATACCCTGGCCGGTGAGGATGGCGACGACACGCTGGACGGTGGCGCGGACGACGACAATCTGAACGGCGGCGCAGGCGTTGACCGGCTGTTCGGTGGCGACGGCAATGACTCGGTGCTTGGCGGCACGGAGAACGACCTGCTCGACGGTGGTCTGGGCAATGACACGCTGCGGGGCGAGGAAGGCGATGACACGCTGACGCTCGGCGACGGCGATGACCTGGGCGACGGCGGCATCGGGGCGGACAGCATCAGCGGCGGCGCAGGCATCGATACGCTGCGCGGCGACGCGGGCGACGACACCCTGCGTGGCGGTGACGATGCCGACGACCTGACCGGCGGCGACGGTCTTGATGCCCTGTTCGGCGATGCGGGCGACGACACGATCACCGGCAATGCGGGCGAGGACACGCTGATCGGCGGTCTCGGCAATGACAGCCTGGACGGTGGCGACGACAATGACACGCTGAGCGCGGGCGAAGGCAATGACACGCTGGCCGGTGGCCTGGGTGCCGACTCGCTCGTGGCCGGTATCGGCAACGACGTGCTTCAGGGTGACGAAGGCATCGACACGCTGCTGGGCGGCGACGGTGACGACTCCATCCTCGGCGGCGACGATGGCGACCTGCTGGACGGCGGGGACGGCAATGACACGCTGCTGGGTCAGGATGGCGATGACACCATCTCTGGCGGGCTTGGTGCCGACGACGTCAATGGCGGTCTGGGCAATGACTCGATCAGCACCGACCTCGGCAATGACACGATCAACGGCGGTGCGGGCGACGACACGATCAACGCCGGCAACGACGACGACAGCGTCATTGGTGGCGACGGTGCCGACTCGATTGACGGCAACTGTCACGACGACACGCTGGAAGGCAACAGCGGCAACGACACGCTGATCGGCGATGATGGCAATGACGTGCTGTTCGGCGGCAATGACAACGACCTGCTGAACGGTGGCGAGGGTGCCGACTCGATGGAGGGTGGCACGGGCGCCGATACGCTGTTCGGCGGCTCGGAGGATGACACGCTGCTCGGCCAGGGCGGCGACGACAGCCTGGCCGGTGGCCTGGGCAACGACCTGTTCGAAGGTGGCGCAGGTGCCGACACCCTGCGCGGCGGACTGGGCGATGACACCATCACCTATGCCAATTCCGCCTCCGGCGTGAATGTCGACATCGACCTGGGCACAGCCACGGGTGGCGATGCAACCGGCGACTTCTTCGACAAGATCGAGAACATCATCGGCTCCGACTTCGACGACACATTGCGCGGCGACGAATTCGGCAATGCCCTGTTCGGTCTGGGCGGCGACGATCTGCTGCAGGGCCGCGCCAGTGGCGATACGCTGGACGGCGGTGCCGGCAACGACACGGCGACCTACGAAGGCTCCTCGGCTGCCGTGAACGTCAATCTCGACCTCGGCACTGCCGCAGGTGGCGATGCGGCCGGCGACATCATCACGAATGTCGAGAACCTGATCGGTTCCAGCTTCAGCGACACGCTGATCGGCACGGCGGGCGCGAACAGCCTGCTGGGCGGACAGGGTGCCGATCTGGTGCTGGCCGGTGACGGCGACGATACGCTGGGCGGCAATGCAGGCAATGACACGCTGGACGCCGGTGACGGCAATGACCTGCTGTTCGTGGGCCAGGGTGCCGACTCGGTGGTTGGCGGTGCGGGTTCCGACACGGTCAGCTTCGCCGGGGAAGTCACGGGGGTCAGCTTCGACCTTTCCAACGGTGGCAATGACACGGTTTCGGGGATCGAGCAGGTCATCGGTTCCGACCTTGCCGACACGCTGATCGGCAGCGCCGCAGGCGATACGCTGTTCGGTGCCGGTGGTGCCGATACCATCGCGGCCGGTGACGGCGACGATACCGTCGATGCCGGACTGGGTGCCGATACCGTCAGTGGCGGTGCCGGGGCGAACAGCCTGGACGGCGGTGCGGGTCTCGATGTGCTCGACCTTTCCGGAGAGACCGGACCGGTCACCTTCGACACGTCAGACACGCTGTTCGGTGACGATACCATCAGCAACTTCGAGGGTGCCATCGGCACCTCCGCAGACGACACGCTCTCCGGCGGCGCCGAGGACAACCGCTTTGTCGGCGGTGCCGGGGCGGACTCCATCACCACCGGCGGCGGCAACGACATCGCCATCGGCGAGGATGGCGACGACATCCTGGATGGCGGCGACGGGGCCGACACGCTGCAGGGCGGTGCGGGCAACGACACCATCACCGGGGGCCTGGGCGACGACTTCATGAACGGCGGCGGCGACGACGACCTGTTCATCCTGGCCGACGGCTTCGGCAACGACACCATCCAGGGCTTCGTGGCCGGTGCCGGAACCGATGACGTCATCGACGTGCAGGCGGTCACGGCGCTGAACAACTTCGCCGACGTGCTGGCCAACGCCACGGACGACGGTACCGACACCACCATCAACCTGGGTGCAGCCGGTGTGCTGGTGCTGCAGGGCGTGCTGGTCGCCGAACTGGACGCGGACGATTTCGACTTTGGCGGCCCGACCGTCATCACCGGCACGCCGGGCGATGACATTCCGCTGAACGGAACCGGTGGCGCGGACACCATCCAGGGTCTGGACGGCAATGACTCCATCGTTGCCGGAGACGGTGACGACACGCTGGACGGCGGCGACGGCAACGACACGCTGCAGGGCGGCCTGGGTGCCGACAGCCTGAACGGCGGCGCGGGCGATGACTGCGCCGACTATTCCGACAGCGGTTCGGCAGTGTTCATCGACCTCGACCTGGGCACGGCGTCCGGCGGTTCGGCGGAGAATGACACGCTGACCAGCATGGAAGGTGTGCTCGGCTCCGATTTCGGCGACTTCCTGTCCGGAGACACGCTGGACAACCACTTCTTCGGTCAGGGTGGCAACGACACGATCCTGGCCGGTGACGGGGCCGATACGCTGAGCGGCGGGGACGGCGATGACGTCCTCAACGCAGGTGACGGGGCCGACACGGTCTCCGGCGGGATCGGCAATGACAACATCGATGCGGGTGCCGGAAATGACACGGTGCAGGCGGGTGCCGGGAACGACGTCGTCAGTGCCGGCGACGGCGATGACATCGCCAGTGGCGGCACCGGCAGCGACACGATCACCGGTGGCCTGGGTGCCGACTCCATCGACGGCGGCGACGACAATGACACGCTGATCGGCGATGCCGGGAACGACACGCTGGAAGGCGGCCTGGGCGACGACCTGATCGACGGCGGAACCGATGCTGACCTGATCTTCGGTGATGCCGGTGCCGACCTGCTGACCGGCAGCGACGGCGATGACACGATTTCCGGCGGTGATGACAATGACACCATCGACGGCGGGACCGGCGCGGATTCGCTGACAGGCAACAATGGCGCGGACATCATTTCCGGCCAGGCTGGTGCCGACGCCCTGTTCGGCGGCGCGGACAACGACCTGCTGACAGGCGGGACGGAGAACGACACCCTGAATGGCGGCTCCGGCGATGACACGCTGGACGGCGGTGACGGAGACGACTCCCTGGTTGGTGATGTCGGCGCCGACACGATCAATGGCGGAATCGGCAACGACACGATCAGCGCCGGTGACGGCGATGACACCATCTCCGCCGGTGACGGCATCGACAGGGTCTTCGGTGGCGCGGGCAATGACCTCATCGACGGTGGCGACGGCAACGACACGCTGCGCGGTCAGTTCGACAATGACACCATCAACGGTGGCCTTGGCGACGACTTCATCCTGGGTGGCGGCAACTTCGACAGCCTGTTCGGCAATGAAGGCAACGACACCATCAACGGCGATGATCCGTCCCTCGACACCCTGGTCGGCTTCGACACCATCTTCGGCGGTACCGGCGATGACCAGTTGAACGGTGCCGGCGGCCAGGACGTGCTGTTCGGCGGCGACGACAATGATTCGCTGCTGGGTGGTGACGACAACGACAGCCTCGACGGCGGCAATGGCATCGACACCCTGCGCGGCGAGGCCGGTGACGACACCCTGCTGGGCCAGGACGGCAATGACGTGCTGGATGGCGGTGAAGGTACCGATCTCCTGTTCGGCGGGCTGGGTGACGACAGCATCTTCGGTGATGCCGGTGCCGATACGCTGAACGGTGGCACGGGTGGCAATGACACGCTGGCCGGTGAGGATGGTAACGACCTCTTCGTCTTCGACAACGCGAGCTTCGGCAATGACGTGATCGAGGACTTCGTGGCTGGCGCGGGCACCGACGACGTCATCGACTTCTCTGCCCTGTCGATCAGCTTCGGCGATCTGAACTTCGTCGACTCCGGCGGCAATCTGGTCATCACCATCACGGGCGGCGGGACGGAATCCCTCACCCTGCAGGGTCTGGCCGGTGTGACACTGGATGAGACGGACGACTTCATCTTCTGATCCCGTGACCAGAGGACAAGGACACCAGCGGGCACCCCTCGTGCAAAGGGGTGCCCGTCTGCTTTGCGCCGCCACACTTGGTCTGGCCCTGCTGCCGCCACTGGCCATGGCCGAACCGGCCGTCACGCTGCGGGACGGTGTACGCCAGCACGTCGACACGCCGGGCAAGACCATGCATCAGGCAGGCTTCGGCCCCGATACATTCATCTTCGGTCCTGACAGCGGCCATGACCTGATCACCGGTTTCGACCCGGCGGAGGATCGGATCATCCTGCGCAACCTGGAGCGTTGGCCGACCTACGAGAAGGTTGCGCGCCGGGTCTGGTCAACACCGCACGGGCTGTTCATCGGCCTCTCCAACACCGACAGCATCCGCGTTGCCGGAACCCGGTCCGGCGACCTGACGGCCAGCAACCTGATTGTCATCACGGATTAGACCGTCCGTGTGACCGCCTGTGGCCAGCGCCACAGAATTCGCCTGCGCGGATACTGCATTTCCCGGCGATTTGTGTTCTGCTTGGCGTCTGCATGATTTTGGGGTGATCAAAGGGGGTCTTTGAGATGGCTAGCGACATTGGGTATGGGCCGCTGTTTCCGCTGGGCGAGGATGAAACCGAGTACCGGCAGCTGGACGTGGACGGCGTCAAGGTGGAGAAGCTGGGCAGCCGGGAGTTCGTCACGGTCCAGCCCAACGTGCTGAGCGACCTGGCGGAGACCGCGTTCGGCGATATCAGCCACCTGTTCCGGCCTGCGCACCTGCAGCAGTTGCGCAATATCCTCGACGATCCGGAGGCGTCGGACAACGACCGCTTCGTGGCGCTGGAACTGCTGAAGAACGCGAATATTTCCGCGGCCATGGAGTTCCCCTCCTGCCAGGATACGGGCACCGCGATCGTCGTGGGCAAGAAGGGTCAGCAGGTCATCGTCGATGGCGACGATGCGGAGGCGCTTTCCGTCGGCGTCCAGCGCACCTGGGCAACCCGCAACCTGCGCTACAGCCAGATGGCACCCCTGTCGATGTTCGAGGAGAAGAACACCGGCTCCAACCTGCCCGCACAGATCGATCTGGAGGCCGTGGGCGGCGACGCCTACAAGTTCCTGTTCATCGCCAAGGGCGGCGGATCGGCCAACAAGACCTTCCTGTTCCAGGAAACCCGCCGGGTACTGGATCCGGACCGCCTGCTGCAGTTCTTCGCGGAGAAGCTGCCGACCCTCGGCACTGCTGCCTGCCCGCCCTATCACCTGTCCATCGTCATCGGTGGCATGTCCGCCGAGCAGACGCTGAAGACCGTGAAGATGGGCAGCTGCAAGTTCTACGACGGGCTGCCGACCACCGGCGACATGACCGGTCGCGCCTTCCGGGACATCGAGCTGGAGGCGCAGATCCACAAGCTGTCGCAGAACCTGGGCATCGGCGCGCAATTCGGCGGCAAGTACTTCTGCCACGACGTGCGGGTCATCCGCCTGCCGCGCCACGGTGCGTCCCTGCCCATCGGCATCGGCGTCTCCTGCTCCGCCGACCGCCAGGCCAAGGCCAAGATCACCCGCGACGGCGTGTTCATGGAGGCGCTGGAGCGTGATCCGTCGAAGTACCTGCCGACGGCGGAGGCGGATGCCAGCAACGCGGTCCGCATCGACCTCAGCCAGCCGATGGATGAACTGCGCAACATCCTGACCAAGCTGCCGGTGGAAACGCCGATCCTGCTTTCAGGCACCATGATCGTCGCCCGCGACATCGTGCACGCCGAACTGTCGAAGCGCGTGGCCCAGGGTGGCGAGCTGCCGGCCTACTTCAAGGATCACCCGATCTACTACGCCGGTCCGGCGAAGACCCCGGAAGGCTATGCATCCGGCGCTTTCGGACCGACAACCGCCGCCCGCATGGATCCCTATGTGGCGGAGTTCCAGGAGCTTGGCGGCTCCATGATCTCCGTCGCCAAGGGCAACCGTTCCAAGCAGGTGGTCAACAGCTGCAAGAAGAACGGCGGCTTCTACCTCGGTTCCATCGGCGGTGCCGCCGCCCGTGTCGGTCGTGACGAGATCACCAGCGTCGAGGTGCTGGACTTCGCTGAACTGGGCATGGAAGCCGTCTGGAAGATCGAGGTGAAGGACTTCCCCGCCTTCGTCGTCATCGATGACAAGGGCAACGACTTCTTCGATCGCTCCAGCCGCCGTCACGAACCGGAAATGGACGCGTCCGTCACGGCGAAGTAAGACCCGCCGGACTGGCCGCACCGGACCTGGCCTGCCTTCCCCCCAACGCAGGGGGAAGGCAGGTGTCCAGGTTGAATTTGGTCAATGCGGCGACGTCGGCGGCCTCAGGCCTGCGGCAGCAGCACCACGCGGCCAACGGCTCGGCGTTCGGAAATCTCTGCCCAGAGCGCCTTGTAGTCGGCCAGCGGATAGGTGGCATGGATCTTCGGGCTGATGGCCCTGCGTGACCAGAGTTCGGTCAGTCCCGCCATCACACGGTTCCGTTCCGGGGTCAGCCGGACACGCTCGTCCACCGGGGTCCAGCCCCAGTAGGTGCCCCAGTTGAAGCCCATCACGGTGGCATTCTTCAGCAGTAGCAGATTGACGCCAAGCTGCGGAATTTCTCCTGCCGCGTAACCGATGGTGAGCAGTCGCCCGCCCAGGTCGAGGCATCTCAGCGACTGGTGAAACACGTCCCCGCCCAACGGGTCGTAGATGACGTCGACACCGCGTCCGTCCGTCAGTTCCTGAACAGCGGTACGAAAATCGGTTTCACGACTGTCGAGCACATGGTCGGCGCCGCGCTGGCGCAGCCAGTCGCGCTTCTCAGCCGTTCCTGCCCGGGCGATCACGGTGGCGCCGATATCGTGGGCGATCTCCACCGCCGCAAGGCCGACACCGCCCCCGGCCCCATGCACCAGCACGGTCTGGCCAGGCTTCAGTTCTGCCCGCTCCACAAGCGCCCCATAGGACGTGCCGTAGGACGACAGCAGCGGAATGGCTTCCGCATCCGACAGGCCGTCCGGCACGGGATAGGCCTGCCCGGCCCAGACCACGGCCTCCTCCGCCGCGCCGCCCCAGTCGATGAAGGCCATGACGCGATCACCGACCCGGAACCGGTCCACATCGTCGGCACATTCGGTGATGATGCCGACGATCTCCGTCCCCGGCGCGAATGGCCGGGGCGGCTTGCGCTGGTACTTGCCCTGCACCACCAGACCGGTGGCAAAGGAGATACCGCAGGCATCGATACGGATGCGCACCGCCCCCGCCCGCATCTCCGGCACGGGCAGGTCGCCAAGTTCCAGTTCGTCGAACGGTTTCCAGTCGTTGCAGATGAGTGCCCTCATCGGGCTTCGGTCACTCGACGCCCGGCAGACGCTCGACCGACGGCGGGCCATCCATGAATGCCCCCATGGCACGGCCCATGGTCTTGAAGTGATCCGAGGCGCGATGTGCCTCCGTCGCTTCCTTGTCCTTGTAGGCTTCCAGGAAGCGGTAGGTGTTCGGCGTATCGGTCTTGAACAGGCGATAGAACAGGCATCCGGGTTCGTTCGCGTTCACGGCCTCCACAAGCTGCTTCGCCGCAGCCTCGAAATCCTCAGCCGAACCGTCCTTGCACTTGATCGTCGCAACTACACCAATCATGGCCATCCTCCCCTGAATTGAGCCTGTCGGAAGGGTAGGTTGGGCAGACAGCAACGGCAAGCCGCTTTCCGGGCCGGAGCGCGCCCACAGCCATGCCGCTGACGCAGGTCCGGTCGATCGGAACTCAAAGTCGTGTCGCCACCATGATCACCGGGTCGATCTGCCCGGCCTCCAGTCCCCGCAGATAATTGGCGAACTTCTCCGGCGAGTTCTGACCGGTCAGCAGATGCAGCCCAAGGGGAGGCGGACTTCCGGCCCTTGCCGCATTTGCCAGCACCTCGCGAAAGAACGACACGGCAAAGGAATGCCGACTTTCCTCCCTGTCGAGGCTGAATCCGGCAGTCACCAGATGATTCCGTGTCTCGGACGGGGTCCTGAGAAAGCTCGTGGCCTCCGTTTCCGCCCAGGGCACCGGATAGACCATGCCGGGCGCCGCCCCCTTCATGACGTCGAACAGGCAGAGCGTCGCGCCGGGCCGCAACACACGGGCGAGTTCGCCATAGAGGCGTCCCCGGTCCGGAATGTTCATGGCCACATGGAATGTCACGGCGGCATCGAAGGCACCGTCGGGGAAGGGCATGGCGAGGACGTTGCCCGTCTGGAACTCGCATGCCGTGTCCAACTTCATGCGTGCGGTCAGCTTGCGTGCCACATCGACATACTGCGGAGTGAGATCGATGCCCGTCACGCGGCATCCAAAGTCACGGGCCAGCACCCGCGCCGTTCCTCCAATGCCGCAGCCGGCATCAAGCACGTGCATGCCCTCCCGGAGAGGTGCCATGCCGAGCGCCTCGAGCGTGGTGATCCGGCCTGCGGTGTGAAATTCATCGACCGCCGCGAGCTGTTCAGGTGCGGGGTCATCCGGGTTTCCGCCCAGCTTCTCAAGCCCTGCCAGAATGTCTTCCAGCAGCCCGTCCCTGCCATAGTGCGTCGCGACGGCATCCTCCAGTTTCTCTTGCATTTCTGTCTCCCGAAATCGTGCACTGCTTGTTCTGCGTGCGCATTCTCCACCTGCGAAACTTGGCTGGAAACTCCACAAACTGTAGTTTGGCGGACATCGGATTTCTGTCCCCGGAAACGTCGGAAGGCACAGTGATGAAGAGCTACGCTCAGTTCTGTCCGGTAGCCAAGGCAGCCGAACTGTTCTGCGAAAGGTGGACGCCCCTGATCATTCGCGATCTGGCCTGGGGCTCGACCCGTTTCTCCGAACTGCAGCGCGGCGTACCGCTCATGTCGCCAACACTTCTGTCCAGGCGACTGAAGCAGCTTGTGGCGGAAGGGGTGGTGGAACGGCGACCGCAGGAGAACCGGAAGGGCTGGACCTATCATCTGACAGAGGCGGGGCGTGAGTTCATCCCGCTCATCGACACGCTCGGCGTCTGGGGTCAACGCTGGACGCGGCGCGATCTTGCCGAAGGCGAGATCGACCTCGGCCTGCTTCTCTGGGCAATAGAACGGAGTGTCGAGGCTGATGCCTTTGGCAAGTCACCTGCCGTTGTTCGCCTCGCCTTCACCGACCTGCCCAACGGTCAGGACGTGTGGTGGTTCGTGAACCAGGACGGGCAGTGTGAACTCTGCCTCGACGATCCGGGGTTCGAGGTCGATCTCTATCTCAGTTGCACCCTGCCCGACATGATCCACATCGTCAGGGGTGATCTGCCGCTCGTTCCGGCCCTTGCAAGTGAACGGCTGGAGGCCATCGGCTCATCGGCGGCAAGAAAGTGTCTGGGCGCCTGGCTCAATCTCAGCCCGCTCGCAGATGTAAGACCTGCCTACGAGAGCTGAGCGCCCCCCCCGGGACCCGCGGACCGGCCTATGCCTCGTCGCGGCCCAGCATCATGGCGTTGATATCTGCGGACCCCGGTGTCTCTGCCGCGAAGCTGAAGGTGCCCTTCTCCTGCACCTCGGTCGCCGCCCGCATCAGGCCGCGAATGGCGGCGAGCGCGAAGGCGCCACCCAGGCTGATCCGCTTCGCCCCGGCGTCGGCGATCTGCGCCACGGTCAGACCGGCAGTCGCCAGCACATTGACCGGTCGGGAAACGCCCTGGCAGACCTCCCGCACCAGTTCGATCTTGCGCAGGCCCGGTGCATAGAGCACATCGGCACCGGCGTCGGCGAAGGCATTGAGGCGGCGCAGGGTTTCGTCCATGTCCCGCCGACCGTAGAGAAAGTTCTCCGCCCGCGCGGTCAGCACGAAGGGCTTGCCGGACTGGCGCACGACCTCCGCGGCGGCCGCAATGCGCTCGACAGCCAGATTGAAGTCGACAATCGGGGCGCTGAGATCCGCGGTCGTATCCTCGATGGAACATCCCGCAAGTCCGGCGGCCAGCGCCTGCCGGATCGTCTCCGCACAGGCTTCCGGGCTGGTGCCGAAACCGTTCTCCAGATCGCCGTTCACCGGCAGATGCGTTGCCTGCACGATTTCCGCCGCGTGCCTGATCGCCTCCTTGCGGGAAACGCCGCCCTCCGCATCGCGCCGTCCGATGGAGAAGGCAAACCCGGCACTGGTGGTGGCCAGGGCGCTGAAACCCATGCTCTGCAGGATCCGGGCGGACCCCCGGTCCCACGGATTCGGCATGACGAATGGCCTGTCACCCCGATGCAGGTCGGCGAAGGACTTGGCGGGGCCTGCGGTCATGGTTCAGCCCTGCTTCCGTTCGATCAGCTCGATCTTGTAGCCATCCGGATCCTCGATGAAGGCAATGACGGAGCCGCCGTGCTTCATCGGTCCCGGCGGGCGCGGAATGGGCACGCCTGCCTTCTCCAGCTCGCTGCAGGTGGCATAGATGTCCGGCACGCCGATGGCCAGATGCCCGAAGCCGGAACCCAGGTCATAGGGCTCTTCCTGACCCCAGTTGTGGGTCAGTTCGATCACCGTGCTGTTCTTCTCCTCCCCGTAGCCGACGAAGGCCAGGGTGAACTCGCCGGTGGGGAAATCCGTCTTGCGCAGTTCGTTCATGCCCAGCAGCCGGACATAGAAATCCAGCGACTTGTCGAGATCCTTCACCCGGATCATGGTGTGCAGCAGCCGTGCGCCTTCCATGACGTTCCCTCCTCAGTTCCTGTCTGTCAGTTTCAGTACCACGCGGGCGGCCTTTTCCGAAGGCCATTCCCCCGGGGGACGCAGCATGTCGGCAACCAGCCGCCCGGCCTCAGCCTGGGCATCACGATGGGTGCTGTCGCTCAAAAGGGCAACGACGTGCGGCGCGATCTGGTCCGCGCGACAGCGTTCCTGGATCAGTTCCGGCACCACCTCCCGGTCCAGCAGGATGTTGGTCAGGCTCGCCCAGCGGATCCTGATCAGGCGCTTGGCGATGGCGGCCGTCAGGCCGTTCAGCCGATAGGCGACGACCGACGGGGTACCGGCGAGCGAGAGTTCCAGCGCGACCGTGCCTGAAGCGGCCAGTGCCACGTCGGCGGCGTGGAACGCGTCCATCTTCAGATCCGGGCCGACGACGTGCACAGGGGCCTTCAGGTCCCCCAGCATCCGTTCCACCGCCGGTTTCAGATGCGGCAGCGTCGGCGCGACCACGACCAGGTTCGGAACCTGAACCATGGCCCGGCGCAGGCCATCGATGAAGATCGGCCCCATCCGGCGCAATTCACCCATCCGGCTGCCGAACAGCACCGCCGCGACCGGCGCGTGCGAAGGAATGCCCAGATTGCTGCGGAAAGCACGGGGGTCACCGGCATAATTGCGCTCCGCCTCGATCGCCGGATGCCCGACGAAGGAGGACGGCAGTCCCTCCCGCTCGAACAGGGGCGGCTCGAAGGGCAGAAGGGTCAGCAGATGGTCATAGAGCCGCGCCATGTGCACCGCCCGCTTCGGCTTGTAGGCCCAGACAGAGGGCGCGACGTAATGGATCTTCAGCAGGTCCATGTCCTGTACCGCCTGCACGAGCCGACGATTGAAGCCGGGCGAATCGATCGTGATCAGGCAATCGGGCTGCACCTGCCGCACCAGGGCCTCCGTCTGCTTCAGCCTGCGGCGGATGGCCAGCGCACGCGGCAGGACCTCGAACAGTCCCATGACGGAAAGGATGGTGATCGGGAACAGGCTCTGCAGCCCCTCCCGCGCCATCTCGTCCCCACCTACGCCGACGAAGCGCACCGTTCCGCCCGACTGGTCACGCAGCGCCCGCATCAGACGCGCGCCCAGCACGTCACCAGATGGTTCCCCCGCCACCAGCATGATCGTCCGGCCCGGCGACTGCTGCACGCTCATGGGGTCTCGCGGTTGATGCCGGTGATGAACAGGCCGGCCGCGTCGGCATCGGCGACGGTTCCGGCGCGGTCCACGATCATCGCCGCCCCCGCTTCCACGGCGATACCGCTCAGTCCGGCGGCGGCGGCCCGGCGCACCGTCTCCCGACCGATGGTCGGCATGTCCACCCGGTGATCCTGCCCCGGCTTGGTCAGCTTCACCAGCACACCACCCGTGCCCTTGACCAGATCGACACAGCGTTCGAGCATCCTGTCGGTACCCTCAGCGGCCTCCACGGCCAGGACCAGCCCGTCGCGCACCACGGCACCCTGACCGATGTCCAGGGCCCCCAGAGCCTCCACGACGACGACTGCACGGGCAATGTCCTGCCGCGCCGCATCATCCGGCAGCACCGACCCGAGCGGGCCTTCCTGCACCAGCACGTCGCCCTTGATCTCGTGGGCGCCGACAACGCGGAACCCCTTCTTCTGGAAATAGCCGACCAGCACCTGCAGCAGCGCGTCGTCGCCTTTCCGGGCTGCGGCGATCACCTTCGGCAGCAGACTGATGCCTGCCAGGTCGGGGCGCAGCTTGGAGAAGTCCGGTCGCGCGACCTTGCCCACCATGCAGACACTGTCGCAGCCACCGCGCTTCAGGGCGGCGAGGATGTCACCGACCCGGTCGAACTGGATGAAGTCATGGGGGTAGCGTGCCAGCAGATCAGGTTCGGTGAACCCGTCAAAGGCCAGCACATGCACGCCGACGCCCATGGTTTCCGCCGCCGCCGCAACATCCCCCGGCACGTCACCGGCACCGGCAATGATGCCCAGCCGTTTGGGCAGCTCGGTCATGGCTTACTGCGCCGCCGCCGCATCCTTGCGGGGCGTGCAGAGACCGCGGGAGGAATTGGCCTTCATGAAGCCGATGATGTCGTCGACACCGGCTTCCCCCTCGAAGAGCTTCTCCGCATCCGCGACCTTCTCTTCCATCGTGCCCTCCGGCCCGAACAGGAAGCGATAGGCACGGCGCAGCGTGCTGATCTCGTCGCGGCTGAAGTTGCGCCGCTTCAGACCAACCAGGTTCAGCCCGTCCAGCCGCGCCAGGTTGCCCCGTGCCAGACCGTAGGGAATCACGCTGGTGCCGAGCGCCGACGCGCCCCCCACCATGGCGTGCTTGCCGATCTTCACGAACTGGTGCACCGCCGTCATGCCGCCCACGATGGCCCAGTCATCGACTTCCACGTGTCCGCCCAGCAGCACGTTGTTCACGATGATGACGTGATTCCCCACCTGGCAGTCATGCGCGATATGGGCCCCGGTCATCAGCAGACAGCCATTGCCGACCGTGGTCAGCATGCCACCACCCTCGGTGCCGGGATTGACCGTCACATGTTCGCGGATCGTGCAGTCCTGCCCGATCTCCAGCCGTGATAGCTCGCCCTTGTACTTGGTGTCCTGCGGCGGGTGGCCGATGGAGGCGAAGGGGAACACCCGGGTCCGTGCGCCGATGCGGCTGCGCCCCGCGAGTGCCACATGGGAGACCAGTTCCACCCCGTCATCCAGGGTGATGTCGCCTTCAACCACGCAGAAGGGACCGATGCGGACACCTTCGCCCAGCGTCACGTCATCACTGACAACCGCAGTGGGGTGAATTTCGGCCATTCAGAGCTTTTCCTGGATCATGGCGGCAAAGTCGGCCTCGGCCACCACCTTGTCATCGACATAGCCCTTGCCATGCATCTTCCAGATCATGTCGCCGCGCCCGCGCAGCTTCTCGACATGCACCCGCAACTGGTCGCCCGGCTCCACCGGCCGGCGGAAGCGGCAATTGTCGATGGTCATGAAATAGACCACCTTGCCCTCCATCCCCTTGCCCAGCGTGCGCGCGAACAGCACGGCAGAAGTCTGCGCCATGCACTCGATGATCAGCACACCCGGCATCACCGGCTTGACCGGAAAATGGCCGACGAAGTGCGGTTCGTTGATGGTCACGTTCTTGATGCCGACCGCACTGTGGTTCGGCTGGATGTCCACGACACGATCAACCATCAGCATCGGGTAGCGGTGGGGGATCATCTGCATGATCCGGTTGATATCAACCGGGCCAGCCATGTCATCCACGATGGTCGCATCCGTGTCCGTCATGTATCCGTCCCCTTCTTCGTGCCCAGCCGCCGAATGGCGGCGAGCTGGCGCCAGAACTCCCTTACCGGCATCGCGGGCTGCCCCAGAACCGCGGCACCGTCAGGCTGGTCATTCATCACGCCGGAAAGCGCACCGATCTTCACGCCATTGCCGATCTTCACGTGGCCTGAAATACCTGCCTGACCACCTACCTGCACAAACTGGCCGAGCTTGCTTGAACCGGCAATCCCAACTTGCGCCACAATGATCGAACCGTCTCCGATTTCGACATTGTGCGCGATCTGCACCAGATTATCGATCCACACATTGCTGCCGATCTTCGTGTCATGGCCGGAACCGGAGGCGACACAGACGTTCGCGCCGATGTGGCAGTCATCGCCGATCAGCACCCGCCCCACCTGGGGCACCGCGACGTGACGCTGCGGATGCGGCGCGAACCCGAATCCCCCCGGTCCGATCCGCGCCCCGGACTGCACATGCACGCGCGCGCCCAGGATGCAGGTCTCCAGCGAGGCATTGGCGTCGATACGGCTGCCTGCACCGATAACGACGCCCGGACCAACCGTGACATTGGCGCCAAGGACGACCCCGTCACCGATCTCCGCACCTGCCCCCACAACGGCGTGGGGGGCGGCCGAGACGCCATCGCCCACGACTGCGGTGTCGTCGATGAAGGCGGTGGGGTGAATGACGCCATCCGGTTCAGGACCGGGATAGAGCGCCTGGGACACCATGGCAAAGGCCAGATAGGGATGCGGTGTCGGCAGGACGATCGTGCCTGCCGGCGCGCGGTCGGCGAGTTCCGGTGTGATCACGCAGAACTGCGCCCTTGTCTCGGTGAGGGCCGGCAGATACTTGCGGTTGTCGAGGAAGCTCAGATCACCGTCGCCCGCCTGCTCCAGCGGCAAGGCATCACGGATCTGCATCGACGGGTCCACACCCTCAGGTACTTTGAACAGGCCTGTCTTCTGCGCCAGATCGCCAAGCGTGAACGGCCCGAGCCGTCGATGGAACCGCGCGTCAGGCATCAGAAACCTTCAGGCCGCCCGACCTTGACCGACGGAAGCCGCTGGTTCAGCCGCGTGATGATTTCCTTGGTGATGTCCAGGGCGCCATTGGTCCAGCTGATGCTGTTGCGGTCCAGAACCAGATTGAAGCCCCGTTCCCGCTCCAGTTCCTCGATGATGCCCAGGATCTGCCCCTTCAGCACCTCGACCGCCTGCTGCTGGGTCTGGCCGATGGACTGGCGACGGTCCTGCACCATGCGCTGCGCGTCGGTATAGCTCTTCTGCAGTTCGTTCTTGCGCTGCTCGACGGCGTCGGGGGACAGAATGGCAGCCTGCTGGCGCAATTCGTCCTGCCGTGCCTTCAGCGCCTTGTCCTCTGCCTGGATAAGCTGCTGCAGGCTGTCCATGTAGCCCTTGATCTGGTTCGCGATGCTGATTGCGGCCTTGGATTCACGCAGGATCTGCTGCGAATCCATCGTCGCGATGATCGGCGGCGGCATCGACTGCGCCCGGGCGGCCTGATGACCGCCAAGCGTCATGAGCGAGATACAGATCGCGGCAAGCCAGATGGCACGCATGGATGTTTCCTCAATTCTACTCGTTCGCAGGGGAACCAATGATTCTCACGGCAGAAACCAGATATTGGTTACAGCACAGGTTACCAACCGGCGGCAACCGGAGAGCGTCAGAAGCGTGTACCGAAGCTGAAGCGGAAGGCTTCCGTTTCATCGAGATCGTTGCGCAGGATCGCGCGGGCCACGTCGAACAGCAACGGCCCGAACGGCGAGCGCCAGGTCACACCGACACCAACCGCCAGGCGGAGCGAAGGATCATCCTCGACACCGCCATTGGCAACGACACCGAACGCGGAGCCATAGTCGCTGAAGAACCGGCCCGACATGCCCAGTTCATCGGGCAGGCCAAGCGGGAAGGTCAGCTCCGTCGAGCCGGTGACGAAGAACTCACCGCCAAGCGCGTCACGCGTTGCCACGTCGCGGGGACCGATACCACTGGCCGCGAAACCGCGCAGCGTGTCCCCGCCAACGAAGAAGCGGCGATTGATGCGGACATCCTTCGCGATACCGAAGACCGCGCCACCGCGGACCGTCTGCGACAGTGTCCATTCTTCCGACACGGGGAAGAACTGCGTGTGCCGTGCCTGGGTCCGCAGGTCGCGCACCGTACCACCGAAGCCCGCGAGTTCCTGACCGAACGTCGACAGGGAGCCGTCGTGCGGCGTGATCGGATCATCCGTCAGATCCAGCTTCAGCTCGTACCCCAGCGAACTGGTGACGGAGACGCCCTGCTGCTGCTGAATGAACAGCGACGCGGTGTTGCCCACGTTCTTGATGTTGTCGCGGCGCAGCTGGTAATTCAGGCTCATCCGCAGCGCTTCGGACAGCGAGAAACCGGTCCTGAGGCGCCCGCCGGAGGTGCTCTGGTCGAAAGATGACTCGTCCTGGAAGTCGATGTTGGTGTTGAAGATGTCGATACCCGCGGCGATCGGCATGTCCAGGAAATAGGGTTCGGTGAAGCTCAGATCGACTTCACGCCGACGCAGGGACAGGGAGAAGGAAAGCCGCAGGTTCTGCCCCCGTCCCAGCAGGTTGCGTTCACTGATCGAGACATCACCGATCACGGCCTCCGTGGTGGAGAAGCCGGCACCGACAGACAGTTCACCGGTCGGCTGTTCCTCGACCTTCACCTTCAGGATCGCCTTGTCGGGGGCTGATCCCTGTTCCGGCGTGATGTCATTGGTCTTGAAGAAGCCCAGCGCCCGGATGCGGCGGTTGGAACGGCTGATCTTCGCGGTATCGAAGGCATCACCCTCGATCAGCTGCACCTCGCGGCGCACCACCTCGTCCAGCGTTCTGGTATTGCCCTCGATATCCACCCGTTCGACATAGACCCGCGGACCTTCACGAACCTCATAGGTGATGTCGACGGTCCGCTTCTCGCGGTCACGCTCGGTGCGGGGCCGTACATCGACAAATGCAAAGCCCTTGCGGCCAAGCTGGAACTGGATGTCCTTGATGGACTTCTCGACCTGCGTGCCATTGTAGACCTCGCCGGTCTCGTCGGTGATGGCCTTGCGCAGTTCCTTCGGATCCACGTCCTTCACATCGGCCTTCAGATCGACGTTGCCGAAACGGTACTGCTCCCCCTCCTCCACCGTGAAGGTGATGAAGAAGTCCTCCCGGTCACGGGTCAGTTCGGCCACCGCCGAGACGACACGGAAATCGACGTAGCCATGCTCCAGGTAATGCTGCCGCAGACGGTCGCGGTCCAGCGCGACGATGTCCGGGTCATAGACGTCTGTCGAACTCAGGAAATTCCACCAGGCGCTCTCGCTGGTGGCGATGACCGAGCGCAGGTCGTCGTCATCGAAGACCGTGTTGCCGAGGAACCGGATGGCACTGATTTCGGTCGGATCGCCCTCATTGATCTCGAAGACCAGGTTGATCCGGTTCTGCTGCAACTGGATGATCTTTGGCTCGATGGTCGCGGCGAAACGGCCGCTGGCGCGATAGATCTGCAGCAAGCGCTGCACGTCGCTCTGCACCCGCGCGCGGGTATAGACCACCCGTGACCGCAGCTGCACTTCCGAGGCGAGCAGGTCGTCCTTCAGCAGCTTGTTGCCTTCGAAAACAAGCTGGTTGATTACCGGGTTCTCGACGACGGTCACGATCAGGGCATTGCCCTGGCGCCGCAGGTTCACGTCGGCGAAAAGGCCGGTGCCGTAGAGTGTCTTCAGGGCGCGGTCCAGACGGGATGCCTCGAACGGGCTGCCCGGCTCCAGCTGCATGTAGGAGCGTACGGTCTCGGCCTCGATCCGCTGGTTACCCTCGACGACAATATCCTGGATAAGCTGCGCGTTCGCGACGAACGGCAACAGCCAGGCCAGCACAGTAATCAGGATCAGCCGTCGCGACACGCCGTGGAACCCTCTATCTCCGGTCTGACCCGTCACCGGGTATCAGGAAAACAGACCCTTCATGAAATCAACCACACCGAAACGGTCGATGTCGTTGAACGTCGCCACGAGCATCAGGCCGATAACCATGGCGAAGCCCAGACGGTAGCCGATTTCCTGAGTCGTTTCACCCAGCGGACGCCCCCGTACTGCCTCGACGGCATAGAACAATAGATGGCCGCCGTCCAGCATCGGGATCGGAAACAGGTTGATGAGACCGAGGCTTATCGAAAGGAAGGCCGCGATATTGATCAGGGAGGCGATGCCGAAGCTGGCCGCCTGTCCTGAAATCTCCGCAATACCGGCCGGTCCGCGCAGTTCCTCCACCGAGCGATGACCGGTGATCATGTCACCGACCGCGGACAGGGTACTGCTGGTGATCACCCAGGTCTGGCGCACCGCCTCGACCAGGGCACTGCCGACACCAAGCTCGCGCCAGCCACGCTCCATCGCCCGCACGCCCAGCATGCCGACCTTGCTGTCATTGCCGAACTGGTCCTGGATCACGACCACACGCGGCTGTGCATCCAGGTCGATCAGCGCGCCGTCGCGTTCCACGGTCAGGGGCAGCGGCCGGTCCAGGTTCAGCGACACGATGCGGCGCAGATCCTCGAACGAGACAACCTCCTCGCCACCTGCACTGACGATCAGGTCACCGGGCTGCAGTCCGGCCTCAGCCGCCGCACTGTCAGCCACGACATCGGATACCATCGCGGTCGTGAAGGGCTGGCCCCAGACCGTGAACATGCCCGCGAAGATGACGATCGCCAGCAGGAAGTTGGCCAGGGGGCCGGCAACGACGACCGCGGCACGCTTCGCCAGCGGCTTGTTGTGGAAATTCTCCGGATCATCGTCGTGCAGGTTGCCGGCATGGTCGGGGGTGCTTGCCGCGCCGCTGTCACCGCGGAACTTCACATAGCCGCCGAAGGGGATCATCGAGACCTTCCAGCGTGTGCCGCGACGGTCATACCAGCCGAACAGCTCCCGACCGAAACCGACCGAGAAGGCCTCGACCCCGACGCCACACCAGCGGGCAACGAGGTAGTGACCCATCTCGTGAACGAAAACCAGCACCGTCAGGACGGCGAGGAACGGCAGGATGTAGTCGATCAGAAACATGCAGGTTCCCTTGCAGGATCAGTTGTACAGCGCCATGCCGGCCACATCAGCCCAGCAGGGCAGCCGTCCGGACACGTGTCTCCGCATCCAGTGCCATGACGGCCTCAATCGTATCAGGCGCACCTGAATCAATCATTTCCAGAGCGGTTTCGACAAGCTCCGCAATGCGAAGAAACCCGATCCGGCCCGCCAGGAATGCGGCGACCGTCACCTCATTCGCCGCATTCAGCACCGTGGGTGCCCCCTTGCCCGCCTCCATGGCGGCCCGCGCCAGTCGCAGCGCCGGGAATCGGACGGGGTCCGGTGCCTGGAAAGTAAGCTGGCCGAGTGTGGCCAGATCAAGGCGCGGCGACGGCGCGGCGATCCGCTCCGGCCAGGCCAGGCAGGACGCGATCGGCGTGCGCATGTCGGGGCTGCCAAGCTGGGCCAGTGTCGAGCCATCGACATATTCGACCATCGAATGGATCACCGACTGCGGATGCACCAACACGTCGATCTGATGGTCGGCGACGGGGAACAGGTGCCAGGCCTCAATCATCTCCAGGCCCTTGTTCATCATCGTGGCGGAATCGACGGAGATCTTGGCACCCATCGACCAGTTGGGATGCGCCACGGCCTGCGCCGGTGTGACATCCGTCATCTGTTCCATCCCGAAATCAAGGAACGGTCCCCCCGAAGCGGTCAGCACGATGCGTCTGACGGCCTGGGCGCGGTCACGGTCAAAGACCTGGAAGATCGCATTGTGCTCGGAATCCACCGGCAGCAGCGTTCCGCCGAAGCGCCGGACATCGCGCATCACGATATCGCCTGCACAGACCAGACATTCCTTGTTTGCCAGTCCGACGTCGGCCCCCCGCCGGATCGCGGCCAGCGTGGGCGCAAGCCCTGCCGCACCGACAATCCCGGCCATGACGAAGTCGGACAGGCCCGCAGCCGCCTCCACCAGTGCCTCCGGCCCTGCCGCCGCCTCGATCCCGCTGCCTGCCAGGGCATCCCGGAGGTCGCCATACAGCGCCGGGTCCGCGATGACCGCCAGCCGGGCACCATGCTGTCGCGCCAGTGCGGCTAGGTCGCCAACATTGGTATTGGCGGTCAGGGCGTCGATACGGAACCTGTCCGGATGGCGTGAAACAAGGTCCAGCGTGTTCAGGCCGATGGACCCGGTGGCGCCCAGGATCGTCACCGACTTCTGCGGCCCGATGGCGGCGATGGCCGCGTCGCGGTTCGGATGCGGCAGGCTCGCGATACCGGCTGTGGCGCTCATGCAGCAAATCCCATCACATCCGGCATCAGCGCCAGCATGATTGCCGCCGCCACCAGACCATCGACCCGGTCGATGATTCCACCGTGTCCGGGAATGATAGTACCCGAATCCTTCACGCCGAAATGACGTTTCCATGCAGACTCTGCCAGATCGCCGCATTGTGCGACGACGGAGACCAGCACACCACCGGACAGAAGGGCCGTCACGGACAGGTCCTCCGTGTCCCCCCCCATGCCGGACCCGAGCCCGATCGCCACGGACGTCACGGCCGCAGCCACCACGCCCCCGGCAGCACCCGACCAGCGCTTGTTCGGACTGACGCGAACCCAGATGCGCGGCCCCTGAAAGGTCCGCCCCGCCGCCAGCGCGCCAATGTCGCTGGCCCAGACACAGGCTAGCAGCCAGATCAGCGGCCACGCCCCCCACTGGCGAAGCATCAGCAGCGCAAGCATGGCCCCGCAGATCACCGCGACGCCGAGCATTGTCCAGATCGCCCGCCCGCCTGCGAACCATGCCGCCAGTCCGGCCAGCACTGTCGAGACAACCACGGCAGAGAGCGCGATTCCAATGGTGGTTCCGAGGTCCAGCAGCGCGATCGCGGCAACGCCACCAAGCAGTCCGATGGCCATGGCGAGCGGGAACCGTCCGGCAGTGGCCCTGGCGTCGGCGGTCGCGGTCACCCGCGACCACTCGAAGGCCGCGACGCTGCCTGCGATGACCAGCACGACATTGAACCAGACACCCCCGGCGAGCGCCGCCAGGATGACAATCGTGCCAAGAACCAGTGCAGACCCGATCCGGGCACCTAGGCGCAGGTCACTGTCAGCCACTGCGTCCGCCAAAGCGCCGCTCACGCTGCCCGAAGATCTCGACGGCCTGCTGCAACTGCTCCAGCCCGAAATCGGGCCAGAGCGTGTCGTCGAAAACAAGTTCCGAATAGGCCGCCTGCCAGAGCAGGAAGTTCGAAAGCCGCTGTTCGCCGCTGGTGCGGATCAGCAGATCAGGGGCCGGGACATCGGGAAGGTCCAGATGCCGGGACACCGCAGCCTCGTCAATGTCGGACGGATCAAGCCTGCCCGCCGCGACCTCGGTCGCCAGCCGCCGCGCCGCGCGCACGATCTCCCCCTGACCGCCATAGTTCAACGCAATGATCAGCGTCAGCGCAGCGTTTGACCGCGTGGTTTCCTCCGCCTGCTCCATCAGCGCACAGATGTCGCCGGAAAGTCCGTTCCGGTCACCAATGAAACGGACGCGGATGCCGTTCCGGTGAAGGTCCGCAATCTCGCGCCGCAGATAGAGTTTCAGCAGGGACATCAGGTCGCGGACTTCATCCGCCGGACGACGCCAGTTCTCGGAGGAGAAGGCGAAGAGTGTCAGATAGGGCAGGCCGAGTTCCCGTGCCGCGCGCACCGTCGCCCGCACCGCGTCCGCCCCCTTCCGGTGGCCGGCCACATGCGGCAGGCCACGCGCCTTCGCCCAGCGTCCGTTGCCATCCATGATGATGGCCACATGACGCGGCAGGGTCGTGGAGGCTGTCAGGGGGTCGGGATTGGACACGTGATCAGACCTGCATGATTTCCTGCTGCTTGACCTCCAGCACCTCGTCGATCTCCTTGATCGTCCGGTCGGTTTCCGACTGTACCTCCTCGGAGTAGAGCCGCTGGTCGTCCTGGCTCATCTCGCCGGCCTTCTCCAGCCGCTTCAGTTCGTCCATCGCGTGACGACGGATATTGCGCACCGCAATACGGCCCTGCTCCGCGTACTGCCCGGCGACCTTGGTCAGGTCCCGGCGACGTTCTTCGGTCAGTTCCGGAATGGGCACGCGGATCGTGCTGCCTTCGGTGGCCGGGTTCAGTCCCAGGCCGGAGTTGCGAATCGCCTTCTCCGCCGCACCGACATTGTTGCGGTCCCAGATCTGGACCGAGATCAGCCGCGATTCCGGCACGTTGACGGTGCCGATCTGGTTCAGGGGCATGTCGCTGCCATAGACATTGACGACCACGCCATCCAGCAGTGAAGCCGATGCGCGCCCGGTGCGGAGACCGGTGAAGTCCTTCTTCAGGGCCTCCACCGCGCCATTCATGCGCCGCGTGAGGTCGTCGAGATCAATTTCCGAATCTGCCATTGCCCTGTACCTGCCCTGCTTTCGTCCGGCCTGTCGTGCGGCCTCTATCCGTTATCGACTATCGTGGAACGGCCACTCCCGGTCAGAGCCTCCGCGATACCGCCTTCGCCATCAAGCGCGAAAACCATGACTGGAATATGGTTCTCCCGCGCAAGTGCAAAGGCTGCAGTGTCCATGACCTGGAGATCCTTCGCCAGTGCCTCGTCGAAGGTCAGCCGGTCGTAGCGTGTCGCGGACGGGTCCTTCTTCGGGTCGGCGCTGTAGACGCCATCCACCTGGGTCGCCTTGGCGATCAGATCGCATTTCAGCTCCGCCGCCCGCAGCGCCGCTGCCGTATCCGTCGTGAAGAAGGGGTTGCCGGTGCCACCGACGCAGATCACCACTTCCCCGCGGTCAAGGGCGGCAAGCGCGTCATCGCGCACATAGGGGCGGCAGACCGTCGGCATCGGAATGGCCGACCAGGCATGTGCGACCAGCCCTGCCGCGCGCAACGCATCCGCCAGTGCCAGTCCGTTCATCACCGTTGCCAGCATGCCCATGTGATCGGCGCTGGCCCGGTCCATGCCCGCCGCAGCGGTCTTCACGCCACGGAACAGGTTGCCCCCACCGACAACGATGGCCATTCCGGTGCCGGCGCGGACCGTGTCGGCAATATCACCGGCAATGCGGTTGAGAGTAGGAAAGTCGATACCGAATGCGGTATCGCCCATCAGGGCCTCGCCAGAACATTTGAGCATCACCCTGCGGTGACCAGATGTATCCGGCATGGTTCAAGGCTCCCTGTTTTCCGGCGGGATCGGGGGCGGCATGACCCGCCCCCTCATCCAACCTGATATCCTGCCGTCGATCAGTTGCCGGTTGCGGCAGCGACCTCGGCAGCGAAGTCCGATTCGGCCTTCTCGATGCCCTCGCCCAGCGCAAAGCGCCGGATCGCGGTGATCGTGATCGTGCCGCCCGCATCCTTCGCCGCGTCGGCCAGGGCCTTCTTCACGGTCTGGTCCGGGTCGATCACGAAGGCCTGCTCCAGCAGCACCACTTCCTGATAGTACTTGCGCAGACGGCCCTCGATCATCTTGTCGACGATCTCGGCGGGCTTGCCGGAGGCCAGTGCCTGCTCCCGCAGGACCGAGCGCTCGCGCTCGACCAGGCTCTGGTCCAGATCGGCAACGTCGATGGACTGCGGGTTGGCGGCGGCGACATGCATCGCAACCTGGCGACCGAAGGCCTCCAGCTTCCCTGCATCACCGGAGCCTTCCAGGCCGACCAGGATACCGATCTTGCCCAGACCCGGCGCGGTGGCGTTGTGCACATAGCTGCAGACCACACCTTCGCTGACCGAGATGCAATCGGCCCGGCGCAGCGACATGTTCTCACCGATGGTGGCGATGGCGTTGGTCAGTTCCTCCGCAACGGTCCGCCCCGAACCGGGAAAGTCCGCTGCATTGACCGCATCCAGATCACCATTGTTCGCCAGCGCGATACCGGCAATCGTGCTCACCAGATTCTGGAACCTGTCGTTGCGGGCCACGAAATCGGTCTCGGAATTGAGTTCGATCATCGCGCCCTGCTTGCCGTCGGTAACAACGCCAACCAGACCTTCGGCCGCAGTACGGCCTGCCTTCTTGGCCGCCGCGGCAAGGCCCTTCTTGCGCAGCCAGTCCACTGCCGCCTCGATGTCGCCATCGTTTTCCGCCAGCGCCTTCTTGCAGTCCATCATGCCGCCGCCGGTCTTCTCGCGCAGTTCCTTGACCAGCGCTGCCGTGATCTGAGCCATTACTCGCCCTCTTCTCGTCAGATATTTCGCATCAATCCCGAACCCGGAAAGGCTCAGGCCTTCGGAGCCTCGCCAGCCTCTTCGGCACCAGCTTCGGCGGCCGGGGCCTCCTCGGCAGCCGCAGGTGCAGCTTCGGCAGCGGCTTCCGCTTCCTCGGCGGCAATCACCGGCTCCTCGATCGGCTGCTCCAGGGCACCGATGTCCTCATCCGCCGCACCCATTTCCGCCTGGATGCCATCAAGCACCGCCTGGCTGAACAGGTCGCAGTAGAGGTTGATGGCGCGCAGCGCATCGTCGTTGGCCGGGATCGGGTGGTCGATGACGGTCGGATCGGCGTTGGTGTCGCAGATGCCAATGACCGGAATGCCCAGCTTGCGGGCCTCGGCCACGGCGATCTTCTCCTTGCCGGTGTCGATGACGATCATGACGTCCGGCAGGCCGCCCATTTCCTTGATGCCGCCCAGGGCCATGTCCAGCTTGTCACGCTCCCGCGTCAGCTGCAGGGTTTCCTTCTTGGTCAGGCCCGTCTGTTCCTGAACCAGCAGTTCCTCCAGCTCCCGCAGGCGGCGGATGGAGTTGGAAACGGTCTTCCAGTTGGTCAGTGTGCCGCCGAGCCAGCGATGGTTCATGTAGAACTGGGCGCAGCGCTTCGCGGCTTCGGCCACCGGGCCGGATGCCTGGCGCTTGGTGCCGACGAACAGCACACGGCCACCGGACGCAACCGCGTCGCGCACGACCTTCAGGGCCTGGTGCAGCAGCGGGGCGGTCTGGGAAAGATCGACAATGTGGATACCGTTGCGGGCGCCGAAGATATACGGCTCCATGCGGGGGTTCCAGCGGTGGGTCTGATGACCGAAGTGGGCGCCTGCTTCCAGCAGATGGCGCATCGAAACGTCTGGCAGAGCCATGAACCGATTTCCTTTGTTTCCGGTTGTGCCTCCGCAGGACTGTGATCCGACCCGTCAGGGGCCGAACACCGGAAGGGCAGACGGGGCTTTCTCTCCGCTGTCCCAAATCCTGCGTGCGTGATGGGGCGGGTCATACAGCCCCTTGGCCCCACTTGCAACCCCGCAACGGGCGGATATCCGGGGCTTGCGCACGAAATCAGCAGCGGTGGCCGGAATGCGCGCCTCAGATCTCCGCCACATCGATGACGCCGCCAATCGACTTCAGCGATTGCCGCACCGAACGGTCGATGCGGAACGCGGCCGGCAGTTCCATCGCCACCTCGCTCATCGCCCCGGTGTCACGCAGGGTAAGCTGGACAAGACCACGTCCACCCTCGGCGCGCTGCAGGATGGATCGGATGGTGGGCAGGGCATCCGGCCGCGCCAGCGTGATCCGCGCACCCGCCGCGGCGTCGGCGACGAAGGCATCGATGTCCTCCGCGCCAAGCAGGGTCAGGGTCGGTTCCTCCCGGTCGCGCCTGATCTCGACCCGGAAGACACCGTTCCAGCCGACCTGCAGCTTCTCGCGATATTCGTTCAGCACATCGCCGAAGCACAGGATCTCACATTCCCCGGACGGGTCGGACAGGCCGATGAAGGCGAATGCCCGGCCCTTTGCGGAGCGCCGGACCTGCAGCGCGGAGATGCTGCCCGCCAGCATCAGTGAGGTCATGCCCTCGGCAAAGGCATCCGGCAGACGATCCAGCGCCCGGACCCCCTTCTGCCGCAAGCGCTGCTGATAGTCGTCGAGGGGGTGACCGGACAGGTAGAAGCCAATGGCCCCCCGCTCCTCGGCCAGGCGTTCCAGGTCATCGAACTGCGGGGAGTCAGGCAGGGGCGGACGGTCGCCCGCGGAACCGGCATCGGGACCGCCGCCGAACAGTCCCATCTGGCCGCTGGCCCTGTCCGCCGCCTGCCGCGACGCATAGCCCAGCAGCACGTCCAGTGACTTGATCACCTGGCGGCGGTTGGCGTTCAGACTGTCGAAGGCACCGGCACGGGCCAGGTTCTCCAGCTGGCGCTTGTTCAGGGCGGAGGTCTCGACGCGGGTGATGAAATCGAACAGGTCCCTGAACGGCCCGCCCTCGTCCCTCGCGTGAACAATCGCAGCCATGGCGTCGCGGCCGACGTTCTTGATTGCGGCCAGGGCATAGCGGATACCCTGTTCCTGCCCGTCGGCGTCGCGCTCCACCCCGAAGACGACGCCGGAGGCATTCACGTCCGGCGCCAGCATGGGAATCTTCAGCCGCTTCAGTTCCTGGCGGAAGACATCCAGCTTGTCCGTATTGCCCATGTCGAGGGTCATCGACGCAGCCATGAAGGCCGCCGGATGGTTGGCCTTCAGCCAGGCGGTCTGCCAGGCCACCAGCGCATAGGCCGCCGCGTGGGACTTGTTGAAGCCGTAGCCCGCGAACTTCTCGATCAGTTCGAAGACATAATTGGCGATGCGGTCGGTGACGTTGTTGCGCTGCGCGCCCTCGATGAAACGGGCCCGCTGCTGGTCCATTTCCGCCTTGATCTTCTTGCCCATGGCCCGTCGCAGCAGATCAGCCTCGCCCAGGCTGTAGCCCGACATGACCTGGGCGATCTGCATGACCTGTTCCTGGTAGACGGGAATGCCATAGGTCTCGGCCAGGATGGCCTCCAGCATCGGATGCGGGTAGTCCGGTTCCTCCCGCCCGTGCTTGGTGGCGATGTACTTCGGGATATTGTCCATCGGGCCGGGACGGTAGAGGGCAACGATGGCGATGATGTCCTCGAACTTGTCAGGCTTCATCTGGCGCAGCACGTCGCGCATGCCAGAACTTTCCAACTGGAACACGCCCACCGTCTCGCCCCGCCCCAGCATGGCGAAGGTGGCCTCGTCACCCTCCGGTATGTCTGCGACAGTCATGTCCAGCCCGCCATCGCGGACATGACCGATGGCGCGGTCCAGCACGGTCAGCGTCTTCAGGCCCAGGAAGTCGAACTTCACCAGCCCCGCCGATTCCACATACTTCATGGAGAACTGGGTGACCGGCATGTCGGACTTCGGATCGCGGTAGAGCGGCACCAGCTCGTCCAGCCGCCGGTCGCCGATCACCACACCCGCCGCATGGGTGGAGGCATGGCGATAGAGGCCCTCGAGCTGCAGGGCCTGATCGATCAGATGACGGACGGCGTCATCGTCCCTGTACTCGGCCTTCAGCGCCGGTTCCTGCTCCAGTGCCTCCTTCAGGGTGACCGGATTGGCCGGATTGTTCGGCACCATCTTGGAAATCCGGTCCACCTGGCCATAGGGCATCTGCAGCACCCGCCCGACATCGCGCAGCACCGCACGGGCCTGCAGCTTTCCGAAGGTGATGATCTGCGCCACCTGGTCATGGCCATACTTGTCCTGCACGTAGCGGATGACCGCGTCCCGCCGGTCCTGGCAGAAGTCGATGTCGAAGTCGGGCATGGACACGCGTTCGGGGTTCAGGAACCGCTCGAACAGCAGCCCGTAGCGCAGGGGATCGAGGTCGGTAATGGTCAGGACATAGGCCACCAGCGACCCGGCACCGGAACCGCGCCCCGGCCCCACCGGAATGCCCTGGCCCTTGGTCCACTGGATGAAGTCGGCGACGATCAGGAAGTAGCCGGGGAAATCCATGTCGATGATGATGCCGAGTTCCAGGTCCAGCCGTTCCCGGTAGACCTTCTCCTCGACCACGATCCCCTTCTCCGCCATGGCGGCGAGGCGCGCATCCAGTCCCGCATAGGCCATGGCACGCAGTTCATCCGCCTCGCTGCGCCCCTCCGTCGTGGGGAAACGGGGCAGGATCGGGTCGCGCCGGGGGGCCATGAAACCGCAACGGCGGGCGATCACCAGCGTGTTGCTGATCGCCTCCGGCACATCGGCGAACAGCGCCTTCATCTCGTCGGCACTCTTGAACCGATGCTCCGGCGTCAGGCGGCGGCGTTCCGTCTGGCTGACATAGGCGCCCTCCGCCACACAGATCAGGGCGTCATGGGCGTCATACATGCCCCGTTCGAGGAAGAAGCAGTCGTTGGTCGCGACCAGCGGCACATCCTCCGCCATCGCCATGTCGATCATCACCTGCTCGACCTGATCCTCCGCCGCCAGGCCATGACGCTGCAGCTCGACATAGGCGCGGCCCGGAAACAGTCCGGCGATCTGCCGCAGCCAGGTCCGCGCCGCTGCCTCCTCCCCGTCCGCCAGCAAGCGCCCCAGCGGTCCCGAGGCGCCGCCGGTCAGCAGGATCAGCCCGTCGGTCAGCTCCGCGAACTTCCCCTCCGCCAGATGGGTGTCGAAACCGGGATCGGTATCGAGGAAGGCGGAGGAAACCAGCTTCATGAGGTTGCCGTAGCCGGTCGCGTCCTGCACCAGCAGGACGACGGAACCCAGGCGCGGGCGCGGCAGGGCGGAACCCTGTCGCTGCTCCATGCCGAAGGCGACGGCAAGCTGGCAGCCGATGATCGGCTGCACCCCCGCCTCCGCCAGTGCGGGACCGTATTCCATGGCACCGAAGAGATTGTTGGTGTCCGTCACCGCGACAGCGGGCATGCCGAACTTCGCGGCCTTCACCGCCAGATCCTTTGACCGGATCGCCCCCTCGGACAGGGAGTAGGCACTGTGCAGCCTCAGATGTACGAAATCGGCATGACCCATGGTCCGGTCCCCAGCGACAAGTCGCGGGACCGGCCGGACACCGGAATCGGTGCCCGGAGCGAATCCCGCATCAGGGACCAATCATCGTTGCTTGATGCCCCACTGTCGCGGTTCACCCGCCGGGGAGGCCGAATTTCCTGTGGAAAAAACTGTTGACGGATTGACCGGCCGTCAGCCGCCGACGACCGTGCTGATGATCTCCCCCCAGGCCGCGAAAGCACCCCAGAGACCCACAAGCGTTGCCAGTCCAAACGCGTCCTTGACCCAATCCATCATCACCTCCTGCATCTCGTTGCCGGAGGTGATGTTCCATCAATGTTCTCTTTGAGTCAACATGTGTTCTCAAACAAAATGAGAACATGTGGATTGTGTGGCCTGTTCCGTCCCTCTCCCCCTCCCGGCCACCCATTCAGGATGATCCCGTGGGTGGCCGGAGAGGGAGAGGGATGGAACAGACAGCCGATGGACTACAGCGCCGCCTCCGTGATCCGTCCCTCCGCCAGGGTCACGGCCCGGTCCATGCTGGCCGCGAGAGCCAGATTGTGGGTCGCCAGCAGCACGCCGATGCGCGACTCCCGGGCGATCTCGATCAGATGCGCGAACACCCGGTCCGCCGTTTTCGGGTCCAGGTTGCCGGTGGGCTCGTCCGCCAGCAGCACGCGGGGCAGGTTGGCCACGGCGCGGGCGATGGCAACGCGCTGCTGCTCGCCGCCCGAGAGCCGTGCCGGACGATGGCTGGCGCGCTCCGCAATGCCCAGCGTCTCCAGCAGTTCCGCCGCGCGCTGGCGCGCCACCGGCTTCGACTTTCCGGCAATCATCTGTGCCAGCATGATGTTCTCCACCGCCGAGAATTCCGGCAGCAGGTGGTGATACTGGTAGACGAAGCCGAGTGAGCTGCGCCGGGTCACGGTCCGCTCCGCCTCCGACATGCGGGCGCTGCTCTGACCGGCGATCAGCACGTCGCCCTGATCGGGACGCTCCAGCAGTCCGGCGATCTGCAGCAGGGTCGACTTGCCCGCACCCGAAGGGCCGACCAGCGCCACGATCTCACCGGGCCGCACATCCAGCGAGGCCCCGTCGAGCACGCGCAGTTCGCGTTCCCCCTGACGGAAGGTACGCCCGACGCCATCCAGCCTGAGCGCGATCTCACTCATAGCGCAGCGCCTCTACCGGATCGAGGCGGGCCGCCCGCCAGGCCGGATAGATGGTGGCGACGAAGGACAGGCCGAGTGCCATCAGCAGCACGCCGACCACCTCTCCCGTCTCCATCCGCGCCGGGATCTGCGACAGCCAGCGGATCTCCGGCGACCAGAGCACGGTGCCGGTCAGGCTTTCCAGGAACACCCGTATGGCGTCGATGTTGAGGCAGAAGACCACGCCCAGCGCGAAACCGGCCAGCGTGCCGACGACCCCGATGCTGGCCCCGGCGATCAGGAACACGCGCATCACCGACCCCCGCGCCGCGCCCATGGTGCGCAGGATTGCGATGTCACGCCCCTTGTCCTTCACCAGCATGATCATGCTGGAGATGATGTTGAAGGCGGCCACCAGGATGATCAGGGTCAGGATCAGGAACATCACGTTCCGCTCCACCTGCAGGGCGGCAACGAAGGACGCGTTGGCCCGCTGCCAGTCCACCACGCGGATTCCCTGGCCCGCGAACATGCCGTAGATGTCCCCGGCCCGCGCCGCCGCGTCATCGGCGCTGTCCAGCACCACCTCGATGCCCGTCACGCCATCGCCGGTGCGGAAATAGCGCTGCGCCTGCGGCAGGCCCATGAAGATGTAGCTGGAGTCATATTCGTACATGCCGACTTCGAACAGCGCGACGACCTGGTAGGTGGCGAGGCGCGGCACGAACCCCATCACCGTCGTCGTGCCCTTGGGCGAGATCAGAGTGACCTTGTCGCCGACACTCAGGCCGAAGCGCTCCGCCATCCGGGTACCGATCATGATGGTCGCCGGTTCGGCCAGCGCAGCGGCGGACCCGGCGCGCAGGTTGGTGGAGAGCGCCTTGTGCACCTCCAGATCCGCGACCGACAGTCCCCGCACCAGCGCGCCCCGCGCCTCGTTCCGGGCGGTGATCATGACCTGCCCCTCGACATAGGGCGCGGCCTGGACCACGCCCGGCAGTTCACCGATGCGGGCCGACATCACCTCGAAGTCCGTGATCGGCTCCTCGTAGGTCAGGACCGAGATATGGCCGTTCAGCCCCAGGATGCGGTCCACCAGTTCGGTGCGGAAACCGTTCATCACCGCCATGACGATGATCAGGGTCGCCACACCGAGCGCGATGCCCACCAGCGAGAACCAGGCAATGACGGAGATGAACCCCTCCGCCCGTCGCGCCCGCAGATACCGTACGGCGATCATCCATTCGAAGGCGTTGAACATGGTCCGGTTTCCTGTCTGCGTCTGCGGGTCAGCCTGAACGGAGCCGGTCGGTCAGCCCGGAAAGAGGCCTGTCGTCGCCGGGTCCAGCATGGTGCCCGCAACGATGTGTTCCAGCGCCGCGTCGGGTGCCAGGGCCTGCCGCTCGCCCTCCGAACGCCGCTTCACCTCGACCTGACCGTCCTTCAGGCCACGGGGACCGACCACCACCTGCCAGGGCAGGCCGATCAGATCCATGGTCGCGAACTTGGCCCCGGCACGCTCCCCCGTGTCGTCCACCAGAACGTCCAGACCGGCGCTCTGGAACTTCCGTTCCAGGTCCGCGCACATGGCATCGCAATCGGCGTCGCCCGCTTTCAGGTTGACGATACCGACATGGAACGGTGCCACCGAGTCCGGCCAGATGATCCCGTCGTCATCATGGCTCGCCTCGATGATGCCACCGACCAGCCGGGACACGCCGATGCCGTAGGAGCCCATGATGACGTCCCTGTCCACGCCGTCTGGCCCGGTCACGCTCAACCCCATGGGTTTGGAGTACTTGCTGCCGAAGTGGAAGATGTGGCCGATCTCGATGCCGCGCTGGCTGACCAGATCAGCCTCCGCCACCGGGCAGGTGTCCGGGTCGTGCATGTCGTCGGCGGCGGCATAGACGGAGGTCCATTGATCGACGATCGGCTGCAGGTCGGCGCGATAGTCCACGTCCTGGGGCACCGCCATCCGGATCAGGTCGCGATGGCAGAACACCTCCGACTCGCCCGTGTCCGCCAGGATGATGAACTCGTGGCTCAGGTCACCGCCGATGGGGCCGGTATCGGCGGCCATCGGAATGGCCTTCAGTCCCATCCGCTCGAAGGTCTTCAGGTAGGATACGAACATCCTGTTGTAGGCACGTTTCGAGCTCTCGAAGTCCAGATCGAAGGAATAGCCGTCCTTCATCAGGAACTCGCGCCCGCGCATGATGCCGAACCGGGGCCGCACCTCGTCGCGGAACTTCCACTGGATGTGGTAGAGCATCTGCGGCACATCGCGATAGGACTTGGCGGCGGCGCGGAAGATCTCCGTGATCTGCTCCTCGTTCGTCGGGCCGTAGAGCATCTCCCGCCCGTGGCGGTCCTTGATGCGCAGCATTTCCTTGCCGTAATCGTCATAGCGACCGGACTCGCGCCACAGTTCGGCGGGCTGGATCGTCGGCATCAGCACCTCGTGCGCGCCGGTACGGTTCTGCTCGTCGCGGACGATGGCCTCGATCTTCTTCAGCACCCGGTAGCCCAGCGGCAGCCAGGAATAGATCCCCGCGCTGGACTGGCGGATCATGCCGGCGCGCAGCATGAACCGGTGGGACGCGATCTGCGCCTCGTTCGGGGTTTCACGCAGGACGGGCAGAAAGAATTCGGAAAGCCGCATGGGCCATACTCCGTTGGTGGGAAACGGTCACAGGAACGAGGTTTGTAGGGTCTGGCGCGACATGATGCAATTCCGCAGGGTCGCGGGCGCTGGTATGGTGCGCCACTGATCTGGAATGGAGCCTTCGACGTGTCAGAAAATGCATGGTTCTCCGCCGACTATCGGCAGGCACGCGGGCGCTTCCTGGATGCCGCGGCAGACGTCGGCGCGCGGGTCGAGACCCACGAGAACCCGGTGCCGGGGCCGAACGGCGGGCCGCTGGCCACCGATGTCGCCTTCCTGGGTGACCCGCAGGCGGAAGCCGCGCTGCTCACCTTCTCCGGCACCCATGGTGCGGAAGGATTCTGCGGCTCCGGCGTGCAGGTCGGCTGGCTGGAAAGCGGTCTCTGGCGGGAAGTGCCGGATGGCATCGCCCAGATCCATGTGCATGGCATCAACCCCTTCGGCTTCGCCCACCTCTCCCGCACCACGGAAGATAATGTTGATCTGAACCGGAACTTTGTCGATTTCGCGGCGGGCGCACCGGTGAACGCGGGCTATGAGACAATCCACGACATCCTTTGCCCGAAGGTCTGGGATGACGAGGCGGAGACCCGGCTCGCGCAAGGCGTCGCGAAATATACCGAGGAGCATGGTTTCTGGGCGTTCCAGGAGGCGGCAACATCAGGCCAGCACACGCACCGGGATGGCATCTTCTTCGGCGGCACGGCCCCGAGCTGGTCACGGCTGACGGTCGCGCGTCTGCTCGCCACCCATTGCAGCACGCGCAGGCGACTGGCGGTGATCGACTATCACACCGGGCTTGGCCCGCGGGGATTCGGGGAGCGGATCGTGGATCACCTGCCCGACACGGCAGGCTATCAGCGCTGCCTCGACTGGTACGACAGCGACTGCGCCTCCCCCCACCTCGGCACCTCAGCCTCGGCAAAGCTGACCGGGCAGATGCTGGACGCCATCGAACACGGCCTGCCCCAGGTGGAGGTGACGGCCATCGCGCTGGAGTACGGCACCCAGCCGGAGAATCAGGTCATCAGCGCCCTGTGCGTCGACAACTGGCTGCGCTTCCACGGCGATGTGTCGTCACCGAAGGGCCGGGACATCAAGGCGCGGGTGCGCGAAGCCTTCTATCAGGACGCCCTGGACTGGAAGCAGGCCGTCTTCGAACGTGCCCTGGACACCCAGCGCCGCGCCATCCGGGGACTGCAGGGGTAGCCGAAACGCGCTTGCCGGCGCGACCCCGGGCACCCGGGAGTGCCGCACAAGCCTCGGAGACCGGGCTCGCGGATCACCTCCGCGAGCGTCGGAGTGAGGGTGGAGAGGACAACCGTACCTGGCCACCCCCATGACGCCGTGCCCGGGCTCGACCCGGGTACCCGGGAGTGCCTCACAAACGTCGGAGACTGGCGCTCGGGTTACCTCAGCGAGCGTCGGAAAAAGCGCGCAGCGGCACCTACATCCGACCGACACCGAAGCTGTTCGGCTGCAGCGGGCGACGGTCGCCTTCGCGGCAGATGTCGAGGCACATGCCGAGCAACCGGCGGCTGTCGCGGGGATCGATCAGGCCGTCATCGAACAGCCGCGCGGTGTTGTAGAGCGCCTGGCTTTCCTTGTCGAACTGGCTGACGATGCCGTCATACATCTTCTGGATCACGGCGTGATCGGGCTCAACGCCCTTCCGCTTCGCGCCCTGTTCGGCCACGATCTTCAGCACCGTCGCCGCCTGCTCACCGCCCATCACCGACATGCGGTAGTTGGGCCAGCCGAAGATGAAGCGCGGGCTGTAGGCCCGGCCGCACATGGCGTAGTTGCCGGCACCGAAGCTGGCCCCAACCATCAGCGTGATCTTCGGTACCCGCACGTTGGAGACGGCCTGGATCATCTTGGAGCCATGCTTGACCATGCCGCCGCGCTCCGACTCCGTGCCGACGATGAAGCCGGTGGTGTCGTGCAGGAAGACGATCGGCGTATCCGCCTGATCGCATAGCTGCATGAACTGCGCCGCCTTGGTGGCCCCGGCATTGTCGATGGGACCATTGTTGCCGACGATGCCGACGGCCATTCCCATGACCTCCGCGAAGCCGCAGACCGTGGCAGGGCCATAGTTGCTCTTGAAGTCCACGAAGTCCGATCCGTCCACCAGTCGCGCGATCAGTTCCCGCGCGTCGTAGGGGCGGCGATAGTCCGCAGGCACCAGTCCGCAGATCTCGTCCGGATCATACAGCGGCTCGCGCCAGGTCCGCGCAGGCTCCGGCGGCAGGCGGTCGTTCCAGCGCAGCTTGCCCATCACGTCGCGGGCCATGCGGATGCCATCGGCATCATCCTCCGCCATGAACTCGGACACGCCGGAGACCAGGCTGTGCATCTCCGCCCCGCCCAGATCCTCGTCCGTCGCAACCTCACCCGTCGCGGCATAGAGCAGTGGCGGACCGGCCAGGAAGACGCGGCTGCGCCCCTTCACCATGATCGTGTAGTCGGACATGCCGGGCACATAGGCCCCGCCCGCAGTGGAGGAGCCATGCACCACCGCGATCTGCGGAATGCCCATCGCCGACATCCGCGCCTGATTGTAGAAGCCGCGCCCGCCCTCCACGAAGATGTCGGACTGGTACTTCAGGTTGGCGCCACCTGATTCGATCAGGTTGATCTTGGGCAGCTTGTTCTCGTGACAGATCTCCTGCACTCGCAGGTTCTTCTTCAGACCCATGGGCGCGATGGTGCCGCCCTTGATGCCGCTGTCGGAGGCCGAGATCATGCAGCGGATGCCCTGCACATAGCCGATGCCGGCAATGGCACCGCCGCCCATGACGCTCTTGGAGCCGTCGTCGTCATGCATGCCGAGCCCGGCAAGCGTCGAAAGCTCCAGGAACGGCGAGCCCTTGTCGAGCAACTGGTCGATGCGCGCCCTGGGCGGCAACTGCCCGCGGGAGCGGAAGACATCGGCCTTCGCGTTCGATGTGTCGCGTACCTTCTGTTCCAGTGCGCGCACCGCCGCGATCATGCCCAGCATGTCGGCGCGATTGGCCTTGAAACTGTCACTGTTCGTCGAGATCTGAGATTGCAGAACGGCCAAGAGTCCCTCCCCGGATTGGCTGTCGGGGCAGGCTACAGGCTGTTGACGCAGGATTGAAGCATCCGTTCCGCCACCGGGGTCACGCCCGGCGCATGGCCGCCGTCAGCAGGCCCGCGCCGATCATTACCGAACCGCCGATCCGGTTGATCCAGCGCAGGGTCGAGACCTGCGTGATGTGGCGGCGCACCGACCCGGCGATCCAGGCATAGGCGGCGGCATTGATGACAGCCAGCGCCAGGAAGGTGCTGCCCAGGATCAGGAACTGCGGCAGCGCCGCCGCGGCCGGGTCCATGAACTGCGGCACGAAGGCAATGAAGAAGACGATGCCCTTCGGGTTCAGCGCCGTCACGATCCAGGCCTGACGGACAAGTTGCCTGCCGGTTGACGGCTGCACGTCGGTCAGGATCGACGGGTCCGCCTTCGCCCGCAGCAGACCGATACCAAGCCAGATCAGATAGGCCGCGCCAACGAACTTCAGCGCCGTGAACAGGGTCGCGGAGGCGGCAAGCACCGCGCCGAGACCGGCGAAGGAGACCACCATCGCGGTCACATCCCCAAGCCCGACACCGATCACCGACTTCATCGCCGCCGGTCGTCCCCGCGACAGGGCATTGGCCACCACCAGCATGACCGTCGGTCCCGGCAGCACGACCAGCAGGGCAGAGGCGAGAACATAGGCGAGATAGATGTCGAGGGACATGGGACCGGCTCCGTCGGGATCACTGGCGGGCAGTCATCCCTGCCCGGGCAGGAGCGTCAAGAGGCTAGTTGCTGCGGCCGGAAAGGCGACGGATCCTCAGTTCCCGGCCATCTGGCGCAGACCGATCTCGTCCATCTGGATCTGTTCGCGGCGATCGGCCGCGCGCCGGCGTTCGGCCTGCTTGCGCTCGATCAGGTTCTCGTAGCGCTTGGTCTCGCGGAAGGCTTCCGCCACCACATCGCGCAGGGCGTCGATCTGGGCGTCCACTTCCTGCATGGAGGCGGTGAGGGTTTCCTGCTGACGGCGGGCCGCGTTGACGAAGGCCCCGATGGTGGTTCCGGCCAGTGGATCGCTGACAGTCGCCGCCTTCTCCGCAGCGATACGCGCATCGATGCGGTCACAGCGCTCCTGCAGGTCCTCGCGCATGGCGTGCAGCTCGCCGATCTCGTGACGGCGGCGATCCAGTTCCAGCTTCGATACCTGCAGCAACTTGTCCAGCGTGCTCATGCCGCCAGGCCTCCCTGTTCAAGCAGTCCGGCGAGTTGTTCGAACCCGTCATGCAGATCGGCACGCTCCTCCTGCCGTTGCGACAGGAAGGCTTCGAGTGCCGGGTTATAGGTAATGGCCTGGTCGATGCGCGGGTCGGAGCCCCGACGATAGGCACCGATACGGATCATCTCGCCCATCTCCTCATAGGCGGCCAGCAGGTCACGGGCCTTCGACACCACTTCGCGCTGCTCCGGTGTCTGGCAGGCGGGCATGGTGCGGGAGATCGATTTCAGGATGTTGATGGCCGGATAGCGACCCCGTTCCGCGATCTGGCGTTCCAGCACGATGTGGCCGTCCAGGATGCCGCGCACCGCGTCGGCGATGGGTTCGTCATGATCCCCACCCTCCACCAGCACCGTGAACAGCGCCGTGATCGCTGCCCCGCCAATGCCGGGACCGGCCCGTTCCAGCAACTGCGGCAGTTCCGCAAAGACGGACGGCGTGTAGCCCTTGGAGGCAGGCGGTTCACCCGCCGACAGTCCGATCTCCCGCTGCGCCATGGCGAAACGGGTGATGCTGTCGATCATGCAGAGCACTTCCTGCCCCTGATCGCGGAAATATTCCGACAGGGTCAGCGTCAGATGCGCGGCCTGGCGGCGCATCAGCGCGGGTTCGTCGGAAGTGGAGACGACGACCACGGTCCGCGCCATGCCCTCCGGTCCCAGATTGTCCTCGATGAATTCCTTCACCTCGCGGCCCCTTTCCCCCACCAGACCGACCACGGCCACATCGCTTTCGGTGTAGCGTGCCAGCATCGACAGCATGACGGACTTGCCCACACCGGACCCGGCGAAGATGCCCATGCGCTGCCCGCGGCAGGTGGTCAGGAACGTGTTCATGGCACGGATGCCGAGGTCCATCGGCGCACCGACCCGGTCACGCAGGTGGGCCGAAGGCGGGCGGGCGCGCAGATAATAGCTCTGCCGGCCCTGCACCAGCGGCGGGCCGCCATCGATGGGGCGTCCCATGGCGTCAACGACACGGCCCAGCCAGGATGCATCGGGACGGATGCAGGGCTGTTCCGCACCGACGACCGCCTTGCAGCCGACACCCACGCCTTCCAGTTGGCCGAAGGGCATGGCAAGCGCGTGGTCGCCGCGGAATCCGACGATCTCTGCCTCCACCTGGCGACCGTCACGGGTCTCCAGCAGGACACGACCGCCGACGGAGAGCCGCCAGGCGATCCCGGCGACTTCGACCATCAGGCCCTGTACAGCGGCGACGCGGCCATATTCCTGCCGCGCGGGTATCTGTTCGAGTTCGGTCAGCAGTGTGCGCAAGGGAAATTCACCGGATGTGTCGTTGCTCGATCTCGACACCCAAGCTGACGCAACAGCCTTAATTTCCGGTGAACGGTACCCTCGGAATCAGAGAATGAATTTCGAAAGATCCGCGTTCTGGGCGAGATCGCCGATCCGGTCCCGCACGTAGGCATCATCGATCACGACAGTCTCACCGGCCTTGTCGCTGGCCGTGAAGCTGATTTCCTCCAGCACCTTCTCCAGGATCGTGTGCAGGCGGCGGGCACCGATGTTCTCGACACTTTCGTTCACCTTCACCGCCAGATCGGCCAGCGCGTCGATGGCGTCATCGCCGAAGGTCAGCGTCACCTCTTCCGTGCCCATCAGCGCCGTGTACTGGCGGATCAGGCTGGCCTCCGTCTCCGTCAGGATGCGCTTGAAGTCGGACTTGGTGAGCGGCAGCAACTCGACACGGATCGGCAGGCGCCCCTGCAGTTCAGGCAGCAGGTCCGACGGCTTCGCCACATGGAACGCGCCGGAGGCGATGAAAAGGATGTGGTCGGTCTTCACCGCGCCATGCTTGGTGGACACGGTCGTGCCCTCGATCAGCGGCAGCAGGTCGCGCTGCACCCCTTCCCGGCTCACGTCCGCGCCCTGACGGTCGGAGCGCGCGGTGATCTTGTCGATCTCGTCCAGGAAGACGATGCCATTGTCCTCCACGCGCCGGATCGCGTCCTGCACCACATCCTCGTCATCCAGCAGCTTGTCGGATTCCTCGGCGATGAGGACTTCATGGCTGTCGCCGACGGTCATGCGCCGGGGCTTGCCCTTGCCGCCGCCCATGGCCTTGCCGAGGATGTCGTTGAGATTCATCATGCCCATCTGCGCGCCCGGCTGGCCGGGAATGTCGAAGGTGGGCAGGCTGAAACCGCCGCCCGCATCACGCAGCTGCAGCTCGATCTCCTTGTCATCCAGATCGCCGTTGCGCAGCTTCTGGCGGAACTTCTCCCGCGTTTCGCGGCTGGCACCATCGCCGACCAGCGCGTCCAGCACACGTTCCTCCGCCGCCTGCTCGGCGCGGGCACGGACTTCCTTGCGCTTGCGTTCGCGGACCATGGTGATGGCGGTTTCCAGCAGGTCACGGACGATCTGCTCCACGTCACGTCCGACGTAGCCGACTTCGGTGAACTTCGTGGCCTCCACCTTCAGGAACGGCGCATGGGCCAGCTTGGCCAGCCGCCGCGAGATCTCCGTCTTGCCGACACCGGTCGGGCCGATCATCAGGATGTTCTTGGGCAGCACCTCGTCGCGCAGGTCGTCAGGCAACTGCTGGCGACGCCAGCGGTTGCGCAGCGCCACCGCAACGGCGCGCTTGGCGTCGTTCTGGCCAATGATGAAGCGGTCCAGTTCGTGGACGATCTCGCGCGGGCTGAAATCACTCATGGGGTTCAGGCACTCTCGATGATGACGTTTTCGTTGGTATAGACGCAGATGTCGGCCGCGACCTTCATGGCGCGGCGGGCAATCGCCTCCGCGTCCATGTCGTCGCGGTCGATCAGCGCCCGTGCGGCGGCCAGCGCGTAGTTGCCGCCGGAGCCGATGCCGATCAGCCCGTCCTCCGGCTCCAGCACATCGCCGGTACCGGTCAGGACCAGCGAAGTCTCCGCGTCCGCCACGGCCATCATGGCCTCCAGCCGCCGGAGATAGCGATCCGTGCGCCAGTCCTTGGCCAGTTCCACGGCGGCACGGGTGAGCTGGCCCGGATGCTGTTCCAGCTTCGCCTCCAGCCGTTCGAACAGGGTGAAGGCGTCGGCGGTGGCCCCGGCAAATCCGGCGACAATGTCGCCCTTGCCCAGCCTGCGGACCTTGCGCGCATTGGCCTTGATGACGGTCTGGCCGAGTGTGACCTGCCCGTCGCCGGCAATGACGACCTTGCCGCCCTTGCGCACGGAGAGAATGGTTGTGCCGTGCCAGGTGGCCGACTGCTCCTGATCCATGATCGCTCCCGAATTGAGGAAGAATGTGGCGACAGCCGTCAGGGCTGTCCGCCACCATGTATATTGTCTGCCGTACCGTTCAAGGCGGCGATGCCTGCCCGCGGCTCACCCGGGGGTGCTTGCGCCCGTCTCGCCCGGCGGGTTGGTGAAGGCGGCAAAGGACGGACTGTTCCAGACCTGACGGTACTGCTGCAGTGCCCAGGTGACACTCGGGAACGCCAGTTCATCCCACGGGATCTCGTCCCAGGCGAAGTAGCGAACCTCCAGTGATTCCGGTCCCGGTTTCACCTCCGGCGCATTCATCTCCGCGCAGTAGATCAGCTGCACCTGCGAAATCCGCGGGATGTTGTAGACCGCCAGCAGGTTGCCGATGCGTATGTCGGCATGGGCCTCCTCCATGGCCTCGCGCGCGGCCCCCTGTTCGGAACTCTCCCGCTCCTCCATGAAGCCGGCGGGGATGGTCCAGAAGCCGTGACGCGGCTCGATGGCGCGGCGGCACAGCAGGATCCGGTCATCCAGACGGCAGACAGCGCCGACGACGATCTTCGGATTCACATAGTGAACCCAGCCGCAATCGCCGCATACCATGCGTTCTCTGTTGTCGCCCTCCGGAACCCGGGTCGAGAACTGATCGGCGCCCGGCAGATGACTGGGAATGGTCAATGTAGATTTCTCCTGCTCCGCATCGTCCGACTTTGCGGTGAAGCGCCCCGGTATTTCAAGCATGATGGTCGCTCACCGGCACGCCCCATTTCGGGACAGTTCGCGGAAACTGAATCATTCTGAAACAGGTACCCTGTCCGAAAACAGGGCAACGGCACGCTGCGACCTGTTTGAGGCCGTTGAAATACAAAAGCAAATAACCCACACGTGTGTGGATCGTGAATTGCTTCGTCAGACCTGTTCGGTGCTTGTCACCACGTGATTTTGGCGCCGCAGCATTCCCTCATCGGCCGACCGCGACTGTCGGCGGCCGACACTCGACGGAGGTGTCCCCCTGGGACGCCTCCGTTTTTTCTTTCGGGATACCCGGGTCAGGTCAGCCTTCGTCCAGTCGCTGGATCTGGGCGCGGACATTGTCGTGCGCCTCCGATCCCGGCTGAAGCTGCCCCAGCAGACGCTGCCACTTCTCGCGTGCCGCATCATTGCGCCCGGCCTCCGCATCGGCACGGCCGAGGAACCAGAGTGCATCCGGGTTGTCGGCATCCAGCGCCAGCACCGCCTCGAACTGCTCGATCGCCGTGGCAGGCATCGGCCCCGGCCCGACCTGGGCCAGATAGGCGCCACCCAGCGACAGGCGTGCCTGCACGTCATTCGGATTCAGCCGAACGATATTGCCATAGGCTTCCGCCGCGCCTTCCTGATCCCCCAGCACGCCATAGGCGCGGGCCAGTCGGTTCCAGCCATCGGCGTCATCGGGATTGTCGGCCATGCGGTCGGCAAGGCGCTGCACCATGCCGCGAATCATGGCCTGACGGTCATCCGCCGACATTTCAGCCGCCGCACGCATCTGCTCGGCATCCGGTCCGCGGGTGCCCGCGATCGGGCCAGCGGCGGGCGGCGTCGACGGTGCTGCAGCAGATGGCGCGGGCGCGGAACCCGGCGCGGCAGCAACCGGCGCGGAGGGCGGTGCCCCCGCCGGTGCCGCAGGCAGGGTCGGCAGCGGATCAGGCAGGCTGATCTCCAGATCCCGGGCCACTTCCTCCAGCCGCGCGCGCAGCGCAGGCATCCAGGGCGCGTCGGCAGGGCTTTGGGCAGCCAGCGCCAGCCAGCCCTCGTAGGCGCCGCGCAGATTGCCCGCCTGCCCCATGGCCAGCGCCAGATAGAACTGCGCCCCGGGGTGACCGGGATCGATTTCGAGCGCCCGGCGGAATGCGCCCTGCGCCCGCTCCGTCACCACGCCCTGGCTGGCAAAGATGATGGTCTCCCCCAGTTGCATCTGGGCATTGGCATCGCCGAAACCTTCCGGCAGCGCAGCGGCGCGGGCATAGGCCTCCACCGCCTTGTCATAGGCCTCCATGACGCCATAGGAACGGCCCAGCAGCATCCAGCCATCGAAATCGGTCGGATCCTTCTCCAGCTTGTCGGACAGGCTTTCCACCATCTTCTCGATGGAGGCCAGCCCTTCCTGGCTGGCCGCAGCCTCAGCGCCACCGGCCTGCGCAACCTGCGTCCGGCCCGGTATCGCGCCCCGGTCGGCAAGCGGCTGGGAGGGCAGGTTGGGAGATCCCAGCACCATGTAGAGCGCGGCCGCAGCGGCCGGCAGGGCAATGGCCACGATCGCGCCGACAATGAAGCGGCTGTTGCCACCGTCCTGCGCCGCAGTCTCCGCATCGCGACCGGTCTGGATCATGCGCCGCTGGATCTCGACCCGCGCGGCCTCCGCCTCGGGTCCGGAAATCACCCCGCGTTCCGCATCGGCAGCCAGTTCATCCAGCTGCCGGCGATAGACCGAAAGATCGAAGTCACCGCGTCGCACGCCGGCATTGCCACCCCGTATCAGGGGCCGCAGCAGATAGACGGAAACGGCGAAAGTGATCAGGCCAACAGCAATCCAGAGGTTCATCTATGCTCAGCCCTGCTCTCGCATCAGTCGTTCAAGTTCGGCCTTCTCGGCCTCGGAAAGCGCCGTCTGTCCCAGCGCCCCGGACCGGGTCGAACGCCGCATCCGGATGAAGATCAGCCCGGCCCCGACCAGCAGGATCACGCCACCTCCCGCCCAGAGCAGGATCGTCTTGCGGTTCAGCGGCGGGTCCAGCAGCACCCAGTCGCCGTAACGGTCGATGAAGTACTGCCGCACCGCATCATTATCGTCCCCGGCGGCGATGCGTTCACGCACGATGGCCCGCATGTCCCCGGCCAGGTCCGCATGGCTCTCGGAAATCGCCTGGTTCTGGCAGACGAGGCAGCGGAATTCCCGCATCAGGTGCTGTGCCCGCGCCTCCTGCTCCGGGTCCGCAAGCGGCTTCTCCGTGAAGATGGCGAAGGCGGGCAGACTCAGGATCAGCAACGCCGCGCCGATCAGTGTCGCAAGGGCGGAGCGGCTCACTTCTGCATCTCCGCGATCAGGGGCAGCAGTTCCTTCTGCAGGATCTGCGGTGTGATCGGCCCGGTGATCTTGCGCACGATGATACCCTCGCCATTGACGATGAAGGTTTCCGGCACGCCGTAGACACCGAAATCAATGCCGACACGCCCGTTCAGGTCAGAGCCGATCCGATCGTAGGGGTCCCCGAAATTGCGCAGCCAGTTCAGCGCCGCCTGCGGCTGGTCCTTGTAGTTCAGACCATAGATCGGAACCGTTCCGTTGCGTTTCAGCTCCATCAGCAGCGGATGCTCCACCCGGCAGGCCACGCACCAGGATGCGAAGACATTCACCAGTTGCACGGGCTGGGTGAGGTCGCTGGTGGCGAGACCGTGTTCCTTGCCCGGCAGCGGCGCCAGATCGAAGGCAGGCGCGGGCTTGTCGATCAGGACCGAATAGATCTCCGACGGGTCCAGCGACAGGCCGCGGAAGAGGAACACACCGATCACGACGAAGGCGGCAACCGGTATCAGGGCAAACAGCAGCCCGGTGCGGGTCCGACGCCGCGACGGCGTCTCGCCACCCTGTTCAGCACTGTCGGTCATGTCCGGCTCCCCGCTCAATCGCCCGCACCGGCGGCGGCAAGCGCCCCGCTGTCGCGATCAGTGTCCGCCGCCTCCGCCGGTTTCCGGGCAGGTGCGCCGATCCGGTGGCGACGGTCGCTGAGAGAGATCATGCCGCCGATCATCATGGCCAGCGTGCCGAGCCAGATCCAGATCACCATCGGCTTGTAGTACAGCCGCACGGCATAGCCACCCTGACCATCCCCTTCACCCACGACGGTATAGAGGTCACCGGCCAGCGTGGTGCGGATCGCAGCCTCCGTCGTTTCCATTGGCGGATTGGTGAAGGTCCGGGCCTCCGGCTGCAGGATCGTCACCGGCTGGCCGTTGCGGGTGACCGCAAAGGTTCCGGCCAGCGACGAATAGTTCGGACCAGGCAGCCGCTCCGCGCCGACGAAGGTCAGTTCGAAATCGCTGACGGTCTGCACGTCGCCGGGGCGCATGAAGACCTGCTTCTCTTCCTGCCAGGCTTCCGACGCGGTGATGCCGAAGACGGTCAGGGCCACGCCCAGATGCGCCACCGACATGCCGTAGGATGCGCGCGGCAGCCCGGTGGCACGTCGCCAGCTGTCAGCGATGTCCCAGCGGAACAGCCTGACCCGCTCCGCCCATTCGCGGAACACGCCCAGCGACAGCCAGGCCACCAGTGCGAAGCCGAGCACCGCCAGCGGCATCACGTTCCAGGCGTACCAGGCCATGCCCAGTCCGACGAGAACGGCAATCGCCGCCACGAACTTCAGCCGCCCCATGACCCCGGCCAGATCACCCCGCTTCCATGCCAGCATCGGCCCGATCGCCAGCGCGGCGATCAGCGGCGTCATCAGCGGCACGAAGACCGCATTGAAATAGGGCGGGCCGACCGAGACCTTCTCCTCCGCAACCGCATCGAGGAACAGCGGGTAGAGCGTCCCCAGCAGCACGGTGAAACAGGCGGTGGAGAGCAGCAGGTTGTTGAGCACAAGCGTACCCTCCCGGCTGATCGGCCGGAACAGTCCGCCACCCTTCAGCGATGGCGCACGAATGGCATAGAGCGTCAGCGATCCGCCGACCACGAAGACCAGGAACGCCAGGATGAAGACGCCGCGCGCCGGATCGGAGGCGAAGGCATGGACGGAATTCAGCACGCCGGAGCGGACCAGGAAGGTCCCCAGCAGCGAGAGCGAGAAGGCCAGGATCGCCAGCAGCACGGTCCAGCTCTTCAGTGCATCACGCTTCTCCACCACGATGGAGGAATGCAGCAGCGCGGTTGCCGCCAGCCAGGGCATGAAGGACGCGTTCTCCACCGGATCCCAGAACCACCAGCCACCCCAGCCAAGCTCGTAATAGGCCCAGTAGCTGCCGAGCGCGATACCCGCGGTCAGGCAGCACCAGGCGGCAAGGGTCCAGGGCCGCACCCAGCGCGCCCAGGCGGGATCGACGCGCCCTTCGATCAGGGCGGCGACGGCGAAGGAGAAGGCCACCGACAACCCGACATAGCCAAGATAGAGGAACGGCGGATGGATCGCCAGCGCCGGATCCTGCAGCAGCGGATTGAGGCCCGCGCCCTCGAACGGCGCCGGATCAAGCCGGGCAAAGGGATTGGAGGTGAACAGGATGAAGGCCAGGAAGCCGACACCGATCATGGCCTGCACCGACAGCACCCGCGCCTGCAGGGTCGGCGGCAGGTTCTGGCCGAACTGCGCCACGGCGGCCCCGAACAGGGTCAGGATCAGGATCCAGAGCAGCAGGGAGCCCTCGTGATTCCCCCAGACGCCGCTGATCTTGTAGATCATGGGCTTCAGGGAATGGCTGTTCTCGAAGACATTCACCACCGAGAAATCGGAGGCGATGAAGCTGGTCATCAGGCAGCCGAAGGCAAAGAGCACCAGCAGGAACTGCGCCCGCGCCGCCACGGGCGCAACCCCCATCCAGGCGGCATCGCGGCGATAGGCGCCGATCTGGGGCACGATGGCCTGCACCACCGCGACCAGGATCGCGAGGACCAGTGCATACTGGCCGAGTTCGGGTGCCATCAGCTGTCTCCGCCTTCAGGTTTGAAATGTCCGGATTTCTTCAGCGCGTCAGCGACTTCCGGCGGCATGTAGTTCTCGTCATGCTTGGCCAGGACTTCCTGCGCCTCGAAGGTGCCGCCCGCGTTCAGGGTGCCGAGCGCGATCACCCCCTGCCCTTCGCGAAACAGGTCCGGCAGGATCTTGTCGTAGGAGATGGTGAGGGAATGCGCCCCGTCGGTCACGCGGAAGGTGGTGACGATCCCCTCGCTGCTGACCGATCCATCCTCGACCAGTCCACCGACACGGAACCGCTTGCCTTCAGGGAAGCCGCTCTCGGCCACCTGCGAGGGGCTGCGGAAGACGTCCAGTTCCTCGTTCAGCGCAAACAGCGCGAACCCGATTGCCGCCCCGATGAACACGAGGCCGGTGATGACGATCAGAAGTCGCTGGCGTTTTGGCCTCATTCGGCGTCTGCCTTTCTGCGGCGGCGGCGGGGGCTGAGTTGTTCGATGGCCTGGACTTCACGTGCGGCGGATCGCGCGGCGGCGATGCTCTGAATCAGCAGGCCGATCATCAGTACCGCACCGACGCCCCAGGATGTCCAGACGAAGAAGCCGTAGCCGCCCATGGAAAGAAATTCACTCATGCTGCCCCCCCAACTCATTCCGCGGCCTGCATCGCCGCGTGGCGGTCAGCCTGCGCGAGGCGCAGCATCCGGGTGCGGCGCATGTGGATCTCGGCGCGGACGCGATAGATCAGCACTGTCAGGTAATAGGCCCCGAACCCGACGATCATCAGCAACAGTGGCCAGAGCAGGGACGCATGGATCTTCGGCCCCGACATGGTGATCAGGCTGGCGGGCTGGTGCAGCGTGTTCCACCATTCGACGGAGAACTTGATGATCGGCAGGTTGATCGCACCGACCAGCGCCAGGATCGCGGCGGCGCGGGCGGCCTTGGTCTGGTCGTCGAAGGCCTGCCAGAGCGCCATGTAGCCCAGATAGATGAACAGCATGATCAGCATGGAGGTCAGGCGCGCGTCCCAGACCCACCAGGTCCCCCACATGGGCTTGCCCCAGAGCGAGCCGGTCAGCAGGCAGATGAAGCAGAAGGTGGCACCGATGGGAGCGCTGGCCTTGGCGATCAGGTCGGCGACCGCATGACGCCAGATCAGGGCAATGGCGCTGGCGATGGCCATACCTGCGTAGACGCCCATGGACATCATCGCGGCCGGCACATGAATGAACATGATCCGCACCGTGTCGCCCTGCTGGTAATCGGGCGGCGCGAAGAACAGGCCCCACACCAGGCCCGCGCCCAGGCACAACGCAGCGACGGCCGCGCTGAACGGCAGCACGGCGGCGGCAAGGCGCAAAAAGCGCGTGGGGTTGGCAAACCTGTGCATGTCGCTCCTCAAGCTGGGGCGAAAACCGCGAATTCCAAGGTGACGGTCGTCGCAGTACGGCTCTGATTTCTCACAGGAACCTAGTCCAAGGCAAGTTTCAGTGCCCACGCTGCGGCGATCGGCGCGATCACGATTGCGCCAGACAGGATGGCCGATAGAAAAAGCATATGAGCGGAATAGGAGAACCCTTGCGCCGCTGCCTCCGCGGCACTGACGCCAAAGATCAGCACCGGGATGTAGAGCGGTGTCACGATCAGGGTCAGCAGCACCCCGCCACGCCGGACACCGACCGTCAGTGCCGCCCCGATGGCCCCGATCAGACTGAGGATCGGTGTCCCGAGCAACATGGCCGCGATCAGGGCACCATAGGCATCCGGCGAGAGCTGCATCAGCAGGCCCAGCAGCGGCGCGGCCAGCGTCAGCGGCAGGCCCGTCGTCAGCCAGTGGGCGATGGTCTTGGCCAGCACCACGAGCGACAGCGGCAGCGGCAGCAGGGCGAGCTGGTCCAGGCTGCCATCTTCCAGATCCGCCTGGAACATGCGGTCCAGCGACAGCAGCACCGACAGCAGCGCCGCGACCCAGATGGTTCCGGCGGCGATTCGCTCCAGCGTCTCCGGTGCCGGACCGACCCCCAGCGGAAACAGGCTGACCACCAGCACGAAGAAGGTGATGGACAGCAGGCTGCCCCCGCCCTGCCGACGGGCCAGCAGAAGGTCACGGCGGATCAGCATCAGGAACGTGCGGCTCACCACGCGTCCTCCCTGTCACCGTCCATCTCGTCGTCCAGGTCCGTATCGAGGTCCGCATCCACGGGCGGCACGATCTCCAGCACGCTGCCCGGCTGCCCCGGCAGGTCCGCATGGGTGGCGGCGATGACCATGCCGCCTGCATCGCGATGCGCATCGACGACGACACCCAGTTGCGCGATGGCCCCCGTATCCAGCGCGGTCAGCGGTTCATCCAGCAGCCAGAGACTTGCAGGCGACATCAGCAGCCGTGCAAGGGACACCCGGCGACGCTGGCCTGCCGACATGTAACGCACCGGCAGGTCAGCCAGTTCCGCGATGCCGAAACTGCCCAGCGCCGCGACCGCATCCCGGTCGGACGCCCCCCGCAGGCGGGCGAACAGCTCGAGATTCTCGGTGGCCGTCAGCGCCGTCTTCAGCCCGTCCTGGTGCCCGGCATAGATCAGGTCGGCCAGGAAAGCCTCCCGGTCCCGGCCCACTTCCGCGCCCTTCCAGTGCAGGCTGCCGGCAAAGGGCGCGACGAGACCGGCGATCATGCGGATCAGGGTGGACTTGCCCGCGCCGTTGCGACCGGTGAGCTTCAGCAGCCCGCCATTGTCGAGTTCGAAGCCGACACCGGCAAAGATCAGCCGCTCCCCCCTGAGTGCGGCGAGATCCCGGCCCTGCAGCAGCGGCGCCTCAGCCATCGGCGGTCAGATCTCGCGACGGCGGGTCATTTCCGCGCCGACACTCTCCACATCGCCGAAGACGTCCAGCTTCTCGATCCGCAGGACGGCCTCGATCACGCGCGGGTCCTCCACCACCATCTCCAGCACCGCATCGCCCAGCGTCTCCACCAGGTCGATATGGCCGCGATCGACGATGTCCTTGATGTTGTTGATCAGGTCCTCGTAGGAGACCACGCCGTCGATGCCGGGGGTGTCCACGTCGCGCAGGGTCTCGACATCCAGGTTGAGCCGCACCCTCTGTTTCCGCCCGATCTCGTGATCATGGATCCCGATTTCCATGGCCAGAACCAGGTCGCGTACGAAGATCCTGTAACTGTCCGACACGGTTCATCCTCCGGCAGCGGGTTGCGCGGGTGAGGTAGCCACCCCGCCGCCTCAGCGTCAAGCGGCACTTGCCCCGGCGCGTGACCAACAGTACAGGTCACGCATGAACGATGAAACGCCCTGCCGCCTCTACCTGATCACCCCGCCGCAACTGGACCCGGATGCGTTCGCGGACACGTTGGCCACCGCCCTGGACGGGGGCGATGTCGCCTGCCTGCAGCTTCGGCTGAAGGATGTGGATGACGACACAATCCGCCGCGCCATCGAGAGGCTGATGCCGGTGGCGCAGGCCCGCGATGTCGCCTTCATCGTCAACGATCGCCCCGACCTCGCCGCCGAATTCGATGCCGACGGCGTGCATGTGGGCGGAGACGACGCGCCCTACGAGACCGCGCGGGCCACCGTCGGCAGCAACGCCATCGTCGGTGTCAGCTGCTACGATTCGCGCCAGCTCGCGATGGAGGCAGCGGATGCCGGGGCCGACTATGTCGCCTTCGGTGCCTTCTTCCCCACCACCACCAAGGTGCCGAAGTCACAGGCGACGGTGGACATGCTGGAGATCTGGTCCGCGATGACCACCGTGCCCTGCGTCGCCATCGGCGGCATCACCGTCGACAACTGCCCCCCGCTGGTCGCCGCCGGCGCCGACTTCCTGGCCGTCGTCAACGGCGTCTGGAACCACCCGGACGGCCCCGCTGAAGCGGTGGCGGCGTTCAACCGGGTGTTCGCGGGCGGCTGACCTACTCCACCGTCACCGACTTGGCGAGATTGCGGGGCTGGTCGACGTCCGTGCCTTTCAGTACCGCGACGTGGTAGGCGAGGAGCTGCACCGGGATCGAGTAGAGGATCGGGGCGACGAAGGGGTCGGCCATGGGGATCTCGACGGTGTGGGCGGCGTCGCTGCCGACTTCCGCCAGGCCCTTGGCGTCGGACAGGAAGACCACCCGCCCGCCGCGCGCCATGACTTCGCGCATGTTGGAGATGGTCTTGTCGAACCACTTGTCGGTGGGCGCGATCACGATCACCGGCACCAGTTCGTCGATCAGGGCGATGGGGCCGTGCTTCATCTCGCCGGAGGCATAGCCCTCCGCGTGGATGTAGGAGATTTCCTTCAGCTTCAGCGCGCCCTCCAGCGCGATGGGGTAGCCGGGACCACGCCCCAGATACAGCACGTCCCGCGCCTCGAAGATGCTCTGCGCCAGGTCGCGGATGGTGTCGTCGTGGTTCAGCACCTCCGACACCATGGCCGGCACATGGGCGATGGCCGCTGACAGGCGGTCTTCCTCCGCCTCGTCAATGGCGCCACGGGCACGGGCGGTGGCGATCACCAGGCAGGCGAGCGTCGCGAGCTGGCAGGTGAAGGCCTTGGTGGAGGCCACGCCGATCTCCGGCCCCGCCAGGGTCGGCAGCACCAGGTCAGCCTCCCGTGCGATGGAGCTTTCCGGCACATTGACGATTGCCGCGATGTGCTGGCCGTTGGCCTTGGCGTACTGCAGCGCCGCCAGGGTATCGGCGGTCTCGCCCGACTGGCTGATGAAGATGGCGAGGCCCCCCTCCGGCAGCGGGGCTTCCCGATAGCGGAACTCGGAGGCCACATCGACCTCCACCGACAGCCGCGCCACGCTCTCGAACCAGTATTTCGCCACCATGGCGGCATAGAAGGAGGTGCCGCAGGCAATGATCGTCACCTTGGTCACCGTCGCCATGTCGAACGGCATCGGCGGCATGTGGATCTCGCCCGTCGCCGGGTTCAGGTAGCTGTGCAGCGTGTCGCCGATCACGGCGGGCTGCTCGAAGATCTCCTTCATCATGAAGTGGCGGTGGTTGCCCTTGCCGATCATCGCGCCGGAAATGGCCGATTGCTTGATCTCCCGCTTCACCGGATTGTCGTCGGCGTCGAAGAAGCTGGCGCTCTCATTGTGCAGGACGACGTAGTCGCCTTCCTCAAGGTAGCTGATGCGGTTGGTCATGGGTGCCAGCGCCATGGCGTCGGAGCCCAGGAACATCTCGCCATCGCCATAGCCGACGGCCAGCGGGCTGCCGCGCCGGGCGCCGATCATCAGCCCCTCGTGACCGGCGAAGATGATGGCCAGCGCGAAGGCGCCTTCCAGCCGCTTCAGGGCGCGCGCGACCGCCTGCTGCGGGTCGTCGCCATCGTTCAGGTGGCGCGTGATCAGATGTGCCACGATCTCGGTGTCGGTCTCGGAGGCAAAGACGGAGCCTGCGGCCTTCAGTTCCGCCGCCAGTTCCCGGTAGTTCTCGATGATGCCGTTGTGGACCAGCGCGACCTTGTCCGTGGCGTGGGGATGGGCATTGGTCTCGTTCGGAATGCCGTGGGTGGCCCAGCGGGTGTGGCCGATGCCGATGACGCCATCCAGCGGATGGTCGCGCACCACATTCTCCAGATTGACCAGCTTGCCCTCGGCCCGGCGGCGGTCGATTCCGCCGTCCACCAGGGTCGCGATACCCGCCGAGTCATAGCCCCGGTATTCGAGACGGCGCAGACCCTCGACCAGACGACCCGCAACCTCGGCTCCACCGACAACACCAACAATTCCACACATGGCCTGATCCTCAGTTCTTCTTCTGCGCGGCCTTGGCGGCGGCTTGTCTGACACGGAAATCTGCGGCCCAGCCGCCCTTCACCACCGGCTTCGCACGGGTCACCACCAGGGCATCCGCCGGTACATCCTTCGCAATGGTCGATCCGGCACCGACGATGGCCCCGTCGCCGATCTTCACCGGCGCCACCAGCGCACTGTTGGAACCGATGAAGGCCCCCGCACCAATGTCGGTGTGATATTTCATGAAGCCGTCGTAGTTGCAGGTGATGGTCCCGGCCCCGATGTTGGCCCCGGCACCGACGCGGGCATCGCCGACATAGGTCAGGTGATTGACCTTGGCCCCATCCTCGATCACCGCCTTCTTGACCTCGACGAAATTGCCGATCTTCGCCCCCTGGCGCACGTCCGCACCGGGACGCAGGCGGGCATAGGGTCCGATATCGGCCTTGGTCGCCACGGTCGCGCCCTCCAGATGGCTGAACGCCTTGATGCGGACATTGTCGGCCACCGTGACGCCGGGACCGAAGACCACATGCGGTTCGATCACCACGTCGCGGCCCAGCACGGTATCGGTGGAGAACCAGATGGTTTCCGGCGCGATCAGGGTGGCGCCATCGGCCATCGCGGCCTCCCGCAGGCGGCGCTGAGCCACGGCCTCCGCCTCCGCCAGCTTCAGCCGGCTGTCGACGCCCATGACCTCTTCCTCATCACCCTCGACCACGACACAGGCGCGCCCGTCACCGCGGGCAATGGCGACCACGTCGGTCAGGTAGAACTCGTTCTGCGCATTGTTGCTGTCGATCCGCTCCAGCAGCGACAGGGCCACGCGACCGTCCAGCCCCATGATCCCGGCATTGCAGAGCGTGATCTGCTTCTGCGCCTCCGAGCAGTCCTTGAATTCGACGATTGCCTCAAGCTGCCCGTCGCCGGAGGTGACGAGACGCCCGTAGGCCGCCGGATCATCAGGACGGAAGCCCAGCACCGCGACCGCCGGGTCATCCGTGCCGGCCATGGCATCGACCATTGCCTGGATCGTGGCGGTGGTCAGCAGCGGCGTGTCCCCGAACAGCACCAGCACGGTGCCGTCGAAATCCTTCAGCGTCTCCCGCGCCGCCAGCACGGCATCGCCCGTGCCCCGCGCCGGACTCTGGATCGCTGTCTCGGCGGGCGCAACGGCGGCCGCCACATCATCATAGCCCGGGGCCACGACGGCGGTGGTCCGCGCAGGCTGCAGCGGGGCCAGCGCATCCAGGATGTGATTGATCATGGGCTTGCCCGCAACACGGTGCAGCACCTTCGGCAGATCGGACTTCATCCGCGTGCCCTTGCCCGCAGCCAGTACAATGGCCGCCAGAGATTTCGACCCCATTCCGCATTCCCTTCCCAAGTGCGCCCCGAACGTCTGGCGCACAGTGACAGTGCCACAGTCACACGACACACAACAATTCAAACGATGTTTCAGAGGTTTGCAGACACCATGCCATTCCTGCTGTAAACCGCGCCCTTGATGTGAACAGAGCGGCGGGGCGGAGTGAAATGACAGCAGACACGATTGTCTTCGATCTGGACGGCACCCTGATCGACAGCGCACCCGACCTCTATGGCACTGTCCGCTGGCTGCTGCGGCACGAGGGACGCGCGGATGTTTCCTTCGACCGGGTCAAGGACCTGATCGGCGATGGCGCGGGACCGATGATCCAGGGCAGCTTCCGCGATACGGGAACCCTGCCGGAAGGCGCCGGTTACGAGCGTCTGATGGGCCTGTTCCTCGACCATTATCAGGCACATCTGGCGGACCTGAGCGAGCCCTATCCCGGGGCCATCTCGGCGGTGCTGCGGGCCAGGGCCCGTGGCGCGAAAGTCGCCGTCTGCACCAACAAGCGCTTCGAATTCGCGGACCGGCTGCTCGACCTGCTGGGCCTGAACCACCATTTCGACGCGGTCACCGGATCCGATACCTTCGCCTTCCGCAAACCGGACGGGCGGCATCTGCTGGAAACCATCCGCCTGGCCGGGGGTGATGCGAAACGGGCCATCATGGTGGGTGATTCTGCAACGGATGTCGGTGCAGCCCGCAACGCCGGGGTGCCCGTCGTGGCCGTCACGTTCGGCTATGGCCGGGGGTCGGCGCACGACCTGGGCGCGGACGCGGTGATCGACCATTTCGACCAGCTGGATGCCGCCATCGCGCGGCTGAACGCAAACCGCGCCTGAGCCGATTCCATCTTCTGACGGAATGCTCTAACCTCCCGCGCAGGAATTTCTGCGATGCGGGAGGATGCGCGCAATGGACGTCGGTCTGATACTCGGCACGGGCGATGCCCACTACCGAATTGACATGGAGATGATCAAGGCGGCGGAGGCGATGGGCTATGACTCCGTCTGGACGTCGGAAGCCTGGGGCGCGGACGCCATCTCCTCCGCCTCATGGATTCTCAGCCAGACCTCGAAGATCAAGGTCGGCACCGGCATCTGCCAGATGCAGGCCCGCTCCCCCGCGCTGATGAGCACCACGTCCCTGACCCTGCAGGCCCTGTCCGGCGGTCGTTTCATCCTCGGTCTCGGCCCGTCCGGCCCGCAGGTGATCGAGGGCTGGCACGGCGTGCCCTACGGCAAGCCGCTGGAACTGATCCGCGAGTATGTCTCCATCATGCGCAAGGTGATCGCGCGGGAGGAGCCGGTGACGCATGAGGGCACGCATTACCAGTTGCCCTACAACGGTCCCGGCGCCACCGGCCTCGGCAAGCCGCTGAAGACCATCCTGCGCCCCGAACATCCGCTGAAGATCTATTCCGCCTCCATCTCGCCGGGCGGCATCCGCACCGCCGCCGAGGTCTGCGACGGGGTCATCCCGGTCTACATGGACCCGTCCAACTATGACGCCATCGGCACCTACATCGACCAGGGCTTCGGCAAGACCGAGGGCAAGAGCCTGCAGAACTTCGACATCTGCCCCTTCGTCACCGTGGTCGTGAATGACGACATCGAGGCGGCGCGGCGTCCGGTGAAGGAGAACATGGGCTTCTACATCGGCGGCATGGGCGCGAAGAAGAAAAACTACTACGCCGAATATGCCACCCGTCTGGGCTATGGCGAGGCCGCCTCCGCGATCCAGGACGCCTTCCTGTCCGGTCGCCGGGCCGAAGCCTTCTCGATGGTTCCCGATGAACTGGTGGACAGGGTCGCGCTGGTCGGCCCGGCCGGCCACATCCGCGAACAGCTCGCCGCCTGGAAACAGGCCGGCAAGGAGCGCAAGGTCAGCGCCATGCTCTGCCGCGCCACCTCGAAGGAAGCCCTGGAAATCCTGGCGAAGGAACTGTTCTAGGGAGATTGCGGCCCGCTGAAAGTGCGCCCCGGCACCTTCAGCGGGCCGCCCCCTCTCACTCGGTCCACATGATCTCGATGAACCAGAGTGCCCCTCCGATGCCGAGCAGGGTGACGATCTTGAGGACGGCGGAGACCAGGCCCAGGGTGCCGACGACGGTCTCGACCACGGATTTCTCCTCCGTGGAGATGCGCAGCGGCATCAGGGCACAGGTCACGGCCATGATGGCAACGATGCCGCCGATCGACGGCGGCGTGTGATCGATGTTGAGGCCCAGGTGCTTCTTCACGATCTGCTTGGCGTTCTGCAGCAGTTCGGTGGCCTCCGCCTGTCTGGCGCTGAGGTAGCCCTGCTGACCGACATCCTGCACCAGCGCGCGGAAACCGGGATCGGTGATCAGGGCCCGCGCCAGCCGCTCCAGCTGCTCCAGCGACAGTGCCTGCAGCAGGAAGACCGACTGCTCCGCCTCCACAACCACATTGATGCACTCCAGCAGCTTGAAGGCGCGCGGCTTGCTGCCTGTCTCCACCAGCATGGCGGACGTGTAGTCGAGGCAGTGATCATTGATGACATGAAACAACTGGCTGCGGCGCGGCGCGCCGCTGGTCTCGCCGGCACGGAAGCGTACGTCCCGGGTGCCGTCGGCACTGTCGAGATAGCCGCACCCGGCAAGGCAGGCGGCAATGGAGAAATGGCCCTCATCCTGGTCGATGACACGGAAGAGCTGGCTGCCATCACTGGTGTGCGGGCCCACCACCACCTCGCCTGACTGCCGCTCCACCCCCAGGAAGGGCCGGTCGGCGGCATCCTTTCGCAAGGTCAGTATCCGATGATATGATTCATCCACAGGTACGAAGACGAAGCGCTGGTCTGCACCGCCATTGCCCTGCCACATCGTCAGACTGAAGGTATCGTGGTTGTCGGGACGCAGGGACAGGAAGTCGGATTTTCCGGGTGAGGCAATCTCGCAGCTTCTGAGCAACATTCGGTTCACGGCCTTCTCTGTGACGGAGAACATTCATCCAAGGCTAGCCCGCGCGATATTGTCGCGCCCGATCATGTGTCCCGGATATTCGACAGGGAGTGGAGCCGATGCTGGGAGGAGACGCGACAGGTTCAGGCGCTGACCTTTCACCGTCGAACCGCAAGGGGTTCGCGCCGGAGGCGCTGTTCGACGTCGGCAATGTCGAAACACGTGACCAGTTCGGCATCTGGAAGGAGAGTATTGCCGTCATCTTCGATGTCGATGCCCCGCGCAGCGCCTTGCAGGACGGTTTCGAGGCGCGCATCCACGCGACCATGCTGGGGCCGATGATGCTCGCCCGCTGCCAGACGCGGGCGCAGATGTTCACCCGTGGTGCAGGGCGGATCAGCCAGGACGGCCTGGATCACTACATGATCCAGTTCTTCGAGACAGGCGCGCAAAGGATAGTCGCGGGATCCCTGGAGATCGATCATCCGGCCGCCACGATGCTGGTCTACGACCTTGCCCGTGAAATGCACGCGACCACGGATACCTTCAGCAACCTCTCCCTGATCATCCCACGGGAATTGCTTTCGGAGCGGCTGATCGCCCCCGACGACCAGCACATGCGCCACTTCACCCGCCAGCAACCGACGGTCGCCATCCTCTGGGACTTCCTCCGCGGTGCGATGAGTCACGCCGGAAAGATGTCCCTTTCCGAAGCCGAGAACCTGGGCGCGGCGGCGCTGACGCTGGTCGCGGCCTGCCTGAACGCGGCGCATGACGAGAACCTGCCACAGGAGCAGTTGCGCAACCTTGGCCGGATGACGGCGGTCCGGCGGCTGATCCAGACGCATCTCGCGGAACCCGACCTGACCCCCGAGTGGCTGGCCGCAGAGGCCGGCATGTCACGCACGGTGCTGTACCGGATGTTCGAGCCGATGGGCGGCATCGCGGGCTATATCCGGGAGGCGCGAATGCGCCGCGCGCTGCAGCAGTTGCTGAGCCCGCAGCACCAGCACAGGTCCCTGCTGGAGATCGCCCTGATGCATGGCTATGGCAGCGACACGGCGTTCGGCCGGGCCTTCAAGAAGCGGTTCGGCATCACCCCCAGCGAAGTCCGCGACGGCCAGATGCCCGGTCCCGGCCATGCGGGGCCGATCGACCACGACCGGCTGGACCGGCAGTACGAGGGGTGGCTGACCTACCTCGCCAGTTGATCAAGTATGCGCCGGGCGACGTGGCGACCACTCAGCAAGGCGCCATGTGTGGTGCCGCGATGCCGCCAGCTGGTATGTTCACCCGCCAGGTGCAGGGCGACTCCGATCGGCTTCGCCAGCATGTGCCAGTCATCCATGCTGCTGTCCCGGTGACTGAAGGAATAGGCCCCGAGCGCGTGCGGTTCCCGGGACCAGCGTGTCGCCATGATCTGCAGCGGTTCGGGCACAGCTGACCCGAAGGCACCACGCAGCACCTGCATCACATCAGCGGTCATTTCCTCATCCGTCATGGCCTCGGCGATTGCCGGATATGACCCTACGGAAATCGCGATCAGGATATTCCGGGATGAGAAGGTGCGGGCGTTCATGAACCAGCACCAACGACCCGGTGGATCCGTCACGATGCCGAAATACTGCGTCCCGACAGGCCAGAACGGCGCGGCAAACCTCAGCGCGATCCGGGTCACGTTTCCCATGCCCATCCGCGCAATCGCAGACCGGTGGCCATCTGGCAGAGGCGGCTCGAAACCTATCCGGCCCTGTTTCAGAATGCCCAGTGGAACGGTGCAAACGACCTGGCGCGCGCGCCATGTCCGGTCTCCCGCCCGGACCTCGACCCCGGCACCGCCGGGCAGCAGGCGTATCGCGTCCACCGGCGTCCGGAAGGCGATATCGAGGCCCCGGCGCAGGGGGTCGAGAAGGCGGTCGTAGCCCCCATTCACGATCACATCTGCCCCGTCGAACTCTGCGCCCTCATCGAAGTCACTGGCCGAAAGCAGATGCAGCGGGCCTCCCTGATCGAACTCGGTAAAGGCTGACCCCATCCAGCGAAGCAGGGGCTGATCCAATGCCCCGGGCGCGACATCATGGATCACGTCCGCCAGTCCCGCACCTGGCTCCGCGACTGCATCAACGGCGTCGATGATGTCCTGCAACCGGTCCTCCGTCGCCTCCACTTCCTGACCGGGAACAATGGAACCGTCCGCAGTGCGCACCTCCAGACTGTCGTCATCGGTGACGAATGTCTCGCTGCCGGTCGCCGTGACCAGCCTGCTCAGCGGATTGCCATCCGGGCCATGAATCCAGCCCGCACCAGCCTCCAGCGGAATACCCATGCTGCGGTCTGTCCGGATGCGCCCGCCGATTCGCCCGGATGCCTCCAGAACCACGACATCAATTCCGCTCCGGTGGAGCATTCGTGCTGCGGTCAGTCCGGCAATCCCGGCACCAATGACAATCACGGACCTGTCGGCACCCACAGCCATCGACGACCCCGAACCGGTACCGGCCATCGCCGCCGTGGCCGCCAAGCCACCCAATGCGCGCCGCCGTGAGATCATTGCGGGACCTTCTCCGGAAAGTTCATGCGTCCGGGGCAGGATCGCCGCCGGTGTTGCAGGCAGAGGATATCGCATTGCCCGCCACCAGGAACCGCTTGACGCGCGCCTCATTATCTATATATCTAGAAACATGGATAACGAGATAGCAGCAGAAGCCTTCGGGGCGATGGGTCATCCCAGCAGGATCCAGATCCTGCGCTATCTGGTGGAACGCGGACGCGACGGTGCCGATGCCTCCACCATGGTGCGGGAACTGGAGATCGCCTGGACGACGCTCAGCCATCACCTCGACCACCTGAAACGGGCAGCTCTGATCACGGCCACCCGCGACGGGCGCCGGATGGTGCATCGGGCGGAGTTCCCGAAGGTCGCGCTGCTCTCAAGCTTCCTGATGCAGAATTGCTGCGCCCGAGAGGAGAAGACGGATGAAACGCCTGCACGTGCATATCGCGGTTTCGGATCTTGAGCGGTCCAAGACCTTCTACTCGACCATGTTCGATGTCGCGCCGACAGTGGAGAAGCACGACTACGCCAAGTGGATGCTGGATGATCCGGCAGTGAACTTTGCGATCTCCACCCGCGCCGGACGCAGCGAAGGGCTGGATCATCTGGGCCTGCAGGTCGATACGGACGCCGAAGTCGAAGAGATCGAGGCGCGCATGGCTGCTGCGGAAGAGATGGTTGCCCCGCAGCGCGATGCTGCCTGCTGCTACGCCAAGGGCAACAAGTCCTGGTCACGCGATCCCGCCGGTGTCCCGTGGGAAACCTTCCACACCATGGCGGAGATCCAGTTCTACGGCTCCGACCACCAGCCGCTGGACGAGGTCGAGAAACCGGCCTCCGGCGGCGCCTGCTGCGGCTGATCCGACAGACCGGACTTGCCACTCCTCCCCTATCGCCTAGGCTGCGGCCCGGGAGAGACACAGGGGAGGAGACGGCAATGGCCGATACTGAGGAAAATCCGGTACGTGTGGAGATGGATGGCGCGGTCTGCCGCATCACCATCGACCGGCCGGAACGCCGCAACGCACTGAATGACCGGGTGACGGGCGGCATCGCCGCGGGACTGGCCAGCGCACAGGCTGACCCGGCGATTCGCGCGGTCGTGCTGACCGGTGCCGGGGACCGTGTATTCTGCGCCGGGGGCGACCTTTCCCCACAGCCGGACGGCAGCCCCTTCGCCACCGATCCGGCGCGTCCGCAACTGCAGCTGACGGAAATGTTCCGCGCCTTCGAGACCTGCACCCTGCCCGTGATCGCGCGGGTGAATGGTCATGCACTGGGCGGCGGCTTCGGCCTGGTCTGCGTCGCCGACCTGGCGGTGGGTGTCGAAGGCGCGCGCCTCGGCACGCCGGAAGTCGGCGTCGGTCTGTTTCCCATGACCATCCTGCCCTACATGCTGCGCGTCCTGCCCCGCCGCAAGGTGATGGAACTCTGCATGCGCGGCACCCCGTGGAGCGCGGAGCGCGCCGCAGCGGAGGGTGTCCTCAATGCCGTCGCGCCGCCAGGCGAACTGGACAAGGTGCTGGACGAGATGCTCGCCGACATCACCAGCCGCTCCCCCACCGCGATGCGGCTGGGCAAGCTGGCGCTGCACGCCGTGCAGGACATGCCGATCCACGAGGCGCAGCAGTACACGCAACTGATGCTACCGGTCATGGCCGGCACCGAAGACGCCAAGGAAGGTTTCCGCGCGTTTCAGGAGAAGCGCAAGCCCGACTGGCCGAACGGCTGAGGGGAATCATTTGCGGTCCCCGGCCTGCCCTCTCCGCCTCCCGGCCGCCCGTTCAGGATAATCCCGTGGGTGGTCGGCAGGGGGAGAGGGCAGGCCGGGGTCGGCGATAAAATACCGCTCACTCCCCGCCGAATACCTCAGCGTTGGCCTCGCCCAGCGCGGGCGCGCTGCTGCGCAGGCCGGGGCGATTGCCGTCGAACTGCAGCGGCAGGCCGATAAGGCCCAGCGGATAGCCGGTCAGATGCTGCACCATGCCCGAGGCAATCGTCTGCGGGTGGGCCAGAACCTCCTGGGTGGTCTGGGTCGGGGCGCTGGGCACCCCGGCGTCATCCAGAATCCCCTGCCAGTGGCTGCGGGGCTCACGCAGGAAGATGCCGGTCAGCATGGTCTTCAGTTCCACCCGGTGTGCGTCGCGCTGCGGATTGGTGGCGAAGCGCGGGTCGTTCTTCCACTCCGGGTGACCCAGCGCGTCCGCCAGCTTGAAGAACAGCCGGTCGTTGGAGGCGGCGACGATCTGGTAGCCGTCGGCGCACTCGAACGCCTCATAGGGGGCAATGCCGCGCACGCCGGAGCCATGCCGTGTCGGTGACTTGCCGGTGACCTGCGCATCGGCGGAATAGAAGGTCATCCACTGCACCGCGGTCTCGAACAGGGCCGCATCGACCACCCCGCCCTTGCCCGTCACGCCGCGCCGCAGCAGGGCGGAAAGGATACCGATGGCGCACCACATGCCGGTGCCCATGTCGATGACGGAGATGCCGCACCGCACCGGCGGACGCCCCTCCTCCCCCGTGACCGACATGATGCCGCCGAAGGCCTGCATCAGCGCGTCATAGCCAGGGCGGTCCTTCAGCGGACCGCTGGCACCAAAGGCGTGCAGGTTGCAGACGATCAGACGCGGGTTGAGGCCCAGCAGGGTCTCCGCATCCAGTCCCAGCCGCGCCATGGCACCGGGGCGCATGTTCTGCACCACGATGTCGCCATCGGCGGCAATGCGTGCCTTCAGCTCGTCCAGCGCCGCCTGGTCCTTCAGGTCAACGGTGATGGAGCGCTTGTTGCGGTTCAGGGCGTGGAAGATCGTCGCCGTGCCGTCATCGGCGAACGGCGGTCCCCAGACACGGGCGTCGTCGCCCTCCAGCCGCTCCACCTTGATCAGGGTCGCGCCCAGTTCCGCAAGGATCGACCCCGCGAAAGGCCCCGCGACATTGCTGCCGAATTCGTAAGCCGTCAGTCCTTCCAGAGGCAAGGTCACGACCGGTTCTCCCCAAATGTTCCGTCTGTCGCGAACCTATGCCCCCGCAGAGGCGATGGTCAAACCGCGATGTCGGTATTGTTGCCGTCCACGCCGTGCATGGACCGCCCCCACGCAAGTACATTGACGCTAGGGTAGGACGCGCGCGCTCAGGAGGCTGCACCCATGACCATCAGCGTCTTCGACATGTTCAAGGTCGGCATCGGCCCGTCCAGTTCCCACACCGTCGGCCCGATGTGGGCCGCGCGCCGCTTCCTTGACGCGCTGGACAGCCGTGCGCTGACGGAGGCCACCGCCCGGGTACGGGTCGACCTCTATGGCTCCCTCGCGCTGACCGGCCTTGGCCATGCCACCGACAAGGCACTGATCCTGGGCCTGGCGGGCCAGGTGCCGGACAGGGTGGATGCGGACGATGCCGACCGCATGGTGGCGCAGATTCGCGAGACCGGGCGGATGCTGCTCGACGGGCGGGTGGAGATCGGCTTCGAGCCGCGACGCGACCTCGATTTCCTGCTGACCGAAAGCCTGCCCGAGCATCCGAACGGCATGGTCTTCGTGGCTGAGGACGCCACCGGCGCGGAACTGCACCGGGAAGTCATCTTCTCCGTCGGCGGCGGCTTCATCCAGGACCAGGCGGAGATGCGGGGCGAGACACCGGCCTGGGCGGGACGCAACATCGCGGTACCCCATCCCTTTGCAGGGTCGGTCGAGCTGCTGGAACGGGGTCGGCAGACCGGGCTGAGCATCGCCGAGATGATGGCCGCGAACGAGGCGGCGATCAGCCCCGGCCTTGATGTTTCAGCGCACCTGATCGAGATCTGGCAGGTGATGGAAAGCTCCATCGAGCGTGGCTGTCGGGAGACAGGCCTGCTGCCCGGCGGGCTGAAGGTGAAACGCCGCGCCCGTGCCATTCACCAGTCCCTGCTGGCCAGGCCGGAAGCCAGCATGAAGGACCCGCTGACGGTGATGGACTACATCAACCTCTACGCCCTGGCGGTGAACGAGGAGAATGCGGCCGGGGGCCGGGTCGTCACCGCCCCCACCAATGGCGCGGCGGGCGTCATCCCCGCCGTGCTGGCCTATTACACCCGCTTCGTGAACAGCGCCTCCGACGCCGGTGTCGTGAAGTTCATGCTCACCGCCGCCGCCATCGGCAGCCTCTACAAGCTCAACGCCTCCATCTCGGCGGCGGAGGTCGGCTGTCAGGGCGAAGTCGGCGTCGCCTGCTCCATGGCCGCGGGCGGTCTCGCCGCGGTGCTGGGCGGCACGAACGAGCAGGTGGAGAACGCAGCGGAGATCGGCATGGAACACAATCTGGGCCTCACCTGCGACCCCATCGGCGGGCTGGTGCAGATCCCCTGCATCGAACGCAACACCATGGGCGCCATCAAGGCCATCAACGCCGCCCGGCTGGCCCTGAAGGGCGACGGCACCCATTTCGTCAGCCTGGACCAGGTCATCGAGACCATGCGCGACACCGGCCGCGACATGGCCGCCACCTACAAGGAAACCTCCCTCGGCGGCCTCGCCCTCCGCATCCCGGTCAGCATGGTGGAGTGTTGAGGGACGCAGACGACGGCGATCGAAATCAGAACGACGCCCTGTAGGTGGTCGGTTTCAAATTCACCGACTTTTCCAATGGCGGTCGGAGTTCGAAGCCACCGGGTTCATGGCCGAACTGGTAAAGCCGCACCAGGCAGAAGGCGTCGGGACGCTCCTCCGAGAAGCTGAGCTCATTCTCCGAGATGAAGAACGGCGTGGTGCGGGTGCCGGTGGTCGTCTTGACCTCCAGCAGGCGCTCCCTGCCGCGAAGGTCGAAGGAGTGGATGTCATACCCCGCGCCGTCGCCCCGTTCCTGCGAAGTCCATTCGACCTTTCGGGCGAGATCATCACGCCCACCAAGTTTCAGGCGCGCCCGTTCGTCATGGAACACCTTCTCCTCTCCCCGCTTGCCCAGCGCCCTGTTGCGGGCATCCCGTGCTGCGGGGTCGAACTTGCGTACCAATCTCTGCATTTCGGTGCCCAGGACGGTATCAGCTGCGACCAGCGGCGGTGCGGTTTCAAGAAAGATGATTCCGCTCTCCTGCAATCCCTGCGGCGGTCGCAACGCTTCTGCGGTCGCGACGGTTTCCGGCTGCTTCGTCAGATAGCGTTCGATGCCTGCGGGCAGGGCGGTCTTCTGGTAGTTCTTTGCGGGCTTGTAGCCCCAGATCCATGGCAGGCTGAGTTCTCGCAGAACGGCACTGATGTTCTGGTGCTTGAATTCGATGGAACCGTCAGAGCGCTTGACGAACTGCTGCAACGCCCGCCGACGCTCGGTCTTGTTGTAACGTTCGCCGGCAAGCTCCAGCCGCAGCATGGCGAAGTAGTCGGCAACGATCAGGTCGATCTCGCGATCGCTCCAGTCCTGACCCGCTGGCGACTCTCCGCTCATGACACCTGATCGTCCCTATCCCGCCTCCGCCTCGCCGCCGCCGACGCGCTGGGCGAGGGCGGCTTCCATGAAGGCGTCGAGGTCGCCGTTGAGGACGTCCTGGGTATTGCCGGTTTCCTCGCCCGTGCGCAGGTCCTTCACCATCTGGTAGGGGTGCAGGACGTAGGAGCGGATCTGGTGGCCCCAGCCGATGTCGCCCTTGGCGTCGTGCAGGGCCTGCTTCTCGGCTTCCCGGATCTGCAGCTCACGCTCGTAGAGGCGCGCCTTCAGCATCGACATGGCGGCGGCGCGGTTCTTGTGCTGGCTGCGGTCATTCTGGCACTGCACGACGATCCCGGTCGGCTCATGCGTGATACGCACCGCCGAATCGGTCCGGTTGACGTGCTGGCCACCCGCGCCCGACGCCCGGTAGGTGTCGACCCGCAGGTCCTTGTCCTCGATCTCGATGTCGATCTCGTCATCGATGGCCGGGAACGCCCCGACGGAGGCAAAGCTGGTGTGGCGGCGGCTCTGCGAATCATAGGGCGAAATCCGCACCAGGCGGTGCACGCCGCTCTCCGACTTCAGCCAGCCATAGGCGTTGTGGCCCTGGACCCGCACGGTGGCGGACTTGATGCCGGCCTCCTCACCGCCCGATTCCTCGATCCATTCGATCTTGTAGCCGCGCTTCTCCGCCCAGCGCACATACATGCGCAGCAGCATCTCCGCCCAGTCCTGGCTTTCGGTGCCACCGGCACCCGCATGGACTTCCAGATAGCTGTCGTTGCTGTCGGCTTCCCCCGAAAGCAGGGCCTCCAGCGACAGGCGGTCGACCTGTTCCTTCATGCGGCGCAGGGTGGCCTCGGCCTCCTCCACGGTGGCGGCGTCGTCCTCTTCCTCCCCCAGCAGAATCAACTCCGCGGAGTCATCCAGTTCCTGTTCGAGTTCGCGTTGCCGGGTGATCGACTGGTCGAGCGTCGTGCGCTCCTTCATCAGCGCCTGGGCCCGGTCCGCGTCGTTCCACAGGTCCGGATCCTCGGCGAGGGCATTCAGTTCATCGAGACGGCGAAGGGACTGATCCCAGTCAAAGACGCCTCCTCAGCAGTTCCAGTGACTGCTTGATGTCGGCGACCAATTGTTCGGTTTCGGCGCGCATGGCCAGTACAACCCCTTGGAAGGTATCGGAAAATCAGGTTCGGAGGCGGGAAGATACACGATGCGGCGCAACAGGGAAACCGGATGCGCCGCGCAGGGTGTCAGAAGTGGTCCAGCAGGCGGTACCAGAGACGCCCGAGCGTGACCAGCGGGCGCCGCAGCAGCGGCCCGCCCGGAAAGTCCCTGTGCGCCACATCCGCCATGACGCGGAAGCCGCTGTCGTCGCCCCGGATCGCCTCCGCAATCAGCTTTCCGGCGATGCCGGTGACCGCCACACCCTGGCCGGAGAAGCCCTGCGCATACCAGACCCGCCGCCCCACACGCCCCAGATCCGGCAGGCGGTTCATGGTGATGGAGACCTTGCCGCCCCAGACCTCCCCCACCGGCACGTCGGCCAGTTCAGGGTAGGTCATGGCGATACGACGGCGCAGCAGCCCGGCGGCCTGCGGCCCATCCTCCCGCCCCAGATAGCTGACGCCGCCACCGAACAGCAGCCGGTTGTCTGCCGTGAAACGGAAGTAGTCGAGGACATTGTTGTCGTCGCAGACGCATTCATTGCCAGGCAGCAGCCGCTCCCTGACCTCCATCGGCAGGGGCGCGGTGGTCATGACCCAGGTGCCGACCCCCAGCGCGCGTGGTTCAACCGCGGGCAGCAGCCCGTCCAGATAGGCATTGGCGGCAACAACGACATGCTCGGCGCGGATCGTGCCCCGATCTGTGGTGACGATGCCCTGTTCGGCGTCCACGGCGGTGGCCGCCACGTTCTCATGCAGTTTCGCACCCGCCGCTGTCGCCGCGCGCGCGAGGCCGAGACAGTATTTCAGGCTGTGCAGGTGACCGGCGGAAGGGTCGAGCAGACCCCCATGAAACCGGTCCGAGCCGGTCAGGTCGATGGCTTCGGCCCGGTCAAGCACATGCAGCCGGTCGAGACCGAAGACATCCCGCAGGGCATCGCGCTCCGCCACCATGTGTTTCATGCGCGATGGCTTTACCGCGCCGAAGAAGAACCCGCGCGCCAGGTCGCAGTCGATGCGGTACTGCGCCACCCGCGCATCGATCAGCCGGATCGCCTGCTCCGAAAGGTCGAACAGCGCCCGTGCCGTTTCCCGGTCGCAGAGGTCCAGCAGGCCGGTGGCGCCCGGTGCCAGCCCGGTATTGATCTGCCCGCCGTTTCGCCCGCTGGCACCGCCACCGATCCGCCCGGCATCGATCAGCCGGACATCCACACCCTGTTCCGCCAGCTCCAGCGCGACGCTGACGCCGGTCAGACCACCGCCGACAACGCAGACCTCTGCCTCGACATCGCCGTCAGGCAGGTCCGCGAACACTGGCCGGCGCACCGTGGCCTCGTAGTAGGACCATGCTTCGGGTGGGATGCTCATACGCGCCTCATACGCCTCCCCCGCGCAGCGGGCAAGCCACGGAGACAGGCATTGCAACATCCCTGCCCTACGCCATATTGGCTCGGTCCGGGAAGGTCGCGTGACCGCAGGCATCCGGAGGGGGAACAGGTCCATGGCGGCCATCGAGCCGACTTTGCAGATGTGGCTGGTCTTCGGCATCATCGCCGTGGCGGTGGTGGCCTATGCGACGGAGCGGTTCTCCATCGAGATGGTGTCCCTGTGCGTCGTGGCCTTCCTGTCGGCACTGTTCTTCCACATGCCGCAGGCGGCGCAGCCGGGCCTGCCGGAGATCACCACCACGACGCTGCTGGCGGGGCTGGCTGATCCGGCCCTGATATCGGTACTCGCCCTGATGGTCGTCGGGCAGGGAATCGTGCGGACGGGCGCGCTGGACGGGTCCGCGCGCAGGATGGTGTCACTGCGGCGGAAACACCCCTTCCTGGCCGTTGCGGCGGCCCTGAGCGCTGTCATGGCACTCAGCGGTTTCCTCAACAACACGCCGGTCGTGGTCATCTTCATTCCGATCATGGTCGTCATCGCCGACCGGATGCGGCGCAGCGCCAGTGGCCTGATGATCCCGCTCAGCTATGCCGCGATCCTGGGCGGCATGACCACGGTCATCGGCTCGTCCACCAACCTGCTGGTCTCCGCCGCTGCCGTCCGCGCCGGTCAGCCGAAGATCGAGTTCTTCGACATCACCGCCATCGGCATCGTGCTGGCCGGGGTCGGCATGATCTACGTCATCTTCGTTGCCCCAAGACTGCTGCCGGACCGTGCAACCCTGGCCCAGTCCCTGACCCATGGTGTGGAGGGGCGGCAGTTCATCGCCCAGATCGATGTTCGCGACGGATCGTCCCTGGTGGGCGAGAAACCGCGCGCGGGACTGTTCCCCAGCATGCCCGGCATCACCGTGCGCCTGATCCAGCGGGGGGAGGAGCAGATGCTCCCCCCGTTCGACGAGATCGAGTTGCAGGTCGGCGACGAGCTGATCATCGCCGCCACGCGCAAGTCGATCACCGAGGCCATGGCAAGGACGCCGGATATGCTGCAGGCGATGCATGCCAGCGACGACCTGCCCCCGCCGGAAGGCGATGACGCGCCGATGGACCGCGACTTCCTGCTGGCGGAAGTCATCGTCGCTCCGGCCAGCCGGATGATCGGACGCAATCTGGCACAGATCGTCTTTCACACCCGCACCCGTTGTACGGTCCTGGGTATCCAGCGCCGCAGCCGCATGATCCGGCAGGGCCTGAACGATATCCGTCTGGAGGCGGGCGATGTGCTGCTGACGCTGGGGCACCGCAGCGACGTGCACAGGCTGCGGTTCAACCGGGATGTCATCCTGCAGGAATGGTCGGCCTATGACCTGCCGGCGCGGGAACTGGCGAAGCGGGCGGCGCTGATCTTCGGCGCTGTCGTGGCGACGGCGGCGACCGGCATCCTGCCCATCGTCGTGGCGGCCCTTGGCGGGGCGGTGCTGATGCTGGCCACCGGCTGCCTGAACATCCACCAGGCCTCCCGCGCACTGGACCGGCGAGTGGCCGTGCTGGTCTGGGCCGCACTTGCCATGGGCACCGCGCTGCATGGCACCGGCGGTGCCGACTATGTGGCGCAGCAATTGATGGCGGTGCTGGACGGTGCGCCGCCGGTGGTGATCCTCTCCAGCTTCTTCCTGCTGGTCGCCTGCTTCACCAACGTATTGTCGAACAACGCCACTGCGGTGCTGTTCACCCCCATCGGCATCGGCCTGGCGGACCAGCTGGGGGTGCCGCCGGTGGCTTTCGTCTACGCTACCCTGTTCGGGGCCAACTGTTCCTTCGCGACCCCGATGGGCTATCAGACCAACCTCCTGGTCATGGGCCCCGGCCATTACCGGTTCAGCGACTATGTGAAGGCGGGACTGCCCCTGCTGGTGCTGATCTGGCTCACGTTCACATGCGTTGCGGCCCTGACATTCGACCTTTGAGCCATTCGGTGCGATGATACGCGCACCAGTGGCGTATCCGCGTACCGTTCCGCCAGTTCTACGGCCCGAGGCGCGCGGTCAGGGCAGGGTTTCGCGCGCACTGCGGAATGGCGGCCTTGGTGCCCTGGTCCTGTGGCCCGTGGGGAGCCCGAGCAGATGAACGCGATCTGGCAACCGTTCGACCGTCAATACCAGTCCCTGGGTGTGGCGCCGGATTTCAACATTGATCTGACGCTGCAGTTCGACAACAAGCTGCCGGACTCACTGCTCGACCTCTGGACTTCCCGCTGCACTGCAGGCCAACTGCCGGCACGTCGGGACTTCGACATGGACAGCCTGCGCCCCTATCTCGGCTGGTTGTGCCTGCAGCGCGTCACCCCGGACCGGTCCGACATGGTCCTCTCCCTGGTCGGCACCAACATTGTCCGGAACGTGGGACGCGACTCGACCGGGAAGAAGCTGAGCGAGGTCCTGCCGGAGGGCGTGCGGAACATCTCCATGCAGCTCCTCAGGTATCCACGTCCCCTGCGCCTCTGGGGTCCGGCCGCCTGGCGAAAACGCGAGTTCCTGCGGCACGAGGCCCTGATGCTGCCCCTCGCCCACGATGGCGTCGAAGTGGATCAGGTGATGATACTGGCAATGTTCTACAGCCCTCCCGACACGCCACACCGCACCTGACGGATACGACATGATTCCCGACCGCCGGTCGGCATGGCGAGAACCGGACTGCGACACCGGGTCCGTGGGTTGTGCCGGTCCGGCTCTGGACAAAGCATGCCACCAGGGATAAGGCCGGTCGCGAAAACGGGATGTCCGTCGCGGCTCCTCCACCCAGAACGAGAAGTTGCTGGCCTCCGTCCGATTGAGCGGCGCAGGGCGCACCAGTGAAAAGGCAGACATGAATCGCACCTGGCCCGCCCAAGATTCCCGACTGGAAGCACTTTCCGCCCCACCAGAGTTCTATCTGGACCCCGCACTGGCATTTGATGACCCACTGGTCGCCTCCCTGCTGACCCTCTGGGAAAGCCGGTATGTCGGCGAAAGATTGCCCGCGCGGTCCGATTTCACAGTGACGGAGCTTCAGCCCTACTTCGGATGGCTCTGCCTGCTGCGCGTCAACCCGGACCGGCAGGACCTGGTCTATTCACTGGTCGGCACCCGCATCGTCGATCTGGTCGGTCGGGACAACACCGGCAAGGCCGTGGGCGCGTCCATGCCGTCCTGGGCGCTGGAGACCTACCTGTGCCTCATGGACACCCCCCGGCCAGTCCGGAGCTGGGGCACCGTCAACTGGCGTGGGCGTGACTTCCTGAAACAGGAATCCCTGATGCTGCCGCTGGCCACCGATGGCCGGACAGTTGACCAGTTCCTGACCATCATGACCGTCCGCTGAGACGTCGGACCCGTCCCGCAGCCACGCATTCTGTATCTGCGCGCCCGGTTCAGGCATCATGGTCCTGACCGTTCGCCGCAGGAGGGAGTGACCGATGAAGCCAGCCTTGAGGATCGGCGTCGCCTATGACTTCCGCAATCCACCGGATTCCGGCATCGCCAACCCGGATCTCTATGCCTCGATCATGGATCAGGTGGCCTGGCTGGATACGCTGGGGCTCGACCTCGCCTGGTTCACCGAGCATCACTTCCTCGACGACGGCTACCTGCCGTCGTGGATTCCGGTTGCGGCGGCCATGGCGGCACGCACGAAGCATGTGCGCCTGTCGTCGGACATCTGCCTGATGCCGTTCCAGAACCCGGTACGGCTGGCCGAGGATCTGGCCGTGATCGACAACATCAGCAACGGACGGGTGGAGATCGGCATCGGCATGGGCTACGCGCCGCACGAGTTCCGCGGCTTCGGCATTCCCGTGAAGCAGAGGGTGTCACGCACGGAGGAAGGGATCGCGGTCCTGCAGCACTGCTTCTCCGGCGAGACGTTCAGTTTCACCGGCAAGCGGTTCCAGTTCGAGGATGTGGTGATCAAGCCGGGTTTCGTGCAGCCGGGTGGCCCGCCGCTCTGGATCGCCGCCATGTCGGAGGCCGGCGCCCGTCGCGCTGCCCGTTTCGGCACCAACCTGCTGCCCCAGGGCACGCGGGCAGAGGTGCTGGACCCCTGGCGGGAAGACATGACGGCAAAGGGCATTGACCCGGACACCCGGCGCATCGGCATCATCCGCTCCTGCCTCGTCACCGACGACCCGGAACGCGACTGGCCCGCCGTGAAACGCGCGGAACGCTATCGCATGGAAGTCTACCTGCGCTTCAACCGCGAATCCGGGGACGGCCTGTCCAGCACGACCGATGTCGGCCGCATTCCCCAAAGCTGGGTAGTCGGCGACGTGGACCATTGCGTTCGCGAACTGACCGCCTTCGTGACCGAGTTCGGCATCACCGACCTGGTCACCTGGGCCGTCCCGCCCGGCATGACCACCGACCAGATGAACCCGCACCTGGAGAAGTTCGTGAAGGAAGTCGCGCCCCGGCTGAAGGCGGCGGTGGGCTGAATTACCCCCACAGATCCGCAGTCGCCGGACTGACGGTCGAACCGTCGAAGGTCAGGCCCGGTTCGCGGTCCTGTTTCAGCATCAGGGGGCCGTCGACATCGACGAAGTCCGCGCCCTGCGCCACCAGCAGGGCCGGGGCCATGGCGAGGCTGGTGGCGACCATGCAGCCGACCATGACCTGGAACCCCTGTGCCCGGGCGGCGTCGCGCAGGCGCAGCGCCTCGGTCAGGCCGCCGGTCTTGTCCAGCTTGATGTTGACGATGTCGTAGCGGCCCCGCAGCGCGTCCAGGCTGTCGGTGGCGTGGCAGCTCTCGTCGGCACAGATCGGCACCGCCCGGCTGACCGTGCCCAGCGCGGCGTCGTCACCGGCACGCAGGGGCTGTTCGATCATCCGCACGTCCAGTTGGGCAAAGGCGGCGAAGAGGTCATTCAGCTGGTCGGGCTTCCAGCCCTCATTGGCATCCACGACGAGGATCGAATCCGGGGCTGCCTCCCGAACGGCACGGGCGCGCACCACATCGCCGTCCGGATTGCCGAGCTTCAGTTTCAGCAGCGGGCGATGCGCCTCCCGCGCCGCGACTTCCGCCATCTTCTCCGGATCGTCCAGGGTGACGGTGAAAGCGGTGGTGACGGGTCCCGGTGCGGGCAGGCCTGCCAGTTCATGCACGGGCTTTCCGGCCAGCTTCGCCTCCAGATCCCACAGCGCGCAATCGACCGCATTGCGGGCCGCGCCCGCGATCATCAGCTCCAGCAGGGCGTGCCGGTCGGCGCCGCCTTCGATGGCCTTCTGCGCCTCCGAAATCTGCTTCTCCACCTTCTCGAAGGTCTCGCCATAGCGCCGATAGGGCACGCATTCACCCCGCCCCGTGACGCCGTCCTGGGTCACCTGGGCAACCAGCACCTCGGCGGTGGTCTTGGTCCCGCGGGAGATGCGGAAGGTGCCCCGGATCGGCCAGACCTCCCGCTGAAACGAAAGCTGCCTCACGCCAGCGCGTCCACCAGCACGGCAACGCCGGTCCGCACCGGATCGACGGTCGGCAGGCCATGCTGGTCGGCGATCATCTTCAGGCAGTCGGCGGCCTCGGCCTCCGGCAATGCGCTGGTGTTCACGGCGATGCCGATGCAGCGGGCGTCCGGGTTGGTCAGGTGCGCCGCCTCCACATGCGCCCGGATGCAGGCGTCGATGGCCGGAATCGGATGTTCCACGTTGCGCATCTTCCGCCGGGTCGGCTCATGGCAGAGCACCAGCGCATCGGGCTGGGAGCCGTGTATCAGCCCCATGGTCACCCCGGCGAAGGAGGGATGAAACAGCGATCCCTGCCCCTCCATGATGTCCCAGTGGTCCGGGTCGTTGGCCGGACCCAGCACCTCCGCCGCGCCGGAAATGAAGTCGGCGACCACCGCGTCAACCGAAATGCCGGAACCGGCGATGAAGATTCCGGTCTGGCCCGTGGCGCGAAAATCCGCCTTCCAGCCCCGCGCCTGCATCTCGGCAGCGATGGCGAGGGAGGTGTACATCTTGCCGACGGAGCAGTCGGTGCCCACGGTCAGCAGCCGCTTGCCCTGACGTTTCGTGCCCTTGCCGGTGGGCAGGCTGCCTGTCGGATGGCGCACATCGAACAGGGCGCGGCCCGTGCGTCGCGCCGCCGCCGCCACCTGCGGCTGCGCGGCGAGCCGCATGTGCAGGCCGGAGGCCACATCCATACCGCTCTCCAGCGCCTCGACGATGGCTGCCACCCAGTGATCGGGCAGGACGCCACCGGGATTGACCGCGCCGATCACCAGTGTGGCCGCCCCCGCCTGCCGCCCTTCGGCCACGGTCATGTCGGAGAGGCCCAGATCGGCCTTGCAGTCGGGAAAGCGCACCTGGCCGATGCAGTCGTCACGGCGCCAGTGGACCACCCCCGTGGCCGTCTTGGCGGCAAGCTGGTCATGCACGTCGCCCAGAAACATCAGGTAAGGGGCGCGGATCTCGATGTTGGCGGTGCTCATTGCTGCTGTGCCTCCTGTGACTGCATCGCGGCCAGTTCAGCCTTCAGCCGGTCCATTTCGTCGGCGGCAAGCTGCACGAATGACTCCTCGTTCCAACGCCGATAATTGCCCAGCGCATAGGCCAGCGCGTTCTCGTAATACATGAACGCATTCATGCGGTTGGCGAGATAGTTGTTGCGTGTCGCCTTCACCACGGCAGGCACGCCGACGACGATGGAATTGGGGGGCACCACCTGGTTCTCCCGCACGAAGGCATTCTGCCCGACGATGCAGTTGTCGCCCACCACCGCCCCGTCCATGACCGTCGCATTGATGCCGACCAGCACGTTGTCGCCCAGCTGGCAGCCATGGATGATCGCATGATGGGTGATCGAGCAGTCCTGCCCGATGATGGAGCTGGTATGGGACCCCACGTGCACCATGCAGAAATCCTGAATGTTGGTGCGCTTGCCGATGACGATGTCGCGTACTTCCGCGCGCATGGCGACATAGGCCCAGACGGACGCCTGTTCCTCGATCGTCACCTTGCCGAAGATGCGCGCGGACTCGTCGATGTAGGCCGGATTGTTGAGCGTGACATCAGGACCGAAGATCGGCATGTCCCAGTTTCCTCCCCAGAGGGCGGATCAATCCCGCCCCGTCAGTGATCGAATTCAGGCCGGTGGAATTCCGGCCGCGACAGGTCGGCGTCCAGCGCCGCCCCGTCTGTCTGTCGCGATGTGCGCCGCGACAGGGTAACGGCCCTGCGCTGATAGTACAGTGCGCGCTGGCGCTCGTAGTGGTTCTCGCCATTGCGTATGGCTTCCTCGGCGGGATAGGCGATCATGCGGTCCGACAGTTCCTCCACGGTACCGTGGACGATACGGCCCGGCACCCGGGTGACCAGCGCGAAGGGGTCCGCCGCCTCCGCCGCCGCATAGCCGAACGCGTCACGCAGGTTGGTCGGCCCCAGCACCGGCAGCACCAGATAGGGACCCGGCGGAACACCATAGCTGTGCAGCGTCTGCCCGAAGTCGGCGTTGTGCGGCTCCCACCCGAACCACATGTCGGCAACATCGAACAGGCCCCCCAGGCCCAGCGTCGTGTTCAGTGCGAAACGCCCCACCGACAGGCTGGCCTGCGTGAACTCGCCCTGCAGGATGTCGTTCACGAAGATGATCGGTTCGCTGTAGTTGTGGACCGCATTGGCGATGCTGGTCTGGACCGGGTCCGGTGCCTTGTCCAGCAACCAGGCCGCAGGACGCAGCACCACCAGGTCCACCGCCTGATTGAAGCTGTAGAAAAGCAGGTTCATGGGCTGCAGCGGATCCCAGGGCTGCTCCACAGCCACGAGCGGGGGCAGTTCGGCTGAACGCTTCGGCCCGGTCCCCGATGCTGGCCCGGCCCCGACCGATGGCAGCGGGGCATCCGAAACGGCAACCGCCGGGCCGGTGCGGAACCGGTCGAGGGCAGGCTGGTTGTACCAGAAGCCGACCGTATCCGCGCCCTGCGCGAACGCAGGCTGTGGCGGTGTCGGCGGCGTACCGGCGGCGGCGCGAATCTCCGTGCCGAAGCCCGGGAAACTGCCACCCACCGCGCGGCTGATCTGTCCCCGCGCCTCCGGCATCTGCTCCGAGAGATAGCCGACGATCGCAGCGGCGCGCGACGGGTTGCCTGCCGCGTTGATCACCGCGACGGAGGCGACATGTTCATTGCCGGGTCTGAGATCGCTGAAAGCCGGGTTTTCCCGCGCCTCCGCATTGCGTGCCCGGGCCTCCGCAACACCATGGTCGAGGCGCTGTCTCAGGTCGGGCGGCAGATCCGCCTGTGCATTGGCGGTTCCGAGCAGAAGCAGCAACCCGCACAGGACAAGCAGCCCACGACGAAGCAACTGCCACGCCACGGACGTCACTGGGTCACCGCCGTGGAAGGCGGGACAGGCACGAAGGTATCGGCGAACCGTACTGCGGCGGCAACATCCATGATCCCCAGCTTCTGTTTCAGGTCTTCGGCCATGGCGAGAGCATCAGGGTAATCCTGGCGGGCGGCAAGCAATGCGAAGCCCAGCGCCGTGACGGGATCTGCCGCGACCCCCTCCCCCATCACGAGGCGTCGGGCATAGTGATCCTGTCCCCCGGCGTGACCGTGACGCGCCGCGCGCCCGAACCAGTCCGCGGCGGCGACCGGATCAGCCGTCACACCCTGACCGTCGCGATAGATCTTGCCCATGTTGTATTCCGCCTGTGGCAGCCCGGCGTCCGCTGCCCGACGCAGCAGTTCAAGCGCCCTGGCCTCATCCTGCGGCACGCCGACACCCATCAGGTACATCTTGCCAAGGGTATAGGTCGCCCTGGGCAGACCGGATGCTGCGGCCTGCTCCAGCCGCGCGCGGGCGGCCTCCAGACGGGCGGGATCTCCCTCCGCCTGTTCGAGTTCCATCAAGGCGAGATTGTGGGCCGCGATCAGCAGGCCCTGATCCGCCGCAGCGGCCCAGAGCTCGGCCGCGCGCGCGGTATCCTGCGCAACACCCTCGCCGGAATCATAGAGTGTTCCCAGATTGAACTGCGCGGCGGCATTGCCGTCATCGGCCAGGTCCTGCCAGATCTGCCGTGCGCGCTCGAAATCACCGTCACGATAGGCATTCAGCCCGTCGGCAACCGTTTCCGCCATGGCAGATGGTGCCAAGGCGATGACCAGCAGCACCCAGCAAAGAACGCGGCGGACACTACTCCGCCAGGCCGCTCCGATCTGCATCCGAACCCTCCGTCAGTCGACGAGGGAAACTGTCACATACTGGAGGCCGGGCGCAACTCATGAACGTTCTCGGCTGCCTTGCCGGATACGCGGAGATGACGCGGTGAGGTGCTGGGCTTCGCCATGCCGCCTGCCATGGTGGTTTCCAGCCCCCAGGGGGACGTCATCAGCCATTCGGTCAGGTCATCGGCAGGAAGCGGACGTGCCATGTAGTAGCCCTGCGCGAAATCACAGCCGACCTCGCCCAGTGTGCGCAGGGTCTGCTCATCCTCGACCCCTTCGGCCACCACGGTCATGCCGAGGTTGTGGCCGAGTTCGATCAGGGACGAGACGATCACCCAGTCGTCCGGCGATGTGGCCATGCCGATGACGAAGGACTTGTCGACCTTCAGTTCCTCGACCGGCAGGCGCCGGATGTAGGAAAGGCAGGTATAGCCCGTGCCGAAATCGTCGATGGAGATGCGAATGCCCAGATTGTCGAGCTGGTTCAGCGTTGCCGTCGCGCGGTCGACGTCCAGGATGATCGCGCTCTCCGTGATCTCCAGCACCAGCTTGGTCGGATCGGAGGACCACTTGCGCATCATGTCCTGCACCTGGGCCGGGAAACGGGCGTCCTGCAGGGTCTTGGCCGACAGGTTGACCGCGACGGTGAGGTCGATGCCCTCCGCCCGCCAGGCCGCCTGCTGGGCCAGCGTGTGGTTCAGCACATGCATGGTCAGCTTGTCGATCAGCCCGGCATCCTCGGCCAGCGGGATGAAGTCGTCGGGGAAGACCATGCCGCGGTCTGGATGACGCCAGCGAACCAGTGCCTCGACACCATGGATCTGCTGCTTGCGCATGTTGATCTTGGGCTGGAAGGTCATGAACAACTGGCGGTCGCCATCGTTCAGGGCGTGCTTGAATTCCTCGACCAGGGGACGGCCCTTGTCCTGATCATGGTGGCGGCCCGCGACATGGACCGCGAATCTCTGGTTGTCACGCCGACCGTCCCGCATGGCGTTCTCCGCGCGCACCAGCAGGGTCGATCCCTTGGTGCCGTGGGTCGGATACAGCGCGATGCCGATCCGCATGCCGATACTGAACGTGTGGTCATGCAGCTCGAACGGCATGTCGAGCGCGGCGATGATCTTGGCCGCCGCGCGCTCGGCCCCTTCCTGGGTGGCGCCGGTGGGCAGGATGACACCGAATTCGTCATCGCCCAGACGCGCCAGCGTGTCGGAGCGGCGCAGGGCGGAACTGATCCGCTCCGACACCGCACGCAGCAACTGGTCACCGACATGGTGACCCATCTCGCCATTGATGCGATTGAAGCCATTGATGTTGCAGGTCAGGATCGCCAGCGGTGTCCGCTGCCTGTCACCCAGGGACAGGGCCTGGTCGAGGCGGTCGAAGAACAGCGAGCGGTTCGGCAGATCGGTCAGATGATCGTGCAGCACGTTGTGGACGCGCTGTGCCTCCGCCAGGCTCAGTGCCCGCTCGGTGCGGGCGGACCGGGACGCGTTCCAGATCGCACGCACGACACGGTCGATGCTCAGGTCCCTGCCGGTGATGCAGTCAGCCACATTGGCACGCATCAGTTCCACCATCTCCGAGGACGAGAGACCGTCCGCGACCACGATGATCGGCAGGTTGATGGCCTTGTCGAGCAGGCGATTGCGCAACGCCTTCGGCGCGTCGGCGTCGGTTCCCATGTCCAGCAGGATGCAGTCGAACTGATCCGCCTCGGCGGCCTGAACCGCCTCTTCCAATGAGGCGACCCTGTGACCGACGACCGTGGTGCCGCCGACACTCAACCTGGGTGCTATCTCATCGAGGCGACCGTGGCCGGAAGACACGGTCAGAACCTGAAAACGACCATTGTGCATACTGCTGCCCCTGGGCATGAAAACTCCTGCACGGCCTTCTGCCATGTCCACGATCCGCAGCTTGCTCCCGTAACCGGAAAGCCTGGTTCTGCAAGGGACCGGCTCCCAGTAGTACCTATGACCTGTAAATATCCCCTTAATCAGGTAACCCTTCCGGCGTGCCTTGTCCGACCGGTCTCAGTAGGTACTTTCCCACTTAAGGTACTTGTACCGGTCGCCGGAGGTCACGGTGACCTTGTGAAATCCGCCCTGGCGTCCCAGGGTCAATGGCACCGCGACACCGGGATTGCCCATCGTCCAGACCTTTCGGTACATTTCCGCCATGGTCCGGACCCGTTCGCCGTCGACTTCCAGCACGATATCTCCAGGTCGCAGTCCTGCGGCCTCCGACGGGCCATCGACGGCGACGTATGTAACCACAACATACCCCCTCTGATCGTCGGTGAAGATGCCAAGCCACGGACGTTCCGAGGCCACGCCGCGCCCCGCGGTCAGCATGTCGCCCAGCACCGGCTTCAGGGAATCTATCGGAACGAACATGTTGCCCGGACGGCGCGAGGGCCTGCGTCGCGCATCAGGCACGAACAGCGAGCCGACACCCAGCAACTGCCCTTCAGGACCGAACAGTGCCGCCCCCTGCCAGGCCGGCACCGGAGGCATCGTGAACAGCGCATCCTCCAGCAGATACTCCCAGTAGGCGCTGAAATCCCGGATGTCAGCCACGGCGACGGGCCAGGCGGCTTCCTGTCCGCCATGACCGGCCACCAGGGCAGGCGCTTCCCGCGACAGTCCGGACGAATTTCCCAGCCGTGCGGCGGGTCGGCGCAGTGATTTCCGGGCGCGCAGAAGGCCGAGCCCGGTCGCGTGATCGTAGGCGACAACATCGGCGGCGACCGGGTTCCCGTCGATGTCGGTGACGGTCGCGGCCATCGCCTCGAGAATCAGATAGCCGATGGTCAGGACCAGCCCGGAATCATCGACAACGATTCCGGTACCTTCGCGCTCGGTGCCCAGTGCCTGCGCCGTCCGGCCATCGGGCGCGATTTCCGTGTTCACCCGAACAAGACTGTCCAGTGCCCGCAGTAACGGCGTATCGTCGGCCCTGGCACTCCCGGGACTGCTCAGGACCGTTGCAAGGATCAGAAGGACAAGGCAGTGAAACATTGCACGCATGATCGGATCTCCCTTGCGGTTCAGCCTACGCCTGGCGACGCCGTGCAGCCAGCCTCCCTGCATCACGAGAAAGCGACCGCACCATGACCCAGCCACCACCCGCGCGTCCGGGGGATGCGATCGCGGACGTCGATACCCCTGCCCTTCTGGTCGATCTGGACGCGTTCGAGCGCAATCTGCAGCGCATGCAGCAGCTCGCCGACTCGTCAGGGGTTGGCCTGCGCCCGCACGCCAAGACCCACAAGTCCGTGGATGTGGCGCTGGCACAGATCAGCCTCGGCGCTGTCGGGCAATGCTGTCAGAAGGTGTCGGAAGCCGAAGTGCTGGTGCACGGTGGCATCGGCAACGTGCTGGTCAGCAACCAGATCGTCGGCCCGCGCAAGCTGGAGCGTCTGGCACGGCTGGCCCGCACGGCGACAATGGGCGTCTGCGTGGATGATGCGGCGAACATCGACGACCTCTCCGCCGCCGCAACGCGGATCGGTGTCGGGCTGGACGTCTATCTGGAGATCGATGTGGGCATGGGGCGCTGCGGTGTTGCGCCGGATGCCGGGGCGGTCGCGCTCTGCCGCCGGATCGGTGAGGCGCCGGGACTGCGGTTCGCCGGGATCCAGGCCTATCACGGCAAGGCCCAGCACATCCGGGGCGCGGGGGAACGCGCCGGCGCAATTCGCCATGCAGCCGGGGCGGTGCAGACGATGCTCGATCTGCTGGCAGCGGCCGAGATTGCCTGCCCGACGGTCACCGGGGCGGGTACGGGCACGGCACCCTTCGAGGCCGAATCGGGCCTCTGGACCGAGTTGCAGGCCGGGTCCTATGCCTTCATGGATGCGGACTATGGCCGCAATCTCGACGCCGATGGCGCACCGGACCGGCGGTTCGAACACAGCCTCTTCCTGCTGACCACGATCATGAGCACCGCCCGCGCAGGCACCGCGATCTGCGACGTCGGTCTGAAGTCCACCAGCTTCGAATCCGGCCTGCCGCTGGTCGTGGACCAGCCCGGCGTGACCTATGCCGGTCCATCGGATGAGCATGGCACCCTGCGCCTGGACGGCGGGGCAAGGCTCGACCTGGGGCAGAAGATCCTGCTGATCCCGGGGCATTGCGACCCGACCATCAACCTGCACGACTGGTATGTCGGCCATCGCGGTGGCGTGGTGGAGCGGATCTGGCCCGTCTCCGCCCGTGGCGCATTCTTCTGAAGGAGCCGTTTCGATGAACGCACAGCCAGCCATCCTGACCGTCGCGCCGAACGGCGCGCGCCGCACCACAGGTGACCATGCGGCGCTGCCCGTGCTGCCAGCGACCCTTGCCGAGACCGCGCGTGCCTGCCGCGAGGCAGGCGCGGCGATGATCCACCTGCATGTACGGGATTCGGGCCAGCGCCACAGCCTCGACCCTGAACTGTACCGGCAGGCCACCGCCGCGATCCGGGCAGCCGTGGGCGATGACCTGGTCGTGCAGGCCACCAGCGAGGCGGCGGGAATCTACCAGGCACCGGCACAGCTCGCGGCCATGCGCGCGCTGGTGCCGGAGGCGGTTTCGCTGGGACTGCGGGAGTTCGTGCCGGATGAGACGGATGCGGACGCCGTCGATGCCTTCGCCCGGTTCCTGGCCTTCGCGGCTGAACAGCGGATCATGGTGCAGCACATCCTGTATGACGACGCCGACGTCCGGCGCTTCCAGCGCCTGCGGGCGCGACAGGTCGTGCCGCAGGGGCAGCCGAACGTGCTCTTCGTCCTCGGCCGCTACAGCAAGGATCAGCAGTCGGAACCCGCCGACATCGACCCGTTCCTCGCCGCCATGCGCGCCGCACCGGATCATGCCGGCTGGCTCTGGTCGGTCTGTGCCTTCGGGGCGCAGGAAAGCGCCTGTGCGGCGCGTGCGCTGGAACTCTCGGGCCATGCCCGGGTGGGATTCGAGAACAACATGCAACTGGCCGATGGCAGCATTGCACCCGACAATGCCGCCCTTGTCCGACAGGCCGCGAAAGCCGCGGAAAGCCTGGGTCGCCCGCTCGCCGACCCGGCGACGGCACGCAGGCTCATGACCGGACAGGGCTGAGACAGGACCTTCAAAGCTCATACCCGATGACCATATGGGGTGCTGTCAGACACGTTCAGTATCCATGGAGGTACATGACCATGAGCCGATTTCGCACCACGATGATTGCCGCCCTGGCGTCGGCCGGCGTTCTCGCCGCCAGTTCAGCCGCCTACGCCACCGAGACCGGCAAGGAGACCCGCGAGGAACTGCGCGAGGAACTGCGCGAGGCATGGGCATCTGTCCAGGAATATTCCGTCGAGAAGAAGGATCAGGCCATCGAGAAGGCCGAGGAACTGATCGACGCCCTCGACGAGCGGATCGAGACCCTGAGCGACGAGGCCTCGGATGCCTCCGGCGAAGCCCGTGAGGCACTGGACGAGCGCTTGGTGGAACTGAAGGAACTGCGCGAGGACGCTGCAGAGAAGCTGGAGGAAATGCGAGAGGGCTCGGCTGATCGCTGGGACCGTCTGAAGGCATCCTTCAGCGACGCCGTCGATGCGTTCCAGGAACGCTGGAACGAGGCGACGGAATAGACCTGCGGCGACTTCAGACCGCGTGATCGTGCAGGATCACGATCTGTCCGGACTGATCGTGTCTGGCGGTCTTGCCGTCGGCCAGATGCACGCTGACAATGATCTGGTCGATGGCGTCGCCAGACGTCGTGAAGGGCACGAACATGTTGTCCGATGCCCGCCAGGTATCGGCGAAAAGTACAGGTGATCTGGTCTGGACTGGCGCGCGCGCCTGAACGACAGCCTGGTAGGGGCTGATCATTCGGGAAAATTCCGCACCATAGAGTTCATCGTCGAGCATCAGGCCCGTCGCATTGCGACCGGCGATCTGCACGATGCGGCTGCCCACCAGCCGATAGCGGAACGCCGTGCCGCCCTGCAGCACCTGGACGACCGCCAGAGAAGGCAGCACCGAGACCAGGTCGGCCGGTCTGAATGCAGCGCGATGGGGCAGCCGTCCACCGGCTTCGCGGCGCAGTCTCTGCCACAGATGCAGCAGCGCCAGGCCGTCCGGGTCGAATTCCAGCGACGGGACTGTCCGCCAATAGGAGTCGATATCTGCCAGCGTCAGTGCTTCCGGCCAACGAGGAACTTCAGCCCCTTCGGCCCCACATCCTCGACATGTTCGCAGCCGGCATCCATGACCACGATGTCGCCGGGACCGTAGGAGCGTTCCTCCCCGTTGAAGGTCAGGGTAACGCCGCCCTCGAAGACCATGGCGCGGACGGCGAAGTCATGGGCATGGGCATCATTGTGACAGCCAGGCTCCAGTGACTTGATGCCGACGACCTCATAGCCGTCCCGTGTCAGCCCGGCCTCGAATTCCGCTGTATCCACCATTTGCCTTCATCTCCTGTCATGCGTAGGGAACTGCAACCTTGCCGATCTTCTCCCGAGAGATGATCATCTTCTGGATCTGGGCGGTTCCGTCCCCGATCTGCAGGCCCATGATATCACGAAGCCGCTGCTGGTGCGGCAAATCCATCGCATAGCCCATGTGGCCATGCAGCAGCAGGCACTGGTGCACGGTCTCGAACGCCACCTGCGGCGCGAACCACTTGCACATTGCCGCCTCGGACGTGTGGGGCAGTCCCTGATCCCGCAGCCAGAGCGTCTGGTAACAGATCAGTTCGGCGGCCCGCATCCTGGTCTCCGCCTCGGCCAGCGGCTGGGTCACGCCCTGGTACTTGGCGATCGGATTGCCGAAGGCCTGGCGCTGCTGCACCCATTCCCAGGTTTCCTCCAGCGAGGCACGGGCACAGCCCAGCACCTGCAGGCCGATCAGGGCGCGCGAATAGTCGAACCCGGCCATGACCTCCTTGAACCCCGAGCCCTCCGCCCCGAGGCGCATGTGATCGGGGATCCGCACATTGTCGAAGAAGACCGAGCCACGACCGACCACCCGCGCGCCGGCATCCTCGAACTTCGACGTGGAGACCCCGTCCGCATCCATCGGCACCAGAAAGGCGGTGACACCACGGGCACCGTCATCCGTGCCGCTGGTCCGCGCCGCAACGATGATCCAGTCCGCCTGGGTGGCGCAGGAGATGGAGGTCTTCTCGCCATTCAGGACATAGCCGTCATTGGTGCGATCGGCCTTGCAGATCAGATTGGCGGCGTCCGACCCGCCGCGCGGCTCCGTCAGCCCCAGCGCGATCATGCTTTCGCCACGACAGACAGGCGGCAGGACCTTGCGCCGGACGTCCGGATCAGCATGCCGCGCAACGATGTCGCCCAGCAGCGAGGCGAGCAGCTGCGCATAGGCGACATTCATGTCACCGACCGAGGTCTCCTGCATCAGCAGGCCCGCCGTCACGGCATCGACGCCGGAGCCACCGAACTCGACCGGCAGGTCGGCGCCCAGCAGCCCGACCTCTCCCATGGACGTCAGCAACCCGTCCTCGAATCCGTCCTGACTCTCGCGGGACTGGTAACGCGGTGCCAGATGATCCGCACTGTATCGCCGCGCCGTGTCCCGGAACGCTTCCTGTTCCTCGGTAAACCCAAATTGCATCCTGAAGACCCTCCCCGGTCATATGCTCACGTGCATTGAAGATAGACTGACGCTCCGCCATGCTGTCCGCAATACTGCGGAGAAAGATGCTTGCCCCAGATGCGCCTGACACGACCGAAGGAACTGACCGAGACCCTGGACCTGCTGGCCACCCGTCAATGGCATGTGCTGGCCGGGGGCACTGATCTCTACCCGGCGCATGTGGAACGACCTTTCAGACACCCGCTGCTGGACATTTCCGGCATTTCCGGACTGCGCGGCATCGAGCCTGCCGATACCGGCTGGCGGATCGGGGCCACCACCACATGGACCGAAATCGTGCGCGCCGACCTGCCGCCTGCCTTCGATGCGCTGAAGGCCGCGGCGCGCGAAGTCGGCTCGATCCAGATCCAGAACGCCGCCACGGTCGCGGGCAACCTGTGCAATGCCTCGCCTGCTGCCGACGGTGTGCCACCGCTGCTGATCCTCGACACGACGGTCGAACTGGCCTCCGCCGCGCGCGGGACGCGGCAGGTGCCACTGTGCGACTTCATCCAGGGCAATCGACAGACGGACCTGAAGCCGGACGAGATGATGGTGGCCCTGCATGTTCCGTCGGAAAGTGCGACGGGGCGCAGCAGTTTCGTGAAGCTGGGCAGCCGCCGCTATCTCGTCATTTCCATCGCCATGGTCGCCGCACGGCTGGCGGATGGCGAGGCCGCCGTCGCTGTCGGTTCGTGCTCCGTCGTGGCCCGCCGCATGGCCGGTCTGGAGCAGGCCCTTGCCGGGCGCGACCCAGCGGAACCATGGGAGAAATGCGTGAGCCCGGAGCATTTCGCCGATCTGACGCCCATTGATGACGTTAGGGCCAGCGCAGGATACCGCCGCGACGCCGCCCGGACCTGCACGATCCGCGCGCTGGAGGAGATCGCATCATGAGCATGGGCGCGGAACTGGCCGGACATGTCGAGGGCGTACGCTTCACGGTCAACGGACAACAGGTGGAGGCAATATCCGATCCGGCGACCCGGCTGACCGCTGTCCTGCGGGAAGAGTTCGCGTTGAAGGGCACCAAGGTCGGTTGCGATGCGGGCGACTGTGGCGCCTGCACGGTGCTGATCGACGGGGCACCCGTCTGTGCCTGCATGACCGCCGTGGCCCAGGTCGAGGGCCGGTCCGTCACGACCGTGGAGGGGCTGGCCGACAATGGCACCATGAGCCGCCTGCAACGCAGCTTCCTCGACCACGGCGCGGCCCAGTGCGGCATCTGCACGCCCGGCATGCTGATGGCGGCGACGGCGTTGCTCGACTCGGTGCCGGAACCGGACGAATTGCAGGTCCAGGATGCGCTCGGCGGCGTGCTCTGCCGCTGCACCGGCTACCGCCGCATCATCGACGCCGTGATGGACGCCGGAACCCGGATCGAGAGCCGTGGCAAGGGGGTCGGCGCAGCCATCCCCCGCCTCGACGGCGTGCCGAAGGTCATGGGGACCGACAGGTTCGGCGATGACGTGGCGGCGGCGGACACCCTGCTGGTGCGCGTCATCCGCAGCCCGTTCCACCGGGCGGGCTTCACGCTGGGCGACCTGAAGGGCTTCGTTGCGGAAACTCCCGGACTGGTCGCCGCGATCACTGCCGAGGACATTCCGGGCCGGAACCTGTTCGGCGTCATCCCGCCCTTCGCCGACCAGCCGGTCTTCGCGACCGGCGGTGAAACACGTTTCAAGGGGGAGGCCGTGGCGGCCCTGGTCGGGGACCGGGAGGTGCTGCTGGATCTCGATCTCGCGGCGGTTCCTGTTTCATGGAGCGAACGCGATCCCTCCATGACGACCGAGACAGCGAAGACGACAGCTCCCATGCACGACAGCCGGTCCGGCAATGTGCTGGTGGAGGGCTTCGTGGCGCGCGGCGACATCGACGGCGCGCTGGCCGGGGCCGCACATGTCGTCAGCGATCACTTCGCCACCGCCTTCGTCGAACATGCCTACATCGAGCCGGAGGCAGGCACCGCCTTCATCCGCGACGACGGGCGCATAGAGATCCAGGCCTGTACCCAGGCCCCGCACATGGACCGGGAAGCCGTCGCGGCGATCATGGGCGTGGCGGAAGACCAGATCGTCATCACGCCGACCGCCGTGGGCGGTGGCTTCGGCTCCAAGATCGATGTCTCGATCCAGCCGATCCTGGCACTGGCGACCCGAATCACGGGCAAGCCCTGCCGCATCTGCTACACGCGCCCGGAATCCATGCGTTCCACCACCAAGCGCCATCCGGCCCGCATGCAGGTGAGTATCGGCGCGGATGCGGAGGGGAAGCTGACGGGGCTGCGCTTCGACGGGGACTTCGATACCGGGGCCTATGCCTCCTGGGGACCGACAGTCGCCAACCGGGTGCCCGTGCATGCCTCCGGCCCCTACAGCACCCCCGCCTATCGCGCGCGCGCCGTCGCGCTGCATACCAATGGCCCGGTCTCCGGCGCGTTCCGGGGCTTTGGCGTGCCGCAGGCGGCAATCGCGCAGGAGACCCTGTTCGACAGGCTGGCGGATGCCTGCGGCATCGACAGACTCGAATTCCGGTTGAGAAACACCCTGCGGGACGGCCAGCCGACCGTCACCGGCCAGAGCTTCCGGACCGGTGTCGGCATCCATGCCTGCCTCTCCGCCCTGCAGGAACCATGGGCGCAGGCGCGCGCGGCGGCGGCGCAATGGAACGGGGACAATCCGGACTCTCCGGTCCGGCGCGGTGTCGGCCTTGGCACCTGCTGGTACGGCTGCGGCAATACCTCCCTGCCCAATCCCTCCACCATCAAGGCCGGGCTGATGGCGGACGGTCGGGTGCGGCTGCATCAGGGTGCCGTCGATATCGGCCAGGGCTCGAATACCGTCATCACCCAGATCTTCGCCGAGGCGCTGGGGGTGCCGACCTCGGCCGTGGACCTGTTCATCGGCAATTCCGATGTCACGCCGGACGCCGGCAAGACCTCCGCCTCCCGCCAGACCTTCGTTTCCGGCAAGGCGGCGATGCTGGCCGGTCTGGCCCTGCGGGAGGCACTGCTGCGCCAGGGCAATGTCAGCGACGCGGCAGAGATTTCCCTGGACCATGGCAAGGTCGTGCTGCGCGACGGTGGTGCCGAGCGACAGGTCGACCCGGCGGTCATGGCGGCGGATGCGGACGGGTTCGTGCTCCGGGTGGCGGAAACCTACGATCCGCCGACGGCGGCGCTGGACGGGAACGGTCAGGGGGAGCCCTATGCGCTCTACGGCTACGGCGCGCAGATGGTGGAACTGGAAGTGGACCGGGAGCTCGGCACCGTGAAGCTGCGCCACATCACGGCGGCCCACGATGTCGGGCGCGCCATCAATCCCCAGCTTGTCCAGGGTCAGATCGAGGGCGGGATCGCACAGGGAATCGGCATGGCGCTGATGGAGGACTATCAGCCCGGTCGGACGGAGAACCTGCACGACTATCTGATCCCGACCATCGGCGACGTGCCGGAGATCGAATCGATCATCATCGAGGTTCCGGATGCCGAAGGCCCCTATGGTGCCAAGGGACTGGGCGAACACGTGCTGATACCGACAGCCCCGGCCATCCTGAACGCCATCCGCGACGCCACCGGCGCCGTCGTGACCACCACCCCGGCCACCCCCGACCGCATCCTCACCGCCATCCGGGCCGCACAGGCATGAAGCGGATCGCGCATTCAACTCGGTCGGTGCATGACAATCTTCCTCCTCCCCCCTGGCGGGGGAGGACCGAGGAGGGGGGGAAGCCCAGGCGCCGCAGGAAAGGCACCCTGTCATGTCAATCCAGCGCGCCCGAAACCTGCGCAAGAACCCAACGCCTGCGGAACGGAAACTCTGGCAGGTCCTTCGCCGACGCCAGATCGCCAGCGTCAGGTTCCGCCGCCAGGTTCCCATTGGCCGCTACATCGCCGACTTCTGCTGTCTCGAGCTACGGATCATCATCGAGGTCGATGGGGGTCAGCATGCCCGGCAGGCGGATGCAGACGAACACCGAACCCGATGGCTCAAGGATCGGGGCTTTGTCGTCATTCGATTCTGGAACAACGACGTGTTGCAGAATCCCGACGGCGTGCTTGCCCGGATATCACACGCCTGTACGACCGCGATCAGCTTGGCAAGGCCCGACGCGGAGTGAGCGCCGGGTTGGTGCCTTGCGGCACCTTCACCCCCTTCCCGACCTTCCCCCATCAAGGGGGAAGGAGAAGAGCTGGGCGACCGGACCCGACCGGACCCTGCCGGCAAAGGCAACGGAGACATGCAATGACTGACGTGGTGCGCAAGGACGGGAAGATCCGCTGTGATGCCTGTCCGGTCATGTGTTTCATCGCGGAGGGACGCTCCGGGGCCTGTGACCGCTATGCGGTGGAGGATGGTGAGCTGATCCGGGTTGATCCGCTGACCGTGGTGCAGCGGGTCCGGGACGCGGAGGGGCGGCTGGTGCCGTTCCTGGAGGGCGCGGAGGACTGGGACGGCGAACTGGTCCGCCCCGGCGACAGCTTCATCACGGCGGTCGGCGCGGGCACGACCTACCCCGACTACAAGCCGGCCCCCTTCATCGTCAGCCAGGATGTCGAGGGCATCGACATGGTGACCATCGTGACGGAGGGCATCTTCAGCTATTGCGGTGCCAAGGTGAAGATCGACACCGACCGCCACCTCGGCCCGGAACGCAATCTGGTCCGCGTGGACGGGGAGCCTGTCGGCCATGTCACCACGGGCGAATATGGCTCCCAGATGCTGTCGCTGGGCGGGGTGCATCACCTGACCGGCGGCGGCAAGAAGGAAGGCCGTATCACCTGCGCCACCCTGATGGACCTGTGCAACGGCAAGGCCGTGGACATGACCGTGGATGACGGCGTGGAGATCACCGTGCAGGCGGGGCAGCCCCCGATCGTCAACGGCACGGCGGAGAACCGGATGCGGGTCGGCTGCGGGTCGGCGACCATCGGCATGTTCGCCACCCAGTGGCAGGGGCTGGTGGATGAGGTGGTGGTGGTGGATGACCACATCACCGGCGTCGTCTCCGAGCATCAGGCCGGCAAGGTGCTCGACTGGCCCGACACGGGGATTCGCATCAAGGGCCGCCGTTCCACACCGGGCCGCTATTTCCAGGTCGCGGAGCCGGGCACCGGCTGGGGCGGTACCAATGTCTCCGACCCGCTGACCATTCTGGGGGCCTGGGATCCGAAGAAGGCACGGCCCGGCCTGACCATGATGATGGTCTCCACGACCGGGGAGCAGTTCGGTTACTACGTCCTCGACGACGATCTGGTCCCGGTGGAGCACGACCTGCCGGACAGCCTGCGTCCCTCCGTCGACCTGATCGCGGAGAACTGTGAGCCCGCACTCTGTTCGGTGCTGTTCATGGGCGGAGCAGGGGGGTCGCTGCGGGCCGGTGTCACGCGCAACCCGGTGCGGCTGACCCGATCCGTCGCCGAGGCGGTCACCAATGTGACCTGCGGCGGTGCACCGGTCTATCGCTGGCCCGGCGGCGGCATCACCGTCATGGCGGATGTCAGCCGGATGCCCAGCAATTCCTTTGGCTATGTCCCGACGCCCGCCATCGTGGCACCGATCGAGTTCACCATGTCGCGGGCCGACTATCTGGCTCTCGGCGGTCACGGCGACCATGTGCAGAACCTCTCGGAGGTGCTGGGCAGGGACGGCCAGCGCCGGGTGGCGCACAGACAGGGCAATCCCTGGCCAGCCGGACAGCGCAAGCGGGACGACTGATGGCACCGGGTCCACAGGTTGCCCTGCTGCCCGATGGCAGGCGGCTGCACCTGCAGCACGGTCCCATTGACCTGCTGATCGACGCAGACGGCCCTGCCCCGGCGGTTCGCGCGACCTGGCGGGCGGCGGAGGAACGGTTTCGCGATGTGCTGGCGGTGCTGGTGGAGGAACTGCCCGCCATGCGCCGACCCTGCCCCGAGACCGGGATTGCGCTGGCCGGTCCCGTCGCCAGACGGATGGCCGTCGCCGTCACGCCGCATGCACGGACATTCGTCACCCCCATGGCAGCGGTGGCCGGATCGGTCGCGGACGAGATGCTGGCCGCGATCCTGGCCGCTGCGCCCAACCTCGACCGCCTGCACGTCAACAACGGTGGCGACATCGCGCTCTGGCTGGCGGCGGGCCAGTCCTGCGTCAGCGGCATTGCCGGACCGCCGCCACGGTTGCGCATCATCGACCGGGTGCTGATAGGCGCGGATGACGGGATTGGCGGCATCGCCAGCAGCAGCCGTCACGGGCGCTCCCTGTCACTGGGCGTCGCGGACAATGTGACGGTCTTCGCGCGCAACGCGGCCATGGCCGATGTGGCGGCGACGCTGATCGCCAATGCCGTCGATACCGGCCCCCATCCGAACGTGAAACGCCGCCCGGCAACCGATCTCGACCCGGACAGCGACCTCGGCGCGCGGCTGGTCACGGTCGATGTCGGCAGGCTGGCGGCAGACGACGTGAGACAGGCGCTGGAGCGGGGCATGGCGCAGGCAGAACAGATGCGTGCCGCTGGTCTGCTGGATGCGGCGCTGCTGATGCTGCAGGATGAGACACGACAGGTTGGCCACCTGAGACGGCCAGGAGGCGAGCATGGAATACATCCGGAACCACTGGTACGTGGCGGGCTTCGCGTCGGAGTTCGGTGAGGGTTTCACCACCGCGACGATCCTGGAGGAAGAGATCGTGCTCTATCGCGCCAGCGATGGCACGGTCGTGGCGCTGGAGGATCGCTGCCCGCATCGCGCCCTGCCGCTGTCCATGGGCAAGCGGATCGGCGATCAGGTGCAGTGCGGCTATCACGGTCTCACCTTCGGGACCGACGGGCACTGCGTCCGGGTGCCGGGACAGCGCAGCATTCCGCCACAGGCCTGGGTCAGGCGCTATCCTACCCACGAACGGCACGGCATCGTCTGGATCTGGATGGGCGCGGAGGATGCGGCGGACACGTCGCTGGTCTTCGACATGCCGGAGTTCACCGATCCCGGCTGGGCGGCGCACCAGGGGGAAGCACTGGCGTTCGAAAGCAACTACCTGAACGTCGCCGACAACCTCTGCGACCCGGCCCACGTCAGCTTCGTCCACCCCACGACCCTCGGCAATCCCGACAGTGAGGACGTGCCGGTGCGGGCGCGGCGCCATGGCCAGATGGTCGAGATCTCACGCTGGATCCGCGACAGCGCGCCCATCGGGTTCTTCCAGGCCTATGGCGGTTTCAGCGGCAATGTGGACCGCTGGCACTACTACTATCTGCATGCCCCCTGCATTGCCGCCATCGACTTTGGCAGCGCCGATACGGCTCTGGCCCTGCCGGAGGAGCGGCGCGGCGAAGGCATCCAGATCCATGCGCTGCATTTCATGACTCCGGTCAATGCCACCCGGACCATCGACCGCTGGATGCACCTGCGCAACACGGCGGTAGATGACCCGACGGCGGGGGAACGGATCAGCGACCTGCTGCGCAAGGCCTTCGCGGAGGACAAGGCAATCCTGGAAGCCGTCCAGCGCAAGGAACTGCAGCCCCGCGACCGCCCGCCGGTCCGCGTCGCCATCGACGCCGGTGCCAATCACTACCGCCGCATCGTCGCAGAGATGCTGGCCGCCGAGCAGGAAGTCGCAACGGCGGCGGAGTAGCGGCGGCAGGCACGTGCTGTTGGGTGAAATGCCCGGTACTTCAGGGTGGTCCCAGGCCTTCGACCCGATCAGGCGCTCTCGCGCAGGGCGGCGGCTTCGGCGAGGTCGACGGAGACAAGCTGGCTGACACCGCGCTCCGCCATCGTGACGCCGAACAGCCGGTCCATCCGGGCCATGGTGATCGGGTTGTGGGTGATCACCAGGAACCGGGTGCCACCGCGACCGGCGAGATCCTCCAGCAACAGCATCAGCCGTTCCACATTGGCGTCGTCCAGCGGCGCATCGATCTCGTCCAGCACGCAGATCGGGGCAGGATTGGTCAGGAACACGGCGAACAGCAGCGCCGTGGCGGTCAGAGCCTGTTCGCCACCGGACAACAGGGTCAAGATCTGCATCCGCTTGCCCGGCGGGCTGGCCATGATCTCCAGACCGGCCTGCAGCGGGTCCTCCGCCTCCGTCAGTGCCAGCCGCGCCTCGCCGCCGCCGAAGACCCGTTTGAACAGCACGGTGAAGTGGCCGTTGACGGTCTCGAAGGCTTCCAGCAGGCGCGCCCGCGCCTCGCGGTTGATGGCACTGATCCCCTGACGCAGCCGCTGGATCGCGGCTTCCAGATCGGTGCGTTCGCTGGTCAGGGTCTCGATCTTCTCCTCGACCTCCTGCGCCTCGATCTCGGCCCGCAGGTTGACCGGCCCCATATTCTCCCGCTCGCGTTTCAGCCGCTCATGGCTGCGTTCCGCATCGGAAAGCTGCGGCAGTTCGGCATCCTCTTCCAGTCCGCCAGCCTCCAGCACCTTGCCCGGCGGGCACTCCATGGAGTCCCGGATCTCGCGGGTCAGCCGCTGCAGCTCCGCCTGTCCCATCTCGACCGCGCCTTCCTTGCGGACATGGTCTTCCCGCGCGGTCTGAAGCGCCGTCTGGATGGTACGCAGTTCCCGGTCGGCCTCGGACAGCAGCCCCTCCGCCTCCGACAGGCGTTTCACGGCTGCGGCGCGCGCGGCCTCCGCCTGCCCGATCCGTTCCACCAGATCGGCACGCTGCGTGGTGATCGTGTCGGGACGGCGGGCAATGTCCTCCAGCGCCTGCCGTGCAGCGGACTGGCGTTCGCCGAGTTCGGCAACCGCCGTGCCCGCCTCCGTGGCGCGGTTGGTCCAGTCGGCGGTTTCGCGAGTGATCTCTTCCCGCCGCCGCTGGCGGAAGCGCCGTTCGCGTTCCAGTCGCTCCTGCGCCTGTCGTGCGGTATCCAGCCCGGTGCGCGCCGTCTCCACGGCCTGCCGCGCCGTCGCCTGCGCCTGTTCCGCGCTGTCGGTCTGGGGCAGCGTCGCGAACTCGCGCGTCAGTCCCTCGACAGCCTCCGCCGCCGCTGCACCATCGCGGCGCAGACTCTCCAGTGCCGCCGCGAGCCGTTCCCGCTTCTGCCGCTCGCCATCTGCCTGGCGACGCATGGCGGACAGGGCCTGACCCGCCTTCGCGATCTGCTGTTCAGCCTCCGCGCGGCGTGCCCGGCTGGACCGTTCCGCCCCGATCACACGGGCCACGGACTCCCGCGCCTTCGCGACCGCCTGTTCCAGTTCCTGCATCTGCCTGCGGGCCGGTTCAACCTGGCCCTGCACGGTCTTCAGCCGGTTCTGCTGTTCCAGCCGGATCGCGCCCGCCGCATGCTTGCCCGCGCGACGGACGAAGCCGTCCCAGCGCCAGAAATCGCCCTTGCGCGACACCAGCCGCTGTCCGGGTTTCAGCGTGGCGGCGACCCGGTCCCCGGTGTCGCGATCCGCCACGACGCCCACGGCATTCAGCCGTCGCGCCAGCGCGGCGGGACCCGTGACATGGGCCGAAAGCGGCTCCACGCCATCGGGAAGGGCCCCGGCGAGGTCCGCCGGTTCGACGGTCAGCCAGTGTGCGGGTGCATCGGTTTCAAGCGCCGCCTGGGCACCATCCCCCAGCGCGGCAGCGAACGCGGTCTCGAACCCCGGCGTCACCTGCACCTGATCGAGCACCGGCCTGTGCGTCGTCCTTGCATCACGCGCCAGCAGCCGCGTCAGCGTGTTCAGCTCTGTCTCCAGGGCGGAGAGCGTCGACTTCGCGCCGCGTTCCGCCTCGATCGCGGCCGTCAGTTCCTCCTCCGCCGTCGCCCGCGCCTGTTCCGCCTTCGCGATCTCGTCGGCGATGCCTTCGATCACCTGTCGCGCCGCTGCCTCCTGCGCCTCGGCGGCGGCAATGCGGTCGGCCAGCCCCTGGTCGCCGGTCCGGGTCATGTCCTGTTCGGCAGCCCGCGTCCGGCGCTGCAACTCGTCCCGCCGGGTGGTTTCCTCCGAGACCCGGCGGCTGAGCGCCTGACGACGGGCGCGCAGGTCGGCCAACTGTTCGGTCGCGGCGGACAGCGCAGCCTCGGCCTCCGCCAGCACCGACTTGCGGGCGGCCACATCCTGCTCGGCAGCCTGTTTCAGATCATCCTGACCGGCAGACGCCTCGTCCAGCCTGGCGGTCTCGCCGGCCAGTGCCTGGACCCGTTCCGCGGCCTCCGCCTGGCGACGTGTTTCACGTTCCAGATCGCGGTCGAACTGGACCAGCCGTTCCTTCAGCTCCGTGATCGTCTGCCGGACCCGTGCCTCTTCCTGATCCAGCGATTCACGGGCCACCAGCAGCCGCTGCAGGGCTGCCGCCGCTTCCGCCTCCGCCTTGCGCAGCGGCTCGATGCGGGCCATGGCATCGGCCTGCAGGGTGCTTGCCGCCGCCGCCGCGCGGGTGGCTTCCGTCACCGCGGCCTCGGCCTCGTCCTTCACGTTGCGGGCGCGGTTCAGTGCCTCCAGCGCCGCCGAGTAGCGCAGATGGTGGATGATCGCCTCCGTGCGACGGATCTGGTCCGACAGGTTGCGGTAGCGGCTGGCCTGCCGCGCCTGCCGTTTCAGCGCCGCAAGCTGCGTGTCGAGCTGTCCGGTCACATCGTCCAGCCGTTCCAGGTTGGTTTCCGCCCCGCGCAGGCGCAATTCGGCCTCATGGCGGCGCGAATGCAGGCCGGTGATTCCAGCCGCTTCCTCCAGCAGCAGGCGACGCTCCGACGGTTTCGCGCCGATCAGGGCACCGACGCGCCCCTGGCTGACGATGGCGGTGGAGCGGGCACCGGTCGCCAGATCAGCGAACAGCAACTGCACGTCCCGTGCCCGCACATGGCCGCCGTTCAGCTTGTAGTCGGAGCCGGATTCACGGGTGATCTTGCGGCTGACCGTGATCTCCGGCGCCTCGCTGTAGGCGGCGGGAACCGGGCTTCCGGCCGGGTTCTCAAGCGTCAGCTGAACTTCGGCATGATTGCGGGCAGGCCGGGTGGCGGAACCGGCGAAGATGACGTCATCCATCTCCCCGCCGCGCATGTTCTTGGGCGAGGTCTCACCCATCACCCAGCGCAGCGCCTCGACCAGGTTCGACTTGCCGCAGCCGTTCGGTCCCACCACCCCGGTCATGCCGGGGGCGATGGTCAGTTCCGTCGGTTCGACGAAGGACTTGAAACCGGTCAGCCGAAGCTTGTTGAACTGCACTGGTGCCGCGCCACCCCTGTCCTGGCCCTAGAGGGCGCTCTCGATCCGGTCCGACAGCGCCTCGAAATCCAGGCCCCCTTCGAACTTCTCGCCATTGACATAGACACTGGGCGTGCCGCTCACCTTCATGCGCTGGTGACCGTCCAGCCGCGTGGCCAGCAGCATGTCCACCAGCGACTCATCAGCCATGCAGGCGTCGAACGCCTCCGACGAAACCCCACCGAGCAAGCCGATCTGGCGCAGGGCTGCGGCCGGGTCGCTGGCGCTGGTCCAGTTCGGCTGCTGCTGGAAGAGCTGATCGATGAAACCGAAGAACTTCTGCTCCCCGCCACAACGCGCCAGCATCGAGGCCTGCAGCGCATAGCGGTCCAGGGGAAATTCACGGAACACGAAGCGGACCTTGCCCGTTTCGATGAATTCCTTCTTCAGCTTCGGATAGATCTCCTCGTGAAACCGGCGGCAATGCGGGCAGGTCATGGAGGCATATTCGATCACCTCCACCGGTGCCTCGGGGTCGCCCAGAACCATGTCACCCTTGGCATAGTCCGCTGCCCGCGCGACGCCAGGGACCAGAAGGCCACTCATGGCCAGCCCGGTCGCGATGCCCCCGCTCACCAGCACGCTGCGGCGCGAAACATTCCGGTCACGGCCCGTGTCTTGAATCTTGTTTAGTGTCATTGCCTGTTCTTACCCACTACATGTTGTGAAATCATACTGCCGCCCGCACACAGCCTCAATCCGAAAAAGACGGAGACTGCCAACCCGACAGCTTGGTGCAGAATAGGGCCAGATCATGACGATTTGTGATCGGAGTCAGTCACTTCCCGGTGTCTTCACCCGCGCCGAAGATCGCCGCCCCCAGCCGGTGCAGGGCCTTGCGGGTTTCCGGGTCCGTGATTCCGGCGGTCACGCGATCCAGTTCCACACGCTCCGATTCGGTCAGGGGACGCAGGTTGCGCGCCGGTTTCTGCTGCCTTGGCTGGATCGCGACCTGGCGCAGGCGGATCCCGGTCACCGCCCGCCAGCCGAAGAAACGGTTCACCCGCTCGATCAGCAGCGGCTCCAGATGCTGGATCTCCGTGGCCCAGCCCGGCGCGACACTGAGGTGCAGCAACGCGCCGTCAGCGGCGGCGGCGCGTTCCTGCCCCTCCACCACGCGGGGCCAGTTCAGCCGCTCCGGCCGGCACTGGTCGGCCAGCGCGGCACCGACGATCTCCGGCCAGCGCAGCACGATGTCGGTCTGCGCGAAGCCACGTTTGCGGAAGGTCGGCGACAGGATAGCGGCCACATCCTCGCCCGCCCGGCGGAAGCCGCCCTTGCCTCGGCGTGGTCCACTGCCTAATGCTGCTGCCGTGCTGTCGGTGCCCGCCGCCGGTCGCTTCGCTGTCACCTGCCCCTCCCGGAGCCATGCCTGATACACGTCGCATCATAGCCGACCTGCTGGCCCACTACGACAGCCACCGTCGCCACCTGCCCTGGCGCGCCGATCCTGGCGTGCGACCGGACCCGTACCACGTCTGGCTGAGCGAGATCATGCTGCAGCAGACCACCGTGCAGACCGTGATCCGGTATTTCGAGCATTTCCTGAGCCGCTGGCCCACCGTCGCCGATCTGGCCAATGCCGATCAGGACGCGGTGATGCATGCCTGGCAGGGCCTGGGCTACTACAGCCGGGCGCGCAACCTGCTGAAATGCGCCCGGGCCGTGGTGCAGGATCATGCCGGGTGGTTCCCGGAGACGGAGGCCGGACTGCTCGGCCTGCCCGGTATCGGCCCCTATACCGCCGCCGCCATCGCCGCCATTGCCTTCGATCAGCCGACCATGCCGGTGGATGGCAATATCGAGCGGGTGAGCGCGCGCCTGTTCGCGGTGGAAGAGGCCATGCCGGGTGTGAAACCGGAACTGAAGCGTCTCGCCGCGAGACTGATCGCCCCGACACGCCCCGGCGACATGGCGCAGGCACTGATGGATCTCGGGGCCACGATCTGCACACCGCGCAGCCCGGCCTGCGGGCGCTGCCCCATCGCCGGCGAATGTGTCGCGCGGGAGCGCGGCATTGCCGCGGACCTGCCGCGCAAGGCACCGAAGAAGGCAAAGCCGACGCGGCACGCCGTCTTCTTCTGGCTGACGCGGGCCGACGACGGTGCCGTGCTGTTTCAGCGTCGCCCCGACAAGGGACTGCTGGGCGGCATGATGATGCCGCCATCGACCGAATGGCGCGACGGCGAGGCATGGGAAGCCCGTGCCGCACGGGAACAGGCCCCGGTGACCGCGGACTGGACACCGCTCAACGGCGGTGCGCGCCATACCTTCACGCATTTCCATTTCGAGATGCAGGTCTGGGTCGGATCCGTGCGCAACGGCCACGGCTTCGACAGTGCGGACGACATCTGGTGTCCGCCGGACCAGCTCGACCGGCTGGCCCTGCCCACGGTCGCCAAGAAGGTCTGCCACCATGCCCTGTCGGGAGGCACACTTGTCTGAGCGGTTTCACGACGATGACCTCTGGGTCTTCGGCTATGGCAGCCTGATGTGGCGGCCCGGCTTCGACCATCTGGACCGGCAGCGGGCGCTGCTGCGGGGACGGCACCGCCGTCTCTGTGTCTGGTCGTGGCACCATCGCGGCAGTCAGGCCAGTCCGGGCCTCGTGATGGGGCTGGACCGGGGCGGGGCCTGCGTTGGCATCGCCTATCGGGTCGCCGCCGCGCAGGCCCGGGAAGTCCGCGACTATCTGGATGCGCGGGAACGGGTGACACCGGTCTACCTCGCCACGGACGTGAAGCTGAGACTGGCCGACGGTCGTCCGGTGACCGCCCTGACCTACACGGTGGACCGTGCCAATCCGCAATACGCCGGGCGGCTGGATCTGGAGACGGCGGTAACGACGGTACGCGGCGCGGTCGGCCACAGCGGCCGCAATCCCGACTACGTGCGCGAGACGGCGGCGCATCTGAGGGAAATCGGTGTATACGACCCCTTCATGCAGGCGGTCGATGCGGCCCTGCACAGTTGAGGACCGGACATGCTCGCCCTGTGGATACCCGTCACCATTGCCGCCGCCTTCCTGCAGAACCTCCGCTCCGCGCTGCAGAAGGCGATCAAGGGCAGGCTGTCCACGGCGGGTGCCGCCTATTCGCGCTTCATCTACGCCCTGCCCCTGGCGCTCCTTTATGTATGGGGCCTGCATGACATCGGCGGTTTCGACCTGCCGCAGCCGAACGGGCTGTTCCTGCTCTATTGCGCGCTGGGCGGGCTGGCGCAGATCCTGTTCACGGTGACGCTGCTCTGGATGTTCTCCTTCCGCAGCTTTGCCGTCGGCACGACCTTCTCGAAGCTGGAGGTGGTGCTGATCGCCATTCTTGGCGCGATCCTGCTGGGGGACACGGTGGGGCCGCTGGCAGCCGTCGCGATCGGCGTCGGCGCGGCAGGCACGGTGCTGCTGTCGCTGACCGAGACCCGGCTGACTCTCGGTGGTCTCTGGCGCGGCATGGGGGAGAAGGCAACGCTGATCGGGCTGTTGAGCGCCATGCTGCTGGGCGCGTCCGTCGTCTTCTATCGCGGTGCCGCCCTGGCGCTGGACGGGCCGGAGTTCATCATGGCCGCCGCCTATGCCCTGGCCATCTCGCTGGCGATGCAGACGGTGATGATGGGCGCATGGTTCCTGGTCTTCGACCGTCCCGAACTGGGCCGGGTGCTGAAGGAATGGCGGCGCGCGGCCCCCGTCGGGCTGGTCGGCATGGCCTGTTCGGTCTGCTGGTTCACCGCCTTCACCCTGCAGAACGCCGCCTATGTGCGCGCGCTGGGCCAGGTGGAACTGGTCTTCACCTTCATCGCCGGGGCGTTCTGGTTCCGCGAGAAGGTGCAGAAGATCGAGGTCGCGGGCATCCTGCTCATCGTCTGCGCAATCCTGCTGATCCTGCTGGCAGAGAGCTGAGAGGTTTGGATGGAACAGGCAGCAAGAGACACCCCCTCATCCCGTGACAAGCTGCCTGCCGCCGCGTTATGTAGTCACCGCCATTCAACGATCCCGGAGCAAGGGTCATGATCCCGAACCAGTTCCCCAGCCTGAACTTCCACCTCGGCGAGACGGCGGACATGATCCGCGACACGGTTTCCGGCTTTTCCGCCGACCGGATCGCGCCGCGCGCCGCCGACATCGACCGTGACAACGAATTCCCCCGCGACCTCTGGCCGGAGATGGGCGAGCTTGGCCTGCTGGGCATGACGGTGGAGGAGGAATACGGCGGCAGTGGTCTGGGATACCTGGAACATGTGATCGCCATGGAGGAGATCAGTCGCGCCTCCGGCTCGGTCGGCCTGTCCTATGGCGCGCATTCCAATCTCTGCGTCAACCAGATCCGCCTGAACGGCACGGAGGCCCAGCGGCAGAAGTACCTGCCCAAGCTGGTCTCCGGCGAGCATCTGGGCGCGCTTGCCATGTCGGAGCCCGGTGCGGGATCGGATGTGGTCAGCCTGAAGCTCAGGGCGGAGAAGAAGGGCGACCGTTACGTCCTGAACGGCAACAAGTTCTGGATCACCAACGGCCCGACCGCCGACACGCTGGTGGTCTACGGCAAGACCGATCCGGATGCCGGTCCGCGCGGCATCACCGCCTTCATCATCGAGAAGGGGATGAAGGGATTCTCCACGGCGCAGAAGCTCGACAAGCTGGGCATGCGCGGTTCCGACACCGGGGAGCTGGTGTTCGAGGACTGCGAGGTGCCGGAGGAGAATATCCTCGGCGGGCTGGGTCAGGGCGCACGGGTGCTGATGTCCGGTCTGGACTATGAACGCGCCGTGCTGGCGGGCGGACCGCTGGGCATCATGCAGGCCTGCATGGATGTGGTGATGCCCTATGTGCACGACCGCAAGCAGTTCGGCACCCCCATCGGCGAGTTCCAGCTGATGCAGGGCAAGATCGCCGACATGTACACCACCATGAACGCCTGCCGCGCCTACGTCTATTCGGTGGCCGGGGCCTGCGACCGGGGGGAGGTCACGCGCTATGACGCCGCCGGCTGCATTCTCTACGCGGCGGAGAAGGCGACCTGGATGGCGCTGGAGGCGATCCAGGCGCTGGGTGGCAATGGCTACATCAACGAATATCCCACCGGGCGCTTCCTGCGCGACGCCAAGCTCTACGAGATCGGTGCCGGGACCTCGGAAATCCGGCGGATGCTGATTGGCCGCGAACTGTTCCAGAAGAGCGCCTGAGCCATGCGGATCGCGGTGATGGGGGCCGGTGCGCTGGGCTGCTACTACGGTGCCCGGCTGCAGCGCATGGGTGCCGATGTGACCTATATCGCGCGGGAGCGCACGGTCGGTGCGCTGCAACAGAACGGCCTGACCGTGGACATGATGGAGGAGACGCTGCATCTGCCCGATGTCAGCGCCACCACGGATCCGTCAGCGGTCGGTCCGGTGGATGTCATCATCTTCGCCACCAAGCTCTACGACGTCGACGACGCGGCCCGGGCCATGGCCCCGCTGATCGGGCCGGAAACACATGTGCTGTCGCTGCAGAACGGGGTCTATACGGAGGAACTGCTGGCCGAACTCTACGGCGCGGACCACGTCTGGGGCGCGCAGTCGCTGCTGCCGGCGCAGGTCGTGGCACCGGGCCATGTCCGCCAGATCGCCAGCATCGACCGGCTGGAGTTCGGGCGGCTGGACAATGTGCAGGATGCCGCCATCACCGGCTTCCGCGACCGGCTGGAAGAGGCGGGAGTCTGGGCGCTGCTGGCCGAGAACACGCTGGAGTGCCTGTGGCGCAAGTTCGTCATGGTCGGGTCCTACGCCGCCGTCAGCACCCTGGTGCGCGCCCGTCTGGGCAAGGTCAGGTCCTGCCCGGAAAGCTGGCAGCTCTATCGCGAACTGATGCAGGAAGCCTTCGCCGTCGGCCAGGCCAAGGGCGCCGGCATGTCGGAGGGGCTGGTGGACCAGCACTGGGCCGACGGCCTGAAACGCGACCCGGAGGTGGAGACCTCCATGCAGTTCGACCGCGAACGCGGCGCGCGCCTGGAACTCGACTGGTTCTCCGGCTACATCGTCCGCGAGGGCGAGCGGCTGGGCATCCCGACCCCCTGCCATCGCGTCGCCTGGATGGCCCTGAAACCCTGGGCCGAGGGTAGCTGAGGCCCGGCTATCTCAGCCGAACTTCGCGAGGAACTGCACGATCTTGCGAGTCCGGGCCGTGAACAGTTTCGGGGTGAAATACTGTCCGGCGGCCCGCTTGGAGACCTCACCCAGCGTCGGATAGGGCAGGATGGTGCCCGCGATGTCACCGATCTTCAGCCCCTTCGACACGGCGAGCGCCCAGAGACCGATCAGTTCGCCGGCATGGGCACCAACGATCCCGGCGCCGAGAATCCGGCCCTTCCTCGTCGTGATCACCTTGACGAAGCCTGATCCCTGCCGCTCGGCGGAGGCACGGTCGTTCTCCGCGAAGGGCCAGCGCAGGATATTGATCTCCCCGTTCGCCTCCCGCGCCTGATCCTCCTGCGCGCCGACCCAGGCCAGTTCGGGATCGGTATAGGTGACCCAGGGCACCGCATCCGTCTTCGCCTTCGCGGGCAGGCGGAACAGAATGTTGCGAATGACGATTCCGGCGTGATATCCCGCGACATGGGTGAACTGCAGCCCGCCCGCCACATCGCCGATGGCATAGACCCGGCGGTTGGTGCTGCGCAGCCGGGCATCGACCTGAATGCCCTTGCCCGAATGTTCGATCCCGGCCGCGTCCAGGTTCAGACGCTCCACATTCGCCTTCCGGCCCGCCGCGACCAGCAGATGACTGCCCGCGATCCTCTCGCCCCCCTCCAGCACGATGACGGGGCCAGGCTCCACGGCCTCGATCTTCACGCCTTCGCGAATGTCGACGCCATCGTCGCGAATGCGGCGCAGCGCGATGGCCGTCAGCTCCGGGTCATCCTTGCCGAAGGCGCGAAAGGCCTCCAGCACCGTGACCCGCGACCCGAGCCTGCGGTGCGCCTGCGCCATTTCCAGCCCGATGGGGCCACCGCCGATGATCAGCAGGTGCTCCGGCTGCTCCCGGTTGTCGAAGATGGTCTCATTGGTCAGATAGTGAACCGCATCCAGCCCCGGGATCGGCGGTGCGACGGCGGAGGAGCCGGTGGCGATCACGAAGCGGCGGGCGCGGATGCGCTGCCCCCCGGCCTCCACCGTGCGCTCGTCGATGAACCGGGCCCAGTCGCGGATGACGGTGACACCCAGCCCCTCGAACCGTTCCTGGCTGTCCACCGGCGCAATCCCGTCGATGACATGGCGCACGTGATCCGCGACCGCCGGGAAGTCTACTTTCGGCGCGGTGGCCGTGATGCCGAACGGTGCGGCCTGTGTCCAGGCGTGCGCGTGATGGCTGGCGGCCAGCAGCGCCTTGGACGGCACACAGCCATAGTTCAGGCAGTCGCCACCCATCTTCCCGCCCTCGATCAGGACGGTCGGTGCCCCCATCTGGGAGGCACCGGCGGCAACGCTCAGACCGCCCGAGCCGCCGCCGATGACACAGATGTCGGTTTCCAGAATGTCGGACATGGTGCGATGGTTCCTGTTCGTGGCCGGGGGGATGGCTGTCCGCTGGCCGTTCCCCCCCTCTCCCGCCGGATTGCCCATTCGGAAGGATTCCATGGGCGAAGGGGACGGGGAGAGGGATGGAACGGTCAACGATCAGCATCAAACCTAGGATGCCTGTGGCCGAATTGCAGCCCCGGCGCGGTTGACTTGACCGTGAGGCCCACATATACACCCCTTCTCTTGCCCCCGGCACGTGTCCGGGTCCCCATTCTGTTCGTACAGGAGAGCCTGTCGTGAAGCGTACATTCCAGCCGAGCAATCTCGTGCGCGCCCGCCGTCATGGCTTCCGCGCCCGCAAGGCCACCGTGGCCGGTCAGACCATTCTGCGCCGCCGTCGTTCCAAGGGCCGGAAGAAGCTGTCGGCCTGAGGCACGGCCACGTGGAAGTCGGTCGTTTGAAACGGCGGGCCGACTTCCTCAGGCTCGCACGCAAGGGGCGCCGCACCGCCGCCAAGGGTCTGGTGCTGCAGGCTGCCCCCATTCCGGTGGGTCCGGAGAGCACCGATGAGACGGGCAACGCCATGGCGATCCGTATCGGTTTCACAGCATCCAAGAAGGTTGGCAACGCGGTCCGGCGCAACCGGGCCAAGCGTCGTCTGCGCGCGCTTGCGACCGATCAGCTTGTCCGCCAGGCACAGCCCGGCAATGACTATGTGCTGATCGCCCGCGCGGCGACGGTGGAACGAGACTTCGCCGATCTGACCGACGATCTGCTGCACTCCCTAAAACGCCTGAAACTGCTGCGGGAGGGCACGGCATGATGCTGCGCCGGATCGCGACAGTTCCCATCCGCTTCTACCAGTACGTCATCTCGCCCTGGCTGGGACCCAACTGCCGGTTTCAGCCCACCTGCTCCGCCTATGCCATCGAGGCGCTGGAGCGTCACGGCGTCCTGCGCGGCAGCTGGCTGGCGCTCCGGCGGCTGTCACGTTGTCACCCCCTTGGCGGTCATGGCTATGATCCTGTGCCGGAAACGCGTAAAAGCGCGGCAACCACGGCACCTTCCAGCCATCTTTCCCGCCGCTCCTGATCCCTGAAGTCGAGGCCCCCGCATGTCCGAACAGCGCAATCTGATCCTGGCCATCGTGCTGTCAGTCGTGATCCTGCTGGGATTCCAGACCCTGTTCCCGGGTGATCCGCCCCCGCCGCCGCCCATCGAGTCGCCTGCGGTCGGCACGCCCGGCAGCACCGGCGCGGCCAGCACGGTACCCGGGGTGTCCGCACCCGGCGCCAGCCTGCCTGGCACGGTGCCGACGGCAGGCGTGAACCGCGAGACCGCGATCGGGGCGGAGCAGCGTATCCGCATCAACACGCCGCGCCTGCACGGCTCGATCCGCCTGCGCGGCGGCTGGATCGACGATCTGACCCTGCCGGACTACCGCCAGACCACCGATCCGACATCGCCGGAAATCGAGCTGCTGAACCCGCGCGACGCGGCCGATCCCTACTTCGTCGATTTCGGCTGGCTGAACGCCCTGGGCAGTTCCGCGGCCATGCCCACGTCGGAGACGCCGTGGGTGGCGGACGGGGACACCCTCGCCCCCGGACAGCCCGTCACGCTGACCTGGGACAATGGCCAGGGCCTGACCTTCGTCCGTCGTTTCGAGATCGACCCGAACTACATGTTCACGGTGCAGCAGACGGTACGCAACAATTCCGGCCAGCCGGTCACGATGCATTCCTATGGCCGCATCAGCCGCCATGGCACGCCGGAGACCAGCGGTTTCTACATCCTGCACGAGGGCATGCTGGGCGGCCTGCAGGACAAGGTGATGGAGGTCGACTACGACACCATCGCCGAAGACGGTGACATCAAGGAGCAGACCAAGGAAGGCTGGATCGGGTTCACCGACAAGTACTGGATGACGATGCTGATCCCCGACCGGGGAACCGCCTTCGAAGGGGCCTTCCGCCATACCTACGTGGGCGGCATCGACAAGTACCAGACCGACTTCCTGGCCGATCCGATCACGGTGGCTTCGGGCAGCGAGGTCACGCTGACCAACCGCCTGTTTGCCGGCGCCAAGGAAGTGGACCTGATCAACGGCTATGCCGAGACACTGAAGATTCCGCTGTTCGAGAATGCCATCGACTGGGGCTGGTTCCCGTTCCTGACCAAGCCGCTGTTCATCGCCATCGACTTCTTCAACAGCCTGCTGGGCAATCTGGGTCTGGCGATCATCGCCACCACGATCATCATCAAGACCCTGTTCCTGCCGCTGGCCTACAAGTCCTACGTCTCCATGAACGCCATGAAGGAACTGCAGCCGGAAATGGTGAAGATCCGCGAACGCTATGGCGAGGACCGCCAGCGGATGCAGCAGGAGATGATGGGGCTCTACAAGAAGAACAAGGTGAATCCGGTTTCGGGCTGCGTGCCGATCCTGTTGCAGATCCCCGTGTTCTTCGCGCTCTACAAGGTGCTGTTCGTGACCATCGAGATGCGTCATGCGCCCTTCTATGGCTGGATCCAGGATCTCTCCGCACCTGATCCCACCAATATCTTCGAACTGTTTGGTCTGATCCCCTGGGATACCCCGGACCTGCTGCATCTCGGTATCTGGCCGATCCTGATGGGTGGCTCCATGTTCCTGCTGCAGAAGATGAACCCGACACCGCCGGACCCGATGCAGGCCCGGATCATGATGATGCTGCCGCTGGTGTTCACCTTCTTCCTGGCGCGTTTCCCGGCGGGTCTGGTGATCTACTGGACCGCCAACAACCTGCTCTCGATCCTGCAGCAGTATGTGATCAAGCGGCGGATGGCGAACCGGAAGAACCAGCCGGCCAAGAGCACCTGACGCCCGGAAGGGACTCGCGGCATGATGGATCCGGAGCCGGATATCGAGGCGGGGCGCAAGCTCTTCGCGGGCGATTGCACCTTCCTGAAGGGCGTGGTCGCGCTGGAGCACCTGCCTCCGCCCGACATGCCGGAAGTGGCCTTCATCGGACGCTCCAACGTCGGCAAGTCCAGCCTGGTGAATGCGCTGACCGGACGGAAGGCGCTGGCGCGCACGTCGAACACGCCGGGCCGGACACAGGAACTGAACTTCTTCGATCTGGGTGGACGGCTGATGCTTGTCGACCTGCCCGGCTATGGCTTCGCCAAGGCGCCGAAACCGGCGGTCGAGGCCTGGACCCGGCTGATCCGGCGCTACCTTCAGGGCCGTCCGAACCTGACGCGGGTCAACCTGCTGATCGACTCCCGCCACGGCATCAAGCCGCCGGACGAGGATTTCATGAGCATGCTGGACAAGTCGGCGGTGGTGTTTCAGGTCATCCTGACCAAGGCCGACAAGCTGAAGACCACCCAGCAGGAACGGGTCTTCGAGGCAACGCGGAAGGGCCTGGAGAAGCACGTGGCCGCCTATCCGAAACAGTTCCTGACCAGCGCCGAGAAGGGCACCGGCATCGCCGAGCTGCGCGCCGAGCTTGAACGTCTGGCGACGCAACAGTCCGCCGGGCTATAACAGGGATCGATTCGAGGCGATTGGGAGGAAGTTCGTGGACGACGAACTGATGAAGAAGGCCGCGACGCTGCAGGAAGCCCTGCCGTATCTGAAACGCTTCGCCGGCGAGGTCTTTGTCGTCAAGTATGGCGGCCATGCCATGGGCGACGAAGCGCTTTCCAAGGCATTCGCCCGCAACATCGTGCTGCTGAAGCAGGTCGGCATCCATCCAGTCATCGTTCACGGCGGCGGCCCGCAGATCGGGGCCATGCTTGACCGGCTGAAGATCCAGAGTGAGTTCGTCGACGGCCTGCGGGTCACCGACCGCGCCACTGTCGATATCGTCGAGATGGTGCTCTCCGGCTCCATCAACAAGCAGATCGTCACCGCCATCCAGCAGGAAGGCGGCATGGCCATCGGCCTGTCGGGCAAGGACGGTGGTCTGATTCAGGCACGCAAGCTGAACCGGTCACGCCGCGATCCCGATTCCAACATCGAACGGATCCTCGACCTGGGTTTCGTGGGAGAGCCGCGCACCATCAACCCCGACATCTTCAACGCCATCGATCTGGACTCGGTGATCCCCGTGATCGCGCCGATCGGTGTCGGCAAGAAAGGCGAAACCTTCAACATCAATGCCGACTCGGCAGCAGGCGCCATCGCCTCCGCCCTTTCGGCCGCGAAGCTGATCATGCTGACGGATGTGGCCGGGGTGCTGGACAGGGACAAGAAGCTGGTGCAGGTGCTGACCCCGCGCGATGTGCTGGTGCTGCGCGGTCAGGGCGTCATCACGGGTGGCATGATCCCGAAGATCGAGACCTGCCTGGACGCCATCCGCAATGGCGTCGGATCAGCAACCATTCTGGATGGCCGCATCCCCAACGTGGTGTTGCTGGAAACCTTCACCGAGCATGGCGTCGGCACAATGATCCGCCGCGACGAGGCCGCGGAAGACGAGGACTAGACCGCAGGGCCTGCTGGCGGACGTCAACCCGGCACGCTGGGCACCCGGGTCGAGCCCGGGTACGGCGTCCGTGGGGTGGTGGCGCAGGTTTGCAATGCTTCCCCCCAGCCGCTCGCGGACCTGATCCGCGAGCCCGGTCTCCGGCCTGCATGCCGAAGACCGGGTCGTGTGGTCAGGCAAAGGCGTAGGTGCCGCCCTTTTCCAGCGCGGTCTGCCAGGCCGGACGCTTGTGCAGGCTGGCGATCCAGCGGTCGACATTGGGGAACGTGCCGCGCTTGCCGAAGGGGCCGAGGATCTCGCCGACGAAACTGAGGTTGATGTCCGCACCGGTCAGGCTGTCGCCGACCAGGAACTCGCGCCCCTCGAGGTGGCGATTGATATAGCCGACATGATTGGCGATCTCGCTCTCGATGCGCGGATGCAGCGGTGCGCCCGCCTCTCCGAGCCGACCGACGTACATGAACAGCATCAGCGGCAGCATGGCCGAGCCTTCCGCGTACTGCAGCCACTGCACATAGGTGTCGTAGTCGGCGGTCGACGGATCGGGTTGCAGCCTGCCGCCGCCATGGCGACGGATCACATAGTCGATGATCGCGCCGGATTCGATGATGGTCTGGTCACCATCGGTGAGCACCGGCGACTTGCCCAGCGGATGCACTGCGATCAGTTCCGGCGGGGCGAGGTTGGTTTCGGCGTTGCGCTGATACTTCTTCAGTTCGTAGTCGAGGCCCAGTTCCTCCATCAGCCACAGAATGCGCTGGGAACGGGAATTGTTCAGGTGATGCACGGTCAGCATAGGGGTGTCCTTGTTCCTGTCTTTCGGGGCACGGTAGTTCAGCAGGGTGGCAATGTCTGCAATACCTCGCCCACCAGGTACAACGATCCCGTGATCAGCACCTGGCGGCGCGGATCGCTCTGTTCCAGCGCCTGCTGCCAGTCCGGCGCGTGCCTTCCCGACAGACCGAGATCACGCGCGATCGCTGCAATCTTTTCGGGGGCGGTTGGCGTGCCGACGGCATATACGGGCTGGTGCTGGATCGGGACACCGATGACTGTGGGATCGAGGTGCGCGAAGGCACTGAGGAACGGGGCCACGGGTCGGTTGTCCAGGATGCCGACGATCAGGGTAAGCGGCTGTGAGGGCATGGCGGCCAGCGCCGCCGCAGCCGCCTCGGCCGCGTGAACATTGTGTCCCCCATCCACCCAGATCCGGCGGGACGCGTCGGGATGCCGGACCTGATGGAAACGCGCAGACAGCCGGACGTCGGCAATTGCCGCCACGGTCTCGCTGTCCGGCGCCCTGACGGCAGGCGCCCGCCTGGCCAGCACCTCCATCACCGCGACCGCCTGGGCCGCATTCTGCCACTGGTGCTGTCCGGTCAGTCCCGGACGTGGCAGGACCAGGTCCGACTCACCTGCGTAGGCACCGCTCTCCCCATCGATGGACCAGTCCCGGCCCGCCAGATGCAGGGGACAGCCGAGCGCCCTTGTGGCCGCATGGGCGACCGCGATGGCATCAACGTCCTGCGGGTTGGCAACCACAGGCACACCGGCCCGGAAGATACCCGCCTTCTCCCGCGCGATACTGGTCGTGTCGGGGCCGAGAAACGCCTGATGATCCAGGGCAACCGGGGTCATGACGCTGACGCAGACATCCGGCACGGTATTGGTGCAGTCCAGCCGCCCCCCCATGCCACATTCCAGCAGCAGCACGTCAGCCGGGGACTCCGCAAAGCAGAGGAAGGCCGCTGCGGTCATGGCCTCGAAGACGGGGAGCGGGGCGCCGTCATTCACGTCGGCGACCCGTGTCAGCGCCTGCGCATAGACCGCATCGGCAATCTCGCCGTCAGGCAGCAGCACCTGCTCCGTGGGGCGGGACAGATAGGGCGAGATATAGCGCTGAACCCGCAAGCCCTGCCGCGACAGCATGGCGTTCAGGCAGGCAACGACCGAACCCTTGCCGTTGGTGCCGGTGATATGGACAACAGGCGGCAAGCGCCGGTGCGGTGCGCCCAGCCGTTCCAGAAGTGTCGGCAGACGCTCCAGATCGAGTTCCATCCGACGCGCGCCCAGGCGGGTGATCCGGTCCAGTGCGGCGTCGGTCAGGGGCGTTCTCACGATGACTTCTCAGGTACCTCCCCGGCGTCATCTTCCGCGCTGTCCGGCTCCGTGTTCATCAGTTCGGAGTCAGCATCAGGCTCGGGAATCACCACAGGCTCCGGCGGCGGCAGGGACGCAGGTGGCGCCACCACCGGTTCCCGCATCAGCGAAAGGATGCGACCCAGCGTGTCCGCCAGTTCATGGCGATGCACCACCATGTCCACCATGCCGTGCTCCAGCAGATACTCCGCCCGCTGAAACCCGTCCGGCAACTGCTCCCGAATCGTCTGTTCGATCACCCGTGGCCCGGCGAACCCGATAAGCGCGCCCGGTTCGGCAATCGCCACGTCCCCGATCATCGCGAAGGACGCGGTCGTGCCCCCCGTGGTCGGATCCGTCAGCACGCTGATGTAGGGCAGGCCCTTTTCCTTCAGCCGCTGGATCGCGACCGTGGTGCGGGGCATCTGCATCAGGGACAATATCCCCTCCTGCATCCGCATGCCGCCCGATGCCGCACAGACGATCAGGGCCGCATCTTCCTGCACGGCCCGTTCCGCCGCCGCGACAATCGCCTCCCCTTCGCCCGGGGAAACGGAGCCGCCCATGAAGAAGAAGTTCTGCGCCGCAACCACGACCGACTGGCCACCGATGCGGCCCAGACCGGCCTCCACCGCGAAGTCGGCTTCCGCCGCGCTGCGGGCATCCTTGATCTGGTCCGGATAGCGCCGGGAATCCTTGAACTTCAGCGGATCCATCGGCGGTTGCGGCGTCTTCAGCCGCTCGAACACGCCATCATCGAACAGAAGCTCCAGCCGCTGGGACGCGGTGAGACGCATGTGGTGGTCGCAGTGCGGGCAGACCCTGAAGCTCTGCTCAAGGTCACGATGGAACACCATCTGCCCGCAGGCGCGGCATTTCTCCCAGAGATTGTCCGGGCCATCCTTGCGGCGGCCCAGACCAATCTTGGGCAGGACACGGTTGGTCAGCCAACTCATGCGGCAACGCCCTCCCGATAGGGACCATTGTTGCTCAAGGGGATACCTCCGTTAGATCCATGTCCAGGACAGACACCCGTCAGGCAGAACGTACACCATCGGCAAGGGCTGTCACCAGTTCCACCACATTGGCCACCGCCGCATCGCGGTCATCACCGGCCTTGCCCACCTGATCAACGATGGCCGTACCAACCACTGCAGCGTCCGCGACCCGGGCCACCGCCGCCGCCTGCTCCGGCGTCTTGATGCCGAAACCGACTGCGACCGGCAGATCGGTATGGCGCTTCAGCCGTTCCACCGCTGCGGCGACTGCAACCGTATCCATATGGCCCGCGCCGGTGATCCCGGCAACGGAGACATAATAGACAAAGCCGGATGTGTTCTGCAGCACGGTCGGCAGCCGCTTGTCATCCGTCGTGGGTGTTGCCAGCCGGATCAGCGAGATGTCCTGCGCCGCCGCGGCAGACAGCAGTTCGGCATCCTCCTCCGGCGGCAGATCGACGATGATCAGGCCATCCACCCCGGCGGCGGCGGCATCCACCGCGAAGGCGGCGATGCCATGGTTCAGCACCGGGTTGAAATAGCCCATCAGCACGATCGGCGTGTCCTGATCGGCCTTGCGGAACCGGGTCACCAGTTCCAGCGTCCGCTTCAGGGTCTGGCCATTGCCCAGTGCCCGCAGACCCGCGACCTGGATCGCGGGACCATCCGCCATCGGGTCGGTGAAGGGCATGCCGATCTCGATCACGTCGGCACCGGCACCCGGCAGGGCCTCGAGGATGCGCGCGGAGGTCTCGAAGTCAGGATCCCCACCCATGACGAAGGTGACAAGGCCGGACCGGCCCTGTTCCTTCAGCGCCGCGAAGCGCCGCGTGATACGCGCGCTCACAGCTTCACCCCCAGGGCGTCGGCAACGGTGAAGACGTCCTTGTCCCCGCGACCGCACATGTTCATCAGGATGATGTGATCCTTCGGCAGGGTCGGCGCGACACGGGCAACATGCGCCAGCGCATGTGCCGGTTCCAGCGCGGGGATGATCCCCTCCAGCCTGGAGCAGAGCTGAAACATCTCCAGCGCCTCCTGATCCGTGGCGGAGACATACTCGACCCGCCCGGCATCCTTCAGCCAGGCATGCTCCGGCCCGATGCCGGGATAGTCGAGCCCGGCGGAGATCGAATGCGCTTCCTCGATCTGCCCATCCTCGGTCTGCAGCAGATAGGTCTTGTTGCCATGCAGTACGCCGGGGCGCCCGCCCGTCAGGGAGGCGGCGTGCTTGTCCGTGTCGACACCATGGCCTGCGGCCTCGACACCGACGATCTGCACGTCCGGGTCGTCCAGGAACGGATGGAACAGGCCCATGGCGTTGGAGCCGCCGCCGATGCAGGCAACGATCTGGTCGGGCAGGCGCCCTTCCTTCTCCATCATCTGCTGCTTTGCCTCATTGCCGATGACCGACTGGAAGTCACGCACCATGGCCGGATAGGGGTGCGGTCCCGCCACCGTGCCGATGATGTAGAAGGTGTCGGAGACATTGGTCACCCAGTCCCGCAGCGCCTCGTTCATCGCGTCCTTCAGGGTGGAGGAACCGGAGGTGACGGGGACGACCTCCGCCCCCAGCAGCTTCATGCGGAACACGTTCGGCGACTGCCGCTCCACATCCACCGACCCCATGTAGACATGGCAGGGCAGGCCGAAGCGGGCGGCGACGGTCGCGGTTGCGACACCATGCTGGCCCGCGCCGGTCTCCGCGATGATGCGCGGCTTGCCCATCCGCCGGGCCAGCAGGATCTGGCCCATGCAGTTGTTGATCTTGTGCGCGCCGGTGTGGTTCAGCTCGTCCCGCTTGAAGTAGATCTTCGCGCCGCCGAAATGCTCGGTCAGCCGTTCAGCGTAGTACATCGGGCTGGGACGCCCGACGTAGTCACGCAGGTAGTAATCCAGTTCCTCCTGAAAGCTGGGGTCGGCCTTGGCCGCCTCATAGGCCTCGTCCAGTTCCAGGATCAGCGGCATCAGCGTTTCGGCGACATAGCGCCCGCCGTAGTCGCCGAAATGGCCGGTCCCGTCCGGGCCGTTGCGAAAGCTGTTGGGATTGTTGGTCACAGTCATGGAATTGCTTCTTTCTGAAACCCGGCAACCGCCGGGAGAAGGTCTGTCACACCGCGTGGACGGCCTGCAGGAAGGCCGTGATCCGCGCGGGGTCCTTGTGGCCGGGGGCGCGCTCGACACCGGATGAAACATCCACCCAGGGTGCGCCGCTGATGCGGATCGCCTCCGCCACGTTCGTCGCATCGAGCCCGCCGGAGAGCATCCATGGATGGCCCCAGTCGCGCCCCGCCAGCAGTCGCCAGTCGAACGTCATGCCATTGCCACCCGGCAGGGCATCTTTCGCATCGTCCGGCGCCTTGGCGTCGAACAGCAGCCATGACGCGGCGCTGTCGTAATCCCCGACAGCGCCGAAATCCTCCGCATGGCGAATCTTGAAGGCCTTCATGGCCGGCAGGCCGGTGCGGCGGCCGATCTCCGCCACCCGCTCCGGCGTTTCCGATCCGTGCAACTGCACCAGATCCAGCGGCACCCGGGCCAGCACGGCGTCCAGCAGGGCGTCATCGGGATCGACGAACAGCCCGACCTTCTGAACCCTGTCCGCAACCGAACCAACTTCCGCCAGCAGGGCGGCAGCCTGTTCCGGGCTGACCGCACGGGGTGACGGGGCATAGAAGACCAGGCCGATGGCATCCGCACCGCCGGCAAGCGCTGCCCTCAGCGACACGGCATCGTTCAGGCCACAGATCTTTGCGCGTACAGCCATCAGCCGATCTCTTCCAGAATGGCCATCGCGGCGGCAGCCGGATCATCGGCGCCGGTGATCGGGCGACCGATCACCATGCGGCTGGCCCCGGCCCGCATCGCCTCCGCCGGGGTCATCACACGCTTCTGATCGCCCAGCGCGGCACCGGCAGGTCGGATCCCCGGCGTCACCAGCAAGGGCTCCCCCCCCAGCGCGGCACGCAGCGGCGCGATCTCCTTCGGGCTGCAGACCAGTCCGTCCGCGCCATTGGCAATGGCCAGCCTGCCCAGCCGCACCACCTGTTCCTCCGCGCCACCGGTCACGCCCGTGTCGGCCAGATCGCTGTCGCTCATGCTGGTCAGTACCGTGACGGCCAGCAGTTTCGGGCGGGCCGCACCAAAGCCTTCCGCTGCCTCTCGCGCCGCAGCGACCATCGCCGCACCGCCGGAGGCGTGCAGGGTCAGGAAGGCGGGCGCCAGGCTGCGCGCCAGCGAGGTCACGGCACCGGCCACCGTATTGGGAATGTCATGCAGCTTCAGATCGATGAACAGGGGCAGACGTTCCCGGATCGCTTCAGGCAGCACGTCATGGACCCCCTGGGGGCCGTTCGCCGTGAAGAACTGCTTGCCCAGCTTGATACCGCCCACTGCCCCGGCGAGCGTCAGGGCGAGGTCGCGCGCCGCCGCCACATCGTCGGTGTCGATCGCCACGAAGATCGGGTTGCTGGAGACTGGATCAGACATGGGGGCGTTATAGTCATCCTGAACGCCCGACAAAACAAAACTGTGCCGAGACGGAGAGATTTTCGCTTTTGGGCCCCAGGTGCGCGCGCCAGATAGGAAGCAGCAACGAAACCAGCGGAGGACATCATGGCCACGGCAACAGCATACGCACCACGCCCGACAGAGACGGAACAAGTGACACCGGTTCCGGCAGTGCGCGCGGACATCATCTATACGGTGACCGACGGACAGCGCCACAAGGCCTTCATCCCGCCGCAGGGCACGAATGCCGAGACCCGGCGCACCCACCCGGACCGGCCCGTGACCGTCAGCATCAGGGACGGACGACCGGAGGCCGAGCACTTCCACCTCGACCGCGCCGGCTTCGCGTTTCGCGCCGTGCCCGCGACCGACATCGACTTCCATGATCCGGTCCAGGTGGAACGCGACTACTACCCGCAGCTCGAGGCATTGCTGAAGGCGGAGACCGGTGCCAGCCGGGTCCGGATCTTCGACCATACCGTGCGCGTCACGGGCGGTGGCACGGACCAGACGAATCCGACCCGCCTGCCGGTGCATCGTGCCCACGTGGACTACACGGAGAAGTCCGGACCGACGCGGGTACGCGACCTGATGGGCGACGAGGCAGAAGGCCTGCTGTCGCGGCGTGTGGCGGAGATCAACGTCTGGCGGTCGATCACCGGCCCGGTGCTGGCCTCCCCCCTCGCCGTGGCCGAAGCCGACAGCCTGCGGCCCGAGCACCTGATCGCCACCGACCTGGTGTTCGAGGACCGGGTCGGCGAGATCTACGAGTTCGCCCATGATCCGGCCCACCGCTGGGTCTACTTCCCGGAGATGTCACGGGACGAGGTGCTGTTGCTGAAGAGCTATGATTCCGCCACGGACGGACGCGCACGCTTCACCCCGCATACCGCCTTCGCGCACCCGGACACGCCTGCCGACGCGCCGGCACGGCAGAGCATCGAGGTGCGGGCATTCGTGTTCTTCGACTGATGCAGGAAATTGACAGCAGGGTGCCGGGGCAGGCCCGGCACCGCTGGCGCAGGGTCAACGGTATCCCTGGCACCGGGTGGACGCGTTCAGACCACGTCCCCGGTCAGGTCGGTCGGAAACAGGGTGCTCCGAAATTCAGCGGTCGGTACGCGGAATCCCGATCGCGGCACGGGCTTCGGTGAGCAGCTTGCGCTCCCGCCCCGTGTCGATGGAGATGTGGGCGGTCATGCCGGCACGCAGCGGCGGGCGGTCCTGGTTCGGCAGCAAGCGCAGGCGCACCGGCACCCGCTGGACGACCTTGACCCAGTTACCCGTCGCATTCTGGGGCGGCAGGATGGAGAATTCGGCACCGGTTGCCGGGGCAATGCCCTGCACGGTCGCCTTCCAGGTCACGCCGGGATAGGCATCGACCTCGATCTCCGCCTTCAGCCCTTCATGCACATGGGTGAGCTGGGTTTCCTTCAGATTGGCCTCGACCCAGGTCTCCCGGTCGTCGACCAGGGCGAAGATCGGCTCGCCCTTCTCGACAAACTCGCCCGGCTCCAGATGGATCGCGGTCACGATCCCGTTCGCGGGCGCGATGATGCGGGTATAGTCGAGCCAGAGCAGCGCCTGATCACGTGCGGCAGCAGCGGCCAGATAGAGCGGGTGCTTCTCCACGGGGCGGTTGATGTCGCCGCCAATGGAGATCAGTGCTTCCTTCACCCGTTCCTGCTGCGTCGCGACCCGGCGCTTGGCGGCGGAAAGGTCAGCGGCGGCTTCCTCATACTGCGCCGAGGCGGCAATGCCGCGCTTCGACAGGCTGCGGTAGCGTTCGGTCTGGCTTTCCAGATGGCTGATCCGGGCGCGGGTCTCTTCCAGTTCCGCCAGCGAGGCACGGTAGTCGGACTTCAGACCGGCCACCTGACTGCGGGCACGGGCCAGATCGGCCTCCGTCTCCGCCAGCCTGATCTCGTGCGCGCGGCTGTCGAGTTCGACGAGCACGTCACCGGCACGGACGCGCTGGTTCTCGACCACATGGACCGCGGAAACCCGGCCATCCAGATCGCTTGAGACGGCGAACTTGGCGGATTTGACGTAGGCATTCTCCGTGGTGATGTAGCGCCCGCCCAGTGCGTAGCCGAAGCCCACACCGGCAATGACCAGCACCGGAATGACGAAAAGCAGCACGAAACGGCGCATCAACCGCTTTCGCGGGCGCGCCGGCTGGGACACTGCCAGACCGCCGTCAGCACTGGCGGCGCCAACTTCCTGACCCTGTGCGTCGGCGGTGGAGAGTTCCTTGCGTGTGTCGGACAAAACAAACCTCACAACATTTAAGGAGTCGTATCCTAACTTGTCGGCAGACTACCCACCAGTATCGTTCCTGCATGGCTCCTCTTCGCCAGTGCATGAGCCAATACTCAACATACCGCCCGAAACGCGCTGTTCTGACCCGCCGGGTCAGGCGTCTGGCGTGCCCCCCGCTGCGGCGTCGATCTCTGCAGCACCGGCACGAATGCGGGGTATGAGTTCACGACCGTAGGCCGTCACGTCGCCCAGCGGATCGAACCCGCGCAGCAGGAAACCGCCGATCCCCAGCCTGTAGTATTCCAGCATCGCATCCGCGACCTGTTCCGCCGTGCCGACCAGGCAGGTGGTATTGCCCTGTGCGCCATAGGCCTTTGCCAGCGCCGTCCAGAGTCGCGTGTCATGCACATCGCCGCGCGCGGCCGCCTCCAGGATGCGACGGCCCGACTCATCAGACGCGGCACGGCCTGCGTGCCTGCCCAGCTCCGCATTCACCTGGGCCAGGATCTCATCCGCCTTCTGCCAGGCTTCCGCTTCGGTCTCCCCCAGTATCGGGCGGATGGACATGTTGAACTGGGGGGTGCGCCCGAAGACGGCTGCCCGCTTTCGGAAGTCCGCAATGCGTTCTGCCGTCTCCGCCAGCGGCTCGCCGAAGATGGCGAAGACGTCGCAATGTTCCGCCCCCATCGCCAGCGCGCCCTCCGACGATCCGCCGAAGAACAGCGGCGGATAGGGCTGCTGCAACGGCTGGACGTCGCTCCGCACGCCCTCGAACGCGTAGAACTCGCCCTTGTGGTCGAACGGGCCGGGCTCGGTCCAGACTCGCCGCATGACCGAGAGGTACTCCGCGGCGCGGCGATAGCGGATGTCCTTCGGCTGAAAGTCGCCGTCCATGCGCTGCTCGGCATCACTGACGCCGGCAATGATGTGCACGGCGATCTGGCCCTGATGCAGATTGTCGAAGGTGGCGATCTTGCGCGCCGCCAGCGTCGGCTGGATGAAGCCGGGCCGGTGCGCGATCAGATAGCCCAGCCGTTCGGTGTGTGCCGCCGCGAAGGACGCGACCTGGAACCCTTCGGCAGACTGGGAGGTATAGCCCACCAGCACCAGGTCATAGCCCGCCGCCTCATGGGCCTGGGCGAAGGTCTTGAGGAACGCCGGCGAAATGCCGCCGGTGATGATGTGCACCGTCGCCTCCGTGGCCTGTGGTGCCACGCCGATCATGCCGACAATTCGTACCGGAATGGCTCGATCCTCCCCTTCCGGAGCAACCGTTAAGGCCTGGTCCGGGATTTCCCCAGGTGCATTCGCGGGAACGACAATGCGGCCAGTCATGCCGAAGGGCAAGCCGGTGCGGCACAGGGCAGACGCTCCGCCGGGTGCAGTTTTTTCTGTCTTCGGGATCAAACTGACGCTAAAGAAAATGGCATGAGCACGTTCATGGAACAGCGACGACGCGGCGGCTGACGTATCGGGTGGGCACCTGATGCGTGGTTCAGCAGCTTGCCCGCCTTATTGCAGCCACCAGATCGAAGTCGCCTCATAATGTTCCGGATTTCCCACATGGACGCAGAAAGTGCGTCCCGGTTTCCCGCCATCCTCGACATCTGTTTCGGTCCCGACCGGACGACCAAGATCGCCTATCGGTTTCGCGATGGCGTGCCCCCTTGCGACCGTTTCGGCCTGGCAGCCTACGCGGACGAGGGCATGATCGGCGGCATCCAGTACTGGCCCTGCCGGGTGGAGGGTGTCACCGCACGTCTGCTCGGTCCCGTTGCCGTGCTGCCGGCGTGGCGGGGACGGGGCGCGGCGCGGGCACTGGTCAGCCAGAGCATGGAGCTTGTGGCAGAGGCCGGTATCGACCTGGTGGTGCTGGTGGGAGACGCCGCGCTGTACCGGCAGTACGGATTCTATCCGGCTTCCGCCCAGAGCCTGTTCATCGCGGACGAGAACCCGGAGCGGGTACAGATCCGCCCCCTCACCCCCGCCGGTGCCGCAGCCTCCGGTGAAGTCTGCACGGCAGGCAAGGTGCTCGCCTGACCTCAGTCGTTGCCTGACCTCAGTCGCTGCCTGACGTGACCGGTTCTGCCGCAACAGGGGCGACACCCAGTTCATCCAGCCGCTCCCGAAAGCTCAGCAGGTCCTGCCAGGCCTGGCGTTTCAGTTGCGGCTGGCGCAGCAGATAGGCCGGATGGAACATGGGCAGCGCGGGGATCGGGCCGGTCGCCGCCGGATAGTCCCGCCAGCGTCCCCTCTCCCGCGTGATGCGGGCGTCGAAGTCGAACAGGGCGCTGAGGGCGGAGCCCCCGACCATCAGCAGGGCCTTCGGCGCCACCAGTTCGATGTGGCGCACCAGGAACGGCAGCATCGCGGTTACTTCCGCAGGGGTCGGCTTGCGGTTGCCGGGCGGACGCCAGAGCACTGTGTTGGTGATGTAGACCGATTGCCGGTCCAGGCCGATGGCCCCAAGCATCCGGTCCAGCAGCTTCCCCGATTCCCCGACGAAGGGGCGGCCCAACCGGTCCTCGTCACGGCCCGGTGCCTCACCGATCAGCATGATGTCAGCCTCGGGATTGCCGTCCGCGAAGACAAGCTGCGTTGCCGTTTCGCGGATCGCCAGCCCCTGGAACCCCTCCAGCGCGGCGCGCAGGGCATCCAGGTCGGCGCACTGGGCCGCCAGTTGCTGCGCGGTGATCGCGGCCTGACGTTCCGATATCACCTCCGGCGATTCCGGGCGGGCGGCAACCGGTCGGGACTGCGGCAGCGGCTCACGGGCAGCGGGGGCCGCTGCGGTCGTGCGCGCGCGCTCCGGTTCAGCAGGCGCGGCAACAGGCGCGGGTGGCGGTTTCAGCCGATCCGTCGGCTCGGCCCCGATCACGACGTCCAGCCCGGCGTCCACCAGAAAGGCGAGCGCCGCCAGATCGGCGTGGAACTGACTTGTGGTATCGGTCATTCATTGAATATACCCCGGATTGACCGTCGCTTGAATTTGTTGTGTTCAAGGCTAGGCTGATCCGTGTTGCGCGGGCTGGCGTATGGCGAACAGGGCCCGCGGTCACGGGTCGTTCGGGGTCGGCGGGGTCCGGCACAGGTGCAAGGGGAGTCTCTCAATGGAACGCGAGTATATGGAGTACGACGTTGTGGTCGTTGGCGGTGGTCCGTCCGGCCTGTCGTCGGCAATCCGGCTGAAGCAGCTCGCGGAGAAGGCTGGCACGGAGGTGAATGTCTGCGTGCTGGAGAAGGGGTCCGAGATCGGTGCCCATATCCTGTCCGGCGCGGTTATGGACCCGCGCGCCATGAACGAACTGTTCCCTGACTGGAAGGAACGCGGCGCACCGCTGAACGTCCCCGTGACGGGCGAGAAGTTCTGGATGCTGACGGAGCCGAGCCACATCTCCGTTCCCGCGAAGCTGCTGCCGCCGCCGATGCAGAACCACGGCAACTACATCGTCAGCCTGGGCAATGTCTGCCGCTGGCTGGGAGAGCAGGCGGAGGCGCTCGGCGTCGAGATCTACCCGGGCTTCGCCGCCGCCGAGGTGCTGTACCACGAGGATGGCTCCGTGAAGGGTGTCGCCACGGGTGACATGGGCATTTCCCGCACCGGGGAGCAGAAGGACAGCTATACGCCGGGCATCGAACTGCATGCCAAGTACACCTTCTTCGCCGAGGGCTGCCGCGGTTCCCTGACCAAGACACTGATGGAGCGGTTCAACCTGCAGGAAAGCTGCGAGCCGCAGACCTATGGCATCGGCATCAAGGAACTCTGGGAGATTCGCCCGGAAATGCATCAGGAAGGCCTGGTGGTCCATACGGCGGGCTGGCCACTGGACCGGGGCACCTATGGCGGCTCGTTCCTCTATCACCTGGAAGACAATCAGGTGGCCGTCGGCTACGTCATCGGACTGGACTACAAGAACCCCTACCTGTCGCCGTTCGACGAGTTCCAGCGCTACAAGAATCACCCCGACATCCGCCCGTTCTTCGAGGGCGGAAAGCGCATTTCCTACGGCGCGCGGGCGCTGAACGAAGGCGGGCTGCAGTGTGTGCCGGATCTGGCATTCCCGGGCGGCGCGCTGATCGGCTGTGCCGCAGGCTTCATGAACGTGCCGAAGATCAAGGGCAGCCACAATGCGATCAAGACCGGCATGATGGCCGCCGACGCTGCCTATGACGCGCTGATGGCCGCCGGTGAGGAGGGCGAGGCCGAGAAGGTGCTGAGCGCCTATCCCGAAGCCTACGAGAACAGCTGGGTCCACAAGGAACTGCATCAGGCCCGCAACGTGCGCCCGGCCTTCGCCAAGTGGGGCCTGATCGGTGGCACGCTGTATACGGGCATCGAGCAGATGCTGTTCCGGGGCAATGTCCCCTGGACGTTCAAGCATGGCCACAAGGACCATGAGGCCCTGGTCAAGAAGGATCAGGCCAGGCCCATCGACTATCCGAAACCGGATGGCGAGGTTTCCTTCGACAAGCTGTCTTCGGTGTTCCTGTCCAGCACGAACCACGAGGAAGACCAGCCGATCCACCTGACGCTGAAGGACGACACCGTTCCGGTGCAGCACAATCTTGCCTACTACGATGCGCCGGAGCAGCGGTTCTGCCCTGCTGGCGTCTACGAGATCATGCGTGACGACGACGGGTCGAACCCGCGGCTGCAGATCAACGCCCAGAACTGCGTCCACTGCAAGACGTGCGATATCAAGGACGTGACGCAGAACATCAACTGGGTCACACCGGAAGGCGGCGGCGGCCCGAATTACCCCAACATGTGATCAGGCAGCATCGGGAAAGCGCGCGGCAAAGCCCTCGGGCGACAGCCGCGCGACATTCGCGACCTGGCTGACGGTGTGATAGGCGCCGCAGAGCGCGATGACCTCCAGCTGCTGCGCGACCGTCCAGCCGTCCCGGAAGGACTGCAGCACCGGATCGGTCAGGTTGCCGGTCGCCGCGAGGCTGTCGGTCACGGTCAGCAAGGTGCGCTCCCGCCCGGTCCAGCACGCGGCCTGCGGATTTGCGTGCACCGTTGCCGCAATCTGCTCCGGCGTGAGACCGACGGCCTCCGCAAAGACGGCGACATGCACCCCCCATTCGTATTCGCAGCGCCAGTGCGCCGTGGTGCGCAGGATGACGATCTCCCTTTCCCGCAGGGGCAGCGGGCTTTCCCGGTCCAGCAGGTTCGGCACCCCCTTGCGCAGGAAACGCGCGCTGTTGGCGAAGGTCCGGAACAGGCTGAGCAGATGCCCCTGCACACGCGGATAGCCTTCCAGCAGCGCAGCGGTCTCGGCCTCGAAGGGCGGCTCCACAGGGGCAAGAATGTTGGTCATGGCATTGGCACTCCAGGCTTGCTACAGAATGTGTAGGAGCAATGTAGCTACAAATTATGTAGCGTCAAGGAGGGTGTCTTGAGCCTTGGACCCGTGCGGGGATCGACCACCGGTCGCCCGATCATGGTGCTGTTCGACATTCTGGGACAGCGGTGGAGCCTGCGGATCCTGTGGGAACTGCGACAGGGTCCATTGACGTTCCGGGCGCTGCGGGACGCCTGTGACGGGGCATCACCGACCGTTCTGAACACACGCCTGAAGGCGCTGCGCCAGCTTGGGCTGGTGGACCTGGGGCCTGATGGCTACCTGCGGACCGCTGACGGCGATGACCTGGGCAAGCAGCTCGCAGATCTCGACCGCTGGGCCAATGCCTGGGCCGAACGCAGCGCCCCGGAGCGCCCACAGCAGTCCTGAAGCCGCAGCCTGTTCAGCCCTGGCGATATCCATCGCCGAAATGGGCCTGCCGGGCGGAAGGGGGAAACATTCTTCCGGCGCTGGAAGACCCGAAACCTGCCATCCGATCAACGCTGATGCGGCGGGATCCCGTCAGTCCGCTGCCGTGCTGGCAAGCCGGCGACGGGGCAGCGCGGGCGGTGTCAGGCCGGAAACTTCCGTGATCAGTTTCGCCAGCATCGCCCGCGGAAAGTCGTTGAAATCCAGCGTCGGCAGGACGAAGGCTCCGTTGCCGCCTGCCACGTCGGTCTCGAAATAGCGCACCAGTTCCTCGCGGTCCTCGTGCTCCTTCCGGTCCTGCAGGATCGGAAGGCCATTGATCACGATACCGCGGAGCACCACGAGGTCCCGCGCCTCCGCCGACTTCACGCCCTGATTGGACGGGTCGTCGCCCGACAGGTCGATGATGCGCCTGCGCCCCTCGAAGCGATTGCTGTCGATCTCGTCAGCCCCCCGCAGCAGCGCCGTGCCGATGGCCGTGAAACTCAACCCTTCCCACGGCGGTTCCGTCTCCGCCGCGACGCTGTCGGCAAAGGCATGCGCGCTGGCCTCATCCGTGATCAGGGTCCAGGGCACGGCCATGATCTGGTTCTCCGGCCCGGCCCAGAACATGACCGCCACAGCGGCCCGCCCGGTCGGCAGGTTGCGGATGGCGGAGATCAGACGCGCATTCCGGAAGGCCGCCGCCAGCCCGTAGATCTGCGATTCATGCTCCTCCACCGTCACGCTGTGGGAGACATCCAGAGCCAGCAGCAGTTCCAGATCGACCTGCTGCCGCGCCTGCGCCGATGCGGGTCCGGCGAACGACAGCATCAGAAGACAGAAAATCATCGAAAGTCGCCAAGTCACGCATCAATCCTCCCCCCAACGTCACCGACATTGTTGCAAATGTTTCATCACTGTTGGAGACTTCATGCATTCAAAGAGCGGCATGCAACGCAAAAAGAATCGCCGCCTGGGAGGAGATGACCATGTTGAAACGCGTACTCTGTGCGGCGGTAATCGCTGGCATGCCGGTGATCGCCGGTGCGCAGACCATTGAAGATCTCAAGAATGATGCAGCGACGCCAGACGATGTGCTGACGCTCGGCATGGGCTGGGACCAGACCCGCTACAGCCCGCTGGAACAGATCAATGCGAAGAACGTCGGGCGCCTGGTTCCGGTCTGGAACTACAGCCTGGGTGACAACCGTGGTCAGGAGGCACAGCCGATCGTCCACAATGGTGTCATGTACGTCACCACCCACGATGCGACCCACGCCATCGATGTGAAGACCGGCAAGAACCTCTGGGTCAACAAGATCGAATATCCGCCGGAGACGCCGCGCATCGTCTGCTGCGGCATCGTCAATCGCGGTGCCGCCGTGCTGGAAGGCCGCCTGTTCCGCGTGACGCTGGACGGCAATGTCATCGCGATCAGCATGGAGACCGGTGAGGAACTGTGGCGCTCCGCTGCTGCCTCCATCGATGACGGCTACTCCATGACGCTGGCACCGCTGGTGACCCCGGCTGCCGTGATCACCGGCGTGTCCGGTGGCGAATACGGCACCCGTGGCTTCATTGACGGCTGGGATCCGGCAACCGGTCGCCACCTGTGGCGCAAGTACGTGATTCCCGGGCCGGGCGAGGAAGGCAACGAGACCTGGCCGGGTGACACCTGGAAGCACGGTGGCGCTCCGACCTGGATCACCGGTTCCTACGATCCGGAGTTGAACCTGGTCTACTGGGGCACGGGCAATGGCGGTCCCTGGAACGCCGAGTTCCGCAAGGGCGACAACCTCTACATCACCTCCACCCTGGCCATGCGCCCGGAGACCGGTGAGATCGTCTGGCATTACCAGTACTCGCCGAATGATCCGTACGACTACGACGAAGTGGGCGAGAACATCCTCACCGACATGATGATCGACGGCCAGAACCGGAAGGTCATGATCCACGTCGGGCGCAACGGCTTCATCTACGTTCTGGATCGCACCAATGGCGAACTGCTGCGGGCCAACCAGTACGTCAAGCATCTGAACTGGGCCGACGGGATCGACATGAAGACAGGTCGCCCGATCGACTCGGAGATCACCAAGAAGATGCGGGCGGGCGAGGAAATCGTCGTCTGGCCGGGCGCTTTCGGTGGCAAGAACTGGTTCCCGGCGTCCTACAGCCCGAAGACCGGTCTGGTCTATTCCAACACGCTGGAAATCGGCATGGGCTACAAGCCCGTCGAGCCGAAGCTGGTGAAGGCCACGTTCTATGTCGGCATCGACCTCTCCAAGGCACTGTTCTACGTCAAGGAGGGCGAGAAGCATTCCTACCTGCGGGGCATTGACCCGCTGACGGGCAAGGCCAAGTGGGAAGTCGGCTTCGACGTCGCCAACTGGAGCGGCACCATGGCAACCGGCGGTGACCTCGTATTCACGGGCGCGCAGACCGGCGAGTTCATGGCCTTCGACGCCAACACCGGTGACAAGCTCTGGCAGTTCCAGACCGGCTCCGGGATCATTGGTCAGCCGGTGACCTACACGATCGATGGCGTGCAGTACATCACGGTCGCGTCAGGTATCGGCGGTGCCTACCGGAACTACTTCCCGCTGCTGGGTGGTGTGAATGCTCCGGAAGTCGTGGAGAAACTGACCAAGGTACAGCCGGGCGGATCCTTCTGGACCTTCGCGCTGCTGAAGTAAGCGTCCCCTGTGGATGCCTGAAGGGGTCGCCTGCACACCGGGCGGCCCCTTCTGCTTCTCTGCCTTCCAAGAACGAACCTACTGGAGAAATCGGACAATGCGTGCTCGATGGATCAGACTGACCGGCATCGGCGCAACGATGCTCGCGACCACGGTATTCTCGCTGTCGGCACAGGCTGCCGGCTCGGCGGAGACCGGCAAGGAACTCTACAATACCTACTGCGTCATCTGCCACGGCCCCAACATGGTCAATTCCGGTGCCCGCGCCTTTGACCTGCGCAAGTTTCCGCTCGGTGACCGGGCGCGCTTCATCAAGTCGGTGAAGGATGGCAAGAAGGGACGCAACGAAATGCCGGCCTGGGGCGATGTCCTGTCGGCGGAGGAAATCGATCACCTCTGGGCCTACACCAAGACCAGGGGCAAGATGTGATGCGCCTGCCCGTTCGCGAGCTTCTTGCCGGACTGGCCGCGGTTGCCGCGACGGCCCTGCCGCTGGCCTCCGGCCTACAGGCCCAGCCTGCGCCCCTCAAGATCTGCCTGGAGGAGGACTCGCCACCGCTGTCATTCAGCTTCGGTCCCCGCAAGGGCGGCTTCGACCATGGTGTGGCGGAGGAGATCGCGAAGCGCATGGGTCGGCCCCTGAAGGTCCAGTGGTTCGAGTCGGAGAATGACGAGGAAGCGGTGCCGGTGTGGGAGGCCAATGCCCTGCTCAGCGACGGGTTCTGTGACCTGATCGCGGGCTACCCCCTGCTCGGCTCCACCCTCGGCAAGCCGGAGACCGACAAGGGTGCGGTCCCGGAATATGAAGGCATGAAACGCTCCGAACGCGGCCGGCTGGTGAAGCTCGGCGTGCTCAGCGCGACGCAGCCATACTACCGCGCGGGCTATGGCGTCATTGTCGGCCCGGCCGCAGAGGGCCGCCCTGTCCACCGCCTGGCCGACCTGAAGGGCCTGCGTCTGGGCGCGGAGGTCGGCACGATGGCCAGTGCCCTGCTGTTCCGCAACGCGGGCGGCCTGCTTGTGGATGACATTTCCAATATCTCGGAAACCAAGGAGCTGCTGACGCGCGCGGCGGCGGGCGAGTTCGACGCCGTGCTGATCGAGTTGCACAAGTTCGACAACTTCAGGCGGCGCAATCCGGACACGCCCCTGCACTGGAGCGGTTACGTACATCCGTTCGGCGTCAACATGGGGCTGGCGGTGCTGGAGCGCCATGCTGCCCTGCGCGAACAGGTGAATGTGATTCTGGACGCGATGAAGGCGGATGGTACGCTGGACGCGCTGGCGGAACGCTGGCAGATGACGCGCATTCCCCCGGCGCCGCCGTGGATATTGCAGCGTCTGACTCCCGGAATGCTCAACGCAGGATAATCCATGTCCCGGCCTTCGCCTCGGCCCCTGGTTCTGTTACCCGCCCTGATCGCCGGTCTGTCCGCCTTGGTGACTGCCTTCATGGCGGAGGCGCAGGAAGATCCGCTGAAATGGCTGCCGCCCGGATCGCGGATCGAGGCCACGCTTTCCGAATATCCGGCGCGGGCCGTCATTGCGGAGCAACGCGGCGGCACCGCCGGTCATCTGGCACGCCTGGGGGAGCTGGTGTTTCGCAGCCCGCTGACGCTGGGGCGCGACGCTGCCCGGCGTGGCCTGTCCTGCGATGCCTGCCACACCAATGGGGCCGCCAATACGGCCTTCATGATTCCCGGCGCATCGGACCGACCGGGCAACATCGACCTGACCCATCGGGAGTTCCACTTCCGGGAAGACGATGGTCTCGACAATCCGGTCAACATCCCCAGCCTGCGCGGTGTGCGCTGGACCGCGCCCTATGGTCATGACGGTCGGTTCCCGACCCTTCGCGCCTTCAGCCACAATGTCATCACCCGGGAGTTCGGTGGACCACCGCTGGAGGACTGGCTGATGGATGCGCTGGTGGCCTGGCAGATGGAGTTCGGTTTCACCGACCGGGACCCGGCACGAGCGACCAGCGCCGCCTATCGCGCGCACTGCCTGTCCTGCCACGGGGACAGCTCGGTTCTGCCCGGCACCCGGTTCCACGACATCGGGACCGGACGCCTGGTGCAGGCGCCGCCGCTGTTCGGCCTCGCCGAGAGCGCGCCCTATCTGCACGATGGCTCCGCCGCGACGGTCGGGGACGCGGTGCGCGCCCACGATGGTCTGAACCTGTCCGACGAGACACTGGCGGTGGTGATCAGCGACGCCGAACGCCTCGGGACCGTGACCCGGCGCTTCGATCCGGAGACGCTGAGCGGCGACCTTCGGCGGCTGGACGGGTTCCTTGATCTGGTGAACCAGCAGTTGCTGGACGAGGACGGCGTCAGGGCCGACCGGATCGGCGACATGGTGGCGATGGAGATCGGCCATATCTACCGGCGCTTCGATCCGGCGGCGGAGGATGCGCGCGCCCTTGTCCGCCAGTGGGCCAGGACACTGGCGCAGGTGATGCGGACCGGCCTGGACAGGAACTATCCCGGTGCACGCGATCTGCTGGCGGCGCTGCGGGACACGATCGCCGGTGACCTGCCGCGCCTGCAGGAACATGAGCCGACATCGCTCTACGCCAGCGCGGCGGCCAACATCGGGAAGGGGACAGGCCAGTGAAGTTCTATGACTATTTCCGTTCGTCCGCGGCCTATCGCGTGCGCATCGTCATGAACCTGAAGGGCGTGGAGGCGGAGCGGATCTTCGTCAACCTGTTCAAGGGGGAGCAACGCGCGGAGTCCTTTCGGGAGATCAGCCCCTCCGGTCTGGTTCCGGTGCTGGAGCATGACGGCAACCGCATCTTCCAGTCACTGGCGATCATCGATTATCTGGATGCGCTGTACCCGGAGCCACCGATGGTGCCATCGGACGCCGCCGGGCGCGCGCGGGTGCTGGGGATCGCCCTGGCGATCTCCGCCGACATTCATCCCCTCGGCAACCTGCGGGTCCTGAACCGCGTCGAGCACGAAGTCGGCGGCGGCAAGGCAGGCCGCGCCGCATGGATCGCCCACTGGGTCCACGATGGGCTTGCCGCGCTGGAGGCGCGGCTGTCGACGGAGAGGCAGACAGGCACCTTCTGTCACGGGGAAGCACCGGGCATCGCCGATGCCTGCCTGGTGCCGCAGATATTCTTCGCCAGACGCTTCGATCTCGACCTCGGTGCCTACCCGACCCTTGTCCGCATCGACGCCGCCTGCAACGAACTGCCCGCCTTCGCCGACGCCCACCCGATGAAGCAGCCCGACGCGGCGTAGGGGATCGCTTCCCTGCTGCCCCCCTTGCGGGGGAAGTGGCCGCGCAGCGGTCGAAGGGGGGAAACCGAAGGCTGCAGCACTGCGGTCTGATCGCTGTCCGGCTTCGCCGGTTCACCCCCTACCCGACCTTCCCCATCAAGGGGGAAGGGGAACCGTTCATGCTTCGATACGGCCGTGATCAGCCCTTGGCGTCGCGGGCCTTTGCGATCATCGACAGCATCTGTTCCGTGCTGATCGCGCCGGGGACGACCTGATCGCCAATGATGAAACCGGGCGTGCCGGTGATCTTGAGCGTGCGCGCCAGCGTGTAGTTCCGGCTGATGGCGGCATCGACGTCCGGGCTTTGCATGTCGGCCTTCAGGGCAGCAACATCCAGTCCGAGATCACGGGCGACGGCCATGATCCTGTCTTCGGTGTAGCTGCCGCGTTCCTGCATCAGGGCGACATGCATGTCGTAGTAGCGGTCCTGCTTCGCTGCGGCCAGCGCACCACGGGCGGCCAGCACTGAGTCCTCGCCCAGGATCGGAAACTCCTTGAACACCAGCCGGACATTGCCGTCCTTGTGAATGGCTTCCATCAGCGACGGGAAGGCACGCTTGCAGTAGCCGCAGCGGTAGTCGAAGAACTCCACCACCGTCACGTCACCGTCCGGGTTGCCCGCCACGAAGCGCCCGGTCGGATCGTCGAGCTGGGTCATGTGTGCGGCGACCATGGCGCTGGTACGCTCGCGCTCCGCCACTTCCGCGCGGCGCTGCATCTCCTCCAGCGCCTCGACGATCACTTCCGGATGCCGCAACAGATAGTCACGGACAATCTGTTCGATTTTCGCCTGTTCGTCCGGTTTCGCCTCCTCTGCCTGCACGGGCAGCGCAAACAGCAGCGCGAGGGCAAGGGCGAGCATGGTTCTGATCAAAGGACAGACTCCCGATTGGATGGGGCACTTCTCATGCAGACCCTTCTGCCTGCGCGATACCCGGACCGCAAGCCACAACCGTGTGAAAGTGCCTGCGGCCGCCATCAGCGCGCCCGCCGCCTGACGGTGGTGATGGCGTTCTGGATATCCAGTGCCCGGTAATAGTCGGGCGACCCCTTGGGCAGCATGCCGAGCGCACGCACGACCTGTTCCTCAGCGAAATCGAGCTGTCCGGTATGGAAGTACTGCTCGGCGCCCGCCAGCAGGGACATGCCCCGGTTGCCCAGCCTGCCATAGACGATGGCGAGCTGGCTCCAGGCCTGGGCGTTGTCATTCTCGAACCGGACAACCTCTTCCAGCAGGGCCTGTGCCTCCGCGTCCGTTGCGGGCGTGCCGGTCGCGATCAGGGCCTGCGCCAGCATCGTCGAGACGGCGGCATGCTGGATGCGTTCCGCCGCCTCGCGCAGCGGCTCCAGCGACTCCGCCACGCGCCCCCCCTCCAGCAGGATCTGTCCGCGCAGCTCCACGAAGTAGTCATTGCCGGGATAGGCCGCGATAAGTGCATCGATCTCGGCCAGGGCCTCGTCCGTCCGGGCAAGCCGCATGAATGCGACCGCGCGGGCGTAGCGGGCCACATCGGAGGTATCCTCCGGCGGATAGTCCCGCATGATGTCCCGTGGCTCCCGCACGAAACCGGCGAGCTTGGCCCGCATCAGCTGGTGCGCCCGCACCATGTCCGGCGGATCCTGCTGGTCCACCAGCGGTGATTTCTCGACCCGGCTCTCCAGTGCGTCGATACGCTCGAAGCTGATCGGATGGGTGCGCAGGTAGCTGTTGCCGCCCCGGTCGCCGAGCAGAAAGGACTGCTGGTCCAGCACTTTCAGGAACTCGACGATGCCTCTGGGCGACCAGCCTGCCCGCTCCATCAGTTCGACAGCGGCCTGGTCAGCGGCTGATTCCTGATTGCGGGAATAGGCGAGAAACAGGCCTGTTCCCGCGCTGGAGCCGCTCGCGATCAGCCCGCCCGCCGCGCGACCGTTGCCGGAGGCGGCAGCCGCGATTCCGCCCAGCAGTGCCGCGATGATCGACAGGGTCTGGGCATTGGCCAGCGCCTCCGCAGTGCGGGACAGGTGACCGCCGCGGATATGACCGGTCTCATGCGCCAGGACGCCGACAAGCTGGCGCGGCAGTTCGGTCTTCAGGATCAGTCCGGTGAAGACGAAGATCCGCTGTCCCCCGGCGACGAAGGCATTCAGCGAAGGGTCGTTGACCAGATAGGTGCGCGCCACCCGCGGGTCCAGATTTGCGGCCTGGAACAACGGCTTGGCGTAGAGCGCCAGGATATGCTCTATTTCCGCGTCCCGCACGAGATTAAGGGCGCGGTTCTGGGCATGGGTCGGCAGGGTGAACAGCAGCATCAGGGCCAGCGCCGAACAGAGGCTGGCGATCTGCCCGCGCAGGCTCCGGCCACGTGTCGGCGACGGCAGTCGGTTCAGGCGTCGCACCTTGGCGGTACTCCTCGGGACGGGTTTGTCGGGCTGCCGATGATATTGAAGGAAAAGATGGCATGAAAGTGTCGAAGCGCGGTGCCGTTCCACCATTCTACGTGATGGAAGTCATGAAAGCGGCGGCACTGCGGGAGGCCGAGGGCAAGCCCGTGCTGCATCTGGAGGTCGGGCAACCCTCCACCCCCGCGCCGTCCGGTGTGCTGAAGGCGGCCATTGCCGCCGCCGAGGGGCAGCGTCTCGGCTATACGGATGCGCTGGGGATGCCGGAACTGCGGGCCCGCATCGCGCGCCACTATCGCGACTACTACGGGGTCCGGATTCCGGCGGAGCGGATTGCGGTCACCACCGGATCATCGGGCGCGTTCCTGCTGTCCTTCCTGGCCTCCATGGATGCGGGCGACCGGATCGCGCTGGCGGAGCCGGGCTATCCCGCCTATCGCAACATCCTGACCTCGCTGGATATCGAGGCCGTGGGCGTGCCGACCGGACCGGCGACACGATTCCAGCCAACCCCCGAACTGCTGGACCAGGTGGAGGGTCCCCTGGATGCCCTGCTGGTGGCCACCCCGGCCAACCCGACCGGTACCATGCTGGATACCGAAGCGCTGCGCAGCCTGATCAGCTATTGCGACCAGCGCGACATGCGGCTGATCGTGGACGAGATATATCATGGCATCACCTATCACGGCCCTGCGGTCACGGCGGCGGCGCTGAGTGATCGGGTCATCATCATCAACAGCTTCTCGAAGTACTTCTCCATGACCGGCTGGCGGCTCGGCTGGATGGTGGTGCCGGAGGACCTGCACAGGTCCGTCGAATGCCTGGCGCAGAACCATTTCATCTCGCCCCCGGCCCTGTCGCAACATGCCGCCATCGCCGCCTTCGACTGCCAGGATGAGGTGGAGGCGAACATGGCAAGATACCGCCAGAACCGCGACCTGCTGCTGCGCGAACTGCCGAAGGCGGGACTGGATGAACTCGCCCCGGCGGACGGGGCCTTCTACATCTATGCCAACGTCAGCCGTCACACGAACGACTCGGTCACCTTCTGCAAGCGGATGCTGGCGGAAACCGGGATCGCGGCCACGCCGGGCATCGATTTCGATCCGGAGCGCGGGCACCAGTATGTCCGCTTCTCCTTCGCCGGAACCACCGAGGACATGGCGGAGGCGGCGGCGCGGCTGAAGGACTGGCTGAAATGACTGGCCACGCCTTCGATGGGCGGGTGCTGGACGCCACCATCGACCCGGAGCAGCTCCCGCTGTTCCCCGATATCTCCGGCAATACCATCAACGGGCTGGGTGAGACGCAGGTTCGCGCCCCCTCCCCGATCTACTGGCAGGACCCGCGCAGTCTGGCGCATGGGAAGCTGCAGAACTGGATGCTGGAGAAGACCCGCCGTGACGTGCCGGAGATCATGGAGATGCGCCATGGTCTCGGTGGCCGCGGTAACGAGGAACGTGCACCTGTCGCCGACCACAGGTCCGAAGGCTCGGCCGCCGGTTTCACCCAGGAAGTGAAGGCATATGCCCTGACGGCAGAGGCGGATGACGTCGGCATCGCCCGGATGCAGCCGGAATGGGTCTATGAGGGGCACAAGGCCGATCTGCCCAACGTCATCATGGTGGCGGTCCGGATGGACCACGCGGAACTGGCCACCGCGCCGGAGCCGCCGTCGGTCGTGGAGGTGATGCGCCAGTACAATCGTGGCACCCGCGCCGCCCGCGCGGTCGCGGACTGGATCAGGCAACGCGGTTTTCAGGCCGTGCCGCACGGTGGGCCGGTGGGTGGCCCGCTGGTCATGGTTCCGGCCGCCATCGCGGCGGGCCTGGGCGAACTGGGCAAGCACGGCTCGATCATCCACCGCCGTTTCGGCTCATCGTTCCGGCTGGCAGCCGTGCTGACCGACATGCCGCTGGACACGGACACACCCGACAGCTTCGGTGCCGACGGCTTCTGCGAGAACTGCCAGGTCTGCAGCCGCGCCTGCCCGCCCGATGCCATATCGGAGGCGAAGCAGACGGTGCGCGGCGTCGAGAAGTGGTACGTCGATTTCGACCGCTGCGTGCCCTACTTCAACCAGACCTATGGCTGCGGCATCTGCATCGCCGTCTGCCCATGGAGCCGCCCGGAAACCGGCCCGAAGCTGCTGCAGAAGATGCTGCGACGGCTGAAATAGGCCTCCCCGGTTGTTGGCCCGGCGTCAGAGCGACGCGCTCGGGCGCTCCTTCATCTTCGTGTACCAGGCATTCAGGGCAGGCTTCGTCTCATCGACGCGGACCTTGATGATCCGGGCGAAGTCTACAAAGACGAAGGTGGTGATGTCGGCATAGGAGAAGCTGTCGCCCACCATCCATTCACGCCCGGTCAGCCGTTCCTCCAGCATTTCCAGGAAGCGCCCGGCGCGCCTGACGCCGCGCTCGGCCAGTTCCGGGATCTGGTCGTAATTGTCGGGGCCGGGCAGGGCACGGCCCTTCATGTGCGGGTTGCCGTTGCGCAGCGCCTCGGCTACCGCCGCGCCACCCTGGCTTTCGGCGATGGCGGCCCATTGCAGGATCTCGGCCTTCTGCGCCGGTGTCGTACCCATCAGTTTCGGGCCGTCACCGACTTCCTCCAGATAGGTCGCAATCGCCAGGTTCTCGGTCAGGGTGACACCGTCATCGGTCTCCAGCGCCGGCACTGTCGCCCGCGGATTGACCTCCAGGAAATCCTCGCCCAGTTGCTCCCCCTTCGCGATGGAAATCTCGGTCGTCGGGATATCCAGCCCCTTCTCCGCGATGAAGATGCGCGCGCGGCGCGGGCTCGGTGCAGTACCACAATCATAGAAACGCATGGATCAGTCCTCCCCAGGATCAGAAGTCGGATGCGGCGCGCGACAGCGGAAGCATCCGCCGTCACGCGCCATCATCAGCAGCAGGAATATCGGTCAGCAGCAATCACAGGCCAAGGGCGCCCTTCACGGCGGCCATGCCATCGCCACCGTCCAGGGTGGTGACGCCGTCCAGCCACTTGCCCAGCACCTCAGGATGCGCCTTCAGCCAGGCCGTGGCGGCCTTCTTCGGTTCCTCGTCGTCGTTCAGGATCGCGCCCATGATCTCGTTTTCCATGGCCAGGCTGAACTTCAGGTTGCCCAGCAGCTTGCCCACATTCGGGCATTCTGCCGTGTAACCCGCACGGACGTTGGTATAGACCGTGGCACCACCATAGTTCGGCCCGAACCAGTCATCGCCGCCCGAGAGATAGGCCATCTTGTGGTTGGCGTTCATCGGATGCGGTTCCCAGCCCAGGAACACCACATCCTCGCCACGGCGGGCGGCACGGCTGACCTGCGCCAGCATCCCCTGCTCCGACGACTCGACAACCTCGAAGCCCTTCAGGCCGAAGGCATCCTTCTCGATCATGTCCAGGATCAGGCGGTTGCCGTCATTGCCCGGCTCGATGCCGTAGATCTTGCCGTCGAGGCGGTCCCTGAACTTCGCGATGTCGGCGAAGCTCTTCAGCCCGGCATCATAGGCCCCCTGGGTCACGGCAAGGGTATATTTGGCCCCCTCCAGATTGACGCCCACGGTCTCGACGCTGCCATCCTCCCGAAAGGGCGCGATGTCGGCTTCCATCGTCGGCATCCAGTTGCCCAGGAAGATGTCGATGTCACCGTTCTTCAGCGAGGTATAGGTAACCGGAACCGACAGTACCTTCACATCCGGCTCGTACCCCAACGCGGAGAGCACCACCGATGTTGCCGCTGTCGTCGCCGTGATGTCGGTCCAGCCGACATCGGAGAAGCGGACCGTCTCGCAGGCCGCCGGATCGGCCGCCTGCGCGTTTCCGGCCGCCAGGGTCGCCATGCCGGCTGCCAGCCCGATACCGGCAAGGCGCCTCAGATGTCGCCGAAGGCTGCTGTGGTGTCCCATTGTGCTCTCCCGTCCTGTTGTCCAGATGGTTTGTTCGGACACGCATGGAAGCATTGAACGAATGCCGCGACAACAGCCGCCTTCAGCGGCTAGATTTGGCACGAATAACAAGGGGAGAGAGCATCATGCGTGTCGAGGGGAAGATCTGCGTCATCACGGGCGGCGCATCCGGGATCGGCAAGGCGCTGGCGGAGCGTTTCCATGCGGAGGGCGCGAAGGGCATTGTCGTCGCCGACCTGCAGGAAGACGCACTGAAACAGGTCGCGGACTCAGTCGGCGGCCTGGCCGTCGTCACCAATGTCGCGAAGGAGGCGGATATCCAGGCCCTGGTCGCGGCGGCGGAGAAGGCCTATGGCCACATCGACGTCTTTGTCTCGAATGCCGGCATCGCGCGCATGGGCGGGCTGGATGCCTCCGATCAGGACTGGCAGCAGAACTGGGACATTCACGTCATGGCGCACGTCTATGCCGCACGCGCGGTGGCGGAGAAGATGGCTGTCCGTGGCGGTGGCTATCTGATCAACACGGCGTCAGCCGCCGGGCTGCTGACCCACGTCAATTCCTCCACCTATTCGGTCACCAAGCATGGCGCCGTCGCCTTCGCGGAATGGCTGTCGATCAATTATGGCGACCGGGGTGTCCGGGTGTCCGTGCTGGCCCCGCAGGCCGTGCGTACCGCCATGACCACGGGCCGCGACGTCACCATCGCGTCGGTGGACGGCATGATGGAGCCGGAACAGCTGGCCGACTGCGTCATTCGCACCATGGACAGCGAAGAGTTCCTGATCCTGCCGCACGAGGAAGTGCGGGAGTACATGAAGCGCAAGGTTCTCGACGTCGACCGCTGGCTGAAGGGCATGCGCCGCTTCAAGGCCAAGCGCGGCGGCAGCTCCACCTGAACCTGTCCTCAGCCGCCTCTCAGCACGTGCGGTTCCGCCAGATACTCGGCGGACTGCATCTCGTGCAGGCGGCTGGCGGTGCGGTGGAACTCGAAGGCACCATCGCCGGAGGGGTACAGGTCGTCGGGTGATGCATCGGCGGCGCAGATCAGCTTGGTGCGGTTCTCGTAGAGCGCGTCGATCAGCGTGACGAAGCGTTTCGCCTCGTTGCGCTTCTCCCGCGTCATCTTCGGCACCTCGGCCAGGATCAGGGTGTGGTAGCGCTCCGCCAGTGCCAGATAGTCGGCAGCGCCCAGCGGGCGTTCGCACAGGCTGGCGAACGTCATGAAGGCCACGCCCTTGGCAGCGCGGGGAATCTCCAGCGTCCGTCCCTGGGTGGTCAGGCTTTCGGCCTGCGCCTCCTCCCCCTCCGTCAGCGCCGCGAAATCCTTCTCCAGCGCCGCATCCGCTTCCGCCCCCAGAGGCGAGACATAAACCGGCATCTGGTTCAGCCGGTCCATGCGGTAGTCGGTCGGGCTGTCGAGGTGCAGCACGTCGAGCTTCTCCTGCAGCAGGTCGATGAACGGCAGGAAGAGCTGGCGGTTGAGGCCGTCCTTGTAGAGGTCGACGGGGGCACGGTTGGATGTCGCGACCACCACGACGCCGCGGGCAAACAGCTCCGTGAACAGCCGCCCCAGGATCATCGCGTCGGCCACATCCGTGACCTGGAATTCGTCAAAGCAGAGCAGCGTCGCCTCCGACGCCACCCGGTCGGCAATGGGCGGAATCGGATCGTCGCCATCGCGCGCTTCCCTGGCAGTCTGGCGGAACCTGTGGGCGTCCGCATGCACCTCCAGCATGAAACGATGGAAATGAATGCGGCGTTTCCGCTTCACCGGGGCCGTGTCGAAGAACAGATCCATGATCATCGACTTGCCGCGCCCGACACCACCGTAGATGTAGAGACCGGAGGGTACCTCACCCACCTTCTTGCGGGCACCGAACTGGAACAGGCGGCGGACACCCTTTTCCTTGCCGGGATCGTAGCCCTGCAGACGGTGATGCAGCGACTGCAGTTTTTCCGCCGAAAGCTCCTGAACCGGGTCGTGGTTCAGTTCGCCCGCCTTCACGAGCTTGCGGTAACTGTGGATCGGGCCGGCGCTGTCCAGTCCGACCTCACTCACAGGCTCAACCTCATGCCATCCTCCGCCACCGTCCAGCCACGGGCCTCGACCTCTGCACGTTCGGCGGCATCCCGGCGCAGTACAGGGTTGGTATTGTTCAGATGGATGAAGACCTTGCGTCCGACCTCCAGCCCGTCGAAGGCGGCCAGCGTTCCATCCGGTCCACTGATCGACATGTGGCCCATCCGCTGCCCGGTCTTGATGCCCACCGACTGCACCATCATCTCGTCGTCGGTCCAGAGGGTCCCGTCGAAGAACACCATGGCCGCGCCCTGCAGGCGTTCGGCCAGCTCATCGGTCATGCGGGCACAGCCGGGGATATAGAACAGCTTGCGCCCCTGCCCGTCCGTGATCTCCACGCCCACCGTATCCTCGTCGACCGTCCCGAAATTGTTGTCGGCCGAGCCGTCCTCCAGCCAGAGTGCCACCTTGCCGGGCACGGGAAAGACGGTCAGCGAAAGGCCGAGCGGCGTACCGTCCTGCTCCGTCAGGTCAACCGGCTGGTTCAGGGTGAAGGGGCGACGGTCGACGAACTTCGGGTTCAGCACGTTGAAGATGGTGTTGGCGGCCAGCACGTCCTGAATGCGTTGCGTGGCATAGAGCGCCAGGGGCTGGCTTTCCCGCAGGTTCAGCAGCCCCGCCGTATGATCCACATCGCCATTGGTCAGCACCGCGGCGCGAATTGGACTGTCACGCAGGCCGCTCTTCGGGTGCAGCGCGGGGTTGCGCTCGATCTGCTGGCGCAGGTCCGGAGAGGCGTTGAACAGCACGAACCGCGCACCGTCCGCCGACACGGCGATGGAGGACTGGGTCTGCGCCTGCAGCGCCGGATCACCGTCCCAGAAGGCACGGCAGTTGACGCAATTGCAGTTCCATTGGGGAAACCCGCCACCTGCGGCGGCACCCAGCACCAGCACTTCCATGTCGTTCCCCCGAATCCAGAAACGTCCTGCCGCAGACAATAACCCTATCTTTCCAGGGTTGGCATCTCGATCACCTTCACGGTGGCCGAAGCGGTCGCGACCGGCCCGTTCCCACCGTCGGTCAGTTCCGCCTCGACGAACTTGGTGCGGGCACCGCCACCGATGACCCGCGCGGTCACCCGCGCGTCCCCGGCGCGCGCGCTGCGCACGAAATTGACGTTCATCGTGATGGTGACCCCGTACATGCCGACGCCCCGGTTGCGGCTGGACGCACCACCGCCCGCGATCCCGCAGTCCAGAAAGGCGGCGATGATGCCCCCATGCACCGATCCGGCGGCATTGAGGTGATAGTCGGTGAAGGTCGTCTCGATGACGTAGAACCCGTCACCACGTTCGATCACCGAAACCGGCATGTGCTCGCTCAGCAGCGGTGCACCCTTGATCTCGTTCTGTCGCATGAATCCTCCCCGGAGCCGACCTTCCCGACACCATAGGGACCGCCACCGAAGACAAAAGCCCGTATGGCGCATGGACGGTCCAGCCGATAGAGGGTTCACCTGCACCGTTTCAGGCCCTATTTCTGGGCGACCGACCGTTCAGGAGTTGCCTAGATGAAAGTCGCCATCGTTCCCGTTACACCGTTCCGCCAGAACGCCTGCGTCATCTGGGACCCCGAGACCATGGTCGGGGCGCTCACCGATCCGGGAGGTGACAAGGCGCACCTGCTGGAAGTGGCGAAGGAAAATGGTGTGAAGCTGGAGAAGATCCTGGTCACCCATGGCCACATCGATCACGCCGGGGCGGTGGCGGAAATCGCCGAGGAACTCGGCCTGCCCATCGAGGGACCGCAGAAGGAAGAGACCTTCTGGATCGACAAGCTGGATGAACAGGGCAGCCGCTTCGGCTTCGACGGCGCGCGCGCCTTCACGCCGGACCGCTGGCTGGAAGACGGCGACAGCGTCACCGTCGGTGGCATGACGCTGGAGGTACGGCACTGCCCTGGGCATACGCCCGGCCACGTCATCTTCTACAATGCCGCGTCGAAGGTGGCGATTGTCGGTGACGTGCTGTTCCGGGGCTCCGTGGGCCGTACCGACTTCCCCAGGGGCAACCATCATCAGCTCATCACCTCGATCCGGGAGAAGCTCTGGCCGCTGGGTGACGACGTGACATTCGTGCCGGGCCATGGCGACACCTCCACCTTCGGGAACGAGCGCATGTCGAATCCCTATTGCGCCGATTTCGTGGAAATCTGAGCGCCTCAATCAGGCTGAACCGACATGGAATGGCTGAGCGATCCGAACATCTGGGCGTCCCTGGCGACCCTCACGGCGCTGGAGATCGTGCTCGGCATCGACAATCTGGTCTTTCTCTCCATCGTCACCGAAAAGCTGCCGCCGGAACGGCAGCCTGCCGCGCGACGGATCGGCCTGGGTCTGGCACTGGCGATGCGCATCGCGCTGCTCTCCGTGGTCGTCTGGATCGCGGGACTGGTCGCACCGGTCTTCAGCATCGGGGAGCACACGGTCAGCTGGCGCGACATGATCCTGCTCGGCGGCGGGCTGTTCCTGATCGGCAAGGGCACCTTTGAAATACATGCGGCTGTCGAGGGTGAGGAGGAGGAAGGGGCAGCGAAGGTATCCACCAGCTTCGCCTTCGCCATCGCGCAGATCGTGGCGCTGGACCTGGTCTTCTCGCTCGACTCGGTCATCACAGCCATCGGCATGACGCAGAACCTGCCTGTCATGGTGACGGCGGTGGCGCTGGCAATGGCTGTCATGCTGTTCGCTGCAGAGCCGGTCTCCCGGTTCATCCGCACCCATCCGACGACCAAGATGCTGGCGCTCAGTTTCCTGTTGCTGATCGGGACAGCCCTGATCGCCGACGGCCTGCACTTCCATATCGAACGTGGCTACATCTACGCGGCAATCGTCTTCTCGGTACTGGTCGAAGTGCTCAATCTGGCGGCACGGAGTGCCCGTCGGAAGAAGCCCTGAGCCAGCCCCCGCGCAGACTGATCAACTGAGCATCTGGCCACCGTCGGCGGCAATGGTCTGCCCGGTGACCCAGGACGCCGCATCCGAGCCCAGGAATGCCGCCAGCTTGCCGACCTCGTCCGCGCGCCCCATGCGACCGTGCGGAATGCTGGCCAGGATGCCCTTGTACAGCGTCGGATTGTTCTGTCGCGCCATGTCCCAGACACCACCGGGGAACTCGATGGATCCCGGCGCGATGCAGTTCACCCGGATGTTCTTCGGTGCCAGTTCCACCGCCTGCGTCTTGGTGTACTGGATCACCGCCGCCTTCACCGCCCCATAGGGGGGTGTGCGACCGGACGCCATCAGGCCGGAGATGGAGGAGATGTGGATCAGGCTGCCGCCGCCGGATTTCTCGATCAGCGGTACAGCGGTCCAGCCCGCCCGGACCAGAGCCATCAGGTCGATGTCCAGCCCGGCCTGCCAGCCTTCCTCGTCGTCGGTGCGACCGAAACCGGACGGATTGTTGACCATGACATGCAGACCACCCATGGCCTCCGCCGCGCCCTCGATGAAGGCCTTCAGCGCCGCCGGATCGCCCACGTCGCAGGGCAGCGCGATGATCTGGGTACCATGGGCACCGAGACTCTCCTGCGCCTGGTCGAGACTGGACGCGGTGCGGCCACAGATCGCTACGTTCGCCCCCTCGCGCGCGAAAGCCTCTGCCATGCCGAAGCCGATTCCCCGGCTGCCACCTGTCACGATGACGTTGCGTCCCTTGAGACCCAGATCCATCACATTCTCCCCAAACCGTTCGATTGCTGCCAGACTGACGACATATGTCCTGCATCACAACGGACAAGATCAGAGTGCCCCGATGGCCATCAGCCCTGAATATCGTGAATTCGCGCTTGAACTGTTCGATCCGGTCGGCGCCATAGCGTTCCGCCGCATGTTTGGTGGGGCAGGCCTGTTTCATCAGGGCCTGATGTTCGCCCTGATCATCCGCGAGACCATCTACATGAAGGTCGATGACGTGAACCGTCCGGACTATGAGGCCGCCGGGTCGGAACCCTTCACCTATGAAACGTCGAAGGGAACACGCGGCGTCCTGAGCTATTTTGCCCTGCCTGAGGACCTGTACGACGATCAGACGGAAGCGGTCGCCTGGGCACTTCGTGCGATCGAAGCTGCCGGTCGCGCCGATGCAGCCAAGCCACCCTCCAAGCGGAAGCGAAAGTCCTGACCCTCAATCCAATTCACACGGGCATCGTGTCGAGAATCGACCCGCGAAACCTGTAGACTGATGTCTTCGCGGGGATTTGCAGTGAATTGTTTGTTAAGCTGGTCACGTCAGAGTGGGTCATGCGTTGTCGGCCGGCCCGTTGCGATGCAAATGTGACAGCGGTGCAGGAAGGCCACAGGGCGCGGTGTTCGGGTTGGATCCACCCTATGCATCTGTGGATACGGACTTTTTTGCTACGCCCCAGTGTCAAATGGGCGTAGAATGCAGTCTAATCGCCGGAACATGTCCCGGGAGGTCGGGCAGGTTTCGGTTCTTTGTCGGATCGGCACAGCACAATGCTGTGCTGACAACCGGCAGGAAGCGGAGCGAGGGATGATCTCTACTCGTATCACGGGCAGGAGTGGGTAGTGACGCGCGACCTCCCACCAGCCGGCTCCCTTGGCGACAGCGGAGACCAGTCCGGCTTTCAGGCTGTCTTCGATGCGACCGGGCAGACCAGCCTGGTCATCGACCAGGGGCTGCTGCTGCTGACAGCACAGTTCGTACGCTCCGGTCCCGACCTGATCCTGGTCGGCAAGGACGGCAGCCGCGTCCTGGTGATCAATTTCTTCTCCTCCGAGAACCCGCCCGATCTCTACACCCTGAACGGTGCCCGCATCGACGGCAGCCTGGCCGAACTGCTGGCCGGTCCCCGCGCCACGGGTCTGGCGCAGCAGGGCGACGGCGCGCTGGGTGATCCCATTGGCGTCGTCGAGCAGGCGGACGGTGCCGTCTTCATCACCCGCGTGAATGGTACCCGCGAACAGGTCCAGGTCGGCGACCCGGTCTTCACCGATGATGTGGTGGAGACGTCGGAGGACGGCGCGGCGGGCATCCGCTTCAATGACGACACGACGTTCTCCATCGGCGGTGACGCCCGGATGGTGCTGGACGACTTCGTCTACGACCCGGCGGCGAACACAGGCAACGCGGTGGTCAACGTGCTGCAGGGCTCGTTCTCGTTTGTCTCCGGCGCGGTGGCGAAGACCGGCGACGATGCACTGACGGTAAAGACACCGGTTCTGACCATCGGTGTGCGCGGCACCTTCGTGGGTGGCAAGGGCGCGCAGGAGGGCGAGCAGTCCGAGGTCGTGAACCTGCCGCAGGAAGACGGCACGACGGGCAGCATCTTTGTCTCCAACGCGGCCGGTGGCGTGGAACTGAGCCAGGCGTTCGAGGGTACGCAGACGTCGAGCCAGTTCCAGGCTCCCGCAGCACCCAGGATATTCAGCCGGACGGAGATTGAATCGAAGTTCGGCAATGCACTGAGCAACCTGCCGGGCACGCCGCAGGTGGGTCAGAGCGGCAACGACAATGACTCCGGTGGTGACCGTCGCGGCGATGACGGCGGCGGCGCTGCGGGTGAGACGGAAGGTGAAGGCGAAGGCGAAGGTGACGCCGAGGGCGAGGGCGAGGGCGAGGGTGAAGGCGAAGGCGACGGCGAGGAAGAAGGCGAAGGCGAAGAGGAAGAAGAGGTCGAGGGCGACGGCGAGGAAGAGGATGCCGGAGCGGAAGGTGACAGCGGCGAGGGCGAGGCAGCACCGGAAGGTGGCCCTGCGGAAGGCGAAGGCGGAGGTGCAGCCGAGGGCGAAGGCGACGGCGGTGAAGGCGGCGACGGCGGTGAAGGTGAAGGCGAAGGAGACGCTGAAGGCGAGGGCGACGCTGCGGCTGAAGGCGACGGCGAGGAAGGCGCGGCACCGGAAGGTGATGGTGGCGCGGAGGAAGGCGGCGCGGCCGAAGGCGAAGCTGGCGCAGGGGATGGCGCGGCGGCAGATGGCGGAGATGGTGGCGCAGCAGAAGGTGGCGGCGCACAGGAAGGTGATGGTGGCGCGGAGGAAGGCGGCGCGGCCGAAGGCGAAGCTGGCGCAGGGGATGGCGCGGCGGCAGATGGCGGAGATGGTGGCGCAGCAGACGGTGGCGGCGCACCGGAAGGTGATGGTGGCGCAGCGGACGGTGGTGGTGCCGATGGCGGTGCCGGAGATTCAGGTGGCCAGGCTGATTCGAGTGGCGATTCGGGCTCCGACGGACAGGCCGATGGCGGTGGTGGCGGTCAGCAGGATGGTGGCCCGGCGGACGGTGGTGGTGCCGATGGCGGTGCCGGAAATTCAGGTGGCCAGGCTGATTCGAGTGGCGATTCGGGCTCCGACGGACAGGCCGATGGCGGCGGTGGCGGTCAGCAGGATGGTGGCACGGCACCCGCGTCGGGCAGCCCGTCACCGGGAATCGGCACAGCAACCGGCAGTGGTGGCGGTCAGCAGGATGGTGGCCCGGCGGACGGTGGTGGTGCCGATGGCGGTGCCGGAGATTCAGGTGGCCAGGCTGATTCGAGTGGCGATTCGGGCTCCGACGGACAGGCCGATGGCGGCGGTGGTGGTCAGCAGGTTGGTGGCACGGCGCCCGCGTCGGGCAGCCCGTCACCGGGAATCGGCACAGCAACCGGCACTGGCACCAGCGGAGCCAACACAGGCGGGACGCAGGGTGGCGGGGACAATCAGGCCGCAGGTGGGACCGGAAGTCTTCTTGCCTCCACGGCTCCCCCGGCAACAACGACCGCACCTCAGACCAACACAACCGCGCCGACCCAGGATACAGGGTCACAGAATGACGAACCGCCGGCATTTCAGACCATCAACCGTGGTGGCGGCAACGATGCCATAGCCGGAACTGCCGGCGCGGACGCGATCAATGGCGGCGGCGGCGACGACACCATTCAGGCGCTGGGCGGCAACGACACGGTGCTGGGCGGAACCGGTGCTGACAATATCGATGGCGGCGCGGGCAATGACAATGTCCAGGGCGGCACCGGCGGTGACCTGCTGACCGGCGGAACGGGCAATGATGCTCTCGACGGCGGTGAAGGCAACGACACACTGCTGGCCGATGCAGGTTCGGACGTCCTGACCGGCGGTGCCGGGCAGGACGTCGTCAGCTTTGCGAATGCCACGACCGGTGTCGATGTCAGCCTTGCCAATACCACCGTCAGCGACGGTTTTGGCGGAACCGACACCCTGCAGGGCATCGAATCCGTCATCGGCTCCAGCCACGGCGACCGGCTGGCGGGCGACGATGGCGACAACAGCCTCTCGGGCGGCGCGGGCAATGACACGATTGTCGGCGGCAGCGGTGTCGGCAATGACACGCTGGACGGTGGCGCGGGTACCGACACGGCCACCTTCACCAGCACGTCCAACGGTATTGCCGTCAATCTCGCGGCGGGCACAGCGCAGTCGAACGGCGAGATCAACGAGATCGGCACCGACAGCATTTCCGGCATCGAGAACGTGATCGCCGGATCCGGCAATGACAGCCTGACCGGCAATGCCAATGCCAACAGCCTGTCCGGTCTGGCAGGCAACGACACCCTTTCCGGCGGTGCGGGCAACGACACGCTTGATGGCGGTGCGGGCAGCGATACCGCAAGCTTCGCCGCGACGACGGCTGGTGTCGCCGCAAGTCTGGCAACAGGTACGGCAACCTCGATCAATGCCCAGACGGACGAGATCGGTGCCGACACCCTGATCGGGATCGAGAACCTTGTCGGCGGCTCGGGCGCGGACATTCTGGTGGGTGACGGCTCCGCCAACATCATCGACGGCGGTGGCGGCACCGACCTGATCGACGCTGGTGCGGGCAACGACAGCATCATTGGCGGTGCCGGTGATGATTCCCTGTTCGACAATGCAGGCAACGACACCTTTGTCGGCGGCGACGGAACCGACCTGATCGAATTCGGTGCGGCCACTGGTCCGGTGGTGCTGGACCTTGCGGCGGGCACGGCCACCTCGACCAACGGAACGGAAAGCCTGAGCGGGATCGAGCAGGTCAATCTGACGGACGCGGCCGACACGGCTTCGGGCAGCGCGGCGGATGAACTGCTGAACGGTTTCGCGGGCGCGGACAGCCTGGATGGCGCCGGGGGTGCGGACACCCTGGTCGGCGGTGACGGCGCGGACCGGATTGCCGGTGGTACCGGCGACGACCAACTGTTCGGCGGCAATGACAGCGACTCGATCTCCGGCGGCGACGGGGCCGATGTGGTCTCCGGCAACGCAGGCGATGATGTTCTGGATGGCGGTGCGGGCAATGACACGCTGGCTGGCGGCGACGGCATCGACCGCGCCGATTTCTCCGGCGTGGCGGTCGATGTCACCGTCAATCTGACAACCGGCGTGGCGCTGGCCTCGGACGGGACGGACAGCCTCACCGGTATCGAGGACGTGACGACAGGCGTCGGCGACGACCGGGTGACCGGTGACGGCGCGGCCAACAGCATCGCGACCGGCGCGGGCGCGGATACGCTCACTGGCGGCGCGGGTGCCGACAACCTTTCCGCTGGGGAGGGCACGGATCTTCTCGACTATTCGGCAGACGGTGGTGCATCAGGCGTCAATGTCGACCTGCGGGCGGGCCTGGCAACCGACAGTCACGGGACCACGGACACACTGAGCGGCTTCGAGCAGGTCACGGGAACGGCAGACGCGGACACGCTGGCCGGCGACAGTGCCGACACGACCCTGACCGGCGGCGCAGGCGATGACCGCTTCATCGTTCGTGACGGGGACGGCAACATCACGGTCACCGACTTCACGCCGGGTTCAGGTGGTGGCGAACAGATCGACCTCACCGCCTACGGCTTTGGCGACATCACCGATATCCAGGCCGTAGCGACCGAGTTGAATGGCGATACGGTCATTCAGTTGAACGAAACGCAGACGCTGACACTGCAGAACGTCACAATCGCCCAACTGGTAGCGGATGATTTCACCGGTCTCGGCAATGCCCAGCCCAGCGCCGTCGATGATACTGCTGCGGTGGATGAGGACAGCGCCGTCACGATCGATCTGCTTGCCAATGACGTCGATCCGGATGTCGGCGACACCCTGTTAGTGATTGCCGTGGACGCCACAACGCAGGGCGGGGCGCTGATCACCGACAATGGCGACGGCACCGTCAGCTACGACACGAACGGCGCCTTCGAAACCCTCGCGGCCGGTGTCACTGTCCAGGACAGCTTCAGTTACACAATATCCGACGGCGCGGGCGGCACGGATACGGCGACTGTCTCGGTCACGATCACCGGCGTCAACGACGCACCGGTCGCCACCGCGGATACGGCGACGACCGACGAGGACACGGCCGTCTTCATCGACGTTCTGGCCAACGACAGCGATATCGACGGCGACGCCCTCGGCGTTACCGCCGTTTCCCAGGGCCAGAATGGCACCGTCACCATCGACGCCGAGACCGGCCAGGTGGTCTATACGCCGAACGCGAACTTCAACGGCACGGACACGTTCACCTACACCGTCAGCGACAATGGCACTGGCGGCAGCGGCAGCGGCGGTTTGGTCGTCAATGGTGACTTCGCGAACGGTGGCACCGACTGGACGACGTTTGGCAACGTGAACTTTGACGGCGAACTTGCGACCATGCTCTCCGCCGGCGGTACGGATACACAGATCGAGACGTTTCTCGGCATAGCCCCCGGCTCTCTCGATGCCGCACTGACTGCGGCGGTCGGGTCCGCGCAGAACGCCACCGACGGTTCGGCCATGCTGGCTGACACCCCGCTTGTCCTGGCACAGGCAGCGACACTCTCGTTCGATTTCTCGATCGCCGGCAGCGACCTCGGCAGCAGCTTCAACGACGCGGGCTTCCTGATCATCGACGATCAGGTGCACGTGATCGCGCAGAACCAGTCCGCTGTTACTGCCGGCACTTTCGAGATCGAGATCGCGGCGGGCACGCACACCATCGGCTTTGCTGCCATGAACGAGGGCGACACGATCGTCGACCTGACCCTCACGATCGACAATATCCTGATCGACGGGGGTGTCAGCGCCGATACCGAGACCGTCACCGTTACCGTCAACGCGGTGAACGATGCACCGGTCGCCGTTGCAGATACCATCACGACCGATGAAGACACACCGGTCACCATCGACGTGCTGGCGAATGACAGTGACCTGGATGGTGACGCTCTCACCGTCTCCGCTGTCACCCAGGGCGCCAATGGTGCCGTCGCCATCGATGCCGAGACCGGTGAGGTCACCTACACGCCGGATGCCGATTTCAACGGTGAGGACTCGTTTACCTACACCGTCTCCGACGGCAACGGCGGTGAAGCCACAGAGACCGTGACGGTCACCGTCAACGCCGTGAATGACGCGCCGGTCGCGGTCGCCGATACCATCGCCACCGACGAGGACACTGCGGTCTCCATCGACGTGCTCGCCAACGACAGCGATATCGACGGCGACGCGCTCACAGTCTCCGCCGTCACGCAGGGCGCCAACGGCGCGGTCGCCATCGATGCCGAAACCGGTGAAGTCACCTATACGCCCGACGCCGATTTCAACGGTGAGGACACGTTCACCTACACCGTCTCCGATGGCAACGGCGGCACCGACACCGAGACTGTGACTGTCACCGTCAACCCGGTGAACGATGCACCGGTCGCCGTCGCTGACACCATCGCGACTGACGAGGACACGCCGGTCTCCATCGACGTGCTGGCCAATGACAGCGATATTGACGGCAACTCCCTCACCGTCTCCGCCGTCACCCAGGGCGCCAATGGTGCGGTCGCCATCGACGCCGAGACCGGTGACGTCACCTACACCCCGGATGCCGACTTCAACGGTGAGGACACGTTCACCTACACCGTCTCCGACGGCAACGGCGGGACCGATACCGAGACCGTCACCGTTACCGTCAACGCGGTGAACGATGCACCGGTCGCGGTGGCAGACACGGCGACGACCGACGAGGACACGCCTGTCAGCATCGACGTGCTGGCCAATGACAGTGACGTGGATGGAGACGCTCTCACCGTCTCCGCCGTCACCCAGGGCGCCAACGGTACGGTCGCCATCGACGCGCAGACCGGTGAAGTCACCTATACGCCCGACGCCGACTTCAACGGTGAGGACTCGTTTACCTACACCGTCTCCGATGGCAACGGCGGCACCGACACCGAGACTGTGACTGTCACCGTCAACCCGGTGAACGATGCCCCGGTCGCGGTCGCCGATACCATCGCCACCGACGAGGACACTGCGGTCTCCATCGACGTGCTCGCCAACGACAGCGATATCGACGGCGACGCGCTCACAGTCTCCGCCGTCACGCAGGGCGCCAACGGCGCGGTCGCCATCGATGCCGAAACCGGTGAAGTCACCTATACGCCCGACGCCGATTTCAACGGTGAGGACACGTTCACCTACACCGTCTCCGATGGCAACGGCGGCACCGACACCGAGACTGTGACTGTCACCGTCAACCCGGTGAACGATGCCCCGGTCGCGGTCGCGGACACCATCGCGACCGACGAAGACACTGCGGTCTCCATCGACGTGCTGGCCAATGACAGCGATATTGACGGCGACGCGCTCACAGGCTCCGCCGTCACGCAGGGCGCCAACGGCGCGGTCGCCATCGATGCCGAGACCGGTGAAGTCACCTACACGCCAGATGCCGATTTCAACGGTGAGGACACGTTCACCTACACGATCTCCGATGGCAACGGCGGCACCGACACCGAGACTGTGACTGTCACCGTCAACCCGGTGAACGATGCGCCGGTCGCGGTCGCCGATACCATCGCCACCGACGAGGACACTGCGGTCTCCATCGACGTGCTGGCCAATGACAGCGATATTGACGGCGACTCCCTCACCGTCTCCGACGTCACCCAGGGTGCCAATGGTGCCGTCGCCATCGACGCGCAGACCGGCCAGGTCACCTATACGCCCGACGCCGACTTCAACGGCGAGGACACGTTCACCTACACCGTCTCCGACGGCAACGGCGGCACCGACACCGAGACCGTCACGGTCACCGTCAACTCGGTGAACGATGCACCGGTCGCCGTCGCGGATACCATCGCGACCGACGAAGACACGCCTGTCAGCATCGACGTGCTGGCCAATGACAGTGATGTGGATGGAGACGCTCTCACCGTATCCGCCGTCACACAAGGTGCCAACGGTGCGGTCGCCATCGACGCTCAGACCGGTCAGGTCATCTACACGCCCGACGCCGACTTCAACGGTGAGGACACGTTCACCTACACCGTCTCCGACGGAAACGGTGGAGAAGACACCGAGACCGTCACGGTCACCGTCAACTCGGTGAACGATGCACCGGTCGCCGTCGCGGATACCATCGCGACCGACGAAGACACGCCTGTCAGCATCGACGTGCTGGCCAATGACAGTGATGTGGATGGAGACACTCTCACCGTATCCGCCGTCACACAAGGTGCCAACGGTGCCGTCGCCATCGACGCCGAGACCGGTGAAGTCACCTATACGCCGGATGCCGATTTCAACGGCTCGGATTCCTTCACCTACACCATCTCGGACGGCAATGGCGGCACGGCCACGGAGACGGTGACCGTCACGGTCGATGCCGTGAACGATGCGCCCGTGCTGGGTTTTGTCCAGGCTTCAGGCGATCCCGTCGAGCTGTCGACAATCGAGGCAGGATCGGGCGGCTTCGTCATCAACGGTGCGGCGGCATATGACGCCGCCGGTTTCCGGGTCAGTGACGCGGGAGATATCAACGGCGACGGACTGGGTGATCTTCTCGTTGCCGCCAAGGATGCAGACCCGAATGGTGCGTCCTCAGGCTCGGTTTTCGTGGTCTTCGGCAAAGCCGATGCCACACCGGTCGAACTGTCAGCCATTGCCGCCGGGACCGGCGGATTTGTCGTCAATGGTGCGGCTGCCAACGACGCGACGGGTTTCTCCATCAGCGCCGCCGGTGACGTCAATGGCGATGGCCTTGATGACCTGATCGTCGGCTCGCCCCAGGTCGGCGCGAACCTTGGACAGGCTCATGTCATCTTCGGCAAGGCGGACGGGACAGCTGTCGAGCTTTCCGACGTCAGCCTCGGCACCGGCGGCTTCGCGATCGACGGCGTGGCCGACCAGGACAGGGCGGGCAGTGCTGTCGCCGGCATCGGCGATCTCAATGGCGATGGGCTCGACGATCTGCTGGTCAGCGCCAAGACCGATGACCCCAATAACACGTCCTCGGGCGCCAGTTTCGTTGTCTTCGGCAAGGCCGACGGGACCAGCGTCAGCCTGTCGAATGTCCAGGCCGGGACCGGTGGCTTCGTCATCAACGGCTTCGAGTTCAATGCCCAGTCGGGCGAGGCACTTGACGGCGGCGGTGACATCAATGGCGATGGCATCGAGGATCTGATCATCGGCTCCCGACTGGCCGACCCCGGTGGTGTCATCTCTGCCGGCCAGACCTTCGTCGTTTTCGGGAAGCTGGACACCACAGCGGTGGAACTCTCCGCCGTGGCTGGTGGCACCGGTGGCTTCGCCATCGTTGGCGAGGCGGAGAATGATTTCTCCGGCTACAGCCTCAGCAATGCTGGTGACGTGAACGGCGACGGCCTCGACGATATTCTCATCGGCGCGCTTGGCAGTGACTACAACGGGAACAATTCCGGCTCGTCCTACGTCGTCTTTGGCAAGGCAGACGGAACCGTCGTCGATCTCGCCTCCGTGCGTGCCGGAACCGGCGGCTTCGCCATCAACGGCGTGTCCGCCGACGATCAGGCCGGACGATTTGTCAGCGGTATCGGCGACCTGAACGGAGATGGCCTGGCGGATCTGCTGATCGGTGCGCCGTTCGATGATCCCAATGGCGCGGATTCCGGTGCGGCCTTCGTTGTCTTCGGCAAGGCGGATGGAGCCGCGGTCGAACTGGCTTCGGTCGAGAATGGTATCGGTGGCTTCGTCATCAATGGTGTCTCGACACTGGAACAGGCAGGTCGCGCCGTCAGCGGCGCGGGTGATGTCAATGGCGACGGTACGAACGACCTGCTGATCAGCGCGCCCTATGCCGATCCCAACGGTACCGATTCCGGTGCCGCCTTCGTGGTCTTCACGGCAAATCCGATTCAGACCGACTTCAGCGCCCTTCCGGCCCAGAGCCTGGACGAGGATACCAGCCTCGGCTTCACCGGTCTGACTGTCACCGATGTCGATGTGGCCGATGGCGATGGCAATATCGAGGTCGTGCTTTCTGTCAGCAACGGCACACTGGATGTCACTGATACCGCCGCCACCATCAGCGGCGACCTGACCGGCTCGGTCACCATCAGCGGCGCGCTGGCCGACGTCAACGCGGCCATTGCCGACTTCACCTATACCCCGGACGCTGATTTCAACGGCATCGACAACGGCGTCATCACCGTTTCGGATCTGGGCAATACCGGTGCTGGCGGCGCGCTGACCGACAGCGAGACAGGCGTGATCACCGTCAATGCCGTGAACGATGCGCCTGTGGCGGTCGCCGACGCGGTGACGACCGACGAGGACACGACTGTCTCCATCGACGTGCTGGCCAACGACACGGACGTGGATGGTGACACCCTCACCGTCTCCACGGTCACCCAGGGCGCCAACGGTGCGGTCGCCATCGATGCGCAGACCGGTCAGGTCATCTACACGCCGGATGCCGATTTCAACGGCGAGGACACGTTCACCTACACCGTTTCCGACGGGAATGGCGGGACCGACACCGAGACCGTCACCGTCACGGTCAATTCCGTCAACGATGCACCGGTCGCCGTCGCAGACACCATCGCGACCGACGAGGACACGCCGGTTTCCATCGACGTGCTGGCGAACGACAGCGACATCGACGGCGACAGTCTCACCGTCTCCGACGTCACCCAGGGCGCCAACGGCGCGGTGGCCATCGACGCGCAGACCGGCCAGGTCACCTACACGCCGGATGCCAACTTCAACGGCGCGGACTCCTTCACCTACACCGTCTCCGACGGCAACGGCGGCACCGACACCGAGACTGTGACAGTCACCGTCAACCCGGTGAACGATGCGCCGGTCGCGGTCGCCGATACCATCGCCACCGACGAGGACACTGCGGTCTCCATCGACGTGCTGGCCAATGACAGCGATATTGACGGCGACGCGCTCACAGTCTCCGCCGTCACGCAGGGCGCCAACGGCGCGGTCGCCATCGATGCCGAAACCGGTGAAGTCACCTATACGCCCGACGCCGATTTCAACGGCGAGGACACGTTCACCTACACCGTTTCCGACGGGAATGGTGGCGAGGCTACAGAGACTGTCACCGTCACCGTCAATGCCGTGAATGACGCGCCGGTCGCCGTCGCAGACACCATCGCGACTGACGAGGACACGCCGGTCTCCATCGACGTGCTTGCCAACGACAGCGATATTGACGGCGACTCCCTCACAGTCTCCACCGTCACTCAGGGTGCCAACGGCGCGGTCGCCATCGATGCAGAGACCGGTGAGGTCACCTACACGCCGGATGCCGACTTCAACGGCGAGGACACGTTCACCTACACGATCTCCGATGGCAACGGCGGCACCGACACCGAGACCGTGACTGTCACCGTCAACCCGGTGAACGATGCGCCGGTCGCGGTCGCCGATACCATCGCCACCGACGAGGACACTGCGGTCTCCATCGACGTGCTGGCCAATGACAGCGATATTGACGGCGACTCCCTCACCGTCTCCGACGTCACCCAGGGCGCCAACGGCGCGGTCGCCATCGATGCCGAGACCGGCCAGGTCATCTACACGCCGGATGCCGATTTCAACGGTGAGGACACGTTCACCTACACCGTCTCCGACGGCAACGGCGGCACCGACACCGAGACTGTGACTGTCACCGTCAACGCCGTGAACGATGCCCCGGTCGCGGTCGCAGACACCATCGCGACGGACGAGGACACACCGGTCTCCATCGACGTGCTGGCCAATGACAGCGACATCGACGGGGACAGCCTCACCGTCTCCGCCGTCACACAGGGTGCCAACGGCGCGGTCGCAATCGATGCGCAGACCGGTCAGGTCATCTACACGCCCGACGCCGACTTCAACGGCGAGGACACCTTCACCTACACCGTCTCAGACGGGAACGGTGGCACCGACACGGAGACCGTCACGGTCACCGTCAACGCGGTGAATGACGCGCCTGTCGCAGTGGCCGACACCATCGCGACGGACGAGGACACACCGGTCGCCATCGACGTGCTGGCCAATGACAGCGACATCGACGGGGACAGCCTCACCGTCTCCGCCGTCACACAGGGTGCCAACGGCGCGGTCGCAATCGATGCGCAGACCGGTCAGGTCATCTACACGCCCGACGCCGACTTCAACGGCGAGGACACCTTCACCTACACCGTCTCAGACGGGAACGGTGGCACCGACACGGAGACCGTCACGGTCACCGTCAACGCGGTGAATGACGCGCCTGTCGCAGTGGCCGACACCATCGCGACGGACGAGGACACACCGGTCGCCATCGACGTACTGGCCAATGACTCCGACGTTGATGGTGACAATCTCACTGTCTCCGCTGTCACCCAGGGTGCCAACGGTGCCGTCGCCATCGACGCGCAGACCGGACAGGTCATCTACACGCCGGATGCTGACTTCAACGGCGAGGACACCTTCACCTACACCGTCTCAGATGGCAACGGCGGCACCGACACGGAGACCGTGACGGTCACCGTCAATGCCGTGAATGATGTTCCTGTGGCCCTTGCCGACACCGGCACGACGAACGAGGACACGGCGGTGTCCATCGACGTGCTGGCGAACGACAGCGATATTGAAGGCGACACGCTGACCGTCTCCGCCGTCACCCAGGGTGCCAATGGTGCCGTCGCCATCGACGCCGAGACCGGTGAAGTCACCTATACGCCGGATGCCGATTTCAACGGTGAGGACTCGTTCACCTACACCGTCTCCGACGGAAACGGTGGAGAAGACACCGAGACCGTCACGGTCACCGTCAACTCGGTGAACGATGCACCGGTCGCCGTCGCGGATACCATCGCGACCGACGAAGACACGCCTGTCAGCATCGACGTGCTGGCCAATGACAGTGATGTGGATGGAGACGCTCTCACCGTATCCGCCGTCACACAAGGTGCCAACGGTGCGGTCGCCATCGACGCTCAGACCGGTCAGGTCATCTACACGCCCGACGCCGACTTCAACGGTGAGGACACGTTCACCTACACCGTCTCCGACGGAAACGGTGGAGAAGACACCGAGACCGTCACGGTCACCGTCAACTCGGTGAACGATGCACCGGTCGCCGTCGCGGATACCATCGCGACCGACGAAGACACGCCTGTCAGCATCGACGTGCTGGCCAATGACAGTGATGTGGATGGAGACACTCTCACCGTATCCGCCGTCACACAAGGTGCCAACGGTGCCGTCGCCATCGACGCCGAGACCGGTGAAGTCACCTATACGCCGGATGCCGATTTCAACGGCTCGGATTCCTTCACCTACACCATCTCGGACGGCAATGGCGGCACGGCCACGGAGACGGTGACCGTCACGGTCGATGCCGTGAACGATGCGCCCGTGCTGGGTTTTGTCCAGGCTTCAGGCGATCCCGTCGAGCTGTCGACAATCGAGGCAGGATCGGGCGGCTTCGTCATCAACGGTGCGGCGGCATATGACGCCGCCGGTTTCCGGGTCAGTGACGCGGGAGATATCAACGGCGACGGACTGGGTGATCTTCTCGTTGCCGCCAAGGATGCAGACCCGAATGGTGCGTCCTCAGGCTCGGTTTTCGTGGTCTTCGGCAAAGCCGATGCCACACCGGTCGAACTGTCAGCCATTGCCGCCGGGACCGGCGGATTTGTCGTCAATGGTGCGGCTGCCAACGACGCGACGGGTTTCTCCATCAGCGCCGCCGGTGACGTCAATGGCGATGGCCTTGATGACCTGATCGTCGGCTCGCCCCAGGTCGGCGCGAACCTTGGACAGGCTCATGTCATCTTCGGCAAGGCGGACGGGACAGCTGTCGAGCTTTCCGACGTCAGCCTCGGCACCGGCGGCTTCGCGATCGACGGCGTGGCCGACCAGGACAGGGCGGGCAGTGCTGTCGCCGGCATCGGCGATCTCAATGGCGATGGGCTCGACGATCTGCTGGTCAGCGCCAAGACCGATGACCCCAATAACACGTCCTCGGGCGCCAGTTTCGTTGTCTTCGGCAAGGCCGACGGGACCAGCGTCAGCCTGTCGAATGTCCAGGCCGGGACCGGTGGCTTCGTCATCAACGGCTTCGAGTTCAATGCCCAGTCGGGCGAGGCACTTGACGGCGGCGGTGACATCAATGGCGATGGCATCGAGGATCTGATCATCGGCTCCCGACTGGCCGACCCCGGTGGTGTCATCTCTGCCGGCCAGACCTTCGTCGTTTTCGGGAAGCTGGACACCACAGCGGTGGAACTCTCCGCCGTGGCTGGTGGCACCGGTGGCTTCGCCATCGTTGGCGAGGCGGAGAATGATTTCTCCGGCTACAGCCTCAGCAATGCTGGTGACGTGAACGGCGACGGCCTCGACGATATTCTCATCGGCGCGCTTGGCAGTGACTACAACGGGAACAATTCCGGCTCGTCCTACGTCGTCTTTGGCAAGGCAGACGGAACCGTCGTCGATCTCGCCTCCGTGCGTGCCGGAACCGGCGGCTTCGCCATCAACGGCGTGTCCGCCGACGATCAGGCCGGACGATTTGTCAGCGGTATCGGCGACCTGAACGGAGATGGCCTGGCGGATCTGCTGATCGGTGCGCCGTTCGATGATCCCAATGGCGCGGATTCCGGTGCGGCCTTCGTTGTCTTCGGCAAGGCGGATGGAGCCGCGGTCGAACTGGCTTCGGTCGAGAATGGTATCGGTGGCTTCGTCATCAATGGTGTCTCGACACTGGAACAGGCAGGTCGCGCCGTCAGCGGCGCGGGTGATGTCAATGGCGACGGTACGAACGACCTGCTGATCAGCGCGCCCTATGCCGATCCCAACGGTACCGATTCCGGTGCCGCCTTCGTGGTCTTCACGGCAAATCCGATTCAGACCGACTTCAGCGCCCTTCCGGCCCAGAGCCTGGACGAGGATACCAGCCTCGGCTTCACCGGTCTGACTGTCACCGATGTCGATGTGGCCGATGGCGATGGCAATATCGAGGTCGTGCTTTCTGTCAGCAACGGCACACTGGATGTCACTGATACCGCCGCCACCATCAGCGGCGACCTGACCGGCTCGGTCACCATCAGCGGCGCGCTGGCCGACGTCAACGCGGCCATTGCCGACTTCACCTATACCCCGGACGCTGATTTCAACGGCATCGACAACGGCGTCATCACCGTTTCGGATCTGGGCAATACCGGTGCTGGCGGCGCGCTGACCGACAGCGAGACAGGCGTGATCACCGTCAATGCCGTGAACGATGCGCCTGTGGCGGTCGCCGACGCGGTGACGACCGACGAGGACACGACTGTCTCCATCGACGTGCTGGCCAACGACACGGACGTGGATGGTGACACCCTCACCGTCTCCACGGTCACCCAGGGCGCCAACGGTGCGGTCGCCATCGATGCGCAGACCGGTCAGGTCATCTACACGCCGGATGCCGATTTCAACGGCGAGGACACGTTCACCTACACCGTTTCCGACGGGAATGGCGGGACCGACACCGAGACCGTCACCGTCACGGTCAATTCCGTCAACGATGCACCGGTCGCCGTCGCAGACACCATCGCGACCGACGAGGACACGCCGGTTTCCATCGACGTGCTGGCGAACGACAGCGACATCGACGGCGACAGTCTCACCGTCTCCGACGTCACCCAGGGCGCCAACGGCGCGGTGGCCATCGACGCGCAGACCGGCCAGGTCACCTACACGCCGGATGCCAACTTCAACGGCGCGGACTCCTTCACCTACACCGTCTCCGACGGCAACGGCGGCACCGACACCGAGACTGTGACAGTCACCGTCAACCCGGTGAACGATGCGCCGGTCGCGGTCGCCGATACCATCGCCACCGACGAGGACACTGCGGTCTCCATCGACGTGCTGGCCAATGACAGCGATATTGACGGCGACTCCCTCACCGTCTCCGACGTCACCCAGGGCGCCAACGGCGCGGTCGCCATCGATGCCGAGACCGGCCAGGTCATCTACACGCCGGATGCCGATTTCAACGGTGAGGACACGTTCACCTACACCGTCTCCGACGGCAACGGCGGCACCGACACCGAGACTGTGACTGTCACCGTCAACGCCGTGAACGATGCCCCGGTCGCGGTCGCAGACACCATCGCGACGGACGAGGACACACCGGTCTCCATCGACGTGCTGGCCAATGACAGCGACATCGACGGGGACAGCCTCACCGTCTCCGCCGTCACACAGGGTGCCAACGGCGCGGTCGCAATCGATGCGCAGACCGGTCAGGTCATCTACACGCCCGACGCCGACTTCAACGGCGAGGACACCTTCACCTACACCGTCTCAGACGGGAACGGTGGCACCGACACGGAGACCGTCACGGTCACCGTCAACGCGGTGAATGACGCGCCTGTCGCAGTGGCCGACACCATCGCGACGGACGAGGACACACCGGTCGCCATCGACGTGCTGGCCAATGACAGCGACATCGACGGGGACAGCCTCACCGTCTCCGCCGTCACACAGGGTGCCAACGGCGCGGTCGCAATCGATGCGCAGACCGGTCAGGTCATCTACACGCCCGACGCCGACTTCAACGGCGAGGACACCTTCACCTACACCGTCTCAGACGGGAACGGTGGCACCGACACGGAGACCGTCACGGTCACCGTCAACGCGGTGAATGACGCGCCTGTCGCAGTGGCCGACACCATCGCGACGGACGAGGACACACCGGTCGCCATCGACGTACTGGCCAATGACTCCGACGTTGATGGTGACAATCTCACTGTCTCCGCTGTCACCCAGGGTGCCAACGGTGCCGTCGCCATCGACGCGCAGACCGGACAGGTCATCTACACGCCGGATGCTGACTTCAACGGCGAGGACACCTTCACCTACACCGTCTCAGATGGCAACGGCGGCACCGACACGGAGACCGTGACGGTCACCGTCAATGCCGTGAATGATGTTCCTGTGGCCCTTGCCGACACCGGCACGACGAACGAGGACACGGCGGTGTCCATCGACGTGCTGGCGAACGACAGCGATATTGAAGGCGACACGCTGACCGTCTCCGCCGTCACCCAGGGTGCCAATGGTGCCGTCGCCATCGACGCCGAGACCGGTGAAGTCACCTATACGCCGGATGCCGATTTCAACGGTGAGGACTCGTTCACCTACACCGTCTCCGACGGAAACGGTGGAGAAGACACCGAGACCGTCACGGTCACCGTCAACTCGGTGAACGATGCACCGGTCGCCGTCGCGGATACCATCGCGACCGACGAAGACACGCCTGTCAGCATCGACGTGCTGGCCAATGACAGTGATGTGGATGGAGACGCTCTCACCGTATCCGCCGTCACACAAGGTGCCAACGGTGCGGTCGCCATCGACGCTCAGACCGGTCAGGTCATCTACACGCCCGACGCCGACTTCAACGGTGAGGACACGTTCACCTACACCGTCTCCGACGGAAACGGTGGAGAAGACACCGAGACCGTCACGGTCACCGTCAACTCGGTGAACGATGCACCGGTCGCCGTCGCGGATACCATCGCGACCGACGAAGACACGCCTGTCAGCATCGACGTGCTGGCCAATGACAGTGATGTGGATGGAGACACTCTCACCGTATCCGCCGTCACACAAGGTGCCAACGGTGCCGTCGCCATCGACGCCGAGACCGGTGATGTCACCTACACGCCGGATGCCGATTTCAACGGCGAGGACACGTTCACCTACACCGTTTCCGACGGGAATGGTGGCGAGGCTACAGAGACTGTCACCGTCACCGTCAATGCCGTGAATGACGCGCCGGTCGCCGTCGCAGACACCATCGCGACTGACGAGGACACGCCGGTCTCCATCGACGTGCTTGCCAACGACAGCGATATTGACGGCGACTCCCTCACAGTCTCCACCGTCACTCAGGGTGCCAACGGCGCGGTCGCCATCGATGCAGAGACCGGTGAGGTCACCTACACGCCGGATGCCGACTTCAACGGCGAGGACACGTTCACCTACACGATCTCCGATGGCAACGGCGGCACCGACACCGAGACCGTGACTGTCACCGTCAACCCGGTGAACGATGCGCCGGTCGCGGTCGCCGATACCATCGCCACCGACGAGGACACTGCGGTCTCCATCGACGTGCTGGCCAATGACAGCGATATTGACGGCGACTCCCTCACCGTCTCCGACGTCACCCAGGGCGCCAACGGCGCGGTCGCCATCGATGCGCAGACCGGCCAGGTCATCTACACGCCGGATGCCGATTTCAACGGTGAGGACACGTTCACCTACACGATCTCCGATGGCAACGGCGGCACCGACACCGAGACTGTGACTGTCACCGTCAACCCGGTGAACGATGCGCCGGTCGCGGTCGCCGATACCATCGCCACCGACGAGGACACTGCGGTCTCCATCGACGTGCTGGCCAATGACAGCGATATTGACGGCGACGCGCTCACAGTCTCCGCCGTCACGCAGGGCGCCAACGGCGCGGTCGCCATCGATGCCGAAACCGGTGAAGTCACCTATACGCCCGACGCCGATTTCAACGGCGAGGACACGTTCACCTACACCGTTTCCGACGGGAATGGTGGCGAGGCTACAGAGACTGTCACCGTCACCGTCAATGCCGTGAATGACGCGCCGGTCGCCGTCGCAGACACCATCGCGACTGACGAGGACACGCCGGTCTCCATCGACGTGCTTGCCAACGACAGCGATATTGACGGCGACTCCCTCACAGTCTCCACCGTCACTCAGGGTGCCAACGGCGCGGTCGCCATCGATGCAGAGACCGGTGAGGTCACCTACACGCCGGATGCCGACTTCAACGGCGAGGACACGTTCACCTACACGATCTCCGATGGCAACGGCGGCACCGACACCGAGACCGTGACTGTCACCGTCAACCCGGTGAACGATGCGCCGGTCGCGGTCGCCGATACCATCGCCACCGACGAGGACACTGCGGTCTCCATCGACGTGCTGGCCAATGACAGCGATATTGACGGCGACTCCCTCACCGTCTCCGACGTCACCCAGGGCGCCAACGGCGCGGTCGCCATCGATGCGCAGACCGGCCAGGTCATCTACACGCCGGATGCCGATTTCAACGGTGAGGACACGTTCACCTACACCGTCTCCGACGGCAACGGCGGCACCGACACCGAGACTGTGACTGTCACCGTCAACGCCGTGAACGATGCCCCGGTCGCGGTCGCAGACACCATCGCGACGGACGAGGACACACCGGTCTCCATCGACGTGCTGGCCAATGACAGCGATATTGACGGCGACGCGCTCACAGTCTCCGCCGTCACTCAGGGAGCCAACGGCGCGGTGGCCATCGACGCCGAGACCGGTGAAGTCACCTATACGCCGGATGCCGACTTCAACGGCGAGGACACCTTCACCTACACCGTCTCAGATGGCAACGGCGGCACCGACACGGAGACCGTGACGGTCACCGTCAATGCCGTGAATGATGTTCCTGTGGCCCTTGCCGACACCGGCACGACGAACGAGGACACGGCGGTGTCCATCGACGTGCTTGCCAACGACAGCGATATTGACGGCGACTCCCTCACAGTCTCCACCGTCACTCAGGGTGCCAACGGCGCGGTCGCCATCGATGCAGAGACCGGTGAGGTCACCTACACGCCGGATGCCGACTTCAACGGCGAGGACACGTTCACCTACACGATCTCCGATGGCAACGGCGGCACCGACACCGAGACCGTGACTGTCACCGTCAACCCGGTGAACGATGCGCCGGTCGCGGTCGCCGATACCATCGCCACCGACGAGGACACTGCGGTCTCCATCGACGTGCTGGCCAATGACAGTGACTTGGAAGGTGACACCCTCACCGTCTCCGCCGTCACTCAGGGTGCCAATGGTGCCGTCGCCATCGACGCCGAGACCGGTGAAGTCACCTATACGCCGGATGCCGATTTCAACGGTGAGGACTCGTTCACCTACACCGTCTCCGACGGAAACGGTGGAGAAGACACCGAGACCGTCACGGTCACCGTCAACTCGGTGAACGATGCACCGGTCGCCGTCGCGGATACCATCGCGACCGACGAAGACACGCCTGTCAGCATCGACGTGCTGGCCAATGACAGTGATGTGGATGGAGACGCTCTCACCGTATCCGCCGTCACACAAGGTGCCAACGGTGCGGTGGCCATCGACGCCGAGACCGGTGACGTCACCTACACGCCGGATGCCGATTTCAACGGTGAGGACACGTTCACCTACACGATCTCCGATGGCAACGGCGGCACCGACACCGAGACTGTGACTGTCACCGTCAACCCGGTGAACGATGCGCCGGTCGCGGTTGCGGATACCATCGCGACCGACGAAGACACGCCTGTCAGCATCGACGTGCTGGCCAATGACAGTGACGTGGATGGAGACGCCCTCACCGTCTCCGACGTCACCCAGGGCGCCAACGGTACGGTCGCCATCGACGCCGAGACCGGTGATGTCACCTACACGCCGGATGCCGATTTCAACGGCGAGGACACGTTCACCTACACCGTTTCCGACGGGAATGGTGGCGAGGCTACAGAGACTGTCACCGTCACCGTCAATGCCGTGAATGACGCGCCGGTCGCCGTCGCAGACACCATCGCGACTGACGAGGACACGCCGGTCTCCATCGACGTGCTTGCCAACGACAGCGATATTGACGGCGACTCCCTCACAGTCTCCACCGTCACTCAGGGTGCCAACGGCGCGGTCGCCATCGATGCAGAGACCGGTGAGGTCACCTACACGCCGGATGCCGACTTCAACGGCGAGGACACGTTCACCTACACGATCTCCGATGGCAACGGCGGCACCGACACCGAGACCGTGACTGTCACCGTCAACCCGGTGAACGATGCGCCGGTCGCGGTCGCCGATACCATCGCCACCGACGAGGACACTGCGGTCTCCATCGACGTGCTGGCCAATGACAGCGATATTGACGGCGACTCCCTCACCGTCTCCGACGTCACCCAGGGCGCCAACGGCGCGGTCGCCATCGATGCGCAGACCGGCCAGGTCATCTACACGCCGGATGCCGATTTCAACGGTGAGGACACGTTCACCTACACGATCTCCGATGGCAACGGCGGCACCGACACCGAGACTGTGACTGTCACCGTCAACCCGGTGAACGATGCGCCGGTCGCGGTCGCCGATACCATCGCCACCGACGAGGACACTGCGGTCTCCATCGACGTGCTGGCCAATGACAGCGATATTGACGGCGACGCGCTCACAGTCTCCGCCGTCACTCAGGGAGCCAACGGCGCGGTGGCCATCGACGCCGAGACCGGTCAGGTCATCTACACGCCCGACGCCGACTTCAACGGCGAGGACACCTTCACCTACACCGTCTCAGACGGGAACGGTGGCACCGACACGGAGACCGTCACGGTCACCGTCAACGCGGTGAATGACGCGCCTGTCGCAGTGGCCGACACCATCGCGACGGACGAGGACACACCGGTCGCCATCGACGTACTGGCCAATGACTCCGACGTTGATGGTGACAATCTCACTGTCTCCGCTGTCACCCAGGGTGCCAACGGTGCCGTCGCCATCGACGCGCAGACCGGACAGGTCATCTACACGCCGGATGCTGACTTCAACGGCGAGGACACCTTCACCTACACCGTCTCAGATGGCAACGGCGGCACCGACACGGAGACCGTGACGGTCACCGTCAATGCCGTGAATGATGTTCCTGTGGCCCTTGCCGACACCGGCACGACGAACGAGGACACGGCGGTGTCCATCGACGTGCTGGCGAACGACAGCGATATTGAAGGCGACACGCTGACCGTCTCCGCCGTCACCCAGGGTGCCAACGGTGCGGTCGCCATCGATGCCGAGACCGGACTGGTCACCTATACGCCGGATGCGGACTTCAATGGCCAGGATTCCTTCACCTACACCGTCTCCGACGGCAACGGCGGCACCGACACCGAGACCGTGACCGTCACCGTCAACGCGGTGAATGACGCGCCTGTCGCAGTGGCCGACACCATCGCGACCGACGAGGACACCGCAGTCTCCATCGACGTGCTGGCCAATGACTCCGACGTTGATGGTGACTCTCTCACTGTCTCTGCCGTCACCCAGGGTGCGAACGGCGCGGTCGCCATCGACGCGCAGACCGGTCAGGTCATCTACACGCCGGATGCCGACTTCAACGGCGAGGACACCTTCACCTACACCGTCTCCGACGGCAACGGCGGCACCGACACCGAGACCGTGACCGTCACCGTCAACGCGGTGAATGACGCGCCTGTCGCAGTGGCTGATGTAGTCAACGGTGACTTCGCTGCCGGTGGCACCGACTGGACGGCGCTTGGCAGTGTTTCGTTCACCGGCGAACTCGCGACACTGGTGTCGAACCCTGAGACCGATTTCGCCATAGAGTCCTTTCTGGGTCTTGCCGCCGGTTCACTGGACGCCGCCCTGACGGCAGAGGTCGGCAGCGCACAGAACGCGACAAACGGATCTGCGCTGCTGGCCAACAACACGCTGGTGCTTGCGCAGGCTGCCACGCTCTCGTTCGATTTCGCGATCTCCGGGGGAGATCTCGGCAGCAGTTTCAATGATGCGGGATTCCTGATCATCGATGATCAGGTCCACGTGATCGCGCACAGCCAGTCCGCCGTGACCAGCGGCAACTTCGAGATCGCGATTGCCGCCGGAACCCACACGATCGGCTTCGCCGCCACGAACGAGGCTGATGGCGTGGTCGACCTGACGCTGACGATCGACAACATCCTGATCGACGGCGGTGGCCTCAGCGACACGCTGACCGGCGATGCGGAAGCCAACGTGATCACCGGCGGCCTTGGCGATGATCAGCTCACCGGCCTGGGCGGAAACGACACGCTGGACGGCGGCGATGGCGACGACACTGTCCAGGGTGGCGCGGGTGACGACGTCCTGACCGGCGGCGAGACGGTGGAGATCAACGGCGACGTCGTCAGCTATGCCGACGATCCGGCAGGCGTTGCGGTCGATCTGACCAACACCACGGCGACGGACGGTTTCGGCGGCACGGACACGGTCACCTTCTTCGAGAACATCATCGGCAGTGGCTTCAGCGACACGCTGACCGGCGATGCGGAAGCCAACGTGATCACCGGCGGCCTTGGCGATGATCAGCTCACCGGCCTGGGCGGAAACGACACGCTGGACGGCGGCGATGGCGACGACACTGTCCAGGGTGGCGCGGGTGACGACGTCCTGACCGGCGGCGAGACGGTGGAGATCAACGGCGACGTCGTCAGCTATGCCGACGATCCGGCAGGCGTTGCGGTCGATCTGACCAACACCACGGCGACGGACGGTTTCGGCGGCACGGACACGGTCACCTTCTTCGAGAACATCATCGGCAGTGGCTTCAGCGACACGCTGACCGGCGATGCGGAAGCCAACGTGATCGAGGGCGGCGCGGGCGCGGACAACATGGCCGGTGGTGACGGAGAGGACAGCTTCTTCGTCTCCGACGACAATGACACGGTGGACGGCAATGGCGGCACGGATCTGGTCAGCTTCGCCAACGTCTCCGCAGGCGTGGCGCTGGACCTGAACACGGCGGTCGCGACGTCCGGTGCCAACACCATGCTGATCCAGAGCGTTGCCGACGTGATCGGCAGTGACTTCGACGACACCATCGACGCCGACAATCAGAGCAACATTCTGGAAGGCGGCTTGGGTTCGGACCAGCTCGATGGCCGCGAAGGTGACGATACGCTGGACGGTGGCGACGGCAATGACGTGCTCATCGGCGGTGCCGGGGCCGACAACATCACGACAGGTGCCGGAAACGATCTGCTGGTGGTGGAAAGCACGACGGACCTGACAGATGTCGTCACGAACAGCACCGTCACGGCATCGGGCCTCACAGTGGATGTCGTTGCGGACTTCACCTCGAATGCCGATACGTTCTTCTTTGACGGATTGGACTTCGATCAGGCGAACCAGACGCTGGTGGAGATTGTCGACGACTATGACGGCACGAATTCGGGTCAGGCTTCGGGCGACCACTTCATCTTTGATGGTACGCACCTGATCTACGACGCCGACGTGACGGTCGCAGGCTACTCGGTCGTGGCCCGGGTCGAGGGCGACAGCGTTGTACAGGGTGATCTGCTGTTCGGTCTCGGCGGCCCGGCGTAATGCCACCTGACGGCACTGGCGACTCACGTCCCCCGCTGGTTCTCGACCACCTGGCCGTCACAGCGCGCACGCTCGACGAAGGCGTGGACTGGGTGCGGGAGATGCTGGGTATCGAGATGCCGCCTGGTGGGTCGCACCCGCGCATGGGAACGCACAACCGGCTGCTGGCACTCGGCCCCGCCGACTTCCTCGAGGTCATCGCGGTTGATCCGGATGCCCCGACGCCCGATGCCGGGCGCTGGTATGGCCTGGACAGCTTTGACGACAGGCCGTGCATCGGCACCTGGATTCTCGGCACGCCGGACATCGCTGCCAGCCTCGCCCACGCCCACCCGGACAGCGGCCCGGCGGTAGAGGCCATCCGCGGTGATCTGGAATGGCTGATCTCGGTCCCCGATGACGGGTCGATGCCGATGCAGGGTGCCTATCCGACACTGATCCAGTGGCCCGCCGGTCCCCTGCCCGTCACGCGGATGCAGGACCGCGGCTGTTCCCTGCAGGGCCTGACCGTCCGCCACCCCGACGCCGATACCATCGCCGCCCGCCTGAAGGGGCAGCTGCATGACCCGCGCGTCAGCTTCGAGACCGGTCCGGTCGGGCTGGCAGCGACATTCCAGACACCGTCCGGACTTCGGACACTCGGGTAGCACCGTCCGGCAGCACAAGGTTTCGCCCCGAAAAGCGAAGGGGCCGCCCGGATCAGACCGGACAGCCCCAGGCATCGTTCGGAAGTCTCAGTCCGGATCAGGCGGCGATCATGCCTGACAGGCGGGCACGGATCAGCTGGTCCGCCTCCGCCATGATGCGGTCGATCAGTTCCTTGCAGCTTGGCACATCGTGGATCAGGCCCGCGACCATGCCGCAGCTCCAGGCACCGATGTCCATGTCGCCTTCCATCATCACCTTCGGATATACGCCGGCGACCAGTTCGCGAATGTCGTCGATGGCGATGTCGGCGCCCTTCTCCCGCTCGATCTCCAGGATCTTCTCGACCGCCGGGTTGGTGAGCACGCGTTCGGTGTTGCGCAGGCCGCGCATGACCAGACGGGTGTCCAGTTCGGAGGCCGCGACGATGGCCTGCTTCACGTTCTCATGCACCGGCGCTTCCTTCGTGGCGATGAAGCGGGTGCCCATGTTCATGCCGTCGGCACCCATGGCCAGCGCCGCCACCAGGCTGCGCGCGTCGGCCATGCCGCCGGAGGCGACGAACGGGATCTTCAGTTCCTCGGCCGCGCGGGGCAGCAGGATCATGTTGGGGATGTCGTCCTCCCCGGGATGGCCACCACACTCGAAGCCATCGACGCTGACGGCATCGCAGCCGATCTTCTCCGCCTTCAGGCTGTGCCGGACGGAGGTGCACTTGTGGATCACCTTGATCCCGGCTTCCTTCATGGCGGGCATGTAGGCCTCCGGCGAGCGCCCGGCGGTCTCCACGATCTTCACGCCGCCCTCGATGATGGCGCGGATGTATTCCGGATAGGGCGGAGCCTCGAACGTCGGCAGGAACGTCAGGTTGACGCAGATCGGCTTGTCGGTCATCTCGCGGCACTTGGCGATCTCCTTCGCCAGCTTCTCCGGCGTGCCCTGGGTCAGGCCGGTTATGGTGCCCAGACCGCCGGCATTGGAAACGGCGGCCGCCAGTTCGGCAAAGCCGACATAGTGCATGCCACCCTGGATGATCGGATGCTCGATTCCGAAAAGTTCGGTGATACGTGTCTTCATGGTGCTGCAGCCTCCCCGGCCATTGCGCTGACTGTCGACGCGGGCAATGCGGGGCACGCTGCCCCTCTTGCCTGTCTGATCGGCACCATACCCCCACCACGGCGGGCCGCAAGCACACCGTTCCACCACGGCGCAACCATGACACAAGCCGGTGAAGGCCGGTCCGCCGGCAGGTGCTGCGGAGCGGCTGTCCTGCTAGGCTGATCCCGCCATGCCCGACCAGTTGAAAAGCATCGATGCCCTGCGCCACCCGGCCGGAACCGAACCGCGCCCGGCGACACCCGCGGATACGGAGGCCGGCACGCTCGACTGGCGGGAAGTCTCCAGACTCGCCTGGCGACCCGCCTGGTCGATCCGAAGCCGCCAGGGCAGTGTCGGCCCGTTTCTGGAATTGCTGCGGGAATGGTTCGGACGCTGATTCGAAAGAGATGGCCGCTGACAATGGTCCGGAGCGTTTCATCGCCGGTTGCAAGTGCGCCAACCCGGCCACCGGCTGCATGATCATGGGCGGGCAGTCGACCGGAAAAAAGGACTGGTGCTGCACTCGGACCGGAGAACGGTCTAGATCGTTCCACTGTTTGATTGCGGCACCGGCCCGCTCCCCCACCCGGCCACCCATTCAGCATGATCCCGTGGGTGGCCGGGTGGGGGAGCGGGCCGGTGCGATTCCATCATTCGATGGAACGATCTAGGCAGGCGTTCCGGCCAGTTCCAATCCCTTGAGCAGACGGGACACGTCGTCTGCTCGCACGAACATCGGGTTGCGTGCAGTGTTGGCCACGGTCAGGCGCGGGTTGAGTTCGCAGGCGGTCCTGACGCGATCACCTGCCTCCTCTATCCGTCCAAGCAACGCGAGCGCAGCGCCTGATATGTAATGGGCGCCGTAGAAGTTGGGGCGCATCTGGATCGCCTTGTCCGCAGCCTCGACGCAATGTTCGTACTCGGCGGAAGCAAAATATGCGTTCATGGTCCCGACGTACCACAGGTATCGGGCAGGATCACGCGGGCTGCCGCGCTGGGCTTTCTGGACCGCTTCAAGCGCTTCCACCGTCCGTCCCTGAAACGCAAGGGAATTTGCCAGATGGCCATAGGCTGCCGAGAAATTCGGATTGAATTCCAGCGCTCGGCCCAGTGACTTCGTGGACAGATCCGGCTGTGCGCTGAACATCTGCAGGGAACCCAGCGCCGCATGGCCAAGGGGATTCGACTGATCCAGCGACACGGCCATGAGACCGGATACCTTGGCTTGGGCAATGGCTTCGGCGGCACTGGCTTCCCATGCGTGGAATGCCGCCTGCACATAGCTGAGGGACAGGATGGCATGCGCACTGGAGAACCCCGGGTCGATCTCGATCGCCTTCGCCAGCAGACGCTTCACCTCCGCATGGCCGGCTCCATCGACCTGTTCGTAGAATGGCAGGGCCCTCAGGTAGAGGTCCCATGCAGCGACATCCGCTGTGCGTTCGCTGCGGGCCCGTTTCACCTCGGCTTGTGTGATCTCCGTGCCGACCGCGCTCAACACCTTTGCCGTGATATCGTCCTGCAGCGCAAAGATATCGTCCAGCGTGCCGTCGAACCGGTCCGCCCAAACATGACCACCCGTGGCGGCGTCGATCAACTGGCCGGTCACGCGCACCCGGTCACCACCGCGCCGCACGCTGCCCTCCAGCACGTACCGGACACCGAGTTCCTCGCCAACGCGACGCAGGTCGACCTGCTGCCCCTTGTAACTGAAGGACGAGTTCCGGGCGATTACCACCAGATCGCTGATCTGGGACAGGCCGGTGATGATGTCCTCCGCGATGCCGTCGGAGAAATATTCCTGCTCCGGGTCGCCGCTCATGTTCTGGAACGCGAGGACGGCGATCGATGGCTTCACCGTCGCTGCCGCACCGGAGGTCGAGGCGGCTACGGCCCCACGTGAGCCAGTCTCCGTCAGAATCCGGTATGCGCGGATCGGTCGCTCGAAGTTCTTGACCTTCTGGCCGCCCAGATCCTCGAAGATCGTGTCGATCTTGCCCGCGACGCTCTGATGCACCACGTCCGAGATGCAGATACCGCCAGGCATGGCCAGACCTTCCAGCCGCGCCGCAACATTCACGCCATCGCCCAGGATGTCGTCGCCATCAATGACGATATCGCCAAGGTTGATACCGACCCGGTAGCAGATGCGTTCGCTGTCGGCCACACCCGCCTCCCGCTCCTGCATCCCCTTCTGCACCTCGATGGCACAGCGGACCGCATCGACGACGCTGGGAAATTCGAACAGCATGCCATCACCCATCAGCTTGACGATCCGTCCGTTGTACCGGGCGATGCTCGGGTCGATCAGGTCGACGCGATGCGCCTTCTGGCGCGCAATGACGCTCTCCTCGTCGATCTCCATCAACCGCGAATAACCGACCATGTCAGCGGCGAATATTGCGGCAAGCCGACGTTGTGTGTGGTCGTTGGGCAACGGCAAGTCGATCCTTCAGGAAATCAGAGAGCCGACACTAGAACGACGGACCGTTCGCGTCCATTAAATGAATTTCCCGAAACTGGCTTGCAGACGACCGTTCGACCGGACACGGCCAAGGGTCCGCCCGGGGCACGCACCTGGAGGTGCAGGACGGCCTAGTGCTGCGGAACACAGACCTTGCAGAAGGGGGTCTGCGGCAGCAGCGCCAGCCGTTCCGGGCTGATCCGCTCGCCACAGCCGACGCAGAGGCCGAAGCTGCCGTCCGCGAAGCGTTTCAGGGCCGCATCAATGGCCTCGATCTCCTTCAGCCCGGACAGCCCCAGGCTCTCCATCGCCTCGTCCCCTTCCCGCTGCACGGCGCGCTCCTCCGAATCCGGGTCCGCAACGGTGTCGAGTTCCTCCTCGAACCGGTGCAGCCGGTCCAGCAGTTCCGCCTTCCGAGCCAGCAGTTTCCGGCGAATGTCCTCGTGCTCGGTCATCTCTCCTGCCTCCGTCACCGCTCAGGCCAGCATCCCGGCAATCTGATCCTTCAGATGCAGCCGCTCCTTGCGCATCCGTTCCTCGTTGAACTGGTCCGTCGGCTCGATATTGGTCTCGGCGCGGTGAATGTCGCGGTTCACGGTGTGGTAGCGTTCCGCCAGCTTCCGGAAATGCGCGTCCGTCTCGTTCAGATCATGGATCTTCTGCACCTTGTCCGGAAACTCCTCGGCCAGTTCGTGCGGTGTATGGGACATGGGGTCTCCTCCATTGGACCGGTCGGGCAGCGATGGTGTGCCCGTGCGAAATCCTAGGTGGATCGGGGGCAGCGGCCTTGATCTCGGTCAAGTGACGCGGATCGACTTCCGTGACGCGGCGGAGACCGCGACCCTCGTCGCTCTGCCCCGGGAGAGCGCCTGACACGGCAAGGGGGGTCTCCCCGAACCCGACCGTCGGCACCTTGTGGTTGCCGGGCCGAATGCGCATATCAGCAGGAAGGAACGGACACCCCGGCGTACCGACCCGGCTCCTCCGCGCCCTTCCGCCGCTAATGCCTCCAGCCATCCGGCTGGCCCGGCCTCCGGCACACAGAAGAAGTCATTGAAATGTCCAAGGGCAACAAGACGCGTGGCAACAAGGAAACGAAGAAGCCGAAGCAGGAAAAGCCGAAGGTCTACGCCACCGCCAACTCCAACGCCGCCAAACCCCTGATCTCCCCCGGCAAGCAGGGGAAATAGCTGAAATGCCGGACCAGCGCGGTGATGAGCCGCGCTGGTGTGGGGACGGCCCACACCGTGACCAGCCTGGACGCCGCACACATCATCAAACGTCAGGAAGAAGTGGTAGCGGGAGAGGGACTTGAACCCCCGACACGCGGATTATGATTCCGCTGCTCTAACCAGCTGAGCTACCCCGCCACGACGGCGCGGATACTGGTCAGGGCGGGGCGGGTTGTCAAGCGGGGGATTGGGGGTTTTCGGGACTTTGTGGGGCCGTGTTGAAACAGGGCCCCGGGGCGCCGTTTCGGGGCCTCCTGAGACGCCGCTGTCGCGGGCTTGCCCGCCGTTGCTGCACGGTCGCTGGTGTCAGAGGCATTCCTGGAAGCGGACGGGCTGGCCGATCTTCGGGCCGGTCAGGGCGCCGTCGCGCATCACGATGTGGCCGCGCACCAGGGTCATGACGGGCCAGCCGGTGACGGACTTGCCGTCGAAGGGGGTCCAGCCGGAGATGTTGGCCATCTGCGCGTGGGTGATGGTCTCCGTCCGTTTCAGGTCCACCAGGGTGTAGTCGGCGTCATAGCCCTGGGCCAGCCGCCCCTTCCCCGCCATGCCGAAGACCCGTGACGGGCCGGCGCTGGTCAGGTCCATGAATCGGGTGAGGCTGAGTCGTCCGGCGTTGACGTGGTCCAGCATGATCGGCACCAGCGTCTGCACGCCCGGCATGCCGGAGGGGCTGGCGGGATAGGGCTTCGCCTTTTCCTCCCGCGTGTGGGGGGCATGGTCGGAGCCGATGACATCCACCACGCCCTGCGCCAGCCCGCGCCAGAGACCGGCACGGTGGGCGGCATCGCGGATCGGCGGGTTCATCTGCGCCAGGGTGCCGAGGGCGGGATAGGCTTCCTCCCCCGCCAGGGTCAGATGCTGCGGCGTCGCCTCCACCGTCGCGATGTCCTTGTGGGCCGCGAGCAGCACCATCTCCTCCGCCGTGGTGACATGCAGCACATGGATGCGCCGGCCGGCCTGCCGCGCCAGGGCGAGCAGGCGGGTGGTGGCGCGGATGGCACTTTCGGCATCGCGCCAGACCGGATGGCTGGAGGGATCGCCGGTGACGCGCAGCCCCTCGCGTTCGTTCATGCGCGGCTCATCCTCGCAATGTACCGCGACACGGCGGCGACCGCTCTTCAGGACGGCCAGCACGGAGGGATCATCGGGCACCAGCAGGTTGCCGGTGGAGGCGCCCATGAAGATCTTCACCCCGGCCACACCGGGCAGCAGCTCCAGGTCCGCCAGTTCCGGGGTGTTCTCCGCGGCGGCGCCGACATAGAACGCATGATCGACAGCGGCGCGGCCCTTCGCCCGGTCCAGCTTGTCCTGGATCGCCTCGGGGGTGGTGGTGGAGGGCTTGGTGTTCGGCATTTCGAAGATCGCCGTGACGCCCCCCAGCGCCGCACCGGCCATCCCGGCCTCCAGGTTTTCCTTGTGCTCCGCCCCAGGTTCCCGGAAATGCACCTGGCTGTCGATGACACCGGGCAGCACATGCAGCCCGGTGGCGTCGATCACCTCCCCCGCGTCCGCCTGACCCAGGTCACCGATGAAGGCCGTGCGCCCGTCCCGGACACCCACGTCCGTCCGGCCGATGCCGTCATGGTTGACGACAGTGCCGCCGCGGATGATCAGGTCATAGGTCTCGGGCATCGGGCTGTGGTCTCCGGTTCCGGTGTCAGGGTGAGGGATTCAGGGTGCGGGTCAGCGTGACATGAAGGGGGCGGCGACCAGCACCTGATTGCGCTGGGCGGTGATGTAACCGGCCTCCCGCGAGGCCTTCAGGAACGCGCCCCACTCCGGGTCGGCCTGCATGGCGGCACGCTTCGTTTCGCGGTCGGCGTGGCTGTCATAGGCCCAGACATGGACATAGGTGTTCAGTTCGCCCACTTCCGGCGCGCCGTACATCACCGGCTCCCCCAGATGCCTCTTCTGCACCGCCATGCCGTGCTCCATCCAGAGCTTCATCTGCAGCGGAACGGTGCCGGGCAGGCAGGTATAGGTGCGCATGTCGTAGATCATCAGGTCTCTCCCCCATTGTGGCAGGCTGGCCCCGGCTCCGGGCCGGGGCCTTTTTCGCACTATGGAGCCAATCGGCAGTCAGGGAAACCGTTCAGAACCCCGCATGGCTGCGCGTCGCCGCACCCGGTCCGATGTCGGCGGATTCGGCCGTGTCGGTTCCCACCGCCGGAGCCTGGAGCCGGAGCACGATGATGCCGAGGATCGCGGAACTGACGGAGCCGAGCAGCACACCCAGCCGGACCGCATCCATCTGCGCCGCATCGTCGAAGGCCAGCGACCCGATGAACAGGCTCATGGTGAAACCGATACCGGTCAGGCAGGCAACACCGTAGATGTGCAGCCAGTTCACCCCCTGCGGCAACCCGCCGACCCCGGTCTTCACCAGCACCCAGATGAAGCTGAAGACGCCCACCTGCTTGCCGATGAACAGACCCAGCGCGATGCCGAGCGGCAGGGGTGCCAGCAGATCGGAGAAGGAGATTCCCTGCAGCGAGACACCTGCGTTGGCAAAGGCGAACAGCGGCAGGACGAGGAAGGAAACCCAGGGTTTCAGTCCGTGCTCCATCTCCAGCAGCGGGCCGTGGCTGCCTTCCGGCGCGGAATTCGGCGCACGCATCGGAATGGTCAGGGCGATCATCACACCGGCCAGGGTCGCATGGACGCCGGACTTCAGCACCGCCACCCAGATCACCAGGCCGATCAGCAGATAGGGTGCCGTCCGCGTGACACCGATCCGGTTCAGCCCCAGAAGCAGCGCGAACCCGACAAGACCGATCAGCAGCGATACGATCGACAGGTCCGCCGTATAGAACAGGGCGATGATGACGATGGCGGCCAGGTCATCGATGATCGCGATGGCCAGCAACAGGATCTTCAGCGCCACCGGCACCCGCGACCCCAGCAGCGCCAGGATACCGAGCGCGAAGGCAATGTCGGTCGCCGCCGGGATGGCCCAGCCGTCCAGGTTCGCCGGCACACCCTGGTTGATCAGCACGAACACCATTGCCGGGATCGTGATGCCGCCAATCGCCGCCACCACGGGCAGTATCGCGCGGTCGAGGCGCGAGAGCTCGCCCTCCAGCACCTCGCGCTTGATCTCCAGCCCGACGAGGAAGAAGAAGATCGCCATCAGGCCGTCATTGACCCATAGCAGCAACGGCTTGGCGATCTGCAAAGCGCCGACCTGCACCTCGATCGGGACGGCCAGGAAGGCGGTATAGAGCGGCGACAGGGGCGAATTGTTGACGATCAGCGCCAGCAATGCCGCCAGCATCAACGTGATCCCGGGCGCGGCCTCCTGCCCCGCAAAACGTTCGATCCGTGCCCAGGCAGCCTGTGCCATGCCGCTTTCCCTCCTCAAACTGAAATCCTGCGTCCGTACGGCGCGATCCCTCCTCCAGATGCTTGATATTCATGATCTATCCAATTGATTGCCCCCTGCTATGTGATAGGTTTTCTCTATGAAGATGATCATCCTCGAAAGACTGCCTAACTAGAGGTGCGGAGACGCAGGTCACAGGGAAGGAAACCGACATGCCCAGCCTGAGGCAGCTCGAATATCTCGTCGCCCTGTCGGAAACACGTCACTTCCGCAAGGCTGCGGAGAAGACCGGTGTCAGCCAGCCGACGTTGAGCGCGCAGATCAGCACGCTTGAACAGCGGCTGGGTGTGTCGCTGGTGGAGCGTGGGCGCAACGCCATCCTGCTGACCGATGCAGGCCGCCGGATCGAGCAGATCGCGCGCCAGATGCTGCGCCAGGCACAGGAGATCCGAGATATCGCCACGACCTCGCAGGGACGGATGGGAGGAACGGTGCGACTGGGTCTGGCCCCCACCATCGGGCCCTATCTGCTGCCCCGGCTGCTGCCGGAACTCCATGCGGAACACCCCGCGTTCAAGATGCACGTGCGGGAGAACAAGCCTGAGGCACTGGCACCGGCACTGGTTGACGGTTCGCACGACGTCATCCTTGCCCCGCTGCCGTTGCGGGGTCACGAGATCGATACCCGGCCCCTGTTCCGTGAACCGCTTTTCGTGGTGGTGGCCGAAGATCACCCGCTGGCAGACAGACCGGTCCTGGACCGCAACGACCTGCAGGGCCAGGACGTGCTGGCGCTGGAAAGCGGGCATCAGCTGCATGAACAGGTCGAACAGCTCTGCGCCGAGTTCGGCGCACGATTGCGGTTCGACTTCGAGGGCACGAGCCTCGATACCCTGCGCCAGATGGTGGCCCTGGGCATGGGCATCTCCTTCCTGCCGGGTGTCTATGTCCAGACAGTACTGACCTCGGCCAGTGGCGTCGTCGCCCGCCCCCTGTCCGGCCGGGGCCTGTTTCGCACCATCGGCATGGGGTGGCGACGCACCTCCCCCCGGACCGCGGACTTCGGAATGCTTGGCGATCTGGTCCAGGCGACCGTGGCCCGCGACTTCCCGGGGTTCCCGCGTCTCTGAACGCGCACGGCCCTGCGGCGCGCACCTGTCATCGTCCGTGGTGCCTTGCTTCGCGCCGGGCGGAGGTGCCGGTCAACCGCCCGACCAGGCTCACCCGGATCAGCCCGCCATTTACTTGTCGGCAGGCATGTACGATGAATGACGCGAGATCAGGGGAGGTACTGAAATGATCGATTTCGCACTGACGGACGAGCAGCAGGAACTGCAGGATCGCGTGACCCGCTTCGTGGCGGAGAAGGTGATCCCGTTCGAGAAGGACAGCAGGCGTGGATCGCATGGACCGTCGGAGGACCTGCGTGACGAGCTGGTGGCTCTGGCAAAGGCGGAGGGGCTGCTGAGTTCACATGTCTCGACCGAGTGGGGCGGCATGGGGGCGGACCACCGCACAAAGGCGGTGATCTTCGAGGCGGCGGGCTATTCCATGCTCGGTCCCGTGGCGCTGAACATCGCCGCGCCGGATGAAGGCAACATGCACCTGCTGGATCACGTGGGGACGGAGGCGCAGAAGCAGCAGTACCTGAAGCCGCTGGCGGACGGTTCGGCACGCTCCATCTTCCTGATGACGGAGCCGTCACCCGGTGCCGGTTCCGACCCTTCGGCCATGCAGACGATCGCGCGGCCGGACGGCAACGGCTGGCGCATCTCCGGCCGCAAATGGCTGATCACGGGGGCGGAGGGCGCCTCGGTCGGCATCGTCATGGCCAATACGGTCGACGAGAAGGGCGAGAACATCGGTGCCTCGATGTTCATGACACCGCTGCCGAACCCGGCGGTGAAGATCGTGCGGGTGCTGGACACGATGGATTCCAGCTTCACCGGCGGCCATGCGGAGGTCGATATCGACGACCTGCGTGTCGATGGCGACGCGGTGCTGGGGGAGATCGGCAAGGGCTTCCGCTATGCGCAGGTCCGCCTGGCCCCGGCGCGTCTGACCCACTGCATGCGCTGGCTGGGTGCCGCGCGACGGGCGCACGATATCGCCACCGGCTATGCCCGTGAGCGCATGGCCTTCGGCAAGCCGCTGATCGATCACGAGGGCGTGGGCTTCCAGCTTGCCGACAACGAGATGGATATCCTGCAGTCGCGGCTGACCATCTGGCACACCGCCTGGGTGCTGGACCAGGGCGAACGCGGCGGACGCGAAAGCTCCATGGCCAAGGTCATCTGCTCGGAAGCCATCTATCGCACCGTCGACCGGTCATTGCAGGTTCTGGGCGGTCTCGGCCTGACGCGGGATACGGAAGTGGAGCGCATCTTCCGCGATGTCCGCGCCTTCCGCGTCTATGACGGCCCGTCGGAAGTGCATCGCTGGTCACTGGCCAAGCAGCTGAAACGCGGCTGATGATGCGCTAGTCGCTGACCCGGCCGCCGCACTTCCCCTCCCGATCACCCACGCAAGTATCCTGAAACGGGTGGTCGGGAGGAGGAGAGCGCGGCACGGTTGGCAGCAAGCCCCCTGCTAGTGCGTCTCGTCCTGGGCTTCCTTGAGGGCCCTGTTGTGGGCCTCCAGCAGGTCCCTGAAGTAGACGACACCGACAAGTTCCCTGTCGTCCGGGTTACGCACCACGGGCAGGAACCGGAATGACGTGCCCCGGAACGCCTTCAGGGCATCGTCGAGCGGCATGTCCTGATGCAGCACCACGGTCGTCGGGGTCGAGATATCGACCGCGCGACAGATGTCGTTCAGATGCGGATCCAGCAGCGCGTACTTGATGTCGTTGGGTTGCAGGCAGCCAAGCAGGAACCCCTTCTCATCGACCAGGAAGTGAGCCAGCGCCTCACTCTCCCGGTACATCTCCCTCAACTGGGAAAACGTGGTTTCAGGCGTGATCGCCAGGTAGTCACTGGCCGCGACGCGCCGCACGGTCTGCGCATGCATCAGCACCTCGTCCGCCTGCACCAGATCCACCGCCCGGCGGGCAAGCTGCCAGTGGAAGAAACTGATGTAGCGGTACTGCCGCGATACCACGGTGGCCAGCACGACGCCCACCATCAGTGCAATGGTGACCCGGTAGTCACCCGTCAGCTCGAACACGATCAGGGTGGTGGAAATCGGTGCGCCCAGGATCGCCGCGGCGACGGCCCCCATGCCGACCATCGCGTAAAGACCGTGTTCCGCCGCCAGCTCCGGAAAAATGCGGGCCGCGATCAGTCCGAACGCGCCACCGGTCATGGCACCGATGAACAGCGCAGGCGAGAAGACACCGCCACCGAACCCGCCCGCGATGGTGATCGACGTGGCCGCCATCTTGGCCGCAACCAGCAGGATCAGCAGCGACAGCGGGTAGAGCTGCTTCAGGGCATTGTCCGTCGCCTCGTACCCCACGCCCAGCACCTCCGGGTAGAGCAGGGCGATGGCACCGACGGCCAGACCGGCGATGGGCGGACGCCAGAACACCGGGATCTTCAGCACATCCTCGATCACGTCCCGCGTGAACCCGACCGACCAGAAGAAGATCAGGGCCATGATCCCGCAGACAATCCCCAGCAGCATGAAGGCCGGAAATTCCCAGAAACTGAGGATGTCGTATTGCGGGATCAGGAAGGCCGGGAAGTCACCGATGTGGATGCGGGTCACCACAGTGCCGATGACGGAGGCCACGACGACCGGGGCCAGCGCCCGCAGCGCATAGTGCCCCAGCACGACCTCATGCGCGAAGATGACACCGGCGATGGGCGCATTGAAGGACGCCGCCACGCCCGTTGCCACCCCGCAGGCCAGAAGGGTATGGCCGTCCAGCCGGTCCATCTTCAGCAACTTGCCGACGGAGCCCGATATGGCGCCGCCCAGATGCACCAGCGGTCCCTCCCGCCCCGTGGAGGCGCCGGCACCGAGGGAGATCACGCTGGCGAACGCGGCCCCGAGACCGGTGCGGAGTGACATACGTCCTTCGTTGTAGACCCCGGCCTCGATCACATCCGGCACGCCCTGCGGCCGTCCGCCAGGCATGAGGTAACGCAGGAACAGGGCCAGGATGACGCCGCCCACCGCCGGAGCCAGAACCACGTGCCACCATGGCAGGGCCTGCACAGTGGCGACCAGATATTCCGATGTTTCGCCGAAGAAGAGGAACTGCGTGCCGCTGAGCGCGAGACGGAACAGGATCGCGGCATACCCGACCGCCAGCCCGACGATCACGGCAATGCCGATCAGATAGAACTGATGCCGTGGAACGAAATCACGGAAGGGGCGAAAGTCGCGGAACGAGTTGCGGAAAAGGGGACCAAGCATCAGTCCCGGTCCGGCGCACAAGAGGTCATGTCGCCGGTCCCTGCATCAGGACTTGCGACGGATACGCATGCCCAGACCGGCCTGTTCCGGCCAGGCAAGATCCTTCTGCGTTTCGGCCAGACGGGCCACGGCCTGCTGAACTTCGGCGGGCATCTCTGCCGACCGGCGGGTGCCGAGGTCCACATGCAGGCACATCTGTTCGGAGGTGGCGGAAAGGAACCCCTCCGTCGCGTGATACATGCGGAAGAAGGCATGAATCCGCTTCGCGTCATGGTCCAGCAACTGCACGTCGTAGCGCAGCGGCGCCCCCTCCAGCACCTCGCCCATGTAGTGGACGTGGGTCTCCAGGGTGAAGAAGGACTTGTTGGTCTCGCGCACATAGTCGACGCCGATGCCCAGATGATCGAACAGGGCGTCGGTCGCCTTGTCGAAGGCAACATTGTAGTAGCCGACGTTCATGTGGCCGTTGTAGTCGATCCAGTCGCTCAGAACGGTGGCATCGAGGATATGCAAGGGTTCGGAATTGCTCATGTTTCGATCCTACCGCGAACGCGGCGGCAGGCAAGCGCCGTTGACGGCATGGCACATGATCTCCAACTATGAATGCGGCAGGGACATCACACTGACCCGCGATGCCCTGGACAGACACGCCGCATCACCTGGCGAGCGAAGGACGCATCGACATGAACGGCCTGCAACGTTCGGCTCTCCGCCTGCCCGACGGCAGTGAATGTACCGTCCTGAAGACCAATGACGGCTCCGGGCGTCCCCTGCTTTACATCCACGGGATCAGCGGGCTGGAGGCGGACCGGAGCCTGCTGTCGGAACTGTCGTCCGCATTTGCCGTTCTTGCCCCGGTCCTGGACGGATTCCGGGCAATCGGCGATGTCCCGCTGATCCAGCGCAAGGTGATCGAACTGCTTTCGGCGTCGGACCTCAGGTCGCCGATGCTGGCAGGTCATGCCGCAGGCGCGGCGGTGGCCGCCGAACTGGCCGCCACCATGCCCGGCACCTTCAGTCACCTCTTCCTGCTGTCCCCGATCGGGCTGGATGCGGAACAGCGTCCCGTCTCAGGTGAAGGTGTCGGCAACCGGCTGGGGCATATCGACTGCCGCACGACGCTTGTCTGGGGCAAGCAGGACGCGGAGGTCAGCATGGAATCGATCCTGGAACTCGCCCGGGTGATCCCGTCTGCCGGGGTTGCGACCGTGCCCCGGGGCACCGGCGACATGGTCACCACCCTGCCCGCAAAGGTCGCCCGCGCGATGCTGAACGGATTGCGCGTTCTCGCCTAGATCAGCCGCGGGACGGCATCACGTCCAGCCGCACCACCATGCCCTTCTGCCCCTGCGGCGAAGGATAGCGGTCGAACACCTTCGGGTCATGGCCGGGGACGATGCAGTCGGGGTCATCGGCCAGACGGCGCATGGTGCGGAAGGCATCCAGCATCTCCCCCTGATTCCAGACGATGACGAAGGGGCGGTCCGCCTCCATGTTCTCGTAGTAGTGGCTGGCGTCGGAGGCGAGGACGATCCAGCCGACCTGGGTCCAGACCCGGACCACCTGCAGGCCCTGTGTATGGCCGCCGACATGATGGACCGACAGGCCGGGTTCCAGTTCGGCCTCTCCGTCATGGAACTCGACCCGTCCCTGAAACACGTGGTGGACCAGATCGGCGATATGGTCGGCGGTATAGGCATGGCTGATGGCGGGGCGGGTCATCTGGCGTCCGGTGGCATAGGACATCTCGCTGTCCTGCAGATGAAACCGGGCCTTCGGGAAATGTGCATGCCCGCCGATGTGGTCGTAGTGCAGATGGGTGATGATGACGTCCTCGACGTCATGGCTCTCGATGCCGATCAGGGCCAGTCCCTCCCGCACCGTGCGGACCAGGCGCCGGTTGCGCCGCTCCGCATCCAGCACGTCGAAGCCGGTATCGACCACCCAGACCTTGCCATCGCGTACCAGCGCCCAGATGAAATAGTCCATGTCCATCGGCGCATCATGCGGGTCGCCCCCGATGAAGTGATCGCCGCGGCGTGCCTCCCGCTCGGCATACTTGATGGCATAGACCTCGAATGGCGCAGCATTGGTCATCGGATTCTCCCCCGGTCTTCAGTCCCCGTTCCTGCAACCCTCATCGTCACCAGACGTCCGGCCCTTGCAAGCCCTTTGACCTTCCCCTATCGCTGAGCCAACCTGAATTCCCCTGAGGAGGATGTGAAAACATGGGCGCTCTCGACGGTCTTCGGATCATTGACCTGACGCGGGTCCTGGGTGGGCCGTACTGCGCCCAGATCCTGGCGGATCACGGTGCCGATGTGGTCAAGCTGGAACCCCCGCAGGGGGACGAGGTCCGCGACTGGGGACCGCCGTTCCAGGACGGTCTTTCGGCCTATTTCTCCGGCGTCAACCGCAACAAGCGCAGCCTCGGTCTCGACCTGTCGCAGGCTGAAGGCCGCGAGGTGCTGATGACGCTGCTGGAAGGCGCGGACGTGCTGATGGAGAACTTCAAGCCCGGCACGCTGGAGAAATGGGGCATCGGCTACGAGGACGTGCTGTCGAAGCGCTTCCCGAAGCTGGTGCACTGCCGTATCTCCGGTTTCGGTGCCGATGGCCCGTTCGGTGGCCTGCCGGGCTATGACGCCGCGATCCAGGCCTGGACCGGCCTGATCTCGGTCAATGGCGCGCCCGAGAGCGGCGCGGTCCGCCTGGGCATTCCGCTCGTGGACCTCGGCACCGGTCTCTATTCCGCCATCGGTATCCTCGCGGCGCTGCAGGAACGCGCCCGCTCCGGCAAGGGCCAGTATGTCGATGTCAGCCTGTTCGACTGTGGTGTGGCGATGCAGCATCCGCACGCCCCGAACTTCTTCCAGTCCGGCAATGCGCCGAAGCTGACCGGCAACGCACATCCCAATATCTATCCCTATGACCTGTTCCGCACGAAGGGCGCGGACCTGTTCCTGGCGGTGGGCAATGACCGCCAGTTCCAGCGCCTGATGGAGATCCTTGGCAGACCCGAGGTCGCGAAGGATGCGCGGTTCCTGCACAATCCCGACCGCAGCGTGAACCGCGCGGAACTGGACGCGATCCTGGAACCGCTGTGCGCCGAATGGGACGGGCTGGAACTGGCAACGAAGCTGCTTTCCAGCGGTGTGCCCGCCGGTGCCGCCCTGACGGTGCCGGAGGTTGCTGCGCATCCGCATACGCTGGCGCGGGAGATGGTGGTGTCGAAGGGCAACTACCGGGGCACCGGCATCCCCGTGAAACTCTCTCGCACGCCAGGCTCGGTGCGCTCGACACCACCAGACTTCGGTGTCGACGGGCGCGCCATCCTGCGGGAGGCCGGCCTGGACGAGGATGCGATCGACAAGCTCTACGCCGCCGGCATCACGCTGGAAGAGCGGCGGACCTGAAACCCGACGGGGGAGACACGATGGACAAGGATCTGTTCGAAACCGGGCTCGATATCCGGAAGTCAGTGGTGGGTGCGGAATATGTCGACCGTGCCATGGCCGCCGCCGACGCCTTCAACCAGGACTTCCAGAACATGGTGACGGAATACTGCTGGGGCGGGGCCTGGGGCCGCGAGGGGCTGAGCCGCCGGGACCGCAGCCTGCTCAATCTCGCCATGCTGTCGGCCCTGAACCGGCCGCAGGAGTTCAAGCTGCATTTCAAGGGCGCGCTGAAGAATGGCGCAAGCCTGGTGGAGATCCGCGAGGTGCTGCTTCAGGTCGCGGTCTATTGCGGCATCCCGGCGGGCGTCGAGGCGTTTCGGCTGGCCCGGCAGGTAATGGAGGAAGAAGGCATCGACCCGAACGAGGAGATGAAATCCGAATGACCGACCAGAAGCCGATGACCGTGCCCGGAATCAAGGCCCGGAAAGGCGGCACACCGATTGTCTCGCTGACCGCCTATGACTATCCGACGGCCAGTGCCATCGACGACCTTGTCGATTTCATGCTTGTCGGCGACAGCCTCGGCATGGTGGTTCACGGGCTGCCGACCACGCAGGGCGTCACCATGGAGATGATGATCATGCATGGCCAGGCCGTGACGCGCGGTGCGAAGCGGGCGCTGGTGGTGGTGGACATGCCCTTCGGATCCTTCGAGGAAAGTCCGGAGATGGCCTGCCGCAACGCGGTGCGCATGATGAAGGAAACCGGTTGCTCCGCCGTGAAGCTGGAGGGCGGGCAGGAAATGGCCGAGACCATCCGGTTCCTTACCGAACGAGGGATCCCTGTGCTGGCCCACGTCGGCCTGATGCCGCAGAAGGTCGCGATGATGGGCGGCTTCCGCACACAGGGCCGCAAGTCGGAGATGGCGCTGAAGGTCATGGCGGACGCGCAGGCCGTCGATGATGCCGGTGCCTTCGCCATGGTGATCGAGGGAACGATCGAGCCACTGGCGCGGGAGATCACCGAAACCGTTGCCATTCCCACCATCGGCATCGGGGCCTCGCCCGCCTGCGACGGTCAGATTCTGGTGGTGAACGACCTGATCGGACTGGCCAGCGACTACATGCCGAAGTTCGTCAAGCGCTACGCCGAAGCCTCCGACACCATCCGCACGGCTGTCAGCGCCTACGCCGACGAAGTCCGCGCCCGCACCTTCCCCGGACCCGAACATTGTTTCGGCATGCCGAAGGACAAGTGACCCGTCAGCGCGAAACCGGCGCGTAGGGGGCCGGGTCGATGGCCGGGCGCTGGCCGTCGATCAGGTGGGCGAGCAGGTCGGCGGAACCGGCGGCCATGGTCCAGCCGAGCGAACCGTGGCCGGTGTTGAGATACAGGCCTTCCATGTCGCTCGCCCCGATCAGCGGAATGCCGCTGGGTGTCATGGGCCGCAGGCCGGACCAGACAGTGGCGCGGCTGCGGTCACCCGCCTCCGGGAACAGTCCGAACAGGTCATCAAGGACATTGCTGGCCCGATGCGGATCGATGGCCCGATCGTGCCCGATGATGTCCGCCTTGCCCGCGACCCGCAGGTTGTCGCCCAGCCGACTGACCACGAAGCGATTGCCCTGATCGGTGATGCTGACCCGTGGTGCACGATTGGAGCCCGCCACCGGCACGGTGGCTGAATAGCCTTTCACCGGATAGATCGGCAGGGCCACGCCGAGGCCGCGCATCAGATCCACCGACGCCAGACCCAGCGCCACCACCACCCGCTCGGCGCGGATCTCGTCCCGGTCCGTCTCGACCCCCGTGACATGATCGCAGAATGAGGTGATGGACCTGACACGCTCCCCATAGCGGAACCGGACGCCTGCCGCGGCGGCAACATGGGCCAGTTCGATGGCGAACTGATGCGCATCGCCGGTTTCATCAGTGGGTGCCAGAATGCCCGCCCCGACGCGTCCGCTCGCCACCGCATCGGCCAGCGCCGGTTCCAGTGCGGCGCACCCGTCCGGGTCGAGCACCTGCAGCGGCACATCATGGTCCTGCATCACATGGCCGATATGGGCCAGTTCCGCCCGCGCCTTCTCCGGTCTGTCGTAGACACGCAGGATGCCCCGCTTTTCGCGGTGGTAGGCCAGCTCATGGTTCTCGTTCAGCGCCTGCAGGCAGTGGCGGCTGTGCTCCGCCAGCCGGACCATGGCCGGCGCATTCGCCTGCCAGCGACCGTCGGTACAGTTCCGCACGAACTGGCCCAGCCAGGCCCATTGCCGCGGGTCGGCCCGCAGGTTCAGCCGGAACGGCGCATTGGCACTTGCCATCCAGCGCAGCGCCAGGCGCAGCGACCCCGGCGAAGCCCAGGGCACGGCCTCCGAGGGGCTGATCTGCGCACCATTGGCAAAGCTGGTCCCGTTCGCCGGTCCCGCCTCCGCATCGACCACGGTCACCTCGTGACCACGGGATGCCAGGGCATGGGCCGTCGTCACACCAATGATTCCTGCGCCGAGCACGACGATCCGCAAGGCTTCGTCTCCTGTCACCTGTGACCGGGTTCCGCGACGGCTTGCCGGGGCCCGCCGTCTGGTCCAACATCCGCCGCATGAAAGTCATATACAGTCCGAAACAGGAACTGCACGCGCCGGAGTCATTCATCTCCAGCGGACGTGTCCTCCCCAGTCCCGAATGTCCAGAACGGGCCGACCGGCTTTTTGCCGCAGTCCGCAGCGCGGGACACGAGATCACCGCACCCGATCCGGCACCGGATAGCGCCATTGCCGCCATTCACAGCATCGACTACCTGCGATTCCTGGCCACCGCGCACGAGCGCTGGCAGGCCCTGCCCAACCCCTCGCCGTCGGTCATTCCCAACATGCATCCGGGGCGGCACATGGATCACTATCCGGCGCATGTCATCGGACAGGCCGGCTGGCACATGGCCGACACGGCCTGCCCCATCGGTGCGGGAACCTGGGAGGCGGCGCGGGCCGCCGCGGACTGCGCGGTAACCGCAGCCGCTGACGTCCTCAGCAACGGATCGCCGGCCTATGCGCTCTGCCGCCCGCCGGGACACCATGCCTATCACGACCAGGCTGGCGGTTTCTGCTTCCTGAACAATGTCGCCATCGCCGCCGACTGGGTGCGGGCACAGGGCCATCGCGCGGCGATCCTGGACATCGATGTTCACCACGGCAACGGCACGCAGGGCATCTTCTATCACCGCAAGGACATCTATTTCGTCTCCATTCATGCGGATCCGAGCAACTTCTATCCCTTCTTCGCGGGCTACGCGGGGGAGCGTGGTGCGGGCGAAGGGCTGGGGTTCAACCTGAACCTGCCCCAGGCGCCGGGCACCGGCGATGAAGGCTGGCTGCAGGCCATCGACCATGCCCTGACCGAGCTGCAGCGCAACGGCACCGAGGTCCTGCTGCTGTCGCTTGGCCTGGACCCGCAGGAGAATGATCCGCTTGGCGTCCTGAAGATCACGACCGAAGGCTTCCGACGCGCAGGTGCCGCCATCTCTGCCTTCCCCGGTCCGGTGGCGATCATTCAGGAAGGTGGCTACCTCTGCGAGGAACTGGGCGCCAATCTTGCCGCCTTCCTGGACGGTTTCGAGAACGGCTGAGGGGCGGGGGCTGTCTGAATGGCCCCGGCCAGACCTACGGGGATTTGTCTGCTGACCCCGGCCAGCCCTCTCCCCCTCCCGACCACCCACGCGAGTATCCTGATGGGTGGTCGGGAGGGGGAGAGGGCTGGCCGGGGTGCACAAACAGGCACGACCGAGACCTACTCGAACGGAATGCGCCAGTCCTGCATCGGGCACTTTTCCTGCTCAGCGCGATAGGCGCTGCGGGTGTCCAGCTCACCATTCCGGCGCGTGGCTTCCTGGTCGACCCGCCTTCGGGCATCGCCGACCAGCACGTTGATGGCCTGCCGGAAGCGCTCAACGGCCACCTGAATGGTTTCTGCCGGGATGGACTGGCGCATGGACGGCACGCGCATGTCGTTCTCCAGTTCGGCGAGCAGGTTCTCCGCCGCCTCCCGAAAGACATCGACGTGCTTCTGCTCGTGCGCCAGGGTGACGCGATAGGGGCAACTGTCAGGGTCCAGTTCGCGGGCCACGAAGATCCTGACGGGGCCGGCCACGATATTGACCACCAGGCGTGACAGGGCATAGCAGCCCCGGTCTGCCGCGAGTTCCGACACCACCAGGTTTGTCCGCACGTGCAGTGACGACTCCGTGGAGCCGAGTTTCCGCCGGTTCGCGCCCGGAAAACTCTGGCCACGCCGCTGCGACGCAGGCAGCGCTGCGGACGCCTGATCCTGGATCAGCTCCGGCTCCAGCCATTCGATGCTGGCCTGGAAATCCGCAACCTCGGCAACCGGACAATTGGCGGCATGACCGACACCTGTCATCAGCAGCAGGGCCAGAAGGACTGAAGCAATTCTCGACATGGCCGCAGCATCCCAGCAGGTCAGCCGGCGCGCAACCGGTTCCCGTGCCGCTGTCGCGGATTGACCGCGTCGCAGTGACCGCTATCTCGTGACACGGACAACATGGAGCGGACGCATGGCGAAGGAAATCGAGTTCTGGTTCGATTTCTCATCCCCCTATGCCTATCTGGCGTCGGAGCGGATCGAGAATTTGGCCGCGAAGCACGGGCGCAGCGTCGCGTGGCGTCCCTTCCTGCTGGGCATCGCCTTCCGCGCGGAGGGTACCAAGCCCCTGACCCACTATGATGCCAAGGGGCGCTATTCCACGCATGATTTCGCGCGCTCGGCGCGGCTCTGGAACATCCCCTTCTCGCTGCCCGATCCCTTTCCGGCGGCGGCACAGGACGCTTCGCGGCTGTTCATCTGGCTGGACCGGCACCGGCCACAGCAGGCCGTGCCGTTCCTCCACGCCATCTATCGCGCCTATTTCGTCGAAAACCGGTTCATCGGTGACAGGGCGGTCGTGCTGCAGGTGGCAGGTGAAACCGGCATCGACACGGATCAGGCCGCGCGGGCAATCGCCGATCAGGGCATCAAGGACCGACTGCGGGAGCTGACCCGGGAAGCCGTCGGCGACAAGGGAGTCTTCGGCGCCCCGACCATGATCGTTGACGGTGAGCTGTTCTGGGGTGCGGACCGGATCGAGATGCTGGACCAGTGGATGACCCGCGACGGCTGGTGAAGCTCAGTCGCTGTCGGCCAGACCAAGGCGCGCATGCCAGTCAGCTATGGACTCATCGGGATAGCGCCCATGCTGGCGATCCGTCGGATCGGGGCGGAACATCACCCAGTCCGGCCGGAAGTCCGTCATCAGGTGCGTATGCTCCGGCGGGACAGGCAAGGGCGTGTCGATCGCACTGGCCAGCGGGTGAATCAGGTCCGGCCAGCGGCTGTCGAACAGCCAGAGGTGGCAGCCACAGGTTCCGCAGAATCTCCGTTCCGCATTGCTCTGCGACACGGTCCCGTCGTCGCCCTCCATGCGCGCATGGTAGCTGCGAAGCTGGTCCGCCCCCTGGAGGATCTCGAGACTCGCCGCCTCCGCACCAATGTTGATCGCCGAACCACCGGCGCCACCGGTCTTGCGGCAGATGCCGCAGTAACAGACGTTGAAGGGGTAGGGATGCGGGCAGAGCACCCGAAACCGAACCGCCTGGCAATGGCATGATCCCTCAAGCAACATTTTCCGGTTTCTCCTCCATAATGTCCGGAGGCAGACATGCAGCCCGACCATCGTCGACTGCGGACCGGTCCTGCCCCCCGCGGGACCGTATCCATCATGGCGGTTTCGTACAATTGCCGCGCGCAGCGGCACCGACCGGACTTCAGTCGTTCTGCTTCTTGCCGAGACCGCTCTTCCGGGCAAATTCGGAGCGCTGGCGCGAATAGGACTGAGCGACCATGGGGTAGTCGGGCGGAAGGAGCCATTTGGCCCTGTACTGTTCGGGCGTCAGTCCGTAAGCCGCTTGCAGATGCCGCTTGAGAGTCTTGAGCTTCCGTCCATCTTCCAGGCAGATCAGATACTGGTCCCTGACGGACTGTTCTATCGGCACAGCCGGCTCCTGATCCTGCGGATCCGGCGCAACGCCGCCGCTCTTGATCCCGGTAAGTGCAGCCTGCGTGTCGCCGATCAGGGAAACCAGTCCGTCGACACCGATTTCATTTCTTGCAACGTAGGCGGTCACGATCTGAACAGTCATGTTCAGGATCCGCGCAAGTGAACCGTCTTCATCTTCACTGCTCACCCGCATCCTCCCAAGATACCGTACTGATGCCCTGTCCGAATTTCAGACAATTGCATTAAGTCCTTGCTTTCAAACAATATGCTGATCGGACGAAGCCGGAATTGCAACCAAAAACAGCAATCGGTCCCCCGTCACCATCAAGGGTGGAAGAGTTGAATTCCGCAGGTGATCGGAGCGTATCCACGCCGCCAAGACAACAGGCCGATGCGCTGACGGTCACCGCCGGGGGGATAGATAACAGGTCGGCTAAGTGGGCGACAGTGCAGGTCTCGACGCCTCCGCGATGACTGAACGCACAGCGGCTGGCCGCGCCTCTGTTGCGACTGAACCGTCGCCCGGAGTCGCCCTTAACGGAAAGCCATGTCGAGACCGCGCCATACCCACGCATTCGATGCATGGCCAATGGGCGCACCGCAGCGGCAATTCTCCGGCACCCGGCGACCCGGTGACCGGGCGTAAATCACGCAGATGCGATTTGCCGAATCGGTCATGCATGCATGGAGCGCGACGCACCTGCCGCGCGACCGGCTGAAACCCATCAGAAGGCAACAGGCCCCGACCCCTTTCCGGCTGCTTCATCTTCGTTTCATGCACGCATTAGCTGCCTGTCGGGCACCAGGTGCCCGAAACCCGGCCGTACTGTCAGCCGGACACGGGTGCCAGGATGCTCCGGTCAGCCCCCGGTGATCAGTCGAAGCCGACGAATGTGGCAACCTCGGAGACCGGGCGCCGGACCGACTTCACCTTGTTGGCTGCAAAATCCTCATCCGGATAGCCCATCGCGACACAGGTCATGATCACCTGATCCTCCGGGATCCGCGCGTGTTCGCGAACCACCGCCGACTGCATGATGCCCTGCCCGTTGATGACGGCGCCCAGACCCCTGGTCCAGGCGGCCAGAACAAGACCGTAGGTCACGGCGCCCAGATCGAAATGCGCGATCGTCGCGCCAGGGTCGAGGTCCTTGTCATAGGTCACGACAATCGAGACCGGCGCATCGAACTGGCGGAAACCACGCATGACCCAGTCCTGGCGGCGTTCCTTGTCATAGCGTTCGATTCCCATCGCCTCGAAGAGCTGCACGGCGATGTCGATCTGCCGCTGGCGGTGCACGCCCTCGTACTCTCCATGGGTCGGGATCTCGCGCTGCGGCTTGATACCGGCCAGCATCCGTTCGCTGTTGCCCTGCCGGATCCTGTCCAGCGGTTCCCCCGTCACGACATGCAGGTGCCAGGGCTGGGTATTCATGGAGGACGGCGCCCCGGTCGCCAGCTCGATGATTTCCTCGATCAGCGCCTGCGGTACCGGATCAGGCTTGTAGCCACGGATACTGCGGCGCGCGCGCACCAGTTCGTCAAATTCCATCGTCTCTCCCCCATCGGTCTGCCGTGCGGACCAGAGCCGCATCCTGCACCCAGATACCATGGACCGCGTCGGCAGGGGGGCAGAAAACCGGGGCACCCGGACTGCGCTGCACGCAGGTTGGGACAATGCACTTCTCTCTCGGCAAACGAACAGGCAACCCGGTCGGGATCCGGGATCGCGCCGGCAAATGGATCGCGACAGCTTTCGCCGCGGTACGTACGAGTTCCATCTCCTCGGAAACCGCGACCACGTTCACCCTGGCAAGGAAAACCACAGACGGGCATCAAGGTGCGCGACGGGGGAGCCCCTCGGAGGTCATTTCAGCGAAGAAGGAGAAATGGTGGAGCCAGGCGGAATCGAACCGCCGACCTCTTGAATGCCATTCAAGCGCTCTCCCAACTGAGCTATGGCCCCACCGCTTTCGTGGCGAGCTCCGCAAAGCGGCCCGCGACGGAGGCGGAAACTAGGCAAAGCCGATGCGGATTGCAAGCGCTCAATACGGCCCGGGGCCAACAGGCGAACCGGCAGTCAGTCTGCGGCCGCCGATGCACTTTCCGCGCACCGCGAAAGACCCCGCAACGTCAGCCAGCCCAGCGCCAGTATGGGGGCGAAACCCGCGAACACCCAGAAGCCGACCACACCGGTATCCGCCGCATCGATGCCGTCCGCATAACCTGCCAGATTGGCGAACAGACCGGCAAGCGCGGCACCGAGACCGTAGCCGATCATCTGTGTCGTCGGCACGGCGGCAGAAGCCCGTTCGCGATCACCCTCCAGCGCCGAGGCGATGACGCGGCGCAGCACAAAGGCCCATGCAGCGCCAAAGCCTGCACCGAGGCAGAAGGTGAACGGCAGCACGCTCCAGATCGACCCCTGCGGCAGGGCCATCGCCAATCCCAGCACACCGATGGTCATCAGCGCCGCACCGGCCCGGATCACGATCATCCCGTGGCGCTGGGACAGTCCTGAAACCGCGAGCGCCGCAATCGTCCAGGCCACGGACTCGGAAGCCACCAGATAGCCACCGACCAGGGGCGAGACCCCGAACCGCATCTGCGCCAGCAGCGGACCGTAGAGCGTGAAGGAGATGGTGCCGGTGGAGAAGAACAGGACGAAGAGGATCCCGCCACCGACAGGCGACCCGATCGCCAGGGTGTTGCGCGGGAACAGGCGGACGACAGCCCCCCGGTCCAGCCGGAAGAAGGTCACGAGTATCATGACGCCGAGCAGGATCAGGCCGACCGAGGCCACGCCTGCTGCCAGCGTTCCCGCCGTGGCGATCGAGACGATGGCCAGCAGCAGCAGCAACAGGCGTGTCCAGGGTACCGCGGCCGCCGCGCCTGAAGATGCACGCCCCCTGGGAGGCCGGTCGCTGCGCAGCAGGAAAAGGGCGAGCAGGACCAGCAGGATGGCCTGAACCGCGAAGGCAACGAAGCCCATGCGCCAGAGACCGGCGTTGGCGAAGATGCCCCCGATCAGGGGTCCGCAGAAGGCGGATGCCCCCCATATCGCGGAGATCAGCGCCATGACCACGGGCAGCAGACGGTCCGGAAACAGCCGGTCCGTGGCAACGAAGACAATGGCGACCAGTGCGCCACCGCCCAGCCCCTGCCCCAGCCGACCGATCAGGATCACCGCCATGTCGGGTGCGACGGCACTCGCCAGGCACCCGAGCGCGAACAGGCTGGCGGAACCGCACATGGCCAGACGCAGGCCAATGCGAACCGCCAGCAGGCCGGTGGCTGCACCCGCGACAACGGAGCCGATCTCGTAGAGCGCCAGTGTCCAGCCCATCCAGGGTGCGCCACCAACCTCGATCACAGCGCTGGGCATCAGGGTCGCAACCATCAATGCGTCCGCCGCGTGCAGCCAGACACCGAGACAGAGCACGACGAAGCGCGGCAGGTGCCCGCCCTGCAGCAATTCCTGCCAGGGAGCATGGGGCGTCTGGCGCGGTTCTGGTGTCGGGACGGTCATGGCCTCGCCAATCTGGCGCAGCGGACGCATGGCGACAAGCTGGCGGGGCCGTGAAGCCCGTCTCGACGGCGCGGTATCGCGGTGCAGCACGAATTGGCAATCATTGGTGCGCCTCTGTCGAAGCATTGACGGCCAGCATGCCCTTAAGCTTTCGTGCACAAACTCATGAACGTATGGAGAGCACCTTGGCCTATCGCATTTCCGTGGATACCGGAGGAACTTTCACCGACGTGGTCGTGACCGACGCTCAGGGCCAGATGACCATCGGCAAGGCGCTGACGACCAGGGACCGGATATCCGTCGGCATGAAGGAGGCAATCTCCGCAGCCGCAGGCGAACTGGGGATCTCCTTTGGTGAACTGCTGGCCCAGGCCGATCTGCTGATCTATGGCACCACGCGGGCGACCAACGCCATTGTCACCAAGACGGTGGCCAAGACCGCCTTTGTCACCACGGAAGGGTTCCCCGACATCCTGCTGCTGAAGGAAGGCGGCAAGTTCAATCCGCATGACTTCACGGAGGAATTTCCCGACCCCTACATCCCGCGCCGCCACACGTTCGAGATTTCGGAGCGCATCGGCGCGCAGGGTCAGGTGACGATCCCGTTCAACGAGGCACAGGCCCGCGCCACGCTGGAAACCATCCGGGACCGGGGCTTCGAGGCGATTGCCGTCTGCCTGATCTGGTCCATCGCCAACCCGGAGCACGAGCTTGCCATCGGTGCGATGATCCAGGAGATCATGCCCGACGTGCCGTTCACGCTGTCACATGAACTGATCCCCATCGTCCGCGAGTATCGCCGCGCGTCCGCCACTGCCATCGATGCGTCCCTGAAGCCGCTGATGCAGTCGCACCTGCGCGGGCTGGAGCAGGACATGCGCGAGGCAGGTTATGCGGGCGAGATCCTGGTCAGCACCACGGCGGGCGGCTGCAACCATGTCGAGGCACTGGTGCAGAAGCCGATCTACACCATCGGCTCCGGCCCGGCGATGGCCCCGATCGCGGGCCTCACCTTCTCCCAGGCCGAGGCGATGGGCGACAATGTGATCATCTGCGACACGGGCGGCACCACCTTCGACGTCGGGCTGGTGCGCGACGGTCGCCTGACCTTCAGCCGCGATACCTGGCTGGGTGGTCTCTACACGGGCGACCTGCTGGGTATTTCCTCGGTCGACATGCGCTCCATCGGTGCGGGCGGCGGCTCCATCGCCTGGGTCGACGAAGGCGGGCTGATGCGGGTCGGCCCGCAGTCGGCAGGCGCCGACCCGGGCCCCGCCTGCTACGGCAACGGCGGCGAGGACCCGACGGTGTCCGATGCGGCCGTGGTGCTCGGATACTTCGATCCGGATTACTTCCTGGGTGGTCGCATGACGCTGGACGTGGAGGCCGCACGCCGCGCGGTGGCGCGGGTGGCGGAACAGGCCGGCTACACGGTCGAGGAAACGGCCTTCCGCATCATGGGCCTGGCCAGTGACCTGATGATGCGTGCCATCAGCGACATCACCATCAACGAAGGCTTCAACCCCCGTGAGAGCACCATCGTCGCGGGCGGCGGCGCGGCAGGGGTCAACATCATGACCATTGCCAGCGAACTTGGCTGCAACCGGGTGATCCTGCCGAAGGTCGCCTCGGCCCTGTCAGCGGCGGGCATGCAGTTCGCCGACATCGTGGCAGAGGAAGCGACGAGCCTTGTCACCCTGTCGAACCGCTTCGACATGGCAGCGGTCAACGCGACGCTGGAGGAACTGGAAGAACGGCTGGAGACGTTCCGGCACACCCTGCCCGGCGGCGGCGACCGCTACCGGCTGGAGTATGTGGCCGAAGCCCGCTATCTGGCACAGGTCTGGGAACTGGATACCCCGATCGGCGCGTCGCGGTTCCACTCCCAGCAGGATCTCGACAATTTCGTCGAGGCCTTCCACCAGGTACATGAGCGGGTCTTCGCCGTGCGTGACGAAGGCAGCCCTGTGGAAGTCGTGACCTGGAAGGTCCGGCTGGTCGTGCAGATCTCGGAACCGCCGGTCATCGCCGGGGCCATCGACAGCACCTCGGAGGCCGGCAAGCCCACCGTCAGCCGCCAGTGCTATTTCGGGGACGCCACCCCGGTGACCACCCCGATCTACAAGGCATCGGACATCGAACCCGGTAACCGCATCGACGGCCCGGCGATCATCGAGGAGCCGACGACCACACTTGTCGTCTATCCTGGCATGTCCGCAACCGTCAGCGCGGCTGGCAATTATCGTCTCGACGTGGCCTGAAAGGAGTCCCTCCCATGACTGAAGCCAAGAACGAGAAATTCGATTCCTACATGACCGCGATCATCGCCAACCGCGTTGACGGCATCATCCGGGAAATGACCAACACCCTGCTGCGTGCCGCGCGATCCGCCGTGATCAACAGCGCGCGGGACTTCAGCTGTTCCATCTGCACCGGTGACAACAAGTTGCTGGCTGCGGCGGAGGGCCTGCCGATCCACATCTTCGGCAGCCACATGCAGTCCAAGGCCATGACCGACTTCAACGACGACATCCGCGAAGGCGACTGCTACCTGCACAATGACCCCTATTCGGGCAACACCCACGCCGCCGACCATACCTTCCTGGTGCCGGTGTTCTTCGAGGGAGAGCACATGTTCACCGCGGTGGCCAAGGCGCACCAGGCGGACATCGGCAATTCCCTGCCGACCACCTACATGGCCAGTGCCAAGGACCAGTACGAGGAAGGTGCCCTGATCTTCCCGGCGGTGCGCATCCAGCGTGACTACAAGAACATCGATGATGTGGTGCGCATGTGCCGTTCCCGCATCCGGGTGCCAGGTCAGTGGTACGGCGATTATCTGGCCGGCATCGGTTCCGCCCGGATCGGCGAACGGCGCCTGAAGGAGCTTTGCGAGAAATACGGCAAGGACACCATCAAGGCCTTCATCCGCGACTGGTTCGACTATTCGGAGGAGCGCATGGCCCAGGCCATCGCCAAGCTGCCGAAATCGACCCTGAAGAATTCCGGCGCGCATGACCCCTATGGCGACCTGCTGCCGGAAGGCATTCCGCTGAATGTGGAGGTGCGGGTCGACCCGGATGAGCAGATGATCGATGTCGATCTGACCGACAATATCGACAATGTGGATTGCGGCCTGAACGAGAGTGAGGCCTGTGCCTCTGCCTCGACCATCGCCGGTGTGTTCAATTCGCTGGACCCGACAGTGCCGCGCAATTCGGGCTCCTTCCGCCGTATCCGCCTGCACCTGAAGGAAGGTGCCATCGCCGGTCGGCCGAAGTTCCCGCACAGCTGTTCGGTGTCCACCACCAATGTCGCCGACCGCCTGATCAATATCGTCCAGTCCGCCTTCGCGGAGATCGGCGATGGCTGGGGTCTGGCTGAAGGCGGCGTCGGCATGGGCGCGGGCTTCGCCGTGGTGTCGGGCAAGGACGACCGCTCCGACGCCGAGCCCTACGTGAACCAGCTGATCATCGCCAGTTCCGGTGGCCCCGCGGGCCCGAACGCGGACGGCTGGATCACCTATGGTCTTCCGGTCGTGGCCGGGCTGATGTATCGCGACTCGGTGGAGATCGACGAACTGAAGCATCCGCTGCAGTTCCAGTATCTGCGCATCGTCACCGGCAGTGGCGGCGCCGGGCGGCGGCGCGGCGCACCGGCCATGGAACTTTCCTACGGCCCGACGGAACTGCCGATGGATGTGCTCTGGCCCTGTGACGGCACCATCTACGCACCGAAGGGTGTCCGGGGCGGGGACGCCGGCTCGGCCTGCCAGCACTTCAAGGTCAGCGCCAACGGGCTGGAAGAGGAACTGCCCAGCATCGTCGAGGTCCAGTTGAAGAAGGGCGAGCGGGTGCGCGGCAATCACTCCGGCGGTGGCGGCTACGGCAGCCCGCTCGACCGCGATCCGCGCAAGGTCCTGAAGGATGTGCTGGAACGCTATGAAACCCCCGACCGGGCCCGCGACATCTATGGTGTCGTGCTGACCGGGTCAGGCGACGACGAGACCCTGGCACTCGACCTTGCCGCCACCGAGAAGCTGCGCGCGGAACGCGCCGCCGCGTGACCGGAACCCGGCCTGTCCGGGTCTGAAGAAAGCCCCTTCCTCCCCTTCAGGGGGGAAGGGGACACCCCACCTACCGACCACCGCCCGCGATGATGATCTCCCGAGGGTAGTCGGTCAGGTAGTCGCAACCGTCGGCCGTCACCACGATGGAATCGCCGATACGCCCGCCAAGGCTGCCGTCCAGACTGATCCCGCCGTCAACGGCGAAGGTCATGCCTGGTTGCAGGATGGTGGTGTCCCCGGCCTTGAGTTCGGGAGCCTCCAGATACGACATGCCGATGGAGCGACCGGTGCGATAGCCGGTGACATAGCCGCGTTCGCCATAGACGGCGTTGGCGGCCTCCGCCACGGATTCCGCCGTCACGCCCGGACGGATCGCGGCAATCGCCGCCTGTTGCGCGTCGATGGCGGCCTGCTGCACCCGGGCGGCATCATCGGTAACCTCGCCGACAAAGAACATGCGGTCGAACCCGAGCTTGTAGAGCTTGAACTGCGCCATGTTGCAGAAGCAAAAGTAGACCGGATCGCCCACCGCCAGCGGCTTCACGCTGGCACGGCGATGCACCATCGAGGTGTCGCGGCCCGACTGCATGACCTGCAGATTGTGGATCATGGGGGAAACAAAGGCCTCCCACCCCCGCGCTGTCAGAAACCCGGCGGCCTTGCGTGTCCCGGCATTGATCACCGCCAGCGCGGCCTCGTACTCCGGCACGCCTGCAGCCAGCGCGCCCTCCGCCGCCACCATCATTGCCCCGGCGATCTCCCCGGCCTGGCGCATGACGGTGATCTCTTCCGACGACTTGATCATGCGCATCGGCCCCAGCACCGGTGCAATGTCGGTCAGAAGCGTGTCCGGCAAGCTGCTGTCGAACCAGTTGCGCACGATGGCGGGCAAGGTCGCGGTCTCCACCGCGACGTGCCTGTGCCGGTCCCCCAGCACGCGCGCCAGAACGGTTTCCCAGCGGTTGGCGCCCGCATCCTCCCAGGTCTCGATCCGACTGACCCAGGTCATGGAACCCACCATCTCGCTTTCCATCAGTGGGGTGAGAACCGTTGGCTCCTCGTCCGGGCGGATGATCAGGAATGTCGGGCGACCAAACTCCACGGACAGATAGCCCCAGAATCCGGCCAGCCAGGCAATTGAGCTTTCGTCGGTCAGGACGGCGACCTCGATCCCCTCCTCCCGCATCCGCTGCTGAAACGCGATGGTCCGTTGGCGTGCCTGCTCCAGCATCAGTGCGTCTCCCTCAAGGTCTTCTGTCCGGTCAGCCTTCCGCCGACACCGGTGGTCGCATTCGGAACTGGTACGACGTTCAGGCACGTGGAATTCTTGCAACAGATTGGGAGCGCGATGCGGATGACGCAATATCCACCAGCGACACGGAATGTCCGGTTCGACGCCGGTCGTCATCACCGCGCCAAGATCGGTTTCGTGCTGCTGGCGACCGAGCAGACGATCGAGGATGACATGATGCGCCACGCGCCGGACGGCGTCGGCATGCATTTCACCCGCGCTGCCATCCCCGACTCCATCACCAATGCCACGCTTGCGGCGCAGGCCGACCGGCTGGCCGGGGCGGCCACAACCCTGCTGCCGGACGGATCACTGGATGTCGTCTGCTACGCCTGCACCTCCGGCAGTCTGGTGATCGGGGAGGACCGGGTCCTCGCTGAACTGAACCGGGGCGCACCGAAGGCGAGGGCCACATCGCTGATCACCGGCGTCATCCGCGCCCTGCGCGCTGTTCACGCCAGACGGATCGTCGTGGCAACGCCTTACCTCGACGAGATCAATCACCGCGAGACCGAGTATCTGGAGCGGGCGGGCTTCGAGGTGCTCGACATTCAGGGCCTGAACCTGGAGAAGGACAGCGACATGATCCGGGTAACCCCCGACTTTATCCGGGAATTCGCCATGTCCCTCGATCGGCCCGACGCGGATGCAATCTTCGTTTCCTGCGGTGCGCTGCGGACGCTGGACGTCGTGCAGCGGCTGGAGGAACAGTCGGACAAGCCGGTCATCGCCAGCAATCAGGCGATGCTCTGGGACACCCTGCGGCTGGCGGGCATCGATGACCGGCTGGACGGGCTCGGCCGCCTGCTGCATCTGCCATGAGGGTTGCGGTGTTCCAGTGTGATCTGGCTGGCGCGGATGCGGAGGCGCGTCTGGCGAGGCTGTATCAGGTGATGCAACAGGCACAGGCCGATCTGCTGCTCTGCCCGGAACTGTTCATGTCCGGCTATCACGTCGGTGACCGCATCCGGCAACTGGCCGAAGGGCAGGACGGCCCCTTCGCCCGTCGCGTTTCGGAGATCGCCAGAACGACGGGGACGGCGGTCGCCTATGGCTACCCGGAAGCGGCAGGGGGCCGGATCTACAACAGTGCGCTCTGCATCGGGCGTGATGGTGAGGCGCTGGCCAACCACAGGAAGCTCGTCATTCCGCCCGGACCGGAGGTCGGGCATTTCACGGCAGGCGAAGGCCTGACCCTGTTCGACCTCCACGGCATCCGGATCGCCCTGCTGATCTGCTACGACATCGAATTTCCCGAGGCTGCGCGTGCGGCTTCTGCAGCGGGCGCGGAAGTGATCCTCGCCCCCACCGCGCTTGCCGCGCAATGGGCAGTCGTTGCCGAAAGGGTGATTCCGGCACGCGCCTTCGAGAACGGCACCCACATAGTCTATGCCAATCACGCCGGAACGGAAAATGGACTCAATTACGCCGGATCAAGCGTGATTCTCGACCCGGTCGGGGGTGATCAGGCCCGTGCAGGCGCAACGGAAGCCGTAATCATGGCAGATATGGATCCTGACCAGGTCCGCAGCGCGCGCACCAGACTGCCCTATCTGCGGGATGTGGCAGCCCTGCGGGACCGGCTGGTCTGAGCCGGATCAGTTCTGGCGCAGCAACTGCTCCGCCCGGTCGAAGCGTTCCATCTCGATCAGCAAGGCAACATAATCGGCCAGCAGGGAACGGTCGGTGGGGCGTTCCGCGACAAGCCCTTCGTAGACCGCAACCGCCTCCTCATCCGCACCAATGGCACTGAGGCCGGTCGCCTTCCGGCGCCGGGTCTCGAAGTCATCCTCCCCCTTCGCGGCAATGCGTTTCAGCATCTCGCGATAGGCGGCACGGCCCTCCTGCGGGCGGTTCATGCCAGAAAGGGACAGCCCGTAGTAGTACCAGGGCCGATGGTCGGCGCGCTGCTCGGCGTCGGCAACGCGGAAGAACCGGTCCAGGACCTCGACCGCCTTCTCGGCGCGCCCGGCGAACGCAAAGGTGCGGCCTGCCTGCAGCAACCGGTCGGGATCATCGCCGATCCGGCCCAGCAACTTCTCCCAGGCCTGGACCGCCACGTCCGGCTTGGCAGCCTGTTCCGCCCAGTCCGCCATCTGCAGCAGGGGTCGAGTCTCGTCAGTCGGCGGGATCAGGCGGCTGAGCACCTGCCCCACCTCATCGAAGCCACGTTCCGCGATCAGCGCATTGATGTAGGGGGCGAGCACCGGATCCGTCCCCGACAATGGTGGTCCGGGCGCCACGAGCGCGATGGTCCGCGACGTGGCGCCGACGTCATTCAGCAGTTGCAGCCAGGCCGCACGCTCTGCAGCGGTTCCTGCGGACCGGGCACGGCGCGAGAGCCATTCCAGCCCGCGTTCCGGCGGGCGCGGCCCCCAGAGAAACACGAGCTGCTGCACATCGGGCGAATCCGGTCGCGCATCCTGTGCCAGCAGGCTGAAGGCCTGCTCAGCCGCCGGTTTGGCCCCCAGATCAAGCAGCCGGAACGCGGCATTGCGGCGATCCTGGTCACTCAGACGCTTGTCGATCGACCGCAGCGTCACCCAGGCGATCAGATCGTCCTGTCGGCCGGCGGTCGCCAGCGCCTCCTCATACACCGGGGGCCAGGGGCCGGTCGGCTCCGCCCGCGCGATCTTCTCCAGGAACGGCAGGGCGCGGACGGGTCCGGCAACCTCCAGCAATTCGTAGAGCAGCAGGTCGCGCCGGGCTGCGGGCGGGTTGGATTGCAGGCGCCGGACGATGACATCGCCGCGTTCCTTGTCCGCCTTGGCCAGACGCAGCGCCTGCACATAGGCCTCATCCCACTTCGCCGGGTCGGCCTTTGCCAGATCGCGCAGGGCCGGCAGCGCCACATCCCCCAGTCCCGCGTCCAGCAGGGCGAACAGCAATCCCTCCCGCGTGGCCGCATCCATGGTCGGATCGGCAAGTGCGGTTTCCGCAAAGCGGCGCAGGTCCGCCGGGTCACCGCCACGGCCAAGGGCCGCGACATAGGCACTGCGGACCTCCGCTGTCCCGGGCAGCAGGGCGCGCAGGATCGGCACCGCTTCCTCCGCCCGACCGGCCGCGGTCAGTGCCTGGCCCCAGACGAGCGATGCCTCGTTGCCCGGATAGAGCCGCTGCAGCTTCTCCGCTGCCGCGAACGCCAGATCGGGTTTCGCCCCCTGCGCGGCGAGATAATAGATGTCGGAGAGCACCTGACGGCCGGGCTGCGGTGTCGCCTTCAGCCAGGCAAGCACCGGTTCGGCCGTGCCCGACTGGGTCTCAAGTCGCGCCCAGCCCTCCTGCACCTGCGGCGCGGGCCGCTGTTCCCGCAGGCTCCGCAGCAGCGGCAGCCCCTCCCTCGCCTTGCCGAGTTCGAGGTAGAGGTTGGCGAGATTGGCAATGGCAAAGGGTGGTGTCGCGGGATCACGCACCACGGTCTCCAGCAACGCCAGCGCACGCGCATTCTCGCCCAGATCGGTCAGCGTCCGCGCGATGGACAGTCGCGTGGCAAGGGGCGGGTTCGGAACAGCCAGCGCCTTCTCGACCCATTCCCGCGCGGCCTTGTTGTCACCCCGTGCGACCGCGATACGCGCCGCCATGGCCGGCCGTCTGGCCAGGAAGTCCTGGCCGGTTTCCGCCAGCAGCCAGTCGATCAGGGCGAAGTCGCCTTCCTCCGCCGCATTCTCGGCCAGCGAGGCAATCGTGTCTTCCGGCAGCAGGCGCGGATTCTGCCGCCGCGCTTCGGCAAAGGCGAGTTGCGGCTGGTCCAGTTCGATGGCCAGCGCCATCAGGTCGTCGGCGAGCAGCAATGGCTGCGGCTCGCCTGCCGCGCGATCCTGCAGGAAGGCCAGCGCCTGCGGCTTCCGTCCCACTGCGGAAAGTGCGGCGACATAGGCTTCCGCATCCTCCGGTGTACCGGGCAGCAATTCCTTCAGGATCGGCAAGGCCTCCTCCGCCCGACCGCGCGCGATGAGGGCATTGGCATAGATCCGGCGCGTGCGCTCATCCTGCTGCAGCTGGTAGAGGCGCGTCGCGGCATCGAAGGCCAGGGGCTCCGCCCCGCTCTCCGCCGCCAGGAAGTAGATGTCCTCCAGCAACTGCCGGTTCGTTACGCGGGCACGGGTCAGCCACTCCTGCACCTTTCGCGGATCACCGGCACGGGTCTCCAGCCGTGCCCAGCCAGCCTGAACCTGGGTCTCGGAGCGTTGCTCGGCCAGGGACCGCATCAGCGGCAGGCCATCGCGGGCGCGATCCAGTTCCAGATAGAGGGCGGCGAGATTGCCGATTGCCCATGCCGGTGTGTCCGGATCGCGGGCCAGACCTTCCAGGCGCTTCAGGGCACCCGCCTGATCACCAAGCTCTGCCTGCACCCGCGCCAGATCGATGCGGTCATTCAGGCGCAGGTCCGGCAGGGCACTGGCCCTGGCCAGCCATTCCGCTGCAGCCTCGCGGTCATTGCGCGCGATGGCGATACGGGCGGCGGTGACGGGTCGCGCCTGCAGGAACGCCGGACCGAGCGTGGACAGCAGCTTGTCGATGAGTTCGAACCGGCCTTCCAGTGCCGCGGTCTCCGCCAGATAGGCGACAGTATCCCCCGGCAGACGGGTCGGGTCCTGGCGCTGCAACTCCGCGAATGCCAGTGCGGATTGCCCCTGATCGATGGCAAGGGTGATCAGGTCGTCCGCCAGTTGGGGCGGCAGGGCCGTATCTGCGCCGCGCTCCAGCAGGAAGGCCAGCGCATCCGCCCTGCGGTTGGCGGCATTCAGGGCCTCCACCCAGGTTTCCGCATCCTCCGCATCCCCCGGCAACAGGACTTCGAGTACCGCAAGAGCCTGGCCTGTACGCCCGTTGGCAGTAAGCGCCTGACCATAGAGGCGGCGGGATTCACGATCCGGATGGTCCCGGAACAGCCGCTCGGCCGCGAACAGGGCCGAGACGGGTGCAAGTCCTGGTGTGGCGAGCGCGACGATGTCCGTCAGGACATCACGATCGACCAGTCCCTGTTGCTGCAGCCAGGCGAGCAGGGCCTTGTCCTTGCCCGCCTTCGCCGCGATCCGCGCCCAGCCTGCCTCTGCCGCAGGGGAGGGATTGGTGCGCCGCAGACTGTTGAAGGCGGCCAGCCCGGCCTGCAGCCGTTCCGTGTCGATATAGAGCTGCGTCAGTGCGCGGATCATCGCCGCGTTCAGGTCGGGACGTGCCGCGATCCTGTCCAGCAACTGCGCGGCCTTCTGGTCCTCGCCCAGCTTCAGCCAGGCGCGCGCCAGGCGAAACTGCTCATGTGCGGGCAGATCGGCCTCTGCCGCTGCCCGCTGCACCTCGACCACCGCATCGTCACGACGCCCGACACTCAACAGCAACTCCGCCATCAGTGCCGGGTGGGCGGTCCGGAACGGTGCTTCCAGTTCCCCCAGCAGCTTCTGCGCCAGCGCCTGCCGACGGTATGCCACGGCAACATCACCCAGGGCACGCAGACGGAAGTCGGTCAGCCCGGAGTGGTCGCGCCGCAGGGACACCTGCTCCAGCAGGTCGATCTCCTGCCCCTGCATTGCAAGGTCGATGAAGACCGGGAACGCCAGGTCCGGCAGCCTGTCCGCCTTGTCCAGCGCCACGAGACGTTCAAGCGCCACGGTCGCGCGATCGAGACCATCCTGCATCTGCGCCCAGAACACCAGCAGCGGCGGTGAGAGATACAGCTCGCCCTCGAACGCGCGCAGCAGGCGAATCCCCAGCGCGTTCTGATCGCGCTCGGCGGCCTCGCGGATGATCGGCAGGATGGCGGCCCGATTGCCCTTGGCCTCCGCGAAGCGGGCGACAACGTCGGCAGCCCGGTCATCCTCACCATAGGTTCCGGCGATCATGGCGTAGAGCTTCACGGAGCGGATCTCGAAAGCAGTCGGGTTGCTGCGCCACATGCGTTCCAGATACGCCAGGGCCTTCAGCGGTTTCTGATCAGCAGCAGCAAGTTCGGCGGCCTCGAGAAAGTCAGCGGGCCGGGCATTGCCGTCGTCGATCAGTTGCGCAAGGCCCGCCTCCAGCTTCGCGTAGTCACCACGGTAGCGATACAGATCGACGAGCTGTCGCTCCTCCTCCGGCTTGTGCTCCGCCGCAACAACCTCCGCCAGCGTCCGCACGAAATCATCCTGACGCTGGGCGAACCGATAGAATTCGGCCAGCTTCCGTTTCGCGCCGATGTCCTTGGGGCGGCGGGCAATATAGGCTTCCATCACCCGTATCGCCTTTCCGATGTCCCCGTCATGCAGGGCAATATCGGCCAGCGAAGCCACGACCACGACGGAGGTGTCGCCCGCATCCAGCCGTTCCTGCAGCGTGTCCCGCGCCAGGTCCACCTTGTCCGACCGCAACTGCAGCAGTGCCACGTCCTTCTTGCTCGGGATCAGCAACAGGCTGAGCCCGACGCCCAGGACAACGACAACAACCAGCAGGATCAGGTTCAGGCGCACGGTATCGTCAGCCTGCTTCCGCCGGGCGGATCACGATGGCCACCGGCGCGTAGGCATGGGTCGGCAGTTCCACGATCAGCACACCATCGGAGCCGACCGTCTGTTCGTCGCTGACAATGGAACCGTCCGGCAGGGTCGCTTCGGCCCGCCATTGGCCAGGCTTCATGCCACGCCACTGCATCTCGCCATGGCCGAACCCCTCCCCCGTCATGCGCAGCGCGTTGCCGTCCCGGGTCAGATCCCACAGATGCCAGCGCGCATCGACAAGTGATGGTTCCACGGGCAGCGTCCCGCGCGCGACCAGCCTGTATTCCGGCTCCGCGACCGCTTCATCCAGCGCGACATAGAGATTTCCCTGATAGTGGGTGTAGCCCAGAACCCCGACTGCCGACCCCATGTCGACAACGCGGTCATCGGCATTGTCGTGACGGATCGTCTGCATCCGACCGCGATCCAGTACCCGCCAGTGGTCGGGTCCCGGCCTTTCGAAACGGGTGGTATAGAACCCCTCTCCGATGCTGGCGTAATGGCTCGTCGTGATGGGGGTGATACGCTGGCTGCGGGCGAACTCCAGGTTCTTCAGCAGGGCCTGCAGCGCCGCCGGGCGCTCCCCGATATACATGTGGTAGTAGACGTTGATCCCCTTCAGGCGACGCGGGCTCTCGGTATTGCGCAGCGTCAGGATCAGATCCTGATAGCCGAAGTAGCGGCCGGTCCACAGATCGGTATAGGTATTCTCGTTACTGTTGACGGCGAAGATCTGCACCTGCCCGCCGAAGGTTCGGCCCACGGGCGGAACATAGCTTACGGACGGAAACTCCGGATCGAAACGGGAGTCACCGCCGTTGATGTTCAGCAGCCCGGCCTGCCGCGAAGCCGCGATCATGTCCGGTGTCGGGGATGTATTGCCCGACCAGAGGACGACCTCCACCTTCTTTCCCGGTGGCGCGAACTGCTCCACATAGCGCGATGCCTCGCCGAACTCCCGCTCCAGGACGAACGGCTTGCTGCCAAAGCCGCGCGGCACATCGTAAACAGCGGCCAGCAGACCCGACGGCTTGGCTGCATCACTCTCCAGCACCTCCTCGGTCCAGGCAGCGCGATCAAGATGCTTGTACAGCCCGGTGAAGGGCGCTTCCTTCAGGGCCGTGTAGTCCTCGTAGAAACCCCACTCGAACGGATGGCTGTAGGTGTGGTGCGCCACCTCGACCTGCGGCAGTGCGAAGATCTCCCGCGCGAGCTGCTGCGCTTCCGGATCACCCGACCATTCCGGGTCCAGGTCAGCCGCGATGGGGCCGACCGTGATCGGCAGGTCGGGATAGGGTGCGATGGCCTGCTCCAGTACAACCCGGGACGAATAGATCTGGTCCTTGCGGTATCCCTTCACCAGCGAGACGTTGCGCCAGCCGTCGCCGTCGATGTGGCTGAAGTAGATACGGCGGCCGCTCAGGGTCGTGGTATCGGGCTTGGGCAGCTTGTCCGTGTCGAACACGCGACGGATGAAGGCAAAGGGGTTGATGTACCACTGGGTCCTGAAGAAGACCGGATCACGATAATTGACCCAGCCGATCTCCCCGAAGCCACCATTGTCCGATGTGACGACGACATCGCTGGTCGACCCATCCTGTTTCCGGCGGACACGCAGGTGGGACGTACCGACCCCCTCCACGACCTCATAGCGCTCGTGCGGTGGCAGCTTTCCGGCCATCACCCGTTCGAAATCCACCATGTCGGGATCGCGCATCACAACTTCGGTATCGAAGGTGACATTCGTCCATTCACCCAGGATGCGTACGCCGATGCGCTCCAGAAAGCGGTTGGTCCTGGCGCGCGTCGGCACGGGGGAACCGTCGTTGGCGCCGAGAAAGCCCATGTCGCCGAACGAGACGTACTTCTTGCCGGCAATGACCATCTCTTCGAGCCAGTCCAGGAAAGCCGCCGGCCGCCGGATGGCACCATTGTCGAACCAGGTGATCACACCGGCGATGGACGGGTCGGTCACGGCATCGAGGGGCAACGGATCCTCGATATCGTGATACTCCAGCTTCAGGCCCAGGTGGTTGAACGGCATCTCGGCCAGCATGTGCAGCGGATTGGACCGCAGTTCGTCGCCATTCTGGTTGTAGAAGGCGAGCACCGTCCGTGGCGCCTCAGCCGCGTTGGCGGTGAGGGTCAGAAGGGTGAACAGCATTGTGAGGATGAAACGCAACCTACTCTCCCCCGTCACCAGGCAGTGACGGCATCGTTTGTCTGCCCGAAGGCGAATCAGGATAACACAGGTCAATCAAGCAATTGCCATGCCGCGCATGATCTGTTTGGCTGGCCCGATCCGATGCGGAAGGAACCAACCATGCTGCGCGCCCTTGCCCCTGTAGCAGCCCTGTTGCTCAGTGTCGCCTTCATGCTGATGGGCAACGGCCTGCAATCGACCCTTCTGCCCATGCGCGCGCAGCTGGAAGCCTACAGTTCCGTCGAGATCGGTGTCCTGGGTTCCGCCTATTTCGTTGGCTTTGCGCTGGGTTGCTGGCGCGGGGCCATCCTGATCCGCCGGGCCGGACACATCCGCACCTTCGCCGCTGTCGTCGCCATCTCCTCCACCTCCGCCCTTGTCCACGCCCTGGTGACCGAACCGATGGTCTGGTGGGCGGTCCGGCTGCTCTCCGGCGCCTGTGTCGCGATCCTGTTCATGGTCATCGAGAGCTGGCTGAACGAGAAATCCACGAACGAGACGCGTGGGCTGGTCTTCTCCGTCTATACCGCCATCAACCTGACAGTGATCTCGATTGGCCAGCTGATGATCGCCTTCGGCAACCCGGAAGGTTTCCCGCTGTTCCTGATGGCCTCGATCCTGATCTCCTGGGCCGCTGTTCCGGTGGCCATGACCAAATCGGAGAGTCCGGCACCGCCGGAACAGATCGGGGTCCGCATCCGCTACCTGCTGCGCCTGTCACCGGTGGGCTTCATCGGCAGTTTCGTCGTCGGTGTCACCAATGGCGCATTCTGGGCGCTGGCACCTGTCGTCGCACAGGGCGGCACCAGCAATACCGCACTGGCGGCCATCTTCATCGCCGTGGCCGTGATCGGCGGTGCCGCCGGTCAGTACCCGCTGGGCAAGATTTCCGACCGGATGGACCGGCGACGGCTGATCGTTGTCGTCGCCGGGCTCGCGGCCCTGTCGGGAATCGGGCTGGGGATATTCGGGGCGAGTGGCCAGACACTGCTGATGATCATCGGTTTCATCTTCGGCGTCTTCGCCTTCCCGCTGTATTCGCTGTGCGTCGCCCATGCCAACGACTTCGTCGAGGGCAAGAGCTTCGTGGAGGCGGCGAGCGGTCTGCTGCTGACCTACGCCGCCGGGGCGGTCGTCGGCCCGATCCTGGCCTCCATCGTGATTTCCCAGGCCGGGACAGGCGGGCTGTTCTTCTTTACCGCGGCGATCCATGTGATCTTTGCCGGGTTTGTCATCCTCCGTATCCGCCGCCGGGATCCGGTGCCCGAGGCCGAGCGGGGCGATTTCGTCGAGGCTGCCACCGCAGGCCTGACCATCCTGCCGATGGATACCGGCCTTTCGACCCAGGACGATTCGGAGGTGCCGGAGACCAGCGAGACCGGGGATGATGTCCCGGAAGGGTCAGGGGCTGATGCCGATGGGGCTGATGCCGATGGGGCTGATGCCGATGGGGCTGATGCCGATGGGGCTGATGCGGACGGGATCGGGGAGCCGGAATCCGCCACGACGGATGACGCGCAACCCGAAACCGGGGACGACGGCCGGAAACCCTGACCGCTCAGGCCGTCGCCGGTGCGGGCGCCGTCAGCGACCGTTTCCGTCCCCTGACCATGTGCCAGGCACCGAACAGTGCAATCAGGAAACTGAAGGCGCTGGCCTGGAACGAGACGTGGAACCCCTGCTGGCTGGCCTGCAACAGTACCGCACGGCTGAGATGCTCTGTCGCCACAGCGGCCTGCTGCACATCCGAGAGCCCGGCGGCAGCCGCTATCTCGGCGATCTGTGCCAGGTAGGCCTCCGTCACGTGATTGGACGGTTCCTGTGTCGCTGCCAGCAGGTCCTGGAAGAACCCGGTCTGCTGATCCAGCAGGATGGCGAGCAGGTTGACGCCGAACGCCCCGCCGAGCTGGCGGGTGAAGTTCATGGTGGATGAGCCCTGTGCCAGCAGGTGCATGGGCAGCAGCCGCAGCGACCCGGCGCTGAGCGAGGGGAAGATGAAGCCCATGCCCATGCGGCTGATCATGATAAGCCCGGCCAGGGTGAGGAAGTCGGTGTTCACGTCCGCCGACGAGAGCAGATAGAAGGACAGGGCAAACAGGGTCAGCCCGAAACCGGTGATGTAGCCCGGCTCGTAACGGTCGGCCAGGCGGCCGGTGATCGGGATCAGGCAGATCATCGAGAGACCGGCTGGCACCAGCAGAAGGCCCGACTGGGTCGGGGTCAGTCCCTGGATCGTCTGCACGAACAGCGGGATCAGGTAGGTGGAGCCGAACAGGCCCGCGCCCAGCACGAAACTGATGATCCCGGCCCCGATGAAGCCCGGTTGCAGGAAGATGCGGATCTGCAGCATCGGCAGCGGTGTTATCCGTTCCCACCACACGAAGATGACAAAGGCCGCACCGGCCAGGACGAAGCGGCCGATGACCCATGTGTCACGCCAGCCATCGATCTGGCCGTCCGTGAAGGCCGTCAGCAGGCTGATCAGGAATCCCACCAGCAGGCCGAATCCGATCCAGTCGAACTTCGGCCGCTCGTCCGCCGTGGCCCCCGACGGCAGGAAGATGGATGACAGCAGGATGCCGATCATGGCCATCGGCACCCCGGCAAAGAAGACGTAGCGCCAGCCGAAGCCATCCACCAGCAGGCCGCCGATGAAAGGTCCCACCGCCGGGGCCATCACGACGCCGACGCCATAGAGGCCCATGGCCGTGCCGCGCTTTTCCGGCGGGAACACCTGATAGACGGAGACCATGGCCATGGGCTGGATCACGCCGGCGGCCGCCCCCTGCAGGATACGGCTGAGAATCAGGGCGTCGGTGGATGTGCTGAGACCGCCCAGCAGGCCACCCAGCAGGAACAGTCCCAGACAGAAAAGCATCGTTGCCCGCTGTCCGAAGGACTTCATGCACCAGTCCACCAGCAGCATCGTTCCGGTCATCGAGGCCAGGAAGCCCGTGGAAAGCCACTGGGCCGTGATCTGGTCGATACCGAAAGCGCCCATGATGTCAGGAATGGCAACATTCACGATGGTGGCGGCCAGCACTGCCGAAATCGTCGTCGACATGGCCGTCAGCATGGCCAGCCAGCGATAGCCGGGGCCGAAACGCTGGAAAAGGACCTCAGTTGTTTCCGGCATCACCCGCACCGGGCTCACCGGTATCAATGACGACTTCAACCATCATGCCCGGACGCAACAGCGACCGTTGCCCCTGAATGTCGATGCGAACCGGCACCCGCTGCGTCACCTTGGTGAAGTTGCCCGACGGGTTCGGATTGGGCAGCAGGGCGAACTGGCTGGTGGCCGCCGGGCCGATCCAGGTGACACGGCCGGAAAGTTTCATGTCGGGATAGGCGTCAACGGTGATCGCAGCCGTCGAACCGACCGCGAAGCGGTTGATCTCGGTTTCCTTCACGTTCGCCGCAACCCAGACATTCTCCGGATCATGCAGCATCAGCAGGCGCGTGCCGGGCCGGACATATTCGCCTTCCTCGACGAAGGTCCGGTCCACGATGCCGTTGATTCCGCTGATGATATCCAGATCGGAGAGCTGCACCTCATGCTGCTCCAGGCGCGCCTGCAAGGCTGCGGCCTCGGCGGTCAGGGCGCTGAGTTCCTGTTCGATCACCGCGACCCGGATCTCCTCGGCCTCGACCTCGCCCAGTTCCGCCTCGGCCTCCCGCACGGCGGCGCGCGCCTGCAGCAACTGCCGGTCGGCATTGGTGAAGGTGGTACGCAGCCCGTCCAGGCGCTGCGCCGCGATCACCTTGCGCTGGAACAGCTTCTCACCGCGCTTGAGTTCGGTCTCGGCGCTGGCGCGCGTGGCGCTGGCCGCATTCTCGGCGGCAACGGCGACATCGATATGGGCCTTCGCCACCTTCAGGGCGGAACTGTTGCGCCGGATGATCAGACTGCGCTCCGCCTCCAGCCGGGCCCGCTGGGCCACGATCCGGTCGATCTCCGCCCGCGCCTCCAGGATCCGCAAGCGCACGGTGCGCTTGTCCATGCTGACCAGCACCTGACCGGGTTTCACCAGATCGCCTGTCCCGACCTGCAGATCGACCACGCGCCCGGCCTCCTGCGCGCTGATCGTCACCATGTCGGAGGCGATACGGGAATCAATGATGAAGACATGCACCTGACGGTCATGGAACCACTTGGCACCGAACCACAGGCCCGCCCCCAGCACCACGGCCAGAACGACAAGGCGGACGATGCGTCCGCGGCGGCCTTCGCGACGGCCACCCTGCTCCGACATGGTCAGTTCCGGGGTCGTGGGGGCGTTCATGCGGCCCTGCCCTGAGCCGGTTCTCCGGCACTTTCGCCGTCGAGGCGTGCCCGCATGATGTCGAAGATCTCGGTACAGCGGGCAAGTTCGGCCGGCGCGAATCCTTCCGTCACTTCCTGGCGCAATCCGTCGGCTATGGCCTCGATCTCCGCCAGCACGGGGATCGCACGCTCCGTCAGATGAACTGTCTTGGCCCGGCGGTCACGGGGATCTGCCCGGCGCTGGATCAGATCAGCCGCTTCGAGCGAATTCAGCAGGCGCACCAGAGTCGGTCCCTCGATCCCGATATGATCGGCAAGCTGGGTCTGCTGCATGCCGTCACCACCGCGCGCGATCTGCAGCAATGCCGTCCAGCGCGCCTGGGTCAGTCCGGTTGACCGCAGGCGCTGATCCAGCTTCCACCGCCAGCGACGCGACATGCGCACCATGGCCAGCGCGAAGCCGATCCTGATCTCGTCTTCCTGTGTGCTCATCGGAAATCATTAGCAAGCTAATCAATTTTCACCAATGCGTTTCACCGGCACCGGCCATGCGGACTTCCGACACCTGGGAGTCACCGTTGCAGGCCTTCACCCGGCATCGACGGACATCAGCAACGTGCGGGGTGCGACCTGCGCGCCTTCCTCGACCGTCACTTCCGTGACCTTGCCGGATGCGCCCGCGACGATCTCGTGCTCCATCTTCATCGCTTCCAGGATCGCGACCACCTGGCCCTTCTTCACCTGGTCACCCGTCTTCGCCAGCAGTTTCAGCACCCGCCCGTTCATGGGTGCCGCGATGGCACCATCGCTGTCCGCCGCCGCTGCCGCGCGGTCCCGCCACGTGGTCTCCTCCGCAATCAGATCCGCCCTTTCGGTCTGCAGGTGCAGCCGGTCATCCACGATGGCGAAGATGGCACGATGGCTGGCCCCGTCCTGACGCCAGACAATCTCGCCCTCACCGAAGCAGCAGCCGTCAAACGCCAGGGACGCCTCGCCGATACTCACCTGGCAATCATCTCCACCGTGCCAGATCACGGACAGTTCCGTGCTCTCCCCAGCCACCTCCAGCACCATCGGGCTGCGGGGGGTCTGGCCGGAACTGCGCCAGCCCTGCCAGGCGGGCGGCACATCGCCGAGATGGTGACGGAACAGGATCACCGCGGCGAGAGCCAGATCCGCATCCGTCGCTTCCGCATGGGCCAGACTGGCCTTGGGAAACTCGGTCTCGATGAAGGCCGTTGTCGCACCGCCCGCGGCGAAGGTGGCATTCTCCAGCGCATCGATCAGAAAGCGACGGTTGGTCTCCAGCCCCAGCAGCTCGGTCCGGCGCAAGGCGTTCGCCAGACGGATGCGCGCCGTATCCCGGTCCGGTCCATGCGCCATGATCTTGGCGATCATCGGATCATAGAACGGTGTGATCTCCTGCCCCTCCGACAGGCCGGCATCGACACGCACACCCTCTCCCTCCGGCACCCGCCAGCGGTGGGCAGTGCCGGTGCGCGGCAGGAATCCCTTGGCCGGACTCTCGGCATAGAGCCGGACCTCGATGGCATGCCCGCTCAGGCTCACCTGTTCCTGCGTCAGCGGCAGTTCGGCACCTTCCGCCACCCGGATCTGCCATTCGACAAGGTCGGTGCCGGTGATCATCTCCGTTACCGGATGCTCCACCTGCAGGCGGGTGTTCATCTCCAGGAAATAGAAGGCCCCACTCTCGTCCAGCAGGAACTCCACGGTGCCCGCTCCGCGATAGCCGATGGACTTCGCAGCCTGCACGGCCGCCTCCCCCATGGCCGCGCGGATCTCCGGCGTCACGGCAGGGCTCGGCGCTTCCTCGATCACCTTCTGGTGGCGGCGCTGGACGGAGCAGTCACGCTCCCCCAGGTGAATGACGTTGCCATGGGAATCCGCAAAGACCTGGATCTCCACATGCCGGGGCCGCACCACCGCACGCTCCAGGATCAGGCGATCATCGCCGAAGGCATTCTTCGCCTCCGACCGCGCGGTCTTCAGCGCCCGCTCCAGCTTCGCCGGATCGTCGACCAGACGCATGCCGCGCCCGCCGCCACCGGCACTGGCCTTCACCATCAGCGGGAAACCGATCCGTTCCGCCTCGGCCAGCAGGCGGGCGTCGTCCTGCTCCGCATCCTGATAGCCCGGCACACAGGGCACGCCCGCGTCGATCATGCGCAGCTTCGACCGCGCCTTGTCCCCCATCAGGTCAATCGCCTCGATGGGGGGGCCGACAAAGGTCAGCCCCGCATCGGCACAGGCGCTGGCAAACCCGGCGTTCTCGCTCAGGAAGCCATAGCCGGGATGCACGGCATCCGCCCCGCTTGCCGCCACTGCCGCCAGTATCCGTTCCACGGAAAGATAGCTCTCGCCCACGGGGGCCGGGCCGATCAGGACGGCCTGATCCGCCATAGCCACGTGCGGCGCGCCGGTATCGGCGGCCGAATGCACGGCCACGGTTCGAATTCCCAGCCGCTTCGCGGTGCGAATGACCCGACAGGCGATCTCGCCACGGTTGGCAACCAGCAAGGTCCGGATCGTCATCTGCGCCCTCCCCAAGGCCGTCGTGAGCTACCCCGGGGAAGCTAGAACAATGTTCTGCCGTCGGGAAGCCTCCGTAACGCATAGGCGACCTCACCACGCCAAAATGGATGACATCGAAAATGATGAGAAAAAATTCTCAAAAGACAGATTTCTAACGAAATCAATCAAATTTCATAACTATTGCCGCGCAAAGTCAACATTACATTATCAAGAATATTACTGTTTCTGAAAGTTGTATTTCCCATCACTATTGTTCGAAGTTGGCGCAAGCCTGCCAACGGCGCCAGATCGACGGCCTCAAAATCACTGATTACCAGCTCCTGCAAACTCTTCAATGCGGCAAGAGCGCTGATATCCAACAGTCGATTGCCTGCGATAGAGAAACTCTTCAGATCAATCAAGTTGCCGAGAGCCGTCAGGTCACTCACCTGGTTTGCCTGCACCCTTAGGCTGGTGAGGCTGGTGAGGTTGCCGAGAGCCGTCAGGTCACTCACCTGATTTGCGTGCACCGTGAGGCTGGTGAGATGCCGCAATTCCTCAAGAGGTCGAATACTTGTTTGCTCAGGAAGCTTGAGACTTTCCAGATTGTCCAAACCAGCAAGGTGAGCTCCCCACCTAAGCATATCAAAATTTGTGGGGTCTATCCCCTCAGCATACGTAACGATTGACGCGGTTGCGTGACCGTGACAGCCTTCCCGGATAAGGGGAGGGAATGATGGTCTCAATTGTGCCGCCTTTGCAGGTTTCTTGCACGGGCCGTGATGCTGACCACCATCATATTGAGATTCGCCAGTTGGCGAAGTCACTTGACGGTGTCGGGCGTCTTTCTTCATCAATACTAGGATTTTACCTTCAAGGTGAGGTTAGAAAGGATTATAGGGCGCAAGATTTTCGCATTTACACTGGCCCACCCCAAGAGAATGGTGTATTATTTGAAATATTCGCGTTGATGAATTCGTCGCAGTTGCCGTTATATGCCCCTATGTTAGTTGAAGTGGGTGAGAGTTTTTTGCCGTGGATATGGTCGGCTGTGGTTGGTCGCGGAAGTGGAGACGCTAAATTGACCGAGAAGGCGCTTGATATGCTGGACAAGCAAGCTGAACGGCACGATGCATTCGCAAACGTGGTTCACGCGGGCCAGATGCGCGACAAGGCATGGATGCAGGAGCAAATAACCGCTCTGACGCACGTTAACCGGACGGCGCTTCGCGAACTTCCGGCTCCGGTAGGGCATTCGTGCAACGATCAGGTGATTTACAAGAATTCAGTGTCGCCGACGATCATTGATGAGCCGGTTGCTCAAGCGTTAAGGTCGAAGGGTGAAATGGAGGTTGCGGACGAGATGGAAACAACAATGACCATTCGGTCACTGAACCTCGATACTGGTACTGGTTCTGCGGATTGGGACGGGGAAGAAGGTGGCCGAATTTCGATCAAAGTTACTGATCCCGCACTGGCTCTGCCAAAGAACGTTTACAGTGGATCTTTGGATGGGCAAATCCCGATAGCCGTAACTGCGAAACCGGTCTTGAAAGACGGAGAGATTTCGCGGCTGTACGTCAGCGATGCTCGGGCCAAATGATCTCGCTTCGCAAGGCTCTGAAAGAAGGCAAGCTGGAAGAGTTCATCCGAGAGCATGAGAAGGACGCCCCCGGCGATCTGGAGAAGCTGGACAAGGCCATCAAGCGTCCTGCTTCGGATAAGTCGAAAGCAACTCCGAAAGCATCGTCTCGGGGCGCATCCGACGATTGAAGCGGTACTCGAATTCCTTGGCGTAGCGCTCAAGGTACTCCGGGGATACGCTGGTGTGCGTTCCCTTGATGGAGCATTTCAGGTGACGCCAGAAGTTCTCAATGGCGTTGACCGTGGTGCCGTCTTCGGCAACGTACTGCCCGGTCGAATGATTGACCGTCCCGTGGTCGTAACCGGCTTCTGACAGCCCATTGTAGGACTTGAGCTCGTCGGTATCGACCATCGTGCCTTTGGCAACGTTGGCCTCGATGATCGGCTGGAGAGTGGCGCGGCGGACATTGGGAACAACCTTGAGCATCAGGTTGCCTTCACGCTGGAGCATACCAAATACGACCGTCTTGCCAGCGGCACCACGACCGCGTTTGCCCTTGCGGACACCGCCAACCATGGTTTCGTCAATCTCGACCGTGTGACCGGCACCGCCCAAGGGGGCTTCGCCGTCGATCTCGGCCATGTGCTCACGGACCTTCTGGCCCATGCGCCATGCCGTCTTGTAGGTCACGCCAGTCTGACGCTGGATCTCCTTCGCGGAGACCCCGTGTCGTGTCGTGGTGAACAGGAAGATCACATAGAACCACGTCTGGAGCGACGTGCGGGACTTCTCGAAGATCGTGCCAACTGTAGGATGGATATGATGACCGCACCACTGGCAGGAGAAGGCGCGTTCGGCCTTGATCGGATACCAGCGGGCTTCACGCTCGCACTTGGGGCAGACGTGATCCTGGCCGAACCGAACGTCGAACAGGTGCGCCAAGCAGGCATCGTCATCATGGAACTGCTTGAAGAATTCACGGACTGTCGTCGGCTTGGGCATGGATCATTTCTCCTATGCCCTTTAGATGGTGACCGTCCTACCGTATGTCAAGGGGATAGACCCCAAATTTGTCCCGAAAAACACCAGGCTTTTGACATTCTTCAATAGGGCCAAATCTTCCGGACGTTGAATTTCCGCACTTGCGCCAGTAAAATCCAAAATCTCGACTTTCCGGGCAAAATTACTTTCAAGTTTTTTCCCGGACAACAACATTTCAAGCACAATTTTCTCGGCTTCGACCACATCCGGATCTCTCTGCCGCACGCCCACTTCTCCAGGCTTTCGCCGAGAAACCTTCAGACGCTCGCTTGTAGCCTCAAGTGCTGATGCGAGCCCACGAATCTGATCATAGGCAAGGTCCCGAACGCGCCCATTGAATGCGCTCCATTCCTTGTGCCAAATCTGAGCAACATCGGCGCCAATTCTTATGCCGTCAGCCGTCTTGACCAGTATGTCCGGAAGCATGGACATCGCCTTGCTCGCAGAATGGTACCAGCGCGCAACGACAGGTCTGATACGGATCTGGGATTGGATCGAGTGGCCGAGATTGGCACTATCCTGGAGTTGACGATGAAGCTTTTCGACCTCCCTGGAGCCTGGAATCGCCATCTGATCGAGATCTGCGCGTGCTGACAGCGATCCGGCAACAACATTTTCCGCACCTCTCGAGATGTTGGCAAATGCACCGTCATTTCCGAACCGGAGGGTTTCCTCTGCAACGACGGCGTCGTCATACTTCTCCTGCGCCTGAGATCTATATTCGTCGAGCGCAGTTCCAACCGCTCCGTAAAGTCGCATGATTGCGAGGTCCAAAGGGCAATCACGCGTGAAGTATACTTCGTCATCATCCTGCGAATCCGGTTCTGCACCCTCCAAATAGAAGTGATCACGACGAACCAGCGGGAGCATATGACGAGCGAAGTTCAGGGGCTCGAGACACCCCTCGGCAGTTCCATCCTTGAGGTGCCTGAGCGAACTGGAGATTTCCTGCAGCGCTTCAATGGGGAATTCGCGCGGAAGCAGGTTGACACCGCGCAGAGTGTCTGCTGCCGCTTCAGCTTCCCTAGCAACTTGCTCCAGTTCACGCATGAGCTGTGGGTTCGGAGCGACATGATCCAACGCCATGTCACAAAGCATATGAGACTATCGGGGATCTTGCCAGTGGGCTCAATGAAGCCGGAGCGAATTAACGCCATTGGGCGCTTCTTCTTCAGCCAACACGCCTAAAAATTGCAGATCCTCACCACCCAGACAGCTGGACTTCCGGGTGGACGGGGTCATCCACCGCAAGAACGCCAATGTTCTGGAAAACTGGAGCGGGCGATGAGATTCGAACTCACGACCCTAACCTTGGCAAGGTTATGCTCTACCCCTGAGCTACGCCCGCTCGCGAGGTCGGGGATTTAAGCCAGTTCGGCGGGACTGGCAACCCCCAATTTCAGCCATTCAACAACTGGATTGCCGGGTCGACCGGCGACGGCGTCAACCGGTGGGGCTTGTCGTGTCCTCGATCCCCGCTTCCGCCAGCATCTCCCGCACCTCCGCCACGACATCCTTCAGGTGGAACGGCTTGGAGAGCACTTTCGCGGGGGCGCGATGGCGGCGGTTGGACTGCATCGCGACGGCGGCGAAACCGGTGATGAACATGACCTTGATGTTGGGGTCCGCCCGCTCGGCCCGGCGCGCCAGCTCGATTCCGTCGATCTCCGGCATCACGACGTCGGCCAGCAGCAGGTCGAAACGATTCGGTCCCAGATGCACCAGGGCCTCGATCCCGTCCCGCGCGGCAATGACCTCATGACCATCGCGCCGCAGCGCACGTGCGAGATAGGGACGGAGGGAGTTGTCATCTTCCGCCAGCAGTATGCGCGCCATGCCTTGATCGCCCCGAGCCGTTGTACCGTGTCACGGTCGACAGGGTGGCAGAACCATCCAGTCCTGCACAACTGTCCACCGCGTCTGTTCAACTCACGTTAAGGCCAATTTGCGAAGAAAGCGTTGCATTGCTCACAGATTGCCGGATAGCTGAACATCATGCAGATCGACCCGCGCCTCGTCCTGATCGACCCGCCGCTGGCCATTCACCAGCCAGCGAGCCAGACATTGCCCGTGGTGCTGACCTCTCCGCATTCCGGTCGCGACTATCCGGCACAGTTTCAGGCGGCCTCCCGTCTCGACACGCTGGCCCTGCGAAAATCGGAGGACAGCTTTGTCGAGGAGATATTCCTGGCCGCCAGCCGTCTGGGCGCCCCGCTGCTGCGGGCCCGGTTTCCCAGGGCCTATTGCGACGTGAACAGGGAACCCTACGAACTGGACCCGACCATGTTCGACGACGACCTGCCCGCCCACGCGAACACCAGCTCGGTGCGCGTGGCCGGCGGTCTGGGCACGATTGCCCGGGTGGTGGCGGGGGGCGAGGACATCTATCGCGCCAAACTGCCCTACGCGGAGGCGGAGCGTCGCATCCGACACTACTACCGCCCCTACCATGCTGCGCTGGCGGAGCTTGTCGACACCACCCTGGCGCAGTTCGGGCAGTGCATCCTGATCGACTGCCACTCCATGCCCTCCATCGCGTTGCCGGTGGCCGGGCGCAGGGTTGGTGACAGGCCGGATATCGTGCTGGGTGACCGGTTCGGGACTTCCTGCCACCGCGATCTGACCGACAGGGTCGAGACCGAACTCAGCGCCCTCGGCTATCGCGTCGGTCGCAACGCGCCCTATGCCGGCGGTTTCACCACCGCACACTACGGACGTCCCGCCATGGGACTGCATGCGCTGCAGATCGAGATCAACCGCGCCCTCTACATGGATGAGGCCCGGTTCACCCGCCGCCCGGAACTGCATAGGATCAGTCAGGACATGGCGGAAATGGTGCGGCGCATCATGTCCAGCATCTCGTTCACCTGACATTCGGATACCGGCACCAGGCAAAAAAAATAGGCCGCCCCGTTGCCGGGACGGCCCAAGTCTAGGGAGGAAACGCCCAATCAGGGCCACGGCAGAGAGCAGACTCTCATGCCGCAGGAGCGAGCATATCTCGCAATTGCGAAAAGAAACAAGGGAAAAATTTCCGTCAGGGAATTCGCGCCCGTTTCCGTCTGCCCGAACTGGCCTGGTGCTTGCTTTTCAGAAACCCATGAAAATATTCAGCCACATCCCCGACCGCGCCCCCCTGGCCCTGTTCTGCGGCCTCATCATGCTCGCGCTTGCCGTGCCTGTTGCGGCGAAACCCGTGGAAACAGAGACCCGTGCGTCCATCTGCCGTGACGCGGCGCTGGCGGCGGAGCGTCGCCACAATATCCCCAGCGGACTGCTGGCTGCGGTCGCCGTGGTCGAATCAGGCCGGGCAATTCATGCCGGGGCGGACATTTCTGCCTGGCCCTGGACGATCCATGCCGAGGGTCGGGGCCGCTGGCACGACGCGAAGTCCGAAGCGGTTGCCGCTGTGCAGGCGCTGAAGGCGAAGGGCGTGAAGAACATTGATGTCGGCTGCATGCAGGTGAACCTGCGCTATCACCCGGAAGCCTTCGACGATCTGGAAGGCGCGTTCGACCCGGCGACGAACGTCGAGTATGCCGCGACCTTCGTGAAACAGCTCTTTGCGGAGACCCGGTCGTGGTCACGGGCGATCTCCTTCTACCACAACCGCGAGCCGCAGCGCGCCAATGCCTACCGCCGCAAGGTCATGGCCGCCTGGGCCGGGGAACGTCAGCACGCCGTGAACCAGATCCGGCTGGCCAGCAAGCCCGCCACCGGCATCAGGTTCCGCACCAGTTCGAGCCAGGTGCGCAACCTGCGCCTGCGCCCGTCACCCTATATCAGTGTGAAATCCGGCCAGCCGCGCATTCGCGGCTATTGAGTGTCCCACAGGCTGCCAGGTCAGGCTGTGATCCAACCGTCGCCACGGCATATCTGCCCCTGATTGCAGGAAGATGACACTGTCTTCGTTCTGAAATACTGCCGCGCCATAAGACACCCGTATGTTCCGCCAGCGGGAGGGTGCCATGGCTGATCCGAAACCCTACAACGTGCTGTTCCTGTGCACGGGCAATTCAGCGCGAAGCATCATCGCGGAAGCGATACTCGCCCGGGAAGGCATGGGGCGGTTCAATGCCTACTCGGCGGGCAGCAACCCTGCGGGCAAGGTCCATCCCTACGCAGAGGAACTGCTGCGCAATCTCAATCACGACGTGAGCGGGCTCCGGTCCAAGAACTGGGACGAATTCGGCGCACCGGACGCACCACAGCTCGATTTCGTCTTCACGGTCTGTGACAACGCGGCGCAGGAGGTGTGTCCGATCTGGCCCGGGCAGCCGATGACAGCCCATTGGGGTCTGCCGGACCCGGCAGGCGTCGAAGGGGTGGAGGCCGTCAAGCGACAGGCATTCACCGAGACCTACCGCATGCTGAACAACAGGATCTCGATCTTCGTCAACCTGCCGCTGAGCAGTCTGGACCGGACGCGGCTGCAGTCCAGGCTCACCGAAATCGGCAAGGACAAGACGAAGACCGCCTGAGGGACAGCGACTGACATGACAGCTACGACCGGCAAGCGCCTCGTGGCGGAGGCCCTGGGGACCGCGATCCTGCTGGCGACCGTCGTCGGGTCCGGAATCATGGGCCAGACCCTGGCCCAGGGAAACGACGCCATTGCCCTGCTTGGCAATACGATCGCCACGGGCGCAATTCTCGTGGTGCTGATCGTGATGTTCGGTCCGCTGTCCGGTGCGCATTTCAACCCTGCCGTCACCCTGGTGTTCCTGTTGCGGGGGGAAATCACGGCGCTCATCGCGGCGGTCTACGTCGTGTTCCAGGTGGCGGGCGGCATTGCCGGCGTGATGGCAGCGCACGTCATGTTCGAGATGGACATGATCAGCGCCTTTGCCCGCCCCCGTACCGGCATCGGACAGTGGTTCGCGGAGGGCGTGGCAACCTTCGGACTGGTGCTGACGATCCTTGGCACCGTGCGCCATCGGCCGGCCTGGGTGGGACCGGCAGTCGGCCTCTACATCACCGCCGGGTACTGGTTCACCGCCTCCACCAGCTTCGCCAATCCCGCCGTCACCATTGCCCGCAGCCTGACCGACAGCTTTGCCGGCATCGGTGCCGCCGATGTTCCGGGGTTCATCCTGTCACAGGTTGCCGGAGCGGCCATTGCCTGGGCCGTGGGCAGGTATCTCTTCGACGACGACTGAGACCAGCCGGACGGTGACGCGCGGTGCCGTCACGGGTCCGGACACTGCCGGAGCCGGATCAGGAGGCGTCCGACCGGCTGCGCTCCAGCTCTGCCTTGAACTCCGGCACCAGTTCCTTCAGCAGGGTCAGGGTGCGATCCGTCCGCCGGGCATGGGCATGGGACCTGAGTTCGTCCAGGGCACGACGCAGGATGGCGAGATCGACCGCGCGCGGGGAGGCAAGGAAGACACCCTCCACGGCGGTCGCATCATCGGTCTCGGAGTTGTGCAACAGCTCCTCGTAGAGCTTCTCGCCGGGACGCAGGCCGGTGAAGGCGATCTCCACATCCCGGTCCGGCCTGAGACCGGCGAGGCGGATCATCATCCGCGCCAGGTCCTGGATGCGTACCGGGTCCCCCATGTCGAGCACATGAATCCGCCCCGTCTCCGTGCTGCCGGTGCCCCGGTGCGCGGCCGCTGCCAGCACCAGTTCCACCGCCTCGCGGATGGTCATGAAATAGCGGGTGATCTCCGGATGGGTGACGGTCAGGGGCCCGCCCGCCGCAAGCTGGCGCTGAAACAGCGGCACCACGGAACCGGTGGACCCCAGGACATTGCCGAAGCGAACCGTGACGAAGCGCGGCGTACCGCCGGCGCCGGCGCATTCGATATCCAGAGCCTGCGCATAGGCCTCGGCCAGCCGTTTCGTCGCGCCCATCACATTTGCCGGATTCACCGCCTTGTCGGACGAAATCAGCACCACCACGCCAACGCCATGCGCGCGACAGGCATCGGCCACATTCCGCGTGCCGATGACGTTTGTCAGCACACCTTCCTCGACATTGGCTTCCACCAGCGGCACATGCTTCAGCGCGGCGGCGTGAAACACGATATCCGGCCTGAAACCGGCGATGACGCCGTTCATCCGCTCGGAATCGCGCACATCGGCAAGCGTCATGTGGCGGCGCAGCTCCGGCCAGCGCTCGGACACCTCCATGTCGATGGTATAGAGCGCGAACTCCGACAGATCGACCAGCGACAGTTCTGACGGGCCGAGTTCCGCAACCTGTCGCACCAGTTCGCTGCCGATCGAGCCCCCCGCGCCGGTCACCAGCACGCGCTTGCCCGTGATCAGCCCCTGCATCGCCGCGCGATCCAGCCGCTTCTGCGGTCGGCCCAGCAGATCCTCCACCTGGACCTGGCGGACTTCGATCCGGTTGACGCCGACCCCGGTCTCCAGCGCGCCCATGTCCGGCACCCGGCTGAGCGGCAGACCGATCTTCTCCGTCCGTTCCAGCAGATCGTGCAGCAGGTCCGGGTTCAGTTCGCGCTTGGTGACGATGGCGCGCTGCGGACGGCGGTGCCTGGCCTCCAGCGTGGAGACGACGGAGGCCATGTCGTCCAGCCCGCCCATCACCGGCACCCCGCGAATGGCCCGCCCGACCCGCTTTCCCGACTCGTCCAGGATGGCGACGGGGCGATAGCTGGTCGTGCCGCGATCCACCTCCCGCAGGAAAAGCTCCGTCCCTGATCCGGCGCCGATCAGCAGCACGGGGACGGCCTCCCCACGCGCCTTGCGCGCCAGGCCGAGGGAGCCGAGTCCCCCCTCCACCCGCAGGCGCAGCAGCAGCCGCGGTCCGACAAGCAGCGCCACCAGCAGGATATAGTTGATGAACGGCACCGTGCGCGGCAGCGTGTCGAGCCGGTTGTAGGCGAACAGCGCGAGATAGGAGAAGAGCACCACGATGGCGGTCGCCTGCAGGATCCTCACCAGATCCCGCATCGAGACATAGCGCCAGACCCCGCGGTGCAGCCCGAACAGGGCGAAGACAACCAGCGACAGGGGCACGAGGACCAGCGTCGCCTCCAGCCACATGTGCGACGTGATCTCGTACCCGCCCAGACCGTAGCGCAGGATCATCGCCCCGATGAAGGCCATCGGCGCGGCGGCCACATCCCAGGCCAGACTCATGTAGGGTTTGAAACGCAGACGCATCAGCGCGGATATCCCGGAAAAGGGGCGATTCACGCTTCTTATCACGCGAAATGTGATTGGTGAAACATCAGCCACATGGTGCAGCGCGTCGACGGAGGCCAAACGCCGCATCGCTTGCCGCCTTTCTGTCCCGATGATAGGTACACCGCGCGTCGGCACTGTTCCGGCGCAGGCCTGATTTCATGACCGGGAAGAGAATGCCATGTCGCTAGACAAGGACACCGTGCGGCGCGTCGCCAGACTGGCGCGGATCGAGGTGGCGGAGGATCGGCTGGAGGCCCTGGGCCAGGAGCTGAACCAGATCATCGGCTTTGTCGAGCAACTGGACGAAGTCGACACGTCCGCGGTCGCGCCCATGACGTCGGTCGCGAAGCAGAAACTGCGCTGGCGGGCCGATGAGGTCACCAGCGGCGGACAGGCGGAAAAGGTGACGGCGAATGCACCGTCATCCGACATGAATTTCTTCGTTGTGCCGAAGGTGGTCGAGTAATGGCAGCGAACAGTGAACTGACCGGCCTGACACTGGCCCAGGCGCGCGATGCGCTGGCGAAGGGCGAGACGACCAGTGTCGAACTGACCGAGGCCTATATCGACGCCGTCGCCGCTGCGCGGTCGCTGAATGCCTTCGTCACCGAGACACCGGAGAAGGCGATGGAGATGGCGAAGGCCTCCGACGCGCGGCGTGCGTCGGGCACGGTCGGCGCCATGGAGGGCCTGCCGCTGGGCATCAAGGACCTGTTCTGCACGAAGGACGTGCTGAGCACCGCCAGCAGCCACATCCTCGACGGGTTTCAGCCGCCCTATGAGTCCACCGTGACCACGAACCTGTGGAACGCAGGCGCGGTGATGCTGGGCAAGCTGAACATGGATGAATTCGCCATGGGCTCGTCCAACGAGACCAGCTACTACGGCCCCGTCGCCAATCCCTGGCGGCCGGAGGGCGACAACCGCACCTTCGTGCCCGGTGGCTCGTCCGGCGGATCGGCCAGTTCGGTCGCGGCGGAGATCGTGGTGGCGGCAACCGGTACGGACACCGGCGGTTCCATCCGCCAGCCCGCGTCCTTCACCGGCATCGTTGGTGCGAAACCGACCTATGGCCGCTGTTCACGCTTCGGCGTCGTGGCCTTTGCCTCTTCGCTGGATCAGGCCGGACCGATGACACGCACCGTGCGGGATGCGGCGATCATGATGGGATCCATGGTCGGGTTCGACCCGATGGATTCCACCTCCGTCGACATGCCCGTCCCGGATTTCGAGAGCGCCCTGACCGGGGACATCCGCGGCCTGAAGATCGGCGTTCCGGCGGAATACCGCATCGACGGCATGCCCCCGGAGATCGAGAAACTGTGGCAGCAGGGTGAAGCCTGGCTGCGGGACGCGGGCGCGGAGATCGTGCCGATCAGCCTGCCGCACACGAAGTATGCCCTGCCGGCCTATTACATCGTCGCCCCGGCGGAAGCCTCCTCGAACCTGGCGCGATACGACGGGATGCGGTTCGGCCTGCGCGTCGATGGCCAGGACCTGACGGAGACCTACGAGAAGACGCGGGCGGAGGGCTTCGGGGCGGAGGTCCAGCGCCGCATCATGATCGGCACCTATGTGCTGTCGGCGGGATACTACGACGCCTATTACCTGAAGGCGCAGAAGGTCCGGACCCTGATCGGACAGGATTTCGAGCAGGCCTTCGGGCAGGTGGATGCGATCCTGACCCCAACCGCACCCTCCGCCGCCTTCGCGGCAGGGGAGAAATCAGGTGACCCGATCGCCATGTACCTGAACGACGTGTTCACGGTCCCTGCCTCCATGGCCGGGCTGCCGGGCATGTCGGTACCGGCGGGCCTGTCGGACAACGGCATGCCGCTGGGGCTGCAGGTGCTGGCCCCGGCATTCGACGAGATGACCATGTTCCGTGTGGGGGGTGTGCTGGAAAGTGCCGCCGCCTTCTCCGCACGGCCCAACAAGTGGTGGCTGGCATGAGAGACATCCCGACCAATCCCGACAACCTGATTGCGGGCGAGACCGGTGACTGGGAAATCGTCATGGGTCTGGAGATCCATGCCCAGGTATCCTCGAACGCCAAGCTGTTCTCCGGCGCCTCGACCGAGTTCGGTGCCGATCCCAACAGCCAGGTCAGCTTCGTCGACGCGGGCCTGCCCGGCATGCTGCCGACCATCAACGAACGCTGCGTCGAGCAGGCCGTGCGCACCGGCATGGGCCTGAATGCGGAGATCAATCTCTATTCCGTGTTCGACCGGAAGAACTATTTCTATCCCGACCTGCCGCAGGGCTATCAGATCAGCCAGTTCAAGCAGCCCATCGTCGGGCGTGGTTCCGTCACGATCGAGCTGTCGGACGGCACCACCAAGGAAATCGGCGTGGAGCGGCTGCATCTGGAGCAGGATGCGGGCAAGAGCCTGCACGACCAGCATCCTTCGCAGACCTATGTCGACCTGAACCGCTGCGGCGTGGCGCTGATGGAGATCGTCTCCGACCCCGACATGCGCTCGGCGGAGGAAGCCTCCGCCTATGTGGAGAAGGTGCAGCGCATCGTGCGCTATGTCGGTTCCTGCGATGGCGTCATGGCGGAAGGGTCCCTGCGCGCGGACGTCAATGTCTCCGTGCGCCGTCCGGGCGGCCCGCTGGGCACGCGCTGCGAGATCAAGAACGTCAATTCCATGCGTTTCATCCGCCAGGCCATCGAACATGAGGCCCGCCGCCAGATCGAGATCCTGGAGGATGGTGGCACCATCGACCAGGAAACCCGGCTCTACGACCCGAACAAGGGTGTCACCCGCTCCATGCGGTCGAAGGAGGAAGCGCACGACTATCGCTACTTCCCCGATCCCGACCTGCTGCCGCTGGAAATGGAACAGGAATGGGTGGACGCGATCCGCGCCAGCCTGCCGGAACTGCCGGACGCAAAGAAGGCCCGCTTCATGGCCGACTTCGGCCTGTCCGAATATGACGCCCGGACGCTGGTCTCGGACCGGGAATCCGCCGACTACTACGAAGCCGTGGCCAGCGGGCGTGACCCGAAGCTGTCGGCCAACTGGGTGACGACGGACCTGTTCGGATATCTGAACCGTACCGGCATCAACATCGCCGAAAGCCCCATCAAGGCAACGCAGCTCGGCCAGTTGATCGACCGCATCGTCGACAAGACCATTTCCGGCCGCATCGCCAAGGAAGTGTTCGAGGTGATGTGCGAAACCCATCAGGACCCGGACGCGATCATCGAGGAAAAGGGGCTGAAGCAGGTCACCGACGAAGGCGCGATCACGGCGGTCGTCGATCAGGTGATCGCGGAGAACCCGGACAAGGTGGCGGACGTGCAGGGCGGCAAGGAGAAGCTGCTCGGCTGGTTCACCGGTCAGGTCATGAAGCTGTCAGGCGGCAAGGCCAACCCGCAGGCCGTCAACAAGATCCTGCGCGAGAAGATCCTGGGCGACTGACCCGTACCTCTGTCGATGCCGTGCCCGGGCTTGCCCCGGGTACCCAGCGGTGCCGCACGCCGGGCTCGCAGATCAGGTCTGCGAGTAGCGTGAACAGGCAGATCGCGGTCCGTTGCGCGACCGCTGTCACCTCATTCGCTGGTGGTCGGGGTGGCGGCGGCCTTCTCCTCGAACTTCACCTTCGGCTCGGGAAGGCTGCAGTCCTTCCTGGCCGCGACTTCGCGCAGCCAGAGATTGCGGCGGCGATAGGAGTCGATCTCGATCCGCTCCGCGTCCTTGAAGTCCATGAAGAAGAGCGGCACCAGGAGGAAGGCGCCCGCAATACCGAGAGCGACGTTCTTGCCGGTTGCATCCTCACCAGGCAGCCGACGGATGATCTCGGCCTCGTTCGCGGCGATCTCGTGGCGCAGTCCCTCGCAGGTCCGCCCCTCGTCACCCGGCTGGTACTGAACAACCGGATTCGGCGACGAACCACCACAGGCTGCCAGCAGGAGTGACGAAGCAACGACCGTCGAGACCGCAAAGGATGCGCGCATTTTTGATTCCAGTACCCGTAATGTTGAATATCAGGCACCGGAATACAGGAGAAAGTCAGGCAGAGAGCAAAAAACATCACCTGACGCGCGCATTCTTTCCGAACCAGCTACGTGTCGGGCACCTCGTGTGCGATACGGCTACCCCGCTGCCTTCGTCTTGTCGCGATAGAGCTGGTAGAGCTTCTGCACCTTGGGTGCTGCCAGATAGGCGATATAGGGCTGGGTCGGATTCCGGGCTGCGTAGTTCTGGTGGTAGTCCTCCCCGTCGAAGAAGGTGTCCAGCGGCTCCAGCACCGTGGCGATGGGCTTGTCGAAGACACCGGCTTCGTTGATCTGGGCGATATAGGCCTCCGCCACGCGCTTCTGCTCCTCGTCCAGCCAGAAGATGGCGGAGCGGTACTGACGGCCGATGTCGTTGCCCTGCCGGTCCTTCTGGGTCGGGTCGTGGGCCACGGCGAAGAAGATCTTCAGCAGTTCGCCATAGCTGATCAGGTTCGGGTCGTAGCGCACCTCGATCACTTCCGCATGGTCGGTGCGGCCGGTGCAGACGCTGCGGTAGTCGGCGGTTTCCGCCGTGCCGCCCGCATAGCCGGAGACCACCGAATGCACGCCCTTCAGTTCCAGATAGACCGCCTCCACGCACCAGAAGCAGCCACCGGCGAGGATCGCGATCTGCTCCTCCTCAGTCGGTGCGACATCGATCGCGGGATCCGGAAAGTCCTTCGACACCACACCAAAGGCACCGTCGTCGCGCTTGCTGCCGAATAGAGCCATGATCCGTTCCTCCGTTGGCGTTTCCGTGTCCCCTGCAGGTGGTCCCCGCCGGGTTGATTGTCAAACCGTTCCGTCGTCCAGCAGCTTCCTGAGTTCACCCTTCTGGATCTTGCCCGTGGCTGTCATGGCGAACTCGGTCACGAAGCGGACAAGGCGCGGGGTCTTGTAGCCGGCCATGTTGGCGCGGCAATGTTCCTGCACCGCTTCCACGGTCAGGGACGCGCCCGGCCTGCACAGGATGAAGGCGCCCACTTCCTCCCCGAACAGCCTGTCGGGCACACCGATGACGGCACAGAGTGACACCTCCGGCAGCATGTAGAGAACGTCCTCGACCTCGGTGGAGTATATGTTCTCCCCGCCGCGGATGATCATGTCCTTGGCCCTGTCCACCAGGAACAGGTAACCGTCCGGGTCGCGATAGCCCAGGTCGCCGGTATGCAGCCAGCCACCGCGCAGGGTCTCCTCCGTCGCTTCCGGTCGGTTGAGGTAGCCGACCATGTTCTGCGGCCCCCGGCTGACCAGTTCACCCACCGTACCATGCGGCACCTCGCGGTCCAGTTCATCGACCACACGCAGTTCGCTGCCCGGGATCGCGACACCGACGGACCCGATCTTCCTGAAGGCTTCCGCCGAGGAGAGCGCCACCAGCATCCCCGTACTCTCCGTCTGGCCCATGCAGTGGACCAGCCCGGCATTCGGATACATGTCCTGCACCGCCTGCAGCCGGTCCATGGCCATCGGCGCTGCACCGAATCCGATCATCCGCACATGACTGAAGTCCAGTTCCTGCTTCAGCGGGTGCTGTTCCATCATCAGTAACTGGCTCGGCACGGCGAAGAAGGCGTCGATCCGCTCTTCGGCGATCACCCGCATCGTCTGTTCTGTCTGATAGCTGTCGATGACCAGGGTCGCACCCAGGGTCAGGGTCACCAGAAAGAAGACGTGGCTGGCGATATGAAACATGGGTGTGCAGGCGAGGAACCGCATGTCGGTGCCCGGATACTCCCAGGCCTCCGGCATCATCAGCGCACCGGCGATCAGGCTGTGATGGGTATGAATGACGCCCTTGGGGGTGCCCGTGGTGCCGGAGGTGTAATAAATCGCGGCATGGTCATGCACATCGATGCCACTGCTCGGCTGCCAGTCACCGGCATCGGGCGGCGGCGGGTCACGGTCCACCACGAAGCGCGGCGGAGACCGCTCCGCCAGCACCAGCGCCGCATCGATCAGATCGTCGAAGCGGCTTTCCTGAACGAACAGCACCGGTGCCGAGTCCTGCACCATGAAGGCCAGTTCGCGCGGTACCAGTTTCGGGTTGATCGGCACCGCGACCGCCCCCGCGCCAAGGATCGCCAGGTACCAGACCGCATAGTGATCCGAATTGTCGACCAGCAGTTCCACCCGATCACCGGGCCGCACGCCGCATTGGTCGGTCAGCAGCGCGCGTGTGGCCTGGATCCGGCGCATCATCGCGCCATAGCTGGTCTTCCGCCCCTGGAACTCCATCGCGGTCCGGTCCGGGGCATGTGCCGCCGCGCGCGCGACCAGGTCGGTGAAGGTCAGGTCACCGTTGATGCCATAGCGATCCCGCATCTCGGCCACGAAATCATCCGGGGTGACGTCATAGCGACGCGACCGGGCTTGCAGCAGCGGGAAACGGGCCGCCCCGTCTCCACCCGTCATGCCGCGGGCCGCCAGGCGCCACCGGCCTGTTCCATGCCGCCCAGTGCCTGATAGACCGCGTCCACCAGCCCCTGACCGCGCTCGTTGAGCAACAGCCCCTCTCCCATCCGGTTCATGGTGTAGCCGAAACTGATGCCGGTCTCGGGATCGGCGAACCCGAGGGAGCCACCCGCGCCGACATGGCCGAAGGCGCGCCGCCCGATGATCGCGCCTTCGATCCCCAGCGCGCGATTGTCCATGGACTTCATGAAGCCCGGTGCAAAGCGGGTCGGGATCTGCAGGGTGGCATCACGACCGGTGGCCATGGAAATGGCCTCCATGTCCGCCAGCGTTGCCGCATCCACCAGATCCACGCCGTCCCATGAGCCGCCATTGGCGAAGGGTCGATACATACCCTCCAGCCCCCGGCCATTGGTGATGCCTCCCGCGCCGCCGAGCTCCGCCACATGTCCCTCGCGGCTGTTGCAGCCCTTCGACAGGAACCCGCCGGAATTGAACAGGAACAGGTGCGGGATGGAACCGGGCTGGTTCAGCCCGACCTCCAGGAACGGCGGCTGGGCATCGCCCGGTTCGTGCCTGCGGAAGATCATCGGCGCCACGCGCGGTTCGATCTCCTCCGGCAGGCCGATCCAGAAGTCGAGGCCAAGGGGTTCGGCGATCACGTCCCGGAAATACTCGCCCAGCGACTTGCCCGACGCCCGACGCACCAGTTCGCCGACCGTCCAGCCGAAGGTCAGCCCGTGATAGCCGTTGCGGTCACCCGGTCGCCAGAACGGTTCCTCCGCCGCCAGGCGCTCGCACATGTAGTCCCAGTCATAGATGCCGTCGGTCTTCAGCTTCTCCCGCAGCACCGGCACCCCGACCGAATGGTCCAGCATCATGCGCACGGTGGCATCCTGCTTGTTGCCCGCCGCGAACTCCGGCCAGATATCGCCCACGGGCGTGGCCAGGTCGAAGGCCCCCTGGCTGATCAGCGTGTGGGCGCAGATCGCCGTGGCCCCCTTGGTGCAGGAAAAGACCACGGATACCGTGTCTTCCTGCCAGGGTGCCTGCGTCTTCTGATTGGCGATCCCGCCCCACAGGTCCGCCACGATCTCTCCGTGCAGGGCCACGCGCAGGCTGGCGCCGACCTCTCCGAACTCGGAGAAATTGCGCGCGAACGCTTCCCTGACAGGCGCGAACTGGTCCGCCACCTGCCCATGAACAGCCGTATCCGACATCCGGTTCCCTCCCCCGAAACGCATGAGCGAACAGTCTACAGCGCTCCGGTGCCAGATGAAATCACGCTGAGATCACTGCAGGAATCACTGCGGCTCCTGCGTCTGGCAGATCACCAATGCCACAGACGTGTCACAGGTGTACCACGCCACGACCATCGCCGGAGGTTCATCCTGTCCAGGTTTGCCATGCCGCACGGGCGTTTCCCGGGCGGTGGGCCAGATCGGGGGATCAAGAGATGCAAGACAATCGAATGACTGTTTCATCGGGCAGGCTGCCGACCATGGCTGCCGCCCTGTTCGCGGCCGTCTTCGTGGCTACGGGCCCGGGCCTTGCCGCATCCTGGGGCGGGGCACCGATACCGTCGCCCTATGCGAGTTATGACTCCGCGCTGACAACCCGTTATGCCGCGTTGTCTGATATGGAATCCGCCGACGGTGACAGCAGCGACGAATGGCACTTCTGGTACAAGTCCCGTGATGCCGACGGCGGCTATCTGGTGCTGCCGGAGGATCCGGCCCGCCGCGAACTGGCAGAGGGCGACCGGGACTATGCGCGCACGGCCTACCGTCGGCTGCTGCGGGCCTACAGCTCGGGCATGCCGCTCACCCGCACCACGACGCTGGCCGATGCCCAGGCCAACTTCGATTGCTGGCTGAACGATACCGAGGAAGGCAGGAACCCGGCACGCGCCGACGCCTGCCGCCAGCGTTTCGAGGATTCGATGGCCAAGATCGATCCGCAGATCTGGCCGGCACCGGCACCGAAACCGGTCCCGAAGCCGGTCAAGCAGGTCGCGGCGATCAACGCGACGACGACCACCGACACACCGGCGCGACAGCCGCAGCGTGTGGCTGCCGCTGCCCTGCCTTTACGTCACCTGCTCTTCTTCCGGCTGAACAGCGCCGAGCTGACGCCGGAAGCGCTGGAAGTCCTGGACTCCGCGGCCCGCGACGCTGCAGCCTTCCCGTCTGCGGACATCCGGGTTGCCGGATTCACGGACCGGACCGGCGACGACGAGTACAACCGGAAACTCTCCCTGCGCCGGACGGCTGCCGTCTCGCTTGCGCTGCGTGAGCGGGGGATCGACGTCCTTCGCGTCGATGAGGTGGCGATCGGCGAAACCGCACAGGCCTACCCGACGGCTGACAATGTCGCGGAACCCCGCAACCGGCGCGTCGAGATCGAGATCGGCCTCGGATACTGAACAGCGGTCACACGCCCGTCCTCACCCGACACGACTCGGTCACAGTGACATCACTGACGGGTCATTCGGGATGCCCCAGCTTGGGAGGACGGGCGCAGGAGCATGCGGCCCGACAGAGCAACCGCAAGGAGATCGATCATGACCACGACCCGGATCCGTACGCTTCTGATGAGTGGTGTCGCGACGGCCTGTGTGCTGGCAGTGACTGGTGGGGCAAGTGCAGCGGGCTATGGCGGTGCACCGATCAAGTCACCCTATGCCAACTATGACGCGGCGCTGCAGCTTCGCTATGAGGCGCTGTCCGATATGGAAGCCCGTGAGAACGACTCGACCGACGAATGGGCCTACTGGAACAAGGCGGTCGATGCCCGCGACGGCTACCTGGTGCTGCCTGATGATCCCGCAGGCCGCGACCTGAAGCCGGAAGACATGGCCTTTGCGCAGCGGGTCTACACCCGTCTGCTGAAGGCCTATCGGGCCGGTGTGCCTGGCAGTGCCGCGAGCGAACTGGCCGATGCGCAGGTCAACTTCGACTGCTGGATGAATGACGTGGAAGAGGGCACGAACCTGCGCCGTGCCGAGATCTGCAAGGCACGCGTGACAGAGACCCTGGCACGCATGTCCGGCCCTGAGACCGGCGTTGCGCCTGTCGCCAGTTCCGGTGACCGCCGCGTCGCGACCGCCTCCGATGCCGCGGCACCGGTTGCCAAGGCTGTTCCCGTGCTGCCCGTCAGCCATCGCCTGCTGTTCGGTTTCGACAGCGCCGAGCTGGACAATGACGCACATGCGAAGCTGGACGAGATCGCGCGCCAGGCGGCGGCCTATCCCCAGGCCGATATCCGGGTAACGGGCCACACGGACCGGGCAGGTGACGCCACCTACAACCGAATACTGGCGGAGAAGCGCGCCGCCAATGTTGCCGAGGCACTGCGCCTTCGCGGTCTCAACCTTGCCCGCATCGACGAGATTCCGGCTGGCGAGAGCGATCCGGCCATCGCGACCCCCGATGGTGTTGCCGAACCGCAGAACCGTCGGGTCGAGATCATGATCGACGATCGCTGATCCGCGACCGCCACGTAAATCCCGACGAACAGGCCCGCTCCGTGCATTCACGGGGCGGGCCTTCGCTTTTCCGGCGGGGCCGGAACCGGGTTCGTCAGTCTTCCGTATTGGGCAGGGCGTCGGACGTGGTCTCGGGCGTACCGCCTTCGCGCCGCTGTACCAGTCCCCGCTCCTCCAGCTGGGTCACCAGACGGTCCAGCGAGGAGTAGATCTGCAGGAAACCCTGCGGGCTGCTGACCAGGCGCTGGGAGAACTGACGTGCCGGCTTGCCCTCCGCGTCCCGCTGGGTCGGAGAATGGGTGAAGAAGTCGATGCGAACGGCACCGTCCTGGATCCCGACATTGAAGACGCCGTCGACGAAGACCTGATTCTGGTCAGCCATATGCTGTTTCCCCTTGGTTCCCGGGAGCCATGCCCCGACTGAAAGACCATTGAGGAATAGCGGAAATTCAGGATCCCAGGCAATCAATTCGGGTGCCGGGCGGCGGAATCAGCCGCCGCGGCCCGACGCATCTGCCTGCGGGTCTGCGCTTCGCGATGGGCGATATAGGTCGCCGAGCCGACAATGATCGCACCGCCGATCCAGGTGCCGAGTGCCGGATCCTCGCCGAACATGTAGATACCGATCAGGGAGGCCCAGACGAGTTGCAGGAACTCCACCGGCTGGGTCACCGACAGGTCCGCCGCGCGCCACGCCTTGGTCATGCAGATGTGGGCCAGGGTGGCCAGCCCGGCCACTGCCGCCAGGGAGAGCACCTCCTCCAGTGTCGGTGTCCGCCAGACCATCGCCGCCGGGATGGCGAGCACGATGGTCACCAGCATTGAAAGCCAGGCAACAATGGCCGTCGTTGTTTCCGTATCCGTCAGGCGTTTGGTGATGATCTTCGACGCCGCGAACAGTGGCGCCGCCAGCAGCATCGCCGCCTGCCCGTATCCTAGCGCACTGAAGTTCGATTGCAGCTCCGCCATTGACCCCGGCAGGCCGAACAGCACCACCAGCGCGCCGGTGAAACCCAGCACCACGGCCACGATGCGGCGCAGCTTCACCACCTCGCCCAGGATCAGGATCGCCCCGAGCGTGGCCCAGACAGGCGAGGTGAAGCCCAGCGCCGTGACCTCCGCCAGCGAGATCTTGGAGATGGCGTAGAACCACAGCATGACCCCGCAGCCGTGCACCAACCCACGGAACAGGTGCATGACCGGACGCTTGGTCCGCAACTCGCTGCGCCGCGCGCCGAGGAAGATCGGCAGGATGAACAGGAACCCGAAGAAATAGCGGATGAACGCCGTCTCCGCCGGGTGCAGGTCACTGGAGACATAACGAATGATACCCGTGAAGATCGCGAAGATGACGCCGGATGCCGCCAGCCAGGCCATGCCGATCAGCGCACCGTCACTGATGACCTTTCCCGACGGACCACCGGAAGGTTCCGGCCCGCCGGGCGCGATCTCGCTTTCTGCCACATTTGTCATGTGCGGACACTACGACTGCATTCGTGGATATTCCATGATGATCCTCAACAACCCGGCCATGCTGCAAGCCACGCTGCCGGGCTGGCCCCTTGACAGGGTGACGGCTGTTTCTGACTGTAGGTCAGCAGTTGCGTGTTCGCCGGGCGGATACGATCACGCCCGAAACAGGATACAGATGCCGGATACAGCGATACATTCTGGAACAGCGCCACGCCGCGCAAGGGGCGCCGCCGACAAGGCCGCGCGTCGACAGACCATCCTTGCCGCAGCGGGGGAACTGTTCGATGAGACCGGGGGTGAACTGCCGTCGGTCGATCAGGTCGCCCGCCGCGCCGGACTGGCCAAGGGCACCGTCTATCTCTACTTCCGCGCCAAGGAGGAGATGTTCCTGGCTCTGCTGACGCAGGAGCTCGGCGGCTGGTTTCAGGCCCTGACGGGCATCATGCAGGACGAGGCACTGGTGCGTTCCGGTGCCGCCGCCGTCTCGAAGTCACTTGTCCGGGACCTGGCACAACGGCGCAACATGCTGCGTCTGGCGGTGCAGTGCCACGGCACCCTGGAACGCAATGTGGCGGAGGACGCCGTACTGGCCTTCAAGCAGGTGACCGCAGGCGGGCTGGTCGAACTGGGCGGCATGGTGGAGGACCGGTTTCCCGGTGTGAAACCCGGCGACGGGCCGACCCTGCTGCTTCAGCTCTACGCCCTGATCGTCGGTCTCTGGCAACTGGCAGAACCGCCGAAGTCCGCGCGCGCCATTCTGGAGCGCCCGGAATTCAGCAATCTGAAGCCGGATTTCGAGCATGCGCTGACCGGCGGAATGACGGCGATTCTCAGCGGCGCCCTTGATAACTGACCACGGGTCATTTATATCCTGAAGCTTGTTCAGGGGGACTTCTGAACCCTGCGGATCGGGAGGCTGCGCATGATCGACTTCGTTCTCAACGGCGAGACGGTTTCCGTTGATGTGGAACCGGATACGCCCCTGCTCTGGGTCATTCGCGATACCCTCGGACAGACCGGCACGAAGTTCGGATGCGGCGTTGCCGCCTGTGGTGCCTGCACCGTGCATGTGGATGGGGTGGCAACGCGGACCTGCGTCCTGCCCGTGGAGGCCGTGGCGGGGGCAAGTGTCACGACAATCGAAGGCATCACGGACGGCGGAACCCGCCACCGTGTGCAGCAGGCCTGGATCGATGAACAGGTACCGCAGTGTGGGTACTGCCAGTCGGGCATGATCATGGCCGTCACCGCGCTGCTGGCCGAGAACCCGTCCCCCACCGACGCCGACATCGACGATGCCATCACCAACATCTGCCGCTGTGGCACCTACAGCCGCATTCGCAGCGCGATCCATCGCGCCGCACGCGCCTGAGGGAGGTCAGCATGGCACGCAACAGGAAGAGCACCGAAGGCAAGCCGAAGAGCCGCGCCCGCCGCCGTTTCCTGATCGGCAGCACCGTGGCCGCAGGCGGCCTGTTCGTCGGCTGGCAGCTGCTGGGCGGCGGCGCCCCCACCGATCCCGCCACGCTGCTGGACCCCGGCGCGGACGAGGCCGCGCTGAATGCCTGGGTGAAGATCGCCCGCGACGGAACGGTCACCATTGCCGTGCCCCGCAGCGAGATGGGCCAGGGCATCCACACCGCCCTGCCGATGATCCTGGCGGAGGAACTGGACGCCGACTTCGACCGGGTCGAGATCATCGACGCGAAGGTCGACAGGATCTACGTCAATGACGTCATGCTGCCGGAAGGCTTTCCCTTCGGCCCGCACGACGAGAGCTTCATTGCCCGTCAGGCCCGCGCCACCGGACGCTGGCTGTCCGGCGTGATCGCGGTCCAGGCCACCGGCGGTTCGACCAGTGTGCGTGCCGGGTGGCAGCCGATGCGGGAAGCCGGCGCCATGGCCCGGGAGATGCTGAAACAGGCGGCGGCAACGCGCCTCGGCACCCCTGTGGCCAGCCTGAAGACCGAACGCGGCGAAGTCGTGGACCCGGCGTCGGGCAGGCGTATCGGCTATGGCGAGCTTGCCGCCGACGCGGCCGGCGTGAAACTGGCCGAGGTCCCGCCCCTGCGCGCGCCCTCGCAGTTCCGCATCATCGGCCAACCGAAGCAGCGGCTGGACATTCCCGCCAAGGTCGATGGCACCGCGACCTTCGGCATCGACGTCCGCCTGCCGGACATGCTGTTCGCGGCGGTGAAACATCCACCTGTGGTGGGCGCAAGCGTGACACGCTTCGACCCGGCGCAGGTGCAGCGGATGCCCGGCGTCGTAAAGACCGTGGCTGTTCCCGGCGGCGTTGCCGTCATTGCCGACAGCACCTGGCGGGCGAAGCAGGCCATCGACGCACTGGATATCGAGTACGACCTGGGCGAGACGCCCGATTTCTCCACCGACGCGCTGTTCGACAGCTACGAGGCCGCGCTTTCCGAAGATGGCTTCGGCTATCAGGATGACGGCGAAGCGGTCGAGATGCTGGAGGCCGCGGGCAGCAACGTGCTGGAGATGACCTACCGCACGCCGTTCCTGGCCCACGCGCCGATGGAACCGATGAACTGTACCGCGCGCATGGACGGCGACAGGCTGGAAGTCTGGGCGCCGACCCAGGCACCGTCCGTCAGCCGCTGGATCGCGGCCGGCCAGGCCGACATGGACGAGGACAGGGTGACCATCAACGTGACCTATCTGGGTGGCGGTTTCGGGCGTCGTGGGGAGCCGGACTTCATCCGCCAGGCCGTCGCCTGCGCCATGGCCGTGCCCGGACGCGGCGTGCAGGTGGTCTGGTCGCGGGAGGAAGACATCCGTCAGGACACCTATCGCCCGGCGACCCTGGCGCATTTCCGTGTCACCACCGACGGCGAAGGCTATCCCGTTGCCTGGGCCAACAAGCTTGTCGGCCCCTCAACCTCCGGCCAGGCGACCATGCGCTACATTCCCTTCGGCTCCGATTCCGGACCCGACCGGACCACGGTCGATGGCGCCGCATGGCTGCCCTATGCCATTCCCAACATGCGGGTGGAACACATCCTGTCACGCGTGCCGGTGCGGATCGGCTTCTGGCGCTCCGTCGGCCATTCCCAGAATGCCTTCTATTCGGAGGCCGTGATCGACGAACTGGCCCATGCCGCAGGCAAGGACCCCTACGCCTATCGCATGCATCTGCTGGCAGACAGCCCCAGGTACGCCAGGGTGCTGCAGACCGTGGCACGGATGGCCGACTGGGAAGCCGGCGCACCGGCAGGCCGCGCGCGGGGCATCGCCCTGCACGAGAGCTTCGGCAGCATCGTTGCCCAGGTAGCGGAGGTCTCGCTGGACGACGGTCAGCCCCGGGTTCACCGGGTCTGGTGCGCGGTCGATGCGGGCATCGTCATCAACCCCGACACCATCGTCGCCCAGATGCAGGGCGGCATCGTCTACGGCCTGACCGCCGCGCTCTATGGCGAAATCACCTTCGCGGACGGCGCACCGCAGCAGTCCAACTTCCCGGACTACGAAATGATCCGCCTCTCCACCATGCCGACCATCGAGACGGAGATCATTGCCTCGACGGAGGCGCCGGGCGGTGCCGGCGAACCCGGCACACCGCCCATTGCACCCGCCGTCACCAATGCCCTGTTCGCCCTGACCGGCCAGCGCGCCCGCGAGCTGCCCCTGTCCCGCCATGACTGGACCACGACGGGAAGCTGAGGCGGCGCGTCAGTCGTTGCCGCCCTCGGGACCGAACCGGAACCGGAAGTCGCAGTGACTGGCCCCTGACAGGATGGTCTGGGTGCGGGTCAGTTCCGCATCCGGGTTGAAGCCTTCCATCAGCGCATAGTCGCGATTGCACGACAGGATCGCGCCAAGTTCCGGGATGCCGAGCGCGCGGTACATCTCCGCATAGCGGCAGCGGGTGACGTTGAAGTTCAGCGCCGTGTCGGACTGGTCCAGCACGTCGATTTCCAGCGCGCCGTCCTGCCGCCAGTACTTCATCGACTCCATGAAGGTGGCGGAATCGTTGCCGCCCATGGCCTCCGCAAGTTCGCCCCCCTGTTCCTGCGCGATCTTCACGATGGTGTCGCGCACGATGGACAGCACTTCCTCCCGCCCGAAGGCGTCGGCCAGCGCCTCGACCACCGGCGCGACGACCCGCGCCTCCGTCTCCCGCCGGGCCAGCACCCCGATGCGCTGTGTCAGCGTATCGGGCATTTCCGTCTTGCCATTCTCGTCACTCATCTCCGCCTCCCCTTGCCATGAGCCTGCATTGTCGGGGCGGCGGCGGCGTCAATCAACTGTCGGGGCATGCCGGTCGTCGATCAGACGCGTCGAGCGGCGGAAGGTCAGGTACGCCCAGGCCCATTCCAGCGCCACGGAGAGCTGATCGCGCTTCGAGGTCAGGAACATCACGTGGACCACGCCCCAGAACCACCAGGCAACAGGTCCGGAGATCCTCAGCCGTCCCAGGTCCGCCACTGCAGAGGCCCGGCCGATGGTGGCCAGATTCCCGGCATGGCGATAGCGGAAGGCGCCAGGGGCCTTCGCCCGCGTCAGGCGGGCGTTGATGACCCTGGCCACATGGGCGCCACCCTGCTTTGCGGCGGGGGCCAGGCCAGGCACCGGCTGACCGTCCCAGCCATCACTGGCAGCCGTATCGCCGACGACGAACAGTTCCGGATGTCCGGGCACGCACAGGTTCGCGTCCACCTTCACCCGCCCGGCACGGTCCGCTTCCGCCCCCAGCCAGCGCGCCGCAGGGGAGGCCATGACCCCCGCAGCCCAGAGCGCCGTGCGCGCGGCAATCCGCTCCTCCCCCACCGTCACACCCTCCGCATCGATCCCGGTGACCCGGCTGCCCAGACGCACCTCGACGCCGAGCCTTTCCAGCGATTCCCTGGTGCGGCGGGAAAGCTCCGGCGGGAACGGCGGCAGCAGGCGATCCGCACTCTGCACCAGGATGACGCGCGCGTTGGCGGGGTCGGCATTGCGGAACTCCCCGCGCATGCCGTGATGCGCCAGTTCGGCAATCGCCCCGGCCAACTCGACGCCGGTCGGGCCGCCGCCGACGACAACGAAGGTCATCCAGGCGGCGCGTTCGGTCGGGTCCATGCACTCCTCTGCCGCCTCGAAGGCACCCAGGATCCGGCCCCGGATCTCTGTCGCGTCCGGGATCTTCTTCAGACCCGGAGCGAACTGTTCCCACCCGTCCTTGCCGAAATAGGCATGGCGCGCCCCGGTGGCGATGACCAGATGGTCGTAGCCAATGGCCGTCCCGCCGATCAGGACCTGGCGCCCTGCCGTGTCCACATCGGTCACCCGCCCCATCAGGACCCGCACATTGGGCTGGTCGCGGAAGATCTCCCGGATCGGGCTGGCGATGTCGGCGGGGGACAGTCCGGCCGTTGCAACCTGATACAGCAGCGGCTGGAACAGGTGATAGTTGCGACGGTCGATCAGGGTGATCCGGCAGGGGCTGTGCTTCAGTCCCTGCACGGCGGCGACACCACCGAAGCCCGCGCCCACGACCACCACATGCGGCAGTTCACCATCATCCCAGCGGGCAGGCTTCAGCGCGGCGGGGTAGCGTGCCACCAGCAACCGCTGCAACAGGGTATCGAGCGCCAGTGGTCCCGGCCCGCGCAGCGCAATCAGGCCCAGGATCGCCAGCCACCAGAAGTGATCCGCATGATCAAGATAGGTGAACTGGATCACCAGGGTCATCGCGATCAGGGGCAGGGTCGCGAGGCGGCAGAAGAGACCCAGCAGGATCGCCACCGGGGCTGCCAGCTCGAAGAACGTCGCCAGCCAGGCCGCGAGCGCAGGCGGGATCAGCGGCACCGCATATTCGTACTGGAACAGCAGGATGGTGTTCCCGAAGTCATCGATCTTGGTCAGACCGGAGGCGAAGAATATCCAGGCGATCCAGGCCCTGAACAGCACGAGCCAGAGTGGTGCGAGGAACCTGTCCGACCACTGCCAGAACCGGTGGAAGGTTCCGACCAGCGGCAGCGGCAGGGTCGCAAAGCCGCGCCCCAGAAGGCGGTCGAGCGCGATCGGACCGGCCCCTGCCACCACGTACCAGCCCAGGAACAGCGCCCAGAAGATGTGGACGTTCAGTTCCAGATAGACGGACTGGATCACCAGACTGAGGATGGCCATCGGCAGCGCCACCAGCCGCGTTGCCAATCCCAGCATCAGCGCCCCGCCACCCACGATCTCGATGGCCGCCCCCAGCAGTGCCGCGAGCCAGGGTGCCAGCCAGGAGACCGGATATTCATGGGTTGCGAGGAAGACCGCGCTGTCCCAGTTCGCGAGTTTGACCAGGCCGGAAAGCAGGAACGTCTGGCCGATCCAGATGCGCAGCACCAGCTCGAGCACGGGCCAGCCGATGTTGCCCAGCACATCCTGGATCCGTGCGATCCGGCGATGGACCGGCGCCAGCCAGGCAGGCGCTCTTGCTACGGGCACGAAATCGAGTTCAGCCATGGCGCGGCCTCCTGCTGCGGGGGTTCTGTAACCTTTGTCTCCCTTCAGACGTCACAGAGACAGGTTCGGTTACACACCAGCCGTTGCAACAGGGTCACGAAAGTCCGCCAGAAGTGCCGTTTGACAGAATCCAGCCGTCGCAGGATGCTACGCCATGCTCCCCACCTGGGCCAGAACACCACATGCGCTGGACAAGTTCCCTATTGCTGCTCTGCCTCGCAAAGGCAGATGACCCCGTCGGCACGGCCCGGCGTGTCGGCAGCCTCGCGGCAGCACTTGGCGCCACTTGCGACATGGATGAGGAACAGGTCATCCGGGCGGCGCTGGCGCGCATGGCCGGTGTCGCGATGCGTTACGTCGAGAACCATGATGAGGCCATGGACTGCGCGCAGGATGCCCTGATCCGGGCCGTCAATGCATTCGACGGCTTCGAGGGGCGATCCAGCGTCAGTTCGTGGCTGCACCGCATTGCCGTCAACTGCGCCCTGGAGCAGTTGCGGCGGCGCGGGCGCAGGCAGGAAGTTTCCATCGACGACCTGATGCCGACCTTCGATGACAGTGGCATCCTGAATGACAGCCTGGTGGTGAGTGACGACAGCGCCGAGACCATCCTGCAACGGGCCGATGCCCGCGCGGCGGTTACCAGCGCCATTCAGGCGCTGCCGGAGAGCCACCGCACCGTGCTGCTGCTGCGCGATATCGAGGAGCTGAGCATCAGCGAAGTCGCGGAGAAGCTGGAGATCACGCAGGGCACGGCAAAGGTGCGCATCCACCGCGCCCGGTCGGCGCTGCGCAAGCACCTGGAACCCCTGATCGCGGGGGGACAGCTATGAACGACCCATTGCTCGCCATCCTGCTTCGGCTGGCGCGCGGCCACGCGCAGGAACGGCATGGCTGGCGTCACCGGATGGTCGGTCTGATGTTCCGGTACTATCCGGGACTGATCAACTGCCAGACCTTCGAGAGTTTCCTGATGGACTACCACGAAGGCACCCTGCCGGAACCATCCCGGAAGCGTTTCGAACGCCATCTGGCCATGTGCGGGCTCTGCCGTGCCAGCTACCAGGGCTATGTCCGCAGCATCGAACTGGGCCAGCGGCTGTTCGAGACCGAAACCGGTCCCCTGCCCGAGGAGGTTCCGTCGGAACTGGTTGGCGCCGTCCTCAGCGCCATGCGGGCGAAGGAACAGGGCGAAGGCTGAAGGCTGGCCGGACTGTTCGTGGGCCGTGCCGCCCCTCTCCCCCACCCGGCCCCCCATTCAGGATACTCCCCTGGGTGGCCGGGTGGGGGAGAGGGGCGGCACGGTCTACCGACAGAATCCTCTCCAGAGGGGCGGCACGGTCAGCACGCAGACGAAATCCTACCTGCCCGTATAGGCCGGTTTGCGCTTCTCGCTGAACGCGGTCAGCCCCTCCACCACATCGGCGGAACGGCCATAGCCTTCCCAGACTTCCATCTCGGTGCGCAGCGCGCGGTCGAGGGGCATGTCGAGGCCCTGATCCACCATCTGTTTCATCAGGCGCGTCGCCAGCGGGCTCTTCTCCGCAATGCGGGCCGCAACCCGTTCCACTGTCGGGATCAGTTCATCGTCCGGCACCACGTCATTCAGCAGGCCCCATTCGAGCAGCGTCCGGGCGGGCAGAAGTTCCCCGGTCAGCAGCAGGTACTTGGCGCGGGTCTCGCTGATCTTGCGCGGCAGGCGGATGGAACTGCCGCCACCGGGCAGCATGCCGAAATTGATGTGTCCGTCACCGATCTTCGCGCTTTCCACGGCAAAGGCCAGATCACAGGCCAGCAGCAGCTCGATCCCGCCCGCGGCGGTGATGCCGTTCACGGCGGCGATGGTCGGCTTCTCGCATTCGCCGACAACCGCAAAGGCCTCGTAGGCCTGGCGCATGAAGGTCCGGACCTTCTCCGGGTCGCCCTGCCCCATGAAGCTGAGGACATACTTCAGATCGGCACCGGCGGAGAACGCCCGCCCGGATCCGGTGAAGACCAGCACCTTGACCTCCGGATCCGCCTCCACCTTGCGCACCACCTGCGTGTAGCCGTCCAGAATGTTCTGGTTCATGGCGTTCAGGGCCTCGGGCCGGTTCAGGGTCACCCACGCAACCCCGTTCCTGACCTCATAGCGCATGTCTTCGTTCATCTGTCTGTCCTCCCCAGGATAGTTGTTCAGGCCGGATCACCGTCGCCGGGGCGCAATACCCCGCGCAGTTTCAGTGTCAGCAACAGTGTCAGTGCCATGATGCCGCCACCGATCAGATAAGGCCAGTCCGGCCCGAGCGTTTCAAAGATCGGCCCACCCCATGCCGGGCCAAGAACCCGTCCAAGCGACGATGCCCCGTGGCACAGGCCGAGGAACGCGCCGACGCGGGTCGCGGGCACCAGATTGCTGGCAATGGCAGACTGGGTGGGGGAAGAAAAGGCCATGCCGAGACACATGAAGGTCACAGAGATCAGAAGCGTCACCGCATCCACCGCCAGGATGATCGCCGTCAGCGCGACGGTCAGGCTGCACAGCGCCGCGACCAGCAGTCTGAAGTTTCCGACCATCGGTGCAATGCGCCCCACCAGAAACCCCTGACAGATGATGATCAGGATGCCGATGTAGGTGAAGGTATAACCGACCTGCAGCGGTCCCCAGCCCAGGTTGACAGCGGTCCACAGCGGAAAGGTCGCCTCCACCTGGCTGAAGGTGAAACTGATCGCGAAGAAGATGACGACCATCCCGAGCAGCTCCGGTCGCGACCGGACAATCTGCAGCCGCTGCCGGAATGGGACACGATCCTCGCTGTCCCGGCTCTCACGCGGCAGGCTCTCGGGTAGCGCGAACAGGCCCCAGACCAGCGCCAGCAGGCTCAGCCCGGCCGCAACGAACGCGGGCATGCCATACTCCGCCGGACTCGGATCCGCTCCCAGGATGAGGCCGCCCAGTGCAGGACCAAAGGCGAAGCCGAAGCCGAAGGCCGCACCCGTCAGCCCCATGGCCCCTGTCCGGCCCGACCCGGAACTGATGTCTGCCGCATAGGCCTGCGCCACCGCGATCTTGCCCGCCGCCATGCCACCGATGACACGGGCGACGAACAGGGTCAGTAGACTGTCGGCCAGTCCGAACCCGAGGTAGGCGATGACGTTGACACCCAGACAGGTAAGAATGATCGGACGTCGCCCGATCCTGTCGGAAAGCCGGCCCAGCAGCGGCGTGCCTACCAGCTGACCCAGCGAATATGTGGCGAACAGCAGCGCCACTAGCGCCGGACCTGCCCCGAAGTCCGTGGCGTAGAACGGCAGCAGCGGGATGATCAGGCCAAAGCCCAGCATGTCGATCGCGATGGTGACAAGCAGGACCGGCATCGGGCCGGTCTTGAGCATCAAGACGGCTTACTTCAGCTCGACTTCGATGAAGCGGAACGCAAAGTCGTTGTCGTTGATGACGTCGTGCTCCACCCCGGCCTCGCGGGTGTAGGACACGCCGGTCTGCAGCGGTGCCTTCGACAGGCCGTCCGAGGTCTCGATGGTTAGGTCACCGGTGGTCACGGGCACCACGACATAGTCCATCTCGTGGCGATGCCAGCCCGTATGGCCGCCGGGTGGAAAACTCCATTCCGTCACCACGACTCGATCCGTCTCAAGCTGCTTCGTGCCAGTCGCAAGGGGGCGTTCGGTATCACTCACGGGCATCAACTCCGGCTGTGGGGACAGGGACCGGCATGGCCGGTGCGCGCCGACAGTGTTGCACAACAGGTTGACGTTTGCCGAGCCCTCCGGGAGATTCAGACGACAGATCAGACATCAGCTGCATTGGCGGAGATTCCCGGTGGACGCTTTCCCGGCACGGCCCGAGCTCGACTATCCCTTTGGTGACCAGCGCCCCGAGGGGGCAGAGGTCATGGAAGTGGCGCCCGGGGTGCTGTGGGTCCGCATGGCGATCCCGATCCCCGGTCTGGACTACATCAACCTCTGGCTGATCCGTGACGGCGCCGGCTGGGCGATGGTCGATACCGGGCTGAAGAGCCGCAAGATCATGGCCTGGTGGGAGGAGATCTTCGAGAAGCACCTGGAGGGGCAGCCCATCACCCGCATCCTCTGCACCCACTTCCATACCGACCACGTGGGGCAGGCGGGCTGGCTGACGGAACGCTGGGGCTGCCAGCTCTGGATGACGCTCGGCGAATGGGCCTTCGGGCGCACCATGGCGCTGGACGTGGCGGAGCGGGTGCCGGAGGACGTGATCGAGCACTATCGTCGCATCGGCTACAGCGAGGAGATGCTGGAGGCACTGCGGGAGCGCGGCTACAACCGCGTCGCCAAGATGATGACGCCGATCCCGCGCAGTTTCCGCAGGCTGTACCAGGATCAGAAGGTGCGTATCGGCGACCATGACTGGCAGGTGCTGATCGGACGCGGCCACTCACCGGAACATGCCTCGCTCTGGTGCGAGGATCTCAACGTGCTGATCTCCGGCGACCAGATCCTGCCGCGCATCACGCCGCACATCGGCGTCTATCCCGCGGAACCGGACGCCAACCCGCTGAAACTCTATCTCGAAACCCTCGACGTCTTCCGCCCGCTGCCCGATGACGTGCTGATCCTGCCCGCGCATGGCGATCCGTTCCGCAGCCTGCACGCCCGGATCAACTATCTGCAGGACCACCACCGCGCCCGCCTGAAATCGCTCTGGAAAGGTGCCGGCGAATGGTCATCGGTGCAGGAACTGCTGCCCACCATGTTCCTGCGCAAGCTCGGCCCGGACGACATGGGCCTGGCGATGTCGGAGGGGATCAGCCACATCCACATGCTGATCGGCCAGGGCCGCATGGAACGCAAGATCGGCGACGACGGCGTCTACCGCTACCGCTCCATCGGCCTGGAGGCGCAGGCGGCGTAACTCGGCGTCGAGCCACTGCAGGCGGCGCCGACAGGGTTGGATCTGTCGTCAGGATCGCATGGGCGGTCGCAGGAACGGACTGCGGGTCGGTTTCCCTGATCGGTCGATTGACCGACGCAATGGAGAACCAGCCTTTCACCCGGCCGGCGATCTGCTCCAGACACACAAAAACGCCCGGCGGCGGGGCCACCGGGTCGTCCTGTGCGATCGCGTTCCCGTCAGGGTGTGATCAGAGCCCGTCGCGCTGCGCGCGCTTGCGGGCCAGCTTGCGGGCACGACGCACCGCTTCGGCCTTCTCCCGCGCCCGGCGCTGGGACGGCTTCTCGTAATAGTTACGAAGCTTCATCTCACGGAAGATGCCTTCCCGCTGCATCTTCTTCTTCAGGACCTTCAGTGCCTGGTCCACATTGTTGTCGCGTACGCTGACTTCCAAGGCGTTCCTCTTTCGTCTTCAGCAATGGCCGACCCCCAACGGGCATGACCAGAGAAATAGATACCGGTCCGGCGAACCCGCGTTCGCCAGTCGCGGGGTCTATAACATGGTCATTCCGGCAGGCCAAGGTGTATGTGGCCGAGTCGTTCGTGGTCCCCGGCCTGGCCTCTCGCGGTTCATGTGCTGACCCCGGCCAGCCCTCTCCCCCTCCCGACCACCCACGCGAGTATCCTGATGGGTGGTCGGGAGGGGGAGAGGGCTGGCCGGGGGACCAAAGAGATCCCAGGCGCAGCGCCCCTACTTCAGTACTTCCTCGGCGATGATCATCTTGCGGACCTCGGTCGTGCCCGCGCCGATCTCGAGCAGCTTGGTGTGCCGGTAGAGCCGGTTGATCTCGCTTTCCCAGATGTAGCCGATGCCGCCATGGACCTGCACCGCCAGGTCGAGCACCCGGTTCATCATGTTGGCGGTGAACATCACGGAGGCGGCGCTGAGCTTGTGCACGTCGCCGCGCCCGCCCTCGCCCTCCACCAGGTTGTTCACGGCGGAGAGGCCGCGATAGGTGAACAGGCGAATGGCCTCCACATAGGTGTACATGTCGGCGACGTGCGACTGCACCATCTGGAAGCTGGCGATGGGCTTGCCGAACTGCTTGCGCTCCCGCGCATATTCGACGGAAAGCTCCAGCGCGCGCTCCGAGATGCCGAGGCAGATGGGGGAGATCATCGCCCGTTCCAGATCCAGCCCGGACATGACAACGACGTGGCCGCGATTCTCCTCCCCAACCATGTTGGCAGCGGGGACACGACAGTCGTCGAACACCAGTTCACCGGTCTGGCTGCCTCGGAAACCCATCTTGTTGAGCTTCTGCGCCACGCTGAAACCGGGAAAGTCCTTCTCCACCACGAAGGCGGAAATGCCCTTGGCGCCGCGGTCGCGGTCCGTCTTGGCGTAGACCAGCAGCACGTCGGCGATGGGGCCGTTGGTGATGTAGAGCTTGCGCCCGTTCAGCACATAGTCGTCGCCGTCGCGCCGGGCGGTGGTGGCCATGGATCCCAGCGCATCCGACCCTGCCCCCGGCTCCGTCAGGCCGAGCGCGCCGACCAGGCTGCCGTCCACCAGACCGGGGATGTAGCGCTTGCGGATGTCGTCATTGCCGTTGCGCAGGATGTTGTTCATGCAGAGATTGTCATGCGCCACCCAGGCCAGCCCCAGCGCCGGGTTCCAGCGGCTGAAGGCCTGCAGCACCAGACCGGAACCGAAGACGTCCAGTTCCGCCCCGCCGAATTCCGACGGTGCCGTGACCCCCAGATAGCCCATCTGGCCCAGTGCCCGGAATTCCTTGTCCGGCCACCATTCCTCGTCATCCATCCGCGACGCCAGCGGCGCGAGCTGTTCCCGGCCATAGCGATCCGCCGTGTCCAGGATCTCGACCTGTTCCGGACTGAGGTCGAAGGCCTGCGCCCCCGACAGATTGTCACCCATTTCCATCATCGCCCTCCCCAAGCGAATCTCCGACCGCGATGCGGCCATCTCCCGTAACCGACAGATAGATACCACAGTCGACATGGCCGAAGCCCGACTGCAGCACTTTCGGGATCTGCATGTCACGCTCCGCCGTTTCCGGGTTCACGTTCGTCGCGCCGCACCGGTCGATCCGTGCCAGGCCCTGAAGCCGCGCGCCGCCGGCACTCACGGCCTTGCCGACCAGATCGAACTCGGCCCAGGCGGGCATGTCGTCGACGTAGATGTTGCCGCGAAACCGCATCGGATCGACCGGCTTGCGGGCCACCCGCTCGATATCGCGCACGCTGTTCAGGTTGATCAGGGACAGCACCGGCAGGCCGACATCACTCAGTTCCGCGCCGGGCGCGGTGACGATGCGCGGCGCGCCACGCAGTTCCTCCTTCGCCCAGGCAGACAGGAACTGCTCGACCAGGCTGCGTCCGATAGGCAGGGACAGGTTGCCCCGCGCCACCTGCCTGCCGTCCCGCAGCAGGGTCAGTGTCTGTTCGGCATCATCGAACTGCGCATCCAGCGTCGCCAGCCGCTCATGCTGCATCAGTTGCAGATAGCTGGTCTTGGGCAGATGCTTCGGATCAGCAGGATCGAAGGTGGTCGAGCCATGCGCGATCGCCCACTTGCGGTCGAACGGAATGGGCTGGCCTGCGGTCAGGTCGATGGCGGTCAGGTCATCGGCGGCAAGGCCCTTGACCGGATAGCGGCAGAGTCTGGTGATGCGTGTCATGGCGGGAGAGTGTCCCGACCCACCCCACGGATCAAGTGGCTGGCACACGGACAAGCCAATTGAATGCGAAATCTGGCTTGCCGCTGTCTTGCGCAAGCGTTGCACAATAACAACATATGTGGTGTCGGGTTGCCCAGCCGGGGACCGGACATCCGAACCGCGCGGCGACGCGCATCATGACAGGCAAACTCTAGTGAGACGCCGATGACAGGCCCGGAACGGGGTGTCGGACGCGGGCTTTGGAAAGAGGGAAGCATGGACTTCGAGAACTACACGGAACGGGCGCGCGGCTTTCTGCAAAGCGCCCAGGGGCTGGCTGTCCGGTCCAATCATCAGCGTTTCACCACGGAGCACCTGCTGAAGGTGCTGCTGGATGACGAACAGGGCATGGCCGCATCGCTGATCGCCGCCGCTGGCGGTGACGCGAAGCAGGCGCTGCAGCAGACCGAAATGGCGCTGGGCAAGCTGCCCAGGGTCGAGGGTTCCGGTGCCGGGCAGGTCTATCTTGCCCCGGAACTGGCGCGGGTCTTCGAACAGGCTGGCCAGTTGGCGACCAAGGCCGGTGACAAGTTCGTCACGGCGGAAATGATGCTGCTGGCCCTGGCCATGGCGAATGATGCCGAAGCGGCGAAGATCCTGAAGGGCGCCGGTGTCGCCCCGCAGGCGCTGAACACGGCAATCAACGACATGCGCAAGGGACGCACGGCGGACAGTGCCTCCGCCGAGGATGGCTATGACGCGCTGAAACGCTATGCCCGCGACCTGACCGAGGCAGCGCGGGAAGGCAAGCTGGACCCTGTGATCGGCCGCGACGACGAGATTCGCCGCGCCATCCAGGTGCTGTCGCGCCGGACCAAGAACAATCCTGTCCTGATCGGTGAACCCGGTGTCGGCAAGACCGCCATTGCCGAGGGCCTGGCGCGCCGCATCATCGACGGTGACGTGCCGGAGGGTCTGAAGAACAAGCGCCTGCTGGTACTGGATCTCGGCGCGATGATCGCCGGTGCGAAATACCGTGGCGAGTTCGAGGAGCGGATGAAGGCCGTGCTGCAGGAAGTGCAGTCGGCGGCCGGCGAGATCGTGCTGTTCATCGACGAGCTGCATACCCTGGTCGGTGCAGGCAAGGCGGACGGGGCCATGGATGCCTCCAACCTGCTGAAGCCGGCCCTGGCGCGCGGTGAACTGCACTGCATGGGCGCGACCACGCTGGACGAATACCGCAAGCATATCGAGAAGGACGCGGCGCTGGCGCGGCGGTTCCAGCCGGTCTTCATCTCGGAGCCGACGGTGGAGGACACAGTCTCCATCCTGCGTGGCCTGAAGGAGAAGTACGAGGTGCATCACGGCGTCCGTATCGCCGACGCCGCGCTTGTCTCCGCCGCCACCCTGTCGAACCGCTACATCACCGACCGTTTCCTGCCCGACAAGGCCATCGACCTGGTGGACGAGGCGGCGAGCCGTGTGCGCATGCAGGTGGATTCGAAGCCGGAGGAGCTGGAACTGCTCGACCGCCGGGTGATCCAGCTGAAGATCGAGCGCGAGGCCCTGACCAAGGAAAGCGATCAGGCCTCGAAGGACCGGCTGCAGAAGCTGGAGACCGAGCTGGCGGATCTGGAGGAGCAGAGCCGGGCGCAGACCGCGCGCTGGCAGGCTGCGAAGGACAAGCTGGGCGAGGCGCAGCAGGTCAAGGAAGAGCTGGACCATGCCCGCAACGACGTCGAGGACGCCAAGCGGCGCGGCGATCTGGCCTGTGCCGGTGAACTGACCTATGGCCTGATCCCGGAACTGGAGCAGAAACTGGCAGAAGCGGAAGGCAAGTGTGCCCCGGCCGGTGTCCGCGAATCGGTGACGGAGGAAGACATTGCCATCATCGTCAGCCGCTGGACCGGGGTGCCGGTGGAGAAGATGCTGGCCGGCGAGCGCGAGAAGCTGCTGCAGATGGAAGCGCGGATCGGCGAGCGTGTGATCGGTCAGGAAGAGGCGATCAGGGCCGTGGCCCACGCGGTCCGTCGTTCCCGTGCCGGTCTGCAGGACCCCAACCGGCCGATCGGGTCGTTCCTGTTCCTGGGCCCCACCGGTGTCGGCAAGACCGAACTGACCAAGGCGCTGGCCGAGTTCATGTTCGACGACGACCAGGCCATGGTCCGCATCGACATGTCCGAGTACATGGAGAAACATGCTGTGGCCCGCATGATCGGTGCCCCGCCGGGCTATGTCGGCTATGACGAGGGCGGTGCCCTGACCGAGGCCGTCCGGCGCAGGCCCTATCAGGTGATCCTGTTCGACGAGGTCGAGAAGGCGCATCCGGATGTCTTCAACGTGCTGTTGCAGGTGCTGGACGATGGCCGCCTGACGGACGGTCAGGGTCGCACGGTCGATTTCCGCAACACCCTGATCATCATGACCTCGAACCTGGGCAGCGAGCATCTGGCGGCACTGGGCCCCGAAGATGACACTGTCCTGGCCGAGGCTCAGGTGATGAAGGCGGTGCGGGACCACTTCCGGCCCGAGTTCGTCAACCGGCTGGACGAGATCATCCTGTTCCACCGTCTGGCACGGGCGCACATGGGCGGTATCGTGGATATCCAGTTGCGCCACCTGCAGGACCTGCTGGCGGAGCGGAAGATCGAAGTGGAACTGGACGACGCCGCCCGCGACTGGCTGGCCGATGCCGGTTACGACCCGGTCTATGGTGCCCGCCCGCTGAAGCGCGTCATCCAGCGCGAACTTCAGAATGCGCTGGCGGAACGCATCCTGGCCGGTGAGATCGCCGACGGGACCACCGTGGAAGTCCATGTCGGACCGGACGGGCTGACGTTCGAGAAGACGAAAGCCGTCGAAGCCGCCTGAAACGACGGGTGATGACGAACAGTCCCGGCGTTCCCTCTGACAGGGGAATGTCGGGACATTCGTATTGGCGGTGAATCTGGTCGGCTGTCCGGTCGCTCAGCGGGGCCGCGCGTCAGCCTTCCGGCTTCGGTGCGGGTTCCTTCAGCCAGCTCTTGATGTCGCGGGCGAACAGGCGGCGGGCGTCCGGCGACAGGTGGCCCAGCCAGCGGCGCAGGCCGCGACGCAGGTCGTCCTCCTCCACATCACCGTGATGCGCCTGCAACAGCACGTCCCGGTAATCCTCGACCGTATCGAGGCCCCATTCATTGTCCTTCGGGTCGAAGGCGTCGATGCGCGCTTTCACGGACGGAATGCTCAGCACCGCTTCAGTCAGAATCTCCGACTCCAGATCAAAGCCACCCCATTCCTGCCACCAGGCCGTGCTGCCCTTCCGGTCGAGCAGGTAGTTGTAGACGATCTGACCCTGGACGCTGCGGGCGCGGGTACGCGCTTCCTGCTCCAGGCGGGCATTGTCGCGGGCTTCGGTCAGGCTGACCTCCGCGACCTTGAACTGGGTCAGGCCCCGCTCGACCCAGATCTTCAGGGCCTCTGCAGGGACCGTGATCTCGCCATGCCGACGGGCGGGGCCGCCAGACGCGGCAGGGCGGCGGCGACTGCTGTCACCACCGCCCGACCGGCGACCACCCTTGGGGCGTTCTGGGTTCACGCTGCTTCCTTGCTGTTCTTGCGCCGCACCACCGCATCATAGTCCGCGATCAGGGCTTCGCAGATCCCACCCGGTGTGAAGGCATAGGGTCCGATCTCCCGCACCGGCGTCACTTCCGCCGCCGTACCGGTGAGGAAGCATTCCTCGAAATCCGCCATCTCCTCCGGCATGATCCGCCGCTCGATGACCTCGTAGCCGCGTTCCTTAGCCAGTGCGATCACCGTCCGGCGGGTGATGCCGTCCAGGAAGCAATCAGGCGTCGGCGTGTAGATCTTGCCGTTGCGGGTGAAGAAGATGTTGGCCCCCGTTGCCTCGGCCACCTGACCGCGCCAGTCCAGCATCAGCGCATCGGCATAGCCTTCCTTCTCCGCGGCATGTTTCGACAGGGTGCAGATCATGTAGAGGCCCGCAGCCTTGGACTCGACGGGCGCGGTGGCCGGATCGGGCCGGCGCCACTTGGAGATCTGCAGGCGGATACCCTGCAGCCGCTCCTCCGGCGAGAAGTAGCTCGGCCACTCCCAGACCGCGATGGCCAGGTTGATCCGGTTGGCCTGCGCTGACACGCCCATCATCTCGCTGCCGCGCCACGCAACCGGGCGGACATAGCCGTCGACGATCTTGTTGTCGGTCACGACCTTGCGGCAGGCGGCATCAATTTCCGCGACGGAATAGGGAATTTCGAAGTCGAGCAGGGCGGCGGACCGAACCAGCCGCTCCGTGTGCTCGGTCAGCTTGAAGATCTCGCCGCCATAGACGCGCTCGCCTTCAAACACGGAACTGGCATAATGCAGCCCATGCGTCAGCACATGTACATCTGCATCTCGCCACTGGACCATCTCACCGTTGTACCAGATCAGACCATCCTGGTCCGCGAAGTTGCTCATTGCCTGCCTCGTTTATACAAATGTGTCGCCTAATGCGCGTTGTGAGTAACATTGTAAGGAAACTAAGTCAACATGGTTGACGTATCTTTTTCCAGTTCCCCAAAGCCCGATGATGATGACCCTGCGACCGCCAATTGGGAAGCATGGTTTGACGGACAGAATCATCCGCAGGGTCGTGACCTGCGTCAGGCCATCGAGATGCTTTTCTTTGCCTACCGGGACTTTACGTCAGATCCGGATCAGGTTCTGGCCACCGTCGGCTATGGGCGCGCGCATCACCGGGTGCTGCATTTCGTTGGCCGCAATCCCGACATCACGGTGCAGGACCTGCTGAAGATCCTGAACATCACCAAGCAATCGCTTGCCCGTGTGCTGGGGGCCATGGTGCGCGATGGCTATGTGGCCCAGACCCCGGGGGCACGGGATCGCCGGTTGCGGCACCTGTCCCTGACCGAAAGCGGCCAGGCGCTGGAGGCCGCCTGCTCCGAGCCGCAGCAGGAACGGGTTGCCCGCGCCTTTCGTCGCGCAGGGCCGGAGGCCGTGGAGGGCTATCGCCGGGTACTTTCGGAATTGATCGACCAGGAGAGCCGCGACACCATCCTCGCCCAGATCCGCAAGTGAGCACCGGATACATGAAAGCCCCGCATGACCGATGACAGCCCGCATATCCTGATCGTTGATGATGACAGCCGGTTGCGCGGCCTGCTGCGCCGTTTCCTCGGCGACAACGGCTTCCGGATCAGCGAGGCCGCGGACACGGCGGAGGCGGAAAGCCGTCTGGCAGGGATCGAGTTCGACCTGCTGATCCTCGACGTCATGCTGCCGGGGGAGGATGGCCGGCAGTTCGCCAGTCGCCTGCTCGGCACCGGTCGGCAGGTGCCGATCCTGATGCTCACCGCCCTCGGCGATGCGGATGACCGGATCGCGGGCCTGGAAACCGGTGTCGATGACTACCTGACCAAGCCGTTCGAGCCAAAGGAACTGCTGCTGCGCATCCGGGCCGTGCTGCGGCGCGGCACGCGACGTCCGGCCACGCAGGTCCTTGGTTTCGGCGATTTCCGTTTCGACCGGGCCACCAACCGACTGACCCGTGACGATGCCCCGGTGCGGCTGACCAGCGGTGAGGCGGCATTGCTGCAGACCCTGGCCGCCCGCCCCGGTGAAACCATCAGCCGGGAGATGCTGGCAGGCGAAGCCGGTGACCCGGCGGGCCGCGCCATCGATGTGCAGGTCACGCGCCTGCGGCGCAAGCTGGAGGATGATCCGCGCCAGCCGACACACCTGCAGACCGTCCGGGGTGAGGGCTATGTCCTCTGGGCCACTGCGGTGAACGCATGACCGGACAGGGCATCAAGGCCAGCAGGTCCCGCACATGCGCGTAACCCTGCCTCTGCTGGGCCGGATGCGGCAACTGATGCCCAAGCGGCTGTTTCCCCGCGCCCTGCTGATCATCATCCTGCCGCTGATCCTGGTGCAGGCAATGGTCGCCTGGTTCTTCTATGAGCGGCACTGGAAGTCGGTCTCCGCGCACATGGCGTCCGGCGTCGTGGGCGAGATCATGCTGGTGCTGGACAGCATGTCCACGGCGGAGAAGCGGGCGGAGCGGGCCTGGCTGGCCCAGGCGGCCCAGGACAAGCTGCGCCTGCGCGTCGAATTCGTCGGCGGCGCGCAACTCAGCAACCCGGTGCGCGGCGCCGATATCGATCCCGGTGACTACTCGCTGAAGGACCGGATGTTCGCCCAGTTCATCGCCCGCAGCGTCACCTACCCCTTCGTCATCGACACGGGGTCGGAGGCCCGGCGGCTGGGGGTCAGCATCCAGTTGCCCGACGGGGTGCTGCATGTCTCGACGCGTGACGAGCGGCTGTACTCGCTGACCATCAACATCCTGATCATCTCCATGATCGCCACATCAATCGTGGTTCTGTTCATCGCGGTACTGTTCCTGCGCAACCAGGTGCGACCGATCCGCTGGCTCGCCTCCGCCGCGGAACGCTATGGCAAGGGCCAGGAAGCCCCGGACTTCCGACCCAGCGGCGCGCTGGAAGTACGAAAGGCCGCCCGCAACCTGCTGGAGATGAAGAACCGCATGACGCGGCAGATCGAGCAGCGCAGCGAGATGCTGGCGGGTGTCAGCCACGACCTGCGCGCGCCACTGACCCGGATGAAGCTGCAGCTCGCCATGCTGGGCGAGGACCCGGAGATCGAGGATCTGCGCAGCGACGTGAACGACATGCAGCGCATGGTCGACGGCTATCTGGCCTATGCCCGCGGCCAGGACCAGGAACCGGCGGAGCCACTGGACCTTGCCAACGTGGTCAGGGCGGTTGCCGACGACACACGGCGTCAGGGTGCCACTGTCACGGACAGCATCGCAGGTGATCTGCATATGATCGGACGGCCCAACGGGCTGAAGCGCTGTCTGACCAATCTTATGGAGAACAGTCGCCGCCACGCGGACAGCATCAGTCTGCTGGCGGAGCGCCGCTCCAACCAGATCTACATCCAGATCGACGACGATGGACCCGGCATCCCCGCAGAGCGGCGCAGCGAGATGTTCCGCCCCTTCCGCCGCATGGATGACGCGCGCGGGCCGGACACGGGCGGCGCCGGGCTGGGTCTGACCATCGCCCGCGACGTGGTGCGCCGCCACGGCGGCGAGATCAGGCTGGGGGCCTCCGAGATGGGCGGGTTACGGGTGGAGCTTCGGTTGCCGGTATAGCGCGTTCTTTCACTGCCTGTTCCATCCCTCTCCTGAGTCGTTTGTAGACCGTGCCTCCCCTCTCCCCCTCCCGACCACCCATGGGATGATCCTTGTGGGTGGCCGGGAGGGGGAGAGGGGAGGCACGGTCCACACCCGGACTCACATCGGGACGATGGACACCACCAGCAGCATGCCGAGCATACCGTTCAGCAGGCGCCACTGCCTCTCCGTCTTCAGCAACCGCGCCAGCATCGCCCCGGCGCCGCACCAGAGGGTCAGCGCCGACGCGCCGCAGACCATGAACACCAGCGCCATGACCAGGGCCGCGAGTACCGGATTGCTCATCCCCCCGGCGAAGGCGGCACTGGCCCCGAAGGCCATGGCCCAGGCTTTCGGATTGACCGAGACAAGCATCAGTCCTGCCACATAGCTGTAGGGTCTGATCTCCACATCGCCCGCCGCGCCGGGCGCACCGTTGCGGGCCGTCCGCCATGCCAGCCAGAGCAGATAGGCCGATCCGGCGAGCCGCAGCGCAAGTTCCAGCGCCGGCGCCGCCGCGATCAGGCTGGCCAGCCCGAACCCGGCACAGAAGACCAGCGTCCCAAGTCCCGACACCATGCCCGCGATCAGCGGCAGGCTGCGGCGCACGCCGAAGTTCATCCCTGAAGCGGTGGAGAGCGTCGTTGCGCCGCCGGGCGTGATGGTCGTGACGACGGCAAAGAGAACAAGGGCCGAGAGGATTTCCATGGCAGACACGTCCCGAAATGAATGCTGCCGACCGGATCAGTCCGGCCGGCAGCTTCAAGGGAGTGCGGCAACAGCCGTGGGACAAACGAGTTTAACTCGACCGTCGCACAGGATTTCTAAGCCGGGCCCGGTCAGGCCGCCACGGCATCCGTGCAGCGGTTGCAGATGTCCTGGGTCTCCGTCACCTCGGGCAGCACCATCCAGCAGCGCTGGCACTTGCCGCCTTCGGCCAGGGCCGGGACCACGGCGACGCCTTCCACATCGTCCAGCGTGAAGGCGCCTTCCGGTGCCGGATCAGTGCTGATGTGGATGTCGGAGGTGATGCAAATCTCGGCCACGTCGAGGCCATCGAGCAGTGCCGCGTCCTCCGCCGAGACATGCACGACCGGCGCGGCCTGCAGGCTGGCACCTATCCGCTTCTCCCGCCGTTCCACCTCCAGCGCGCCGGTCACGACGCGGCGGATGCGGGCGATGCGGTCCCAGCGGGCCGCCAGATTGTCGTTCAGCCATTCCGCCGGGATCTCCGGGAACAGCTTCAGATGCACGCTGTCGGACGGGTCGTTGAAACGGCTCTGCCAGACCTCCTCCGCCGTGAAGCTGAGGATCGGCGCGAACCAGGTGACCAGCGCATGGAACAGCCGGTCAAGCACGGTACGGGCCGCGCGGCGGCGCACGGAACCCGCCGGATCACAGTAGAGCGCGTCCTTGCGCACATCGAAGTAGAACGAGGACAGCTCGACGGTGCAGAAGTTGAACAGCTCCACATGGATACGGTGGAAATCATAGACATCCAGGTTGCGTCGCAGGTCGCGGTCCATCACCGCCAGACGGTGCAGGATATAGCGCTCCAGCTCCGGCATCTCCGCGACCGGCAGTTCCTCCTCCGCCGACCAGCCATCCAGATTGCCGAGCAGGAACCGCATGGTGTTGCGCAGGCGACGATAGGAATCCGCCGTCGACTTGATGATGTTCGGCCCGAACCGCAGGTCCTCCGAGAAGTCCGCCGCCACGACCCAGAGCCGCAGGATATCGGCGCCATACTGTTTCATGACGTCCTGCGGGGAGATCGTGTTGCCGACCGACTTCGACATCTTCTCCTTCTTCTCGTCCAGCAGGAAACCGTGGGTCAGCACTCCCTTGTAGGGCGCGCGGCCACGGGTGCCGCAGCTCTCCAGCAGGGACGAATGGAACCAGCCGCGGTGCTGGTCGGAGCCTTCCAGATAGAGGTCCGCCGGGGACCGCAGGTCGTCGCGCTTCTCCAGGCAGAACGCATGCGTGGTGCCGGAATCGAACCAGACATCCAGGATGTCACGCGCCTGCTCGAAGTTGTCCGGATCATGGTCCGGACCGAGGAAGACGGACGGATCGGACTCGAACCAGGCGTCACAGCCGTCGCGGGCAATCGCCTCCACGATGCGGGCGTTCACCGCCGGGTCACGCAGCGGCTCGCCGGTGCGCTTGTCGACGAACACGGTGATCGGCACGCCCCAGACACGCTGCCGCGACAGCAGCCAGTCGGGCCGGCGCGCAATCATGTCCCGCAGGCGGCGCTGGCCCGAGGCCGGATAGAAGGCGGTCTCGTCGATGGCCTTCAGCGCGGTCTCCCGCAGGCCGTTCTTCTCCATGGAGATGAACCACTGCGGCGCATTGCGGAAGATCAGCGGTGCCTTGGAGCGCCAGCTGTGCGGATAGGAATGGACGATCTTGCCATGCGCCAGCAGGCCGCCGTGCTCGGTCAGGGTCTCGATCACCGGCCCATGCGCCTTGAACACATGGTGTCCGGCGAAATGCGGCACATGCGGGTAGTAGACACCGTCCGGCCCTACCGTGTCCGGCACCTCGACACCATATTCACGGCCAAGGTCGAAGTCCTCCGCGCCATGGCCGGGCGCGATATGGACGAAGCCCGTGCCCTGTTCCGTCGTCACGTAGTCGGCGGGCAGCAGCCGGTCCTCATAGGTATAGCCAAGCGCGCTCAGCGGATGGCGGCAGACCGTTCCGGCGGGATTGGTCACGGCGGCGACGCGGGTCCAGGCACTGATCCCGGCCTTTGCGCGCACTTCCTCGGCCAGGGCATCGGCCAGCGCCAGCTTCTCCCCCACCACGGCCAGGGAACCTTCCTCCACCGCGTCGACCTGATAGACGCCGTAGGCGATCTCCTCCCCATAGGCCAGTGCCCGGTTGCCGGGGATGGTCCAGGGAGTCGTGGTCCAGATCAGGATCGACGCGCCTTCCAGGGCCGGATCGTCGGTACGGACGACCGGGAACCGGACCCAGATGGTGAAGGACGTGTGGTCGTGATACTCGATCTCCGCCTCGGCAAGGCTGGTCTTCTCCACCACCGACCACATGACCGCCTTCGACCCCTTGTAGAGGGAGCCGTCCATCAGGAACTTCAGCAACTCGCTGACCGTTACCGACTCGGACTCATAGGCCATGGTCAGATAGGGGCGTTCCCAGTCGCCGAAGACACCGAGGCGCTTGAACCCGTCGCGCTGCACGTTGATCCAGTGATCGGCGAAGTCGCGGCATTCCTTGCGGAATTCCTTCAGCGGCACCTCGTCCTTGTTCTTGCCGGCCTTGCGGTACTTCTCCTCGATCTTCCATTCGATCGGCAGGCCATGGCAGTCCCAGCCCGGCACGTAGTTGGCGTCGAAGCCCAGCATCTGGCGGGAGCGGTTGATCACGTCCTTCAGGATCTTGTTCAGCGCGTGCCCGGCGTGGATGTCGCCATTCGCATAGGGGGGGCCGTCATGCAGGATGAACTTCTCCCGCCCCTTCGAGCTTTCGCGCAGCTTGCCCCAGATATCCATGTCGTACCAACGCTTCAGGATCTCCGGTTCCTTCTGCGGCAGGCCAGCGCGCATGGGAAAGTCGGTCTTCGGCAGGAAGACGGTGTCCTTGTAGTCCTGGGTCATGTCTGAAACTCGTTTGTGGTCTGCCACGGCAGGGATCGCTGGCGCGCGGCACATTCTTCATCGGGATGGCGGTCAGAAAGGCAGATTGGCCCGGCCCTGAGTATTACAGGACCGGGTTGATAATTCGCCGGACGGCTGAGACTGCATCCATGAAACGTCGCATGAGCGGGCTTTTACCAGCGCGTCGCGGGGATGTCGAGGCAACGGGCCCGCATCGCCGCATCCAGCGACGCGCGCTGGTCCAGCAGGCTGCGGTACCAGTCGAGACGCGCCGTCACGTGATCCTCCAGCCGCCGTTCCCGCGCCACGTGGGCATGGGCATTGCGCAACAGCCGGCGACGCAGGGAATGATCCCCGATCAGGGCGCGCAATTTCAGTCCGAACTGTCGCGGCGTGCGGAAGATCAGGCCGGTCTCATTGTGCCTGATCGTCTTCTCGTAGACGGTGGGCGCGGCCAGCACGGCGGTCCCCTCCGCCGCACACTCGATGAACTTCAGATCCGATTTCAGGCGATTCTTCGGTGTGTCGGAAAGCGGCAGCAGGGCGATGTCCGCCTGCCCCAGCAGTTCACGGTAGCGGTCATGCGGACAGGTCGGGTGAAACACCTTCCGCGCCGTCTCCAGCGCATCGAAGAATCCCCGGTCATGCACGACCGTGACCCGCACCCGGTCACCGAAGATACGCAGGACGTCGTTCAGTTCCGCCATGACGGGCTGCCAGTCCTCCTCCCGGTTCAGGGCGCCGAAGAAGAGGGTGACCGGCTGCCCAAGCGCCCTTTCTGGCACCTGCAACGGCGGGACATTGGCCAGCTGGTTGGGGAAGACACCCACCGTCGGATTGTGCTGGCGAATGAACGCGCCCAGTGCATCTGTGGAGGTCTGGACGGCGTGGCTGGCGCGCAGACAGAAGAAGTTCGTCCGCACCACCATCGGCCAGATGCGCGGGTCATCGTCCCATTCGGAAACCACCAGATGGCCCTGCCGCAGCAGTTTCAGATGATCATCCGCCCGCGCAGGCTCCAGGATCTGGCGCTGCCAGACGAAGACCGATTCCTCTCCCGGTTCCGGCTGCTTCATTGCCTGACCGCTGCCGAAGACATGACACCGGACGCCGGGCAGACGCGCCAGCGCCGCGGCGGGCTGATGCACGCGGATATCGTTGACCGCCGCAACCGGTCGCAGGGTGAAGAACTGGATCAGCATGGCTCAGTCAGTCTCTCTGACACCCGACCGCGACCGGAACGGCCCCGACGACCTGCTACTTGCTGGTCTCGGGGACCGTGCCCTTGGCGCTGCCGCCGGACTTGCTGCCGCCGGACTTGCCGCGGCCCGACTTGCCGCCGGACTTCTTCGCCTTCGGTGGTGTCCGCTCCGCCGCTGCTTCCAGATCGAAGACCAGCTTGCCCTGCTCCAGACGGATCTTCACGTGTCCGCCCCGTTTCAGGGTCCCGAACAGCAGTTCCTCCGCCAGCGGCTGCTTGATGCTTTCCTGGATCACCCGCGCCAGCGGCCGGGCACCGAATTCGGGCGTGTAGCCCTTGTCGGCGAGCCAGGTGCGTGCCGCATCGGTGAGCGAGATCGTCACGTCGCGGTCGGAGAGCTGGGCCTCGAGCTGCAGCACGAACTTGTCGACGACACGGCCCACCACCTCCGGCGCCAGCGGCGCGAAGGGAATGATGGCGTCGAGACGGTTGCGGAACTCCGGCGTGAACAGCTTCTTGATCGCTTCGGAATCCTCGTCGGAGCGCATGCCGCGGTTGAAGCCGATGGCATGTTTCTGCATCTCCGCCGCGCCGGCATTTGTCGTCATGATCAGCACGACATTGCGGAAGTCGATCTTCTTGCCGTTGTGATCGGTCAGCTTGCCGTGGTCCATGACCTGCAGCAGCAGGTTGAAGACATCCGGATGCGCCTTCTCGATCTCGTCCAGCAGCAGCACGGAATGCGGATGCTGGTCCACGCTGTCGGTAAGCAGCCCGCCCTGGTCGAAGCCGACATAGCCCGGCGGCGCACCGATCAGGCGGCTGACGGTATGGCGCTCCATGTACTCCGACATGTCGAAGCGGTGCAGCGTCAGGCCCATGGTATCGGCCAGCTGCTTCGCCGCCTCCGTCTTGCCGACACCGGTCGGGCCGGAGAACAGGTAGGAACCGATCGGCTTCTCCGGTTCGCGCAGACCGGCACGCGACAGCTTCACGGCGGACGCCAGAGCCTCGATGGCGACATCCTGGCCGAAGACAACGCGCTTCAGGTCGTCCTGCAGGTTGGCCAGGACATTCTCGTCCTTCTTGGTCACGGATTTCGGCGGAATGCGCGCGATCTTGGAAACCACGGCCTCCACATCGCGGACACCGATGACCTTCTTGCGGCGGCTCTGCGGCTTCAGCATTTCCGCCGCGCCCACCTCGTCGATCACGTCGATGGCCTTGTCGGGCAGCTTCCGGTCGTTGATGTAGCGGGCCGAGAGTTCCACCGCGGAACGGATCGCATCGCTGGTGTAGCGGACCCCGTGATGTTCCTCGTAGTACGGTTTCAGACCATTCATGATCTTTACCGCATCCTCGATCGTCGGCTCGTTCACGTCGATCTTCTGGAACCGGCGCAACAGGGCGCGGTCCTTCTCGAAGTAGCCGCGATATTCCTTGTAGGTGGTGGAGCCGACGCAACGGATCGTGCCGGAAGCCAGCGCGGGCTTCAGCAGGTTCGATGCATCCATGGCACCACCGGAGGTGGCCCCGGCCCCGATGACGGTATGGATCTCGTCGATGAACAGGACCGCGTTGTCGATCCCCTCGATCTCCCGCATCACCGCCTTCAGCCGTTCCTCGAAATCACCCCGATAGCGGGTTCCGGCCAGCAGTGCGCCCATGTCGAGGGTGTAGATCGTCGCCGAGGCGAGTACATCGGGGACATTGCCTTCGACAATGCGCCGCGCGAGCCCTTCCGCGATCGCGGTCTTGCCGACACCCGGCTCGCCCACATACAGCGGATTGTTCTTGGTGCGGCGGCAGAGGATCTGGATGGTGCGGTCGATCTCCAGCGCGCGTCCGATCAGCGGATCGATCTTGCCCGCCCGTGCCTTCTCGTTCAGATCGACACAATACTGGGCCAGCGCCTCGTTCTCCGGTGCCTCGGCCTCCGCCTCACCGGCTTCCTGCATGCCCTCGTCCTCGCCGTCCTCCTCCGGATCGTCGGAGCCGCGCACGGCGCGCTCCGCGTTCAGGCCGGGGGCCTTGGCGATGCCATGGCTGATGTAGCTGACGGCATCGAGACGGGTCATGTCCTGCTGCTGCAGGAAATAGGCGGCGTGGCTCTCCCGCTCCGCGAAGATCGCGACCAGGATATTGGCGCCGGTCACTTCCTCGCGTCCTGAGGACTGCACATGGATCAGCGCACGCTGCACCACGCGCTGGAAACTCAGCGTAGGCTTGGCGTCTTCCTCCAGCGTCTGCGCCAGATCCTTCAGATCCTCGTCAATGAAACGGGTCAGCTCCTGTGCCAGCTTGCCCAGATCGACGTTGCAGGCGCGCATGACCGCGACCGCATCCGGGTCGTCGATCAGACTGAGCAGTAGATGCTCCAGCGTCGCATATTCATGATTGCGTTCACCGGCCAGATTGAGGGCACGGCGCAGGGTTTCTTCGAGATGTCTGGAGAGCGATGGCACGCGTCTATTCCGCCTTCTCAAGTGTACATTGCAGGGGGTGCTGGTTCTCACGGGCGAGGTTCATCACTTGGGTGACCTTCGTTTCCGCAACCTCGTACGGAAAGATTCCACAGACGCCGACACCCTTCTGATGCACGTGCAGCATGATCTGCGTCGCCGCATCGGCGTCCTTGTTGAAATAGCGCTGCAGGACGTAGACGACGAACTCCATCGGCGTGTAGTCGTCGTTCAGCATCAATACGCGCCACAGCGACGGCTGCTTCGTCCGTGGCCGGGTCTTGGTGACGACCCCGATCTCGTTGTCACTGTCGTTATCGTTACGCTTGTCGGTCATGTCTCCGACGGCTCTCCCGAAATTCCTGATGAAAACAGTATGGTGGAACGGATCGATGTGAAAGGGGGATCGGCAAGAATTGCGCACCGAACCTTGCCCGTCCAACCTCAGGGACATATAGGTCATGTTCCGTTTCAGGCTAGGCTCGAAGCCATTCAAAAGTGCTTCTTGCGCGCCGGACTTGCGAAATTAGGTTAACTCCACCATGGACCCTGAATCAGGGTTCCGCTAAATTCTTGACGAATCGACGCATTTCAAGGCTCGGGAGCCGCGCCAGTTCATGACGGTTGAACGACATTGGGGACATTGCACGCTGTTGGTCATGGCCGCGCTGGTCATGGTCTCCTTCGCCGCACCGGCAGCGGCCAAGCGTGTCTACACGGGCATCGTCGTCGACCAGGCGACGGGGCAGACCCTTTACGCGCACAAGGCCGACCGGACGGTTCATCCGGCATCCCTGACCAAGATGATGACGCTCTACATGCTCTTCGAGGCCGTGAAGCAGGGCAAGGTGAGCATGGACACGCCGCTGCGGGTGTCGCGCAATGCCGCGGGCAAGCCTGCATCGAAACTGGGTGTGCCGCGCGGTTCGACGATCCGCGTCAGGGATGCGATGCTGGCGCTGATCGTGAAGTCCGCCAACGACGTGGCAACCGTGGTGGCCGAAGCCCTGGCCCCGAGCGAGGTCGTCTTCGCCCGCCGCATGACGGCGCGGGCGCGCAATCTCGGGCTTGTCAGCACAAGCTTCCGAAACGCCAACGGCCTGCCGAACCGCCATCAGGTGACCACCGCGCGCGACATGGCCAATCTGGCCATCGCCCTGCAGCGCGATTTCCCGGACCTGTTCCCCCTGTTTGCCACCCGCACCTTCACCTGGAAGGGACGCACCTACGGTTCGACCAACAACCTGCTGGGCAGGATCGACGGTGTGGACGGGATCAAGACCGGCTACATCAATGCATCCGGCTTCAACCTGGTGACCACCGTCGCGCGCGACGGGCGGCGGCTGGTGGCCGTGGTCATCGGTGGCCGCACCGCGGCGCGGCGCGACCGGCAGATGCAGAAACTGATCAGCATGGGATTCCGCCGTGCCGCAGATCAGGAGAAGTCGGGCACCCTGACGGTCGCCGCCGATCTACCCCCTGCCCGCCCTGGCAGCCGGGGCGAGTCGTCCGTGCTGGCCAGCCTGCGCAGCATCAACCTGATCTCCGAAGCGAACGCCGCCGCGCCTGCGGCAACGCCGGTGGCCGTGCCTGAAGGCGACCATGGCATCCAGGTCGGCGCCTTCGGGTCGACCAAACGTGCCAACCGCGCCATCCGGCAGGCGGTTGCCGCCGCGCCGGAACAGTTGCGCAACCACCCGATCGACCTGAACCGGGTGAAGACCAGCAAGGGCAGCCTGTATCGTGCGCGGCTGCTCTCGTTCAACGCGACGGAGGCCCGCGACGCCTGTCGCGCGCTGAAGGCAAAGCGGATGGACTGCATGGTGCTGCGCAGCGACCGCTGACGACCATGTCCGTGACCCGCTGGCTCTGGGTCCGCCATGCACCGACTGATCCGGACGGACGGATCATCGGCCATACCGATATCCCCGCACTGGAACCCGACAGCGAAAGCCTGATCCGTACCGCAGCGATGCTGCAGGTCGCGGGTGTGGTCCTCTGCAGCCCGCTCTCCCGTTGCCGCACGACTGTCGAGACCTTGCGCGGGATCAGCCCGGCCCTGCCTGCCCCCCTGTTCGACGATGAATTGAAGGAGCAGCACTTCGGCACCTGGGAAGGCAAGCCCTACAGCGCGGTCAGCGCCTGGAACGGGCTGGACCTGAAAGCCATGGCCGCCCTGAGACCGCCCGAGGGGGAGAGCTTTCTTGACCTGATCGAGCGCACGAACCGGGTGATTTCCCGTGCCGGGGGGCGGTTCGGCGGACAGACCGTCGCCGTCATCGCCCACGCAGGCGTGATCCGCGCGGCGGTGACCCTGGCCCTCGGCATCCCGCCGCACCGTGGCCTCAGCCTCTGCATCGATCCGCTGTCGGTCACGTCCCTGACCGATCATGGGGACGGTGGCTGGGCGGTCGATCACGTCAACCGGACCTGAGCCGCCGCGCCGCAGGAATCAGGCTCATGGGTCCGGCAGGCTGCCCTCCAGCTTCAGAAGGAACCGCTTGGTCTCAATGCCGCCGCCGAAACCGGTCAGGGCCCCGTTCGCACCAATGACCCGGTGGCAGGGGATGATGACCGGCAGCGGGTTGGCACCGTTCGCGGCACCAACCGCGCGGCTCGACTTCGGTGCCCCGATCCCGCGCGCCAGCGCGCCATAGGTTGTGGTCTGGCCGAAGGGAATGGTGCGCAACCGGCGCCAGATCCGTTTCTGGAAATCGGTGCCATGCAGCGTCAGCGGCAGATCGAAGTCCCGCAGGCGGCCATCGAAATAGGCCAGCAACTGCCGTTTCACCTCATCGAAACCCTTGTCGGAACAGGTCCAGGCCGGATGCGGGCCGAAGGCCTTGTGGCCGCCGGGAAAGCTGAGGAAATGCAGCGACCCGGCATCGCCCGCCAGCAGCAGTCGCCCGATCGGCGTTTCGAGCCAGGTGTAGCTGAGCGGGATATTCTTCATGTCCGGGATGCCAGGAGGGAGGGTGGCGGGCGTCCGTGGAGTTCGCTGAATGCCGCAATGAACCGGCCGTCAAAGGCCGGATCGCGACGCAGGCGGGCGGTATTGCAGGTGTCGAAATCAAGCATGCCGCCAGTCTATCGCCGGGCCACGACCGGTGCGAGACCCCGTCGATGATCGGGTCCGAATCCGGCCAGCCGGGAGCTCGCCCCCCTCCCCTAACGCGTCATGCGGCAGGCGGTCTCGGGTGCGTCGATCCCCAGGGTGTCGAGATTGTTGGTCCGGTGCAGGAATCCCTCCACCGGGGCGCGGGCGACAACGTGGTTATGGGTGGCGAGCAGCATCGGCTGCCGCAACTGGTTGTCCCAGGGGCGGAAACTCAGGCGGTTGCCCTTGAAGCCGTCGAGCACGAGTTCCGCCGACAGCAGGTGATCGCGCAGGGTCACAAACACTTCGCTCTGCGTGCGCTGCACGGCAGTCGCCACCGCCTTTACAGCCAGCCAGGCGGCCCAGTCGGGATCACGCATCGGGCGGCCCTCCTGATCCTGAAACCGGTTTTCCAGTTGCGGTGCGCCATGGCGCGACCATGACCAGTGCCAGGCCAGTCCGGCCAGCCCTTCGGTCCCCACGAGCGGGCGCGGATCCACCATCCGGTAGTTCAGGTTGCGGGCAAACTCGCCATCGCTGTCGGCGACGAAGATCACGTCATGGTCCGACCCCTGCGTCAGCAGCAACGGATTGTTCAGTTCACGCTGCCGGGGATCATTGCTCAGCACGAAGGCACGCTCGTCTTCGATCTTCAGGCCGTAGCGCGCGGCACTGCGCCGGAAGGCGGCGGCCATGGCCCTGTCCGCCGCCAGCGGCCCCACCAGGACCAGCACCTCCCGCCAGCGACGCAGGGCCAGGAACTGCCCGACCGCGTCGGCCCGCATGGCGTCACTTGGTGCGATGTGCAGCAGGTTGGGCTGACAGTCGGCCCCCCGCAGGCTGTCCGCAGCCGCGCGTATGTTGAAGAGCAGCACGTCCCTGCCCGCCAGCGCCCCCGAAACAGACGCGATCTCCGGTGCAGGCAGATCGAGGATGATGAAATGGACACCGCGCGCCAGCATCGCCTCCGCCGTCGCAACGAGTTCGTCCTGACGGGCGCGCTGGCGGTCCAGGGCAAACTCCGTCCCGGTCGCCGCGCCATGCCATTTCACCTCCCCCAGGGCCACTTCCCCACCGGCATGGGGACGGCCGAGCGGCTGGTTCAGGAAGGCCGCGAAGGTGCGGGACCGGCGATAGTCACGATCCCCCTTCATCTCCAGGTGACCGATGACAAGCTCATCTGCCCAGGCGACCGTGACCGGCAGCGCGAGCCCCAGCACAGCCAGAAGACCGGCGGCGAGAAGTCGGGTCAGATCAGTCATCGATCAGGACGGTATGCGGGACACGCCCGACCGGCACCGACCGGACGGCACGACGGCGTTCCATGTCGATGACCGTCATGTCGTCACTCAGACCGTTGGCGACGTAGAGCAGGCTGCCGTCCCGGTTCAGGGTGGCGTTCCAGGCCCGGTTGCCCACCAGAACCAGGTCCGCGACCTGCCGCGCGGCAACATCGACGAATGCCACGTGATTGGCCCGTCCCATGGCGATCACGGCGGTCCGGCCGTCAGCCGTCATGGTGATCCCGACCGGTGTCACGTCCTCCACCCGCAAGCCCCTCGGCGGTTCAAGCCGAAGCGTGGCCGAGACCGTGTTGCTGGCGACATCGATGATCGAGACGGAGGCGGCGAGTTCGTTGGACACCCAGAGTTCACGCCCGTCCGGTGTCAGCGCAAAGCGGCGCGGCCGCTGCCCGACCAGAATGTTGGCCCGGATGCTGCCGCTGGCCAGATCGACCACATGCACCAGGTTGGCCACTTCCGACGAGACATAGACCGTCCGGCCATCCGGATTGGCCAGAATGCCCTCCGGCTCCGCGCCGACCTCGATCGTGGTCAGGCCGGCAACACCAGCCTCTTCGCCGCCCTCTTCCTCGTTCTCGTTCCCTTCTTCCTCATCTTCCTCTTCGGACAGCGGCTCATCGCTCGGTTCCGCAACGTCCAGGTCCGGCTTCGACTCGCGCTCCCGGAAATAGGTGGCGAGATCGAGGATGCCGAGCTTGGCGTCATCCTCCAGGGAGATGAAGAGCGTGCCGCCATCAGCCGAGAAATCGAACAGCTCCGGGTCATCGATACCCGTTATCCGGTCGGTCAGCTGAAGTGTCGCGATGTCGATGATGTCGATGGCATCCCCATCGCCACAGGCAACGAAGATCCGCGTCCGCGCTGGGTCGAACTGAAGATGCCGGGGGCGGGCAGCGGTGCCGATACGCTTGACGACTTCCAGCGTCTTGCCATCCAGCACATGGACGGCATTGTCCTTCTCGCTCGACACGAAGACCAGACCGGTCTCCTTCGCCGCCGCGGGAACGACCATGGCCAGCGCCAGAACTCCCCCCAGCATCAAGTTGCGCAACCAGTTCATTTTCCTGCCCTCCCAAGCATCGCGCTTGTTCTTCACACGGACAGGACTTCACCCGACCGCACCGCGCGTGATTGATCAATTGAACCACAGCACTCGCAAGAGTGTCATCACCAAGGAGCGGAGAAGGGCGCCGGGTACGCCGGCACTTGACCGCCCCCAACCGCTGGCACCGGTTCAGCAGACCGCCACTGGACAGGAGAGCGGCGCAGGCCATTACGGTTGCAGAAGGTCCTGCATTCTGTTGCTCTAGCAATTAATTACTGTTTCAGGCCAGGCTCTGGAGTATCCTGCTGGCCAACCAGCACGATCCGCAATGGGGCTGGAGTTGCAGACCATGGGAGGAAGCGATGGTGGCAGACACTTCGATTCAGTCAATTGATGCCGACGAGGGTGAGTTCCCGGATGTCAGCGATCCGGCCCTCTATCAGTCGGACTCATGGGAGGCCGCTTTTACGCGCCTGCGGCATGAGGACCCCGTGCATCATTTCAGCGACAGCATGCACGGCCCCTACTGGGCCGTCACCCGGTACGCCGATATCATGGAAGTGGAACTGAACGACGCGGTCTTCTCCTCATCATCCGAATGGGGCGGTATCCAGATCCAGGATTCGGGTGACATCAGCAGCCGGCGCAACTTCATCCGCATGGACCGTCCCGAGCACACGGCCCAGCGCAAGACCGTGGCCCCCATTGTCGCACCGACCAATCTGGCCAGGATGACCGACAGCATCCGGCAGCGCACGGGTGCGATTCTCGATGACCTGCCCACCGGCACGGATTTCGACTGGGTCGATCGTGTCTCGGTGCCTCTGACGACAATGATGCTGGCGATCCTGTTCGACTTCCCCTTCGAAGAGCGGGAAAAGCTGACCTTCTGGTCCGATGTGGGACTTGCCGATATCAATGCGCCGGATTCACCGGTCAGGACCGAAGCAGAACGTGCGGTCATCCTGCAGGAAATGGCGACCCGTTTCCGGGTGCTGTTCGACGAACGGGCCGCCATGGAACCCAAGTTCGATCTGATCTCCATGCTCGCCCATTCCGATGCGACCCGGAACTTGTCCGATGCCGAATTCATGGGAACCGTCATGCTGCTGATCATCGGCGGCAACGACACGACCCGGAACTCGATGACCGGCAGCGTCCTGGCGCTGCATCAGTTTCCCGAACAGGATCGTCTGCTGCGCCAGGACCCGGGCCTGGTCGACAAGCTGGTGTCGGAGACGATTCGCTGGCAGACCCCGCTGATCCACATGCGGCGTACCGCGAACCGTGACACGGAGCTGGCCGGCAAGCAGATCGCGCGGGGCGACAAGGTCGTCATGTGGTACGTGTCCGGCAACTTCGACGAGACCGTGTTCCCGAACCCCTCCGCATTCAGCCTGCAGCGACCGAACGCGCGGCGGCACCTGTCGTTCGGCGCCGGCATCCACCGCTGTGTCGGTGACCGGCTGGCGGAACTGCAGCTCCGGATTCTCTGGGAAGAGATCCTGCGCCGGGAGATGGCGCTTGATGTGACAGGCGCGCCGGAGCGGATCTATTCCAACAATGTCCGGGGCATCAGGCGAATGCCGGTCAGGGTCGTCAGCCGCGCCTGAGGCGCCTCAGGCCGGATCGACGAAGGCGGCGACGACCTTCTTCTGGCCCGCCTTCTCGAAGTCGATCAGCAGGTGGTTGCCATCGACGCGGGCGACCAGGCCATAGCCGAACTTCTGGTGGAACACGCGCTCGTCCTTCTGGAACTTGCGCTCGCTTTCCAGCGTCCGCACCTCACGCGCCTCGCCGTCGATCACCTTGCCACGAGCATAGCCCCCGGCACGGTAGCCGCGCTCCTTCAGCCGTTTTGTCGCCTGCAGCCAGGGCGCGTCGTAGGCGAAGCTGCCCGGTGCCTGCTGGTGCCCCCGGGCACCGCCGGGCTGGGCGGACGCGCCATAGAGGCCGGTCTCCGCCCGCACCTCAACGGCATCCGCCGGCAGTTCCTCGACAAATCGGCTGGGAATGCCGGAGCGCCATTCGTTGAACACCCGCCGGTTCGCGGCATGGCTGATGAAACAGCGCTGCCGGGCGCGGGTGATGCCGACATAGGCCAGGCGGCGTTCCTCCTCCAGCCCGGCATTGCCGGTTTCCTCCAGCGCGCGGCGGTGGGGAAAGACTTCCTCCTCCCACCCCGGCAGGAAGACCGTGTCGAACTCCAGCCCCTTGGCAGCATGCAGGGTCATGATCGACACCTTCTCGGTATCGTCCGAACTGTCGTTGGCCTGCACCAGCGCGATGTGCTCCAGATAGGCGCCAAGGGTCTCGTGGTCCTCCATCGCCAGAACCATTTCCTTCAGGTTCTCCAGCTTCGTCGGCGCGTTGGGGCTCCTGTCGCGCTGCCACATTTCCGTGTAGCCGCTCTCGTCCAGCACCATTCCCGCCAGTTCAGCCGGGTCCAGATCATCCTTCACCTGCCGCCAGCGGGCGAAATCATCCAGCAGCCGTTTCAGGGTATTGCGCGCCTTCGGCTTCAGTTCCTCCGTTTCCACCAGCGCCTCAGCGGCACGGTAGAGGGACTGGCGCGCGCCACGGGCGGCGCGATGCAGCATCTGCACGGTGGCGTCACCCAGGCCGCGCTTCGGCGTGTTCACGATCCGCTCGAACGCGATGTCATTGTCCGGCTGGGCGACGATCTGCAGGTAACAGGTAGCGTCCTTGATCTCCTGGCGCTGGTAGAATCGCACACCGCCGAGCACCTGATAGGGCACCCCGATCTCGATGAAGCGATCCTCGAAACTGCGCATCTGGAATGTCGCGCGTACCAGGATCGCCATCTCCGACAGGCGTTCCCCCTTGCGGTGCAGGCTCTCGATCTCGTCGCCAATGGTTCGGGCTTCCTCTTCCCCGTCCCAGACGCCGATGACCGTGACCTTCTCGCCGCCGGGAATGTCGGTCCAGAGCGTCTTGCCCAGCCGCCCCTCGTTGTTGGCGATCACCGCACTCGCCGCCTTCAGCACGGCGGCGGTGGAGCGGTAGTTCTGCTCCAGCCGGATCACCTTCGCGCCGGGGAAGTCACTCTCGAACTTCAGGATGTTGCCGACTTCCGCACCGCGCCAGCCATAGATCGACTGGTCGTCGTCCCCGACGCAGCAGATGTTCTTCGCCCCCTGCGCCAGCAGGCGCAGCCAGAGATACTGCGCCACATTCGTGTCCTGATATTCGTCCACCAGGATGTAGCGGAACCGGCGCTGGAACTCGGCCAGTACATCCGGCGCGGTCTGGAACAGGCGGATGCAGAGCAGCAGCAGGTCGCCGAAATCCACCGCGTTCAGGGTCTGCAGGCGTTCCTGATACATCCGGTACAGGTCGCGTCCGCGCCCGTCGGCGAAACCGCTGTCGCCTTCCGGCACCTTGTCGGGCATCAGGCCCTTGTTCTTCCAGCCGTCAATGACGCCGGCAAGCTGGCGCGGCGGCCAGCGCTTCGGGTCGATCCCCTCCGCCTCCAGCAGCTGTTTCAGCAACCGCTGCTGGTCGTCGTCGTCCAGAATCGTGAAGTCGCTGCGCAGGCCCAGCAGTTCGGCGTGACGGCGCAGGATGCGCGCACCGATGGCGTGGAACGTGCCCAGCCACATCCCCTCCACCCGGCTGCCGATCAACTGCCCGACCCGGTCCGACATCTCCCTGGCGGCCTTGTTGGTGAAGGTCACGGCCAGGATCTCCCAGGGCCGCGCCGTACCGGTGTTCAGCAGGTGCACCAGCCGCGTGGTCAGCACACGGGTCTTGCCGGTTCCGGCACCGGCCAGCACCAGAACGGCACCCTCCAGCGTCTCCACCGCCTGCCGCTGCGGCGGATTCAGGCTGTCGAGATAGGGAAAGCTGCGCGGCTGCGGGGCCGGAGCAGGTTCCTCCGCCCCGGCGAGATCAAACGGGTCATCCATGGGGAGAACATATAGAGCATGTCCGCGCCCAGCGGAATCCATTGCGGTGTCAATTTCAGCCCGAATTGGCTGACAGACTGACGCTGCACCGGCCCTCAGTCCGGGTCGCGCTGTTCCTTCACCCCGATCAGAAGAAACAATCCGACACCGATGAAGATCAGGATCATGGAGACCCCGACCCGATCACCGCCGATCCCCGTGGCACGGGCGATGACGAAGGGGGCCAGGAACGCCGTTGCCTTGCCGGACAGCGCGAACAGGCCGTAGTACTGGCCAAGCTGCCCCTCCGGCGCCAGTCGCGCCACCATGGAACGGCTGGCCGCCTGTGCCGGTCCCGCGACCAGTCCCAGCAGCACCGTGATGGCCAGCATCACCTTCTCCGCTTCCGACGCGAAGAGGCCGTCATCGGGAACCGGGAAGCCCATGGGGATGAAGAACAGCACGTGGCCGTCACCGATGGAAATGATCGCCGCCGCCGTCACGAACAGGCCACCAACGGAGATGTAGAGCGTGCGCTTCGACCCGATCCTGTCGTCCAGCCAGCCACCGAGGAAGGATCCCGGCACGCCGAACACCAGGGTCAGGATACCGAACAGCCCAAGCTCCAGCAGGCCCCAGCCGAACTGGCTGGCGACATAGACCCCGCCGAAGATGAAGATCGCGTTCAGACCGTCGTAATAGATCATCCGCGCGATCAGGAACCGGAACATGTTGGGGCGCTTGCGGCGCATGGTCAGCACCGTCTCGCGCAGTTCGCGCAGCCCGTTGCGGATCGCCGCCATCCGGTCGGCCACCAGCTTCGGCTGGTCCGGGGTCCAGAGGATGAAGGGCAGCATGAAGACCAGGTACCAGAGACCGGAGAAGGGCCCGGCGAGCCTTTCGGCCACATGCCCCTCCGTATCGAAGCCCGGTCCCGGAATACCGGGAAGCTGGCCCGTCAGCCACAGCATGATCGGCAGGGCAAACAGGGCGCCGACATAGCCCATGGCCCAGCCGTAACCGGACAGCTTTCCGACCCTGTCGCCGATGGCCAGATTGGGCAGCATGGCATTGTTGAAGACCACCGAGAACTCGGCGCCGATGATGCCGATCACCACCAGCGCAACGATCAGCGCGATCCGCCCGTCACTGGCGTCCGGCACCGCGAACCAGAGACCGAAACAGGCCGCGATGCACATCAGGCTGAAGCCGATGACCCAGGGCTTGCGCGGCCCCGTGGCGTCAGCGAGGGAGCCGAGGATCGGGGCGGAAAAGGCCATGATCAGGCCGGCGATGGTCTGGGTGTCGCCCCAGAGTTCCTGCCCGCTGGAACCATCGCTGACGACTGTGTTCACGAAATAGGGGCCGAAGATGAAGGTGATGATGATGGTGAAGAAGGGCTGCGCCGCCCAGTCATACATCGCCCAGCCGAAACGACCCCGTGCGCCTGCCTGCATCTGCTGCCCCTCCCGAGATGATGCAGCGTGGTCGCAGCACCCGGGCGGCAGACTACAGCAGTTCCCCGGGGGAAGGAATCGCCAGCTTGGTCCTCTGGCTCCGGCACGCCCTTTCTCTTGGCCATGTCCGGCAGCGCCCCTGTTTCATTTCCCGCAGATCACCGACCGGCCTAGGATTTCAGGAACGGACAGATTGCTGCGGGGAGACAGGCCATGACGTTGACGGACGACGCATTGCGGAATTCAGGGGTCGAGCGGCTGATGCTCGGTTTCTCCAACCTGCGTGAAACGCGTGAGCAGCGACCCATGGTGCTGACCGGCGGCGATGGCATCTACGTCATCGACGAGGACGGGCGGCGATTCCTGGATGCCAGCGCATCCTTCTATTGCGCCGCGCTGGGTTACAGCAACGAACGGCTGGTGGCGGCGGCACATCGCCAGATGCAGGCCATGCCGTTCTATGTCTCGGCGCAGCAGCGCACGGTTCCCGCCGTCATCGAACTGGCGGAGCGACTGGCAGCGATCGCGCCGGTCAACGACGCCCATGTCGCCTTCGGCGCGACAGGGTCTGAAGCGAACGAGTTCGCGCTGAAGTTCATGCTCTACCGCAATACCTGGCGCGGCCAGCCGAAGCGCCGGAAGATGATCAGCCGCCTCGGCAGCTATCACGGCGGCACCCTGACGACCGCCGGGCTGGGTGGTTCGAAGTCGGTGCATGACGCCTTCGCCCTGCCGATGCAGGACCACCTGCTGGTCAGCCAGCCGGACTTCTTCAACAATGGCCTGCCGGGCGAAACGGAGGCCGCCTTCTGCGACCGGCTGATCGCGGAACTGGAGCAGGTCATCGCCGATGCCGGACCTGAAACCATCGGTGCCTTCGTGGCCGAGCCGCTGAGCTTCTCCGCCGGTCTGGTGATCCCCCCGGAGGGGTATTTCGCGCGCGTCCAGGCGGTGCTGAAACAGCACGACATCCTGTTCATCGATGACGAGGTGATCACGGGCTATGGACGCACCGGGCAGATGTTCGGGGCCGAGACCCTGGGGATCGCACCGGATATCCTCAACAGCGCCAAGGCCATGAGCGGGGCCTATTTCCCGATCTCCGCCACCATCATCGACGGCGACATCTACCGGGACATGGAGGCACACAGCGACATGCAGGGCCTGTTCGCCCATGCCGGAACCTTTGCCGGCCACCCGGTGGGTGCGGCAGTGGCGGTGGAGATGCTGAACATCGTGGAGGAAACGGACCTGCCCGGCAGTGTCCGCGCCAAGGCCCCCCAGTTCGCCGCCCGCGTGAAGGCGCTGGCCGACCATCCACTGGTGGCGGATGTGCGCACCATCGGCATGGCCGGGGCAATCCAGCTCAGGTCAGAAGGCGATGGTGCCGTTGCCACCGGCGCACTGGCCGGGGCTGCGAAACAGCTTGCCGCCATCGCGCAGGATCACGGGCTGATCATCCGCGTCACCGGCCCCACCGCCATGCTGGCGCCGCCGCTGATCATCACCGAAGCCGAGATCGACCGGATGTTCGACCTGTTCACCGGCGCGCTCGATGCTGTGGCGGATCAGGTGATCGCCTGAATCCGCGCGATCAGGGCCTCGTCGACCGCGACACCGCCCGCCGCCAGGTTGCGCCGCCGGTTCTCCGCGCGACGCTGTCCGGGCAGGCGCGCGCCGGGCTGATCGGTGATCGCGGCGGCCAGGTCGGTCATGCGTGCCGCGAAACCGGCACCGGAGAATGAGGCGGGGTCGAGGGCGATGAAGAACTGGCCTGTCGCAGGCGGCCCACCGGCCGTGCCCGCGAAGGGGCTGGCATCCTTGCCCAGGGTCGCGCCTGCCAGCACGGCGGCGAACAGTTCCACCATCAGCCCGGTGCCGAAGCCCTTGTAGCCGCCCGCCGGGGCCATCGTGCCCTGCAGTGCCGCGTCGGCGTCCGTGGTCGGATTGCCGTCGCTGTCATAGGCCCAGCCCTCCGGGATCGGCTTGCCCTCGCGCGCGTGCAGGGTGATCTCGCTCTTGGCGACGACACTCGCCGACTGGTCGAGGACGAAGGCCGCGCCCCCATCCCCATCCGGCGCGGCCAGCGCGAACGGATTGGTGCCGATGACCTTCCGCGCGCCACCCACCGGCGCGATGGAGGCCGGAGCATTGGTGAAACCCATCCCCACCAGACCGGCCCCGGCCAGTCGTTCCACGTGATAGCCGAGCACGCCGCAATTGTAGGAATTGCGGATCGACAGTGCCGCGACGCCGTGTTCCCGGGCACGCGGCAACAGGGCCTCGAAACCCGCATCGATGGCCGGATGCGCGAAGCCATTGCCCGCATCCACGTTGACGGCAGTGGTGCCTGAAACATCAACTTCCGGCACTGCCGCGCCGTTCACCTTGCCGCACTGAACATGCTCGCAGTAGATCGGCACATAGATCAGGCCATGACTGCGAATGCCGTCCATCTCCGCGGCCGCCACGGCACGGGCCAGTGACTGCGCCGACGCCGGTCGGGTGCCTGCGCGTTGCAGCGCCGCCTCGGCCAGCGCCGTGATCTCCGTCGCGTTCATCATCGCCATTGCTCGCTCCTGCTTCCTGTCCGTCTCAATCCGTATCCACCAGCCCCGCGCCCGCCCCCGCAGACCGGGACGCATCGGTCGAAGGCACCAGGGAGAGGTGGAAGTGTCGTTGCACGATCGTCCAGGCGCTCTGGTCCACGGCGACAAGGCCCGCATGTGCCGTTTCACCGGACGATCCTGCCCCGCCGCCATCCGCAGACATCACCACGTCGCCCGGCCCGTCGTCAGCCTGAACACCCGTCGGACCGTCGCCGGTCCGTGACGCGATGCAGGCGATCACCCAACCCGGCACGTCTACATTCCGCACCACCAGCCGGGCGGCCGGATCCTGTTTCAGGACCTGCCACCAGTCCGCGGCAGAAGGGCCGGATACCAGCGCCGAAAGTGGCCTCTCCCCGTCCGCCATCAACACGGTCGCGGTCTCCGCCGGTTCCTGTTTCACGGCGGTTTCGGCGGCATCCCCGGTCAGGGAAGCCAGCGCCACCGCCAGCAGGGGTGCCGGATCCCGGCCCTGTTGCGCCAGCCAGACGGCCGTCACCGCCGCATCCTCGGCCAGTCCCCAGGGCAGCCCTGCGCCAAAGGCTGCCCGACAGCAGTAGAAGGAAAGTTCGCCAAACGAGAGATGCAGCGCGGCCACGGGATCAGTTCACCTGCACGGGCCGGATGGCGAAGGCCCAGCCGTCCGGGTCCGCATCCGCCAGACCGTCCGGCTGCGGCGCGCCCTGAAACAGGGTGATGCGGGTCCAGAGATCGGACTTGGGATCGAATTTCGAGGCCCCGAAGAAGGCCAGCTTGAACCGCAGCAGGTCAATGGGCCGGACCCCGTCCGCCACCAGATTGTCCCGCACCTCCGCATAGTCGAGACCGGCGATGGACTGCACCCGGCGCACCGTATGGCGATGCTGCGGGTGGCGGAGCAGGAATGCGGCAACGATGGTGTCGTCCACGGCTTCAGCCTGCGCCAGATCGGCCACAAGGCGTCGTATGTCACGGGCGAAGGCGAGCGGCATCTCCAGCATGCCACCGGGTTCGGCGTGACGGTGACCCAGGCGCGGCTCCAGCTTCTCCTCCGAATAGTACCAGAAACGCGCCTCCGCCTCCGGCCCGTCCAGCGCGAGCGCATCGACCCAGCCCTGTTGTGCCGCGATCAGGCGGCGCAGCTCCGAAAGCCGCATCGCCGGATCGAGGGCCAGGTGTTCGGACACATGCATCCGGTCCGCCAGATCATCGACCAGCGCGCCATGCGGCTCCAGCAGCAGCGCCAGCAGCAGTTCCTGCGCCTCCACCCCCAGCCGCGCCTGACCGAACTGCCAGATCCGGTCCCATGGCGTCGTCGCGTCGAGCAGTCCCGGTGCCGCCTCCGACAGGCGCGCCAGATCCTGGTGCAGCTCTTCGATCCGCGCCATCTGCTGCGGGTCATCGACCTGCCATTCACTCACATGCTGCCGCGCCCGGACCAGCAACCGCAGGAAGGCGGCACGTGTTTCATCCGCCCCCTCCGCCAGGGACCGCACCCGCGCCAGCGCCGTCTCCCGCGCGGTCACCCAGGCATGAACCAGTTGGGGGTGGCGCCCCAGAAAGGGTGCCATGCCCAGCCCGGTGGCATTGCCGACACCCAGAAAATCCCGAACCTCCGGAGCAAGCGGAACGGCGCTGTCGCCGCCACGCACCCGCGCCAGATGCTCGATCAGCATCACGGTGAACCAGCGGAACAGCCAGACAGCCAGCATCTCCACCTGGAACGCGCCCTGCAGTTCGGGGCGGTCGGCAATCAGCGCCCGGTCGCCGCAGCCGAACTTGCCGCTGCCGTAGACGGCGGTGGTGCGCATCAGATAGCCGACGCCGGACAGTGTCCCGATATCCGGCTGCTGCCCCGCCGAGAGTCGCGCCGTCACATGGCTGAACAGGCGCAGGCTGCGGTTGGCGCGGCCCAGCACCAGCTCCCGCGATGTGAAGCGCCCGGCCTCCTGCTTCGGGGTATTGGCCGCCAGCCGCGCAATGTCGGCATCGGAGGGGATGCCGTCATACAGGCTGAAGGTCGCGTCCCAGGCCTCCGCGATGACCCGGTCGGTGCGCTTCTCCGGCGGCAGGTCGTGCGAGAAGACCACCAGCGAATAGGCCTGCTCCGGTGTGTGGGCGGTCAGCACGACAGTGCCGAACCCCTGCGCATCCAGATCGAAGCGCCGCTGTTCGAATCGCCAGCCCTCCCCATGCATCCGCCGCAGCAGGCTGCGCATGAAACTCAGCCGTGTCGGGAACGAGGCCCCCATGCGGGACAGGCGCATCACCTCATCGGCGGGGCGCAAAGGCACGGCGGGCGGCGATGTCTGCACCGCTGCCGTCATGGGGCCGGACCGAAGGAACGTTCGAAGAAGTCGAGCCAGTTGCCACCCGCGATCCGCGCCACATCCTCGGCCGAGAAGCCGACTGCGCGCAGCCCGTCGACGATGTTCGCGAAACCGAGACTGTCGGCGAACCAGTCCGGCTGTGGCGGGAAGCCCGCGTCGCTGGCGGAGCCTTCGCCGAAGTCCTTCGCGCGGGTCCAGGTGCCGTTGCGCATCCATTCCACCACCGAATCCGGCTGGTCCTGGCAGAGGTCGCTGCCGAAGCCGATGTGCTCCACGCCCATCAGTTCCGCCGCCTGCGCCACCATGGTGCAGAAACCGTCCACGGTGCAGTCGGACTTGCCCGCCAGATGATGCGGATAGAGGGAAAAGCCGAGCATTCCGCCACTCTGCCCCAGGGCGCGCAGCACCGCGTCGGACTTGTTGCGCAGGGCCGGATGCCAGAACGACGGATTGGCGTGGGTGATGGCGATGGGGCGGCTGGAATGCTCGATGGCCTCCAGCGTCGAACGCTCCGCCGAATGGCTCATGTCCACCACCACCCCGACCCTGTTCATCTCCGCGATGACCTGTCGGCCCATGCGGGTGATGCCGGGGTCCTCCGCCTCGTAGCAGCCGGTCGCGAGCAGGCTCTGGTTGTTGTAGGAGAGCTGCATGAAGCGCGCGCCGAGCTGGTGCCAGACCTCGACCAGGCCGATGTCATCCTCGATCGGGGACGGGTTCTGGAAGCCGAAGATGATCGCCGTCCGCCCGCTGTCGCGCGCCGCCAGCACATCCGCCGCCGTGCGCCCCGGCACGATCAGGTCGGGGTAGGCCTCGAAGCGGCGGTTCCAGGCGATGACATTCTCCACCGTCTCCCGGAAGTCCTCGTGATAGCAGATGGTGACATGCACGCAGGCGAGGCCCACCGCGTTCATCTGCCGGAAGATCGCCTCCGACCAGTTGCTGTACTGCAACCCGTCGATCAGCAGCGGCACATCCGCCCGCCTCGCATCCACCATCCCGCAAACCTCCCGGCCCTCACTGACCCAACAGCCTTAATGGATCAGGGATGCGCCGTACAGGTTTGCGGACTGGTGCGAAGCGTCGTCTCCCCGATCAGTGGGAGAACAGGGTGGGTACGGTCATTTCGTGCAGCAGGCTGCGGGTGACGCCGCCGAACAGGCGCTCGCGGAGGCGCGGGGTGCCGTAGGCGCCGAGGACGAGCATGTCGATGTCCAGTTCCGCGGCGCGGGACAGGATCACCTGGTCGGGGCTGAGGTCGTGGGATGTCTCGTGCATCACCTCGACCTTGATGTCATGCCGGGCCAGGTGCAGGGCAATGTCGGCGCCGGCCACTTCACCGGTGCCACCGGTGCCACCGGTACTCGTCTTCGGGTTCACCGACATGACGGTCACCTTGTCCGCGGTGGCGAGGATCGGCAGGGCGTCGTTCATGGCCCGCGCCGCCTCCCGGCTGCCGTCCCAGCCGACCAGCACGTTGTGGCCGAAGTCATGGCCGATGCCGACATAGGGGATCACCAGCACGGGGCGACCGCCCTGCAGGATCACCTCTTCCGGCATCGCATTGCCCGCCGTGCGTTCCTTTGCCGGATCGGACTGGGTCAGCACCACCAGATCGGCGTGCCGGGCATGCATGGCAATGACCTCGTCGATCACCGAGGTGGCGGCGATCTGGCTGCGGAAGTCGTTGGACAGGGTGCTCTGCCCCAGGATCTTGCCGAAGGTCGCCTCCGCGCGCTGCACGGAAAGCTGTGCCTGCTCCCGGAGCGAGACCAGCACGTCCTGCGAGATGGGACCATCGAAGTAGAGCTGCATTATGGGGTCGGCTGCGACGTGCAGGCCGGTCAGATGAGCCTGATGCTGTTCCGCCAGCTTGATGGCGGCACCGATCGTCTGGTCCGGTTTTCCGACTTCATCGACGACCGTGAGAATGTTGCGATAGGACATGGCGCTTGCTCCCGTTTGATCATTTCCGACCCTCAGCATCGCGCCATGTCGCAACAATCACCTTGATCAGGATCAAGCGACCGAATTTTCTGCAAACGATCCGCTGCAGGTGCCGGTTGGATGCGAACCGGCCATTCCTGCCGTCAACCGCTGTCCGGGTCGCGATAGATCGGCCCCCGGTCGATCACCGGCTGCAACAGGTTGTCGCGCATGTAGTCGTGTTCCTCATCGACGGTCGCCGGGCGCTGTTCCTGACCGCGGTAGCCCATGATCTGCCGCACCTCCGGCATCATGTAGTAGGCGGAGGAAGCGACCAGCCCGATGGTGGCGAGTCCGTCCGGGTCTTCCCGGTTCAGGCGCTCCGCGGCCGCGGCAGCCGCCTCCCCTGCCCCGACCCGGTCCAGCGCCTGGTTCAGGCTCCCGGTCAGTTCGGGCCGCAGTGCCAGTACGTGATCGACCATTGCATCGACGTCGCCCGCGTCCGTGAAGCGGGGCATGCCCAGGGCCGCCGGGATCAGGACATCACCGATGGCATTCAGCGCCGCGCGCCGGGTGTCGGACAGGGCATTCATGATGCAACCCTCTGGTCGGCGCGGGTCTCGATCATGTGCATCACCGAGCGGAGCGCGATGGCACAGATCGTGGCGGTGGGGTTGAACCCTGACGAGGTGACGAAGGTGCTGCCGTCCAGCACATGCAGGTTGGGCACATCGTGGCTGGTGCCCCACTGGTCCAGCACGGAGGTCTCGGGGTCATTGCCCATGCGGCAGGTGCCCATCAGATGCCAGCCGCAATCCCGCATCAGGGTGGTGGTGGAGATGCTCTTGGCGCCCGCAGCCTCCATCGCCTCCCGCTGCCGGTCCAGGTGGAAGGCGATCAGCTTCTCCGTGTTGTCGGAGTTGCGGTAGATGATCTTCGGGCTGGGGATGCCGTCCGTGTCCGTCAGGCTGTCGTCCAGCACGACACGGTTCTCCGGGTCCGGCAGGTCTTCGGCGATGATCCCCCATTCGAAGGAATGGCCGAAGCGCTTCTGCGTCGCCCGGTGCAGGTTCTCGCCCCAGGCTTCCTCCAGCGGTGCGCCGCCATAGGCGGAGCGCATGCCCAGCGGCCCGCCGGTCGGCATGGCATTCCACTTCGCGCCCCTGACGAAGCCGCGTGACTTGTCGGTCTCGTAGAACTGCATCGAATGGATCGCCTGCCCCGCCGGGCCGAGCCAGCTGTCGAGAGGCTCGTCGAAATAGCCGACGGTGGCGGCATAGGGGTGCATCATCAGGTTGCGCCCCACCAGCCCCGACGAATTGGCCAGCCCGCCTGCGAACCGGTCACCGCCGGAGAGCAGCAGCAGGCGCGGCGTGCCGACCCCATTGGCACAGACAATCACCTTTTCCGCCCGCTGGTGATGCTCCACCCCGTCGCGGTCGATCCAGATCGCGCCGCTGGCCAGCCCCTGCGCATTCACCGTGATCTCCCGCACCCGTGCGCCGGTGATCAGTTGTGCGCCGTGGGCAATCGCATCCGGCCAGTGGGTCAGGTCGGTGGAGGCCTTGGCCTGTTCCGGGCAGCCCTGCATGCAGGTGCCACGGCGGGCGCACTGGCTGCGACCGCGGTAGGCGCGCGACGGGATGGCCTGCGGTGCGGGCCACCAGTGCCAGCCGAGTTCGTTCATGCCCTTCGCCGCCAGCCGCCCGATCCTGCCGATGGGCAGCGGCGGCAGCGGGGGCGGTGTCATTGGCGGATAGGCCGGGTCCCCGGCCAGGCCGGACACTCCCATCTCCACATCCATGTGATCGTAGAAGGGTTCCAGATCCTGATAGGTGAAGGGCCAGTCGTCAGCCACGCCGTCAAGGCTCCTCACGCGGAAGTCGGAGGGCATGAAGCGTTGCCAGTGGGCCGCATAGATCAGCGTGGAGCCGCCAACACCCGCGAACATCAGCGGGTTCACATCCGACTCGCTGGTGTCGATGGGATAATCCGTGGCCAGCCCCCGCACGTTGGGGTTCGGATGCCAAAGCCGCTGCGACATCAGCTCCCATTCCGGCTTGTCGCCGTAGAATTCGTCCGATGAGACCTCGCGGCCCTGTTCCAGACAGACAACCCCGACCCCGGCTTCCGCCAGATGCTTCGCCGCTACGGCGCCGGATGCACCGGCCCCGATGATCAGCACCTCGGCAATCTCACCCATCTGTCCACCCCCGCAAATCCACAGAACACCAGCGATTCTAGACGTTTCCGTGCGATGGCCACTTGGATGCAACTGCACCAACTTCCCGCGCGTCGCGACCCGGTCAGGAATTCACTCGCAACAGCGGGCGGAAGCGGCGTATAAGGCCCCATTCCGTAGAGCCCCCGCCAATTGAACGCGGGCGCGCCAGTGGAGGACACCCATGAACGATATCGGCAATTCCCCGGCAGCCCGGGACATCCGCAACCTGATCCATCCCTACACCAATCTCGACCTGCATCGCACCAAGGGTCCGCTGATCATCGAGAAGGGCAAGGGCGTCCGCGTCTGGGATGACGAGGGCAAGGAATATATCGAGGGCATGGCGGGCCTGTGGTGCGCGTCCTTCGGTTTCGGCGAGGAGGAGCTGATCGACGCTGCGGTCGAGCAGATGCGCAAGCTGCCGTTCTATCACCAGTTCGGCCACAAGAGCTCCATGCCCTCCATCGAACTGGCGGAGAAGCTGATCGAGATCGCGCCGAAGGCCATGTCGAAGGTGTTCTTCGCCAACTCCGGTTCCGAGGCCAATGACTGCCAGGTCAAGCTGCAGTGGTACGTCAACAATGCGCTCGGTCGCCCGGAGAAGAAGAAGATCCTGGCGCGGGAGAAGGGCTATCACGGTGTCACCGTCGCCGCCGCCTCGCTGACCGGCCTGCCCGCGAACCATGCCGAATTCGACCTGCCCATCGCCGGAATCGGTCATGTCTCCATGGCGTTCCCCTATCGCGGCATGCAGCCGGGCGAGACGGAAGAGGAATATTCCACCCGCCTGGCGCAGGAGCTGGAGGAGCGGATCATTCAGGAGGGGCCGGAAACGGTTGCCGCCTTCATCGCCGAGCCCGTCTGCGGTGCCGGTGGCGTGCTGGTTCCGCCCGCGGGCTACTTCCCGAAGATCCAGGCCGTGCTGCGCAAGTACGACGTGATGATGATTGCCGACGAGGTCATCTGCGGCTTCGGCCGGACCGGCAACATGTGGGGCTGCGAAACCTTTGACATCGAGCCGGATTCCATGTCCGTCGCCAAGCAGCTCTCCAGTGCCTACCAGCCGATCTCCGGCATCATGGTCAATGACCGCATCTTCGATGCCATGGTCGACCAGTCGAAGAAGATCGGCACCTTTGCCCACGGCTTCACCTACTCGGCGCATCCGGTCGCCGCTGCCGTCGCACTGCGCACCATGCAGCTGATGGAAGAGCGGAAGATCATGGACCACGTGCGGGAGATCGCTCCGGTGATGCAGAAGCGCCTGCATTCCTTCGCCGATCATCCGCTGGTCGGCAACACCCGCGGTGTCGGTCTGGTCGGTGCCATCGAGCTGGTGGCCGACAAGGCGACGGGCAAGCCGTTCAATCCGAAGCAGATGGTCGGTGCCTATTGCATGGGCCAGGCCCAGGAACACGGCCTGATCACCCGCGCCATGGGCGATGCGCTGGGCTTCTGCCCGCCGCTCGTCATCACCGCGGAAGAGATCAACTTGATGTTCGACAGCTTCGAGAAGGCCCTGGACGACACCACCCTGTGGGTCGAGAAGGAAGGCCTGCGCGCCGCCGCCTGATCGCGATCCGGTTCACGACTGACCCTTCCGCCCCTCGCCGGGGGCGGCATGGTTGGTCGTGTCTACGACTTGTCTGTGGACCGTTCCTCCCCTCTCCCCCTCCCGGCCCCCCACGCAAGTATCCTGAAACGGGTGGCCGGGAGGGGGAGAGGGGAGGAACGGTCAGCGACATAAATCTCCACCATCCCCGACTCATTTCATCCGCAGGGACAATCCTGAGTTTCATCTGAAACACGGGACCTGTGGAGGACATGACATGCAATCGGTTGACGCGATTGCCGCCGCCATCGTGGCGCGCGAGGGCGGTTATGTGGATCATCCGGACGATCCGGGCGGGGCCACGAAGCACGGGGTGACGATCCATACCCTGCGGCGGCTCGGTCTCGATCTGGACGGCGACGGGGATACGGATCGCGACGACGTCCGCCGCCTGACCCTCGACGACGCCATCGGCATCTTCAGGGAGCACTACTACCGCAAGCCCGGCATCTGGCGCCTGCCGGAGCCGCTTCAGCCCAGCCTCTTCGACATGCAGGTCAACGCCGGTGCCAATGCCGGGCGGATATTGCAGAGCCTGCTGAACCGGACCGGCTTCGGGCCGGTCACCGTGGATGGTGTCATCGGCCCGGCAACTGGAGACGCGGCCCATCGTGCGCATGATGCCATGGGCAGCCTGCTGGTCGATGCCTACGGCATCGAGCGGCGCGACTACTACTATCGCATCGCGGAGCGCAATCCGCGGCTGCGCGGCTTTGCCCGCCGTCGCGACGGCGGCAAGGGCGGCTGGATCACCCGCGCCGAGGCATTCATTTCCAACAGTTTCCACCTGACCGATTCCGCACATCACGAAAGGATCGCGTCATGGGCATGATCCGCGATCTGCTGTTCGGTGGCCTGTCCGGTGTGGGCGAAGCGGTCGCGAATGTGGGCCGGGTCTTCGTCGGGGACAAGGCCGCAGGTCAGGCGCAGCACCATGACGAGACCATGACCACACTCAACCAGTATGCAGCGGAATTTCGCCGTCTGGAGAACCGGACCTGGTGGGATGCGCTGGTGGACGGTCTGAACCGCCTGCCGCGCCCACTGCTCGCGCTCGGCACCGTCGGACTGTTTGCCTATGCCATGGGCGACCCCGTGGGCTTCGCGATCCGTATGGAGGGGCTGAACCTGGTGCCGGACGAACTCTGGTATCTGCTTGGCGCGATCGTCGGCTTCTTCTTCGGCGCACGGGAACTCTCCCATGGACGGAAGAACCGCACGGAGGCCGCCACGCAACACCGGAAGGTGAGCGCGGTCGTCGAGAACATCTCGAAGCTCCGCACCCTGCGATCCGCTGCCACGCCGGGTGTCGCGCGCATGGAGGACGAGGCCTTCCAGCGGGAGATGAGCCGAACGGATCGCCCCCTCAGCAATGCCGCGATCCTGGAATGGAACCGTCGACGCACCATGAACGGGGACCCCGGACACACGTGAGCGTGACCCTGTGCGTCAAGCCCGCAGGACCTGTTGCCGTCGTCGCTGACATCGGCCTGTCCGCAATGCGGCAGACCGTGGCGAGTTGCAGGAGTGTCCCCGGGACCACATGTGTGCATCAGCAAGGGCAACGGCTGGCAAGGACGGGATTGGGTGAAACAGGACGGCACGACCAACTGGCAGTACGGGACGTGTCCGCTCGACACGCCCCCTGCCGCGTTCGGGCCGTTTGCCGACCTGGTGACCCTTTGGCAGGGCAAGCGGACGGAAAATGTCGGTCTGCCGCTCCGCAGCGCCTTCGATTTTGCCGACTTCCGGGGCTGGCGGGGCCGCGTCGCCATCGCCCGGATCACGCATGACCCCTTCGACGTCCGCTTCGTGCTCTGGGGAACAAGGCTCACCGACTGGTGGGGCGTGGACTATACCAACCGCCAGCTCGGCTCCGCCGCCGCCAATCCGGACGCCTGGCGCAATACGGAGTTCCGCTACTTCGAGGCCATGGCGCAGCACCCCTTCATCGGTATCGCCAGCGGCAACCTGGCCCAGCACGACCGGTCCTACATCACCGTCCTCGGCCTGGACCTGCCCCTGTCGCAGGACGGCCGGACCCTTTCCCACGCGCTGACCGCGCATGTGGAGATGAAGCAGGGCAAGACGATGGAGACGTTCCTGCCGGATTGCCCGATCACACGGTTCGGACTGCTGGATCCTGACAGGTGAAGCTGCGGTTCACCCCGGCACAGGCCCGCCATCGCGATCAGACCCGGAAAGCGCTACAATCCGCTGGTCGGGAACCGGGGAACGAAGCAACCGGGCGACACTATGGGGGAGGAAAGAATGATCTATGATTTCACGGAATGCGGGCCTGACCGCGTCGTCAGCGGCATCGGTGCGCTGAAGGAACTGTCGGGCATCGTCGAGCATTTGGGCGTCAGGCGCGCGCTCGTGCTCACCGGCCGAACACTGGCGACGAAGACAGACCTCGTCGCACGGGTCGAGCGCGCGCTCGGCGCCGCACACGCCGGCACCTTTGCAGAATGCGGCCAGCATGTGCCCGCCGGCACCGTCGATGCCTGCGTCGCGCAGGCGAAGGATGCGCAGGCCGACGTCCTCGTCGTCTTCGGCGGCGGCAGCCCGATCGATACCGCCAAGATGGTCGTCATGCGACTGGTCGAAGCAGGCCACGCCGCACCGCACCAGATCGTCATACCGACGACACTCTCGGCAGGCGAGTTTACCTACGCCGCCGGCATCACGGACGAAACGACACGCGTCAAGCACGTCCATGTCGACCCGGCGACGCAACCCGGGGTGATCCTCTACGACCCGGAACTGACGCAGGCCACGCCGACCGAGCTCTGGCTCACCACGGGCCTCAAGGCCCTCGACCATGCGATCGAGGGACTCTGGTGGCCGGTCTGTCATCCGTTCCTGGAAACGCTCCGGCTTGGCGCCATTGCCGATCTTACGGCGCATCTGGCCCGTTCCAGTGACCCGAATGCGCTGGAGGACCGGCTGGCCTGCCAGCATGCGGCGTGGAAATCGATCTGGGGCCTGTTGAGCGCCAAGAACGTCGGCTTCCGGCTGAGCCATCCGCTGGGTCACCAGATCGGCGCCCGTTGGGACGTTCCGCACGGTGTCACCTCCTGCATCGCCCTTCCGGGCGCCGCGCGCTTCCTGCACCAGCGGACGCGCGACGCGCAGGCGAAGATCGCCCGCGCCATGGGCATGCCCGACGGCGACGCGGCCGCGCCTGCAATCGAGGCCTTTCTCGACACGCTCGATGTTCCGCGACGGCTCTCCCAGACCAGCGCCGTGCGAGAGGAGATCCCGCAGGTCGCCGAGGCCGTGGCGCACGAACTCAGCTATCTCGGCGCACCCGACGCCGATATCGCCACCAGGGATGCCCTGACCAAGCTGCTCGACGACATGTGGTAGGCGAACTGCTTTACCCTGCCAGGCGTCCAGCTTGGCAGAAAGCCATTGTCGATATGTCGGCGAGGTACGGGTTCAGACTTGTCGTGACAGGCGGCGGGAGAGCAAGGAGGGTGACCTGCGGGGATTCCCTGACGTTCTTCACGGTTCGACATCGCGTGCAGCACGACGCCTGAATTCCCGGAAGATCTGGTGCCGCCGGAGTGATTCGAACACTCGACCTCTCCCTTACCAAGGGAGTGCTCTACCCCTGAGCTACGGCGGCATGGCAGGCCGCGCGTCATAGCCCGCGACCGGGTCCGGGTCAACCGTTTGTGCGCGCTTTGGCGTCCGGAAATCAAAGCGATACAAAATTATTTATTGTTCCGCCATTTTGTGTATCATATCGGCAGAACAGGCTGGGCAAGGCCTGAACCAGAATGCGGAGGGTGCGTGACATGGCAGAGGTCGAGAAGCCGGAACTGGTGACGGCAGCGGACGAGGCGGCACTGGAGGCCAGGTTCCAGGCGCGTCTGGATGCGGAGACGCGGGTCGAGCCGCGTGACTGGATGCCGGAGAAGTACCGGAAGTTCATGATCCGCCAGATCTCCCAGCATGCCCATTCCGAATATGTCGGGATGCTGCCGGAGGGGAACTGGATCACGCGCGCGCCGACCCTGCGCCGCAAGGCCGCGCTGCTGGCCAAGATCCAGGATGAGGCCGGTCACGCCGCCTACCTCTACAGCGCCGCCGAGACCCTTGGCACCAGCCGCGACGAGATGCTGGCCGACCTGCATTCGGGCAAGGCCAAATATTCCTCCATCTTCAACTATCCGACGCTGACCTGGGCCGACATCGGCACGATCGGCTGGCTGGTGGACGGGGCGGCCATCGTCAATCAGGTGGCGCTCTGCCGCACGTCCTATGGGCCCTATGCCCGGGCCATGGTGCGCATCTGCAAGGAAGAGAGCTTTCACCAGCGCCAGGGCTTCGAGATCATCACCACGCTGGCGCATGGCGCGCCGGAGCAGAAGGCGATGGCGCAGGATGCGCTGAACCGCTGGTGGTGGCCGGCCCTGATGATGTTCGGCCCGCATGACGCGGACTCGCCGAACTCGGAGATCGCCTTCAAGTGGAAGGTGAAGCGCCAGTCCAACGACGATCTGCGCCAGCGCTTCGTCGATATGACCATTCCGCAGGCCGACTATCTGGGGCTGAAGGTCCCGGACCCGGACCTGAAGTGGAACGGGGAAACCGGCCACTATGACTTCGGTCCCATCGACTGGGACGAGTTCTGGCGCGTGGTGAAGGGCGATGGCCTGTGCAACCGCGACCGACTGGATGCCCGCCGCACCGCGCATGATGACGGTGCCTGGGTACGCGAAGCCGCGCTGGCCCACGCCGAGAAGAAACGTGCCGCCAGGTCGGCCGCCTGAGAGAAGAGAACCTGACGTCTGACTGTTCCATCCCTCTCCCCCTCCCGGCCACCCACGCAAGTATCCTGAAATGGGTGGCCGGGAGGGGGAGAGGGATGGAACAGGCCACCAGAGAGGACCCAACCAACATGACGACACGCAAGGAATGGCCACTGTGGGAAGTCTTCATCCGCAGCCGTGACGGCCTGCACCACAAGCACGCCGGAAGCCTGCATGCACCGGATGCGGAACTGGCGATCCAGAACGCGCGCGACCTCTATACCCGCCGCTCCGAAGGGGTGTCGATCTGGGTGGTGCCGTCTGCCCAGATCACGGCCTCCGAACCCGCCGACAAGGACAGCCTGTTCGACCCGGCGGCGAGCAAGGTCTATCGCCACCCGACCTTCTACACGATCCCCGAGGAAGTGACGAACATCTGAGGCTCCGGAGACGGTTCGATTGACCGGTCCTCCCCTCTCCCCCTCCCGACCACCCACGGGATTATCCTGAATGGGTGGCCGGGAGGGGGAGAGGGGAGGACCGGACCGCAAACAACAAGGCCATCCACATGACCGCATCTGCCGATCACAACGACGCCCTGTTCCGCTATCTGCTGCGGCTGGGGGATACCAGCCACATCCTCTGCCACCGGCTGGGGGAATGGTGCGGCCACGGGCCGATCATGGAAGAGGATATTGCGCTGACCAACGTCGCGCTGGACCTGATCGGACAGGCGCGCCTGTTCTACCAGTATGCGGGCGAGGTGGAGGGCAAGGGCCGGACTGAGGATGACCTGGCCTTCCTGCGCCCGGAGCGGGACTTCAACAACCTGCTGCTGGTGGAACAGCCGAACGGCGACTATGCGAAGACCATGGCGCGGCAGTTCCTGTTCGACGCCTGGAACCTGCTGCTGTTCCGTGCGCTGGAACGGTCGACGGACGCACGCATCGCGGAGATCGCGGCCAAGGCGGTGAAGGAGATCACCTACCACCGCCGCCATTCCTCCGGCTGGGTCATCCGCATGGGTGACGGGACGGAGGAGAGCCGCACCCGCATCGTCGCCGCCTTCGAGCAGCTGATGGGCTTCACCGCCGAGTTCTTCCACATGGATGATGTGGACCGGCAGATGGCGGAAGCCGGTATCGGCCCCGACCTGGAGAGCCTGCGCGACCCCTGGATGGCGGATGTGGAGGCGGTGCTGGCGGAGGCCACGCTGGACTGGCCGACGGCGACCTGGTCGGTGCTGGGCGGACGTCACGAGGGACGCCATACAGAGCATCTGGGCTATCTGCTGGCGGAGATGCAGTCCATGCAGCGCCAGTTCCCCGGCCTGAACTGGTAAGCCACGTCGATGTCGCCCCGCACACCTGTCCCGCGCCCGAAGCCCAGCGGTGCCGCCCTGCCCGACGAGATCTTCGCGGGCTTTGCCGGGGCGCCGATGCAGGCCCGCAATACGCCCGGCCCCCTGACGGAGGAATGCGCCCGCACCGTGCTGGCGACAGTCCCCGATCCGGAGATCCCCAGCGTCATGCTGCCCGACCTGGGGGTCATCCGCGGGGTCGCGGTGAGAGGCGATGCGGTGACGGTGCGCATGTCGCCGACCTATACCGGCTGCCCCGCCACCGACCTGATGCAGATGATGATCCGGGAACAGCTCACCGCCGCGGGCTTTGCCAGCGTGACGGTCGATCTTGTGCTCAGTCCGCCATGGTCGTCCGACGACATCACGGCGGAGGGGCGGCGGAAGATGGCGGCTGCGGGCATCGCCCCCCCGGCTCACCGCGCCACTGACAAGCGCCACCTGACCGGCACCGTGCCCGACGTTGACTGCCCCCATTGCGGATCGGCGGACACGGTCATGACCAGCGCCTTCGGCGCGACGGCCTGCAAGGCGCTCTGGCGCTGCAAGGCCTGTCAGGAACCCTTTGACTACTTCAAGTGCATCTGACGGAGACCCGGAATGGCACCGAAATTCCACACCCTGAATGTCGTCGAGGTCCGCCGCGAGACGGACGACGCCGTCTCCATCGCCTTTCAGGTTCCGGATGACCTGCGCGAGGACTATCGCTTCGTGCCCGGCCAGTATCTGACGCTGCGCGCGACCGTGGACGGGCGCGACATTCGCCGGTCCTATTCCATCTGCTCCGGCCCGGCGGACAACGACCTGCGGGTGGCGATACGGAAGGTGGAGGGCGGCCTGTTTTCCAGCTTCGCCAATGACGGCATCACGGCGGGCGACACGGTGCAGGTGATGACGCCGGACGGGCGCTTCACCTTTGATGCCGACCCCGACCGCGCGGGCAGCTATGCCGCCTTCGCCGCCGGATCGGGCATCACGCCGATCCTGTCCATCGTGAAGGCGGTGCTGACGGGGGAGCCGAAGTCGGAGATGACCCTGGTCTATGGCAACCGGACGACCCAGTCGGTGATCTTCCGGGAGGAACTGGAGGACCTGAAGAACCGGTTTCCGACCCGCCTGACCCTGGTGCATGTGCTGTCACGGGAGAGCATGGACGTGCCGCTGCTCTCCGGCAGGATCGACACGGAGAAGGCGGAGGCCCTGCTGGGCAAGCTGATCGATGTTTCGGCGATTGATGCCTGGTGGCTTTGCGGGCCGGAGGAGATGATCGGCAATGTCTCCACCGCGCTGAAGGCGCATGGCGTGCCCGCCGACCGCATCCGCTTCGAACTGTTCACCCCCGCCGTCGACGGCAACCCGAAGCCGAAACGGGTGGCGAAGCCGGGCGAGGAACTGCCCGTGCGCCACATCGGGGTGATCATCGACGGCCACCGGATCAACTTCGACATGGTGGACGATGGCACGGCGATCCTGGACGCGGCCCTGGAAAACCGCGCCGACCTGCCGTTTGCCTGCAAGGGCGGCATGTGCTGCACCTGCCGCTGCAAGCTGGTGGAGGGCGAGGTCATCATGGACAAGACCTACGCCCTGGACGATGACGAGATTGCCGCCGGGTTCGTGCTGTCCTGCCAGGCCACCCCGGTCACCGACACGGTCGTGCTGGATTTCGATCAGCGGTAGGCACCACGAACCGGAGGTCCGGGACCGCGGTCGCAACAGTTGGATTCCGTTGCGGACCAATATGATCTATGACCGCGCGATGGGTGACACGCCGAAATCGCCGACGCGGGGACAGGGTGGCTTGCTGAAGGCGGCCATGACCGTGGGCGGCTTTACCCTGATCAGCCGTCTGACCGGTTTCACCCGCGATATCCTGATCGCCGCGCTGCTGGGTGCGGGGCCCGTAGGGGATGCGTTCTTCGTCGCCTTCAAGCTGCCGAACTTCTTCCGCCGCCTGTTCGCGGAGGGGGCGTTCAACGCCGCCTTCGTGCCCCGCTTCTCCGCCCACCTGAAACAGGAAGGCCGGGACGCCGCACACGGCTTCGCGGAGGAAACGCTGGCGGTCCTGCTGGCCGTGCTGCTGCTGTTCGTGGCGCTGGCGCAGATCGCGATGCCGGTGCTGATGCTGGGGCTGGCCCCCGGGTTCCGGGACGATCCGGCGACATTCGACCTGGCTGTCGAACTGACGCGCATCACCTTCCCCTACCTGCTGTTCATCAGCCTGGTCTCCCTGATGGCCGGGGTGCTGAACGGCGTCGGGCGCTTTGCCGCCGCCGCCGCGACGCCGATCCTGCTCAATCTCTGCCTCATCGCGGCACTGTTGCTGCTGGTCGGCGAGGTCCCGACTGCCGGTCACGCGCTGGCCATCGGCGTCTTCGTGGCCGGTGTCGTGCAGTTCGCCTGGCTGCTGTTCGCGCTGCGCCGCGCGGGACTGCCGCTCTACCTGCCGCGCCCCCGCCTCACCCCGGCGGTGAAGCGGGTGCTGATGATCATGGGGCCCGCCGCCCTGGGTGCCGGTGTGGTGCAGGTCAATCTGGTCCTGGACATCATCCTCGCCTCCTTCCTGCAGGACGGCGCGATCTCCTACCTGTTCTATGCCGACCGGATCAGCCAGTTGCCCATCGGCGTCGTCGGCGTGGCGGTGGGGACGGCCCTGCTGCCGCTGCTGTCGCGCCAGGCCGCCGCCGGAGAGGACGATGCGGCACGACAGAGCCTCAACCGTGCGCTGGAGCTTGGGCTGCTGCTGTCGCTGCCCGCCATGGCCGCCTGTCTGGCCATTCCGGGGGAACTGGTGGCCGGCCTGTTCGAGCGTGGGGCCTTCACCGCCGCCGACTCGGACGCGACCGCCATGACACTGGCGGCCTATGCGGTGGGCCTGCCTGCCTATGTCATGGTCAAGGTACTCGGTCCCGCCTTCTTTGCCCGGTCCGACACATTGACGCCACTGAAGGTCGCCATTGTTGCGGTCATGGTGAACCTCGCCCTCAATCTCGCCCTCATGGGGCCGCTGCAGCAGGTGGGGCTGGCGCTGGCGACCGCGATCTCGTCGTGGCTGAACGCGGGCCTGTCGATCTGGCTGCTGCATCGCCGGGGCTGGCTGAAGTCCGACGCCCGGCTGCGTTCCGCGACCCTGAAGGCGGTGCTTGCCAGCGCCGTCATGGCCGGTGCGCTGATTGCCGCCGCGCTGGCGCTGGCGCCCCTCGCTGGTCAGGGCGAACTGATGCGTGCGACCGGACTGGCCATTCTGGTCGTCATGGGACTGCTCACCTACGCCATCCTGGCCCAGATCACCGGGCTGACGCGCCTGGCGGACCTGCGCGCCCTCATGCGCGGGCGGGGGACCGGCGCATGATGGACTGGCGACGGTTGCTGTCGGCGCGCAGGCTGGTGGACGTGGCACCGGAGCCCTATGACGTCGCCCGCAGTCCGTTCCAGAAGGATTTCGACCGGATCGTCTTCTGTTCCGCCTTTCGTCGCCTGCAGGACAAGACCCAGGTCCACCCCCTGTCCGACAATGACTACGTCCGCACCCGGTTGACCCATTCGCTGGAGGTCGCCTCGGTCGGTCGGTCGCTGGGGGCAGGTATCGGGCAGGTCATTGCCGGACGCAGGCGGCTGCCGGCCGAACTTGGTGCTGCGGAGTTCGGCCACATCGTCTCCGCCGCCTGTCTGGCGCATGACATCGGCAATCCGCCCTTCGGCCACCGGGGGGAGGAACTGATCCAGCGCTGGTTCCGCGATGCGCCACGCGGCAAGGCCATGCTGCATGGCCTCACCCGTGCCCAGCAGCAGGACCTGCTGCAGTTCGAGGGCAATGCGCAGGGATTCCGTATCCTGACCCGCCTGCAGAACTGGCGTGACAGGGGCGGCCTGCGGCTGACCGCGGCAACCCTTGCCACCTTCAGCAAGTATCCGCGGCTGGTTGGTGGCGCACCTGCCCGCGACCGCCATGACGCCGGCGCGCAGAAGTTCGGCGTCATGCAGGCGGAGGCCGACATCTTCAGCGACGTCGCGCGCGAGACCGGGCTGCAACCCGATGGCGACGGGCGCTGGCTGCGCCATCCGCTGGCGTTCCTGGTCGAGGCCGCCGATGACATCTGCTACACGATCATCGACCTGGAGGACGGCTTCAAGCTCGGCAAGATTCCGTTCGACGAGGCCGAAGCCCTGTTGCTGGCCGTGGGCGGCGTGCGCCGGCGCTATCAGGAAATCGGCGAACCGGCCCGCCGCATCGCCTATCTGCGGGCCAAGGCGATCGGGGAACTGATCGGCCAGGTGGTGGAGGCCTTCCTGCAGGTGGAGCCGCAGATGCTGGACGGCCGCTATCGCGCCCCACTGCTGGCGCAGGTGCCGGGAAGCGCCGCGCTGGCCCATATCACCGACGTCACCGCCCGCAAGGTATTCGTCTCCGATGGTGACTATGAGCGTGACCTTGGCGCGGATCGGGTGATACAGGCACTGATGGACCGCACGGCAATGGCGACGGATCAGGGTCTGACAGCCTATGATCGCGCATTGGCGGTGACGGACCGGGTCTCGGGCATGACCGACAGCTATGCGATGCAGCAGTTCACGGGTGACGGCATGGCCCGCACGAGGATCGGCGGCATCAGTGGATTTTCGAACGGGGGATACTGACTATGACGGCACCACGGATTGACTGCTTTGGCGCACTGGCCTCGCCCTGGACCTTCATGGGGCATGACCGCCTGCGTGCGATGGCAGGCCGGGCCGGCGCAGAGGTCCGGTTCTGCCCGGTCGATCTGCTGGCGGTCTTCGGGGAGACCGGCGGCCTGCCGCTCGGCAAGCGCCCGCCCGCACGCCGCGCCTACCGGATGCAGGAACTGAAACGCTGGCGCGCACGGCTGGACCTGCCGCTGGTGCTGGAGCCAGCGCATTTTCCCGTTGATGAAACCGAAGCCGCCCTGGTGACCATCGCCGCGCGTCTGGACGGAGCCGACTCGCTGGACCTTGCCGGGCGCTTCATGCGGGCGGTGTGGATCGAGGAGCGCAACATCAGCGACGCCGCGACCATTGACGCAATCGTGACCGAGGCAGGACTCGACCCGTCACGACTTCGTGACAAGATAGCGGACGGTGAGCCTCAGGCCATTCGCGCGCAGGAGACGGCAGAAGCCATCGAACGCGGCGTCTTCGGGGCACCGACCTACTTTTTCGACGACCAGATGCTGTGGGGCCAGGATCGGTTGGAATTTCTGGAACGCATGCTGGCTGGAAAATGACAACAGACAACTCGCTCCCGCTACTAGATGACGCCGCTTTGCAGGCATTGGCACAGGACACCGGCGACGAGATCGTCGGCGTGCTGGTTGATGAATTCCTGGCCGAGGCCGCGCGCCGGGTCCAGGAAGTCACGGACGCTGCCGCAACGGATGATTTCTCCCGCCTCGGGTTCGAAGGCCATGCACTGAAGAGCACATGCTCGACCTTCGGTGCCGCCCGTCTCGGGGCCCGGGCAGCGGTGATCGAGAGATCGGTGAAGAATGGTGACCACGCGGCTGCCGTGGGCCGCGCGAAGGGCATTCTGGTGGAGTTCGAGGCGACCGCCGAAGCCTTCAGGGCCCGCTTCCCGACGGGTGACAGGGCCTGATACCGGCTTGTCCGGGGCGCAGGCACCTGCGGATACACCGAAAATCAACGCCTGAGCGGCGATGATCACGCAAGTTTGGTCTTGCGGGAAGACGTGCCCATGCAAACAATCGGTGCCATGAGAAACACACACGCCTTTCTGTCCCGCACCCGTTCCGTGCTGCTCGCGCTCGGACTTCTTGCCGGTATCAATGTCTGGCATCCCGGAATCGCGGGGGCCACGGAACTGGCGTCGAAGGACGCCGATGCCGTCGTCTCACCGGTCACACCCGCCGCGCGGGTTTCCGGCAAGGGTTTCGGTGCTTTCCTGGCCGCGCGGCAGGCCCGCAAGGACGGCGACATCGCCGCCGCCGCGAAATATTTCAACGAAGCGCTGAAGGCGGACCCCGACAATCTCTGGCTGCTGCGGCGGGCGTTCCTGCTGACCGTATCCGAAGGGGATGTGGAGGCGGCGCTGCCGCTGGCTGAACGCATTCTGGAAGGCGACCAGGCGGCCCCGGTGGCCAATCTGACCGCCGCCGTTCATGAACTGAAGCTGGGCCAGTTCGGCAAGGGAGAATCCCGCATCTCCAAGGCCAACAAGCGCCGCGGCTCGATGCGCCTGGTCGGCCCCCTGCTGCGGGCATGGGCGTCGTTCGGCAAGGGCGACGGCGCGGATGCGGCCCAGCGGCTGAAACCGCTGGAACGGACGGAGGCCTTCGTTCCCTTCGCCAGCTACCACCGCGCCCTGATCCTGGCGACAGCCGGTGACCTCGATGGCGCACTCGAAGCCTTCGCCGCCTACGAGGAAAACAGTCGCCCCGACCTCCGGTCCATGCTGGCCAAGGCCGCCATCGTCGAACGGCGTGATGGTGCCGAGGCCGGGCGCAGGGAACTCGAGAGCCTGCTCGGCCGCTTCGGCGAGGATCACGTGCTGGTCGCCTATCTCAGCGGTGAGCGCGAACTGGCGAAAGCCTTCCCCATCCGCGATGCGAATGACGGGATTGCGGAGGCCCTCTACGGCGCAGCCTCGGCGCTGGTGCGCGACAATGTCAGCGACGTGGCGATGATCTACCTGCGCCTGTCCCTGCATGTCCGCGCTGACCTGGACGTGGCGCAGGCGTTGCTGGGGGATATTCGGGAGACCAATGACCGCTGGCTGGACGCCATCGCCGCCTATGAGGGTGTGGCGCAGGAATCCCCCTACAAGTGGGGGGCAAGGCTGCGTACCGCCTGGATGCTGGACAAGCTCGACCGCACCGACCAGGCGATCGAACTGCTGCAGCGCATGGCCTCGGAACGCTCCAAGGAAACGGTGGCCCTGATCACCCTGGCCGACCTGCTGCGCACCCACTCCCGGTTCGAGGAAGCCGCGACGGTCTACAGCCGGGCGCTGGAGCGGGTCGACGATCTGCAGCCGCGCCACTGGGCGGTGCTCTATGCCCGCGGCATCGCGCTGGAGCGTTCCGGACGCTGGAACGATGCGGAGCGTGACCTGCTGCAGGCGCTGGAGCTGCGCCCCCGTCATCCCTACATCATGAACTATCTGGCCTATTCCTGGGCGGACAAGGGGATGCGGCTGGATGAAGCCGTCGAGATGCTGCGCAGCGCGGTCGCGCTGAAGCCGCAGGATGGCTACATCGTGGACAGCCTCGGCTGGGTCCTGTTCCGCAAGGGCGACCACGAAGAAGCAGTGAAACAGCTGGAACGGGCGGTTGAACTGCGCCCCGAGGATCCGACGATCAACGAGCACCTGGGCGACGCCTACTGGCATGTCGGGCGACGGCTGGAGAGCTGTTTCCAGTGGCGCCGCGTGCTTGTGCTCGACCCGGACGAAGAACAGGCCGAGTCGGTAATCCGCAAGCTCAATGAGGGCCTGGACAAGACCTCCGGCCGGTTCGGCGGCTGCACCTGAGACCGGCCCGGCACCCTACCGCCCGGACGGGACAGTCATGACGGTTGCCCGCAATGCTCCGGCCAAGCTGAACCTGTTCCTGCATGTGGTGGGACGTCGCCCCGATGGCCTGCACCTGTTGCAGAGCCTTGTCGCCTTTGCCGACATCGCTGACCGGATCACGGCAGAGAACTTCGGCGGAACCGGCTTTCAGTTCCAGACCACCGGCCCCTTCGCGACCGCGCTGGAGGGGGAGGCGACCGACAATCTGGTCGTGCGCGCCGCCACGGGTCTGGCCGCACTGGCGGGCCGGTCGCTTGACGGCCTGCGCCTGACACTGGCGAAGAACCTGCCCGTGGCATCCGGCATCGGCGGTGGGTCGTCGGATGCCGCCGCCACCCTGCAGGCCCTGATGGACCTGTGGTCGTTCCGGCCCGATGATGAGGCCCTGTCCCGTCTGGCGCTGGATCTCGGGGCCGATGTTCCGGTCTGTCTGGCCGCGCGACCGAGCATGATGGAGGGTATCGGAGAGCAACTCACGCCCCTTGCCCTGCCGGCAGGGCTGGGGGTGTTGCTGGTCAATCCTGTCGTGGAAGTCCCGACGCCCTCCGTCTTCCGGCAGTTCGCGCGGGACGGTGCGTTCACAGAGCCTCTGGAAGGCTCGGCAATTCCCTCGGGAGACCGGGATGCCTGGTTCGCGGGCCTTGGCGCCTGTCGCAACGACCTGCAGCAACCGGCGATCAGCCTCTGCCCGGTGATCGGCGAGGTTCTGGCCATGATCGGGAACTGTGCCGGAGTCAGGCTGCACCGCATGTCAGGCTCGGGCGCGACCTGTATCGGCCTGTTCGACACCCGCGCGGCGGCCGAGGCCGCGCGGCAGGCCATCAGCCAAGCATGTCCCGGCTGGTGGTGCGCCGCAGGCGTGCTGCACCACCAGTGACCGGCCTGTCCCTGCTCCGCAAACCGGAGCAGCGGGCGGAAATCAGATGTTCTGGTCGATCCAGGACTGCAGCTGGGACTTGGGCAGCACACCAACCTTGGTCGCCACGACCTCACCGCCCTTGAACAGCATCAGGGTCGGGATACCACGCACGCCATAGCGGGTCGGGGTGTTCGGGTTCTCGTCGATGTTCAGCTTCGCGACCGTCAGCTTGCCATCCATCTCGGCCGAGATCTCGTCCAGCGACGGGGCGATCTGGCGGCACGGGCCACACCATTCGGCCCAGTAGTCGACCAGTACCGGCTTCTCGGAGGAAAGGACGTCGGTCTGGAAGTTGTCGTCAGTGATCTTGACGGTGCTCATCGGTCTTCTCCGCAATGTTGGGATGCCTGCGCGGCAATGCTTCAGCGTTGGACATGAAACTAGGTAGGGGTCGGGGGAGCGTCAAGCGGTCCGCTGCAAGGCGCGATCCATCAGGCTGTCGGGCAGGGCCATGGCACGCGCCTCATCGGTCCAGACGAGAATCGCGGTAACCGGACGGTCCGGATGCAATTGCCGCAGCACCGCGCGGTAGAGCCCCATCTGCCGCAGATAGGCGGGGGAGACATCCGCGACGTTCTGCGGCGGAGGCCGATTGGTCTTGTAGTCCGCGACGATGATCCGGTCGCCGCCGATCAGCAACCGGTCGACCTGGCCGGTCACGACGACACCATCGACGACACCGGTGATCGCGGCTTCCGCGCGGCTGCCGGGTCCGAACAGGGGTGCCAGTGCCGCCGCGCCCATGACGGATTGCGCCTCCGCCACCATCGCGGTCGCCGTGGCGGCATCCAGCTCCGGCGCGCGCCGCCGCAACAGCGCCAGCCCCCGCGCTTCACGCGCATCTTCCGGCAGGGTCGGCATGACCTGCAGCAGATAGTGGATCAGCACACCGCGACGCAGCGCACCGGACCCGGCCACCGGCCCCGCAAGGGGGCTGCGCACCGCAGGCTCGGCCCCGTCAGGCCGCGAGGGACTGAGCGGTCGGGGTGGTGTCGGTTCCTCCGGCATCGCGCGCAACGCCCAGTCCGGCAGGGACGTGTCCGTCTCCGGCCCCGTCAGAATTTCCGCCAGACTTTCCCCCGCCTGCCCTAGCAGCAGACCGTCTTCCGACTCGACGGCCCCTGCCTGCCGCAATCCCGCTTCCACCATACGGTACCAGCAGTCGTCCTTCGGCTCCTTCTCCCGCGCGGTCTTGCAGCCGCAGACGTAGAGCCGGTCCTCCGCCCGCGTCATCGCCACATAGAGCAGACGCCGGTACTCCCAGTTCTGTTCCAGCATGATCCGGTCACGATGGTCCTGCAGGGCAACGGGGTTCTCCGCAGCCGTTCCGGTAACCAGCGGCAGGCGCGGGTCGCTGCCGGACAGGAACGTGAGGCGATCACGCGGTGCCAGGGGCACGCTGACCGTATCGGGCAGGAAGACGACCGGAGCCTCCAGCCCCTTCGCACCATGCACGGTCATGATGCGCACCGCATCGTGGCGGTGGTCCATGTCGCGCTTGATCTCCACATCCTGCTGCCGCAGGCGATGCAGGAAGCCCTGCATGGAGGCCGGGCCATGCCGCTCATCGGCCAGCGCGGCCTCCAGGAATTCGTCGATCGGATCGATCTGGTCCGGGCCCAGCCGGGCGATCAGGCGCTGCCGGCCGCCCCGCGGTCCCAGCAGGCCGGAATAGAACTCGAACGGCGGCTGCACATCCACCAGGCGCAGCAGGTCCTGCAGCTCCGCCAGCGCGGCCTGCCAGTGGGGCTGCTCCCCCGCACGCGCCCGCAGGGCCTGCCACAGCGTCCCCTCCCGACCATGGGCCAGCGGAAACAGGTCCTCGTCATCATCGAAGCCGAACAGCGGTGACTTCAGGACCGTCGCCAGCGCCAGATCATCCTCCGGCAGCAGCAGGAAATCACCCAGCACCATCAGGTCCATGATCGCGACCTGTTCCGTCAGCCGCATGCGGTCAGACCCCGCGACCGGCACACCAAAGGCCTTCAGCGCGCGGGAGATCTCCACCACCAGCGCGTCACGCTTGCGCACCAGGATCATGACGTCACCGGCCCGGATCGCGCGCGCGGGATGGTTGCCCCCCGCCACATCGCCGATGGTCTCCCCGTCATTGATCATGGCGGCGATACGGGCAGCGATGGCCTGCGCCAGTCGGCGGCGCGGACTGTCCACCGTTTCCTGGTTCAGCGGTGCGTCCCAGCGGTTCTTCTCCGGGCGCTCCACCGGTTCCACCAGCGGCCAGAGTTCCACCAGTCCCGGCGTTCCGGCACGAAACGCATGATGGCTGGGGGCGCTGTTGTCTGCGGTCACGCCATGTGCGCGTTCGCCCGAAAGCACATGATCGACGGCGGACAGGATCGCGGTGGTGGAGCGGAAGGAGAGCTGCAGATCGATGGCTGCAAAGGTTTCGTTGACGCCCTCCACACGTCCGGCAAACCATTCCCTGTTGCGCTGGAAACCCGCCGGGTCTGCCCCCTGGAAGCTGTAGATCGACTGCTTCTCGTCGCCAACCGCGAATACCGTACGCACCCCGGCACGCGCGCCCTCTCCGTCGAAGAACTCCTCGCTCAGTTCCCGCGCGATGTCCCACTGCGCCGGGGACGTGTCCTGCGCCTCGTCGATCAGGATATGGTCGATGCCCTGGTCCAGCTTGTAATGCACCCAGCCCCGGTCCCGGCGCAGCAGTTCCCGCAGACGCAGGATCAGATCATCATGATCCAGCATGCCGCGCCTCTGCTTCGCCTGCGCATAGCCGTCCAGCAACCGGCCCGCCAGGATCAGGAAATCGGCAGTCCTGTCAGCCAGCCGGGCCGCACGAAGCCGGTCATGGGTGACACATATCCGGTCCTGCTCCTCCAGCATCACGTCGGTCACGCCCGGATCGGCCTCCTCCGTCGATTTGGTCACCAGCCGCTTTACCGGTTCCCCCGACCGGGTCAGGAACATGGCGCAATAGTCGTCGAACATTTCCACCCGACCCGCATCATCCGCCCCCAGCCAGGCGGAGAGCCTCTCGGCATTGCGTTTCGCGGTGGCGGTGCTGTCCTGCCGGAACGCGGCAAGCGAACGGCGCAGGCCAAGCTCGTTGAACGCCCCGAAACGACAGCCGGCCAGCAGCACATCGTCCACGGTCTCGCCGGCAGAAAGTCCAAGCTGGCGGCGCAGCGCGTCCGCGGTGCCCTGCGGTCCGCCCCGGGCCTGCAGCACAGTGGCCAGCGCATCGCGGCGCCAGAGCGCGCTGTTCAGCAGGGCCTCGAACTCCGTGTCCGGCAACCAGTCCACCAGCCGGTCGACGGCGCCCCGGACAGCGGCGTCTTCATGGCGCCCGGCCAGCAGATCCTCCTTCAGTCCCGCCTTGACCTCATTGGCCTGCACATCGTCCATCACCCTGAACTCGGGCGAGATCCCGGCTTCCAGCGGGAACCGCCCCAGCACGGAACTGGCGAAGGCGTGGATGGTCTGGATCTTCAGCCCGCCCGGCGTCTCCAGCGCCCGCGCGAACAGGCGACGGGCGATGCCGAGGTCGATGTCGTCGCCCGCAGGCCGGCCGACCAGCTCGCCAAGTTGCGCCCGCAACTCCGCATTGCCCAGCGTCGCCCATTCCCCCAGTCGGGTGAACAGCCGGTTCTCCATCTCCGCCGCCGCGGCCTTGGTGAAGGTCAGGCTCAGGATGCGGCTGGGTTCGGCGCCGGCGAGCATCAGCCGCACCACACGGTCGGTCAGCACCCGCGTCTTGCCGGACCCGGCATTGGCGCTGACCCAGGCGGAGGTCAGCGGATGCGCCGCCTGCCGCTGTCGCCTGATGGTGTCGGGCAGATCGACGGATCGACGGTTCACGGGCACCGGATCGGTCATGGCTCCCCCTCCCCGCCGTCACGGGTCGACCACTCGGGCACCCTGGCCAGATGGTCATAGTCCCCCGGGTAGCCCAGGAACTGCACCCTGGGGCGCGACAGGTAAGGCGTTTCGGGATCGCGGTACTCCGCGATCATCTGCGCCAGCCCGGTCTCCGTATCCGCCAGCAGTTCGTCCAGCGGTCCCTTGACCGGCGACCACTGCCCGCCCTCCCGCGCGCCATGGACGCGCACATGCACCAGATCGGTCAGTTCCGCCGCGCCGACATCCGCGAAGCCACCGTCACGCAGGATCAGCCCCTGCAAAGGCATCTGCACGGCGAAGCCTGCCTTGATCTGCGGCAGGGTCGGCGGTGTGCCGGTCTTGTAGTCGATGATGCGCGCACTGCCGTCGGACATGACATCGATGCGGTCGGCCTTCGCCGTCAACCTGAAGTCAGCCAGCCCCGGCAGGCCGGGATGCACGCCCTTGATCTCCGCGAACCGGCGGACGACAGGGGCCGGATCATTCGCCTCCTGATTCAGCAGCCAGCGCGCCGCCTTCTCGAAGCGCCGCCACCAGAGCGCATGGATTGCCGGGCGATGGGCAAGCCGGGCGAACTGTGCCTGACCGATGGTGCGCAGGCGCGGCCAGTCACTCGCCCGCCAGATGCCCGGAATATCCTTCGCCAACTGTTCGAACGCGGCATGGATCATGTCACCCTTCAGCCGCGGTCCCGGTTCCTCGTCCAGCGGATCGAGGGCGCGGAGCTTCAGGATGCGGCTGGCGTAGATGTCATAGGGATCGCGGATCAGCCGCTCGACCGCCGTCACCGGCAACTCGACAGGCCGCGCCGAAACCGGCGGACGCGGCGAAGGCGGTACGGCGGGCGGCTGGTCCGGTGCCCGGTCAATGGCCTGTGCCCAGATCTTCGGCAGGGGGTCGGGAGCCAGTTCCAGCCCCGCCCCGCGCACGACACTGCGCAGCCGCAGCAGCCAGCGTGACGGCACCGTCGGTGTCCCCTCCGCCTTCAGCGACCGGGTCAGGACCACGGTTGCGGACGCGGCCAGTTGCGCGAAGTCATGCGCCTGCAGCCCGATCCGCCGTTCCGGTGACGGCAGGCCGAAGTCCGCCCGCATGCCACGACTCATCCACGGGTCAGCATCGGCGGCGGTGGGCCAGGTGCCCTCGTTCAACCCCCCCAGGATGACCAGATCGGCGGTCTGCAACCGCGCCTCCAGCGGTCCCAGGATGCGGATGCGTGGATGGGTGCCGAAACGCGGACGCACGGTCGATCCGCCGATCAGGCGGTCCAGCAGGTCCGGCCAGTCGGACAGGCCCACCGGATCGGCGTCGCCGGAAACGTCGTGCAGCTCGGTGAAAAGGTCCGCCGCCCGCTCTCCGGCCTCCCCGTGCCAGAGCCGGTCCGCACCTGTCTCGGTATCCGTGGCGGCGGTGAACTCCGCCAGTTCGAGAAAGCCGCGCAGCAGGGCGTCCAGTGTGACAGGCCCCGCGGCCAGCATGTCCCGCAGCGGTCGCGAGACTTCCGCCAGGGTCAGCAGCCAGGCCGGCGCGTCGCCCATGCGATCATTCTCCGCCACGACCGCCAGAAAGCCCTCCAGATCCGCATGCAGGCGAATGCCCCGCATGGCGCGCCGTTCGAACGCGCGTACTGCGCGCCGGAGCTCTGCGGTCGGCAGTCCCATGCCCGCGAGCGGATGCTTCAGCAGGGCAAGCAATGTGACAGGACCAAAGCCATCCGCCAGCGCCGCCGCCAGCAGCCCGAGGAAGCGACCGGGCGGAGTCAGCCGCAACGGCGTGCCACCACTGTCGTCAACCGTGACCCCGAAGCGGGCGAGTTCCGCCGCGACGCGCCGCCCCAAGGCCCGGTCCGGCGTGACCAGTGCCGCCGTCCGCCCCGGCTGTTCCATCGCCTGGCGCAGCAGCAGGGCAATGGCCAGAGCCTCCTGCCCCGGATTCTCCGCCTCCACCAGCGACAGTCCCGACAGGGCTTCCGGCGTGATCCCGCTCAGGTCCTGCCACCGGTCAGTGGTGCTGGCCGGACGCAGCGCCTCGCGCAGCATATGTGCCCGTGCCGGGGACAGCGCGGTATCGGACGACCAGACGGCAACGTCGGAGGGATTGACGTGCAACTGGCGCAGCAGCAGCCGCATGCCGTGCTGCGGATGGGCCGGTTCCTCCAGAATCTCCGAATGCTCCCGCGCATCGACCTGATTGTCGAAGCCGGGCAACACGATCTGGCCATTCGGCAGGGCGGCCACGGCCTGCATCAGGTCGGCGGTTCCGGGCACGCTGCCGGTGGAGCCCGCGATGATGACCGGGTGGTCGGTACCGGACTGCCGCCAGCGCGCGGCCAGACGCTGCATCAGCAGGTCGCGCCGCGTCGAGGGATCGATCAGGTCCATGTCGGCGAGGATGTCCGGCCAGGCTTCCGTGATGATTTTCAGGAACCGCAGCGTCTCTTCCCAATGCGCCTGATAGGTGTCGGGCACCAGGTCCTTCAGGTTGGCGAAGTTCAGCCGCTCCGTCGCGCTCTCGTCCAGCAGCCGGGCAAGGGCATCGGCAAGTGCCAGCGCGCCCGCCGGTCCGGCGGTGGCGATCGGCCCGGCCGCGACCAGCCGGGCCAGGATCAGCCTGCGCCGGGTCTCCGGCACCGGGGCGGCCAGGTCTTCCTCATCCACCGGATCCAGCAGGCTGACCGGCGGTTCGTCTTCCGAAAGGTCACCCAGCGGTCGCATGACCGGCAGCAGCAGTGCCTGCCCGTCGCTGACCCTCAGAAAGGCCTCTGTCAGGCTCCGCACCGCGCGGCGGGTGGGCAACAGGACCAGCGCGTCGGGCAGACGTCCGTCGCCGTCGGGGCCATGGCGCTGCAGCAGGACCCGCGCCAGACAATCGACGAAGGGCAGACCCGCCGGAATGGTCGCGACACTGTGCCTGCCCGAACTGTCCCTGGCAGGCGCATCCATGCTCAGTCTCCCCGGTCGTCGGAACGGCGCAGTTCCCGTTCCGCCATCGCCAGCCCGGCAGGTGTCCCCACCTCCAGCCAGTCGCCGTCATGGCGGGTGCCGAACAGCCGCCCCGCCTCCTGCGCCAGATCGTAGATCCGGTTCAGCGAGAAGGGTTCGACCGTCATCCCGTCAAACACTTCCGGCCGCAGGATCTGCACGCCGGAGAAGAGGAACGGTGCCACCTTCGGCGCCTTGCGCCGGATCAGCCGCCCCGCGGGGTCCATGTGAAAATCACCCTGTCCGCGATAGCCGAGGGCGCGGATCGTCGGCTGCATCATCAGCAGCGCATCCATGCGATCCGGGTCGAAGTGCCGGCCCATCAGGGCCAGGGTATCCGTCAGCCCGTCGCGCCAGATCATGTCGGAATTTACCACCAGGAAAGGCTCGTTCCCCAGCAGCGGCAGGGCCTGCAGCACGCCGCCACCGGTCTCCAGCAGCACTTCCTCGTGCGACAGCACGATGTTGGGCGATCCGCGCCGGTTCAGGTGCGCCGCCAGCATGTCCGCGCGATAGTGCAGGTTGACCACGACATCGGTCACACCCACCGCTTCCAGCCGGTCCAGGGTGCGGTCGATCAGGCTGCGCCCCGCCACATTCACCAACGGTTTCGGGCGTGACAGGGTATGCGGGCGGAGCCGCTTCCCCAGTCCCGCCGCCAGAACCATGGCCGTGCGGGGCAGTCCCGGCCGCTCAGTCTCCGCCATCAGTCTCTCCGCTCCATCTCGTCCGCCTGCCGGTCCTGCGGTGCATGCTGCGCCACCCAGTCCCGAACCGGCGCCAGCGCGTCATGTTCCAGATCACGCCGCACCAGTCGCCAGGTGCGCGCCAGCCAGCCTGTATAGGACGGCTTGCCGTCACGCCGCCACAGTCGGGTGAAGACGCCGAGAATGCGCATGTTCCGCTGCGCACCCAGCACGGCAAGCCGGGCGCGAAAGGTTTCACCGTCCAGACCGGTCGTTTCCAGATAATGCGCCAGCAGGTCCGACGCCAGTCCCGGGTCGATGTCGCGGCGCACATCCGACAACAGCGAAGCCACATCGTAGGCCGGATCACCACCGACAGCATCCTGGAAATCCAGCAGACCGACCCGCGCGTTTCCGGTCCGCTCCGGCAGCCAGATCAGATTGTCCACGTGATAGTCGCGCAACACCAGCGTGTCGCAGGACACGCGGCAGCCCTGAAGCACCTGTCGCCAGGCATCAAGGAAGCTGTCGGTCTCCAGGCCGGAGGCCGGTCGGCCATGCATCTCCGGGAACCGCCATTCGAGGAACAGCGCCACTTCCGACAGCAGGACCCCGGCGTCATGGCGCGGCAGGTCCGATGGTACCTGCTGACCCTTCAGGGCGGCCAGCACATCGATGGCTGCCGTATAGAGTTTCGGCTCCAGCGACGGATCATCGCCGATCAGATGGCTGAACAGATCGTCACCCAGATCCTCCAGCAGAAGAAAACCGGCCTGTGCATCCTCTGCCACCACCTCGGGCGCGGACAGTCCCCACTGCCGAAGCTGCTTCGCGATGCGGACGAAGGGGCGGACATCCTCGTTCACCGGCGGAGCATCCATCAGCACCAGCACCCGTCCATCCCGGCCATGGACGCGGTGATAGCTGCGGAAGGACGCGTCGGCGGCCAGCGGACGCACCTCTGACCCGGCCAGACCCGCTCCCTGCAGCAGGGACTGCAAGGCGTTCTGTCGGTCAGGCTCCAAGGAACCGCTCCACGATTGCAGCAGGTCCGCTGACCCTGGCCTGGCGACGGTCCGATACTGCCGTGAGTTCGATCCGCAGCGCCTCCGATGGTGTCAGGTCGCCCAGCCGGTCCGGCCATTCCACGATCACTGATCCATCGTCCAGCGCATCCAGAAATCCGAGTTCCATCACATCGTCCGCCCCCTCCAGCCGGTAGAGGTCGAAATGGGTGATCAGCAGGTCACGGAACTCGTAGGGAATGACGAGATTGAATGTCGGACTGGGCACGTCGATCGGCTGACCTGCCCGCGCCCTGATGACAGCCCGCGCCAGCTCCGTCTTGCCGGCGCCCAGGTCACCGGACAGCAGCAGTGCATCGCCGACCTGCAGGGCCTCCGACAGGCGCTGGCCCAACGCCCCTGTCGCCTGCATGCTGTCCAGCGGAATGTCGCGTGTGATCATGCGGTCTCAGGCTTCGGGCTTGTCCGCAGGACCGGAGACCGGCACAACCATTCCGGATAGTGCGGGCGTCGGAACATCCTCGAAATCCTGATCGAACTCCGCATCAATGGCAATGAAGCGGCATGAAACCCGCGTGCCCACACCGCTCTCCGAGCGCAGCACCACCGAGCCACCCATCAGTTCCATCAGGCTGCGCACCAGCGCCAGTCCCAGCCCGGCGCCGCGGCGGGTGTGGCGGTCGCTGGTCCGGAAGGTCTCGAAGACCCTCTCCTGCTCTTCCTCCGGGATGCCGATGCCATTGTCCTCGACGGACAGTTCGACCGTGTCCTCGACCTTGCTTGCCGTGATCACGACCTCGCCACCCGGGGGCGTGAACTTCACCGCATTGCTGATCAGGTTGCCCAGGATCTGCTCCACGCGTCGCTGGTCGCTGACCATCTCGCTGAGTGCCTGGGCGATGTCCACCCGCAGGCGAATCTGGCGACGCTGCGCCCGGTCACGATATTTCTCCAGCACCGAATCGATGGCGTCCGCGATGCGGAACGGTTCCATGTCCACATGCAGATGACCCGCCTGGATCGAAGCAAGGTCGAGCATGTCGTTGATCATGGAGAGGAACTGGCCCGACGCCTCCAGAATGCCCGACGAGTATTCCCGCTGCCGCTCGTTCAGGGTGCCGAAATAGTCATTGTGCAGGATCTCGGCAAAACCGAGGATCGTGTTGAGCGGCGTCCGCAGCTCATAGGACATGTTCTCCAGGAACTCGCTCTTGATCAGGTCGGCGGCGACCAGCGCCTCGTTCCGCTCCCGCAGGGCGCGCTCGATCCGCAGCGAATCCGTGACATCGATGTAGGTGAACAGCGTCCTCGCATCCGGCAGGCCGGTGGCGGCATAATCGACGATGCGCCCGTCCGGCAGTTCCATGCGGCCATTGCCGGCCCGCATCTCCGTGGCGGATGCGATCAGGCTTTCCCGCATCTCGGTGTAGACGCCGGGTTCCTCCCAGAGATCAATGACCCGATCGAGCAACTCCCGGACATGCGGCTGCTTCTCCGTGACCTCTTCCGTGATCCCCAGCATCTGGCGGTAGCCGAAGTTGGTCAGGTTCAGACGACCGTCCGGCCCGAAGACGGCCACGGCCTCATGCAGGTTGTCCAGCGTCGCGCGCTGCACGGCGATCAGGGTATTCAGCGTCCGCTCCAGCACGATGCGGTCCGTCGCATCCTCCACCATGAACAGCAGGCCACCGAAACTGTGGCGGGTGATGGTTTCACGAACCATCCGCTCGTCAGGTAGCTGGTACAGATCCTCGAAGGGTTCCAGCAGCGTGCTGAAGAAGGCCTCGCGGTTGCGGCGGAACTGGCGATACTCCACCTGCTCCGGCAGCTTCCGGTTCTGGTGCAGCCGGTCCATGACCTCGCCCAGGGTCGGCTGGTGCCCGACGAATTCCTCCTCAAGCCCCCAGAACTGGGTGAAGGCCCGGTTGGCGAAGATCAGCCGCTTCTCCCGGTCGTAGATACCTACAGCCGTCGACATGTGCTGCAGCACTTCGTTGTTCGCGCGGATATGGCGGCGCAGTTCCCGGCGCAGTTCCTCCGCATCCGAGATGTCGATGGCGAAGCCGGCCGACTCATCCTCCGACAGCAGCGGGGTTTCCATGACCTGAAAGACCCGACGCTGTCCCTCGACGACGAAGCGCCGTTCCTCCCCCGCGATCGCTTCCTCGTCACGTGCCTTGGCCACCAGCGCCTGCGGCCGGTTCCTGTCGGCCTTCGACGCCAGCTCCTCATGGGTACCTTCGTCGCCCAGCATCTCGGCCAGTGTGGCATTGCGCCAGATGATGTCTCCGGCGAGGTCACGACGCCAGGTCGCGAAGGGCGCAGCATTCAGCAGATTGCGGTACTGGTCCCGCTCCCGCCCCAGCGATGCCAGCTTGTCCTTCGTCAGGCCGATCTCGGCGGTCTGGCGCTGCACATCATTGCGAAACGCCTCCCGCTCCGCCGACAGTGTCGCCATCTCCGCACGCATCCTGCGCAGGGTGCTGCTCTGCCGCCGGCGCATGAATGTGGCGACGGTACCGACAATGGCCGCACCTGCGATGATGCCGACAATCAGGACCAGCAAGGGCGGATCGGGCGAATCAGGATTGTGGCTGATGGCATGTGCACCGCCGCTCCAGCCAAGGCAAAGAGCCGCGCCTGTCCAGGCGCCGGACAGACGGCACCTCAAGGACGGCGCTACGAAGCTCATTTTCATTCGGTCTTGCCTGCGCGGTTTCTGCAAGATCTTCCCGGTGGACACATTATTAGGCCACCGGGAAGATTGAAGAAAAGTAACCGAAACGCGGCCCCGTGGTCAGTAGCGGTAATGTTCCGGCTTGAACGGGCCGACGGCAGGGATGCCAAGGTACTTCGACTGTTCATCAGAGAGCTGGGTCAGCTTCACGCCCAGACGCGCGAGATGCAATGCCGCGACCTTCTCGTCCAGATGCTTCGGCAGCACATAGACTTCACGGTCGTAGTTCTTGTGGTTCTCCCACAGTTCGATCTGCGCCAGGACCTGGTTGGTGAAGGACGCACTCATGACGAAGCTCGGATGACCCGTGGCACAGCCCAGGTTCACCAGCCGGCCCTCGGCCAGCAGGATCAGGCGCTTGCCGTCAGGGAACTCGACCTCGTCGACCTGCGGCTTCACGTTGTGCCAGGTGTAGTTGCGCAGACCCGCGACCTGGATCTCCGAATCGAAGTGGCCGATGTTGCAGACAATGGCGCGGTCCTTCATGTCCCGCATGTGATCGACGGTGATCACGTCCTTGTTGCCGGTGGCGGTGACGAAGATGTCCGCGGTGCCCGCAACATCTTCCATCGTCTTGACGTCGTAGCCTTCCATGGCGGCCTGCAGCGCGCAGATCGGATCGATCTCCGTGACGATCACCCGGGCACCCTGGCTGCGCAGGCTCTCGGCGGAACCCTTGCCCACGTCGCCGAAGCCGCAGACCACGGCGACCTTGCCGGCCAGCATCACGTCTGTGGCCCGCTTGATGCCGTCGACCAGGCTCTCGCGGCAGCCGTAGAGGTTGTCGAACTTCGACTTGGTCACGGAGTCGTTCACGTTGATGGCCGGAACCTTCAGGGTCTTGGCCTTCGCCATCTCGTAGAGGCGATGCACGCCTGTTGTGGTTTCCTCCGACAGGCCACGCACGTCGTCCAGCAGCTCCGGGAAGTTCTCGTGCATGCGCTGGGTCAGATCACCGCCATCATCCAGGATCATGTTGGGACGCCAGCCGTCCGGCCCCTCGATCGTCATGTCGATGGCCCACCAGAACTCATCGTCATCCATGCCCTTCCAGGCGAAGACGGGGATACCGGCGGCGGCAATGGCTGCAGCGGCCTGGTCCTGGGTGGAGAAGATGTTGCACGACGACCAGCGGATCTCCGCGCCCAGCGCGGTCAGGGTCTCGATCAGCACCGCGGTCTGGATGGTCATGTGCAGGCAGCCGGCGATGCGTGCGCCCTTCAGCGGCTTGGACGCGCCGAATTCCTCACGCAGCGACATCAGGCCGGGCATCTCGGTCTCGGCGATGGCGATCTCCTTGCGGCCCCAGTCCGCCAGGCCCATGTCGGCGACCTTGTAGTCGGTAAAAGTGCTCATCATCTGCTCCGGATCTTGAATGGCACCGTTCCGCGCTTCCGGCCCCTGCCGGAAGGTGAAAGCGGTGCAGAATTACTTGGCTGGCGCGGTGTCTACCAAGCTTGGGGACAAGGGGCAAGGAAGCGGCGTTGTCGCAGCCTGGGCGCCGCAACCGACCTTGCGCACGCGCACCTCATCCCATCAGCTTGCCGTAGCCGTCCAGCAGGGTCAGCACCTCGTCACGCCCCTTGTCGGGGACATCGAACAGGACACGGTCAATTCCGGCTTCCCGACAGGCTTCGATATGCGCCGGTTCGGGGATGGCACGGAAGACGGTGACCGACAGGGTGGACATCGACCGACCGGCTGCATCAGCGGCCTTGCGCAGGCGGGACATGCCCTCCGCCGGATCGAAGCTGTAGTTCGCGCGCGGGAACCAGCCGTCGGCGAATTCCACGACCCGGCGGATCGTGTGGTCGGTCTCGCCGCCGATCAGGATGGGCGGATGCGGTTGCGTGGCGGGCTTCGGATAGGACCAGACAGGGTCGAAATCCACGAAGTCCCCATGGAACTCCGCCTCCTCCTCCGTCCAGAGAGCCTTGATCGCCTTCAGCCGTTCTTCCAGCACCTTGAACCGGGTCTTCGGGTCCGTGCCGTGGTTGCGCATTTCTTCCAGGTTCCAGCCGCCGCCAGCTCCCAGCACGAAACGGCCCCCGGAAAGCAGGTCCAGACTGGCCGCCGCCTTCGCCGTCACGATCGGATCACGCTGGGTGATCAGGCTGATCCCGGTCCCCAGCGTCAGCGTCCGTGTCGCCGCCGCCGCAAAGGACAGGGCCACGAAGGGATCATGCGTGTGGGCATATTTCTCGGGCAGTTCACCGCCACCGGGAAACGCGGTCTCGCGGCTGACGGGAATATGCGTGTGCTCGCAGAGGAAAAGGGATTCGAAGCCGCGATCCTCCAGTTCCTTGGCCAGATCGACGACGTCGATGGCATAGGCTGTGGGAAAGAAGAACGTGCCAAACTTCATGCCTGAGGTTCCTTCTGTCGGATGTAATAGGATTCTGAAGGGGGATGGTAGCGTCTGAAACCACATTATCCAGTCCGTGTGCCGGAGGCAGCCTCGACAGGCACGGGCGCTGAATGTATCCCTTGTCGCTTGGACACCGGACAAGGGCTGCGAAACATGACCGTAGGCGCGATCGAACAGGTCGAACTGGAAGATGTCGGTGCCATCCGCGTGCAGACGCGTGCCTGTCCCCAGTGCGGAACCGACAATACCGCGCGCGCCGCACGCCATTCCCGCGACCCCTGGACCATCAAGGACTGCAGCGACTGCGGCTTCGTCTATCTGGAGAAGGCACCGGTCTATGACGAGCTGTTCCGAACCCTGGCCTGGCAGAAGAACTGGAAGCGGGAGGAGAAGCGGCGCAAGAAGGCACGGCCGCTGAGCTACCGCGCATCCAAGCTGACCCGGTTCCGGCTGCACATGTTTCCGCGCAAGCAGGTCGATGACCTGACCATCCGCTTTGCCCGTCCCGGCAACGTGATCGATATCGGCTGCGCTGGCGGCAAGCGGCTGGCGGCCCTGCCGGACCAGTTCGTGCCTTTCGGCATCGAGATCGAGGAAGAGATCGCGGCCCAGGCCGACACACTGTTCCGGACCAAGGGCGGCAGGGCGGTCAATGCGTCTTCGCTGGATGGTCTGAAACAGTTCGATGACGGCTTCTTCAGCGCCGCCACCCTGCGGTCCTATCTGGAGCATGAAGTGCAGCCGCGCGAGGTCATGACGGAGATCGCGCGCACCCTGGCCCCGGGCGGCATCGCCATCATCAAGGTGCCGAACTATTCGTCTGTCATGCGCCCGATCATGGGACTGGAGTGGTCCGGCTTCCGGTTCCCCGACCACGTGAACTATTTCACCCCCGCCAGCCTGCGCCAGATGATCGAAGGTGTCGGCCTGTCCGTCCGCCGCTTCAATTTCTTCGACCACATGCCCACATCCGACAACATGTGGATGATCGCGGAACGGCGCTGACCGACCCGACCAGCCGCTCCGGCTTGTGGTTTCGCGCCTGCTGCCCGACACTGGTGCCAGCGTAGTGTTTCATTGGGGAGATCGAGCATGGACGTCATCATTCTGGGCAGTGGTTCGCCGATGCCGCACCCGGATCGGGCGGGACCGTCGACGCTGGTGCAGGTGGGACAGCAACGCTTCCTGTTCGACTGCGGGCGCGGCGTTCTGATGCGCGCCGCCGCAGCGGGCTTCGGGGCACAGAACATCTCGGCCCTGTTCCTGACCCACCTGCACAGCGACCACACCACCGATTTCAACGACGTGATCACCACCCGCTGGGTCATGAGCCCCGGTCCGAACCCCTTGCGTGTCTTCGGTCCGGTCGGGTCCCGACAGTTCTCAGACCGGACATTGGCGACCCTGGAGACCGATATCGGCTATCGGATCGCGCACCATGAGGACCTGACGGAAGGCCCCCGGGTCGAGACCCGTGAACTGGAACCCGGCGCGGTGCTGGAGGAGGAGGGCGTACGCATCCTTGCCATGCCGACGGACCACAGTCCCGTCCACCCGACGCTCGGCTTCCGGATCGAGGCCGAGGGCAAGGTGGTGGCAATCGCAGGCGACACGGTTCCCTGCGACGGCCTCGACGCGATCTGTCAGGACGCGGACATATATGTCCAGACCGTGATCCGCAGCGACCTCATCAGCCAGGCCCCCGCCCCGCGGATGCGGGATGTCATCGACTACCATTCGGACGTGGCGCAGGCCGGACAGACCGCCACGCGCTGCAATGTCGGACATCTGGTGCTGAACCATTTCGTGCCGCCCCCGCCCCCGGGGCGCGAGGAGGAATGGGCGGCGGACGCCCGCGCCTGCTTCGACGGAACGATCTCGGTGTCACACGACCTGCTGAAGATCACCTGTTGAACCACGCCTCCGGCGCAGGAACCCGCTAGACTGCGGCCCATGACGGATCGACCGACAGGCAAGCTGCGAACAGGCTGGACCACTGGCGCATGTGCGACAGCGGCAACGAAGGCCGCCTATCAGGCCCTTCTCTCCGGCCGTTTTCCCGACCCCGTCGGCATCACCCTGCCGAAAGGCCAGACACCGGAGTTCGCGCTTGCCTATATGGGGCGCGGCGAAGGCTATGCCACCGCCGGGATCATCAAGGATGCGGGCGACGATCCGGATGTCACCCATCAGGCACTGATCATCGCCACGGTGCGACACGGTCCGCCGGGATCCGGCGTCCGCTTCCGGGCAGGTGACGGGGTCGGCACGGTGACACGCCCCGGTCTGCCGCTGCCCCCTGGCGAACCCGCGATCAACCCGGTCCCGCGGGACATGATGCGCACGGTGATCTTCGAGGTGGCGAGCGACCTCGGAGGTACCGGCGACGTCGAGATCGAGGTCTCTGTCCCCTGCGGTGCGGAACTGGCCAGACAGACCTGGAACGGTCGGCTGGGAATCGAGGGCGGGCTGTCGATCCTGGGCACAACGGGCATCGTCCGGCCCTTCTCCTGCTCCGCCTGGATCGCCTCCATCCATCGCGGCATCGATGTGGCGCGCGCCTGTGGCACGGCGCATGTGGCGGCAGCCACCGGTTCCACATCGGAGGCAGCGGTGATTCGCCACTACGGGCTGGAGACGTCGGCGATCCTCGACATGGGGGATTTCATCGGCGGCACACTGAAGTACCTGCGCGATCATCCTCTGCCGCGGCTGACCATCGCGGGCGGCTTCGGCAAGCTGGTCAAGTTCTCCCAGGGGGCCAATGACCTGCATTCGGGGCGCAGCCAGGTCGATCTCCCCGCGCTCGCCCGTACGGCAACGGAACTGGGCGCGTCGGCTGACATTGCCGGAAGGATCGCCCAGGCCAATACCGCGAAGCAGGCACTGGATCTGGCCATGGAGGCCGGCATCGAACTGGCCCCGGCCATCGCACGGAACTGCCGGGCCCGCGCGCTGAAACAGCTCGCAGGTGCCCCGATCCAGGTTGATCTGATGATCACCGACAGACAGGGGCAGATCGTTGCCCACGCCAGGTGAGAGGAACAGGCCGCTGAACGTCCTGCTGCTGGCGGGCACGGCGGAAGCAGGTGCGCTTGACCGTGCCCTGGCCGATGACCCGCGCTGGCGGGTCACGGTATCGCTCGCCGGCGTGACCCGGCAGGCGAAGGGATTTGCCGCAGCGGTGCGCAGTGGCGGCTTCGGCGGCGTGGAGGGTCTCGCGGCCTACCTGCGTGAGGAACGGATCGATGTGGTGGTCAACGCGACCCATCCCTTCGCCGCACGGATGTCGCGCACCGTCAGCCAAGTGACAGGGGACATGGCGCTGCCGATGGTGCGGCTGCTGCGCCCGCCCTGGAGCCCGCCGACAGGAGCCAGATGGATCCCCGCCGCGGACCTCCCCGATGCGGCCCGGTTGCTGCCGACTGATGCGACCGGCTTCCTTGCCCTGGGCCAGCGCCACCTGGCCGCGTTTCACGGTCACCCCGCGCGACTGGTGGTGCGCACGCTGCAGGCCCCGCCCGATGGGCTGCTGCCCGACGCGCGCTGGATCATTGCGCCACCCGGCACGTCCCCGGAGGAAGAGGGCCGCCTGCTGGCCGAAACCCGGACAACCCACCTGGTCGCCCGCAACAGCGGCGGCGATGCGGGCTGGGCCAAGATCGCCGCAGCAGCGCAGACGGGTCTGCCGGTCATCATGGTCGCGCGCCCCGCGAGCCCGACGCCGCAGGTGGCACAGACCATACCGGAGGTGCTGGCCTGGCTGGATGGACTGCAGACAGGGCGCGGTGACTGATCAGCCGAACGTATGGCCGTGGTTCAGCGGGCCGTGTCCGCCCCCCAGGCCCGGCGCGGTCAGGATCGCCTTGCGCACGTAATCGCGGGCGCGGTCCACGGCATCAGGCAGCGACATGGCCTGCGCGATACCGCAGGCGACGGCGGAGGCCGTGGTGCAGCCCGTCCCGTGGGTGTTGCGGGTATCGATGCGCTGGCCGCTGAACACGTGCCGTTCACCATCGCGGGTCAGCAGCAGATCGGTCAGTTCCGGTCCCTGCAGGTGTCCGCCCTTCAGCATCACCGCACGGGCACCGGCGGCGAGCAGCTTCTCCGCCGCCCGCTCCATGTCCGCAACCGTGGTGATGGTCATTCCGGTCAGCACCTCGGCCTCCGGCAGGTTCGGGGTCAGCAGCGTCGCGCGGGGCAACAGCAGCGTCATGAGGCTTTCGGTGGTGTCATCGTCGAGCAGCCGCGCACCGCCCTTGGCCACCATCACCGGATCGATCACCACCGGCACACCGGCCAGGTGCGCGTCCAGCGTCGCAGCCACTGTCTCGATGACCGAACACCGATGCAGCATCCCGGTCTTGACGCAGTCGGCACCGATGTCATCGGCCACCAGGGCGATCTGCTGCGCGATGAAGGCATCCGGGATTTCCTGGATCGCATGAACCGTTTGGGTGTCCTGCGCTGTCAGTGCCGTGATCGCGGTCGCCGCGTAGCCGCCAAGCGCGGTCACCGTCTTGATGTCGGCCTGGATACCCGCACCACCGCCGGAATCGGATCCGGCGATGATCAGGACCCGGCCCGGAGCCTTGCGGTCATGCACCGGCGGAAACCGCCTTGATCGCGTCGCAGATGTCGTCGACCACATTGCCGACCAGGCCTTCGTCCTCGCCCTCCGCCATGACGCGGATGACGGGTTCGGTGCCCGACTTGCGGATCAGCACACGACCCGTGCCTTCCAGCCGCGCCTCACCCTCCGCGATGGCCGCCTTCACCTGCTTCTCCTCCAGCGGCGCACCGGCACCGAAGCGGACATTCTTCAGCACCTGCGGCAGCGGATCGAACAGCGCCACCGCTTCGGAAACCGGCTTGCCCGTCTCCGCGATGGCCGCCAGCGCCTGCAGCGCGGCAAGGGTGCCGTCGCCGGTCGTCGCATAGTCGGTCAGGACGATATGGCCGGACTTCTCGCCACCGACATTGTAGCCCTTTGCCCGCATCTGCTCGACGACATAGCGGTCCCCGACCTGGGTCCGGACCAGATCAAGGCCAAGGCTGTTCATGTAATGCTCCAGCCCCAGGTTCGACATGACGGTGGCCACCAGTCCGCCGCCCTTCAGCCGTTCCTTCGCCGCCCAGTGGGAGGCGATGAGGCCCATCAGCCGGTCGCCATCGACCTCCTGCCCCTTCTCGTCGACCATGATCAGCCGGTCCGCGTCCCCGTCCAGCGCGATCCCGACGTCGGCCCCAAGCTTCAGCACCTTCTCGCGCAGCATCTCCGTCGCGGTGGAGCCGCAGCCGGCATTGATGTTCAGCCCGTTCGGCGCGACGCCGACCGAGACCACGTCGGCCTCCAGTTCCCACAGGGCCATCGGGGCGACCTTGTAGGCCGCACCATTGGCGCAATCGACCACGACCTTCAGGCCGTTCAGGGTGCGCCCGCGCGGAAAGGTGTTCTTCACGAACTCGATATAGCGCCCGCCCGCATCCTCCAGCCGCTTGGCGCGGCCCAGATCGTGGGAGTCGGCCAGGCCGATCTCCCCCGTCTTCTCCATCTCCGCCTCGATCTCCAGTTCGGTCTCGTCGGACAGCTTGAAGCCGTCGGGACCGAACAGCTTGATGCCATTGTCCTCGAACGCATTGTGGGAGGCGGAGATCATCACGCCCATGTCGGCGCGCAGGGACCGGGTGAGGATGGCGATGGCCGGTGTCGGCAACGGCCCCACCATGACAACATCCATGCCGACGGAGGTGAAACCCGCCGCCAGTGCCGGTTCCAGCATGTAGCCGGAAAGACGGGTGTCCTTGCCGATCACCACACGATGCTTGTGGGCCCCACGGGTGAAGATGCGCCCCGCTGCCAGACCGACAGCCAGCGCCGTCTCAGCCGTCATCGGCGCCGTGTTGGCCCTGCCCCTGATGCCGTCCGTACCAAATAGTTTCCGCGTCATGTCCTGATTCCGGCAAATTGCTTCGTCATGTCGATTCCTGTCCCTTCCCGAGATTAGGCCGAACCGGCGGGGGCTTGTCCATGGGCGGCGGCACCGGTCACGGTCAGGGCCTCCACTGTCGCACGCACGTCGTGCACCCGCAGGATGTCCGCCCCCACCGACGCCGCGAACAGCGCCGCCCCCAGCGATCCGCCCAGACGGTCCCCGGCGGTCTTCACCCCGGTCAGCCAGCCAATGAAGCCCTTGCGGCTTGCCCCCACCAGCAGCGGCACGCCCAGCCCCTCGAACAGCGGCAGGTGCCGCAGCAGCGCCAGGTTCTGCGGGAAGGTCTTGCCGAAACCGATGCCCGGATCGGCGATCAGCCGCCCCTGCGGGATACCGGCGGCACTGCAGGCCCCGATCCGCAGCCGCAATTCGTCGAAGACATCCAGCACCACGTCATCATAGGTCGGGTTCTGCTGCATCACCGTCGGATCGCCCTGAGAATGCATCAGCACGATGTCCGCGCCGGTCGCCGCAGCGGCCCCGAGTGACGCAGGATCATGCCCCAGCGCGCTGACGTCATTGATGACCGGCACGCCCAGTCCGGCGGCCTGGGTCATGATCCGGGCCTTGCGGGTGTCGATGGAGACCGTCAGCCCGTCGGCGAGCAGCGTCCGCAGCACCGGCTCGACCCGTCGCCATTCCTCCGCCTCCGCCACCGGCTCGGCGCCGGGCCGGGTGGATTCGCCGCCGACGTCGATGATCGCCGCGCCCTCCGCCGCCAACTGCCGCCCGCGCGCGATGGCCGCATCATGTTCGGCGGCGAGGCCCCCGTCGGAGAAACTGTCCGGGGTGACATTGACGATGCCCATGACGCGGGGACGTGTCGCCCGACGCCGCACGGTCGCCGCCTCGATCCCCCGCAGGGCCACCATCAGTGCGGGTCCTGCGTCGCCCGGCAGTGCCGTGGCAAGGGCAACGGCGCCGTCGCGGCCCGTGCGCCAGCGGCGCACCGTCTCCGCCCGGCTGAGGATATCGACGGCCAGCAGTTCCCCGGCCGGATCGCGGTGCGGCAACGCGTAGAGCCGCGCGTCCGCCAGGGCCAGATCCTCCGCCCGGGCGACCGTCCGCCATTCGCCTATGCCGGTTTCGCGTGTCATCCCCTGCGCCTAGCCCAAGCCGGGAACATCGGCAAGCTTCCTTGGTGGTTGTCGGAGCGTCCGTTATCGGCTCTGTTGATGGCAACCACACTTTTCAGCCGGAGCAGACACCGTGAACACGTTCGACGACCCCGCGACCCCGCAGAAGCTGGCGGAAGCCGCCGAGATCATCACCCGCAACCTCGACAAGGCGCTGGAGGAATGCGCGGAACAGGGGCTGGACCGGGAGATCTTCTCCGCCGCCGTCATGGCCACCCTTGTGCAGTCGATGCAGACCACGCTGGGTTCCGCCGCCAAGGACGCGCTGCGCGACATGGTGGAGCTGCTGGGCGCGGACGGCACCGACGGCCCCGCCAACTGAGGTCACAGCCATGACGGACGGCATCCTGCTTGCCCGCGACGGCGCCATAGCCACCGTCACCATCGACCGCCCGCAGGCCCGCAACGCGCTGGACCCGAAGGCGGCGGCCGCGCTGGGCCGGGCCATTGCGGAGGTGGAGGCGGATGACGCCATCGCCGCCGTGCTGCTGACCGGCGCGGGCGGGCGGTTCTGCGCCGGGGCCGATCTGAAGCAACTCGCCAGCGAGGGCGCGACCTACCAGGCCTGGGCCGGGACCGATGGCCCGCTCAGCCGCCCCTGCACCAAGCCGGTGATCGCGGCGGTGGAAGGACATGCGGTTGCCGGTGGGCTGGGCGTGGCCCTCTGGGCTGACCTGCGCGTGGCCGGCGAGACGGCGGTCTTCGGCGTCTTCTGCCGCCGCTTCGGCGTGCCGATGAGCGACGGCACCCCGACCCGCCTGCCCCACGTGGTTGGCCGTTCCCGTGCACTGGACATGCTGCTGACCGGGCGGGAGGTCCGCATCGACGAGGCACTGGCCATCGGTCTGGCCGACCGGCGGGCGGCTGCGGGTGAAGCCCTGAACGACGCCCGCGCGCTGGCGGAGGAGATCGTGCGCCACCCGCCGCTGGCCATGCGCGCCGACCGCGCCTCCGCCTGGGCCGCCTTCGACAGCAGCGAGGCCGAGGCCCTGATGGCCGAGGCGGTCCGTGCCGAGGCCGCGAAGCACACGGAGGCACAGGCCGGTGCCAGCCGCTTCAGCGCCGGCGACGGACGCGGCGGCCGCTTTCACGAGGAGTGAGGCGGAGAGAAAACCCACCGCATCGCCGCCTTGTAGGAACAGACACCGCCGCGGGACTTGATCCGGCGGCCCAGCAGTGCCGCACGAACGTGGGAGACCGGACACCCGGGTCAGGCCTGGGTGAGGCGTGGAACGGGACTGGGCGACTTGCGCACCCCTACAGCGGGTTGAAAGTCGTCCGGGCCATGAACCGCTGATGCAGCCTGCGGTTGGCGGCGACCGGGTCGGCGAAGGTGAGGGCCAGAGCGTCCGCCGCATCGGGGCTGGCCAGGCCCCGCGCCTTCATCTTCTCCTTCTTCTCCAGCAGGATATGGCCGGTGCTGTCGAAGCCGTACTCCGGTCCCTTCAGGTCGCTGATCAGGTCAGCGTCGTCGGGCAGCGCGCCGGTGCGCAGCCACTTGCGCATCCGGTCCCACATCTCCGCCCGGCGGTTGGCATAGTCCCGGCGCTGGCGCGGGGCGCTGCCGCCATTGACGTCATGCACCTTGCGGCCCAGCTGCCGCAGCCGGTCCACCACGCCGCCGCCCACGCCTGCCCCGTCTACGAAGACGCCATTGGGTTTCCACAACTCGATCCGGTCGTTGACGATGGCGGCGAACTGCATCAGGTCGAGACCCTGGTGACGCTCGATCTCGCCGACGACCCGGTTGCCCTGGCGCAGCAGGATGACGGAGCAATCGTCGCCGAAGCGGGCCACATCCACCCCCATCACACGCGGCGCCTCCGGGTCCAGATCCACCTCCCCCTGTCGCGCCCGTGCCGCATCCACCAGCCGCGCGGGTATGAACTGGCGCACGCTGGTGGCGGGGAACTCCCCCTTCACCCGCACCTTCACGAAGTCCGAATCGGGACCATAGTCGGCAATCCAGCGGTCGATCTGGATGCTGTTGGTCAGGCGGGTCGAGCGCGAATCCACCGTCCAGCACTGCCAGCGGTGGCGCAGCCCGTGGAAGCAGTCGAAGAACCGCCCCGTGGTCTGGGTCGGATTGCCGAAGACCACCCAGACGATCTCCGTCCCCCGGTCGATCAGCGATCCCTCCGTCACCTCCCAGATCAGGTCGGGAATAGCGCTGGCCTCGTCGAAGACCAGCAGCAGCCGTTTCTCCAGATTGTGCAGCCCCGCAAAGGCTTCCGTCTGGGTCAGCGACCAGGGCACCATGTCGATGCGCCAGTTGCCGGAACTGCCCGCCGCCTTCGCCCGGATCGAGTTCGACATCTGGCTGAACCGGTGCCGCACCCGCGCCAGCCGATGCCACTTCGACAGCTCCGCCCAGGTCTTGGTGCGCAACTGGGTCTCGGTATTGGCGGTGACCGTACCACGCGTGTCCTCCATGGTGGCGATGGCCCAGAGCACCAGCCAGGACACCAGCGCCGACTTGCCCACGCCATGGCCGCTGGACACCGCGATCAGGGTCGGGTCGGTGGGCTGTTCCGTCCTCAGCCCAGCCCGAAGCCGCGCGCCGATGGCGTCCAGCACCTCGGCCTGCCAGCGGTCCGGCCCCATGTGCCGACTCAACGGCGTCCCCTTCCGCCCCCACGGAAAGGCCCAGCGCACGAAGCCCAGCGGATCATTGCGAAAGACGGAAAGCCGCTGGTCGAGGGCATGCTCTCTGGCGACGGCCTGCGGATCAGTCTCCGGCGCGGCGGTCTTGCGGCGTCGGCTCGGGGCGGGTCTGGCGGTCTCGGAATCTGGCGCTGTCACAAGGCGACCTCCGGTTCATGGCTGCGATGCCATGGACCCTAGGTGCCTGAATGGAAATGAGTTCCGGGGGATGTGGACAGTTGGAGCGGGTAGGGGGAATCGAACCCCCGCGTTCAGCTTGGGAAGCTGACAGGCTACCATTACATCATACCCGCCGGGTGGCCTCGCCAGCGCGTCAGCCACGGACAAGCGCATAACCGGAATCAGGGGCGCTGGCAAGCGGGGCTGCGCGGGTGCAGTGGTGCAATCGGCCTCACACGTCCCCATCACCCCCGCGTGAGCGGCGGGGGCAGCGCGTTGACAAGGGGGGCGGACCTGCCCACCTTCGCCGGATGCCGGGCGGAGGGTGAGGCGAATCAATGTCTTGTCCCGACCGTGCCGGAACAGACCGGGAGTGACCATGACCGATGCCGCGCTGAACCCCGTCCATCCGGGCATCGACCCGGCAAAGTTCCGCGATCCGGCGACCACTGCCGATGGCAGCACACGGGCCTCCGTGGCGCTGAAGCGGCTGGCGACGCTGTGGTTCAATACCGGCACCCTGTGCAATCTGGAATGCGCCAACTGCTACATCGAGTCCAGCCCGAGCAATGACCGCCTCGTCTATCTGACGGCGGCGGAGGTGCAGCGGTTCCTGGACGAGGCGGACGCGCGCGGCGGCACCGCGGAGATCGGTTTCACGGGCGGGGAGCCGTTCATGAATCCGGACTTCCTGCCGATGCTGCGCGACGCGCTCAGCCGGGGCTATCGCGTGCTGGTGCTGACCAACGCCATGCGGCCGATGATGAAGTGCGCCGATGGTCTGCTGGCGCTGCGGCAGGAGTTCGGGGAACAGCTTCGGGTGCGGGTCTCCATCGACCATTACGCGGCACGGCTGCACGAGCTGGAACGCGGGAGCCACGCCTGGGAACGCATGCTGCCCGGCCTCGACTGGCTGGCGGCGAACGGGTTTCATCTCTCGGTGGCCGGGCGCACCATGTGGCAGGAAACGGAGGCACTGTTGCGCGCCGGGTTCGCGCGGTTGTTCGCGGAGCGCAACATCGGCATCGACGCGCAGGACCCGGAGCGGCTGGTGCTGTTCCCGGAAATGGACGGCTCGGCGGACGTGCCGGAGATCACCACCGCCTGCTGGGGCATCCTGAACGTCAGCCCCGATGCGATGATGTGCGCCACCTCGCGCATGGTGGTGAAACGCAAGGGGGAGCCGGCGGCGACCGTGGTGCCCTGCACCCTGCTGCCCTACGACGAACGCTTCGACCTGGGTGAAACACTGGAACAGGCCGCCGCCGACGTGCCGCTGAACCACCCCCATTGCGCGCGGTTCTGCGTGCTGGGCGGGGGGTCGTGCAGTGTCGGCTGAAACAGGTGCCGGGACCGCGCGGGCGTGACTCGCCCGTCCAGTCCCCCACACTGATGCGGCACGCTGGATGCCCGGATCAAGTCCGGGCAAGACGTCTTGGGGAGGTGGTGGCCGTGCGGCGATTGCACTGTCCTGTTCCGTTCACACGGGCGATCCCTACCGTCTGTGGCCGCGTGCCCTCCCCACCACGACGCTCGCGGACTTGATCCGCGAGCCCAGTCTCCAACCCCGGTGCGGCACGCCGGTTCCGGCAAGACGCGTGCAAACTGCTGATCCGGCAATCCGCTCGCTGGACAATCAACGGGGTGCGCCGGATACTCCGCGGCATGTCCGCAGAACAGCAATTCGATACCGATGGCCGCTATGTCGCCCGCACCGGCGACCTGACGGTGCGTGTGAAGCCCGTGTATCTGGCGAAACAGTCGGAACCGGCAAAGAGCCGCTACGTCTGGGCCTATGAGGTGACGATCGAGAACGGGGGCCAGGACACGGTGCAGTTGCTGGACCGCTACTGGCACATCACCGACGGCAATGGCCGTGTTGAGGAAGTCGAAGGCCCCGGCGTGATCGGCAAGCAACCGATCCTGCAACCGGGGCAGAGCTTTTCCTACGCCAGCGGCTGCCCGCTGAGCACGCCCAGCGGCATCATGGTGGGGCACTACGGCATGCTGTCCGGCACCGGCGAGCGGTTCCGCATCGCCATCCCGCCCTTCTCCCTCGACCTGCCCCGCCGGGCCACCCAACTGAACTGAATTGGACCCGCATGGGTGATCCCCGGGGCATATTCCTGATCAACGGCATCTTCGCGGTGATGCTGGCGGCTGCCATGCTGATCCCGGCGGCGGTGGACCTGATGGCAGGGAACACGGACTACCAGGTCTTCCTGGCCGCGGCGTCCGCATCCGGTTTCGTGGGCGGCACGGTGGTGGCCTGCACATGGCGGCGGGGCATCCGGCTGACCCTGCGCGGGGCCTTCGTGCTGACCACCTCCGTCTGGCTGGTGCTGCCGACACTGGCCGCGCTGCCCTTCGCCATGGCGGGACTGGAGATGTCCTATACGGATGCCTTCTTCGAGGCCATGTCGGGCCTGACCACCACCGGTTCCACCGTCATCATCGGGCTGGACAATGCGCCGCCCGGCATCCTGATCTGGCGTTCCATCCTGCAATGGCTTGGCGGGGTCGGCATCATCGTCACCGCCATTGCCGTGCTGCCGCTGCTGCAGATCGGCGGCATGCAGCTCTTCCGCATGGAAAGCTCGGAAAGCTCCGACAAGGCCATGCCGCGCGCGGCGCAGATCGCCGGCGCGACCGCCGTGATCTATCTGGTGCTGACACTGGTCTGTGCCGCGTTGCTGTGGGGCACCGGGCTGGGGGCCTTCGACGCCATGGCCCATGCCATGACCACCGTCGCCACCGGCGGGTTCTCCACCCGCGACGCCTCGGTGGGCGGCTTCGCCAACCCGCACATGGAATGGATCATCATCGTCTTCATGGTGTTGGGGTCGCTGCCCTTCGTGCTCTACCTGCAGGCGGTACGCGGGCGACCGATGGCCCTGTGGCGCGATACCCAGGTGCGCTGGTTCTTCCTGACCGTCGGCGGGCTGCTGGCGCTGGTGGCGCTGCTGACCGACCTGTTCCTGCATGTGGAACCGCTGGAGGGTCTGCGGCTGATGCTGTTCAACGTCATCTCGGTCATGACCGGCACCGGCTATGCCTCCGCCGATTATGGCGAGTGGGGGCGCGCCGCGACGGTGGTGTTCTTCTTCGCCATGTTCATCGGCGGCTGCGCCGGGTCCACCAGTTGCGGCATCAAGATCTTCCGCTTCCGGGTGATGTTCGAGAATGCGCGGGTGCAGATCCGGGAACTGATCCGGCCCAACTCCGTGCTGGTGCCACGTTTCAACGGTCGCCCCATCGAAAGCCATGTGACCGACGCGGTGATGAGCTACTTCTTCCTGTTCGCGATGGTGTTCGCGATCCTTGCCTTCCTGCTGACGCTCACCGGTCTGGACATGACGACGGCATTGTCCGGCGCCGCGACCGCCGTGGCGAACGTCGGCCCCGGACTGGGCGACATCATCGGCCCCAGCGGCAATTTCCAGCCCCTGCCGGATACCGCCAAATGGCTGCTGTCGGCGGGCATGCTGCTGGGCCGGCTGGAACTGTTCACCGTTCTGGTGCTGTTCACCCGCCGGTTCTGGGTGGCCTGAACCGCAACCGGGGCGCGACCGGACGAGCGATTGCGGCAAAGCTTACCGTTGCGGCACAGGCGTCTTGCATGTCACGTTTCAGCCAACAAGAAACGCGCGCCCGGAGGACACCGCACCATGGCAAATACCTATCCCGTCAGCGACGATTGGGCGGCAAGCGCCCACGTGGACAACGACACCTACCTGGCCATGTACAAGCGCTCCGTTGAGGACAACGAGGGCTTCTGGGCGGAACACGGCAAGCGCATCACCTGGTCGAAGGACTACACCCAGGTGAAGGACGTCTCCTTCGACGCGGATGACCTGCACATCAAGTGGTATGCCGATGGCGAACTGAATGCCTCCGCCAACTGCCTCGACCGCCATCTGGCCGACAAGGGCGACCAGACGGCGATCATCTGGGAGGGGGATGAGCCCGACCAGGACGAGAGCATCACCTACCGCGACCTGCATGAACGCGTCTGTCGCCTGTCCAACGGGCTGAAGGCGCGCGGTGTGCAGAAGGGGGACCGTGTCACCATCTACATGCCGATGATTCCGGAAGCCGCGGTCGCCATGCTGGCCTGCGCCCGCATCGGCGCGGTGCATTCCGTCGTCTTCGGCGGCTTCTCCCCCGAGGCCCTGGCGGGACGGATCGAGGATTGCGAGTCCACCTGCGTGATCACGGCGGATGAGGGGGTGCGCGGCGGGCGCAAGATCCCGCTGAAGGCCAATACGGACGCCGCCATCGACGGGCACGGCCTTGACGTGAAGACCGTTGTCGTGGTCCGGCGCACCGGCGGAGACGTGGCCTGGAACGACAGCCGCGACGTCTGGTACGAGGAACTGACGGCGGCGCAGTCCGCCGACTGCCCGCCGGAGCCGATGAATGCTGAGGATCCGCTGTTCATCCTCTATACCTCCGGCTCGACGGGGAAGCCGAAGGGTGTGCTGCACACCACGGGCGGCTACATGGTCTATGCCTCCATGACCCATGAATATGTCTTCGACTACAGGCCGGGGGAGGTCTACTGGTGCACCGCCGATGTCGGCTGGGTCACCGGCCACAGCTATATCCTCTACGGACCGCTGGCCAATGGTGCCATCACGCTGATGTTCGAAGGCGTGCCGAACTATCCCGACAATGGCCGCTTCTGGCAGGTCTGCGACAAGCACAATGTCAGCCTGTTCTATACCGCGCCGACCGCCATCCGCGCGCTGATGGGTGCGGGCGACGGCCCGGTGAAGGCCGCCAGCCGCAAGTCGCTGCGCCTGCTCGGTTCCGTCGGGGAACCGATCAATCCGGAAGCCTGGCAGTGGTATTACGACGTGGTTGGTGACGCCCGCTGCCCCATCGTGGACACCTGGTGGCAGACGGAAACCGGCGGCATCCTGATCACGCCGCTGCCCGGAGCCACGGCCCTGAAGCCCGGCTCCGCCACCCGCCCCTTCTTCGGCATCAAGCCCATTCTGGTGGACGAGCAGGGCAAGGAACTGGAGGGTGCCGCCAGCGGCAACCTCTGCATCACCGACAGCTGGCCGGGGCAGATGCGCACGGTCTATGGCGACCATGAACGGTTCATCCAGACCTATTTCTCCACCTATCCGGGGCGCTATTTCACCGGCGACGGGGCGAACCGGGACGAGGACGGCTATTTCTGGATCACCGGTCGCGTCGATGACGTCATCAACGTCTCCGGCCATCGCATGGGCACCGCAGAGGTCGAGAGCGCCCTGGTCGCCCACGCCAATGTGGCCGAGGCCGCCGTTGTCGGCTATCCGCACGATGTGAAGGGTCAGGGCATCTATGCCTATGTCACGCTGAATTCCGGTGTCGAGAGCAGCGACGAGTTGAAGAAGGAACTGGTGCAGTGGGTGCGCAAGGAAATCGGCCCCATCGCCAGTCCCGACAAGCTGCAGTGGGCCCCCGGCCTGCCGAAGACCCGCTCCGGCAAGATCATGCGCCGCATCCTTCGCAAGATCGCCGAGGATGATTTCGGCAGTCTGGGCGACACCTCGACCCTGGCGGATCCGGCCGTGGTCGACGACCTGATCGAGAACCGCCAGAACCGGAGCTGACGGCAGCACCGGCAGGGTCAGATCGCGCTGCGGGGCACCACGCTCAGGATGCCCTGCCCGACGTCGTGAATGTCGGCGCGGACACGGTAGGTCCGGCGCAGCAGGCCCGCCTTCAGCACTTCTGCCGGTGTCCCGTCGCCGACCAGCCGCCCCCCTGAAAGGCACAGGATCCGGTCGGCGAAGCTGGCCGCCTGGGTCAGGTCGTGCATGGCCGCCACCGCGATGACGCCATCGGTCGCCACGCGCTGGCGGACCTGTTCCAGCACGACAAGCTGATGCCGCAGGTCCAGCGCCGACGTCGGCTCATCCAGCAACAGCACCTTCGGGCTGCGGAACATGGCCTGGGCCAGGAAGACAAGCTGCCGTTGCCCGCCGCTGACCTGATCCAGCGTGCGATGCTGGATCGCGTCCAGCCCGAAACGGGCCAGTGCCGACAGGGCGCCGTCAATCAGGTCGCGGGGAACGGACAGCGACAACGAGCGGATGCGGCCCAGCAGCACCACTTCCAGCAGGGTCAGCGACGATGTCGCGCCGGTGTCCTGCGGCATGTAGGCGATGTCCCGCCCCCGTGCGCGGCTGTCGAGCACCTGATCCCCCAGCGCGACAGATCCGCCATGGGCCTGCAACCCTGCCACGGCCCGCAGCAGGCTGGACTTGCCTGATCCGTTCGGGCCGATCAGGGCAGTGAAGGTGCCGGGGCGCAGGCTGGCGGATATGCCGTCCAGCACCCGTGTCCCACCATAGCGAACCGTCAGATTACCCAGACGAAGCATCACCAGAACCTCCTGCGGCCATGCATGATCAGAATGAACAGGAACGGCACACCGATGACGGCGGTGACGATCCCGATGGGGATGACCGAACCGGGGGAAATCACCTTCGACAGGATGGATGCCCCCATCATGACAAGCGCGCCCATCAGCGCCGAAACGGGTTGCAGGAACCGCTGGTCCTCCCCCACCAGCATGCGGGCGATGTGGGGGGCCACCAGCCCCACGAAACCGATGGTACCGACGAAGGCCACCGCCCCGGCAGTCAGCAGGGCGACAACGGCGAAGACACGGATACGCAGGCGACGGACATCCACCCCGATGGCCGCGGCACGGTCATCCCCCATGCGCAGGGCCGTAAGCCGCCACATGTCGGGGATCAGCAGGGCGGCACCGGCGGCAACCACCAGTGCGGCGATGGGTACATTGGTCCAGTTGGCCTTGGTCATCGATCCGAACAGCCAGAACACGATCTGCTGCAACACCTCCGGCGATGCCATGTACTGGGCCATGGACTGCAACGACTGGAACAGGAACATGGTGGCGATCCCGGCCAGCACCATGACTTCCGCGCTCAACCCCCGCATGCGGGAGAAACCGTAAACCAGCACCGCCGCGACCAGGCAGGCGAACAGGGCCGCGACCGGGATCGACAGGGCGGGGAACACGGGCAGCGAGAACCCGGTGAGGATCGCCGCCGCGGCCCCGAAGCCCGCCGCCGACGAGAAGCCGAGCGTAAAGGGGCTGGCCAGCGGGTTGCCCAGGATGGTCTGCATGTGCGACCCGGCCAGGCCCAGCGCCGCACCGACCAGCAACGCCATGCAGGTCATGGGCAGACGGATGGCGTGGATGATGGCAACGGAAACCCGGTCGGCATCGCCGGGCCGGAACAGCGCCGACACGACCTCGCCGACATCCAGCATGGCCGGTCCGGTCAGAATATCGGCAATGATCGTCAGGCCCAGCACCAGCGTGGATGCGGCCAGCACGACCAGCCGCCGTGCGGTCAGGCCCTGATAGCTGGCGGGCGAAAAGGTATCGTTGGTCATGGTGTCACCCCTGCGGATCAGGCGAAAGGGTGCATGCGCGGTGGTCCTGACCACCGGCGCATGCGCCCGTTTCAGGTCAGGGCAGTTTCGTCATGTAACTGCCCCTGGCAGGGATCGGCAGATAGGTGTCGAAGAAGCTGTCCAGCGTTGCCTGCGGATCCAGATCGGCAAAGGCATCCGGATACAGCACCTTCCCGATGTACTGCAGGTAGGCATGGTCATACAGCGTCCGCGCACCACCATGGTAAAGCGCGTGAACCTGGCCATTCCTGACGGCCTTGAGGTCCTGCCAGCCCGGACGATCCAGATACGGCCGCAGCCGCGCATGGGTCGCGTGGGCGTCGATGCCCGGTCCCATGACCACGGCCTGATCCCGACCGATCCAGCCGGACCCGGCAACAAGGATCACGTCCGGGTCCTGTGCCAGCACGAATTCGGCGCTCAGCGGGCTCCACTTCGCGACCTGTCCGTCAGCAATGTTACGCCCCCCGGCTAGGTCGATCATGGCCCCCCACATGTGTCCGGCATAGGTATTGCCAAGCTCGTCCGGTCCCCGGTTGCCAAGCTCCACATAGACTTTCGGCGCGGATGTGGTGACCCCGGCGACACGGGCGCGCACATCCGCGACGGCGGCGGCATAGGCATCGGCCAGCGCCTTCGCACGATCATGCTGCCCCAGCACGGCACCCAGCAGCAGGGTGGACGCGACATGCCGCTCCACGGTCTGCGCGTTGTAGTCCGCAACGACAACGGGGATGCCTGCATCCTCCAGACGGTTCACCACGTCGCCGAGGGCATTGAACTGCCACTCCGCCAGGACAGCGACGTCAGGGCGGGCGGCCAGCGCCTTCTCGACGGAGAAGGTACCCGCATCGACCTCGCCGACATCGATCAGCTGTTCCAGCCGGGGATCGACGGCGGTATAGGCCTTCCATTGCAGGTTCCGCCAGCCTTCCCAGGCATCGCGGGAGATTGCAGCGACCCGGCCATAGGCATCCGGGCCGCCAACGGCATAGAAGTCCTCGAAATAGAACCCGAGCAGGATGCGCTCGGCCCTGACGGGGATCGTCACCTGGCGATCCAGCACATCGGTCACGGTCTTCGTTTCGGCATTGTCGGGACTGGCGGCGAGAATTGCGGGCGCAGCCACGGTGAAGGCAAGCGCCATGGCGGCGCCGGCGAACATACGTCGGTTCATCATCGGTTTTCTCTCTGTACATGCATGCAGAGGTGCCGTCAGGCACCGTCGGTTCAGCTTTGATGCAGGGCCAGAAGAGGGGGCGCGCGGGACGAAAATCCGATGCCGTGCGGGCGCGCAATGCATGCGGGCTGCCGGGCGGGCGCCATGATGATACCGGTGACGGTCAGAACGACGTCGGTCGCGACACGCTCCGGCGCAGGCAGAACAGACGCGCCGAAACCGTGGCACCATTCGCAGCCTGAACCACCGGACTCCGACTTTTCCCGCGCCGTGCCATCTGAAAGGTCGATCACCTTCAGACCTGACGGCGTACAGATCACCAGTTCCTGAACCCCGGCGGCGATCAGGCTGCGGAACTTCGCCTGGTCCAGACTGCCGCCCACGGTCACGGGTGCCGCGGCAACTGCCCACGTCATCAGGAACTGGACGATGATCCAGGCGACGAGCGGGGCCAGGGCTGGAATTTTCTTGCGCACTAGGTGATCTGGTCCGGGGCAAGGAGGGTGCAGGAATGGTCAGGCTGCACAGTCAAGTACCTGCAACGCAATCGCAATCAGCGCCGTGCGACGATCAGAACCAGAACGCGTGGTATCAGGGTCGTGCATGTGCGGGGCCACGCCGCCCTCAGCCGAACATGTCCCGCGTGATCGACGCGTACCAGCCTTCTGCAAACCGGGCTTCGTGCGCCCGAACAGCAGCTCCCCCATCCATGGGGCTGAGACCGCCGGAGCCGTCGATGCCGATGATGCCGTCCTGGGTCGAGCGGTAGACCTTGGCGACGGAGATGCCGTAATCCGGGGCCACGAGACTGTAACAGGTATTGGCAAAGGAGCCGGAGACCGGCGCCTCGCCGGCCAGCACCCTGACGATGTTCGCTGCCGCCACCTTGCCCTGACTGTTTGCGGAGAAACCTGACTTCGGCATCTGTCCGGCAATCGCGGCATCGCCGATGACATGAATGTCCGGTGCCATCTCCGACGCGAATGTCGTCGGATCGACCGGACACCAGCCGTCGGCATTGGCCAGTCCGGCATCGCGGGCAATGGCCCCCGCCCACTGGGGCGGGATGATGTTGATCACGCCGCCGGAATGTCGCGTGCCGAACGCCGTCTCCACCCATCGCCCGGACGCGCTCACGTTGACGATGCGCCCGTCGTCGCGGGCCGGGACATGTTCGATCATGCCGGGATAGAGACCAGACCAGGCCTGCATGAACAGGCCCTGTTTCGAGAATCCGTCCTTCGCGTCGAGGATCAGAACCTTCGACTTCGGCCGGTTCTGCTGCAGCCAGTGCGCAATCAGGCTCGCCCGTTCATAGGGCCCTGGCGGGCAACGGAAGGGATTGGCGGGCGGCGCAATGATCACGGTCTCGCCATCGACCATGGCTTCCAGTTGCCGGCGCAGCAGCACGGTCTGCGGTCCCGCCTTCCAGGCATGGGGCATCACCTCCGATGCGGCCTCATCGTAGCCTGACAGGGCGTTCCAGCGCATGTCGACACCGGGGGACAGCACCGCCTTCTCGAAACCGATCCCGCTGCCGTCGGCAAGCCGCACGGTCCGGGTCTCCACATCCAGCGCCAGGGCCCGCTGGTGCACGACCTCCACCCCGAACCTGTCCGACAGCCGGTCGTAGGTATGCGCAATATCGGAAATCTGCCGCAGACCGCCCAGAACGAGGTTGCTGAACGGACAGGTGTGGAAGGTGCGGTTCTGCTCCACAAGCACGACAGACAGCCCCGGCGCGAACTGTTTCAGATAACGGGCTGCAGTTGCCCCGCCGAACCCGCCGCCGACGACAACGACATCCACCTTGCGGGCCGCGCGTGCCGGGCCTGCACCGAGTACGGTGGCTGCGGCCACACCAACCGCAAGGCGACCGATATCACGACGGGAAAGAACCGGAGACATGCTATCTCCCCTTCCCGAACTGGCCGGACAGTTGTGCGATCTCCGCATCCGAATAGCCTTTGGCGATTCGGTCCATGACCGTCGCAGGGCGTGTTCCGGACCGGAACGCCCGAAGCGCCGCGACGATCTCGGACGGTGTGAGCCGGTCGATGGCAGGAATGCTGCCCGGACTCGCACCGCCGGGGCCATGGCAGGCAGCGCAGGAAAGCGCCAGAACGGCGGCCTCGGTCACATCCCCGGCGGCAGCCGGACCAGACACGAAAACCGTCAGGCAAACCGCCACCGCGATGTTCCGGATCATGCGTCCCCCTCCTGTTTTCTCTCAGCCTAGCACGCCAGCAGGCGGGATCCTGCCTTCAACTCCGCTTGAATTTTATGTCAGTATATATGACTATATCAGTAATATTGACTCATATTGGGGAGGAGATCATGGAATTTTCGTGCGCCCAGGACCGGGCAATGACCTGGATCGAGGCCTGGAACAGTCACGATCTGGAGGCCATTCTGGCGCTCTATGCCGAGGATGCGAGCATGGCCTCACCCTATATTCAGGATCTGGGTATCGATCCGACCGGCGTCCTCACCGGCAAGACGGCGCTGCGCGGCTACTGGGCCCGGGCGCTGCAGCGAAAGCCCAATCTGCACTTCCGTCGACAAGGGACCTTTGCCGGGGCTGACAGCCTTGTGGTGACCTACTTCAATGAGGCCGATCGGCTGGTGGCGGAGTTCCTCCGCTATGGAACCGACGGTTTGATCGTTCAGGGAGCTGCCCAGCACAGCCGCTGAATGGTGAACGGCGGGATACGTTCAGGGCCGGTGCTCAGCGCGCCTCCGGCAGGCGCAGGACGATGGACAATCCACCTTCGGGATTGCGCTCCGCCACCGCCGTTCCGCCAAGGGCCTCGACATTCCGGCGGGTCAGCCACAGGCCGAGACCGTCGTGCCCATCGTCGGCCCCGCCTGTATCGCGGATCGTGACATGGCGGAGGAAGATGAACTCCAGCCGGTCCTCCGGCACACCCGGCCCGTTGTCGGAGATCCGGGCTTCCACCATGCCTTCCCCGACGGGTCGGATCGTGATCGTGATCTCGCCGTCCTGACCCAGCAGGCCAAGGGCATTCTCCAACGGGTTCTCGATGGCGATGGTGAGCAGATCCCTGTTCCCCACGACCGTCGTGCGGCCTTCACTCCGGACACTGATCGTCGCCCCCGATTCCTCCGCGACCTCCGCGAAGCCATCGACAATGCGCCCGATCAGGTCGGCGAGGTCCAGACGTGTCTTGTCCGGCGAGATCAGTGCGGCAGTCGCCTCCTCACTGCGGCGAATGGCACCGATAAGGCTGTCGAGGCGCTCCACGGCACGGTCGATCCGTTCGATGGACTGGTGGGGTGCGGCCTTCACATCCGGCAGTGCCCGCCGGAGCGGCTCCAGGGCCTGTGCAATGACGCCGACAGGGGTCTTGAGGGCGTGTGCATTCTCTTCAGCCGAAGTCCGCAACTGATCGGCGGAACGACGCAGGCTGCCCACCATGTCATCGAAACTGCGGGCAACCCCATCCAGTTCCGGCAGTCGGTTGAGGTCACGGAAACTGGACTGGCGGCCACCTCCCCGCCGCATCACACCCGCCAGGTCGGCAAATCGCTGCAGGTTGCGCCGTACCGACAGGAACAGGCCAAAGACTGCAACGACCATCAACAGGTAGATCCCGGCGCTGACCAGCATTTCCGGGCTCTGCCAGTAGGGCACTTCCGCAGGCGATCCCAGACGCGCAACTTCCGCCTTCGTGGTCACCACAACCCAGCAACCGGCCGCATTGCTGACGGGTGTCACCGATGTGATGGCCCGGCGGCTGCCGGAGACCGTTTCGTATACGGAACCGGTGCGCCCCGCCCAGGCGCAGTTGTCCTGCAGAATGGAAAGCGCACCAGTCGCCAGCAAGCGCTGCTTCTCGCTGTCGAAGGCATTCTCGGAAATCGTCGGCCAGGCCCCGACAAAGAAGAATCCACCGCTGTCACCCGCGGGCCGGAACAGCACCCGGATGCCATTGCCGCTGCTGTCGAACCGGGCAAGCACTTCCTGCAGCTCCGGCAGGCGCGTGGGATCAAGTGATGAGAGAATGCCGCTGGCGATCAGCGCGCCCTGCTCCGCCACCGCCTGACGCAGCAGACTGCGTCGCTCACTGTCCGCCTGCTGCAGTTGCAGGTAGATGATCGCAGGCACGATGGCGAGAATCGCGGACAGAATGACGAGGCGCATCCAGAGGGAACGCAGGAAGCGGGACATCAGCCTACCTGATCCGATCAGGCATCGCGTGCCTTGCGCCAGCGGTAGCCGAATCCGGGATAGTTTTCGATCTCGGCAAACTCCGGATCGATAGTCTCGAACTTGCGACGGATACGCTTGATGATGCTGCGGACATTCGTGCGGAAACCGTCGTCGCCGGACCCCGCGTGAAAGCCCTCGCCACGTACCAGATCGTAGATCTCCCGATAACGCATGTTGCGGCCCGCATTCTCCGCCAGGTGACGCACCACGGCAAATTCGGAGATTGTCAGGTCGACCTCATGCTCCTTCCAGAGCGTGCGGGCGGAATCCGTGTCCAGCAGCAGGTCGCCAGCCCGATGTTCCGCCGATGCTGCGTCGCTGTTTCCAGCCGCCCCGCGCGTGCCGCCAAGAATCAGTTCGATCCGCCATTTCAGAATGGAAAAGCTGCGGGATTTCTCGATGAAATCGACCGCGCCACCGATCAGTGCCGCCTCCTCGTAGATCTGATCGCTCAGGACGGTCAGGAAAATGACAGGCAATTCGATCCCGTCCGCCCGAATCTGCTTCAGGACCTCGATGCCGTTCATCCGTGGCATCTTCCAGTCGAGCAGGATGAGGCCTGGCGCGCCGCCGGCCTCCAGCGCCGCGATCACATCAGGCCCATCCGGGAATTCCTGAACGCTGAAGCCAGCGTCCTCGAGGTTCTGAGCCACCGATTCCCGGAACAGGTCGTCGTCATCAACCAGGAAAATACGAGGCTGCGGCTGCTCACCCATCAGCAACTTTCTCCGCTATCGGATCGGGACACCGTTCATCCCTTCCGACCGTTGTATCGACCTCCAGTCCCGCCGTCTCGAACGTCAGGGCCTTCAGCAGCTGGTTGTTCACGTCACGGAACAGGAACAGCGCCAGTGTGCAGCCGGAGAACCGGTATTCCCAGATCGTGGCAGGTGATTGTATCCGCACTTCGGATGGGGAGCCCATCTGGCGCAGCAACTCGTCGGCATTCAGGCCCACGAGCTCGCCAAAAGGTGGTTTCTCCCTCAGTTCCCCGCCGACAGGCGCTTCGGCATCGCGACTCGCCCGGGTAGAAGGCCCCGGCTCGACCACACCGGCCCTGGCGACGGGACGCCGCGGGGGCAGAGGCGGCACCTGCTGCTCCCCCGGCGCCAGCACCGCAAGACCGGGCGACGGCTCGGTCTGCGGACTCGCTGCACCACCCGCCAGGGACCGCTGAGCGCCCCCGGCCTGTGGCGGCGGTAACTGCTCGCAGGCAGCCAGAATAACAACAAGCGTCAGAGCTGCTGCGGACCCGAGCCAATTCATCCGGGCCAATCCCCCTACCGATAGTGGAGCTTCATGGTACCCCGTTACGATCTGCAGGGGAATTCCGATGCTTATCACGTTATTCGCCGGATCGATAAGGTGTCCACTGTCAGAGGACGGCAGCGATCACCGCACCACGGTCGCGACAGAACTGACAGACTTCATTGGCGTGACAACGCGCCCGCCTCAAGGATTCTGCCAAAACGTAAGCCTGCCCGACCGAAATCGATCAGGCTGCCAATGGTCCGGGATCGTGCGCGCTGATCGGCAATCGAATCCTCCAGCGATGCGGCCCCACGGGCAAGACCGCTGCTGCGTCGGACCGCACGCCGTGCCGCCATCGCCTGGCGCATGAGCGAACCGCTGGATGCGGCAACTCCCCGAGCCCCACCCTGAACATTCTGACGTGCCAAGGTCCGGGCAAGTTGCTCCTGTCCCTCGCGATCGCTTCGGGCAAGGTCAAGGCGGGTGCGGGCACGGGATACCCGGCGCGTGGCCGATGCCGCCGATGCCTGCTGCGCGCTCGAAAGGGCAGAAAGCCCCAGGGTCGCTATTCCTGCGGAAACTGGATCAGCCATTACTGTGTCACCTCTGCTGTGATGGAGAGAATACTTGCTGGCTCGGTCGATTTTCCGGTCACGCAGACAGTTGCCCCGACATCGCCGCGACCGCCGTTCCACCCGAGCAGGCGAACAGTCGCCAGTCTGGCAGCCACCTGGTCGGCGCTGCCGAAGGAAGCGGAACCGAATGTTCGTGGCTCGACATCCCGGCCATTGACCGCGAACCGGCCTGCGCGACCCGTGCGGATCGTGGCGCGCACCAGGCGATGCCTGTTGCCGATGAAGGTGCCGTCCGTCAGTTCCGCCTCCAGCGGCATAGTCTCCACCGTCCAGCCGAACGGAAACCCGACTTCGAGACTGTCGACCGCTTCCGGGGTCGTGACGGCGCCATCGACCACGGTCGCGGCACCAAGATCCACGCCTTCGCTGAACAGGTGCACCTCGCTACCGTCCAGTACTTCCAGGCCATTCCATTCCGTCGCCGGCACGACGCCAACCGGCGTAGCGACAACCGAGGAATCCAGACAGGACCCAGGCTCCAGACATTCGACGAACCAGCGCGTGCTTCCCGACAGTTGCCGGGACACGACAGCATAGACCCGGGCGCCGACGGCACAGATGGCCTTGACGAGACCGCCACCCCCCAGACGAAGGCGGGTCCATCCGGCGATGTTCTGAGCGCGACGGGTGTTCAGAACAGCAATCGTACCGTCCGCGTTGGCGAGCATCAGGTGATTGGCACCGTCCAGCTCCGTACCCTGTCGCGCTGTCATATCGACCGGCGAATCGATCAGGCCACCGGCCAGCAACCCCAGATCCTGCGGCACCAGCACCTGCCGGGCATCGTCGAACACCAGCTCATTGCAGGTCGCGCGCACCGAGTCGCTGGAGGAACGGATGAACACGACCACGCCATCCAGCTCCACCGGGCGTATCGGCGCTGCGGGCAGCTCGCTCTGCCGCCTGAAGAAGAAGTTGGCTGGTGTGACCGGCGTCTCGGTACAGGCATAGACGCCGCCAGATGTCATGGCGAGAAAGTCGTTGGAGACGAAGAGCTGCTCCACAGCGGCGATCTGGTCATTGTCCAGCGTCAGCTCGACGGCTTCGTCATCCAGAACATCCGCTGTCGTTCCGAAGTCGAAGAAAGATCCGGCCCGGGACCCCCAGATGGTCTGCGGGCGGGACCTGTTCTGTCCGAAGTAGAGTCGGCCCTGGAACAGGTTGACTGACCGAGGCCAGCCGCGCAGGTCCGACCACGCATCCTCCTCGACCGTCCAGAGGCCCGGCTCTGCAGCCGTCGTTTCCTCCGGGGTCTGCACGACCGTACCTTCGACGACCGTAGCGCTGGTCCTTGCCGTCACCCGGACCAGACCGCCATGGATCCGGACCCAGAACGTCGGTGCCCCTTCCGACAGGTCGACGGACGCGAAGTCGATGTCATCCGTCGATGTCACTGTCGCCGTGTCCCCGGAAATGGAGATGGATGCCGTCCCGAGCGTCAGTCCGCGGAAGTTGAAGGTCGGCGTGTTCGTCAGCGGAAGTGCGCCCAGCACCCAGTCCTCACCCTCACCGTCATGCTGGCGCAGCAACCGTCGGGGCGGGTAATCCGGATGCACCAGGATCATGGTGTCGAGACTCTGCGTCCATGAGACATCAGCCAGTTCATCCGAGGTGAAGAACCTGTCCGCGTCATCCGGGACCTCGGGATCGGGGATCAAGGACTGGTTCAGGACACCATCCTCGAAGACGTCGATGCGCCGGTGCGAGAAGGCGATCAGATAGGACTTGCCGAGTGCGAAGGTGAAACTCGCCAGACGGATGGTCTCTTCGCCCTCGGGTGGTTCGATTTCGGCGACATGACGAAACCCGCCTCGCGTGGTCACACCGCCTTGGGCCATGCCCAGCACATTGGTCAGATCCCGGGCCCCGGCGAAATAGGCCCGGACGTCGGTACGTGCCTCGACGGCGGGATCCAGCATGCCACTGGTGAAGCTGAACTGCTGCAGGGCTGTACGTCTGGGCATCGGTTCATCCTCTCACGTCGACAAGCGGGAAACGTTCGATCGTCTGCGGTGTCTGCTGCTGACCGTCGATGGTGCGGGCGCGCGCAAACTCCCGTTCCGCTGCATTCGCCAGCATCTCGGTGCGGCTGGTGTTCTCGGTCAGCGGCAGACAGAGATCGGCCGCCAGCCGACAGATCAGCGCCTGATCGAAGAAGGCCGGAAAGGCGCTCTCGTCAGGGCGAAAGATGTAGGTGAGCATCAGGGTCTCGGCGTTGGCATGCAGCCGCCGTTCCTGAATGCGATAGGAAATGCCCCGACCGCGCCCGGACTGGCCATGACCGGCGGACAGGACCCGCAGGAAATCGCCGGGCAGGCTGAACGCATGATCAAAGTCGGCGCGCGGGGTCTCGTCCAGCCTGGCAAGCCGGACCTGAGCGGTGGCAAAGGACCAGGGATGGCCCGAAAGCAGGGAATCACGGCAGACCCCATACAGAAGCGAGGCAATCTCGGCCTCGGCGGTATTCTCCTCGAAACTGCTGATCGGCTGTGCACCGACCTTGAGCAGCGCCCGTGCGCAAAGCTGCACGCTGTTGAGGGCCATTGGCGGCCTCCCTTGAATGAAGGAAAGAAGGGGTGGGGAACGCGGCACCGCTCGGCACCACGTCCCCCGACCGGTCAGCTGCCGTCGCTGCCGCCCACGGCGGTCAGGTCGGTAACATCGACAGTCTCGCCGGCGTTCTGGTTAACGATGGCAATGCCATGCCCGTCCGTAGCGCGGACGAAGACCCAGTCATCGACCCGCAGCATGTCGCTGGCGCCGTTGAAATAGCCGGCGGCAACAACATCGGCCTTCGCGTCGTCGGTCGTGGCATAGCCCCAGATGGCGAAGCCTGCGCCACCCCCGGCCATGCGTTCGAGATTCTCGATCTTCAGTGCCATGAGGTCACTCCAATCAGGATTCGGCGCAGGGAATGGTGACGACACCGGCGGCGTCGATCAGGACAGTGCCCTGGCTCATGTAGTTGTTGACGAAATGGGAGGCGTGATCGCCGTGCCAGGTGATGTCGGACGTGACATCACTGCCGATGGCATGGCCCACGGCCGTCTTGTGGTACCAGTGGCAGAGCCGGTTGCCCGACTCGTCGGCCGACAGTCCGGTATGCGGGAACCAGAGCGTGCCGAGCCAGGTCTTGGCCTGCGTGTGCTTCCAGGGCAGCTGACCGTCGCCGACATAGTCCGCATTGGCGAACTCCGGAATATCCAGCAGTTCCGACCACTGCTTCCAGCCGACAACGGCATACCGTTCGCCGTCATCAGGCACATCGGCCTCGCCCAGGATCTCGAAGGCTTCAAGGATCTTCGCCTTGGTCAGTCCCCCGGCCGTGGTCGGCGTGAGGTTGGTGGACCTGGCCAGTTCCGTGACGATCAGGTCATCGGTCTTGCGACCCAGGGCATAGGCGCCCGCATTGACCTGCACCTTCATCTCGTCGGTGCCGGACTTGATCTGGTCCAGCCGGTCAACCCAGTCACCGGCATAGAAGTCCTTCAGGAAGCATTCCACCGCCTCATGCGAGACATTCATGGTCGGCACCAGACCGTGCCGTGCCTTGACGGATGCCACGCCCTTCCCGACCTTCTGGAAAACGGTCGAGGATCCCTTGACGTTGTTCTGCGTGCGCACGGTCTCACGCAGTTTCGTGCCCTGTCGCTGGTAGGCGATATGGACGTTCGTCGCATATTCGCGACGAAAGCTTTCGTCGACGCTGTTGCTCATCTTCAAACTCCGAGAATGTGTGAAATTCGCCGGGTCCGCGTCGGATAGGCCGGTCGATTCCGCTGCCTGCACGATGACGGGCAGCCTCTCGCTGTTCCGCTGCCGGGGGTTGGCGATGGCGCCAGTGGGCCGGGGCAGGTACAAGCAGCGATGAATGCGTATTTATACCGATATTTACCGAATTACAAGCCGCAAGATTCGCTGCCCGCTTGTCGCATGGCGGGACAGCCGCCAAGATGCCCGTCCTCTCTTCTCAGGAGCCCGCCAGATGACCAGACCGTTCCCGAAGCACCCGCAACTGTCCGGCAACTATGCCCCGATGCTGATGGAGGGGGAGGCCGGCGATCTGATCGTGCGTGGCGAGCTGCCGGACGCTCTCAACGGCACCCTGTTTCGCATCGGCCCCAATCCGCAGTACCCCCCGCGCGACCGGAATCATCACTGGTTCGCCGGCGACGGGATGGTGCACGGCTTCCGGTTCAGGGAGGGGCGTGCCAGCTATCTGAATCGCTGGGTCAGGACTACGAAGTTCCTGGCGGAACGCGCAGCAGGGGAGGCACTGTTCGGCACCTTCGGCAATCCCATGACGACCGATCCGTCCGTCGTCGGCCAGGACTCCGGCCTGGCAAACACCAATATCATCCACCATGCCGGAAAGCTGCTGGCGCTGGAGGAAGCCCATCCGCCTTTCGAGATGGCAGGCGAAGACCTGTCATCGCGCGGCTACCACACCTTCGCGGATCGCCTGACGGGTGGGAAGATGACCGCACATCCGAAGATCGATCCGGAAACCGGCGAAATGCTGTTCTTCGGCTATTCGACAGGTGGCCACTTCACGGACCGGATGACGTTCCACGTGGTGAGTGCGGAAGGCGAGATCACCCGGGCGGAGTCCTTCACGACCCCCTATTCGGCCATGGTGCATGACTTCATCGTCACCCGGTCGCACGTCGTGTTTCCGGTCCTGCCGCTGACCGGCAGCCTGGAACGGGCAATGAAGGGACAGTCGCCGTTCGCGTGGGAGCCGGAGAAGCCCGGCTGGCTCGGTGTCCTGCGCCGCGACGCTGGCATCGGGACGCTGAAGTGGATCGAGGTTCCGGCCTGCTATGTGTTCCACGTGCTGAATGCGTTCGACGATGGCGACGATATCGTCGCCGATGTCATGAAGTACGATGCCGCGCCCCTGTTCCCGCACGCGGACGGCACGCCGGGTGATCCGTCGGCTGCCACGTCCACACTCTGGCGCTGGACCCTGAATGGGCCGGCAGGAAGCTTTTCCGCACGTCAACTGGATGATCGGCCGGGTGAGTTCCCCCGGGTTGACGACCGGCGCGCCGGACTTGCCCACCGGCACGGATGGATCGCCGCGGTGGACCAGCGCCGACCGGGAGATCGCGGTGTCTGGACCGAATATGTTCACCTGGACCTGCAGGAGAAGCGCCGGACGATCTGGACAGACGGCGCCGACACGCAACTGTCAGAGCCTGTTTTCGTGCCCGCTTCCCCGGATGCCCCTGCCGACGATGGCTGGATTCTCGGCATTGCCTACAGGGCCACCGAGAATCGCAGCGATGTCCTCGTCTTTGCCGCGACTGACCTGTCGCAGGGGCCGGTTGCGACGGTCGAACTGCCGCATCGTGTGCCGCACGGGTTCCATGGCAACTGGGTCGATGCGGCGACCTGAGCCTGAGGTCGGCTGAGGCACAGGCTCAGGCCGGTCGCATCAACCGAGCGTCGTGCGCAATTCTCCGGGCTTGCCCAGATCATCGACGAAGGCAAGCAAAGCCCGCCGCCCGCTGTTGCGGGAACGGCGGTTGCGCAGGCGCGCCTTGTTCTGCTTTTCCAGCCGCCTGGACTCCTCTTCCTCCCGGCGCGCCGCATTGTCTGCGGCCGAGGTATCGGCTCCACCACCCAGCATGGCCATGTGAGACTCTCCACTTGCTTGATGCGCGCACACGATGTGCACACTTGCAGATCGGGAGCAGTCTAATGCTCGGCCTGAATTGCGTTCCCCTCCGCGTCCGCCAGCGCCAGAAGCCGCCGGACATCCGCTGTTGACCCCCGTGGCGCGTCCTTCAGGAATTCCGCTTCCTGCCTGAGATCACTCAGCCTTTGCAGCGCCATCCCGCGCGGCAGCATGGCCCGCACTTCGAACGCGCCATCCGGCCAGAGGCGATAGTCCAGATACCCCAGCATGGGCACCCCCGTGCCGACTCGCAGGCCGGAGCGGTAAGCTGTTGCCGGGGCCCAGACAAACCGCGTCTCTCCGATCCTGACATCCAGATACTTGTGCAGGTGACCACTGGCGACAAACCGTACCCGGTGACGCAACAGCAGGGAGAGCAGGCGCGCGCGGGTGCCGGAGGGAGCGATGATCTCCAGTGGCGTCCCGGCGTCGATCCGGCGCGCAAAGAACATGGGCTTGTGCAGGAACACACCGACCGGTCGCCCACGGCCGGACTGCAATGCCTCCTCCAGCCAGCGCAACTGGACCGCCTCTTCCGGCAGGCCTGTGCCGAGAAGCTGCGAGTTCAGACCGACAAGCCGCCAGCCCGCCACATCTCGAATCCAGCGATCCGGCCCGAACCGTTCACGATAGCGGGCAAGCCGCTCCTCGGTGACCGGCTGCGCCATCATCGCGAAACCGGGCTCCTCCCCCACATCATGATTGCCGGGCAGGGACAGGACCGGCGCACGGAAAAGCCGGTTGGCCGCCACCGCAAGATCCAGATCCAACGGTCGCTCGACGCCATTGATGGTGAGGTCGCCGGTATGGACGACCAGGTCAGGCGACAGACTGTTGATGCTCGCGACTGCAGCCAGATAGTTGGCAACGAAGAAACCCTGCCTGTCGCTCAGATGCGTGTCCGAGATCTGGACCAGCCGCAGGGCGGACAGGGGTCGCTGACGATCACGCGGGCTATTCGAACAGATCGAAGATCTCCGCCAGTGCGGTTGTCTGGCTGCCCTTGGTGGAGCTCGGAACCAGGATCGGTGTCTTGACCCCCGCATCGCGCCAGCGCTCCAGTCCCTCCAGTATGCGCGACCTGGGCCCGGCCATGGTCACGCTGTCCAGCCATTCGTTGCTCATCAGGCTCGGGATACGATCGGTTTCACCTGCGTTGATGGCAGCTTCGATGTCCGACATCTCCTGCTCGAAGCCGGCGGCGGACCAGTACTTGCGGTAGTTGGGAAGCAGAACGTAGCGGGAGAGCGTCTTGCGATGAACCGCGCGACCGGCATCGATATCGTCGTCGATCGCCGTTGGAATCATGGCCGCCGTGAAGAAGTCATCGCTCGCAGAAGCGGGGCGCGCCGCCAACTGAGCGGCAACCGTGTCACGCGGACCATTGGCCCAGACCGCGCCATTCCCGACCTCGACCGCCAGATCGAGCATCCGGTCCCGCAGCGTGGCAAGCACGAGGGGCGGCAACTCCCCGACTTCCTTCTCCGCCGCGCGCATCTCGGCAACATAGGCGCGCATGTCCGTCACGGGCTTGCGTGTCCTTGGCACACCGTGCCGGTCCAGCGAGACCTCGTGGCTGATGCCCAGCCCCATGCGAAAGCGCCCCCTGGAAATCTCATGCAGGAAGGCGGCATTGTCGGCCAGCTGACGCGCCGTCTGGAAGTAGATCGGCTGGATCGAACTGCCCACGACCAGACGCGTCGTCTCCTGCAGGATGGCCTGGCAGAATGGCAGGCAGGCCGAGACACTGGTGACGAAGACACCGGCGAAATCACGGGCTTCGGTTTCCTTGGCGAACTCGATCATCCGGTCACGGCGACCGGGCAAGGCGGCGATGGCAAGAGCTGGCTTCTGCATGATCGAACTGGTCCTCCCCAAGAACACGATCATTCCATCGTAGTTCAAGGACGGCACCGCAAACAATCACCGGTGTATCGGAGAAAACCGGAACTGCTTTCAGGATTACCGGTAACTGTACCGAAATCGGCTCGCCATGGAGGCAAAGCGGACAGGCCTCGTGTCAGGGGCGCGACGCGAACCGGGGCCGCAACCTGATCGGAGCAGTGCAAGCATGACCGAACACATCAAGATCAACAGCACCGTGCCGCGGGCAGAATATGCTGCAGACGGCATGACGACCGCATATCCGGCACCATTTGCCTTCCTGAAGGCGGCCGACCTGAAGGTCTGGATCGGGTCCGCGAAACAGCAACCCGACACGGACTACACGGTGACAGGTGAAGGCACGACCGCAGGCGGGACCGTCACCTTCACCAGCCCACCGGCGACCGGACAGAGCGTTGTCATCAGCCGGCAGGCCACCGTCGCGAGAATGTCGGATTTCCTGCCGGGCGGGAGCCTGCGTGCCGACACGCTGAATGACGAACTCGACAGGCTCACCCTTGCCCTGCAGGAGGCTGAAGCGGCGAGGGAGCGGTCATTGCGTATCGCCGATCATGACGCGGATGCTGCCCCCGGCGCACTGCCGACGCGGGCGCTGCGCGCGTCGCGCGTGCTTGCTTTCGACGACCAGGGAGACCCGGTCGCGGGTCCCGCCAGCAACATCCTGTCCGATATCGAAGGGGCTGTGAGCAGCGTGACCGAAGATGCCGCTGCCGCCGCCGCAAGCGCGCTTTCAGCGGCGGGTGACGCGGCCTCCGTTGCCAATGTCGCGGCCCTGGTCCAGAACATTCCAGCCACCCTGTCAGCCACCGGTGACGGGGAGACTGTCGCCTTCACCCTCTCCCGCGCGCCGGTCGATGACAGGGCGCTGCTGGTCAGCCTGGACGGCATCATTCAGCACGGGACCGCATTCGCCACCTCAGACAATGTCCTCACCTTCGCATCTGCTCCGCCAGACGGTGTCGCGATCGAGATCCGCGACCTTTCGGCCACGGCGATCATCGATGCCGCCGAAGTCTCAGCTCTTGCGGCCATCTCCGACGCCATTCCGACCGTTGCCGCAATCAGTTCGGACGTGTCATCCGTCGCGGCAGCCGAAACCGCGATCAGTGACGTGGCGACCGACCTGAACGGCGCGAACACCATCGGTGCCGCAGTCGCGGCAGCCAGCGCGGCCGCGGCGTCGGAAACCGGTGCCGCGGCGAGCGCCACAGCCGCCAGTGCAAGTGCCGTGTCAGCCGCCGCCTCCGAAGCAAATGCGGAAGCTTCCGAATCCGGCGCCGTCAGCGCACAGGCACTGGCGGAGATCGCGCAGACTGCCGCGGAAGCCGCGAGGGCCGGAGCGGAGGCTGCCGAAACCGGCGCCGGGACTGCGGAGACGAACGCGGCCGTATCAGCCAGTGCCGCCGCCGCCAGCGCATCAAGCGCTTCCGGCGCCGTGGCCGACGCGATCATCGCTGCCGCGCGCGGAACCTTCCGCAACCGCTTCGACATCCTGCCATCGGCGATCCTGGGTTTCGACCTGGGCGAGGTCAGCCAGATCGTGCTGACCCGCGCGACAGCGGGTTTCACCGATACCGACGGAGGCGGGATCGAGAGCAAAGGCATCGATACGCCCCGTCTGACCCATGATCCGGAGACCGGAGAGCCACTGGGGCTTCTGCTGGAACCCCAGCAGACCAACCACATGATCCACAGTGATCTGCAACCCGGCGGGATCGGTGTGACCAACACCGCCGGGAATGCGCTGGCTCCCGATGGAACAATGACGGCGCGGACGATCTTCCAGACCGCCGACAGTGGCGGCCATGCTGTCGGCAACGCTTTCAACACCACTGGTGTTGTCTCCGGCACCCGATACATCGTTGCCATGGACGTGAAGGAGGTCGGAACAGTCCCGACCCAACATGCATTCTACGCCTATGTGGGCCCCTTCGACGGTGCAGCGAGCGACTATTTCGGCTGGCGCTGGGACTTCGCGACGGAAACACTCACGCCTTACAAGACCAGTTCATCGACGGTAACGGTCGGGCACCGGAAGTTGGGCGCGGGCTGGTACAGGCTCTGGGCCTCGGTCGTTGCACCAGGCGCTTCCGGCACTTCCGGTTTCGTTCTGCAGTTCACGGATGGTATCGGCGGCGCCACCAGCTTTGCAGGCGACACGAATGCCGGGATCGCGGTCAAGGGATGCCGCTGCATTCCCGCCAGCCATGCGGATGCGCTGCCGCCGAGCCAGATCGAGACTGACGGATCACAGGTGACCCGCTCCGCCGATCTGGCAATTGTCGATCTGTCCGCCCAGACCGCATTCCGACCGGACGGATTCTCCATACTGGTGGAGGCGGAGATCCTTGACGATGACGGCACCCTGCTCGCCATCGGCAAGACCGCGACACAGGAAGTTGCGCTCGACCTGCAGGGTGGCGACCTGCACGTCACCAGCAGCAGCGGGCTGAACCTGACCGCCGCGAGCGGGCTTGCGCCCGGTGACCGGATCGTCGCCACGCTGCGCATGGCGGAGAATGACGTTGCCGTCTCGGTCAATGGGGCAACCGTCGTCACCGAAAGCAGTCACACACTCCACGGCGATGCCAACGAGATGCGGCTGGGTACCGATCTGTCCGGCACCAGCAACCTGCCGTGCGTGATCCGTCAGGTCGCCATCTTCGGCCCCCTTCCCGACGCAAGACTGGAGGCAATGAGCAATGGTTGAGTTCGTGAACCACTATCTGAAATTCCCGGATGAGGCGACCGCCGCATACGCGCTCGATGGGGCAGGAATTGCCCTGACGCCGACACCGGATCAGGACATCGACTTCGTGGGCACCGTCTGGAGCACGGCTGTGCTGGACGACAATGGTGACGTGGTCGTGCCGGCAACCGCCATGACGGGCTGGCACGTCAACCTACGCCTGCGCAACATGGATCTGCCGACCGCACTGCTGCCCTTCTCTCTGTTCCCGGCAACACCATTCCGGAGGTTTGCATGATGAGTATCACCCAACCAGGACGAAACATGCTCTCAGGCATTGGCGACGCTGCCGAACGTACTGTTGGAACGGGAGCGACCGAGCTTCCGGCATTCGCGGACCTGCCGGAACCCGTTCTGGCGAGTCAGGCGGAGGCGGAAGCGGGAACCGAGACTACGAAGATGATGTCGCCACAGCGTGTCGCGCAGGCGGTCGCTGCCCTGGGTGGCGGGATCCGGCGTGGCGGGTCCGGCGACACATCCAGCGGCACCAGCGTGACGATCACTGATCTGGCCGGCATCTCCGGGCCGGACATGATCGACATCTGGCTGGATGCCGTCAGCGTCTCGGGCAGCGACAGCCTCTTGATCCAGATCGGCGACAGCGGTGGTCTGGCTACCAGCGGCTATGTCTCCGGCAGCGGCACCGCCGCCACGTCAGGGCAGTTCACCACCAGTACGAGCGGGCTGGTCCTCTACCAGGGCGGCAGCGGCATATGGCGTGGTGTGATCCAGTTGCGCCGCACCACGGGCAACAGCTGGGTCGCGTCCCATGCCATGCAGGCGTCTGACGGAGGTCTCGTCATCTCCGGCGGAGGCAGCAGAACGCTCTCCGGCGCGATTGACCGTATCCGTGTCACACCAGCCGGGACAGACACCCTTTCCGGCGGCCTGGTCCAGTTGTTTGTCGGCAGGTCAGCATGATGAGCGACGTGGAACTGGCAAGGCTGGACGTTCGCCTCAACGCCCTCGAACGCAAGCTGGACCGCATCGAGGATGATATCCGCGAAACCCGGGCGATCTTCAACCGGGGCCGGGGTGCCGTCTGGGTCCTGGGTGTCCTGGGCGTGCTTGTCGGGCTGGGGCTGGGCTGGGCCGAAAAGATCCAGAAGCTGATGCAATGAGGATCCCGCCCGTCCGCCCCAACGCCGCGCCTGTGTCCGGTCTCGACGCTCCACGGCTCCACCAGGCGCCGGGGTGAGCAAGCAAACGGCGGTTGCCTGTCCCGCAACCGATGTCACACTGGCTACATCGGAAGAGTAGCTGGAGTGAGACCATGGCCGAGTACGACCTGATCATCCGCAATGCCCGGATCCACGATGGACTTGGAAGTGCCGAATGCGTTGGGGACATGGCTGTTGACGGGGGTCGGATCGCTGCAATCGGACAGGTATCCGGTACCGGTCGTACGGAAGTGGATGCGGCTGGCCAGGTGCTCATGCCCGGAATCATTGACATCCACACGCACTACGATGCGCAGCTGACCTGGGACCCGACCGCGTCCCCCTCGCCTGCGCTGGGCGTCACCACGGTCGTGATCGGCAACTGCGGTTTCGGGATTGCGCCGGCCACACCGGAATCACGCGACACACTGCTCGCCAACCTCTCGGTGGTGGAGGCCATGTCCCTCGACAGCCTTCATGCCGGGGTCGATTGGTCGTTCGAGAGCTTTGGCGAGTATCTCGACCTGATCGACCGCAAGCGGCCCTTTCCGAACGTGGCTGCACTGGCCTCCCATTCCGTCATGCGTACCGTCGTGATGGGTGCGGAAGGGTCGGAAAGGGCAGCGACACCGGACGAGCTGAAACAGATGCAGGATCTGCTTGCTGACGCCATGGCTTCGGGTGCCATCGGCATCGGCTCCTCGACCTTCGAGAACCATTTCGGTGCCGCAAACAAGCCCGTTCCTTCCCGATTGGCCGAGAACGCGGAATTCCGGGCCTTCGCCGAAACGATGGGGCAGGCCGGTGGCGGCATCATGATGGCGACCTGCGGCGACCGCACGGATATCCCCTTCCTCGGCGAACTTTCGGAGATTTCGGGCGGCACGACGATCTACGCGCCGATGCTGCATTTCTCCAACCAGCCGGACCGGGCCATCGGCATCGCCCGCGCCTGTGCGGCGGAGCGCGAGAAGGGACGCTCGGTCTATGCCCAGTGCTCCTGCCAGCCGCTGTCGATGGACTTCACGCTCGCCTCCGCCTATCCGATGCTGACGATCGACGGCTGGCCCGAAAGTGCCCCGGTCGCGGATCTGAAACATGCCTTTGCGGACCCCGCGCGCCGCCAGCGCATCCGGGACGCGCTGCAGGTGCCGTCGGGAACCCGCATCTTCAATGGCCACTGGGACCGGGTCGAGGTCACGATCACGCAGGATCCGGCCAATGCCGCGCTGGAAGGCCGCACGATTGCCGATATCGCGAAGGAACGCGGCGAGGATCCGGTGGACTTCTTCTTCGACCTCGCCCTCTCCGAGGGACTGGAGACCACCTTCACCGCCAAGCTGCTGAACGTCGAGGAGGACGCGGTGGGCGAACTGCTCGCCATGCCCGGCAATCTGGTCAGCCTGTCCGATGCCGGTGCGCACCACACGTTCTTCTGCGATGCGGGTTTTGGCATGCATTTCCTTGGCCACTGGGTGCGGGAACTGGGCGCATTCGATCTGGCGTCGGCCATCGTCAAGCTGACCTCGGAGCCCGCCGGGATCTACGGCCTTGACGGGCGCGGGGTGCTGAAGCCGGGCAATGCCGCCGACTTCATCCTGATCGACCCCGACACCGTCAGCATCAGCCGCACCCGGCGACTGAAGGACCTGCCTGCCGGCGGTGAACGGCTGGTGCGTGACGCCCCCGGTCTGCTGGGGACCTGGGTGAACGGAGTCCAGATCTTCGACGGCAGCGACTATTGCCCCGTCACGGGTCCGGGCGCGGTCCTGCGCCGCCGCTCCACTGATCGGCGGCAGGCCGCCGAATAGGGGCACCGCGCATGGACATTTCCTCCCTCATCGGTGAACTCGGCAGCCGGATCGAGCAGATTGTCGGGACCGATGGCCCCCTGCTGGACCGCCTGCTGGTCCCCTGGACATTCTATCAGGCCCTGATCCTGCTCGGACTGGTCCTGCTTGCGCATGTCATTTCCCGCATGATCACGCCCCTGGTCTCCGGCGTTGGCCAGGGAGCGCCTCACCCGCTGACCTCCGTCTTCAGGGCCATGGTCAATCGGCGACGGGCGATCCTGCTGGCGCTGCTGCTCTGGCTGACCGTCCTGACACTGAGGGAAGTGACCTGGCCCAGCCGGTCATTCTATCTCGCCATATGCGCCAATCTGGTCACCGCCTGGGTGATCATCTCCCTGCTGACCCGGCTGATCCGCAACCGGTTGCTGGGTCGGACCCTGGCCATCGGCATCTGGGGCGTGGCCGCGCTGAACATCACCGGCATCCTGCCCGTGGTGCTGGATGCACTCCAGTCGGCGACCTTCGGCATAGGGGACCGGCAGGTCTCCCTGCTGGCCATCGCCAACGGGATGATCATGGCCTTCGTGCTGATCTGGATCGCCATCCTTGTCAGCCGGCTGGTGGAGCGTCGCATCTTCTCCACGCCCGATCTTGCCCCGGCGACGCAGGTGCTGCTGTCAAAGCTGTTCCGGATCGCTGTTCTGACCGGGGCTGTAGTGGTTGCCCTCGATCTCACCGGCATCGATCTGACAGCCCTCGCCGTCTTCTCCGGCGCGGTGGGTCTCGGTCTGGGCTTTGGCCTGCAGAAGGTCGTGTCCAACCTGATCAGCGGTTTCATCCTTCTGACGGACAAGTCGATCAAGCCCGGTGACGTGATTTCCCTGGGTGAGACATTCGGCTGGATCAACAAGCTCAATGCCCGCTATGTCTCCGTCATCACCCGCGACGGCAGGGAATTCCTGATCCCGAACGAGGACCTGATCACCAACCAGGTGATCAACTGGTCCTACTCCGACAAGAACATCCGCCTGGAGATCAAGTTCGGCGTTTCCTATGACAGCGATCCGCATCTGGTACGGAAGATCGCCGTGGAGGCGACGACAGGCGTGGACCGGGTGCTGCCGTCACCCGCACCGGTCTGCCATCTGGTGGAGTTCGGGGATTCATCCATCGACTTCGTGCTGCGCTTCTGGATCATCGATCCGGCGGAAGGCGTCGTGAACATCAAGGGCAAGGTGTTCCTCGCCCTCTGGGACACGCTGAAGGAACATGAGGTCAGGATTCCCTATCCCCACCGCGAAGTCATCCTGCGTGAGCCTTTGAGGGCTGCCAGCCCGCCCGAGACGTGATAGATCGCTGCCGGACCGAGCGCACGCAAATCGCAGATGGAGAGGCCGTTCATGGCAACGAAGATCAACGCTGGCAATTTCTTCGAGGACTTCCGCGTCGGGCAGGAACTGCCGCACGCCACGCCACGCACCATCACCACGGGCGACGTCGCCCTCTATACCGCGCTGTTCGGCGGGCGCTACGCACTGCAGTCCGCCGACACGGTGGCCGAGGCGCTGGGCCTGCCGCGCAGCCCGGTGGACGACTGGCTGGTATTCCATGTCGTCTTCGGCAAGACGGTCCCCGACGTGTCCCTGAACGCGGTGGCCAATCTGGGCTATGCCCAGGGCCGCTTCCTGAAACCGGTCTATCCCGGCGATACGCTCTCCGCGCGCTCCACGGTCATCGGCCTGAAGGAGAATTCGAACGGCAAGACCGGCACGGTCTACGTCAATTCCGTCGGCACGAACCAGCATGGCGAGACCGTGCTCGACTATTGCCGCTGGGTGATGATCCGCAAGCGTGACGAGAACGCCCCGGCGCCCGACCCCGTGGTTCCGGAACTGCCGGACCGGGTCGATCCGGCGAGCCTGCAGGCCCCGGCCATCACCCTCTCCGGCCTGGATGACACGCTGGTCGGCGCGCCATGGCGGTTCGAGGACTATGCGGTGGGGGAGCGCATCGACCATGTGGACGGCGTGACGATCGAGGAAGCCGAGCACATGATGGCGACGCGCCTCTACCAGAACACCGCCAAGGTGCATTTCAACCAGCACACGGAAGGCCAGGGCCGTTTCGGGCGGCGGCTGATCTATGGCGGCCACATCATCAGCCTGGCGCGTTCGCTCGGCTTCAATGGTCTGGGATCCGCCATGTGGGTGGCGGCGATCAACGGCGGCGCGCACACGGCACCGACTTTCGCGGGCGACACGATCTACGCCTGGTCGGAAGTGCTGGAAACGGCTGAACTGCCGGGACGGAGCGACCTGGGTGCGCTGCGTCTCAGAACCGTCGCCACCAAGAACCGGTCCTCCGGTGACTTCGCCGACAAGGGTGCGGACGGCAAGCGCGACGCGGATGTGGTGCTGGATCTGGACACCTGGGTTCTGGTCCCCCGCAGGGGCTGATCACATGACCGATGATCCGGCCTCCATCGCACGCAACCTGATCCGCAGCCAGCCAACCGCGACGCTGTCGACCATCGCGGCGGACGGGGGCTGGCCCTATGGCAGTCTTGTGCTGGTCGCGACCGACATGGCTGGACAGCCGATCCTGCTGATCTCCACCCTGGCGCAGCATACGAAGAACCTCGCCGCCGACGGTCGCGCCTCGCTGCTGTTCGACGGCACGGTCGGGCTGGCCGAGCGCCTGACCGGCGCGCGGGTCACGGTCCTGGGCCGGGCGGTTCGCTGCGAAGAAGACGCTTCGCTCCGCGCCCGCTTCCTGTCGCGCCATCCGTCAGCCGCGGGCTACGTCGACTTCGGCGACTTCGCCTTCTGGCGACTGGAAGTGGAACGTGCCCATCAGGTTGCCGGGTTCGGACGGATCAACTGGGTCGAGAAGCCCGACCTGCTGCCCGATTTCGGGGATGTCTCGGAACTGCAGGCGGCGGAGGCCGACGTGATCGGCCACATGAACGCGGACCATTCGGACGCCGTTGCGCTCTACGCCAATGTCCTCTGCCAGCGCCCCGGCGTCGGCTGGCGGCTGACCGGCATCGATCCGGAAGGGGCCGATCTGGCCCGGCCCGGCGACCACTGCCGCATCAGCTTCGACAAGCGGATCTCCTCGGCGGAGACGGCGAGGGTCGAACTGGTGCGAAAGGTGAAACGGGCGCGCGCGATGCTCAGTCGCGGATAATGCGATAGCGCACGACGCGGTCGTTGCCCGAGTCCGATATCCAGACCAGATCGCCATGGACCTCCACGCCCTCCGGCGTGGTGAACTGGTTCGGTCCCTTGCCCGGGCGTCCGGTGCCCAGGGTCAGCAGCAGTTCACCCTCGGCCGAGATGACCTTGACCTGATGGTTGTTCTTGTCTGCGGCGATGACCGTCCCGTCCGGCAACACATCCTGATAACGCACACCATTGAAGGCATAGGCCGTGCCGGACCATTCCTTCAGGATCTCGAGATCCGGTGAGAGCAGCAGCATGCGGTCGTTGCCCGCATCGGCCAGCCAGATATTGCCGTCCGGCGTCCATTCCAGATCGTGCGGCGACCGCAGCCCCTTCAGTTCGCCGACCACCACACCCTCCCGATAGACCACCACATTGTGCGACCAGGCCCCCGCGACATAGATGCGGCCATCCGGGCCAGCCAGCACACCCTCCGGCCCACGCACCCGCTCCGACAGTTCGCCGACCAGGGTCCCCCTTGTGCCGTCGAGTTCGTAGATCGTCACCCGGTTGTTGTGCGTATCGGCAACATGCAGCCGCCCGTCGGCATCGAAGTCGACATCATGGGTGCCGGACTGATGATCGGCACCGAAACTGCCGACCACCGCCAGGCTGGCCGGATCGAGGAATGCCACACGATTGTTTCCCACGTCGGAGACCAGCAGGTACTTCTGTCCGGCATCCAGTTTCAGGTCATGGGGATTGTCGAGCACCGCCGCGCTCGCCGCCTCGAAACGCAACTCGAAGGCCTGCGCCAGGCCAGGTGCCAGCAGTAGCGTGAGAGAAAGCGCCGTTGCAGTGATGATGGAACGCATAGAGACCTCCCTACCCGGTCAGATGGAGCCGAGAACCTCGATTGTTCCATCCTTCGCGACGCGCATGAACAGCATTTCACCCGATCGGGTGCTCTGGCCTGTGAGCGCGCGGATGTTGACCTGATGGCTGACCAGGACCAGCGGACCGTCGCCCTCCCATTCCGTCAGCCAGGCACGGAGGTCATCTATCTGTGCCTCCTGCCTCTCCCATTCGCGAAAGAAGGAGTTCAGTGCCGGCAGGATCGTGACGTCCCCCAGGCCCAGCAGTTCGGCGGTTTCGCGACAGCGGCACCAGGCGCTCGAGTAGACCGTTGCCGATGATATTCCGGCGGCGCGGAAGCGCTCCCCGATCCCGCGCGACTGCGCACGGCCCGCCGCATCCAGATTGCGCTGCGTCGTGCAGTCGGTGACATCGAATTCGGCAGGGTCGCCAACACCCGGTGCCAGTGCGTGACGCATGATGATGATGGCCTCGCCCTCGCGCGCGGCCTGCCACAAGGCGGCCTCATCCGCGGCCCGTGCGCCGAGCGGCAGCGTCAGCCCGACCGCGAGCAGAAGCGCGGCCAGGCGATTGAACATGTTCATTTCCGGTTCTCCAGACCCTTGCGAGCGGCTTCGATTGCCTCTCTCAATACGGTCCGGTCGCCGATATGGTTTGCCAGCAGAAGGTTCAGCCGTGCGGAAAAGGCCAGCGCATCGTCGGGCGACAGCCGTTGCACCGCGTCGATCAGTTCCTGATAGAAGCCATCCGGATCGCTGATGCAGGGCTCATGTTTCAGACTGCTCATCAGCATTCTCCCCTGATCTTCGCCAGCGCCCCGAGGATGGTTGCCGGATCCGGCGTGCGCCAGCAGGCCATGACATGCTGGTCCGGGCGGACGAGCACGACGGCGTTGTCCCGAACACCGAAGGCCGCGGCGATGCTGCCGTCGCTGTCGCGGAAATCCTGACCGGCATGCAACAGCCGCAATCCCAGGGGGGAGTCCACATGGAGTTCCGCGTTCGCCGGACCGAAGCAGAGCAGCGTGAACCCATCCCCCAGAATGTCCGTCAGATGGCTGACCGCGGCGTTGTCGGGAACCGACAGCGGCAGCGCCGGAACCGGGCTGCCCGGTCGCACGCTGCCCCGCAGTTCGTCGGCACCGTTCAGGCTGCTCTCCGTCAGGTGGGCCGGAACGGAGAGACGACCGGAATTGACCAGTGTTCGGGCAAAGGGGAAATCGCGGGCGAGATCGAGGACGGCATTGCGATAGACCTCCGACACGGGGGTCTTCGGGGTAATGAAGTCGGTGGCGCGGGTCGAGTTCAGGATGTTCTCGGCAGCGGCAAAGCGGCGTTCATCGTCGTAGCTGTCGAGCAGCGCCTGCCCCGCGCGGCCCTGAACCACCAGCGCCAGCTTCCAGCCCAGATTGTCGGCATCCTGCACGCCGCCATTGCCGCCACGGGCCCCGAAGGGACTGACCTGATGCGCGGCATCGCCGATGAACAGCACCCGGTCGTGGCGATAGCGTTCGATGGAGCGGCACTGGAAGGTGTAGAGCGATTTCCATTCCAGCTCGAACGGCGTGTCCGGTCCGATCATGCGGCGGATGCGGGCGAAGACATTCTCGTCGCGCAGTTCCTCGTCGCGATCCACGTTCCAGCCAAGCTGGAAGTCCAGACGCCAGACATTGTCCGACTGGCGATGCATCAGTGCCGATGCCTCCGGCCCCCATGGCGGATCGAAGTAGAAGCGGCGGATCGCCGGTCCCTCCCGCTGCATGATGATGTCGGCGATCAGGAAATGGTCCTCGAACACCTGGCCGGAAAAACTCAGCCCCATCTGCCTGCGGATGGTGGAGCGTACTCCGTCCGCCGCGACCAGCCAGTCACAGGGTTGCGTGTAGATGCCATCCGGCGTTTCCACAGTCAGGCAAACACCCGCCGGAGCGGTCTCCAGACCGGTGACCCGGTGGCACCAGCGCAGCTCGATCAGCGGCTGTTGCATCGCCTGCTCGACCAGGAACTGTTCCACATAGTACTGCTGGATATTGATGAAGGCCGGGAACTTGGAGTGCGGATTCTCCTGCATGTTGAAGGCATAGAGCCGTTCGCCGCGATAGAAGACGTGCCCCTCGTTCCAGGTCACGCCCTTCGCCATCATCGGTGCCGCAACCCCCAGGCGGTCCCAGATCTCCAGCGTCCGCTTGGCCTGGCAGATGGCCCGGCTGCCATCCGATACGGTGTTGTCCTCGTCCAGCACAACGGACGCCACGCCCCGTTGCGCCAGGTCCAGCGCCATGGTCAGGCCCACCTGCCCGCCCCCGACGATGACCACCTGCGCCGTTGGCGCGAGACCGTCGGCGAAGGCGGGCGGATGGTAGGGATAGACAGGATACTGGTAGGTCGCCATGGGCCCTGTTCCCTTCCCTCAGCCCTTCGGTCGGTTGTCGACGATGCGCTGCGCCTTGCCCATGGACCGGGCAACCCCGCCCACGTCCTGCAGGTCGATATGTGCGGACAGGCCGCACATGGTCTTGATGCGGTGCGCCAGATGCTGCGCCGCCGCCTTGCAGGCTGCACCGTCACCGGCGACATCAGGTTTCGGCTCCACACGGACGGTCAGTTCGTCGAGGTTTCCGGGCCGGTCCACCTGCAACTGGTAGTGCGGGCTGAGCCGGTCATCCTGCAACAGCAGTTCCTCGATCTGGGTCGGGAACAGGTTCACGCCGCGGATGATGAGCATGTCGTCGGACCGGCCGGTGATCTTCTCGATACGGCGGTGGCTGCGGGCGGTTCCGGGCAGCAGGCGTGTCAGGTCACGCGTGCGATAGCGCACCATCGGCAGGGCCTGCTTCGTCATCGTGGTGATCACCAGTTCACCGAACTCCCCGTCCGGCAGCACCTCGCCCGTCTCCGGATTGATGATCTCCGGGTAGAAGTGGTCTTCCCAGATGTGCAGGCCGTCCTTGGTCTCGAGGCATTCGACCGCAACACCCGGCCCCATGATCTCCGACAGGCCGAAGATATCGACCGCCTGCATTCCGGCACGCCCCTCGATCTCCGTGCGCATCTGTTCCGTCCAGGGCTCCGCCCCGAAGATCCCGATCTCCAGCGGACTGGCCGCCGGGTCCAGACCCATGCGTTCCATCTCGTCGGCGATGGCCAGCATGTAGCTCGGCGTCACCATGATGACGCGCGCGCCGAAGTCATGGATCAGCTGGACCTGCTTCTCCGTCTGCCCGCCGGACATGGGCACTACGGAACATCCCAGCCGCTCCGCCCCGTAATGCGCGCCCAGCCCGCCCGTGAACAGGCCATAGCCATAGGCAACATGAACGATGTCGCCGGGTCGGCCGCCCGCGGCACGGATCGACCGCGCCATCAGGTCCGCCCAGTTGTCGATGTCGGTCTGGGTATAGCCGACGACCGTCGGCTTGCCCGTCGTGCCGGAGGACGCATGAATGCGCACCACCTGCTCACGCGGGACTGCGAACATGCCGAACGGATAATTGTCCCGCAGGTCGGTCTTCACGGTGAAGGGGAATTTCGCCAGATCGGAAAGCTGTTTCATGTCGTCGGGATGCGCGCCCGCCGCATCGAAGGCGCTGCGGAAATGCGGCACGTTCTCCCAGGCATGGCGCAGGGACCACTGCAACTGCCGCAGCTGCAGGGCCGCCAGTTCGTCGCGGCTGGCGTTCTCGATCGGGTCCGGGTTGGCTCTCGGGTCGGTCATTGCTTCTCTTCTCTGCAGATCAGTGCGCTGCGGGCGCTTCGGGAACCAGCGTGCCGCCGATGGTTGCGGAGTTGCCCCGGAAGACGGCGACCTTCTCGTCACGCTGGTTCACGACTGTCACATCGTAGATGCCGCTGCGACGGCCCCGCGAGATCTCCTCCGCCGTTGCGGTCAGCACGTCACCGGCACGGGTCGGGCGCAGGAAAGTGACCTGCGCCGTCTGCGCGACCGCACTCTGGTTATGGGAGTTGCAGGCATAGGCAAATGCCGTGTCGGCAAGGGTGAAGGTCATGCCGCCGTGCCCCATGTCGTGGCCGTTCAGCATCTCGCGGCGCACGACCATGCGCAGCACCGACCGGCCCGGTGCTACCGAGACCACGTGAATGCCAAGGCGACGGGCGGCGCGGTCGGACTCCATCATGACCTCCGCCGCCGCCTCGGCCAGGCGCTGGGCGTCGGGCGGTGCCGTATCCGCCACGCTCAGCGCCCCTTGAAGTCGGCCGGGCGCTTCTCCAGGAAGGCACTGACGCCTTCCGCAAAGTCCGCCGTACTGCCTGCGTCACGCTGATATTCGCGCTCCCAGTCAAGCTGGGTATCCAGCGTGTGGGTGAAGGCGTTCTGCACCGCATTGCGGATCAGACCCAGACCACGGGTCGGCCCTTTCGCCAGCTTCTGCAGGACGGCCTCGCCCTCCGCTGCCAGCGCATCGTCATCCACGGCCTTCCAGACCAGACCCCAGTCGGCGGCCTCGTCGGCGGAGATCTTCTCCCCCAGCAGGGCCATGCCCAGTGCGCGGGCGCGCCCGACCATGCGCGGCAGATACCAGGTCGACCCCGCATCCGGCACCAGGCCGATGTTGCAGAAGGCCTGCAGGAAGCTGGCGGACCGGGCGGCGATGATGATGTCGCAGGCCATCGCGAGGCTCATGCCCGCACCGGCGCAGGGGCCGTTCACCAGCGCCACGATCGGCTTCTCCGATGATCGCATGGTCTGGATCATCGGGTTGTAGGCGATCTCCAGCGTCTTCCCGGCGTCGAACTCCGGATCGCCCGGCTTCGGCCCAGCGGAGGAAAGGTCCGCCCCGGCGCAGAAACCGCGCCCGGCACCGGTAATGGCAATGGCCCGGACGGCGTCGTCCGCGCAGGCGGCTTCCACCGCCGAAGCGATCTCCAGCGGCATCAGCCCGGTGAAGGCGTTCAGTCGCTCGGGACGGTTGAGCGTGATCCGCGCGACATTGTCCTTCACCTCGTAGAGGATGTGCTTGAATTCCATGCTGTGAACTCTCCTGTAGTCGCTGTCTCAGCGGCCCCTGAAGGCCGGCTGGCGTTTCTCCATGAAGGCGCTGACACCTTCTGCAAAGTCGTGGGTGGCGCCGGCGGTGCGCTGCATCTCCCGCTCCTCCGCCAGTTGCTCGTCCAGGGTCGCGGTCTCCGCGTGACGCAGGGCCTGCTTGATCAGGTGATAGGCGCGGGTCGGCCCCTTCGCCATTCGCGCCGCCAGCTCGCCCGCCCGCGCAAGCAGCCTGTCATCGTAGGTGCATTCCCAGATCAGCCCCTGGCTGGCCGCATCCGGCGCAGACAGCCGGTCGCCGGACAGGGCCATGCCCAGGCCCCTGGCGCGCCCGCCATGATGCGGAAACAGCCATGACCCGCCAAGGTCCGGCACGATGCCGAGGTTGGGACCGAACGTGAGCTGGAAATAGGCCGAACGGGCCGCAACGACGATGTCACAGGCCAGGGCCAGCGATGCGCCGCCGCCTGCCGCCGGACCGTTCACCGCCGCTATGACCGGCTTCGACAGGCCGATGAGCGCGCGCATCATCGGATTGAACTCCGCTTCCATCACGCTCGCGACCGCGTCGCCCGGTCGGCCATCACTGCCGGCGATGCGTTTCAGCAGACTGAGGTCGGCACCGGAGCAGAAGCCCCGCCCCGCACCTGTCAGCACCACGGCGCGAACGTCCCGGTCCCGCTCGGCCTTCTCGAAGGCATGCCAGAGCGCCATGGTCAGACCACGGTCGAGGCCGTTCAGGACCTCCGGTCGGTTCATCGTCAGCCACGCGACTCCGTTCCGCGTTTCGAAAAGCAAGGGTTCCTGAGCCATCCAAATTCCTCCCTGCCCCGTATATGCCATGCGCGGGGGCCCTTCGAACAGGGTTCCTGCGTGCGCCTGAACATGTTGAAACCAGTCAACACCGGATCATATGAACCAAATGGCCCATTCAGCAGACTTCCTGGATCGCACTTTCGGTGCCCTCTCGGATCGTACACGGCGTGCCATGCTGCAGCGGCTGGCGCGGGGCGAAGCGACCGTGAGCGAACTGGCAGCGCCCTTTGACATGTCGATGCCAGCGATCACCAAGCATCTCAACGTCCTGGAACAGGCCGGGCTGATCCAGCGTCAGCGCGATGGCCGCATGAAACGGTGCAGTATCCGCGCCGAGGGACTGAAACCCGCAGAAGACTGGCTTACAGCCCAGGCGGGGCCCGGAAACGGCAGTCCCGACCGGGCCTGAAACACGTGCCGGGCGGGATGCGCTCACCGTGTCCTGAATTATAATGCATCGCATGCCGCATCCATCGACCGGCATGCTGCATGATATTGCACTAAGCCGATCTGACTGCTAGACAGGTCCGTCAATGAACAGAAGCGGACAGGAAAGCTGTCGTCGTCTCCGACGAAAGCCGCTAGGCTCCGCCACGACAGGACAGGCGAAAGCAGAAAAGGGAGGCTTCGCAAGATGCTGAAACGCACGATTACGCTTGCCGCAGGTGCGGCAATGCTGGCCACGACGGCCATGGCCGCGGATCCGGTGAAGATCGGTTTCGTGACCACCTTGTCCAAGGGTCCGGCGGTGCTGGGGCGCGACATGCGCGACGCAGCCGATCTGGCCATGGAGCACATCGGCGCCAGGATGGGCGGCCGCGATGTGGAGATCATCTACAAGGATGACGAGATCAATCCCGGTATCGGCAAGAAGGTCACCGACGAACTGGTGCAGAAGGACCGCGTCGATTTCGTGACCGGCTATATCTGGAGCCACGTGCTGCTGGCGTCCTACAAGTCGGTCATCGGCAATGGCCCGATGCTGATTTCCGCCAATGCCGGCCCGTCCCAGATCGCGGGCGAACTCTGCAACGAGGATTTCTTCTCGACCTCCTGGCAGAACGACCAGACGCCGGAAGCCATGGGCGAGGTCCTGAACCAGCTCGGCATCAAGTCGATCTATGTCATGGCCCCGAACTATGCCGCCGGCAAGAACATGGTCGCGGGCGTGGAGCGGACCTACAAGGGCGAGATCCTGGGCAAGGACTTCACCAAGTGGCCGGACCAGATCGACTTTTCCGCTGAACTTGCAAAGGCACGCGCGGCCAAGCCCGGCGCGGTCTTCGTGTTCTATCCCGGCGGTGCAGGCGTGCAGTTCCTGAAGCAGTACTCGCAGGCTGGCCTCAAGGAAACCATTCCGCTGTACACGGTGTTCACCGTTGACGCGATCAGCCTGCCGGTGGTCAAGGACCTGGCCGTGGGCAGCCTGGCCACGCAGATGTGGTCCCCCGACCTGGACAATGCCGCGAACAAGAAGTTCGTCGATGGCTTCAAGGCCAAGTATGGCCGCTATCCGTCGTTCTATGCCGCCCAGTCCTACGACGCGATCATGCTGATCAAGGCAGGCGTCGATGCGGTCAATGGCGATACGTCCGACAAGGCCGGCATGCGGGCCGCCATGAAGAAGGCCGACTTCGGCTCCGTCCGTGGCGCGTTCACCTATGGCAACAACAACTTCCCGATCCAGAACTTCTACCTGCGGGAAGCGATCAAGAATGATGCCGGTGAATACACCGTGAAGACGGTCAAGACCGTGTTCACCGCGTATCAGGACAGCTACCACAGCAAGTGCCCGATGAACTGAGGCACTTCACCGTATGCCGGGTTCCGGGGATCACATGGTCCCCGGAACCTCGCGTCCGGTAGCCTCTGACGAGACGACATGAACTGGATCCTTCTGATAGAGCAGACCCTGAACGGCCTGCAACTCGGGTTGCTGCTGTTCCTGCTTGCCGCCGGGCTGACCCTGGTCTTCGGCATCATGGATCTGGTCAATCTGGCGCACGGCTCGCTCTATATGGTCGGCGCCTATTTCGCAGCGACATTCACCGCCTGGACCGGCTCCTTCGTCCTTGCGGTGGTGCTCACCCTGCCCGCAACCCTGCTTGTCGGTGCCGTGGTGGAGATCGTCTGCCTTCGAACCCTCTACGATCGTGATCACCTGGATCAGGTGCTGGCCACCTTCGGCCTGATCCTGTTCTTCAACGAGCTTGTCCGGCTGGTCTGGGGACCGGCAGGACTGAGCGTGCCCCTGCCCGAGTTCCTCTCCAGTTCGCTGGAACTGGCGCCCGGTCTGATCTACCCGAGCTACCGGCTGGCAATCATCATCGCCTCGCTGCTGGCCGCCTTCTTCCTCTACTGGCTGGTGGCCCGCACCCGCATCGGCATGCTGATCCGCGCCGGGGCCTCCAACCGGGAAATGGTCGGTGCACTGGGGGTCAATATCCGGTTCCTCTTCACCATCGTCTTCGGTCTTGGCGCCGCCCTCGCCGGGCTGGCCGGCCTGATGGCCGCGCCGATTTCCACGGTGGAGATCGGCATGGGCGAGAATGTCCTGATCCTGGCCTTCGTGGTCATCGTCATCGGCGGTATCGGTTCCATCCGCGGTGCCTTCGTCTCCGCCCTGCTGATCGGTCTGATCGACACGGTGGGCCGCGCCTTCCTGCCCGATGTGATCGGTGGCTTCTTCGACGACGAGTTTGCGGACGCCGCTGCCCCGGCGCTGGCCTCCATGAGTATCTACCTGCTGATGGCAGTGATCCTGGCCTTCCGGCCCGAGGGTCTGTTCTCCGCCAGGAACGGCTGAGCCGATGCAGATGATCCGCGTCGGTTTCATTGGTCTGGTCATGCTGGCGCTGGCCGTGGTGCCGGTCGTCGCCAATGCCATCGACGAACCCTTCTACGTCTCCCTGTTCACCCGGATGCTGGTGCTGGCCATTGCCGCCAGTTCGCTGAACCTGGTGCTGGGCTATGGCGGGATGGTCAGCTTCGGCCATGCGGCCTATCTGGGACTCGGCAGCTACGTGGTGGGTATCGGGTTCTATCACGCGGCCAACGACGGCATGGACTGGGCGCTCAACGGCTGGCTGCATCTGGCCCTGGCCGTCGTCATTCCGGGAATGGCGGCACTGCTGATCGGCGCGATCTCCCTGCGTACGCGCGGCGTCTACTTCATCATGATCACGCTCGCCTTCTCGCAGATGCTCTACTATTTCTTCATCGGGCTGGAGCGCTACGGCGGCGATGACGGGCTCAGTCTCTGGTATCTGAGCGACTTCGGGGACGTCATGGACCTGAACGACGACTCACAGCTCTACTACCTCGCCTACGGGCTGCTGGTGCTGGTGCTGTTCACCCTCTACCGGCTGGTCAACTCCCGCTTCGGCATGGTCGTGCGCGGCGCGAAGTCCAATGAGCGACGGCTGATGGCCGTGGGCTTTCCCACCTACCGCTATCGCCTGGTCGCCTTCGGCATTTCCGGTGCGATCTGCGGCGTCGCCGGTTTCCTGATGGCCAACCAGTCGGAGTTCGTCAGCACGTCGGAGATGCACTGGGTGCATTCGGGCGACCTGATCGTCATGGTCGTGCTGGGCGGCATGGGCACCCTTTTCGGACCCGTGCTGGGCGCCGTCGGTTTCCTGATGCTGGAACAGTACCTGCCGGAACTGATGGAGGGCGTCTGCCACATCATCGGCGGCGAGAGCTGCGGTATTGCCGGGGAATACTGGAAGATGGTCTTTGGTCCCCTGCTGATCCTGATCGTGCTGTTCGCGCGCGGCGGCATCGACGGCCTGCTGCAGGGCAAGGTGGGCCGCAATGTCTGAGGCGCTGACCATCGAGGGGCTGGTGAAACAGTTCGGTGGCCTGACCGCGACCGACCACCTCTCCCTGTCGGTGACCCAGGGCGAAGTCCACGCTGTCATCGGCCCCAACGGGGCGGGCAAGACCACCCTGATCGGACAGTTGACCGGCGAGATCACGCCAGACGCCGGCACGATAAGGTTTGCCGGGCGGGACGTGACCGGCCTGGCCGTTCACCGCCGTTCCATGCTGGGGCTCGCCCGATCGTTCCAGATCACCAATGTGCTGGCCGACTTCACTGCACGGGCCAATGTGGCGCTGGCGGTGCAGGCGCATCAGGGCCATTCGTTCCGGTTCTGGCGCAAGGCCGCGACGGACCCGCGACTGATCGGCCCGGCCGAGGAGCATCTGGCGACCGTCGGCCTGGCCGACCGCGCCGATGTCACCGCCTCCAGCCTCAGCCACGGCGAACAGCGCCAGCTCGAACTCGCCATGGCCCTGGCGACGCGGCCGGCAATGCTGCTGCTGGACGAGCCGATGGCGGGCATGGGGCCGGAAGACAGCGCCCGCATGGTGGAGATCCTGAAACGCCTGAAGGGTGAACTGACGATCCTGCTGGTGGAGCATGACATGGACGCCGTCTTCGCCCTGGCCGACCGCATCACCGTGCTGGTCTATGGCCGCGCCATCGCCACCGGCGCACCGGAGCAGATCCGCAATGACCCGGATGTTCGCGCCGCCTATCTGGGCGAGGAGACCGGCGATGCTTGAAGTCGCGGACCTCGAGACCTCCTACGGCCAGAGCCAGGTGCTGTTCGGCATGAACCTGTCCATCGAAGCGGGCCAGGTGGTGACCCTGATGGGCCGCAACGGCATGGGCAAGACGACCACTGTCCGCTCCATCATGGGCCTGACGAAGGGACATGCCGGATCGATCCGGTTCGAGGGGACGGAGATCCGGGGCATGCCGTCCTATCGGGTGGCGAAGATGGGGCTGGGACTGGTGCCGGAGGGACGGCAGATCTTCCCCAACCTTTCCGTCCGGGAGAATCTGGTCGCCACCGCCGACAACCGCTCCCCCGGCGCGGCACGCTGGACGCTGGAAAGTGTTCTGGCCGCCTTCCCGCGCCTTTCGGAGCGTGCCGGCAACATGGGCAATCAGCTCTCGGGCGGGGAACAGCAGATGCTGGCGGTCGCCCGGGCACTGATGACCAATCCGCGCCTGCTGATCCTGGACGAGGCAACCGAGGGCCTGGCCCCCCTGATACGGCAGGAAATCTGGTCGATACTGGGCAGCCTGAAGGCGGAGGGCCAGGCCATCCTGGTCATCGACAAGAACGTCGCGGCCCTGAAACGGCTCGCCGACCGGCATTGCTTCATCGAAAAGGGCAGGGTCGCCTGGTCAGGCACGACAGCGGAGCTGAATGCCGCCGCTGACATCGAACAGCGCTATCTGGGCGTCTGATCCCGTCTGAACCCAGCGTTCATGATTTCTATACTGAATCCGGACAACACTGCCGCCAAGCAATCCACAAGAGCGTCGGCGGGGAAAGTCCAGCATGTATGATCTCGACAATGGTGCAGAAGCACGCCGCATCTCTGACGCCGCCATGCAGTTGCTCGAGGCCTACGAGATTCCGCCAAACCCCGACTACTTCCGCCTGATGTACGACTATGTCTCCGGTCGCGATCCGGTTGTCACCCGCCAGCTCGGCGATGCCGCAAGCGAGAGCAACGCACGGTTCCGCCGTGTCGCCACCGACCTGCTGCTGCATCATTATGGCGAAGGCCGCACCCTGAACCTGCTGTCGGAAACCGGTGGTGCGCTTGGCGAGATCGTCAACCGTTCCGTCGGCCAGCTCGCCGATGCCGGCTCGGAGGCCAAGGAATTCAGTTCCGAACTCGGTGGTTTCGCGGATGGCCTCGGTGAGGTCAATGCCGAGGTGAGCGTCAGCACCCTGGTCGAACAGATGGTCACATCCACACGTCGGATGCAGGCGAAATGCGCCAAGCTGGAGACGGATCTCACCCAGTCCAGCAACGAGATCAACAACCTGCGCAACAAGCTCGACGAGACCCGCGCGGAGGCACTGACAGACAAGCTGACGGGCATCTCCAACCGGGCAGGCTTCGACAAGGCACTGAATACCGCCATCGTCGAGACGCGTGACGAGAATGCGCCCATGACGCTGATCATGTGCGACATCGACAACTTCAAGAAGTTCAATGACAACTATGGTCATCAGGTCGGCGATCAGGTCCTGCGCCTGGTGGGCGGAATCCTGCGCAGCACGCTGAAGGGTCAGGACATTCCCTGCCGCTACGGCGGCGAGGAGTTCGCCATGATACTGCCGCGCACCGATGTTGTCGGCGCGAGCAAGGTTGCGGAAGCCATCCGCGTCATGATCGAACGCAAGCGCATCGTGCGCAAGAGCACGGGCGAAGCCATCTCGCGCGTCACCATGTCGTTCGGTATCGCCGAGTATCTGCCCGGCGAAGCGGGCACCGATCTGATCGAACGGGCCGACAATGCGCTCTACCGCGCCAAGAACGAAGGCCGCAATCGTGTCTGCATCGGGGCGCAGGCAACCGAGAAACCCAAGTCAGGGACCCCCTCCGTGATGGCCGCCGCCGGTTGAGCCGCTGAGACAGAAGGCTTTACACGCCAGGCGATAAGCGTCTATTCAGCCCGACGATCATCTCATCGGAGAACGCCACCCATGCCCAAACCCGAATGGGGTGCCAAGCACAGTTGCTCAAGCTGTGGCACCAAGTTCTACGACTTCAACAAGACGCCGCTGATCTGCCCCAAGTGCGGAACGGAGAACCAGCCGCTGGTGGTGTTCAAGCAGCGTCGCCCGACACCGGCTGACCCGCCGAAGAAGCCGACCCCCACGAAACCCGTCAAGGCCGTCAGCGATGACGATGATGATGACGACGATCTGGAGGTCGATGACGACGATACCCTGCTCGACGACGACGACGATGACGATGATGTCTCGCTGTCGGTGGACGATGACGAGGATGACGCGCCCGTGCCCGGCACCCCCGACGTCGACGAGGACGACGACGACGAGCCCGTTGACCTGGGTGACCCGGACATCGATGACGATGACGACGACATGTCCGACGACGACGAGGACGACGACGACACGAAGTAGCGTTCCGGTTCGCGACCACGGGAACCATCATGATACCGAAGCCGCTGCCCCGGACCCTGGTTCGGCGTGGCGGCTTCTTCGTTTCCGCCACCCGCGCATGGAAGCGCAACCGATTGACGCCATGGTTTAACTGACTAGAGTTCAGTTAGATCGGTTCCGCCTGCTGCGGAACATCAGGATGCGATCAGGGGAGCTGGCGGAATGACCGCAATCGAGCAGAGCAGTCCGGCGCGGGCCGGTGAGCACGATCTGGCCCACCTGCCGGGTCACAAGGGCATGCCGGTGCTCGGTGACACGCTGAAGTTCCTGAAGGACCCCATGGGGCTGCAGCGGCAGAACTACAGCGAGTACGGCACGGTCTACAAGGCCAGGACGTTCATGCAGTGGAACGTCACCATGCTGGGCCCGGACGCGCTCGAGTTGGTGCTGATGGATCGGGAGAAGAACTTCTCCTCCAAACTCGGCTGGTCGCACATGCTGCGCCGCCTCTTCTCGGACGGTCTGATGCTGCGCGACTTCGACGACCACCGGGCGCACCGCCGCATCATGCAGGTGGCGTTCAAGCCGGAGCCGATGAAGGATTACCTGCTGCGCATGAATGGCGGTATCGAGGCGCGGCTGGACGAGTGGTCGAAGATGTCGGAGTTCAAGTTCTACCCGGCAATCAAGGAACTGACGCTCGATCTCGGTGCCAGCGTGTTCCTGGGCCTGGACATGGGTCCCGAAGCCCGCCGCATCAATCAGGCCTTCGTCGATGAGGTTGCCGCCGCCGTCTCGGTCGTGCGCCGACCGGTGCCCGGGCTGGCGATGGCCCGGGGGGTCAAGGCACGCAAGTTCCTGAACGAATTCTTCCGCGACCTCATTCCGGTGCGGCGTGCGGGCAGTGGTGACGACATGTTCACCCAGCTCTGCCAGGCGGAGTCAGAGGACGGGCAGAAACTGTCGGATCAGGAAATCATCGATCACCTGAACTTCCTGCTGATGGCCGCACACGACACCACGACCAGTTCCCTGACCACCATGTTCTGGGCACTGGCTGCCTTCCCGGAATGGCAGGAACGGATCAGGGCCGAAGTCGCCGAGATCGGGGGTGCGCACCTGACCTATGACCGCATGGGCGACATGGATTATGCGGAACGGACCTTCAACGAGGCGCTGCGCTGCATGCCGCCCGTTCCCTTCATTCCGCGCCGGGTGATGCGCGATTTCGAGTTTCAGGGGAAGACCATACCGGCCGGCACCAATGTCAGCGTCAGCCCGGGTTTCGTGCACATGATGCCGGAGCTGTGGACGGAACCGGAGAAATTCGATCCCGACCGCTTCTCCGCCAATCGGGCCGAGCACCGCAATCACAAGTTCGCCTGGGCGCCGTTTGGCGGCGGCGCGCACAAGTGCCTGGGGATGCATTTCGCCTACATGCAGGTCAAGGCGTTCTCCTTCCAGTTCCTGCAGCGGTTCCGGGTCAGTGTCGAACCGGGGTACGAACCCGAGTGGGCGCGCATCCCGATCCCGAAGCCCCTGGACGGCCTGCCGGTGAAGCTGGAGCAGCTCTGAGACCGCACGGCTGTCCCTGCTTTCAAGGTTGCCGCCGGGTGGCGGGAGCCACTACGGTTCAGCCATGAACGACCATGTCATCGACCAGGGCTTCGATGCCTATACCGACAGCGATCACGCCGTCTGGCGCACCCTGTTCGAGCGTCAGTCGAAGCTGCTGCCCGGTCGCGCGGCACCGGAGTTCGTGGAGGGGCTGAAGGCCCTGGGCGTGGCGGCGGACGGCATCCCGGACTTCGAGGCGCTTTCCGACATCCTGGAGGCAGCCACCGGCTGGCGCATCGTCGCCGTCGCCGGACTGGTCCCCGATGACGTGTTCTTCCGCCACCTGGCCAATCGCCGTTTTCCGGTCACCAACTGGATCCGCAAGCCGGAACAGCTCGATTACCTGCAGGAACCGGACGTGTTTCACGACTGCTTCGGACATGTGCCGATGCTGTTCAATCCGGTCTTTGCCGACTACATGGCCGCCTATGGTCGGGGCGGCATCAAGGCGCTGAACCTCGGCGCGCTGAAACTGCTGGCGCGGCTGTACTGGTACACGGTGGAATTCGGCCTGATCCGCACCGATGCGGGCCTGCGCATCTATGGCGCGGGCATTGTCTCCTCCAGGGGGGAAACGACCTTCAGTCTGGAGGATGAAACACCGAACCGGCTCGCCTTCGACCTGTTGCGCATCATGCGCACCGACTACATCATCGACCACTATCAGCAGACCTATTTCGTCATCGACTCCTACGACCAGCTGTTCGATGCCACCCGCCCGGACTTCACGCCCTACTACGCGCAGTTGAAGCCCCTGCCGAGCCTGGACCCCGATCAGGTTCTGCCCACCGACGAGCGGATCTGACAGATGGGCCAGGTCACCGACCGGCGGTCGCGCCATGGAATGGACTGACGACGGCATCGTGCTGTCGTCACGCCGTCTGGGCGAAGGCGGCGCGATTGTCAGCCTGCTGACCGAGTCCCAGGGCCGTCACGCCGGTCTGGTGCGCGGTGCGGGATCGAAGCGGCAGCGCGGTGTGATCATGCTGGGCAATACCGTCCACGCCACCTGGCGGGCCCGGCTGGCCGACCATCTGGGCACCATGCGGCTCGAACCCGCGATCAGTCGCACCAACATGGTGCTGGACGATCCGGTGCGCCTTGCCGCGCTGGCCAGTGCCGCCATGCTGCTGGAGGGTGGCCTGCCGGAGCGCGAAGCCCACCCGGTACTGTTCCGCGCCACCACGATCCTGTTCGATGCCATCGCTGCCGGTACGGACGACTGGGTCGAAGCCTACTTCGGCTGGGAAGTCGGGCTGCTGTCGGAGATGGGTTTCGGGCTGGACCTTTCACGCTGTGCCGGGACCGGTGCCACGGCAGATCTGGGCTATGTCTCACCGAAATCCGCGCGGGCCGTCTCGTTGGTTGCAGGCCAGCCCTACGCGGAGAAGCTGCTGCCCCTGCCCCGCTTTCTGGTCGGGGGGCGCGGACGCCCGGTGGCGAATCACCCGGCGACTGACTGGGCCGACGCCGCCCAACTGACCGGCCACTTCCTCGAACGCCAGGTCTTCCCCCGCGAGGACGGCGGCTTGCCTGCCGCACGCGGGCGATTTGTTGAGTTGCTCTTGCGTCGGACCACTACATCTGGTGTGTTGAGCGACAGATTACCGGACTCGCCCGAAGACGCATGACCCCGCGCGTCAGGGCCGGTCCCCCGACAAGGAAACGCCCGCGCCATGAGTGAACTTTCCCCCCCCGACAAGGAAAACGTCACCCCGGTCCCGCTCAGCGATGCATTGAGCGAGCGTTATCTGGCCTATGCGCTCTCGACCATCGTTTCGCGATCCCTGCCGGACGTGCGCGACGGGCTGAAACCCGTTCACCGGCGGCTGCTCTACGCCATGCGCCTGCTGCGCCTCGACCCCGATGCCGGTTTCAAGAAATGCGCCCGCATCGTCGGCGACGTGATGGGCAAGTTTCACCCCCACGGCGACCAGGCGATCTATGACGCGCTGGTGCGGCTGGCGCAGGACTTCGCGGTGCGTTACCCGCTGGTGGAGGGACAGGGCAACTTCGGCAATGTGGACGGCGATAACGCCGCCGCCATGCGGTACACGGAGGCGCGGCTGACCCGCATTGCCGAGCGCCTGCTGGAAGGCATCGACGAGGATGCGGTCGATTTCCAGACCACCTATGACGGGGAGGAGAACGAGCCGCTGGTGCTGCCGGCGGCGTTCCCCAACCTGCTGGCCAATGGGGCGGCGGGGATCGCGGTGGGCATGGCCACCAACATTCCGCCGCACAACGCCACGGAGATCTGCGAGGCCCTGCTGTGGATGCTGGAGCGCCGCGCCGACATCCCCGCCGACGAGAGCGAGGAAGACCGCCAGAAGCGTGTAAACCGCTGGCACCGCAGCCTGATGTCGCGGATGCCCGGTCCCGACTTCCCCACCGGCGGCATCATCGTCACCGACCCGGCCACGATCTCCGACGCCTATCTGTCCGGGCGTGGCGGGATCCGCCTGCGGGCGCGCTGGGAGAAGGAGTCCGCCGGTCACGGCACCTATCAGATCAGGGTGTTCGAACTGCCCTACCAGGTGCAGAAGGGCAAGCTGGTGGAGAAGATCGCCCAGCTGATCAACGACAAGAAGCTGATGGCGCTGGCCGATGTGCGCGATGAATCCGCCGACGATATCCGCCTGATCCTGGAACCCCGGTCCCGCACCATCGACGCCGACGCCCTGATGGAGCAGCTGTTCCGCCAGACGGATCTGGAAGTGCGTTTCAACCTGAACATGAACGCCCTCGACGCCAGCCGCACCCCGCGCGTCATGCCGCTGCACGACATGCTGCAGGGCTGGCTGGACCACCGCCACGTGGTGCTGCAGCGCCGCACCCGGCACCGGCTGGCGAAGATCGCCGACCGGCTGGAGGTGCTGGGCGGCTATCTCGTCGCCTTCCTGAACCTGGATGAGGTCATCCGCATCATTCGGGAGAACGACCGCCCGAAGGAAATCCTGATGAAACGCTTTACCCTGACCGAGCGTCAGGCGCAGGCGATCCTGGACATGCGGCTGCGCCAGTTGCGCAAGCTGGAGGAGATGGAGATCCGCAGCGAGCATGACGCGCTGACGCTGGAGAAGGCGGAACTGGAAGACCTGCTGGGCGACGAGATGAAGCGCTGGGCGCAGATCGGCGATCAGGTAAGGACGCTGCGCGCCGAACTGAAGAAGCTGCCGGAGCTGGCACAGCGCCGCACAGGCTTCGGCGACGAGCCGTCGGAGGAACTGGCGCAGGCGGCGGCAGAAGTCCTGATCGAGCGGGAGCCGATCACCGTCATCTGCTCGGAGAAGGGCTGGATCCGCGCCGCCAAGGGCCACATCGACCTGACGACGGAGCTGAAATACAAGGACGGCGACCAGGGCCGCTTCAGCTTCCATGCCCAGACCACCGACAAGCTGCTGGTCTTTGCCACCGACGGGCGCATCTTCACACTGGGTTGCGACAAGCTGCCGGGCGGGCGCGGTCACGGGGAGCCTGTCCGCCTGATCATCGACCTGCCGAACGACCAGGAGATCGTGGATCTGCTGGTCCACACACCAGGCGCGAAGCGGCTCATCGCCTCCTCCGCCGGGCGCGGCTTCGTGGTGGCGGAGGATGACGTGCTGGCCTCCACCCGCAACGGCCGCCAGGTGCTGAACCTCGGCAAGGGCGAGACCGCACAGGCCTTCGTTCCGGTCACAGGCGACCATGTCGCGGTCATCGGCAGGAACCGGAAGCTGCTGGTCTTTCCCCTGACGGAAATGCCGGAGATGGGGCGCGGCAAGGGCGTCATGCTGCAGCGCTACAAGGACGGCGGCATGGCCGACGTGAAGACCTTCACCGCCGCGGACGGTCTCACCTGGACCGGCCCGTCAGGCCGCACAGGCCGGGAAGATGACTTCTCCGACTGGCTCGCCAAACGCGCCAGCGCCGGCCGCATGGCCCCGCGCGGTTTCAACAAGACGGGCTTGTTCGGGTAAACGGAGCGAGCTCTTGAACAAGGAGCACCAACGCACATTCTTTATGGCTGACTAAATTTTTTTGGAGAAGAGCAGCCACGGCGCACTTCTCAATGCACCGTGGCCGTATCGTGAATCATGATGGTTCGCTCTTACTGGTGGCGACTTGGCAACCCGGCCTGCCACCGAACCATATCCCCGATAATCGGGAATATGTCGTTGTGCTTCGCACCAAATCTGATGAATCCGTTTTGATACGATCCGATATCTCGGTTGGCACTCCCATCATCAATAGGCAGCCAATCTGACAACTCCTGGAGTTTGTATGTCTCGATCTCATGTTGATCCAAATCATAGAATCGCCAGACAGGATTCTGATGCGAAAAGTCGATTCTTTCGACAGAATTCATTAATCTGTCGAACAATTCCTCCGCGTTTTCAGGACGTCGATTACTAAAATTTAAATCATATGTCAATTTTGCAATAGATTTCAGCACAACTGGTTGCGCTGAAACTGTAATTTCTTTCGACATGCTGCTGCGCCAGATAGCGCGGCAAGGTCAGGGGTTCGCGCGTCAGCGGATGCCCCTGCCGTACCACCACCGAGAGCCATTCGCGCCCCAGCCGGGTCCGGTGAATGCTGTCCGTCAGCGGCAGCGGCACATCCATGCCGAGGTCGATGCGGCCGGAAGCCAGCTCGCGTTCGATGTCCCGCCGGTCAACGCGGACCACCAGCAGGTCGATACCGGGTGCGGAGGCCCCGAGCTCCACCATCAGCGGCGGCAGGATCGCGGCCTGCATCGCCTCCCGCATCGCGATGGTGAAACGTTTCGTGGCCGTTGCCGGGTCAAAGCCGTCCGCGCGGCCCAGCGTTTCCTCCAGCCCCTGCAGGGAGGACCGGACCTGTTCGATGATCCGCCGCGCCAGCGGGGTGGGGGCCATCGTACGGCCACTGCGTTGGAACAGCGGATCATCGAACATCTCCCGCAGCCTGCCCAGGGCATGGCTCACGGCAGGCTGGGACAGGTTCAGCCGACGGCTGGCAGCGGTGATGCCGCCCTCCGCATAGATCGCTTCCATGACCACGAAGAGGTTGAGATCGACTCGGGACAAATTCATCTGGTGCATCTTTCAGAATGCAAACAATGCATTTCACAGATGATACGAACAGGCGCACCCTCCGCGCAACTGGTGAGGCCATCAAGGGATGGCGCTGCCCCGACCCACTCCTCCGCCCGGCCACCCACGGGATCATTCTGAACGGGTGGCCGGTTGGGGGAGTGGGCCGGGGTAGCAACCGAAAAGCCGAAGAGGAGCGACAGTGATGAACTTCGAACATTCGCAGAAGGTGCAGGACCTGCAGGCCCGGCTGCTGGACTTCATGGCAACGCAGGTGGAGCCGAACGAGGCGCGCTACGCTGACGAGGTCGCGGAAGGGGAGCGCTGGAAGGTCATTCCGGTGATGGAGGAACTGAAGCAGGCCGCGCAGCAGGCGGGCCTGTGGAACCTGTTCCTGCCTGAATCCGGCCATGGCGCGGGCCTGACCAACCTGGAGTATGCGCCGCTCTGCGAGATCATGGGCCGCATCCACTGGGCACCGGAAGTCTTCAACTGCGCCGCCCCCGACACCGGCAACATGGAGACGCTGGAGCGTTATGGCACGGAGGCGCAGCAGCGCCGCTGGATGGACCCGCTGCTGGCGGGCGAGATCCGCTCCTGCTTCGCCATGACGGAGCCTGCGGTCGCATCCTCTGACGCCACCAACATCGAATGCCGGATCGAACGGCAGGGCGAGAAATACCTCATCAACGGGCGCAAGTGGTGGTCGACCGGCGCGCTGCATCCGAAGTGCGAGCTGTTCATCGTCATGGGCAAGACCGACCCGGACAACCCGCAGCGCCACCGCCAGCAGTCGATGATCCTGGTGCCCCGCGACACCCCCGGCATCCGTATCGTCCGCTGGCTGCCGACCTTCGGCTATGACGACGCGCCGCACGGCCATGCGGAGGTCGCATTCGACAATGTCGAGGTACCGGCGGAGAACATCCTGCTGGGCGAGGGCCGGGGCTTCGAGATCGCGCAGGGGCGGCTTGGCCCGGGCCGCATCCACCACGCCATGCGCGCCATCGGTCAGGCCGAGGTGGCACTGGAAAGCATGTGTCGCCGGGTGAAGCAGCGCACTGCCTTCGGCAAGCCTCTGGCGGAGCAGACCGTGACCCTGGAACGGATCGCGGAGGCCCGCATCGCCATCGATCAGGCCCGCCTGCTGGTGCTGAAGGCCGCCGACCGCATGGACAAGGTGGGCAACAAGGAAGCGGCGGCGGAGATCGCCATGATCAAGGTCGCGGCCCCCAACATGCTGCAACGCGTGATCGACTTCTCCATCCAGGCCCACGGCGGTGCCGGCATGACCGACGATTTCGGCCACGGCTTCGCCGCCGCCAACGCCCGCGCCATGCGCATCTTCGAAGGCCCCGACGAGGTCCACCGCAACCAGATCGGCCGCATCGAGTTGAAGAAGTATGCGTGAAGGGTGAACTAGTCCCTGATCAGGGCGTCATAGTCGCGTCCACCACAGGCAACCGTCACAACCTCTACCGCGTCATCCGTGATGCGGTAGAGGATGACTGCGGTACGCTCGGACGAAATCATCCTGATCCCTAGAGAAAGATCGTCTCGCCCCTCACCCCATCTCCGCCACAGCCGCCGCCAGGGCGAGCTGCTTCTTGGCCTGTTCGACGTGCAGGTTCTCGATCATGCGGCCGTCGACTGTGACGACGCCCTTGCCTTCGCGCTGGGCTTCCTCGAAGCCGGCGACGATGCGGGCGGCCATTTCGAGCTGGGCTTCGGTGGGGGAGAAGACCTCATTGCAGGGGACAACCTGGCTGGGGTGGATCAGGGTCTTGCCGTCGAAGCCCATTTCCAGACCCTGCTGGCAGATGTCACGGAACCCGTCCTCGTCCTTGATGTCGTTGTAGACGCCGTCGAGGATCTGGATGCCGTAGGCGCGGGCGGCGAGCATGCAGATGCCCAGCGCGGTGACCATGGGCAGGCGCATCGGGGTGTGGTGCGCGCCGGTGTCCTTGGCGATGTCGTTGGTGCCCATGACCCAGACGGCGACACGGTCGGAGGCCGCGCCGATGGACTGGGCGTTGAGGATGCCGATGGGGGTTTCCATCATGCACCAGAGCGCCATGCTGGCCGGGGCACCGGCCTTGTCCATGGCGGCGACCAGACCCTGCACGGTCTCGGCGTCATTGATCTTCGGCACCAGGATGGCGTCGGCACCGGATTTCGCGATGGCCGCCATGTCGTCGGCGCCCCAGGGAGTGTCGAGGCCGTTGATGCGGACGATCATCTCCCGCTTGCCATAGCCGCCGGCGGCCAGCGCATCGACGATCTGCTGCCGTGCCGTCGCCTTGGCGTCCGGCGACACCGCATCCTCCAGATCCAGGATGATGGCATCGGCGGCGATGGTCTTGGCCTTCTCCATCGCGCGGGTGTTGGACCCCGGCATGTAAAGGACACTGCGGCGGGGGCGGACGGATGCGGCCATGTGGTATCTCTCCCTCTTGCCTGCTCGATTGGCAATTCAGTAACTGTCGCGGGACACTATAATTTCCCCCGGGGCCTGCGCAACGAAAGGTGGAGACATGGCGGTACTTTCCCTGTCCAGCCAGGTGGCGATGGGCCATGTGGGCAACTCGGCGACCGCCTTCGCGCTGCGCCGACTGGGGCATGTGGTCTGGGACGTGCCGACCACCGTGCTCAGCTTTCACCCCGGTCACGGCCGCCCGGAGGGCAAGGCGCTGGAGTGCGGATCGGTTTCCGCGATCATCCGCGCCGTCATCACCCGCGCCCGACCGGACCTGGTGTTCTCCGGCTATCTCGGCGATCCCACCAACGGCGAGATGCTGGCCCGGCATCTGGACCGCCTGCGGAACGACGGGGACTGCCGCTATGTGCTGGACCCGGTGATCGGTGACACCCACACGGGCCGCTATGTCTCGCGGGAAGTGGCGTCGACGATCCGGGACTCGCTGATGCCCCGCGCCGACATCGTGCTGCCGAACAGCTTCGAGCTTGGCGTGCTGGCGGGCATGCCGACCACGACGGAGACGGAGGTGACGGAGGCTGCGCGGCACCTGCTCTCCCTTGGTCCCGATGCGGTCGTCTGCACCTCGTCCCCCGGTGCGGCGGACCAGGTGCATGTCCTGATCGTGCAGCGGGACTCGCGCTACCGCATCTCCATGCCCGCGATCCCCGACGCACCGCACGGCACCGGCGACCTGTTCGCAGGCCTGTTCATGGCCCGGATGCTGGATGGCATGCCCCTGCAGAACGCCGCCGCGCTGGCCGCCGCCGCCGTGCACGCGGTGATCGGCTGGTCCCGCGCGCTGGGAGACAGCGATCTGGCGCTGGTCGCCGCACAGTCATCCCTGCTGGATCCGCCGCTGGAGGCGGAAATCACGGTACTGCAGGCAGAACCGGAGGCCGCGGCATGAATATCGGCGAAGCAGCGCGGGCGTCGGGCCTGCCCACCAAGACCGTGCGCTATTACGCGGAGATCGGGCTGGTCACCCCGTCGGGGCGGCGCAGCAACGGCTATCGCGACTATGGCCAGCAGGAGGTGCAGCAACTGCGCTTCGTGCAGCGCACCCGCAGCTTCGGCTTCAGCATCGACGCCTGCCGCGAGCTGCTGGCGCTCTATGCCGACCGGAATCGCGCCAGCGCGGACGTGAAGGCCATCGCCCTGGATCATCTGGCCGAGATCGAGCGCAAGATGACGGAACTGCAGTCCCTGCACGACGAACTGACCAATCTGGCCAGCAACTGCCACGGCGACCATCGGCCCGACTGCCCGATCCTGGAGGGGCTGGCGGTCAAGGGGTAGGTAGGCCGGAAGGCATCGGATAGTGTCTTCAGGGGGAGGAACCGGAAAATGACCAAGCGACCTGAACTGATCGTCGATCCGGCCTTTGTCGAGGCCGGCCTTGATGCGGGCACGATCCGGGTGATCGACTGCACCGTCACCTTCGAGACGAAGCCGGTTGGAGCCTCCACGATCCACAGCGGGCGGGAGGGCTGGCTGGCGGGGCACATTCCGGGCGCAGCCTTCCTGCACATGGTAGACGACCTCTCCGACCCGGAGGGGGCCTACCCCTTCACCATCGCGCCGCAGGCGCAGATCGACCGGGTGCTGTCGGAGATCGGGATCAGCCCTGACGACACGGTGGTGCTCTACGGTTCCGGCACGGCGGTGGCGGTGACCCGCGCCTGGTGGGTGCTGACCGTCTCCGGCCTCCGCGATGTGCGGATCATGGATGGCGGCTGGCAGCGCTGGGTCGCGGAAGGGCGGGCCGTCGCCACGGGGGAGGAACAGTTCACCCCCTCCACGTTCCGGGGCACGCGCACCCAGGCTGCCATCGCCGACCGGGAAACGATACGGCAGGCCATTGCCGACGGTGACACCCAGATCGTCAATGCGCTGTCGCTGGATCAGTTTCGGGGGACGGGCGGCACCCACTATGGCCGCCCCGGTCGGATCCCGAACAGCCTCAGCGTTCCGGCCACCGATCTGCTGCACCCGCTGACAGGCGATTTCGCGACGCCGGAACAGATGGCGCAACAGCTCGCAGCGGTCGATCCCTCGAAGCCGGTGATCACCTATTGCGGTGGCGGCATCGCGGCGGCGGCAACGCTGTTTGCCCTGCATGTCGCGGGGCACGACAATCTGCAGCTCTATGACAATTCGCTGCTGGAGTGGTCGGCACTCCCGGACCTGCCCATGGAAAGCGACAGAACCTGAGGGTGCAGCCGTGACCCCTTCCAACATCCCGGCTTCGGTACGCCGCGCGCTGCTGATCGCCCTGCTCTGGCTGTTGCTTCCCCTGGCGGCGCAGGCTGACGGGGCCCGGACCGAACTGGTGATGTTCGAACTGGGTACCTGCATCTATTGCGCTGTCTGGAACGATGCCGTCGGGCGCGGCTATGCCGAGACGACCCTGGGCCAGCGTGCGCCGTTGCGCCGGGTGGACCTGCGCCACCGGCGGCCCGACGACCTGCGGCATGTCACCGGGGTGCGCATGACACCGACCTTCGTGCTGCTGCACGGCGAGCAGGAGGTCGGGCGCATCCTCGGCTATGTCGACGGCCCGAATTTCTGGCGGCAGTTGCAGGCCCTGATGTGGCAGGTGCCGGGGCGCCTGGAGGACACATCCCTCAACGTGCCCGCCCGCGCCACGGAATGAACGCCGGCACGGCCGCGCGATAACGCCGATAGGCATCGCCATACAGGCTGATCAGCCGCCGCTCCTCGAACCACGTCCCGATCACCAGATACAGGCTGGCCCACAGGCAGGTGGCCAGCCCGAAGGGATCCGTGGCACCGCCGATCAGCAGCAGGAAAGCACCGCTGTAGAGCGGGTGCCGGACATAGCGGTGCAGCCCGTCCGTATGCAGCGGCTCCGGCACCGCACCTTCAGGGACCAGCGCCGTTCCGGCAAAGCGCCGAAGGTCGTAATGGCGCAGTGCCAGCAGGATGAGACCCGCGCCGGCCACCAGTGCCGCGCCCATGCCCGCCTGGATCAGCGGCGGCAGAACGAACGGTTCCGCCTCCGCCCCACCCAGCAGGTATCGTCCCGCCGCCACAGTGGCCACGAAGTGAAACACCGCGATCAGGTTGTAGGCCAGACGCTCCAGCCGCCCGAACAGGGCGCGGGTCAGCCGCTTGGCGGTCTCCGACGCCAGCACCGAATGGGCCGCGCCGAAGAGAAGCCAGAGCACCGCATAGATCAGCTGCTCGGAAAGTGTCATCGCCCGGCGCCCGTCCCCGCACGCTGCCCCGGACCGGACACATGGATCTGCCGGTCAGCGGCGGCATTCATGGCCTTCAGGGGCGTACGCCGATGGTTCATGGTGCAAGCCTGTTCGGGTTGTGAAACGGGCGGCGATTGTCACACCGGTTGGCTGTCAATGTCGACAGCGCCAGCGAATACCGTCATAAGTCGCACCAGAATGACAGGCGCGAACAGCGCTCTTCTGCACGGAATTGCCGAGGACCTCCACGAATGACTGCACCGACCTATCGCCGGCTTGAAGGATTTGTCTCGACCGACATGGACGGCGAAACCGTGCTGATGAGTATCGAGCATGGGTCCTATTTCGGCATCGGCGGAACAGGCTCGCTGATCTGGGAACGGCTGGAGCAACCGCAGACCGAGTATGCGCTCGTCGAGGCCGTTCGCGTCGCCTATGACGTGAGCGAAGAGGATTGTCGCCGCGATGTCGCCGCCTTCCTGGCGACACTGATCGAGAACGGACTGGCGGAAGCGAAGTAGGCCCATGTCGAGGTTGCTGGCGCGCAAATTCCGTTCGATGCGTGACCAGTCGGGCTTCACCCTGTTCTGGCTCTTTCCGACCTGGCTGCTGCTGGGACTCTATCGGGCACTGATCCTGACCCTGCCGCTGAAACGCATGGCGCCTTTCTATGGGGAGGATCTGGGGGTCGAGAACTGGATACCCCTGGCGAACCCGGACCAGATCAGACGCGCCCGCGATATTCGCAGCACCATCAGCATTGCCGCGAAATACTGCCCCTGGACCGCCAACTGCTATCCGAAAGCGCTTGCGGCACGTACTCTCCTGCGCCTCTATCGCATACCGCATGCGATCTACTTCGGCCTCGCGCCGTCGGAGGGACCGCAGGGCATGGACGCGCATGCCTGGGTGATGGCCGGGCCGGTTCCGGTGAGTGGTGGCACCGGCTTCGGGCGTTATCGTGTGGTGCGCATGTTCGTCGGGCGGATGCCGGCAGGGGACATCCACCAATGATTCACCTGCAACGGCTGCTGCGATTGCTGCAGCGCGCACCACGGGGACAGGTCATCGTGCTGGCGCTTCTGCTGCTGGCGGGAAGTCTCACGGAAGGCATTGGTTTCATACTGCTGGTGCCGCTGCTTTCGTCCCTGACCGGGGGAGAGGCAGAAAATGCCATCGTCCGGCACCTGCTGGATCTGCTCGCGGCATTCGGGATTCCCCCGACACCTGTCGGTTTCCTCTCTGTCTTCGTCGCGCTCATCGCCGTGCGCAGTGCGCTTCAGTTCGCCAAGGACCGCGCAGGGCTGATGTTGCAGCACCAGGTCGTCGATCACCTGCGGGAGGTCTGTATCAGCCGCTTGCTCCGGGCCGACTGGCGCTGGATCACCGAACAGACACGCACCGACCACATGACCCTGGTGCTGGGGGAAGTGAATCGGGTCGGAAACGGACTCAGCGCCGGCCTGACCTTGCTCACCACCCTTGCCACGGCCCTTGCCTACTTCGCCGCCGCCTTCGTCTTCTCCCCCGCGATGGCCGGACTGGTGCTGTTCGCGGCGGCCATCGGCTATGTCGCGATGCGACGCATCCGGGCGAGCGCGTTGCGGCTTGGATCGCAGCAGGTCGATGCGAACCGCGATCTGATGGCCAATGTCCAGCAGTCCTTCGGCGGCCTGAAGCTGACCAAGATCCTGGGCAGCGAGTCACGACACATCGATCTTCTGGTCCGGACGGTGGCCCGCGTCCGGCGCAACCAGCTCCGGTTCGGGATCGAGACCAGCCTGATGCGGAACCTGCAGCAGGTGATAGGGGCAGCCCTGCTTGCGCTCTATGTTCTTGTCGGCCTGACCTGGCTGGAACTGCCGCTGGCCGAGTTGCTGGCCCTGACATTCCTGTTTGCCCGCCTGATGCCCCTGCTGCTCTCCGCGCAGCAGTTCCTGCACCGCTGGCTGAACGCCGAGCCGGCGCTGGAGGCCATCGACCGTTTCGTTGCCGAGAGTGGCGAGCATGCGGAAGCGGTTGCCGATGACGCCCATGGAGAATGGCCTGTCGTCAACGCTATCGACCTGAAGGATGTGTCCCTGACCTACGCCCGGCGGGACCGTCCGGCCCTGCATGAAATCAACCTCAGACTGGCCGCGCGAACCACCACCGCGATCACCGGCCCTTCCGGCGCGGGGAAGAGTACTCTCGCGGACATACTGATGGGCCTGATCGTCCCCGACGAAGGCACCATGACGATCGATGATGTACCTCTGGACGGCACCAGTCGGGTGAATTGGCGGCGAAATGTTGCCTACGTGCCACAGGATACGTTCCTGTTTCACGACACGATCCGGGCAAACCTGCTGTTCGGAAATCCCGCGGCAACCGAATCGGAACTGCTGGCGGCACTTGCCCAGGCCGCGGCGGATTTCGTCATGAAATTGCATGACGGCCTGGACACCGTGGTCGGCGACAATGGTGTCAGGCTCTCAGGCGGTGAACGCCAGCGCATCGCGCTCGCACGCGCCTTGCTGCGGTGCCCCAGCCTGCTGATCCTGGACGAGGCAACGAGTGCGCTGGATGCGGAGAACGAGGCTGCGATCAGTGAAGCGCTGGAAACGCTGCACGGGCAGATGACAGTTCTGCTGATCGGGCACCGCACAGAAACCTTGCGGAATGCAGATCAGGTCATCGAATTGAGAGAAGGAAGAATCGCCAGCCCGTAGCGCGCGGCAGTCAGGCCGGGCCGCACGGAAACCAGACGCTTCAGGCTCTGGCAAAGCTTCTCAGGAACGGGACTTCACCGGCACCGAAAACGAGGGAAAGGCCATTGCAGCACTGCAATAGCCTGACCCGATCAATGCGTCAGAACCGAACAGGAAGCCGGGCGTCAGCTCGACGTGGTGGCACCGTCGTTGGAGGGGGCGATATCGTTCGCGGTGTCACCCGTGTCCAGAACCCGCAGTACTGGAGCCTCGTAGACCATCTTCTTCATGTGGTCTTCGCCAACGACGCCATCGGTTGAGATTTCATGCTTTGTCATCAGGTGTTTCCACTACGGTAAATCTGGATTCGAACTCTTGCAACGGGCCACGGAACACCAGCCAGTCGGAAAAACTGAAGCGTTCCTGTTCCTATGCTTATCACCGGCAGCCCCGAATGTGTCAAGCCCCCTCTGCAGCAACCCTTCGCTCGGATTCGAGCCTCTTCTGATCGGCTTCCCCACCCAGGAGCGGCTTTGCCGGAAGACCGGGAACATCCACTTACCCTGTATCGAATGGTGCCGCTGGCAGACCGCATACCATCATTCAGCGCTTCACGGCGCCGGGTCCTGTATGGTCTTGCCTTCTTCAACCGCTGGCCGGGACAGCGCTCTCCCGACTTCCCCCAGGCATTCGGGAGTGCTTGACCACGGTGCCGGGCCTTGGTTGAAGGTAGTCACGACTCCGGACTTCAATTCAGGCATGTTGCCGAGTCCCAACGCGAGATCAGGAAACCGGCATGACCGAACGGGTAGCATCACTGGAGGAACTGGCCCTCCGACTGATGTGTCGACCGGAATCGATCCCGAAGCATGTCATTGAGGCGATGTCGGGCGAGGATCTGTCACAGGTTCTCGAATGGGCGATGGAACATCGGTTCGCCCCTTGCCTGCACTACAACATGGGCAAGGCCGGACTGCTGCCGCGCCTGCCGGCGGAGATGAGGGATCGCCTCGCCATTGCCTATCAGCGGGCAACCCTTCGCGGTCTTTCAATGCAACGGGACATGATCCGGACAAGCCGGATCCTGGAGCAGGCAGGTATCGCGCACCTGTTCATGAAGGGAGCCTATGTGGCGCAGTTCGCCTATCCGGAACTCGGCCTGCGTCCGCTGCGCGACATCGATGTTCTGGTTCCGCATGCACAGGCGATTGCAGGGTTCGAGGCCCTGCAGGCGAACGGTCTGGGGCGAAAGCCGGGGCACCCCGGCGATCCTGCCGCGCACCTGGAGGACAGGAAGCATCTTCCGCCCCTGAGAATTCCGGGAGGCGCGACTGTGGAGGTGCACACCAGAACCATCTCGCCAAGCCAGTTGCTGAGGACCGACTCTGCGCACGGCAACCACGAGACAATGGCCTCGCGCCAGATACGACGCGATGTGGCCGGTTGCTCGATCCCGTTCGAAGGAACGGAGGACCTGTTGCTGCATCTCGCGGTCCACGCCGCCATCGATCACCAGTTCAACAACGGGCCTCTGATCGTGAGCGATATCGGCTGGCTGCTCGAAACCCACGCGATCAGCTGGCCCCGCCTCTGGCAGCTCGCGAGTGCCCAGGGAGCAACGCGTGGCCTGGCACTGGTACTGCGGCTGGTTGAGCGGGAGTGGCCAGATGCCAGCATCGAGTGGGACGCTGAGACCGCAAGCATCCTGGCACCTCAGGACCCGATCATCACCGTTGCTGCGCGCAGCCTGCTGCGGAGCTTCGAAGCGCGCGGCGACGTTGCCCTGCAGGCGGAGCTGGCCGGACAATTGTCCACTGCCGCGCGGCTCCGCATCCTTCTCCGACGGGCCTTTCCGCGCCGTGCCGACCTCGCGACCGAGGTGCCGGTATCAGCAGCCTCGCCCTGGATAATCTTCTGGTATCCGCTGAAATGGTGGCGGCTGCGGCTGCGGCTCGCCGATTTCATGCGCAGCCGTCGCGACCGGCGTGCACGACAGGACGCCGCCCGACTGGGCACACTCACCAGCTGGCTTCGAGGCTGAAGCGACGACCGGTCGATCGAATGTCCCGGGGGGACTGTACCGGCAGGGCCTGACAGGCTAGGACAGCTACCGGGCGCAGGCGACAACGGCAGTCAGGCATCTGACACGACCGGCCCACAGGGAACCAGAGCCGACGTCCGGCACCGAGCCGTGACGGTGCAGCACAGGAATGCAGTGGATGAGCCATGCATCATGACTACCGGGCCTACGGGCTGACCATTTCTTCGGAATTCCCGCTGCCGGAACTCCAGTCCGCAGCCGTCGGTGACGGCAATGCGGATGTCCATGTCTCCCATGCCCCGATACCGGACAGCGAGTTGAACAGCGGCAGGCAGATCTCGCCTTTCGTCTGGGTGAACGACGACTGTTTCTGGCTGATGGTTCCCGGCATCGCACGCTACTCGGTCCGGCTGGGGCGGGAGATCCGGATCGCGCCCGAGCCCGGTATCGACGAGGCCTCGGTGCGCGTCTTCCTGCTGGGCTCGGCGCTCGGCGCCCTGCTCTTCCAGCGCGGATATCTGCTGCTGCATGGCAATGCGATAGAGGTAGATGGCAAGTGCCTTGTCTGTGTCGGTCCTTCCGGTTCGGGCAAATCGACCCTTGCCACGGCGCTGATGCAACGTGGCCACCGGATCCTGGCGGATGACGTCGTACCGATCGATGCCAATTGTGCAGCCGTGCCGGGATTCCCCCGCCTGAAGATCTGGCAGGACACGACGCAGAAACTTGGCATTGATGTCACGGGAAAGGTCCGTGTGCGACCGGACCTGAACAAGTTCAGTCTTCCGATCACAGAGAGGTTCCAGGACACCCCTCTGCCAGTGCGCTGGATCTACATGCTCGGGAGTTCGAACAGAAGCGGGATCGAGATCGAGCCGATCACCGGAATGAACCGCTTCCGGCCCCTGCGGGACAACACGTACCGGCGCCGGTTCATGGAAGGCATGGCCCTGCGGCCGGAACATCTGCAACGCTGTGGAGAACTGGCCGGCAAGGTGCACATGGCAAAGATCATCCGGCCCAAGGCCGGTTTCGATATCGAGAGCCTGATGGACCATCTGCTTGCAGACGCCCGGGAACACGGCTGAGATGAGCGGGATTTTCTGGCTGGCATCCTATCCCAAGTCAGGAAACACCTGGCTGCGGACGTTCCTGATGAACTACAGGAGGGACGAAGGACAGCCGTGCGACATCAACGAACTGAATACCGGCATGATCGCTTCGAGCCGCATATGGGTCGATGATGTCTGCGGCTTCGATACGGCGGATCTGAGGCAGGATGAGATCGAGAACCTTCGGCCGGAGGTCTATCGCTGGACCAGCACCGAGGCCGAGACAGGCTTCCACAAGATTCATGATGCCTATCGCATCACGGTGTCCGGTCGCCCGCTTGTCGATGATGTGGCAACCCGCGGGGCGATCTACGTTATCCGCAACCCACTGGATGTCGCCCCCTCCTACGCCAATCACCGTGGTTGCAGCATCGACGATGCGATCAGCCATATGGCCAACCCTGACTATGCGCTGGCCCGGTCCGACCGGGCGCTGTCGGATCAGTTGCTGCAGTTCATGGGGACCTGGTCGCACCATGTGACCAGCTGGGTCGATGCACCGGACCTGAATCTCCTGACCCTGCGTTACGAGGACATGCATGCAGACCCCGTCGGGACCTTTGGCAAGGTCGTGAGGTTTCTGGATATGGAGCAGGATGAGGAGCGGCTTGGGCGGGCCATCGCCTTCAGCCAGTTCGAGGTTGTGGCGGCCCAGGAGGCCCAGTCAGGGTTTCGCGAACGTCCCGCGCGTGCCGAGCGGTTCTTCCGCAAGGGACAGGCCGGTGACTGGCGCACGAGCCTGAACGAAGGCCAGGTGTCACGCATCATCAGGGATCATGGCACGGTGATGCAGCGGTTCGGCTATCTCGATCAAACGGGAAAGCCGGTCTGAACACATTGCGGATCAGATATCGTTGCGTCCGTTGATGAACCGGACAAAGCGGGCGGTGGTCAGGCCCCGGCTGAGGGCAAGGTTGAGAGTCCTGTCGTCAGCTTCACTGATGTCGCGATCATCGGCCGGCATGTTTCGCACGGCTTCCTGGAGCCGGTCGAAATCCAGGTACCTGGAGACCAGTGGATCCGTGGAAAGCCACTCCAGCTCCGAGAGGATGGCGTCCCGCCGAGGACGCACCCGGCTTGCCCAGTCAGCGGCCTGACGGCCCTTCCGCCGTTCGTCGAGCACCATCGCGGGCACCTTGCCCCGCAGCATCCGACGGGCGAGCCAGCGGCTGCGACCCAGGTTCAGGTACTGCTCCGTGGGGATGGCGAAACAGTACTCCAGCAGCGCGCGGTAGCGTGTCGGATCACGACTGGGAATACCGTGCAGCCGATCAAGCGCATAGGACATGTCCCCGGTTTCGTTTGCCGCATTTCCCGAAGACCTCGTGCGGAAATCAAGTACCGAAGTCACGGGAGAAAAATCCGGATCGAACCCAAGCTGCCGCGCACGGCTTTCGACAGCCATGTCCCTCGCGAACTCTGCATTGAGCGGTGACCAGGTATCGAACGGCGATTCCTCCAGCTTGCCGAACCGGCGCCGAATTCGCCGCTGCAGGCCTGCCGGCAGGAATGGCAGGACCGATTCCCGTGCAACGCGCAGCGGCAGCTTGCCGACCGGGCCGCCGTGCCAGAGTTCCCTGGCCAGACGCACCAGCCGCGCCTGCCGGAGCAGGTCCTGCAGCATGCCGCGGCCATGATAGCTGAAGGTGAGGTTGCCCATGTTGCCGGTCAGGTGAACATCGGCACCGGCTTCCCTGGCCGCCGCCCGCACGTCGTGCACCCAGTGCAGGTTCGCGCCGTTGCGCGGCGCGGTCATTGCCGTTTCGAACAGCTCGCGCTGAAAATGGGAAAGGTCGCGGTCCCCGGAGGTGATCCAGGCCGGACGAAGTTCGGGGTACATCGCTGCCAGCGCCTCGACATGCGGGCGTTCGTTCACCATGGCGTCCGGGTTCGGCGGAACCCAACCTGGCTCTGGCACCGATGTGAATGACAACAGGGGCTGCCCCGGTCGCCCGAGCATCGTGTATGCCGCGACAGCCTGAGAATCCAGTCCCCCCGAGAGACTGACAGCCGGGCGCTCGAAACCCTCCAGCGCTGCTTCCGTCGCCTCCCGAAAGAGGGCATCGGCGGCTTCGACATAGTCACTGTCGCGTTTCAGGCGAACCGGCGGAATGTCCTCGATCCGAAAGAAGCAGGTCTCGGTGACGCCGTCCGGCGTGAACCACGCCCGGGTGCCGCGGGGCAACCTTGTCACCCCCCTGAACCAGGCCCGCCGTTCCTCCCTGTAGTTCAGATAGAGCGTGTCGGCGATCTTCTGCTCGTCCAGTTCCCGCGCGATCTCGCCGGTACTGAAGATTGCCTGCACGGCGGTTGTCGCGATCAGCCGATCCCTGTCCCGCCTGAAATAGAGGGCGGGCGACTTGATCGGACTGCGGGCGATCCGTACACGCTTGCCATGCGCCTCGACCAGGATGGTCGCGTATTCGCCGGTCAGACGCTGATCCACATCCTCCCCCCAGCGGGCATAGCCGGCGGCATAGATCGCGTCATCGCCGGGCGCCTCCACACCAAGTTCCGCGCGGCAACGGGCCCGGTTCTCGATGAAGCCGTAGAGCAGCACCACCGAACCATCGGGCGTCCTGGCCGGTTCCCGACCCGGCCCGGCGTAGCCGTCACAGACCAGTGCACCATTGTGCACCGTCGCACGCGGCAGAACCTCACCGACCCTGAAAGCGGGCGCGAACGCGGCGGCGCGGGATTGCACCGCATCCGGGTCGTGCCACAGCGCATAAAGGCCGATCATCAATGTCTCCGTCGCTACCTTTCGCCGGGACGGCAGCATCACGTCCCGCGGCCGACCGGGAACGCCAGAGACGCTCCCGGACGGCTCAGGCTCTTATGGCGCTTGCGGGTATGCTTCTCAAGCCCGGCGCACGCGCCAGGATCGCGGACTACTTCGCAAACAGCTTGCCGATATCGGCGAAAGCCTTCATCTCGACGGCGTTGCCGCTGGGATCCTTGAAGAACATGGTTGCCTGCTCGCCCGGTTCGCCCCTGAAGCGAATGTAGGGATCGATGACGAAGTCGACGCCCGCGCCCTGCAGCTTCTCCGCCACGGCCTTCCACTGGTCCATCGGCAGGACAACGCCGAAGTGCCGCACCGGCACGCCGTGCCCGTCAACGGCATTGGTCGCCGCTTCCCCGGTCTCGTCCGGCGCCAGATGCGCCACGATCTGGTGGCCGTAGAAGTTGAAGTCGATCCAGTCATCGGAACTGCGCCCCTCCGGACAGCCGAGCAGGTCACCGTAGAAGCTGCGGGCTGCCGCCAGGTCATGAACCGGGAAGGCGAGATGGAACGGGCTGAGGGGCGCTTCGGTCACGGACGGTCTCCATCTTTGCGGCGGTCCGGCAGGCTACAGCATGCGGGCGGTTCAGCGGAAGCCGTACTGCGTGATACCTACCTGGCGCAGAACATCTGGTAGACGATTCCGACAACCGCACGGGCCTCGTCACTGGACAGCGAATAATAGACCATCTTGCCGTCGCGCCGGGCCTTGACGAGACCTTCCGACCGCAGCCGGGCAAGTTGCTGGGAGACACCGGCCTGGCGCTGTTTCAGCAGCTTCTCCAACTCGCCGACGGACTTCTCGCCTTCGGCGAGTGTGCACAGAATCACCAGGCGGCTCTCGTGCCCGATGGCCTTCAGGAAGGCAGCGGCCCGGCGGGCATTCTCCATCAGAGCATCCGTGTCATCTTCCTGCTTCAGCAGGCTGACAATCGACATTGACAATCCCTTCAGCCTTGTGGCGGCAGTCTCTGCATCAACTGGTCCAGCAGTCCCCAGAAGAAATCCTCGCCCGGGTAGCCGCGAATGCGTCCGACCTCCTGCCCGTTGTGTATCAGCACGAAGGTAGGGGTGAATCGCGATCCTTCAATATGAGCCAAGTCATCGGGCATGGGATCGTGAATGTCCACGCGGCGGATCGGCGCGCGTTTGCCCTCTGCTGTCAGGGGGTAGATGGGCCCGATCTCACTGAACCAGGCCGCGCACCATTCGCAGTTCTGCTGCTCGAACATCACGAGCGCAGTCCGTGGTTCACCCGCGTGGGACAGGGGGGCGACCAGCAGACCGGCAAACAACACAATTGACGCAAGCAGTGCTTTCATGCGCCATACATAGGATAACTGGAATATTTGGGCAAATGGTGTGATGGAATTCGATATCACGATCAGCGGCGCGCTGCTGGCAGGGCTGCTTTCCTTCCTCTCACCCTGCGTTCTGCCGCTGGTACCACCATACCTCTGCTATCTTGCTGGAATAAGCTTCGAACAGCTCAGCAGCGGCACCGACACGGTCGACCGCCGCCAGATCATCGCCAAGGCAATCCTCTTCGTGCTCGGCTTTTCCACCGTGTTCGTCGCCCTGGGTGCGACAGCCAGCACCATCGGCAGCGCCGTATCCGAATATTTCGGCATTCTTGCGATCGTGGCTGGCGTCGTGCTGATCCTCATGGGGGCGCACTTCATGGGAATCTTCCGCATCGGCCTGTTGTTCCGGGAAGTCCGCTACCATGCCGGCGGCACCAGGGCAGGTTGGCTGGGCGCCTATTTCGTAGGCCTGGCGTTCGCCTTCGGGTGGACGCCCTGCGTCGGTCCGGTGCTGGCCGGAATCCTGTTCATGGCCGGGGCCGAGGACTCGATGTCACGCGGCGCGCTTCTGCTCGCCGCCTATGCGGCAGGTATCGGCATCCCCTTCCTGCTGGCGGCGATATTCTCCTCCGCGTTCCTCGGCTTCATGGCCCGGTTCCGAAAGAACCTCGGACTGGTGGAGAAGATGATGGGCGGTCTGCTGATCGTCACCGGATTCCTGATCATGACCGGATCGATGAACGAGCTTGGTTTCTGGATGCAGGAAATGTTTCCCGCACTCGGGGGCGCAGGCTGATCCGACGGTTACGGATTGCACATTCAAATATTGCAATATTTATTTTGATTTCATTCCGCCGTTCGCGTATTCCTGAAGACATAAGCAACAAGAAGCGGAGTGACCGATCCATACGGTTACCCGGGATCAGGGAGGGACAAGTGAAAGCATCCGTCTATGTCATTTCGGCGCTTGCAGCCGGCGCGTTCACGGTTTCGGCCGTGGCCGGTGAGGTCACGGCGCCATCGCAGGTGATGGTGAACGATGAGTTCGCGGTCGAGAAATCACTGACCGGCACACCCGGCGATGTTGCCGCGGGCCGTGACTGGTTTGCCAACCGCAAGCTGGGCAACTGCCTGGCCTGTCACCAGAACGCGGATCAGGCCTCGGAACCGTTTCACGGTGAAGTCGGCCCCACCCTGGATGGTGCCGGCGACCGCTGGGAACCGGCCCAGCTGCGCGCGATCATCTCCAACCCGAAGAAGATTTTCGGTGACCAGACGATCATGCCTGCCTTCTACAGCGACAGGACCGGCACCCGTACGGCCAAGAAGTTCGCGGGCACGACGATCCTGACTGCACAGCAGGTCGAGGACATCATCGCCTATGTCTCGACCCTCAAGGAATAGCCACAGCCCGAAGGAGGTTTCAGCCATGAAACTCAATCGCAGAGAAGCGCTGGCATTGGGCGCAGGTGCCCTGTTTGTCACCCTCACGCCCTTCAGGGGCGGCGCGCTCGCCAACACCACTGATGAGGAAATCAAGGCCTTCACCGGCGGTGCGACAGTCATGGAAGACGATGTCGTTTCACTGACGGCACCGGAGATCGCGGAGAACGGCAATACCGTGCCGATCGGCGTCAGCATCGACAGCCCGATGACTGCCGACAACTACGTCAAGCGGGTACGCATTCTGGCTGACGGCAATCCGCGTCCCGCCGTTGCCACCATGCACTTCAGCCCGTTGAGCGGCTCCGCCGAGGCCAACACCCGCATGCGCCTGGCAAAGACACAGAACATCATCGCAATCGCCGAGCTGTCCGACGGGACCTATCACATGGCCAAGGCTGCCGTGAAGGTCACCATCGGCGGCTGCGGCGGCTGATCAGGGGAGAACCAGGAAATGGCAAAGTCAAAACCCCGCGTGAAGGTTCCGAAGACCGCCACGGTGGGCGAGGTCATCACCATCAAGACCCTGATCTCGCACAAGATGGAATCCGGCCTGCGCAAGGGCAAGGACGGCAACCTGATCCCGCGGCAGATCATCAACAAGTTCACCGCCGAGTTCGAGGGCCAGCAGATCTTCGCTGTCGATATCGATCCGGCGATCTCCGCCAATCCGTTCCTGGAGTTCACCATGAAAGTGCCGGGTCCGGGGGAGTTCACCTTCACCTGGGTGGATGATGACGGCTCCGTCTACACCACGAAGTCCAAGCTCAAGATCGGCTGAAGACCGGTCCGGACTGTTCAGGGAGGAAACAACATGAAGAAGATCCTGACCGCAGGCGCGGTGATTCTGATGGCGACGCTGGCGATGCCGGCGCACGCCGAACTGGATACCGACAAGCTGAAAGGCGTGAAGCCCACGGCCGAAAACCATCCGCTCGAGAAGATCATCTCCGGCTATGAGTTCCGCAACAAGGAAACCCAGATGCTGCAGGACGATGATTTCGACAATCCGGCATACATCTGGGTCGATGCGGGTGAGGAACTCTGGTCGACCGCCGATGGCGCGGCGGGCAAGTCGTGTGCGGACTGCCATGGCGATGCGACCACGAGCATGAAGGGCGTCAAGGCTTCCTACCCGAAGTGGAACGAGGCCAAGGGCAAGCCGATGACGCTGCAGCAGCAGGTCAATGACTGCCGCACCGAGCGGATGCAGGCCGATGAATGGGGCTGGGAGTCGGACGAGATGCTTGGCATGGCCGCCTATGTTGCCAGCCAGTCCCGCGGCATGCCGGTTGCGGTGAAGACCGACGGTCAGATGACCCCCTGGTTCGAGAAGGGCAAGGACATCTATTACACCCGTGTCGGTCAGCTCGACATGTCCTGCGCCAACTGTCACGAGGACAATTACGGCAAGAACATCCGCGCCGACATGCTCAGCCAGGGCCAGATCAACGGCTTTCCGACCTATCGCCTGAAATGGCAGAAGCTCGGCTCCGTGCATCGCCGCTTCAAGGGCTGCATGAAGAACATCCGTGCCAAGCCCTTTGATGTCGGATCGGACGAGTTCGTGGCGCTGGAGCTCTATGTGGCGTGGCGCGGTCAGAACCTGCCGGTCGAGTCACCCGCGGTCCGTCAGTAGCCTTCTTCCCCGCGGTCGGCACAAAGCTGCGCCGACCACCTCTTGAGGGCTCCGGATCGAATGCGATTCGGAGCCCTTCCTGTCTCAGCCCTCTCGACATCCAGGTATTGCCATGATCTCACGTCGCGAATTCATCCAGATGGGCATCGCCGCCGGCACCCTGATCGGCGCGGGTTCAAGCTGGACACGCCTTGCCGCACAGCAGGCGCTGACCCAGGACGACCTGCTGCAGTTCGATCCGCTGGGCAACGTCACGCTGCTGCACATCACCGACTGCCACGCCCAGCTGATGCCCGTCTATTTCCGTGAGCCGACGGTCAACATCGGGGTCGGAGATTTCGCCGGACTGCCGCCGCACGTCACCGGCAAGGCCTTTCTGCAGAAGTACGGCATCGATCCGGGTACATCCGGTGCCTACGCGCTGACCGACCAGGATTTCTCCGCGCTTGCCCGCACCTATGGCCGTGTCGGCGGCATGGACCGGCTGGCTACCCTGATCAAGGCGATCCGCGCCGAGCGGCCCGGGAAGACCCTGTTCTTCGACGGCGGCGATACCTGGCAGGGCTCGCTGACCAGCTACCGCACCCGGGGCGAGGACATGGTGCGCGTCATGAATGCGCTGGGCACCGATGCGATGACCGCGCACTGGGAATTCACCTACGGCACAGACCGGGTCGAGGAACTGGTGTCCCAGCTCGACTTCGGTTTCATCGCCGGCAATGTGGTGGATACGGAGTGGGAGGAACCCGTCTTCGAGGCCACCACCACGTTCGAGCGCGGCGGCGCGAAGATCGCCGTCATTGGCCAGGCTTTCCCCTACACGCCGGTCGCCAACCCCCGCTACATGATCCCGGACTGGTCCTTCGGCATTCGCGAAGCGCTGGTGCAGGAACGTGTCGATGCGGCCCGCGCCGACGGTGCCGATCTGGTCGTGCTGCTGTCGCACAACGGCTTCGACGTTGATCGCAAACTGGCCAGCCGGGTCAATGGCATCGACATCGTGCTCACCGGCCATACCCATGACGCCCTGCCCGCAGCCGTGAAGGTGAACCGGACACTGCTGATCGCCAGCGGCAGTCACGGCAAGTTCCTTTCCCGCCTCGACCTCGACGTCCGGGACGGGGAAATGAAGGGCTATCGCTACAAGCTGATCCCCGTCTTCTCCGACGTCATCACGCCGGATCCCGAGATGACGGACCTGATCACGGAGATCCGCGCGCCCTACAAGGCGGAACTGGAAACCGTTCTCGGCCAGACCGGTTCCACCCTCTATCGGCGCGGCAACCTGAACGGCACCTTCGACGACGTGATCTGTGATGCGCTGATGGAGCAGCGGGATGCGGAGATCGCGCTCTCGCCGGGATTCCGCTGGGGCGCGTCGCTGCTGCCCGGCCAGGACATCACGGTCGAGGACGTGCACAACATGACCTCGATCACCTATCCGGCGACCTACCGCACACCGATGAGCGGTGAGTTGCTGAAGACGATCCTGGAAGACGTGGCCGACAACCTGTTCAACCCCGACCCCTACTATCAGCAGGGTGGCGACATGGTTCGCGTCGGTGGCATGGGCTTCACCATCGACCCGGCGCAGGAGATCGGCAGCCGCATCGGTGACATGACCCTGTTGCGGACCGGCGCGCCGATCGATCCGAAGCGTGAATATGCGGTCGCGGGCTGGGCCAGCGTCAATGAGGGCACGGAGGGACCACCGATCTGGGACATCGTGGGCGCCCACATCCAGGCTCATGGCACGGTCACTGCGGAGCCCCACGACAATGTGCGCCTGGTGGGCGGTTGATACTCGACATATTCAATAATACGAATATGATAAATCACGAGAATACGGGAAGTCACGAGGTCTGATGATGAGCCAGAATGACAGCAAATCCGTCGCGGTCCCGTCCCGACGCAGGTTCCTGACCGGAGCGGCTGCGCTGGGTGCAGGCGCGGTCGTCGGCGGCACCGCCGCCCGGGCATCAAATCCGGAGAATCTGCCACCCAATATCCCGGACTGGTCGCGCTATCTGGGGGACGGTGTCGATGCACGCCCCTATGGCATGCCGTCCGAGTACGAGGCGCATGTGGTGCGCCGCAGTGTGCCCTGGCTGACCGCCGATCCCGTCAGCTCCGTCAACTTCACGCCGCTGCATGAACTTGACGGCATCATCACGCCCAACGGCCTGGCGTTCGAACGGCACCATGGCGGCATCGCCGAGATCGACCCGGCGGATCACCGCCTGATCATCCACGGGCTGGTGGAAAAGGACCTGATCTTCACCGTCGACGAGATCAAGCGCTTCCCGCGCACCAACCGGGTCTACTTCCTGGAGTGCGCCGCCAATTCCGGCATGGAGTGGCGCGGCGCACAGCTGAACGGCTGCCAGTTCACCCACGGCATGATCCACAACGTCATGTACACCGGCGTCATGCTGAAGGATGTGCTGGCACACTGCGGCCTGAAGCCGAATGCGAAGTGGCTGCTGCCGGAGGGGGCGGATGCCTCTGCCATGACCCGCTCCATCCCCATGGAAAAGGCGCTGGACGACTGCATGATCGCCTGGAAGATGAATGGTGAGGCGCTGCGCCCCGAACAGGGCTATCCGATGCGTCTGGTCGTGCCGGGTTGGGAAGGCAATATGTGGATCAAGTGGCTGCGCCGGATCGAGGTCGGCGACATGCCCTGGCACCACCGGGAAGAGACCTCCAAGTACACGGACCTGCTGGCCAACGGCAAGGCGCGGCGCTTCACCTGGCAGATGGACTGCAAGTCGGTCATCACCAACCCCAGCCCGCAGGCCCCGCTGACCGCGAAGGGCCGCAATGTCATCACCGGCCTCGCCTGGTCGGGGCGCGGCACCATCCAGCGGGTGGACGTCTCCATGGATGGCGGCGCCAACTGGCAGACCGCGCGCCTGGACGGTCCAAGCTTCGACAAGTCGGCACACCGCTTCTACGTCGACTTCGACTGGGACGGGCGCGAGTTGCTGCTGCAGAGCCGCGCCATCGATTCCACCGGCTACGTGCAGCCCACCAAGAACCAGCTTCGGGCCGTGCGCGGCGAGAATTCGATCTACCACAACAATGGTATCCAGACCTGGCTGGTGCGCTCCAACGGGGAGGCAGAGAATGTCGAAGTTTCTTCTTAGGTCGGTGCTGACCGCAGGCCTGCTTGCCGCTTCTCCGGCGGTCGTACTGGCCGACGACCTCGGACGCCCGGCCACCGCAGAGGAAATTGCGGCCTGGGACATCGACGTGCGCCCCGACGGCATGGGCCTGCCCCCCGGACAGGGATCGGTGGAGGATGGGGAGACCATCTTTTCCGAACGCTGTGCGGCCTGCCATGGCGATTTCGCGGAGGGGGTGGATCGCTGGCCGGTGCTCTCAGGCGGGTTCGAGACCCTGCGCTCGGATCGCCCGGTGAAGACCATCGGCTCCTACTGGCCCTATCTGTCGACCGTCTGGGACTATGTGAACCGGGCCATGCCCTTCGGTGACGCGCAGTCCATGACGCCGGACGAGGTCTATGCCGTCACCGCGTTCCTGCTCTATGCCAACGACCTGGTGGACGACGAATTCGTGCTGTCGCAGGAGAACTTCACCGACGTGCGCCTGCCGAACGAGAACGGTTTCATCGAGGACTCGCGTCCCGACACGCCGTCGCTGGCCGACGGCGCGCCCTGCATGTCGAACTGCAAGACCGACGTGACCGTGACCATGCGCGCCCGCGTGCTCGACGTGACGCCCGACCATGAAGAGGATTGACCGCCGTGTCCTGACCGGCGCCGCGGCAGCACTGCTGCTCGGCTGGACCGCCCAGGCGGCGGAACCGGTCACCGTCGCGCAGAAGATCGGCCCCCTCACCGCGCTGGCCGACTGGGTCGAAGCGGACGAGGCAACGGCGGATGCCCCGGTCATCCTGCTGCTGCATGGCACCCTGGCCGACAAGGACCAGGAACTGATCGACACGCTGCAGGAACTGCTGGCGGAGCGCGGAATCTCCAGCCTCGCCCCCAGCCTGACCCTCGGCATCGATCGCCGCGAAGGTCCCTATGACTGCACCGTCCCCTTCCGCCATACCCACGAGGAAGCGGTGGATGAACTGGCCGCCTGGGCCCGGTGGCTCAGGGCAGAGGGGCATCAGCACATCATGGTCGCCGGTCACAGCCGGGGCGGCAACCAGGTCGCCCTGTTCGCCCGCGCCCACCCTGACATGGTCGGGAAACTGATCCCCATCGCCCCCGCCGTCGGCCATGACGACGCCGAACGCGACCGGCGCTATCGCGCACGCTATCGCGCCGACCGCGCCGCTGTCCTGGCTCTCGCTGACCGGGACGCAGACCTGATCGATGTGCCCGGTATCGTCTATTGCCGCGACACGAAGGCCACTCCGGCGGCAATCCGCTCCTACCTCGGTGGCAGTTTTGCCGACCACGACACCCCGTCCATCGTCGCTACCCTGCCGATGCCCGTCATGGTCATTGCCGGGTCGGTCGACACCACGGTCCCCGAAGTCCCGGAACGCATGACCGCCATCACCGACGGCGACCGGGTCCGCTTCGAACTGATCGAGGACGCCGACCACTTCTTCCTCGACTTCTATGCCGAGGACACCGCCGACCTGATCGCCGAGTTCATCGCGGAATAGCCCCTCACTCGAACTCCATCGCCTCGAACACCCGGCCCGCGTTGCGGGTGGCGAGCTGGTCGTAGGTGTGGAGGTGGGCGTAGGGGGACTGGTCGACGTAGTAGCTGTCCTCCAGCCCCTTGCCGGCGTCAATGACCTCACCGATCTTGCCGCGCAGGTAGACCAGATAGTCGTGGGTGTAGCGGCGCACCTGGGCGTAGTTGGTGGGATGACCGTGGCCGGGGATGACGTAGGTCGCGCCCAGCGCCTCGAACAGGGGCCAGGTCTCGACCCAGCCGGCCGTGTCAGTGTGGTCGAAGATCGGCAACAGGCGCTCGTGGAAGGCCATGTCGCCCGCGATCACCAGTTTCTGCTTCGGCAGCCAGACCTGGGTGTCGCCCGGTGAATGGGCCGGGCCAAGATACAGCACCTCGATGGTGAAATCCCCCATCTCGATGACCTTCCGGTCACTGAAGGTCTCGTCGGGGCCGCGCAGGCACGTGCCTTCAGCCCGTTCCTTCAGGCGGGTGCGGGCGCCTTCGATGATCTGCGCGCCAAATTCCTCGAACTCCGCCGCCGCGTCCTCATGCGCCAGGATCGGGACGCCCTGCTCCGACCAGTAGCAGTTGCCGAGCATGGCGTGGCCCTGACCGTTCTCGTCGATCACCAGTTTCACGGGCTGGTCGGTGATCCGGCGGATCTCGTCATGCAGGGCCTTCGCCAGCAGGTAGCTGCCACTGCCGTTCACGACGACGACACCGTCACCGGTCACGATGAAGGAGAGGTTGTTGTTGTGACCCGCGTTCTCGTATGTCGGCGGTGCTGTCGCCCCGATGGCCGACCAGACATGCGGAATGACCTCCACCGGCGGGCTGTAGAGCAGCGACTGGGGGTACTGGTCGGGAATATTCTCGTTCGCCAGTGCGGTGCCACCCAGCAGCGCCAGTCCGGCCGCCATTGCCAATAGTCTCATTCAGACCTCCTGATCTCCCCTGCCCAGCAGACTGCCGGTCATCAGATAGCGGATGCCAAGCACGGCACCCGCGAATATCGAGGCGAGCGCGAGCGGTGCGCTGACAGCCAGTGTCGACATGCCGGAAACGCCCTGTCCGACGGTGCAGCCCATCGCAGCCACACCCCCGAAGCCCATCAGGAACGCGCCGAGCAGGTGGCGCCGCATCTCTCTGGCGTCGTCATAGACCTCAAAGTGGAATCCCATGCGCGTGGCGGTCGTGATGACGGCCCCGAAGATGGTTCCGAGCGTCACGCCGATGCCGAAGTTGATCTCCGCGCCGGTGAAGGTCAGCAGGTACTGGATCGTCTCCCCCGGCGGCAGCACATAGGTCAGGGACTCGACGCGCTGCGGGTCGAAATCATCGTTTCCGAGGATGCCTGTCGCCGCGAAGCCGCCCGCAACCGCCAGGCCGACAGCCACGCCCGACAGGATGCTGTAGCCGGAGCCACGGAATGCCGCGTCCCTGAAACACCAGAACAGGACGACCGCAGCCAGGACCAGGGCGATAACGATTCCGGCACTGCCGGGCGCCGTGCCTGTTGCCGCCCCCAGCAGATGACCCAGCCCCTGCCCGCCGCTGGCTTCCATGTCCAGGCGCAGCGGCTCCAGCGCGTAGACACGCCCGAGCGCCGTCAGCCCGCGCGCGGCCATGTAGGCCGACAGGCCCAGGGTCAGGAACATCAGCACCGCCCGCATGTCGCCGCTGCCCAGCCGCACCAGAATGCCGAAGCCGCAGGTACCGACCATCGCCATGCCCCAGCCGAACAGCAGGCCACCCGCGATGGCACCGCCCCAGCCAAGCGAGGGCGCGAGATAGAAGCTGTCACCGATACGGGCCATGTCGGCGGCGAACAGTGCCTGCACCACGACCATCGCCACGACGATGGACAGCGCCCAGGTGCGCAGCCGCGTGTTGCTGCCGGTGACCCACCAGTCCTCGATGGCGCGATAGGTGCAGAAGTCGGCCCCGCGTGCGGCAAGTCCGGCAATGGTTCCGAGACCAAAGCCGCACAGTGCCATCAGGATATGGGGTTCGATCTCCATCGCACCTTTCACGCCTACCAGTTCTCGGGGTCCGTGCCGGCCTCACGCAGTTGCGCGAAGCGGTCACGCAGATAGCGCTGGAAGTCCTGTTCGGCGTAATGGCCTTCGGCGATGTATTCGAACATCGACAGGAATGGCAGCGGACGGAAATAGCCCGGCATGCGCGCGATCTCCGCTTCCCGCCCGTTCATCCCGGCGACTGCGGCAGGATCGGCCGGGAAGAAGACGATCGTCGGCGTGAAATTGACCCGCCAGCGCCGCGCCAGCTCCCGCTCCTCCATCTCCTCACCGTCGAAATCCGTGACGGCACGACTGCCCCGCAGGTCCAGTTGCAGGATGTCGAAGTGCTGTCTCAGGTAGCTGGTGACCCGCGCATCCTCCAGGTTCACCTCGTGCATCTGCCTGCAGTAGGGACAGCCGCGCTGTTCGAAGATCACGGCCAGATGGCGCCCTTCACCGGCGGCAGTGACGAGGTCTTCGTTCAGGTCCAGAAAGCTGTCCAGGAACCAGTCCTGAAGGTGCAGGCCATTGTCACCGATTTCCACGGCTGCCGGAGCCGCAGACGAGAGCAGCGGCAGGGTGCCGAGCGCCAGGGCACCGGTCGTGAAACTGCGTCGGCTGATCATGATGATACCCCTGTTGTCTATCTGACGATGGTGGCGGGTGACAGCGACCGTGGCTGCAGGATCCGCACCGCGATCATGCCAGCGATCATGCCGCCCAGGAATGCGAGCGTGGGCCATCCGCCCAGGGTCGCGGAGGTGACGGCAGGCCCGGGACAATAGCCGCCGATCCCCCAGCCGATGCCGAACAGCGCCGCGCCGGCGACCAGCGGCATGTCGAGGTCCGAACGGGTGGGCAGATGGAACTGCGTGTCCAGAACCGGTCCGGACATGCCGAGCACCAACCTGAATCCGATGAAGGTCACAACCAGCGCACCCCCCATGACGAAGATCAGGCTCGGGTCCCAGGTGCCTGTGATATCGAGGAAGTTGAGCACCTTCGCCGGGTTCGACATGCCGGAAATGACCAGACCAAGTCCGAAGACCAGTCCTGCGAGAAGTCCTGCCAGTGCCCGCATCATGACCCCCACCCCAACAGGTGGCGCACAACGAAGACCGTGATCACGCCTGTCGCCATGAAGGTCAGGGTGGCGACGATGGAGCGGCCCGAAAGGCGCGCCATGCCGCATACTCCGTGACCACTCGTGCAGCCGCCGCCGAGCGCAGTACCGACACCCACGACCACCCCCGCCACAGCCATCCAGAGTCCGTTGCCGGGAACTGCGGGAACCGCGATTTCACCCGTCACGGACCCGACCAGCCAGGGCGCGACGACCATGCCGACGACAAAGCAGATGCGCCACGCCGCGTCCGTCGCGCCCTCCGGCGGCAGCAGTCCCTTGACGATGCCGCTGATGCCCGCAATACGGCCATTCAGCGCCAGCAGCATGACGGCGGCGGCGCCGATCAGGGCACCGCCTGCCAATGCAGACAAAGGTGTGAACTCGGTCAGTTGAACCTCCTGTCAGCCAAACATGTCGGTGGTGATACCCTGGTACCAGCCAACCGACTCCTCATACGTCTTCTTGCGCAGGTCGGCGGACTCACCCGTCTGGGAGATGAAACCGCCCGTGCCGGCAATCTTCTCGTCCGTCGCCTCGTAGTTCGCGCCAACCTTGACACCATCATTGGTCTCGATGAGCGACCAGCAGGTGTTGCGGAACCGCGCCGGGAACATCTTCGAACCCGTCAGGGCATGGCGCACGGCCATGGCACAGACCTTGGCCTGGCTGTTGGCGGAGAAGCCGGACTTCGGCATGTCCCCGTTCACGGTCGCGTCGCCCAGCACATAGATGCTCGGGTCCATGCGCGACTGCATGGTTGCGGGGACGATCGGACACCAGCCACTGGCGTCGGTCAGACCTGCGACCTCGGCGATATGACCGGCCTTCTGCGCCGGGATCACGTTCACCACGTCACCCCTGAAGGTATCGAAGTCGGTCTCCACCGACATCTCCGCGGCGTTCACCGACCTGATGCCGCCATGGACGTCACCGCCGATCCACTCGACCATGCCGGGGTAATGTTTCTCCCAGCCCTCGGAGAACAGGCCACCCTTGGAGAACTTGGTCTTCGGGTCAATGATCAGGATCTTGGCCGTCGGGTTCGTCTGCTTCAGCACGTGGGCCACCATGGAGACCCGCTCGTAGGGTCCGGGGGGGCACCGGTAGGGGTTCGGCGGAGCCACCATCATGAAGGTGCCGCCTGCGGGCATGGCGTTGATCTGACTCTTCAGCAGGGCCGTCTGCGTGCCGGCCTTGTAGGCATGGGGCATGCGGCCGGCAGCCTCCACCGAATAGCCGGGCAGGGTCTCGTACTTGAAGTCGATGCCCGGGGAAACCACCAGCGCGTCGTAGGGAACGCTGACGCCGCTGGACAGGGACACCGTCTTGCCGGCGCGGTCCACGCCGGTTGCCCAGTCGTGCACGACGTTGATGCCATAGTCGCTGGCGAGTTTCCCGTAGGTGTGGCCGATGGAGGCCAGATCCCGGAAGCCGCCGATGTAGAGGTTGGAGAAGAAGCAGGTGTAGTACATCCGCGTCGGCTCGATCAGCGTGACGTCGACGGCTCCCTTCGAGTCCTTGGCGATGTAGCGCGCTGCCGTCGCGCCGCCGGCACCGCCACCGATCACGACGACCTTCGGCCGCGCCGCGCCATGAACGAAACCCAGCGGAGCGGCGGAAGCCAGCGCCACGGCGCCTGCCATCCTGGTAAACTGCCTGCGCGTCATGCCCATCTGTCTTCTCCCTGTCCGATTGCTTCACTCTTCCTGGTGTTCGATTGTCGCGAAATGGGCGGCCAGCGCTTCGATCTGCTCGAGGTCCAGTGACTGTGCGACATTCACCATCACCTCGCTGTCGCGCCCGCCCTGCTTGTAGGACAGCATGACAGCGACAAAACTGACCGCGTCCCAACCGACGATGGAGGGAATACCGTCATCGGCACCGGACTTCTGGTGGCAGGCAACGCATTCGCCTGACAGATATTCGCCATAGGCGGCATCACCCGCGACTGCGCCGGAAGCCATCAGACAAAGCGCGGAAACGCCTGCATTGGCGGTCCGCCGCAAGGCAAGCATGGACATCCTCCCATAAATTCATATTTTCGAATATTTGCGGTCGTATTTCACACCGTGTCAATGGAAAATCCGGATTCTCGACCGTCGCCTTTCGCTGGGTCAAGCGGGTCAGGCCCTTGGGGCGGGTGATGATGTGCGCCGAACCGGAAGACCGGCGCAGCAATGGCCGATAGCGGGATACCGGCTGAAAAAGGCCCGTCCATCCTGTACCATCGCGGCAAAGGCGAGGAAGGCTTGCCGGACCGTTGGCCGGATGACCGGCGCATGCGCAAACCTTCCCTGCCAATCAAATGACAGAGAGAGTTCACAACACAGCAGAAAATTCAGTAAATTGAATATCTAGGGCGCGCAGGCGACCCGCATCGCGTCCGCCACCCGACGGACCGATCTAGCTGAACATGTCCGGCCGGCTCTCGACCAACTGCTCGTATATCGGCTGGAAGTGCAGCCAGCCGATATATTCGCTGCCCACGTGCTCCCGGCTGTAGCGGGCGCTTTCCACCGGAACATGCACCGGCTTGTGGCCGGTCGCTTCCACCAGGAGCTGCTGCTGGCAGCACCGCTCCAGCGCAATGAACCAGAAGGCGGCGGAATCAATGCTGTGGCGGCTCGCCGTGATCAGGCCGTGATTCTGATGGATCGCCGCCTTCACGCCCTTGAAGGCCCGCGAGACCTTCGGACCCGCGTCTTCATCGACCGCAACATGACCGGCCTCGTCTTTGATCACCACATGGTCCTCGAAGAAGGCGCAGGCATCCTGGGTGATCGGGTCCAGCGGTCGCCCGAGTGCGGCAAAGGCCGTTCCATGGATCGTATGGGCATGGCACATGGCCAGGATGTCCGGATGTTCCTCATGCACCGCGCCGTGCAGGACGAAGCCCGCCCGGTTCACGGCGTAATCGCCTTCGATCACCTTGCCCGAGTGGTCCACCAGGATCAGGTTTGACAGCGAAACCCGGTCGAAGTGCACCGCCATCGGATTGGTCCAGTAGAGTTCGGGGTGCTCCGGGTCCCTGATCGTCAGGTGCCCGGCAAAGCCGAAGTTGTACTGCAGCTGGGAGAACGCGTGGCAGGCCGCAACCAGCCGCTTCTTGCGGTCGAGGCGCAGTTCCTCGTTCGAATTGAACTTGGGTTCCTCAGGGAACTTCAGCCCCGGCTGGCTGGGCTGATAGATGGAGGTGCGGTTCTGGAGATCGAGCATTTCGGATCCTTGACGACGTGATGATTGCGAACTCTAGCACGGGCTGAGCATCAGCCCAGATTGCGGCGCTTGCGCTCCGCATCGTCCCAGGCGAACAGGGGCTGATAGTCAGGCACGAAGCCCAGCCCCTTCTGGGCGTCCGACGAGACCGCCTCGCGGGAGGTCACGACATCGATGACGGCGGGCGCGTTGGCGATGCCCCGGCGGATCGCCTCCACCAGGTCGGCCGAGTCCTCGACACGTTCCCCGTGAGCCCCCAGCGCACGGGCCATGCCCGCATAGTCCGAGTGGCGCAGGATGGTGCCGGTGATGCGCCCGCCATAGTTCACGTGCTGGTCATGGCGCTCGATGTTCCAGGCGGCGTTGTTGGAGACGATGAAGACAGCCTTCGCTCCATGCCGGACCGCCGTATCGATCTCCATGGCGTTGATGCCGTAGGCACCGTCACCATTGACGGAGATGACCTGGCGGTCGGGACAGGCCAGGGCCGCCGCAATGGCGAAGGGCACGCCGACGCCGAGGCAGCCGAAGGTGCCGGCGTCCAGATAGGTGCGCGTCGTCAGCCCGACACGGGCGAAGCTGAGCAGGTCCCCCCCGTCCGCCACCCCGATGTAGTCCGGGTCCACCACCTGATCCAGTGCGTCGAAGATCGCCATGGGATGGACGGCACCATCCGCGCCGGTCTGCGGCACCGGACCGGATGCGCCCTTCTGCAGACGGTCGCGATGTTTCGCGCGCAACCCGTCCGCCCAGTCCGCGTCCCGCGCCCCGGCATCATTGCCCAGGGCGACGGCCAGCGCCTCGAGCGCCAGATCCACCCCGGCCAGGATCTCCGGCGTGCCCCGGCGGTTGTCGACCAGTTCGCCCGTGGTATCCGCGATGCGCAGGAACCGCGCATCAGGGAAAACGGCGGGCGAACCGAAGCCGAGCTGGTAGTCCAGCTTCCGCCCCACGGTGATGACCAGGTCCGCCTGCGCCATGGCAGCGGCGCGCACCGCCCCGACCACGGCCCGGTGGTCGGACGACACCAGCCCCCGACTCTCCTGGGTATCGAGGTAGAGCGCGTCGGTGGCATCGAGGAAGCGTTCCAGCGCCGCCCCCGCGCCCCGCGCACCGCGTCCGCTGACCACCAGCGGGCGGCGCGCGCCACGGATGGTCTCCACCGCCGCGTCGATCAGCGCAGGGTCCGGTGCCGGGCGTCGGGCCGGTTTCCGCGCGAGCCAGTCCGAAGTGACGAGATTCTCCGGCACATGGGTGCGCAGCACATCGGTCGGCACCTCCAGATATGACGGCCCCGGTTCCCCCATGTCGCCGGTGGCACGGGCAATGGCCTCGTCAAGCTCCCGTAGCACCTGGTCGGCGACCCGCGCGGTACGGGCATAGCGCGTCACGGGGCGCATGATATCCACATGCGGGATGTCCTGCAGCGGTCCCATGTTGGCCTGCCGCGTCGAGGTACAGCCGCCGATCAGCAGCACCGGCGCACGCGCCAGCGCGGCGTTGGCAATCCCGGTCACGCAGTTGGTCACGCCCGGACCGGCAGTGGCCATCGCCACGCCCAGACCACCGGTCAGTTCGGCATGCGCATGGGCCATGTGGACCGCCGCGCCCTCGTCTCGCACATCGATGATCTGGATACCCTGCCGGGCGATATGGTCCCAGATCGGCTGGATGTGCCCGCCCTGCAGGCCAAAGACCCGTTCCACGCCGCGCGCCACAAGGGCCCGGGCGATCCATGCAGCGACACTCAACGGGTCGTCATTCAGATCCTGACTCTCGGTCATGGGGTTTCCTCCTCGGTGTTCTGTCTTTCGGGATCGCGGGCGTCAGGATGCGCGGGCGATCAGCATGTCCTTGAGGACGCGATGCAGGATCTTGCCGGTGGCATTGCGCGGCATGGCGTCCGCATCCAGGAAGGTCACGGCACGGGGGCGCTTGTATCCGGCAAGGCTCTTCCGCGACCAGGCAATCAGGTCCTCGGCTGTGAGCGCCGCGCCATCCCGCAGGACGACCGCCGCCTCCACCCTTTCGCCCCACTTGGCATCCGGGCACCCGACCACCGCCACGTCCCGGACATCGGGATGCGCAGCGAGCGCCGTCTCGACCTCGGACGGGTAGACGTTCTCCCCGCCTGAAATGATCATGTTCTTCTTGCGATCGATCAGGCGAATGAAGCCGTCAGGATCCCGCAGGGCCATGTCACCGACCGACAGATAGTCGCCCCGGAATGCCTCTGCCGTCTTTTCCGGCAGGTTCCAGTAGCCGTCGAAGGCATAGGGACCGCAGGAATAGAGCTCCCCCGGCTGCCCGTCGGGAACCTCGTCGCCATCATCGTCGAGCAGGCGGATGGGCGCGGAGCCGACCACTTCGCGTCCGACGGTGCCCAGGTGATCGAACTGTTCATCCGGATGCAGCATGGTAACCCAACCGGCCTCCGTCGAACCGTAGAGTTCGAACAGGCCGGAGTTCGGGAACATCTCCATGACCGCGCGCTTGGTCTCCGCCCGTGCAGGGGCGGAGGAAACCATCAGCTTCTTCACCTGCGCGAAGTCCGCTGCGTCCCGCTGCTGCTCCGGCACCTCCAGCATCATGGTGAAGTGCGTCGGCACCAGCGACGAGAAGGTGATGCCCATGCTGCCGATGGTCTGCAGGCACAGGCGCGGATCGAAGTTGGCGCGGGAGAAGATCGTGACCGTCGCCCCGATGGACAGGAAGGCGGTGAAGAAATTGAGGGAGTTGGCGTGGCACATGGGCATGACCAGCAAGGCATCGTCGTTGCGGTCGAGACCAAGCTCCACCTGGGTCATGAGCGCCAGCATGAACATGCCACGATGGCTGCGGATCGCGCCCTTGGGGTTGCCCGTGGTACCGGAGGTATACATCAGGCACCAGGGATCATCCGGCGACACCTGCACCTCCGGATCAGCGGACCCGGCGCTTTCGATCAGTGCCTCGTAGTCCGACCATCCGGGAGCCTGGTGCTGATCTCCTATGAGGATGAAGCGATCATCACGGACGGGAAGCCCGGCGCGGATCCCGTCGATGACATGAGCCAGGCTGGCTTCGGCGATCACTGCCGAGACGCCGCAGTTCGCGCAGATGAATCGTACCTCGGGGCCGACGAGCCGGAAGTTCACGGGCACGGCGATCAGTCCCGCCTTGGCCACCGCCACATAGATCTCCGCCCATTCCACACGGTTGTAGGCCAGCACGGCGACGCGGTCTCCGGGCCGGAGACCAAGGCCGAGCAATCCGTTGGCCAGCCGGCAGGCACGCGCGTTCCACTGCCCGAACGTCAGTTCCCGTTCCAGGTCACGTGCGCCCAGGCGCTCGGGCTGCAGTCGCGCCTGGGTGGCCAGCAGTTCACCAATGGTCTGCATCTGAGAGGTCAAGGCAGTGCTCCCTGGTTTGAATGGGGGGGGCTCAGCCGCCGGCCGCTGCGGCGGCGTTGCGGTTGGCCAGGGCCGCGTCCAGCGTTTTCGCGGCGCGCAGGTCGTGTGCGACGGCCAGTTCTTCCGCGCGATCAGCGTCACCTGCCGCGACCGCATCGAGGATCTCGCCATGCTGACGCCAGATCTCGCGCGGCGGCTCGGCATGGCGCAGCACCTCGCCCATCGCCCGGCGCAGATAGCGCCAGTGCGGCTCTGCAGCCCGGGCCAGCAGGGGGTTGCCGGAATGCTCGTAGAGCATGGTGTGGAAGGCTTCGTCCTCGCGGACCTGCTCCCCCACCGCGCCCTTCGCCACCGCCGCCGCGCCGCGCTGCAGGATTTCCTGCCCCTGCGCCGCGATGGCCCGGCCAATCACCGGATCACCCGATGCACGGGTGGCGGACATGCGAACGGCCAGCCCATCAAGGACGGCGCGGATGTCGTAGTGGTGGCGCATCATATCCAGGTCCAGCGGCGTCACCTGCAAGCCGCGCCGGCCGATCTCCACCACCAGCCCGTCGGCCTTCAGCAGCGCCATGGCCTGCTGGATCGGCTGCCGTGAAACGCCAAGCCGCTCCGCCAGATCCTCCTGCACCAGATGGGCACCCGCCAGCAGGTGGCCGTCACAGATCTCGTCGACGATGGCCTCATAGACCTGCTGGGCCAGATTGGGTTGGGTGACAAGCGGCTTCATGTCTTCGCATCCTGAACTCTGAATTCAGAATACAATATCATGAACTGCCGCTTCGTCAAGCGCTCCGACAGGCGAGAGTCGTATTCGCCTCAAGCGGCCTTTCGGGGAGCAGATGCTGGCGCGTGCCTGCGGGAAGGTGCTGAAGGTGACCGCCTTCAGAACGACTGGCCCATCCGGTACCAGAACCGCAGGGCATCACCCGCCCCGCCGCGCTCAACCAGAACGGCACCTGAGCGGACCGCCCCGATCAGGGCGTCCGGCATGCCGGTAATACGGTCCGGGACGCCATCACCGTCCAGGTCGGCATCGACGATGGCCACGGTCGTGCCCCGGTCCGCCGGGCCATGCGATGCACGCATCTCGGCACGCACACCGCCCTCCGCCGGATGGAACAGGACGTTCGTCCGTATCCCGTTTGCGGCCACCACATGCAGCGGGCGGCGGGCATCTGCGGCAGGCTGCCCGAAGGATAGCCCCCCGCCCCAACCGCTCACCGCACCCGGCACCGGCAGCTCGGGGGCGATCCGGGCCAGCGGGCGGAACCCCTGGAACGGGTCACCGCGATAGATGTAGACCGCGCCCCTTCCGCCATCCTCCCCCGGTGCGCCAACGGCCAGATCATCAATGCCGTCGCCATCGACATCACCAAGGGCCAGTGCAGCACCAAAGCGGTCGCCGTCCTCGTCCTCATCCAGGATATTCTCAGGCGCCGACCCGTAGACCGACACCAGCCCGTAGATGTCGGCGGCACTCAGCAGGGGTACGCCGAGGGAGAGGTCGTGCAGGGCCGTTCCGGCGCAGCCAACCATGATCGAGTCGGGATCATAGGCGGTCAGCGGCATGTCCCCTTCGGTATATCGACCGGCGGGATTGCGGATCACCTGGCATTCCTCCGGCACCGCATCATCGGGGCGGGCGAACTCGTGCCCGAAGCCCAGGGCATGCCCGAACTCGTGGACCGGTGCCTTGACGTTGATCGACAGGGCGGCCAGCGTCCACAGTTCCGGCAGTACGACACCATTGGCCATACCGTTCACATGGCGTCCGCGCGCCTTGGCATGCGGATGCGCCCGGCCAATGAAGATGCGAATGCCCTGACTGTCCGACCGGCAGCGTCCCCAGCCGGTGAAGACCAGCGCGCTTTCCTTTTCCCAGGACGCGCGAATGGCCTTCATTGCCAGTCGGCGTTCCTGCATGTGCCGGTCGAGCGGTCGCTCCCAGCAGACCGGGATCGTGGTGTCGGGCCACACGGAATCTTCCGTGAGCGTCAGGGCGGTGGCGGCAGGGGCAACCAGCAGGAGCATCGCGACGGTCAGGAGTGATCCTGCCCTCACGACCAGACCCGATCAGTCGTCGTCATCCTTGACGTTCCGCACGACGAGTGCGATCCGATAGCCTTCATCGGTCTTGCCCACCAGGTGAAAGACGACAGGTTTCCTGTCGCTTCCCTTTACGTTCGGGGGTTCATCATAGACCACCCGGACACGATGGGTCGGCTCCAGATTGAAGGCGATCTGCGGTGTCTGCTTCAGCTTGTCGAACGTGGTGGGCGGCACCTTCTCGATCGTGATCGATTCGATCTTGCGGCCCATGGAACGCAGGACCTGATAGCGGACGATATTGAACTTGATCCGCCCCGCGCGTTCCCAGTGCACCAGTTTCTCGTACTTGTCGAAGTCCCGTTCGATAATGGCGGTCGCGACCTTCTCCAGCATCGCTTCCGGTGTCTGGGGATACTCCTGCGCCCGGGCATCGACGGCAACGAACAGCAGAAAAACGAAGAGACCGGGCGCCAGCAGCGCCCGGCCCCCGGGGACTCCGGCAAGAAACCGGAGCCCCGTCAGCACAGCCTTCAGGTCAGTCGACCGCGAAGACATGGATCGAACCGCCCTGCGGCACCGTCGGCACACGGCCTTCCGGCAGCAGACCAGCCAGCAGACCGCGCATGCGTTCCGCATCGACACCCCAGCCCGACTGGACCGCGATGTACTGCTTGCCGTTCACGGCGAAGGATGCCGGCGTGGCCGTCACACCCGAAGGCATCGGGTGCTCCCACAGGATCTCGCCATTCCTGGCATCCATGGCCCGGAACTTCCGGTCCACGGTACCGCCGGTGAAGATCAGGTCACCGCCCGTGGCCAGCAAGGGCGCCCAGAAAGGCGTGTCCTTGAAGTCCGTGGCCCAGACCATCTTGCCCGTGTTCATGTCCCAGGCCTGCAACTTGCCGATGGTGACAGGCTTCGACGTGTCCTGGCTTTCATGAATGCGCATGCTCGACAGGATCACGTCGATCGGGATGCCGATGTAGAGCTGACCGGGCTCGTAATCCTCGATCTCGCCGCTGCCGCCCATCTCCGTGCACAGGTTCTCATGGCTCGGGATGTAGAGCAGGCCGGTCCTCGGGCTGTAGGCCTCCATGGGCCAGTCCTTGCCACCCCAGAGACTCGGGCAGAAGGTCGCCGTGCGGTTGAGGCCAGGCGTCGCCGACTCGCTGTAGGACGGACGCCCCGTTTCCGGATCGATGGCCGTGAACGCGGTCTGGCGGACATACTTGTCCGCAGCCACGAAGTTGATCGGACCATCCGCAGTGCGCTCCATCGACCAGATGAAGCCGTTGCGGCCGGCATGGACCAGTCCCTTGACCTTGCGGCCATCACGCTCGATGTCCATCAGCACGGGTGCGGAGACCTCGTCCCAGTCCCAGGCATCGTTCCAGTGATACTGGTGATGCCCCTTGATCTCGCCGGAATTGATGTCTAACGCGATCACGGACGTCGTGTAGAGGTTGTCGCCCGGACGTGCCTCCGGCAGCCATGGGCCGCCGTTGCCCGTTCCGAAATAGGCAAGCTTGGTATCCGCGTCGTAGTTGCCCTGCATCCAGACGGAACCGCCACCGGTCTTCCAGCTGTCACCCTTCCAGGTGTCATGACCAGGCTCGCCCGGCCCGGGAACCGTGTAGGTCCGCCAGGCTTCCGCACCGGTCTCGCTGTCGAAGGCAACGACATAGCCGCGAATGCCGAACTCACCGCCCGACACGCCGACCACGATCTTGCCTTCGGCCACCAGCGGCGAAAGCGTGGAATAGTAGCCCGCCTTGTAGTCACCGATGGTCGAGTTCCAGACCACTTCGCCGGTCTTGGCGTTCAGCGCGACCATGCGCGCATCGACGGTGGCCATGTAGACCTTGTCGCCATAGAGACCGACGCCACGGTTTGTCGGATGCAGCTGGAACAGGTCCTCCGGGATCTCGTGCAGATAGCGCCACAGCTCGTTCCCGGTTGCCGCATCCAGTGCGAACACCTGGTTCTGCGGGGTCGAGACATACATCACCCCGTCATTGACCATCGGCGGTGCCTGATGGCCTTCCGTCACGCCGGTCGCGAAGCTCCATACGGGACGCAGGCCCTTCACGTTCTCGGTCGTGATCTCGTCGAGCGGGCTGTACCCCCAACCCTCGTAGTTGCCGCGCCACTGCAGCCAGTTCTGGGGTTCCGGATTCTGCAGTCTCGCATCCGTCACGGGATTCAGATTCTGGGCAACGACACTTCCCGCCCCCAGGATCATGAGCGCCGCCGCCGCGGCCAGTGTTCTTCGCATCGCATCCTCCTTTTTTGACCACCGGTTGATCCGGTTGTTTGGTTTGTTGATTCCTATTTCTTCGCGCCGCCGGGCGTGGCAGTCCAACCCGCCGCGGCCACGACATAGCCTTCCGCATCGACTTCGAGCGGCACCGCGGGAAGCTGCCGCCGCGCCGGGCCGCCCTTCACCGTACCGCCGGAGAGCGGATCAAAGATCGACAGGTGACAATGGCAACGAAGCTGCTGCTGCTTCGCCATCCAGGACTTGATGGTGCAGCCCTTGTGGGTGCAGACCGCCGAATAGACCAGGACGCCCCCGGCGCTGCGTGCGCGTGTCTCGGCATCCATCGCCGCTTCGTCCAGCTTCAGCATCAGCAACCGGTTGTTGCGGTAGACGTCACGCGGCTCGTGCTTGTCGGGCGTCACCGGAAACCCCTCGACCGGTCTGGCACCGGATTCCAGCAGGTCTGCGGTAAGCAGCGTCTGCTTCAGTTTTCCCTTGGTGATCATGAACCGGTCACCGGGCTGCACGGGCATGTTGAGCGGACCTTCCGCAGCATGTGCACCGCCCGCCAGCCCAAGGCCGCCAACTGCGGCAATCGCCGCGCCGTACCCCATGACTGCGCGCCTGCTCAGCCCCTCGTCATCGCATTCCGCGCAACAACACGGTTCATTCCCGTCGGAAATGTTCTCGGCCTCTGTGGCCTTTCCTCTGACATTACTCATGCGTCTCTCTCCCCCTGTTGAAATATTAGGATTCGGATGACCCTACGGAAACTTCTGTTGTGTATGTCTTGAAATACAGTGGTCTGCCGCAGCCCTCCCGCCGACACTCAGGAGTGACCGGATCGGCCCACAACTATTTGAACCATCGTTGCAATTTGCCTCCGCAGCCGCTGCAGCCGGACGTGCCTGGACCACCGCGAGAAGACCGCCGGTTCCAGCACCTGTTCAGCTTCCTGCCCGAAGGCCGCGGCCTCGATCTTCCCCAGCGCCCTGGTTACAGCCGGTGGTGCGGTGGCCGCAATGTCACCCAGCGTCAGGGCATCGGGCGCCACCGTGGACCGGGCCCATGTGACCAGCGCGCGGGCCGTGCCGAGCCCCGAAACGGTGCGCAACTGCCAACGCAGCCGCATGTCCGCCATCGACGGCACAGCAGCGCGCAGGAAGGCCCCGGCAAGGATCGCCATCGGGATGACGAGGATTGCGGCAAGCAGGATCAGGTAGAATGCGTCCTGATCCCGGCGGGCCGCGGCCTCAGCCATCAGTTCCGCCCGCAGCCTGTCGGCGTCGACGGCCAGCGGCTCTATGCGTGCGGCGGGAACACCGCTGCCGGCCGGCCGGGACTCGGAGGTGTTCCACCAGGTGACGGACACCGGCGGAATGTTCACCGCGCTTTCCGTCTCCACCGTTATGTCCCAGGACCGGGTGACTTCCGCCGTGGCACCGCCGGGTGTGAAACGGGTCCTGCGCTCCCCGGCCACGGCAACGATCCTGGCCCCCGGCGTGTCTCTCTGCACCAGCTCCGGCAGACGCTCCGCCGTCACCCCGTCGGCCAGCATCGTGACCGTGCGGCGGACCGTGTCGCCGATCCTCAGCGAGGCCACGTCCTTCGACCAGTCGTCCGTCAGTTCGATCCTGTCCGCCGCCACCCACCAGAACCCGTTGAGGTAACGGTGCGCGGGCTGCACCTGCAGAACCCGCGCCTCGGATTCGTCCCGGAACCCGACACTGGTGCCGTCGGCACGCTCCACCGCCCCTGCAGCCCGGATCGCCGGGATCTCGAGCACGCCGCTGCGCGTCGGGAACAGGGCGATGACGCGCTGGTGCCGCCAGCCCGACCCGCCATATGTGGAGAATTCGCTGGTGCGCGGACGGGAGGCGACATGCCGTTCCGCATCCGCGATCTCGGGCACGTCGATGCGCAGGGACCAGAACGGAAACCGGGAGACCAGCGTGATCCGCAGCAACACCTGCTGTTGTACGAATATGGCACCGCCCGGTTCCCCGGCCGTCACGATCTCGACCTGCAGTTCCGGAACGTCGGGCGCCCTTTCGTTCTGGGCCACGGCAAGCGGAGGGCAGAGCAGAATGCAGATCACGCCGAGGAGCCACTTCATTGCGCCCGCTCCCGCAGTTTCTGGGCGTTGCGCAATCGCGCCGCCAGCACCTGCTCCGGGTGATCGACGATGCGCCGCAACAGTTGTTCCGCATGCTGTACCGATTCCGCGCGCCGGATCTTTGCCGCCGATGCGCCGGTCAGTCCCTCCGGCGCCTCCCGAGGCCGCTCGCCTGCTTCCGCCGCGCCCGCACGGGCCTTGCCGTCCGGCGCGACATCGCCAGGCGTGCTGCGGCCACTGCCGGCAGCGGATTCAGTGCCGGGCTTCTTCGACGGGGTCGATTCCCCCCCACCCGCACTGTTGCCATCCTCCCGCACGGGGGCATCGCTGGCCGGATCGCCGCCGTCACGCTGCTTCAGCATGCCGTCCTGCCAGATGCCCATCCGCTTCTTGTTCCGGCTTTCCTCGATCAGACGTTCCTCTGCCGCCCGGGCACGCCGGACCAGTGCCAGATTGTGCCGCGCGTCGGCATGTTCCGGCTCAAGCCGCAGCACCGCCTCATAGGCGGCAACGGCCCCCGTCCACTGCCGCACCTGCGCATAGGCCGTGCCGAGGTTGTAGAGCGAGAGGGCACTCTTGGTCTGGACGAAGGATCCCGCCGCCCGATACATCCGCCCGGCGCGATACTCGGCCACGCCCTGCCATACCGGATCATCGAACAGATAGGCCGCCTCCCTGGCCCGTCCCCGCTGCATCAGGTCCTGGGCGACAAGGTGCGGCTCCAGCGGTCGGTCAAGCGCCGGGATCAGCCAGCCGGCCCCAACAGATGCGACCAGCAGGACGACGGTGACGATCAGGCTGCGCAGGGTCATGCCGGCCTCCGGAACAGCAACAGCCAGAGAAGACCGGCCAGGCCAACGAGCCACGGCCGCAGCGGCGTCTGACCGGAGAACTCCGGAGAACCATCGACCAGACTCGACACCGTCTGCGCCAGTTGCCGGTCCAGGGTCGCGGAGTCCGTCGCCATGACCAGGGTCGCGTTGGTCTCGTCCGCCAGGGCGCGGATTGCCGGTGGCGGCTGGCTGCCGGGGGTGACATGCACGATCGCCCGCAGCCAGCGGTCCCGCGCCAGCTTGCGCGAAGGCACCGCCGTCGCGGACGTGACCAGCACCACCTGCCCCGCGATCATCCCTGCCCGCACCAGCATGGCCTCCGCATGGGCAAAGGCGCGATGCGGTTCGTGCCCGCCGACAGGCATCAGGGCGGGTTCAAGCACGGCGAGATAGCGCTCGAAATGCTGCAGGTCGGTGGTGAAGGGCACCACATCGAAGGCATCGCCGGTCGCCGCGACCAGCGCCACGGGGATGCCGGTCTGCCCGGCGGCGACAGTGGTCGCCATGCTGCGCACCGCGGCGGCACCGTCAGCGTCGGAAAGATCGACGACAACCACACGCCCGGCCAGGTTGGACACCGCCGCCGAAGGTTCGGCCTGCAGCACCGGCCCGGCCAGCGCCAGTCCAAGCACCAGCCACAGTGCTGCTGTCGTCAGGGTCGCCAGACGGTCATGTGTGACCCGGACCTGACCGGCAACGATGGTCCGCATCTCCGGGCTGACCAGACGCTGCCAGGAACCGGGCAGATGCAGACGGGCACCTCCGGAACGGAGCCTGTCCGCCAGAACGGGCCAGGCGGCAAGCAGGCAGACCAGCAGAAACCAGGGGTGCAGCAGGGTCATCGCGCCCTCCGCAGCACCAGCAGATGCCCGGCCAGCAGGACAGCAGCGATCATCAGCAGTTCGGAAGACCAGTTGCGGCGCAGGGGCGAGGCCGCTTCATCGATTGTCCCGGCGGCGTCAGGCCCCGCCAGATCCGGCAGGTCGGACGTCCCGGCAAGCGTCGAGAAGCTGCCGCCCGTGATCTCCGCGACCGTGCGCAGGATGTCGCTGCCGCCACCGGCCTCGGCATCGGCCAGACCGACCGCGTGGATCCGCACGTTACGGTCGCTGGCCAGCAGCGCCGCGTCCGGCGCGGGCAGCGCGCCCGCGTTGTCCTCCCCGTCCGAGAGGATCAGCAGGGAGCGGCGCTGCTGCTCCTCCGTCTCGAATGTCTTCAGCGCCAGACCGATGGCCACGCCGACGGAGGTCTTGCGTCCGGGCATGCCCACGACAAGCTCGTCCAGATAGCCGTTCAGCGCGCCGAAATCATGGGTCAGCGGCGCGATCAGATAGGCCTGTTCGCCAAACGCGATCAGAGCCACGCGATCCCCCGCAGGCAACCGGTCGAGGAATGCCGCCACAGCGGTCCGGTAACGGTCGAAGGCCGTTGTTCGCTGTCCCGGTTCCTTTCGCCCCATGCTGGCGGAGAGATCGATGGCGATGACGACATCATGGCCGCTGGATCTGACGAGCGTCCCGATCGGGGTTACCGGCCCGCAGAGCGCCAGGACCAGCGCCAGCCAGCCGACCGCCGGGAGCAGGAGACGCCGGAACCGGTCCGCCCCCTCCGATCCGCCGGGCCGCATGGCACGCAGCAGAACCAGCGCCGATTCGGTGGCCAGCATGCGCGCGGCCGGGGCCGCATGCGGCAACAGCCACCAGGCGATCAGGGGCAGCGGCAGGGCAAGCAGGGCCCAGGGTTGCAACAGTTCGATCATGACGGCAGCAGCCGTCTGAGATCTTCCGCCGCGCCGCGCAGAACCGCCGCGTCGGCCCCCTCCGTGGGGCGGAAGCACTCCGCAGGCAGGTTCGGGACCGTAAGGCCGTGCGCGGCGAAGCGGCGGCGCAGGTCAATCAGTCCCTGGATGCCTGTCGGCTCCGGATGCGCGATGAAGGCCTCCAGATCCCGGCCCAGGGATCGTCGCCAGGCCCGCCTGTTGCGGAACCTGAGCAGGAAGATGCCGGACAGAATGGCCACCGTGACCACAAGCGGCCAGGGACTGAACCGGGATTCGGCAAACGCAGCGGCTTCCACAGCAGGCAACTGGATATCGCGCAGCCCCTGGAGAATCTCCTCAGGCGTCATCGGACCAATGGTGCCTGCTGCCGGCCATCGGGTCGGCGATGCGCCAGCCCTCGGCCTGAAGTCTCCGGTTCAGTTCGGTCGCTGCGGCGACGGCGGCATGACCCGTCGTGTCCCGCCCGATCCGGATATCCTCGTCCATCCGCGCCGTGGCCATGCTGCGCGCGGGATAATGTCCGGGCGGCGGCACGGACTGGTGCACGGCATCATCCACCTGCACGGCGAACCAGCGCCCGGAACGCCGGTGCCCGGCGGTCGGAAGCTGCCCCTCTGCCAGCCAGAAATGAAAATCGGAGAAGACCCGCAGGTCATCGGCTGAGCGAAGGTGCCCGGCGGCGCTCTCGACCGCGACCGAAAGCGGTGCCGGTGCCACCCGCCGGGCGAAGGTCGCCGCCAGCCGGTCCAGACCGTGCAGCAGCCGACGCCTGCCCCGCGCCGGGGCCATCAACACCCCGTGTGGAGAGGTCGCGATACCGACCGGCTCGTCCCGCCGCAGCGCGATCCAGGCTTCCCGCGCCAGCGCCAGCGCCGCCCGCAGCGCCAGCGTTCCGTCACGGGTGCCGAACCGCATGTGCGGCCCCAGGTCGGCCACCAGCATGACGGCGCTGTGCGCCTCCCGCTCCCGCTCCTTCTGCCGGAGCTGGCCGGTACGCGCGAAGCCGCGCCAGTCGATCATCCGGATATCGCCACCGGGCGCATAGGGGGCCAGCCCGTCCATGTCACCGGTCCTGAGCCCGCGCAGGCCCGGCCGAACGCCCATCGGGGTCCGGTTGCCCGGCTCCCCCGGACGACGGGCGCGGAAGGGGTCCATGGCAATCAGACGCGACAGCGTCAGCTGCTCCACGGTCTCCGGTCGCAGGGTCTCAGATGGGCGGAACATGGCGGATCAGACGCGCGACAATCACGTCTGCCTGAATGCCCTCGGCCTCCGCCACATGGGAAAGGCCGATCCTGTGGCGCAGCACGTTCGGCGCATGGGCCAGCACATCGTCGGGCAGGACATGCTCACGCCCTGCCAGCCAGGCCGCGGCCTTGGCGACCCGGGCCAGCGCGATGGAACCGCGCGGACTGAGCGGATGCGACATCAGCCCCTTCAGGTCATCGGGCAGATCATCGGCCCGTCGCGAGAAATCGACCAGACGGACGATGTAGTCCTGCACCGGCGCCGAAAGGAAGGTGCGCAGCACCGCATGGCGGGCCGCAGCCAGTTCGGCCGGTGCAATCCGGTCGACGGGCTGACCGGCATCCCGTCCGCTGATCTGGCCTTCCGCCTCCGCGAGAGCCATGTCCAGCAGCGCACTCTCGGTCTCGGCATCGGGATAACCGACACGCACATGCATCAGAAAGCGGTCGAGCTGTGCCTCCGGCAGATCCCAGGTCCCCTCATGCTCGATGGGGTTCTGCGTTGCGATGACAAAGAACGGCTGCGCGAGCGGATAGGTCGTGTCACCGCTCGTGACCTGGCGCTCCTCCATGGCCTCCAGCAGCGCGGACTGAACCTTTGCCGGCGCGCGGTTGATCTCGTCCGCCAGCAGGAAATTGGTGAAGATCGGTCCCTGGCGGAACTCGAACTGCAATGACTTGGGATCGAAGATGGCGCTGCCGGTCAGATCCTGCGGCATCAGATCCGGGGTGAACTGAACCCGGTTGAAACGGCCCTCGAACGAGTCTGCCAGCGCCCGTGCCACCCGGGTCTTGGCCAGCCCCGGCGCACCCTCCAGAAGCACATGACCGTCCGAAAGCAGGGCAAGGACCAGTCGGTCGATCATCAGCGGCTGGCCCACCACGGTGGACTGCAGCCGCTGCCTCAGATCCTGGAAGAGCTGCCGCAGGTCATCATCGTCTTCCTGCCGGTCCTTGCGGCTCTCAATGCTCAAGTTGTCTCTCAGAGGTATCGCCGTAGACCCGCTCCGCAATCGCCAGGAAATAGCGGATGTGAATGCGCGCCCAGCGGTTCGCCCGTCTGACGCGGCCATCGACGATGGCGTCCAGGATGTTCTTGTGCTGGTTCCAGAACTTGTCCGGGATGTCCTCGACCTCCCGCAGGGTGCAGCTCATGATCCGTTGCAGATAACGCCAGTGGACCGTGGCACTGTCCTTCAGTGCGGGGTTGCCGGTGGTGTCATAGACCAGGGCGTGAAACGCCACGTCGGCATTGAACAGCGCCTTCAGGTCATTCGCGTCCAGGGCGGCCATCGCCTGGTCGAGGATGCGCGCGCCTGCCTGACGGGTATTGCGCGCCAGTGCGGAGTCTTCCGCACACCGCTTGGCCGCCATCTCGGAGGCGAGGCAGTCCAGGATCAGTCTGACCTGATAGCGATGGCGCACCATGATCAGGTCCGGTGTTGCCACGGCAAGACCGCGCCCCGGTGCATCCTGCACGATGCCATCCGCCTTCAGCTGACTGAGTGCCTGCTGCACTGGCTGGCGGGAAACCCCCAGTTGCAGGGCCAGCGACTCCTGTTTCAGCCGGGCCTCCGCCGGAAAGGTTCCGGCGCAGATCTCGTCCAGAATTTCGTTGTAAACCTGCTCAGCCAGAGTCCCCGCTTCAGACATTCGCCCGTCCCCAGATGCACAATCTGTGTCCAGCTTGATCAACTTTGCGTCAGGTGACAATTGCAACGGACATGAGCCTCGATTGAATTCGATGGAAACATCGGCAACCACCCCTTTCAAAGGGGTGGTTGCCATACCCGATTTCGGGTGTTTCAGACCGTGTCGCCGAAGGGCAGATCCCGCAGTCGCTTGCCTGTTGCGGCGAACACCGCATTGGCAATGGCAGGCGGTACCGGCGGCACGCCGGGCTCACCCACGCCGGACGCATGCACCTCGAAGCCGTGCGGCACGACATGCGTATGCACCTTCTGCGGATAGTTGTCCGACCGGACCATCGGATAGTCGTGGAAGTTCGACTGGGTGACAGCGCCGTTCTCGTAGGTGATGCCGCTGTGCATTGCCGTCGTCATGCCCATGACGGCGGCCCCTTCCATCTGGGACCGGATCCGCTCCGGATTGGCGGCGAAGCCGCAATCCAGCGCCATGTGCATTTCCGGCACCGTGATCTTCCCGTCGACGATCTTCACCCGAGCCGCCGTCGCGACATAGGTCACGAACGACCGGTGCACCGCCAGCCCGATACCTTCCCCGGCAGGCAGATCAAGCCCCCAGCCCGCCTTGTCGGCGGCAATCGCCAGCACGTTCTTCAGGCGTGCCGTATCGATCGGATACTCGTCATAGACCTCACCATAGTCCCAGAAGTTCTCGGGGAAGCCCTGCTTCGGCGGATCAAGCAGCCGGTCGGGGCCAATCATCTCCATCAGCAGGTCCTTGTGGTCCCGCCCGATCTCGTTGGCCAGTTCGGCAACGAAGGACTGGACCGCCCAGGCACGCGGAATGTTGGAGACCGAACGGAACCAGCCGATCCTCGTATGGGCCATGGCGGCACCGTTCTCGACCGAGATGTTCGGAATGTCGAACGGCATGTCGATGTGTCCCATCCCGCTCTCGATGAAGAACTGGTGGCCGCTGTCCGGCGCGAAGGTCGACAGGATCGACGGTGCGACGGAATTGTGCCGCCAGCCGGTGACCTTGTTGTCCGCATCCAGCGCCACCTCGATCCGCTCCACGGATGTCGTGTGGTAGAAGCTGTGGCGGATGTCGTCCTCACGCGTCCACTGCACCTTCACCGGCGCACCGATCCGCTGGCTGAGTTGCGCCGCCTCGATCGCGAAGTCGCACTTGGACTTGCGGCCGAAACCACCACCGAGCAGCGTGACATTCACCGTCACATCCTCGATCGGCATGTTCAGCGCCCCGGCGAGATCGCCCCGGGTGCCAAAAGGCGATTGCACGGGGGCCCAGATCTCCGCCTTGCCGTTCGCGACATTGGCGACGGCAACCGGCGGCTCCATCATGGCGTGGGCCATGTGGGCCTGGCTGTAGTCGCGGGCGAAGACCTTCGCCGCACCTTCGAAGGCCGCCTTGGCATCGCCTTCCGCGCGCAGCACCGCACCGGGCTTCTTCGCCGTGGCCCGCATCTCCTCGGTGAAGGCCGCGGAGTTGTAGCCGCTGTGCGGCCCCTCCGCCCACTCGATCTCCAGCGCGTCGCGGCCCTTGATCGCCGCATCGGTGTTGGAGGCAATGACGGCAATACCGCCAAGCGGCGCGAACTTGGCCGGGAAGTTGGAGATCTGCAGCCCCAGAACCTTCTCGACCCCCGGCACCTTGAAGGTGGCGGTCGCGTCGTAGCGGATCGGCTTGCTGCCCACGGCGGGCGGGCGGGCGATGGCGGCGAACTTCATGCCCGGAAGGCTGACGTCCGCACCATAGATGGCCTTGCCGGTGGTGATGTCATGCAGATCCGTGATGGGGATGTTGCCCTTGCCGATATAGCGGAACTGATCCTCCGTCCTGAAGGTCAGGTCCTCGAACGCCGGAACGTCCAGCGCCATCGCATCGGCGGCCAGATCACCGAAGCCGGCCTTGCGACCGCCCGAGGTAACCTCGTGCACGCCGACGGTCACCGACTTGGCATCGACGCCCCACTTCTTCGCGGCGGCCTGTGCAAGCATGTGACGGACCGAAGCGCCCATCTGGCGCATGGACTGGATGTGGTGACGCATGGAGCGTGAGCCATCCGTGTCCTGGTTGCCGTACTTGGGCTCGTCACCCTCGGCCTGGACGATCTTTACCCGGCTCCAGTCCGCGCCCATCTCGTCGGCCAGCACCATCGGCAGGGAGGTACGGCTGCCCGTGCCCATCTCGGAGCGATGGGCGACAATCGTGACCGTGCCGTCCGCATCGATGGAGACGAAGATCTTCGGATCGTAGCGAATGCCGTGCGGCATGAAATCGCCGCCGGTCTTGTAGCGGGCGAAGGCACCGGCCTGGGTGGTGAAGGCGGCAACCGCGAATCCCGTGGCGGCAATCGTCAGGAAGCCGCGCCGCGAGACATTGGCGAACTCGAGTTCCGGCGCGCGCTGCTTCGGCGCATCGGACATGGCCTGTTCAAGGTAATGCAACATGGATCAGCTCCCCGTTGAGACGTGACGGACTGCAGCGACGATGCGCTCGTAGCAGCCACAACGGCAGATGTTCCCGGACATGCCTTCCAGGATTTCATCGTCGGTGAGATCCGGCTTCTGCTTCAGGATCGCGGCGGCCTGCATGATCTGGCCCGCCTGGCAGAATCCACACTGCGGAACATTGTATTCCCGCCAGGCCACCTGGACCGGATGGTTGCCATCCGGCGACAGCCCTTCGATGGTGGTCACATCCTTGCCCGCGACGTCGCCCACGGTCGACTGGCACGAACGCACCGCCTCGCCATCGACATGAACCGTGCAGGCACCGCACAGCCCCGCGCCACATCCGTACTTGGTTCCCGTCAGGCCCGCCATGTCCCGGATGGCCCACAACAGGGTCGTGTCATCCGGTCCATCGATGGTCCGTGACTGACCGTTAATCCGCACTGTCGCCATTTCAATCCTCCCATATTGCGGCCTTCCCCCGGGGTGGCCGTCAACCGAGCCGACAATCAGAACGCGCGAAGCCAGCTCATTGTGGAAGATTTTGAGGTCCCCGTTTACCCTGCGTCAACGAACGCTCTGACTCTCTGGACGTACAATGCGCCGGGTACGGCCTGCGCAGGCCACGGACCGGACCTGCCGATCCGGCGTCTGGAACATCATCGGAAATGGGCTATCCTGCGCCCCGGCCTGCCGCAGGCCGCAAGGAAACCGGGGGGCAGATCAGCACAATGAGCGAGAACCTGCGCGCCATCGAGGCTCAGGCGACCATTCACCACCAGTACCTGCTGGGGCTGCAATTGATGGTTGCCGTACGCGAGGGGCCGGAGGTCATCGGCGAGTGGATGTTTCGCCTGTTCCGGCGCCAGCACGAGGAGAAGTTCCTCTCCAGTTTCGCCAAGCTGGGTCTGGAGGGACTGCCCGATGCCGTTGCCTGCGCCCGCTATCACGTCCTGTCGAACAGCATGGGCGGCGTGCCTGTTGAATATATGGAGGAATCGGACCGCAAGGCCTGGGTCCGGTTCCGCTATCCGCGCTGGATGTACGACGGCCCGACGCTCTGCGGTGTGCCGGTGGAGGCAAGCCGCGGCTTCCTGAAGGGATGGTATGCGCAGAACGGCGTCTCGCTGAAGAACCCGCGGCTGGGCTTTGTCTGCGTCTCGGAGGACATGACCGGGCAGTTCGGTCTCTGCGGCTATTTCATGGAACATGATCACGACCTGAGTGCGGAGGAGCGGCTGCGCTTCGCGCCGGACGAACGCCCCCCGGCCTTCGACGCCGCCGCCCAGCCCGCCCCGCCCGATGACCAGTGGAACGACCTGCGACTGGCGAAGGCGAACCGGAACTACGCCGTCGAATATATCCGCAACGGCATCCGCGAACTGGTCGGCAGCATCGGTCGTGACCGCGCCCTGGAACTGGCGAAAGCCGCCGCGCGGCTGACCGGCTTGCAGAACGGACGCAGGATGGCGGAAGCCCTGGGAACCGAAGACGGCGGCCCGGGCGAGGTCGCCGGTCTGCTGTCCGCCCTGTTCGGCGGCATGGGCGATGGGACCCGGATCGATCGACCGGATCCTGCCGATGCCGTCACGGTCAGGCAGGACGGACTGCGGATCGTGCGCGGGCTGACGCCGGCGGAACGCGATGACCTGCTGGCCTGCTGGATCGAACTCTGGCGCGGCGTGGTGAATTCCCACCGCGCCTTCATGGCGGTGGAGACCGCCGTCAGTGCCGACAGCATCGCATGGACGATCACCCGGCAGCCGTGAGGGCCGCCGGGGCCGCCGGGATCAGCGTTTCACGTTGCCGCTGATCTCCGGCACGCCGAATTCCTCGTGACAGATGGTGGCCAGCTTCGCGACACCGGCACGGATGGTCTCCAGCGGCGGGTTGGCGAAGCAGATCCGGATCCAGGTGTCGGCATCCGCGCCCAGTGACCACTCCGGGCCGGGGTTCACGGCCACGCCCTGCGCGCCCGCGACGGCGGCGAGGCGGGCGGTGCCGACCCCTTCCGGCAGTCTCACCCACAGGAAGATGCCGCCCGGCGGCTTGCGGTAGTCGATGGTGGTGCCGAAGTGCTCGTCCAGCGCCTCGATCAGCGTGTCCAGCTTGCCCTCCAGCACGGCGTTGCACCTGCGCACATGGGCGTCGAAGTGGTCCGGGCAGTATTCGGCCAGCATCATCTGCTCCAGCGCGCCTGACCCCGCATCCGACTTCATCGCCACCAGACGGCCCAGCACCGGCCAGACGGCATTGATGTAGCCCACCCGCAGCGCCGGGCCGACGGTCTTGGAGAAGGTGCCGATGTGAATGACCATGCCGCTGTCATCCAGCGCCCGCAGCGCGGGCGGGCGTTCGTTCGACCAGACGATGTCGGAATAGCATTCATCCTCGAAGATCGGCACGCCGTGCTGCCTGGCCAGCTCCAGCATCCGGTGCCGCCGGTCCAGCGGCAGGATCGTTCCGGTCGGATTGTGCACCGTGATGATGGCGTAGATGTACTTTGGCCGGACGCCCCGGGCCGCCAGATCGTCCAGCGCCGCCGCCAGCGCGTCCATGCGCATGCCATGTTCGTCCAGCGGCACGGCCACCATGTTGACCCCCAGCGCCCGCAGCTTCGTGAAGGCACCGCCATAGTTCGATTCCTCGACAATGACCGTGTCGCCTTCCTGCAGCAGCAGCCGGTTGACCAGGTCCATGCCCTGCAGGGAGCCGGAGGTCAGCAGGATGTCATCGGCGCTCGTCTCGATCCCGCAGTAGGTCTTCAGCTTCCGCGCCACGAACTCCCGGCAGGGCCGGTATCCCTGCGGCCCGCTCTGCAACCCGTAGGTCGCCAGATCCGCCCCCTCCCGCGCCAGCGCCCGATCCACCGCCGCCCGGAGGTCATCCACCGGCACGGTCGCATCATCGATGTGCCCGCCAATGAAATTATACTCCGGAAACCCCGTCCAGCGGGGCGCCGGGTCCGGAACATGGGCCGGCAGCAAGGGGGTGAAGTCGAACGTCATCAGATGCCTCCTGTCATCACGCTGGCGTCAGCGACAGACAATCCTGCACGGCGACGGGCCGATCACAAGGTCCTCTCCAACCGGACCGGTCCGGGCGTCATCCGGCTTCAGCGCGCTGCCGGATGCAGATCGAAGTCGCCGCAGGGGCCGGCGCGTGCTACAGGTGGGGGTGCCGGTCGCATCGACGTGCGGCAGATTTCCGGGGCAGACCCCGAGGCGGCCATTGATCGCGACCGTTTGCCTTCGGTCGGGGCGTGGAACAGCGAAGCGGCGCTTCCTCCGTTGCAGGATCCCACATGAACATTCCCCAGGGGACGAAGGCCGCTGTCCGGGAGGACCCACCGATGCATGACCTGTCACGGGTCCATGCGACCACCGCTGAATCCGGTGCAGCCTGATGCGGGTCAGTCTCGGATGCCGCTTTCGCTACAGCCTGCCGCAGCCGACGCCGATGATCGCGTTGCTCAACGTGCATTTCTCGCGCTTTGGCGACCTGGAGCGTCCGGACCACCTGACGACGAACCCGGGCGTGCCGCTGGAAAGCTATCGCGATGGTTTCGGCAACTGGTGCACGCGGCTGCTGGCCCCGGCCGGGGACTTCGTCCTGTCCACGGATGGCGTCTGCCGCGACAGCGGCGCGCTGGACCCGGTCGCCCCCTGGGCCGCGCAGCACGCGGTGCAGGACCTGCCGTTCGAAACCCTCGTCTACCTGCTGGGCAGCCGCTATTGCGACACGGACCTGCTCTCCGAGGAGGCCTGGCGGCTGTTCGGGACAACCGGGCCCGGATGGGCGCGGGTACAGGCGATCTGCGATTACGTCCACCGGAACGTGACCTTCGGCTACGCCCATGCGCGCGCCACCCGCACAGCCTCCCAGACCCAGGCGGAGCGGCGCGGGGTCTGCCGCGACTTCACCCACCTGGCCATCGCCTTCTGCCGCTGCATGAACATCCCGGCGCGGTACTGCACCGGCTATCTGAGCGACATCGGCGAGCCCCTGCCGCATCCTTCAGGCGATTTCGCGGCCTGGATGGAGGTCTATCTGTCCGGCCAGTGGTGGGTCTTCGACCCGCGCAACAACACCCCCCGGATCGCCCGCATCCTCATGGCCCAGGGCCGCGACGCCGCCGACGTCCCCCTGATCCAGACCTTCGGCCCCAACACACTGACGGAGTTCATTGTCCGGACGGAGGAGGCTGGCTGAAGCCTCCCGACGCGTGCCTGTCGTACCCGTCAGGCAGCCAGTGCGGCAATCACCTTGAATATGACTGCCGAGAGCAAGGCCGCAGCCGGCACAGTGATGACCCAGGCAGCCGCAATGGTCATGACGTGAGACCGTCTGACCAGCTTTCTCCGGCGCCGTTCCTCCGGTGCGATCACGGCTGGTTCGGGCACTGTTCGAGGCGCCATTGCCAAACGCCGTTGTGAATACCATTCCCGGAAGAATCCAACCCCGAAAACACCGCCGACGGCGATGTGGGTGGAACTGACCGGAAGTCCGAGCCAACTCGCAAAGATGACCGTGATCGCCGCAGACAATGCCACGCAATAGGCGCGCATCGGATTCAACTTCGTGATCTCGTTTCCAACGATCCGGATCAGACGAGGACCGAAGATGAACAGCCCGAAGGATATTCCGAAAGCACCGATCAGCATTACCCAGAGCGGGATCGAGAAAGCATCAACGAATTGACCGCTCTGTGACGCCTGCACGATGGCTGCAAGCGGACCAACCGCGTTCGCGACGTCGTTTGCGCCGTGGGCAAAGCTGAGCAGTGCGGCTGAAACGATCAGTGGGATGCCGAACAGGACCTTGAGCGACTTGTTGCGGTTCTCCAGACCCTGGGATTGCCTCCGGATCACCGGAATCATGGCCCACCAGGTCAATACCCCGATGGCTGCGCCAATCGCCAGGGCCGTGGCCAGGTCGATCTTGATCAGGTTCTTCAGTCCCTTCATCGCGAGATAGGCGGCGAACGCGCCGGCCATGACACCTACCAGCACGGGGACCCATGTCCGGGCCGCTGCGATCTTGTCTTCGCGGTATATGATCCGTTCCTTGATGAACCACAGGAAACCAGCCGCGATCCCGCCTCCGACCAACGGCGAGATGACCCAGCTTGCGGCAATCATGCCCATCTGGTCCCAGCTGACAGCTGCGAAACCTGCGGCGGCAATACCTGCCCCCATCACGCCGCCAACAACGGAATGCGTCGTCGAAACCGGCGCGCCGACCCAGGTCGCGAGGTTCACCCACAATGCCGAAGACAGAAGTGCCGCCATCATCGCCCAGATGAACACATCGACCGATCCGAGACTTTCCGGAGCAATGATGCCCTTCGCAATGGTCGAGACAACGTCTCCACCGGCGATCAACGCGCCTGCAGTTTCACAGATGGCCGCAATCGCGATTGCACCGCCCAGTGTTACGGCATTCGCTCCGACTGCCGGGCCCATGTTATTGGCCACATCGTTGGCGCCAATATTGAGGGCCATGTAGGCACCGAACGTCGCCGCCAGAACAATCAGGGCTGGATTGTCTGCACCACCGAAGGCAATTGCAGCGAACAGTGCGGCTGCCAGAAGAAAGAGGAAAGCGATCCCCTTTCCGATCAGCGGGCGCCCGACGAAAGCGGTCGCCTGCTCGAGGGTCGTCAACCGACCGAGATCCCTGTCGAGGGTCTCGAGATGGCGCGCTTCAAAATCTCTGTCGTACATGCGTTACCCCATTTCGCGTTTGGGGTGTCTACCGTCATGACCAGACGCAATCAATCGGCGTCACAAACCAAACCGATGTCAGAACGTCGCCAGAAGCTCCTTCAGCTCGGGTTCGCCAACCAGTTCTGCAGCCTCAGTGGGAGAAACCCACTTTCGCGTCCGCTGCCCGACTTCAGGATACTGGTCTGAAAGCTCGAGTGTCCGAACCGGGTAGACGATCGTGTTTACCGGCACACTCCAACCTCTGCGCATCCCCTTCCTGTAATGATAGCTGCCCAGCGGCTTGAGCCACGCCTCTCCGCGAAGAACACCCGCTTCTTCCCATGCCTCCTGGAGCGCCACCTGATGAGAGTCCAATCCATCGATTGGCCAGCCTTTCGGCAGGATCCAGCGCCTCGTTCCACGACTCGTTATCAGAAGAATTTTCTTCTCCGGTCCCTCCACGTCGTAGCAGAGTGCGGCGAACTGAACATACTCCGGACGCCGCAGCATCGGCTGCACAAAGCCGTTCCAGAATGACTTGACCTGTTGCTTCAATTTGTTTGCAGCTCATTTTCTTGGGCTGCGCACCATATGCGTTGAGGATTCGGGAAGCAAATCAAGTAATTGCCGCTCAGCGCTCACTGCAGTGCTGCTCTACATCCGGTTCCCGCTGTCGCTGCGCCAGATCGAAGACCTGCGGCATGAAAGGGGCATCGACATCAGCCATGAGACCGCATGGTTCCGATGGAACCGCTTCGGACCCATTTTTGCCGGCAGAATGCACACCAGGCACCCGAAGCCCGCTCGGCGCCACGTTCAATGGCAAGAGACAACCAAGGGCTCATCCAGAGATCAGGGGTTGGATCAGCCTGCAACTAGCGCTTTCATGTTCGCATAGGGTCGACAGGGGGCGGTATCGTGGATTCGGGAGGCAAAGGGGTCGGTAACACCGCAGGTGATGGTCCCGCCATCGACCAGTCGGACGCCTTCGTCCAGGCCACAGCCGCCGACGGGATCAAGCGCCTCGTCGAGGGTCAGATCATGGAAGTGAGGACCAGTCCCGGTCGCCGCGCAGCCTCCCGCCCCGAACGCCCGGAGCGTGGCGGTCGGCAAGGCCATCTGGGTGCTTGTCCACTCCCCGATCCAAAAGCACATGTTCATCAGCGAGCTGGAATGGATACTGCTGCCACCCATGGCGCTGAAGCAGTACCGCGTCCGGGTCCACTCCGGCGTGTCCGTCGACGAAGCCTGCTGGGCGCACCTCTCCGACGATGCGGAAACCGCCCTGAAGGCAGGCGTCCGCCGCGTGCGCCCGCCGAAGCCTGGGCCAGCGGCCCCAACCTCTGGCTCATCGACGCCGTCGCTCCCTTCGGCGGCCGCGACGAGGGTCTGGCGACACTGAGGGACGAGATTTTTGGTGAGCGGACAGTGAAATCATTGCAGGCAGCTCCCGGGCGGAGTGGTGTGGGAGTGGTGGAATGGTGACAAGTTCTTTCGATACGCGCCGAAAAAAGTATGAATGCAGAGAACATTTTTTCTCCACCCCCTATTTTCGAACATTTTTTCGTGAGAATTATTTTCTATTTGCAATTCTGCTGATAGGATTAATTTTGCCACCTATTTATCCTTTTATTTTCTTCACTCTTTTTGTTATTATGGTCAATGTTGTATTTTTTGGATATGCGGATAGTAGGTGTTTGGATAAAATCGCTTCTATTGACGGAACACCTGTCGGAAATAGAGGGGATGCATACAAGAGAATGACCATGTATCCTGGTACATTTTGGCGTACTGGGTTAATTATTTACAAACCTCACATGCCCGTCATGCTAATTTCAACCATATTTGCTATATGCGTACCCGCATTATTTTAAGAAACACCTAGTTCTGTCTCAAATTTACGTTGTTAGTCAAATTTTCATGGATTTCGCCACATTATGTCACAAATTCTCTGCTCAACGCACGTTTAACCTAAAATACTTCTTACTTATTTGCGAAATTTTCACGCATAAGACACCTATTTTCCGGGTCTTATCTCCTATCTAACGCTGCAGACCAACAATTGTTTTCTGAAAATGTCTGCTGGATTCGGCGTGCATGGAAACATCATGCGCCACGTCGGGCACTTCCGGCCATAAAATGGAAGTCCAATGCAAAATGAAATGGCAATCTAGGCGAATGCCGGACCTCATTTATGAAAATAAAATCATTGATTTAATGGCGGAGAGGGAGGGATTCGAACCCTCGGTACTGTCACCAGTACAACGGTTTTCGAGACCGCCCCGTTCGACCACTCCGGCACCTCTCCGCGGATGCGCCGGCGGCTGTCACCCTGGGGGCGGCGGGCCGGTCGGCGCTGGTCTCGGACGGTCTGGTGCCGCCCGCGGACGGCGGAACCTAGCCGAAGGCCGGGCGCGGCGCAACTGCTCCGCGCGCCGGGGCTGATCGCGGCCCGAACAGCGCCGGATCAGTCTTCCCGCGTGCCCTGAAACACCACGTTCTGCAGCGGCTCGCCACGGGCCAGCCGGTCCAGGTTGGCAGCGACGAAGGTCCAGCGGCGGTCGATCTGTTCCTGGGTCCAGCCGGAGTTGTGCGGCGTCATGATCAGGTTGTCGAGATCCTGGACGGGGAAGCGCGTGGGCGACGGATCCTTCTCCTTCGCGTTCGGATACTGGTACCAGACGTCGATCACGGCGCCGCCGATCTGCTTCGTGGCCAGCGCGTTGTAGAGCGCCTCCTCCTCCAGCACCGGGCCGCGCGCCACATTGATGATCAGGCCGGTCGGCTTCATCTGGCCGAAGCGTTCGGCGTTCATCATGCCACGCGTGTCGTCATTCAGCGGGCAGCAGACAACCACGTAGTCGCTTTCCGCCAGCAGCCGTTCGAGGCCGCTGCCGACGGTCTCGTAGCGGTCGATCTCCGCCGGGGTTTCCATCTCCCGTCGCCCGACCCCGGTCACTTTCATGCCAAAGGCGCGGGCGCGGATCGCGACCTCCCGCCCGATGTGGCCATAGCCGATGATGCCGACGGTCTTGCCGCGCACTTCGCCATGCACCGGCCCCTGCGCCGCGCCCTTGCCGTCCCAGCCGACCTGCCGGAACTTGCGGTCGGTGTGGCGCAGGCCGATCTCCCACTCCAGCATGGACAGCAGGATATATTCGGCGATGGCGGTTTCATGCTCGTAGGTGTTGCAGCAATAGGTGCCCTTCGGCAGCTTCTCCGGTGACAGGAAATCGAAGCCGGTGAAGGGGATCTGGAACAGCTTCAGGTCCGGCGTCGCGGGCCAGGGCGTATTGATGTGCCCGCCGACGATGGCATCCGCCTTCGGTGCCAGTTCCCGGAACCGCTCCAGCTCCTCCGCCGGGTCACAGGCCTCGATGATCCAGTCGGTGGTCAGCGCGGCCTTCAGCGCCGGGCCCCTGCCCTTCGAGACCCAGCCGGCAAGCAGTACTGTCTTCGTCATGTGATGTGACTCCGTGGTGGGAGGAGGTTTTCCGTGGACCGTGCCACCCCTCTCGGGTCTCTTGCGTTGACCGGGCCTCCCCTCTCCCCCTCCCGGCCACCCATTTCAGGATACTTGCGTGGGTGGCCGGGAGGGGGAGAGGGGAGGCCCGGTCAGCAGACAAGTCAGGCAGCGGAACGGTCAGAGTATCAGGACGACTTCGCCATCAGTACCCCATGGCCATGCCGTCCTTGCGGGGATCGGAACCGGCGGCAAGGGTGCCGTTGGCATAGTCGATCATGATCGCCTGACCGCCGCCCCACGGCATCTCCGGCACGTTGGTTTCATGGCCGAGGGAGGCCAGGCCCTCCACCACGTCCCGCGGCAGGCTGCGTTCCACATCCAGCTTGCCGCCGACATGGAAGGCGCGGGGGCAGTCGATGGCTTCCTGCACGTCCATGCCATAGTCGAAGATATTGGTCAGCACGTGCGCATGGCCGACCGGTTGATAGCCGCCGCCCATGACGCCGAAGGAAAGCTCGCAGCGCCCGTCCTTCAATGCCATGCCGGGGATGATCGTGTGCATCGGGCGCTTGCGCGGGGCGACACAGTTGGGGTGGCCGGGTTTCACGACAAAGCCCGCGCCCCGGTTCTGCAGCAGCACGCCCGATTTCGGAGCGGTCTTGCAGGATCCGAAGGCGAAATAGATCGAGTTGATGAATGAGACGCAGTTCAGGTCCCGGTCCACCACCGTCAGATAGACCGTGTCGCGATACTGCGGCCCGGTCGCCTGGTCGTCGTCGGGCATGGCACGGCTGAGCGAGATCCGGTTCCTCAGTTCATCGGCGAACTCACCGGACAGCAGCATCTCCACCGGCACATCGGCCTGGCGCGGATCGGCCACGTGCTGGTCGCGGGCGGCAAAGGCCAGACGTGTCGCTTCCGCCTCGATATGCAGCCGCTCGACACTGACCGGGCCATAGGCCGACAGGTCATAGCCCTTCAGGATGTTGAGCATCAGCAGCGCCGTGATGCCCTGGCCGTTGGGCGGGATCTCGGTGATCTGGCGCCCGGCATATTCGCTGGAGATCGGATCGACGTATTCGCAGCGCTGGGCGATGAAATCATCCAGCGTGTGGGTGGCGTCGATGCTGTTGAGATAGCTGACGATATCGTCGGCGACGGGACCGGTATAGAACCCGTCACGCCCCTGCGCGGCGATGCGCTTCAGCGTCTCCGCCAGTTCCGGGGACTTCCAGGTCTCGCCGGCCTTCGGGCTTGCGCCGTTCCGCAGGTACTGGGCCGTGGAATTGGCGTCACCGCTGAGGCGTTTGACGTTGCGCGACCAGTCGACGGAGACGCGCGGGGTGATGGCGAAGCCCTCCGCGGCATAGTGGATGGCGCGCTGCAGCACCCGGTCGATGCCCATGCTGCCGTGATCGTCCAGCAGGCGGCACCAGGCATCAACGGCACCGGGGACGGTCACCGAATGCGGGCTCTCCAGCCCGATCTGGCTGATCCCCTGCCCCAGCAGATGGTCGGCGGTCAGTCCCTCCGGTGCATGGCCGGAACCGTTCAGGCCGATCACCGGCCCCTGCGCCCCCTTCTGCAGCAGCACGAAGCAATCGCCGCCGATACCCGTGGACATGGGCTCCACCACACATTGCACGGCGCAGGCCGCGACCGCCGCATCAATGGCATTGCCCCCCGCCTGCAGGATCTCCATCGCCGCCAGGGTGGAGAGTGGGTGTGACGTCGCCGCCGCACCGTTGGTGGCATGAACGACCGAACGGCCGGGCTGTTGCAGATCACGCATGGCTTGGGACTCCCTCGGGGCCGCGATTGTGGTTCCCGGAACTGTCTACACAATTTCCGCCGCCTTGCCAGCCATGGCCGCGATCACGCATGGCACTCACCCGGTCCGACGGTCACGGACCCGGGGGTCAGCGCCCCGTTTCGAGCGCGGTGTAGATCGCAAGGCGAAGCGAGGGATCATTGCTCACCTGGAACGCGTTGAATTCGTAGGTTACGGCGCCGGCCCCTGGATGGCTGAGCGTCTTGACGCCCCCGGCCTGGTCGTGAAGTTCATGGGACTCCCACCAGCCGGGGAACTCGGCACACCCCTCGCGCAGCCGGGAAAGCAGATCGACGAAGGCCGGATCCCATGACCAGAAATCATGTGTGACCCGGAAGCGGGCGATCATGCGCCGTGCCTCCCCCTCCCAACCCTCACCGAAGAGCGTGCGCGCCCCGGGCCGCGTCAGCATCATCAGCAGGATATTGCGATCCGCCTCCGGGATGGCGTCAAACGGACCGAGCAACGCGTCCGCAGCGTCATTCCAGGCCAGCAGGTCCCACCGGCGCCCGGTGACGTATGCGGGTAGGTTCATCCTGTCGATCATGCGCTGGATTTCCGCCGGAACCTGTTCGCGCTCGAACTGTCGCCGCTGGCCCTGCAGTGCAAGTTCCTGAAAGTGCGCGCATTCCATCGGATCCAGCTTCAGGGCCCGGGCGATCGCATTCACCGTCTGCAGCGACGGGGTGACACTGCGGCCCTGTTCCAGGCGCACGTACCAGTCAACGCTGATGCCGGCCAGTTCGGCCACTTCCTCCCGCCGCAGCCCCGGTGTCCGCCGTCGCGCCCCCACCGGCAGGCCGACCACCCGCGGCGACAGGCGCTCGCGGCGGGACCGCAGGAACGCGCCGATGGTCTTGCTGTCTCCCGGCATGTGGTTTCCCCGCGCTGCATGGCATTGTCTGTCCTATGATAATACCATCCCTGAACAATGCTGTCCGCACCTGAAATGATCGCTCCCGAAACCGCAACATGGAGAACGATCATGCGTGCAGCAGTCCTGGAAGCATTCGGCCAGCCCCTTGTCGTCAAACAGGTACCCACACCGGAACTCGGCACCGGCGAGGTCATCGTCGATGTGGTTGCAACACGGGTCCTGGCCTATGCGAAGGATGTGCTGAGCGGTGAGCGGGGGTATGTCCTGAAACTGCCGGTGATACCCGGCCCGGGCGCCATCGGTCGTGTGCGGAGGACGGGTCCTGACGCCACGCGTCTGGCAGTCGGGGACTGGGTCTACTGTGATCCGACCGTGCGGTCACGGGATGATGCGCTGAGCCCGGACATCACCCTGCAGGGGCTGAGTGCGAGAGACGAGGGCGGTTCGCGGCTGCAGGAATACTACGGCAACGGCGCCTGGGCCGAACAGGTCCGGGTCCCGACCGAGAACGCCGTGCCGATCGGTCCCATAGCCGAAGCCGAAGCCGCGGCCTGGTGCTGGCTCGGCACCTGTCTGGTTCCCTACGGCGGTCTGGCGCAGGGCGGGCTGAAAGCTGGCGAGACCGTGCTGGTGAGTGGCGCTACAGGTAATTTCGGGAGGGCCGCGGTGGCGGTCGCCCTGGCGATGGGGGCGGGCTGTGTCATCGCGACCGGCCGGAACCGGCAGGTCCTGCAGACCCTGGAGGAGCAGTTCGGATCGCGGGTGCGCTGCGTCGCGCTGAGCGGGACAGAGGAAGACGACCATGCCGCCATGTTGCGCGCAGCGCCGGGACCGATCGATCTCGTCTTCGACATCCTGCCGCCCATGGCGAGCAGCGAACAGGCACGCGCGGCCATCATGACCGTCAGGCCCTACGGCCGTGTCGTTCTGATGGGCGGGATCAACATGATGGGGGGTGCCCCCCTGCAACTGCGCTACAACTGGATCATGCGGAACTGCATCACGATCCATGGCGTCTGGATGTATCCGCGCGACGCGCCGCAGGCACTGGCCAGCATGATCCGGTCGGGTCAGTTGCAGATCGGCGGTCAGGAAATGGATGTCTTCGGACTGGACCAGGTCAACGAAGCCGTCGCCAACGCCGCCGAACGCCGCGAATCCGGGGCGTTCAGGACGACCATCCTCAAGCCCGGCGCAGGATGACCGGGCAACGGGCCCGACCTCATCCGCGCATGGCATCAAGCTGGGCATCATAGCCGCCGGGATCGATATGCACGTCGATCAGTCGCGGGCCGGAGATCCGGGAAGCGCTCTCCAGCACCCGCGCCAGTTCCTCCGACCTGCGCACGGTGGCCCCGTGGCAACCCAGCGCCTGTGCCATCATGGCGAAATCGACGGGGCGGGATGCGACACCGGCCTGCGGGCGCTGCTGCTTGCGCTGCTTGACGTCGATCAGGCTCAGCATGGCGTCATTCAGGACAATGACGGTGATATCCAGCCCGTGCTCCGCCGCCGTGGCCAGCTCCGGCAGGCACATCATCATGCCGCCGTCACCGGTGACCGCGACGACCGGCCGGTCGGGTTCGTGCAGGGCGCTGGCAATGGCCACGGGCAGCGCATAGCCCATGGTGGACAGGCCGTTCGATTTCAGTACGCCGCATGGTTCGTCCGCCATCCAGCGCGCCAGGGTCGGGAACATGTGCGCCCCGGCATCGACGGTCAGCCGGGTGCCCGCGGCAGCGGCGCGCTGTACGTCATCAATGACGAAATCGGGGGAGATTCCCTCGACATCCGGGTAGGCGATGCGGCTGCGATAGGCGGCGCGCAACCGGGCCAGTTCGTCATGGTCCCATCCGGGGCCGGGCGATGCCGGGGTCGTTTCGGCCAGCATCTGCCGCAGGTCGCCAACGGCGATCTGTTCGGGTTTCGGATAGCCCCCCGCCGCCGCCCAGTCCCAGGTCGACAGCGCGACGACAGGTGCCGCGTAACTCCAGACGCCGGGAATCATCTCGATCGGATCGTGTCCGACCATGATGATCAGGTCGGCGGCGGACAGGGCCGCGGCCTCCGCCGTGCCGCCGGTGAACTGCGCCACCAGCAGGGGATCATGATCGGAAATCACGCCCTTGGCCTTGTAGGTCGTCAGGCAGGCCGCCCGGAGCGCATGGGCAAGGGCACGTGTTTCATCGCCCAGGTGCCGGACCTGCAGGCCGACGATCATCACCGGCTTCCTGGCCCCGGCGATACGCTGTCTCAGGCTTTCAGGCACCGTGCCTGAAACAGGTACGGTCGCGGCAGGGGGAACAGCGGGGGCATCGATCCCGGCCTCCGCCGCGACCATGTCCAGATGCACCGGACCCTGCGGCTCCTGCGTCGGCAGGTCCAGCAACGCGGCGATTTCATCCGGGGCCGTGTCAGGCCGGATCCAGCGCGCGGCCTTGGACACCGGGGTGAACCCGGCAGGCTGGTCATAGATCTGATGCCAGGTCGGACGCGCGGCTGTCGGCTCGATCCTGTCGGTCAGCAGCACCAGCGGCGACCGCTCCAGCGAGGCATAGGCCATGCCGTTCATCGCCGCCGCCGCCCCCGGCCCGACACCGGTCAGGGCGGCACCGGGCGCACCGGAAAGCTCGCCCGAGGCCGCAGCCATCAGCACGGCGGAGGTCTCGCTTCGGGTCAGCACGAATTCGACACCCAGACGTCCGCAGGCCTCGATCAGGTCGAGGCTGGAGCCACCGCCGGGCACGCCGAAGATGTGGCGGGTGCCGCGCTGCCGCAGCGCCGCGACCAGCCGCTCCGCCAGTGCCGTCATGTGTCGAACCGGGGCGGCTTGATCCCGGCCATGCCGGAGACGAAATCCAGCAGCGCCGAGAAGTCCCGCTCCCCGAAGCCTGCGGTGCCCTTCGCCGCCGTCAGCGCCTGCGCCACGGCGGAACCGGCGATCATCGGAATTCCCGCCTCCTTCGCCGCGTCCAGTGCCAGCGCCACGTCCTTGTGGGCCAGCCGGATGCGGAAGCCGGGATGGGTGTCATCCACCAGCACCTTGTTCGGCCAGGCGCCCACCAGATGGCCATTGGTGGCAGTGGTGCCGTTGATTACATCCAGGGTCGAACGGATATCCAGCCCGAAGGCCTGCGCCAGCGTCACCGCCTCCGCATTCACCTGACAGACGGAGATGGCGATCAGGTTGTTGACCAGCTTGGTGCGGATGCCGCTGCCCGGGCCGCCGCAGTGGTGAATGGTGGTTCCCATCCCCTCCAGCACCGGCTTCACGCGCCCGAAGTCATTGCCGGAGGCGCCGACCATGAACAGCGATTCACCCCGGATCGCGTGTGCCACCAGCCGCCCCACCGGCGCGTCGGCAAAGCCGATCCCAGCCTCCGTCAGGGCGCTGAACAGCCGATCCGTGGTGGCGGGTGCGATGGTCGACATGTCGATCACGGCCATGTCCGGACGCCCGCTGTCCCGCACGCCGCCGGGGCCGAGCAGCACCGCCTCCACATCCGGTGAATCGGGCAGCATGGTGATCACCAGATCGACCGCCGCGGTCAGTTCCGCCACCGATCCTGCGACCGAGGCGCCGAGTTCGGCCAGTGGCACGGTCTTCGCGATATCCGTGTCATAGACGGTCATGTCGTGTCCCTTGCGGGCCAGATTGGCCGCCATGGGGCCACCCATGGCCCCCAGTCCGATGAAACCGATACGATCCGCCATGCGCGACACCCTCCCCCGAATCCAGATACGGAAAGGGAAGCACGCAGCGGCGCACCTGTCATCACCCACACGCATTTCTCCGGGCATGACACGAGGTCGCCGGGAAAGCAGTCCGTGACGCCAGGACAGACTTCCCTGCCGCGACCATCGTGCTAGAAGAATGCATGGACCGATCGAACGACATCACCCTGCCACCCGGTGGCGACTGGCCGGTGTTTCAGCCCGGCTGGGTCTGGCTGGCCGGTGCCGGGCCGGGCGACCCCGGCCTGCTGACCCTGCACGCCCTGTCGGCGCTGCAGCAGGCGGATGTGATCGTCTATGACGCGCTGGTCGATTCGCGCATCCTCGGCTGGGCGCGCACCGGCACCCTGATCGAGTTCGCGGGCAAGCGCGGCGGCAAGCCGTCCCCGAAGCAGCGTGACATCACGCTCCGCCTCATCGCGCTGGCGCAGGCCGGCAAGCGGGTGCTGCGGCTGAAGGGGGGTGACCCCTTCGTCTTCGGGCGCGGCGGTGAAGAGGCGCTGGCACTGGTGGAGGCGGGCATCCCGTTCCGCATCATTCCCGGCGTGACGGCAGGTGTCGGCGGGCTGGCCTATGCCGGCATTCCCGTCACCCACCGCGACGTGAACCAGTCGGTCACCTTTCTGACCGGGCACGACCAGAACGGGCTGACCCCGTCGAAGGTCGACTGGCATGCCATCGCGAAGGGCTCCCCCGTCATCGTCATGTACATGGCGGTGAAACATCTGGCGCAGATCGCCGACAGCCTGATCGCCGGGGGCCGGGATCACCGTGAACAGGTCGCCATCGTCACCGACGCGACACTGCCCGGACAGCGGGTCGTCGAGACCACGCTGGCAGAGGCGGCGGCGACGGTGGAGCGGGAGGGGCTGAAGCCCCCGGCGCTGGTCGTCGTCGGCGGGGTGGTCGGCATGCGATCCGCCCTGAACTGGATCGACGGACAGTTCGCCGACCCCTCCGTGATCACCGACAGGCTGGGTCGGCGCGACCGGCAGTCCGGGTGAGCCGGGACCTGGCGCGCGGGCTGATACTGGCGGCACCGCATTCCGGCGCGGGCAAGACCAGCCTCACCGCCGGACTGCTCGGCGCGCTGAAACAGGCAGGCGTGAAGGTTGCCGCAGCCAAGTGCGGCCCCGACTACATCGACCCGACATTGCATGCGGCGGTCCTGGGACAGGACTCCGTCAATCTCGATCCCTGGGCCATGGACGCCGCAACCCTGCGGGCGCTCGCGGCACGGCAGGCGGCGGGCCACGACCTGCTGCTGGTGGAGGGCGTGATGGGCCTGTTCGACGGCGGTGCGGATGGCACCGGCTCCACCGCCGACCTGGCGGCGGCGCTGGATCTGCCGGTGGTGCTGGTGGTCGATGTGGCGCGTCAGGCGCAGTCTGTGGCGGCACTGGTGGAGGGTTTCAGCCGCCATCGCAGCGACACCCGCATCGCCGGCCTGATCCTGAACCGCGTGGGCAGCGCGCGACACGCCGACATCCTGACGACGGCCCTGAAACATCTGGACATCCCGGTGCTGGGAACGGTGCCGCGCCAGAATGGTATCGAACTGCCGTCACGCCATCTGGGACTGGTGCCGGCGGCGGAACTGCCGGACCTCGAAACACGACTGTCATTGCTGGCCGGGACCGTGTACGCGGCGGTGCCGTCGGCGGACCTGCTGGCGCTGGCGACACCCCTGCCGCCCCCCGATGCACCGGCGCAGATGCTGCCGCCGCCGGGCCAGCGGATCGCACTGGCGCAGGATACGGCCTTCTGTTTCATGTATCCGCATCTGCTGCAGCACTGGCGCGACGCGGGGGCGGAGATCCTGCCCTTCTCCCCCCTCGCCGATCAGTCCCCTGACACGGGGGCCGATTTCATCCTGCTGCCCGGCGGGTACCCGGAACTGCATGCGGGCCGTCTGGCCGCGAGCACCCGTTTCATGGACGGGCTACGCCGCGCCGCCAGGGCGGGGAAAGCCATTTATGGCGAATGCGGTGGCTACATGGTCCTGGGGGAGAGCCTGACCGACAGCGACGGGCACGCCCACTGCATGGCCGGACTGCTGCCCGTTTCGACCAGCTTCGCCGCGCGCCGCCTGCACCTGGGCTATCGCCGCCTGACCCAGGCGGGGCACCTGCCCTGGCCGCAGGATCTGGTCGGGCATGAATTCCACTATGCCACGGTCCTGCAGCAGGGCGCGGGCGCACCCTTGTTTCAGGCCCGCGACGCCCTGGGGCAACGGCTCGACGACATGGGTCGGACGTCCGGTTCGGTGAGCGGCAGCTTCGCCCACCTCATCGGACCGGCAGGGGCAGGCTGAAGACCGTCCGGCCTCAGCCCATCTGCCACATGACGCTGCGCAGGATCAGCCAGACGGAGCCGATGATCAGCAGCAGGAAGGTGACCAGCGCACCGCCGAACCGTCCGGGCGTGGTGCCGGAGGCCTTCGACAGGCCGCTGGCATGCGCGATTCGCGACAGGAACAGCAGCGCCCCGAAGACATGCAGGGCAATCGGGTTCTCCCCCGCCAGTTCCAGCAGCAGCAGGATCAGCAGGCCGAACGGAACATATTCGGTGAAGTTGCCATGCGCCCGGATCAGGCGCGCACCGGTCTCGCTGTCTCCGTCACCGATGCCGACGCCGGTCTTGCGCCGAAACCCGATGACGCGGAACGACAGCACGATGAGCAACAGGCCCAGCAGGCCCGCATAGAGCATGGTAATTGTCGGGATCATGGCATCTCTCCTTGGGCGAATACCGCTACAGCCTGCGCAACCGTCCCCGATAAGGCGGCGGCGCGCAACAGGCTTGCGTTTCACCGGCGCGAGCCGACCCGCGCGGGCGTCTGGAGAAATCCGGTGAACCGACCTACCTTTGCCGCCAGCAATCTGATCCAGGGAACAGGTAACAGAACATGACTGCACGTATCCTCGCCTTCGCCGGAAGCATCCGCCGTGATTCCATCAACCGCAGGCTGGCACAGGCCGCCGCACGTGGTGCGGAGGCCGCCGGCGCGGAGGTCACCTGGCTGGAACTGGCCGACTGGCCACTGCCGATCTACGACGGCGATCTGGAGGCGGACAGCGGCTTCCCCGAGAATGTCATCGCGCTGAAGGACATGTTCGACGCGCACGACGGCCTGCTGATCGGCTGCCCGGAATACAACAGTTCCATCACGCCGCTGCTGAAGAACACCATCGACTGGATTTCCCGCCCGATCGAGGGTCGGCCGCCGCTGCATGCCTTCCAGGGCAAGGTCGCCGGTCTGGTGGCCGGGTCCGGCGGCGCGCTGGGCGGCCTGCGCGGGCTGGTGCATGTGCGCGCGATCCTGGGCAACATCGGTGTGCTGGTGGTGCCGCAGCAGCGGGCGCTGAGCTGCAGCGCGGAGACCTTCGACGCCGACGGCGCCGTGCTGGACGAAGCCGCGCGGAAGTCCATCGAACTGGTCGGCAGTCGCGTCGCGACCGTCGCGGCGGCGCTGAAGCAGGCCTGAGTCAGACCGGTAATCCGGCGTGCGCCTGCCATCCCGCGCGCGGGGAGTCTTTCCCGCCTGACGCAAATCGGACTACCATCCCGGGAAACACGTCCTGGGGAGGAACGACCATGCGGATGGGTGCATACAAGGGTTTCGAACTTTCGCTCAGCGATCCGGGCATCCTCTGGGTGACCCTGAACCGGCCGGAGCGGAAGAACGGCATGACGTCGGCCATGAAGCGGGACCTGATCGAGGCGCTGACCCATGCGCAGATGGACGATTCAGTGCGCGTCATCGTCTTCATCGGCAGCGGCGATTCCTTCTCCGCCGGGGACGACCTGAAGGGCTATGCCACCGGCATGCGGGAGGAAGCGGGGGAGGTGCCGCTGATCCCGCCGGGCCACGACACCGGCATCGGCACCTATGACGGGCTGCGCTGGATCTCGCAGCAGCTGAACACCACCATTCGCCAGATCGACAAGATCACCATCGCCGCGATCAACGGGGTCGCGATCCAGACCGGGTTCTCGCTGGCCCTGTCCTGCGACTTCCGCATTGCCGCCACGACCGCGCGCATGGGCAGCGCCACCCTGCGCTTTGCCCTGTTGCCGGACGAGGGCGGGCAGGCCCTGCTGGTGCAGCATCTGGGCCTCAGCCGCACGATGGACTTCCTGATGCGCAAGCGCATCGTCACCGGGGCGGAGGCGGCGGAGATGGGGCTGGTCAGCAGCGCCGTCGCGCCGGAGGACCTGAAGGCGGAGGCCGAGGCGCTGGCGCGGGAGATGGCGGAGGGACCGCAGGTCGCCATGCGGCTGCTGAAACGCTCCGTCTACAATGCCGCCGAGATGACCTGGCCGCAGGCGCTGGACGACATCGCGGGCAAGACAGCGGTGGTGGATCACCACCCCGACGCGCAGGAAGGTGTCGCCTCCTTCAAGGAACGCCGCAGCCCCGCCTTCAATGCCTGGCTGGATGACAAGGCGCGGGACGCCGGATGACCGGCACGGCCCCCGGCGAAGACAGGCTGATCCTGTCCGGCATTCGCGTGATCGACGCCGCGACCTGGATTGCAGGGCCGACCGCGGCCACCGTCATGGCCGATTTCGGCGCGGATGTGATCAAGGTGGAGCCGCCCGCCGGTGACGGCTATCGCCGCCTGAACGACACGCCCGGCTTCCCCGTTGCCGATACCGACTATGCCTGGCAGCTCGACAACCGCAGCAAGCGCGGCATCACCATGGACCTGGGTCAGGACCGGGATCAGCAGCGGTTGCACGCGCTGGTGGCCAGTGCCGACGTCTTCGTCACCAATCACCCGCTGCCGGTGCGGCGCAAGTTCCGCCTGACCTATGATGACCTGTCGGCCCTGAACCCGCGCCTGATCTATGCCTCCCTGACCGCCAAGGGGGAGGTGGGACCGGAAGCGGACGGATCGGGCTTTGACCTGACGACCTACTGGGCGCGGTCCGGGCTGATGCATCTTGTGCGCCCCGACATGGCGGGGCCGCCCGCCACCTCGGTTGCCGGGCAGGGCGACCACCCGACCGGCATCTCCCTGTTCGCGGCGGTCATGCTGGCCCTGTACGAACGAACGATGACCGGCAGGGGCCGGGAGGTCCATACCTCCCTGATCGCCAACGGGCTCTGGTCCAATGCCGTGCTGACCACCGCCTCCCTCGCCGGGGCAGAGATGAAGAACAAGCGCCCGCGCCACGACCCCTGGACCGCGATGGTGAACTACTACGAGACCCGCGACGGGCGCTGGTTCATCATGTCCGCGCTGGATCCGGACCGGGACTTCCGGCGTCTGACCGAAGTCATCGAACAGCCCGGCCTGCTGACCGACCCGCGCTTCGCCACCGTCGAGGCGCGGTCCGAGAATGCGGTGGCCCTGACGGCGGTCTTCGACGTCGCCTTCCGCCAGCGTGACTGGGCCGAATGGCAGGTCCGTCTGGGCGAGACCCGGCTGGCCGTCGGTCCCGTGCTGACGCCGGACGAGTCAGCCGCAGACCCGCAGGCGCGGGCCGTCGGCGCGATCCGCGACACGGATGAAGGCGCGCTGCTGCCCCACCTCATCGATACCCCGATCTGGGTCTCCGGCCAGAACAAGGTCGCCCCCCGCCGCGCCCCCACCCCGGACGAGCACGGCGACGCCATCCGCGAAGCCCTGGATGCGGGACGCTCCCCCTGGGTGGGATAGGGTGAATCAGGTGGCCGCTCAGGCCGCCGTCTTCGTGTCCACGATCTCGACGATGTCGGCCATGATGGCGGCGAGGTCGAAGTCCTTCGGGGTGTAGATACCGGCGATACCGGCGGCCTTCAGGGTGGTGGCGTCGGCTTCGGGGATGATGCCGCCGACGACGACAGGGATGTCGCCCAGGCCTTCGGCGCGCAGCCCCTCCAGCACGTCGCGGGCGAGGGCGGCGTGGCTGCCGGACAGGATCGACAGGCCGACCAGGTGCACTGCCTCCTCCAGCGCCGCATCGATGATCTGCTGCGGGGTCAGGCGGATGCCTTCATAGACCACTTCCATGCCGGCATCGCGGGCGGCGACGGCGATCTGTTCGGCCCCGTTCGAATGGCCGTCCAGCCCGGGCTTGCCCACCAGGATCTTGATCCGGCGCCCCAGCCGTGCCGAGACTTCATCCACCCGCTTGCGCACGTCCACCAGGCTGGCGGCGGCAACGCCGATGGCCCCGCCGACACCGGTCGGTGCGCGGTATTCACCATAGATCTTGCGCAGCGTATCGGCCCATTCGCCGGTGGTGGCGCCCGCCTTCGCGGCGGCAATCGACGCCTCCATGATGTTGCGGTCTTCCCGCGCGGCCCGGTCCAGCTCCGCCAGCGCGGCCTCCACCGCCTTGCTGTCGCGGCCTTCGCGCCAGGCCTGCAGGGCAGCCACCTGATCGGTCTCCGCCGCATCATCGACGGTCATGATGGCATCCGCCGAATCGGCCAGCGGCGAGGGCGCGCTCTCCGTGAAGCGGTTGACGCCGATGACCGGAATGTCGCCGCGCATGATCGCCTGCACCCGCCGGGCATTGCTCTCCACCAGGGCTTCCTTCATGTAGCCGCTCTCGACCGCCGCCAGGGCACCGCCGAGCCTGTCGATGGTGGCCAGTTCCTCCCGCGCCGTGGCCTTCAGGGCCTCCACCTTGGCGTCGATCACGGGGGAGCCGTCGAAGATATCGCCATATTCCAGCAGGTCGGTCTCATAGGCCACGATCTGCTGCAGGCGCAGGCTCCACTGCTGGTCCCAGGGGCGCGGCAGGCCCAGCGCCTCGTTCCAGGCGGGCAACTGCACTGCGCGGGCGCGGGCGTTCTTCGACAGCACCACGGCCAGCATCTCGATCAGGATGCGGTAGACGTTGTTCTCCGGCTGCGGCTCCGTCAGGCCCAGGCTGTTGACCTGCACGCCATAGCGGAAACGACGGAACTTCTCCTCCTCCACCCGGTAGCGGTCGGCCAGCAGTTCGTCCCACAGGTCGACGAACGCGCGCATCTTGCACATTTCCTCGATGAAGCGGATGCCGGCATTGACGAAGAAGCTGATGCGCCCGGCAACGGCACCGAACATCTCCGCCGGGACCTCGCCGCGATCCCGCACCGTATCCAGCACGGCAATGGCGGTGGCCAGCGCGAAGGCCAGTTCCTGCTGCGGCGTCGCGCCCGCTTCCTGCAGGTGGTAGGAGCAGATGTTGGTCGGGTTCCACTTCGGCATCTCCGTCACCGTGAAGCCGATGACGTCGGAGATCAGTTTCAGGCTCGGCGCCGGCGGGAAGATGTAGGTCCCGCGCGAGAGATATTCCTTCACGATGTCGTTCTGCACCGTGCCCATCAGCTTCGTGCGGTCGGCCCCCTGCTCCTCGGCGGTGGCGACATAGAGCGCGAGCAGCCAGGGCGCGGTGGCGTTGATGGTCATGGAGGTGTTCATCTGCTCCAGCGGGATCTGGTCGAACAGCGCCCGCATGTCACCGATGTGCGAGATCGGCACGCCCACCTTGCCCACTTCCCCCTTGGCCAGCGCATGATCGCTGTCGTGGCCGGTCTGGGTCGGCAGATCGAAGGCGACGGAGAGGCCGGTCTGACCGCGCGAGAGGTTGGTGCGGTAGAGTTCGTTGGAGGCCCGGGCGGAGCTGTGACCGGAATAGGTGCGGATCAGCCAGGGCCGGTCCCGTTTGACTCCAGCAGTTTCCGCAGGGTTGGCGCCAGTTTCAGCATTCATCAGATTATTCCGTCACATTGATCATCTACGCACGAAAATTACGTCTTGCGTGCAGCAATGGAAATATCATATCACTTGCCGCGCTGCAAAACGCGTTTTGCGGCTGTGCAACATAAACCCGTTGCCCCGGAACGGTCCAGCGTATTGACTGGATGCGCGGCAACGGGCGCGTTAGAGCATGGTCGCGCAGAATTGGAGTAATGAGCATGGCCGAGATGCAGGCAGTCGAGAACACCCCCATCGACCCCAACAACGGCGATCGCCGTGACCTCTATGAAGTGGGCGAGATTCCGCCGCTGGGTCATGTGCCGCCGAAGATGTACGCCTGGGCGATCCGCAAGGAGCGCCATGGCAATCCCGACACCGCCATGCAGTGCGAGGTCGTGGACACGCCGGAACTGGACAGCCACGACGTGCTGATCCTGGTGATGGCCGCCGGCGTCAACTACAACGGCGTCTGGGCCTCCCTCGGCACGCCGCTGTCCCCCTTCGACATCCACAAGCAGCCCTATCACATCGCCGGTTCCGATGCCTCCGGCGTGGTCTATGCCGTCGGCTCGCGCGTGAAGCGCTGGAAGGTGGGTGACGAGGTCGTGGTCCATTGCAATCAGGACGACGGCGACGACGAGGAATGCAATGGCGGCGACCCGATGTTCTCCACGTCGCAGCGCATCTGGGGCTACGAGACACCGGACGGGTCCTTCGCCCAGTTCGCCCGCGTGCAGGACCGGCAGCTGATGCCGCGCCCGCGCCACCTGACGTGGGAGGAGAGCGCCTGCTACACGCTGACGCTCGCCACGTCCTACCGCATGCTGTTCGGCCATCGCCCGCACATCCTGCGTCCCGGTGACAACGTGCTGATCTGGGGTGCCTCCGGCGGTATCGGCTCCATGGCGGTGCAGCTCTGCGCCGCCGCCGGTGCCAACGCCATCGGCGTCATCTCCGACGAGACCAAGCGCGAGTTCGTCATGTCGCTGGGGGCCAAGGCGGTGCTGAACCGCAAGGACTTCAACTGCTGGGGACAGATGCCGACCGTGAACTCCGATGAATATCACGCCTGGACCAAGGAGATGCGGAAGTTCGGCAAGGCGATCTGGGACATCACCGGCAAGGGCAATGACGTGGACTTCGTCTTCGAGCATCCGGGCGAGAGCACCTTCCCCGTGTCCTGCATCGTGGTGAAGCGGGGCGGCATGGTGGTGTTCTGCGCCGGGACCACCGGCTACAACCTGACCATGGATGCGCGCTTCGTCTGGATGCGGCAGAAGCGGATCCAGGGCAGCCACTTCGCCAATCTGAAGCAGGCCACCCAGGCCAACCAGATGGTGATCGAACGCCGCGTCGATCCCTGCATGTCGGAAGTCTTCTCCTGGGACGACATTCCGCGTGCCCACATGAAGATGCTGGCGAACGAGCACAAGCCCGGCAACATGGCCGTGCTGGTCTCGTCGAAGCTGCCCGGCCTGCGCACCATCGAGGACGCGATCGAGGCCGGCAACGGCTGAGACCCCGCGTCCGCCACGTGCTGACAGGCATTGCCGACCGGCAATGCGACCGGCACGCGGCTGAACCTGTCCGGCCTGGCAGGCATCCCCGCAGGGGCATGTCCGTCAGGCCGGTCGCGTTGCGCGGCATTGCAGCCTGTATCTTCAGCGCAGGCTCTGGCCTATAACGCCGCCATCACTTCATTCCGCATATATTACGGGAGGCCACCATGCCCGATTCCGCACCTGTCCTGAGTGCCACTGACGAATCCCCCGTCCTGTCCGATCTGCTGCGCCTGTGCCGTGGCGCACTGGACGCCGCCGACCGCTACAAGCAGGTCGCGATCAACTCGGTTGCCGGGCTGGTCCGCAACGAGGAGGGCCGGATCGATGCGAAGCTGCTGGAGGTCAACCAGTACGCCAGCCACGGCCTCGCCTGGGTCGCAACCTATGTCGAGAGCCTGCGCGAGCTGCTGAACTGGGCCGAGCGGCTGGACCAGGAAGGCAAGCTGAACGAGCTGGAACGCCTGATCCTGCAGGCCGGTTACGGCGAATATCTGGCACAGCTCGGCAACGGCATCCCGATGAACCAGGGCGAGGTCGTGCGTCCGCAGGACCTGAACATCGACATGACCCAGGTGCAGCGCCTGGGCACGCCGGAAGTGCGCCGCCTGATCTTCAACGGCAATACCGCCGCCGTCCGCGCGCGCATCGCCGCGCTGCTGGACAACGCACTGGAGACCGGCAATTTCGGTGATCCGGGGCTGGACGAGACCTATGGCATGGTCCGCGACCAGTTCCGCAAGTTCGCCGACGACAAGGTGGCCCCGCACGCCCACAAGTGGCACCTGGACAACGAACTGATCCCCATCGAGGTCGTGAAGGAGATGGGCGAGCTGGGCGTCTTCGGCCTGACGGTGCCGGAGGAATATGGCGGACATGCCATGGGCAAGATGGCCATGTGCGTGGTCTCGGAAGAGCTGTCGCGCGGCTATATCGGGGTCGGCTCCCTCGGCACCCGCTCCGAGATCGCGGCCGAGCTGCTGCTGACCGGCGGTACCGAAGAGCAGAAGCAGCGCTGGCTGCCCGGCATCTGCTCCGGCGAGATCCTGCCGACCGCAGTGTTCACGGAACCCAACATCGGCTCCGACCTCGCCTCCCTGCGCACCCGCGCGGTGAAGGACGGCGATACCTACCGTATCACCGGCAACAAGACCTGGATCACCCATGCGGCCCGCGCCGACGTGATGACGGTGCTGGCCCGCACCAACCCGGATGAGCCCGGCTATCGCGGCCTCTCCATGTTCTTCGCGCCGAAGCCGCGCGGCGAGGACGGCAACCTGTTCCCCGCCGAGGGCATGAGCGGTGGCGAGATCGAGGTGTTGGGCTATCGCGGCATGCGCGAGTACGAACTGGGCTTCGATGGTTTCGAGGTCGGAGCCGAGAACCTGCTGGGTGGAGAGGAAGGCAATGGCTTCAAGCAGTTAATGGCCACCTTCGAATCCGCCCGGATCCAGACCGCGGCCCGCGCCATCGGCGTGGCCCAGAATGCGCTGGAGACCGGCATGCGCTATGCCAAGGACCGGGTGCAGTTCAATCGCCCGATCTATGAGTTCCCGCGTGTCCACGGCAAGGTCGCCTGGGCGGCTGTCGAGACCATGATCGCGCGGCAGCTGACCTATTTCTCCGCCCGCACCAAGGACGAGGGCCGCCGTTGCGACCTGGAGGCCGGGATGGCCAAGCTGCTGGGCGCCCGCGTCGCCTGGGCCAATGCCGACAATGCGTTGCAGAGCCATGGCGGCAACGGCTTCGCGCTGGAGTATGACATCAGCCGCATCCTCTGCGACGCCCGCATCCTGAACATCTTCGAAGGGGCCGGCGAGATCCAGGCCCAGGTCATCGCCCGCCGACTGCTCGAAGGCGCGAACTGACAACCGGCCGGCGTGGCAGTCCAACCAGACCGCCACGCCGAGCGGCTTCCGATCGCTTGACCTTCCAGTGACAGGAACCCCGACACTGCACGCCTGTGCAGGTCAAGGAGGATTCCCATGTCACCGATACGTCTGATAATCGTGATGGTGCTGGCCGGTCTGACTGGCGGTGCCGTCATCTGGCTGCTGGTTCGCGGCGGTACGTCTTAACAATCGCTGACGCATCTGGTTGACGTGTCCGTGCCCCAGCTTTCCGGTGCGGCGGCATCCGGGAAGGTCGTCTTTGACAGGAACTGCGTTGCCTGCCACGGCGCCAACGCCGGGGGCGGACTGGGTGGCCCGCCACTGGTCCACAAGATCTACGAACCCGGTCACCATGCCGACACCAGCTTCGTGCTGGCCGTGAAGAACGGCGTGCGGCAGCATCACTGGTCGTTTGGCAGCATGCCCCCGATACCCGGCGTTTCCGAAGCCGAGGTGAGTCAGATCATCGCCTATGTCCGGACCCTGCAGCGCGCCAACGGCATCCGCTGAACGACAATGTTTCGCTTGAACCGATCCGGTGACGGCAGCAGGCTTGTCGCTTCAGCGCGGACCGCGGCCCGATCCGGCACGGTCTTGCGCCAACCTGGGAGGGAACCATGTCAGCCGTTGTAACACTGGAACTGAGGATCAAGGACGAAGCCTGGGAGACGTTCCGCACCGAGTTTCCGAAGATCCTGCCCGACACGAAGGCGTTCGAAGGCTGCGAGGCGCTGAAGGGCGCCATCGATGAGGAAAACAAGACCATCTTCCTCTACGAGCAATGGCGTGACGCCGCCGATCACAAGAAGTACATGGCCTGGCGGCAGGAACGGGGTGACCTGGACCAGATGGGCAAGGCCCTGCGGGAACCGCCGATCCTGCGCACCATGGGCATGATGGACATCTGATCGGGCCCGCGTCAGCCGGACGTCCATCGTCCGGCTGACAGGCCGCTGTCGAACCCGCCATGTCGCGCGCGCGTCAGTGCGGGTCGGTGGCGGCGTAGCGCCAGTGACGGTGAAGGAGCATGAACGTGCCATGACTTCTTCTGGCGGAGGACGGGTGCAATGAAGACCCATGCACGGGCGGTGGTGATCGGTGGCGGTGTCGTCGGTGTTTCGACGCTGTATCACCTGGCGAAGAAGGGCTGGTCCGATGTCGTGTTGCTGGAGCGCAACGAGCTGACATCCGGGTCAACCTGGCACGCGGCCGGGCTGCTGCCGCTGTTCAACCTGTCCTACTCCGTCGGCCAGATCCACAAGTACTCGGTGCGCCAGTACGGCGAACTGGAGGCAGAGACCGGCCAGGACGTCGGCCTGCGCCGCGTCTCCAACATCCGCCTCGCCTCCTCGAAGGAGCGGATGGACGAATACCTGCAGTATGCCGGCGTGGCGGAGACTATCGGCGTCGATGTGCGCCAGCTGACCCCGAAGCAGGTGAAGGAGATCTGGCCGCTTTGCAACACCGACGATCTGATCGGCGCGATCCAGCATCCGGATGACGGGTACGTCCAGCCTGCCGACCTGACCCAGGCCTTTGCCACGGGCGCACGCCAGCGTGGTGCCACGATCTATCGCCAGACCCGCGTCACCGCCATCGACCGCACTGCGTCCGGGGAGTGGAAGGTCACCACCGACAAGGGCGAGATCACCTGCGAGCACCTGATCTCCGCCACCGGCAACTTCGTGCAGCAGACCGGGCAGATGCTGGGCCTGAAGATCCCCGTGATCCCCGTGGAGCACCAGTACATCGTCACGGAGGCGCATCCCGACATCCTGGCCCGCAAGGAACAGGGCCTGCCGGAGATGGGCGTGCTGCGCGATTCCAACGCGTCCTGGTACATGCGCGAGGAACGCGGTGGCCTGCTGCTCGGCCCCTACGAGAAGGGTGCCCCCGCCTGCTACATCAACGGCCCGAAGCCGGACGCCGAGTTCGAACTGTTCCAGGAGGATCTGGAGCGGCTGGAACCCCATATCGAGAGCGCCATCTACCGCGTCCCCGCCTTTGGCGAGGTCGGCGTGAAGCAGGTCTACAACGGTGCGATCTGCTACACTCCGGACGGCAGCCCGATCATCGGCCCGGCGTGGGACATGCCCAACCTCTGGCTGAACGAGGGCCACAGCTTCGGCATCACCGCGGCAGGCGGCGCAGGCTGGCAGCTCGCCGAATGGATCGTCGACGGGGAGCCGACCATCGACATGCTGGGCGTCGACCCCCGGCGCTATGGCGATTACGCCACGAAGTCGTATCTGAAGGTGAAGAACGAGGAAGCCTACGCCAACGTCTTCGTCACCCACTTCCCGGATGAGGAGCGGGAGGCCGGTCGCCCGCTGCGCACTGCCCCCTGCTACGACCGCCTGAAGGATCTGGGCGCCGTGTTCGGCCAGAAGTTCGGCTGGGAGCGCGCCAACTGGTTCGCACCGGAAGGTGTCCCGCAGGAAGACGACTGGTCCTTCCGACGCTCCAAATGGTTCGAGCATGTGAAGAACGAGGCGCTGAATGTCGCGGAGAATGTCGGCATTCTCGACATGACCGCCTTCGCCAAGTGCCGCATCTCCGGCCCCGGCGCACTGGATTTCCTGCGCAACCTGCTGGCCAACCGCCTGCCGCGTGTCGGGCGCATCGGCCTCTGCCATGCCCTGAACACCCGTGGCGGCGTGCACTCCGAGTTCACGGTGGTCCGCGAGGCATCCGACAGCTTCTACCTGGTCTCCGCCGGTGCCTACCAGCGCCTGGATCACGACTGGCTGAAGCAGCACATGCCGGCCGACGGTTCCGTCCGTTACGACCAGATGACCAACCAGAACGGTGTGCTGGTGATCGCCGGGCCGAAGGCGCGCGATCTGATGCAGCGGGTCTCCGATGCCGATTTCTCCAACGAGGCCTTCCCCTGGCTGACCGCCCAGCAGATCGACGTCGGGCTGGCCCCGGCGCTGGCCTGCCGCGTCAACTTCGTCGGCGAGCTGGGCTGGGAACTGCATCACCCGATCGAGTACCAGAACCACATCTTCGACGCGCTGTGGAACGCCGGGCAGGACCTGGGGCTGAAGCCCTTCGGCATCCGCGCCATGGACATGCTGCGGATCGAGAAGTCCTACCGCATGGTCGGCACGGAACTGTCCATCGAGTATGCGGCCTACGAATCCGGTCTCGACCGTTTCGTGCATCCCAACAAGGGCGAGTTCATCGGACGTGACGCCCTGGTGGAGTGGCAGCAGCGCGGTTTCAGCAACGCCTTTGCAACAGTCGAGGTCCATGATGTGACCGATGCCGACGCACTCGGCAACAATCCGGTCTATCTGGACGGGGCACTGGTGGGGCGGGCAACATCGGGTAACTATGGACCACGCACCGGAAAATCACTCGCCATGGTCATGGTGCGCCCCGACCTGGCAAAAACTGGTACGGAACTTGAAATGAGAATTCTGGATCGGATGCACCGAATTACAGTTCTCGATGAAAGCCCGTTTGATCCGGAGAATACGCACCTTCGCGCCTGACCGCTCTCTCCTCCCCAGAATGACGTCGGCGCGAACAGCCCCGTCGCCCCACCTCCCCGGGGCGGCGGGGTTTTCCTTTGCGGCCGACCTCCCCTCCGACGGACGGCATCAGGGTCCGAAATGAACAATAAACAGGCAGTTGACCGGTTTCGCGTCAGGCTGGCTGCGATCTGGCGGCCCGTACCTCGATCCGGCGGTAGTACGCCCCCAGGGTCACCGTCCGCGCGACATTGAAGATGCTCAGGCTAGCCCAGAGGCCATGGTTCCCGAACATGTCCGGCAGGGTCAGGATCGCCACGACGAAGACCCCGAGCGACAGGATCATCGCATTGCGCATCTCCGCTGTCTGGGTCGCACCGATGAAGATGCCGTCCAGCTGGTAGCACCAGATCGCGAGCAGCGGATAGAGCACGATCCAGAACAGGTACGCCTCTGCGGTCGCCTGGACATCCGGCTGGTCCGTCATGACGGCGATCAGCAGGGGGCCGCCAACCAGATAGATGATCGCGACGCCGACAGCGACGATCAGGGCCCAGATCGTGCTGGCAACCACAGCCTCCCGCAATGCGCCAAGGCTGCGCGCGCCCAGCGCCCCGCCGACCAGCGCCTCCGCCGCGAAGGCGAAGCCGTCCAGACCGTAGGCCAGCAGGTGCACCATCTGCATCAGGATCGCATTGGCGGCCAGCGCCAGATCCCCCAGCCGGGCGCCCACACGGGTGGCCCAGGAGAAGGCGATGATCAGGCAGGCCGTGCGCACGAAGATGTCGAAGTTGGCGCTGAGCAGCCGCCTGCCCTGCACGGGATCGAGAATGGCAGGCCAGTTGAACCGCCCCCCGTGCGGGCGCAGCACCCGCAGGGCGACAACGATACCCAGGATCGCCGCTGAATATTCACCGATCAGGGTTGCCCAGGCGACGCCCGGAACCCCCATGTCCAGCCCCACGACGAACAGCAGGTCCAGCGCGATGTTCACCCCGTTCAGCCAGATCTGGATCGCCAGCGCCAGCCGGGGCCGCTGCATGCCGATGAAGAACCCCAGCAGGGCGTAGTTCACCAGCGCCGCCGGCCCGGTCCAGACACGGATGGAGAAATATTGCTCCGCCAGACCCTGCACGGTCGCGCTGGGGTCGAGCAGGTGGATCGCCCCGGACCAGAGCGGTTGCTGCAGCGTCACCAGCAGGGCACCGAACAGCACCGCAATCAGGATGGCGCGGCCCAGGATCGCCCGCACCTCGGTGAAGTCGCCCGCGCCCATGGCCTGCGCCACGAACCCCGTGGTGCCCATGCGCAGGAACCCGAACATCCAGAAGATGCCGGTGAAGGCGGCGGCACCGATGGCGACCGCGCCGATATATTCCGGTCCGGGCAGACGGCCGACGACCGCCGTATCGACAAGGCCCAGCAGGGGCGTGGTGACGTTCGACAGGATCACGGGCCAGGCCAGGTGCCAGACGCGGATCAGTGTCGCCCGGTCCGTGCCGCTCACGCCGCCCGCCGGTAGCGGCCCGCCATGCGGTCCTGCAGGCCGTACCAGGCCATCGCCGGCCCCAGGAACCAGGGCCACCCGCGATAGTAGAACCGCCCCGGAAACGCCATGTCGTCGAAGGCTGTCCGCCCGGCCAGGTCACCCAGTGCCTTCTGCCCCAGCTTGTGGCCGAGCCAGACCGACATGGCCACGCCCGAGCCGCCGTAGCAGAGCGCATGGCCGATCCGTTCATCCATCCCGATCTTCGGGAAATGGTCGAAGCTGAAGGCCACCTTGCCCCACCAGCAGTGGGTGATCCGCGTGCCATCCAGCTCAGGAAAGATCTGGCCGATGCGATTGCCGATGTACTGCGCCAGCCGCGGCCCCTGCTTCGCGGCGAACAGGCCGGGGCGCGTGCCCAGCAGGATGCGCCGCCCGTCAGGGCTGGGCCGGAAATAGTTCAGCAGGTTGAAACTGTCGGTGATCATCCGCCCGCTGGGAATCAGCCGCTCCACCAGGGCCGGGTCCAGTTCCTCCGTCGCCGCGATGGCGCTGGTGACGGGAATGACGCGGCGCTGCAGGTCGGGTTGCAGGTTGCCGGTATAGCCGTTGGTGCAGATCAGCACCCGGTCGGCATTGATATAGCCGAGACCCGTGTCGAGGCGGATGAAGTCATCCTCCTCCTCCAGTCCCAGCACGGCGGTCCGCGCCAGCACGGTCACCCCGGCGTTGCGGGCCGCATCCATCAGGCCGTCGTGGAACTTCGCCGGGTGCAGGCCGCCGGTTCGGGACTGCACCCGCCCCCCGGCATAGAGCGGGCTGGCCAGGAACTGCGCCTGCTCCTCCGCACTGACCATTGTCGCACCAATGTCCCCGCGCGCCGCCTGCTCCGCCGCCAGCGCGGTCTCCATCGCCCGGAAATGTGCCGGATTGACCGCCGGGTAATACCGCCCCATCCGCCCGAAGTCGCAGTCGATGCCCAGGTCGAGGATCAGCCGCTCGACATAGTCGACCGCGTTCGCGGGCTCCGCCATCAGGGCCTTTGCGCGTTCGCTGCCGAAGGTCTTTTCCAGCTTCGGAAAGGATGGCTTCAGCCGGTCGCCCACCATGCCGCCGTTGCGGGTGCTGGCGCCGTCGCCGGGATCCTCAGCATCGAAGACAACCACCTTCGCGCCACCGCGCGCCGCGGTCAGTGCGGCGGAAAGACCGGTGTAGCCGCCACCGACAATGGCAACATCGGCACGGGCGGGCATCTCCGGTTCAGGCGGCGCATGGCGCTTGCGGGCATCCCACCACCAGGGTCGGAAGACCAGGTCGTCGGCCAGCTTCAGGCGGGCGGATGTCGTCATTTCGGTTCGAAGTTCCCGGGCAGATCTGCAGAATCAGTCGCGCCAGGAAGTATCCTTCCGATCGATCTCCCGCACCAGCGCTTCGAAGATCCGGTCAGCCGCCGTCGCGCCCTCACCTTCGAAATTGTCCATGACGCCCTGGGAACGGTCGACGATTGCCTGTGTCACGGGAATGATCGGCTGCCCGCTCTGCTGGGCCATCATCTGGACATCGCAGGCCCTCTGCAGGGTCCAGATGCGCTGGAACGCCGCCGCCGCGGTATGGCCACAGGTCAGCAGCCCGTGACTGCGCAGGATCATGTAGTTCTTCTCACCCAGGTTGGCGACAAGCCTTGTCTTCTCATCCGCGTCGCAGGTTACACCTTCGAAGTCGTGATAGGCGACCCGGTCGCCGATGATCGCGCCATAGAAATTGTCACGGGACAGCCCCGCAGCCTGACAGGCCACCGCCACACCCGTGGTGGAATGCGTGTGCATGACGCAATGCGCATCTTCGCGTGCTGCATGGATGGCGGAGTGGATCACGTAGCCCGCCGGGTTGATGCCCCACTCACTGTCCCCAATGATGTTCCCGTCCAGATCGACCTTGACCAGGTTGGAGGCCGTGACCTCCCGGTACCAGAGTCCGTAGGGATTGATCAGGAAATGATGCTCCGGACCGGGCACCCGCAGGGTGATGTGATTGAAGATCAGCTCGTACCAGCCGAAATGGTCGAAGATGCGATAGGTGGCCGCAAGCGACTGTCGCGCCTGCCATTCCGCATCACTGCAGTTGGCCCGAACTGAAGAAACTGGCCTTGAACCATCAGCCATGATACTTGCCTCCGTCTGAAATACCGTTGCGGCAACTTACCATGTGACGGTGGACGATTGGCAATTTATCTGCCGCCATTTGGCAATGTCCGCCTGACCATCGTTCTCTCTGATGTGCGACATTCTGACAGTGTAATCGAACGTGATGCGACCAACCATCGCGGGCTGTATTCTGATTTACTTGTTCAATAAATTCATGATTCCTTCAGGAAATACTTTCATTTCTCTCGTAAATGACTAGATTGCGGCTCGAATCCTTGGTCCGGAGCGATCATCGAGACGATTCAAGTTCTGAGAATTGCAAACAGGAGTTGCCGCCATGGCATCGATTACGGCTGAGAATGGTGCCACCACGCAGCATGATCTGCTCGAAATGACCGCAGAGGTCACCGCCGCGTATGTTTCCAACAATGTTGTCGCTTCCGATGAACTGCCGGAACTGATCAACCGCATCCACACCGCCCTGGCCGGTGCAGGCACCTCCGAGCCGGAGCCGGAGGCCGAGAAGCAGAAGCCGGCTGTCTCCGTGCGTCGCTCCATCACCCCGGACTATCTGATCTGTCTGGAAGACGGCAAGAAGCTGAAGATGCTGAAGCGCTATCTGCGCACCAACTTCAACATGTCGCCGGAAGACTACCGCGCGAAGTGGAACCTGCCGTCGGATTACCCGATGGTCGCACCCAGCTACGCCGAGAAGCGGGCCGAGATGGCAAAGGCCATCGGCCTGGGCCGCGGGGGCCGTCGTCGCCGCGCCTGATCGCTTCAGGCAACCTGATCTGCCGGACGGGCCGTCCCGCACTGTGATCGCAGTGATGGTGCGGCCCGTTCTGCGTCTCGCCGGCTCCGGACGAAACCGGGCACGGCTTGATCGCCTGTTTCACAGGCGGCAGACTTCCCGGCCACAACAGATCAACACCTCATGCAGATCGGACAGTCATCATGCGAGCCTGGGAAATCATTTGCGGTGACGGCGTCGATGCGCTGAACCTGGCGGAACGGCCAACGCCGACGCCCGGCCCCGGCGAGGTCCGGCTGAAGATCAGTGCCAATTCGATCAACTATCGCGACCTCAGCACCATCGAGGATCCGATTACCCGCAAACTGCCATTCCCCACCGTACCGAACTCGGACGGGGCCGGGGTCGTGACCGCTGTCGGTCCCGGCGTCAGCCTGAAGGAAGGCGACCGCGTCACCTCCTGCTTCTTCGAGGACTGGACCGCCGGGGAGATCAGCGCCGCCGCAATGGCATCCGCACTTGGTGGCGCGCGTCAGGGGGTGCTGGCGGAGGAAGTCATCCTGCCCGAACGCGGTGTCATCCCGACCCCGGCACACCTGACGGATGCGGAGGCGGCCACCCTGCCCTGCGCCGCGCTGACCGCGTGGCACGCGCTGACCCAGCCGCGACCGGTGCTGGCGGGGGAGACGGTGCTGCTGCTGGGCACCGGTGGTGTCTCGGTCTTCGCACAACAGTTCTGCGCGATGATGGGGGTGCGGACCATCGTCACCTCTTCCTCCGACGAGAAGCTGGCGCGCATGAAGGCGCTGGGCGCGGATGAAACCATCAACTACCGCACCACGCCGGACTGGGATGCGGCGGTGCTGGACCTCACCGGTGGCACGGGCGTTGACCGGGTGGTGGAGGTCGGCGGCCCCGGCACCTTCGACCGGTCGGTGAACGCGGTGCGTGTCGGTGGCATCATCGGCCTGATCGGCATTCTGACCGGCGCCGCCGGACAGGCGAGCCCGACAGCGATCATGCGCAAGTCGGTGACGATACGCGGCATCTATGTCGGTCCCCGGTCGATGTTCGCCGACATGAACCGCGCCATCACCACCCACGGCCTGAAGCCCGTGATCGACCAGTCCTTCGCGTTCGCGGACGCCCGCGCCGCCTACCACACCATGCGCGCCGCAAGCCATTTCGGAAAGCTGGTGATCGAGGTCTGAGCCGACGTTGCGTCAGCGGGGGCGGGAGCGTTCAGCGGGACTGCCCCCACCCTCACGATGCTCGCGGACCTGATCCGCGAGCCCAGTCTCCCACGCCGGAGCGGCACTCCTGGGTACCCGGGTCAAGCCCGGGTACGGTGTGGTTTGAGGTGGTGAGACAGTTCCCTCCCTTTCCCTCTCACGATGCTGGCGGACCTGATCCGCGAGCCCAGTCTCTCACGCCGGAACGGCACCATGGGTACCCGGGTCAAGCCCGGGTACGGCGTGGTTTGTGGTGGAGAGGCAGTTCCCTCCCTTCCCACCCTCACGATGCTCGCGGACTCGATCCGCGAGCCCGGTCTCCCACGCCGGAGCGGCACTGCTGCCGCTCAGATCCGGGGCGGGGCGAGCAGGCCGCGCTGGCCCAGAACATCGACGAAGTCGCGGATGCGGTCGCGCTGATAGGCCTCCCGGTCCACGTCGGCATAGTCGTGGAAGCCGCGACCGGCATGCAATCCGGTGGCCCCCTGCGCCATCTTCTCCCCCACGATCTCCGGTGCACGGAACCGGTCCTGACCGGTTGTTTCCGTCAGGTAGCGGCTGGCGTGGTGCAGGATGTCCACCCCGCCCCAGTCGATGAATTCCACCAGGCCGAGCACGGCGAAGCGCGGGCCGAACCCGGCCCGGATCGCCGTATCCATGTCCTCCGCACTGGCCACGCCTTCCTCCACCATCCGCGCCGCCTCGTTCATCGCCAGCGCCTGGATGCGCGGCACGATGAAACCGGGACTGGCCTTGCAGACCACCGGCACCTTGCCGATGTCGCGCAGCCAGCCGAGCAGCCGGTCACGCACCTCAGGTGCCGTACCGTCGTGTGGACTGACCTCCACCAGCGGAATCAGATATGCCGGGTTGAGCCAGTGGGCGTTCAGAAATCGCTCCGGGGGCGTCACATGCGCCGCAAGCTCCGTCGAGAGCATGGTCGATGTGGTGGAGGCAATGATTGTCTCCGCCCCCGCATGGGCGGAGATCAGCGACAGCGCCTCCGCCTTCGCTTCCCGCGTCTCAGGCACGCCCTCCATCACCAGATCAGCGCGGGCAAGCGCGTCGGGGAGGTCATCGGGCCCGCGAAAGCTGATGCGTTCCCGAAGGCCCGCAACCGCGCCCGGCTCGCATTGCCCGAACTCCGCCATCAGGTTCAGGGTGCGCGCCACCTCGTCACGGGCCGCCGAAAGCAGGGTGGTCGCAGCAGCACTGTCCCGCGGTTTCGCATCCAGCAGATCGACCTGCCAGCCGCCCCAGGCAAAGACATGCGCCAGCCCGCGTCCCATGCGTCCGGCACCAACCAGTGCAACGCGCGGCATCAGAAGCCCTCTCTCAGCCGGGTCTGCAGGGCGGCCGGAGCCAGATCAGCCAGGCCGAGATTGCCGAGTGTGCGCCCGGTGGCCGAGAAATCCTCCCCGTTGACCGCACCGGCCAGCGCCAGCAGACCGCTCGCCACCGGCGCGGGGACATCGACCCAGCGCGCGACCGAGACCAGGAACGCCAGTCCGATCGCCACATCTTCGCGCATGTAGCGGTGGCGGGTCAGATCCAGCCTCTCCCGCCAGCGGCTGGAGACCACCAGCCGGTCGTGCGCCGCCTGCCCGTACATCCATTCCGGGCGGCTGTCGTCATAGTGGTCGGCCAGGGGAAAATGCGGCGGGCCGTATCCCAGCGCCTCCCGCACCGCCACGCGCTCCGCATCCAGCGCATCGGTGACACGCCGGATCGCGGGCTGCGTGCCCTCGTTGTGAATGTCCCAGTGCTCGAAATGCTCGATGGGTCCGGCGTTCATCAGGATCAGCGGCGGATGGATGATCGGCCCCGCGTTCATCAGCGCCCCGTCCAGCCCGTCCGTCAGCCGCTCGATGGCCGGAAAGGCCCTGCCGAACAGGTCGAAGGCCGCATCGGCGCGGGCCAGCGGAAACACGCCGGTCGGCAGACGCGTCGCGCGGGTGACGATAGCGACCTCCTCCGGTCCCTGCATCCGGGCCAGCCACGGCAGGGTGCCGGACTCACCCAGCAGCAGATCGGCGCTGCAGCCCTCCGCCCGCAGGGTATCCATGACCACCCAGGTGCCGAAGCTGCCCGGCGGCATCAGGATGCCCTGACCGTCCGACAGGTGCGGGGCCATGGCGCGGGCAATATCCACCTGGGCCATGGCAGGGCCGGGCATCAGGATCAGTTCCGCGCCTGCGACCGCCTCGCCGATATCCGGTGTCACCGTCTGGATCGGCACGTCGCGACTGCCCGCCGCATCCGTCAGCCGCAGTGCGCCCCTGGCCATCAGGCCCTGCAGTGCCACCGCATCACGCCGCCAGAAACGGACCTCGTGTCCCTGTTCCGACAGGTCGGCGGCGGCGGCATGGGCACCATGACCGCCGCCCAGAACGGCAATCCTCATGCGAAGCCGGGGGGCGGAACGACGCCGCCAAGCGCCTTCTCCAGATGCCGTGCCACATGCAGCGCGGAGCGATCCTCCATGAAGTTGGCGACCACCTGTACCCCGACCGGCAGCCCAGCATCGGTGCGCCCGACTGGCACCACGGTGGCAGGCAGATAGACCCCGCAGGTCAGGCCGCACCAGACGATCATGTCGACATAGTTGCGGCTCTGGCCGGCGATCTCCACGGTTCGGGTGCCGAAGCTGGCGGACTGGTCGTGCGGAATGGCCGCGCGCGGCATGACCGGGCAGAGCAGCACATCCACATCGCCGAAAAAGCGGTTCCACATCTCCCGCAGCACCGCCCGGCGCTCATCCCAGTCCAGCCATTCCGCATGGTCCATGACCGCGCCACGGGCGAAGATCGCCTGATGGCTGTGGTCGTCGGCGTCCGGCGGGTTCTCGCGCAGTTTCCGCCGCATGCTCTCCGGCAGACCGGCACCAAGCGCGGCCGCCAGCAGGCTGTAGTAGATCTCGTGCGATTCCCGCATGTCGACAGCGGGGCGGGCCGAACGATCCACCCTGGCGCCCATTTCCTCCAGCGCCGTGCCCGCCCCCTCGATCAGGTCACGGAACTCCGGGTCAACGGCACAGAACGGGTCGTCGGACCAGACGGCAATCCTGTAGTCGCGGATGGCCTCATGCCGCGCATTGGCGAGCTTCAGCTTCCAGCCCGCCTGATCCAGCATGTCGGACCCGGCCATGACATCCAGCGCCAGTTCCAGGTCATCGACACTGCGCGCCAGCGGCCCCGCGACCCCGATATCGGCCCCGGTCAGCGCACCCGGCGGCCCCGGAATATGGCCACGGATCGGCACCGCGCCAAAGCTCGGCTTGTGCCCGGTGACGCCACAGAAATGCGCCGGATTGCGGATCGAGCCGCCAATGTCCGATCCCAGTTCCAGCGCGGTGAAGCCGGACGCCAGCGCGGCGGCGGAACCGCCCGACGACCCCCCCGGCGCGCGGCTCACGTCCCAGGGATTGTTGGTCGTGCCGAAGACCGCGTTGTAGGTCTGCAGGTCCCCGGCGTAGAGCGGCGTGTTGGTCTTGCCATAGATGATCGCCCCGGCCTCGATCAGGCGCTCGACCGCCGTGGCATGGCGATTCGGCTGATGATCCTTCAGTTCCGGCGCGCCCGCGGTGCAGGCCATGCCGACAACCTCGAACGTGTCCTTCACCGTCATCGGCAGCCCGTGCAGCGGCCCCCAGCTCTCCCCCCGGGCCGCCGCAGCGTCCGCCGCGCGGGCGCGGGCGCGGGCGGCATCCACATCCGTTGCCACCACCGCGTTGATCTGCCCGTTGAACCGTTCCAGCCGATCAAGGTAATGATCCAGCACCTCTTCCGACCGCAGCGTCTGCTGGCCAATGGCGGCCACCAGTTCCCGCGCCGACATGTATGACGGATCGCCCATGTTCCCTGCCTCCCCGATTGTTGTCTGTTTGACGCATTCTGACGCGCAGTCGGGGAATGGTTCAACCATGTCGTTTGCTGGCTGCGCCATCCCTCTCCCCCGCCCGGTCCCCCGTGCGAGCATCCCTGATGGGTCGCCGGGTGGGGGAGAGGGATGGCGCAGGCAACCTCTGGAACCCGCATGAGTGCGCGCCTGAAGGCGGAGATCTGGGTCGCCGCCTATCTGCGCAGCGTCCGTGCGCAGGGCGCTTTCGCCTATCTGGTACGGCGCGGCGCGGAGGAAGCAGGCAGCATCCTGCTGAAGGTGGAGGCGCCGGGCGGCACCGCCACCGTCTATTCACCCGGCTACATGAACGGCGTGCGGACGTGGCTCCGCTCGTCGGGCACGGAGCCGGTTCCGGCCACGGAGGCCGACAGCTATATTCAGCGCCGACTGGCGACCGACCCGGACCTCTGGGTGGTCGAGGTGGAGGACCGGGCAGGCCGGCATTTCCTCACCGAGCCGGTGGAGGGGGAGGAGACCAATCCATGAGCAATGCAGTACCCACCGCGAACGTCAAAGCCGTCATCTGGGACTTCGGCGGTGTCTTCACCTCCAGCCCGTTCGAGCGTTTCGCCGAGTACGAGACCGAGAAGGGCATGCCCGTCGGCACCATCCGGGGCATCAATGCCACCAACCCGGACACGAACGCCTGGGCCCAGTTCGAGCGCAATGACGTCGATCTCGACACCTTCGATGGGCTGTTCCTGGCCGAAAGCACCGCCATCGGCCATCCCATTCCCGGCAAGGACGTGATCGCGCTGCTCTCCGGCACGTTGAGGCCGGAAATGGTCCGCGCGCTGGACATGATCCGCCAGGACCGCATCTGCGCCTGCATCACCAACAATGTCCGCGCCGGTCATGGCCCCGGCATCGCCAGCGACAGCGAGAAGGCCGCCGCCGTCGCCGACGTCATGGCCCGGTTCCAGATCGTCGTGGAATCATCGAAGGTCAACCTGCGCAAGCCCGACCCGGAAATCTACCGCCTCGCCTGCCGCGAGATCGGCATCGACCCGTCGGAGGCGGTCTACCTGGACGACCTGGGCATCAACCTGAAACCCGCGAAGGCGCTGGGCATGCAGACCATCAAGGTCACGGGTGCCAGGCAGGCCCTGACCGAACTCGGCGCAATCCTCGACATGGACCTGTTGTGAGGTAGGATTCCGGATAGACGGATTCAGACAGGGGGACAGGACATGGCCAAGAAACTCGTCATCAGGAACATCGGGCTGCTGTTGTCCGGTGATCTGGCAAACCCGATCCTGGATGCCGACTGCATCGTGGCGCTGGATGGCCGGATCGCGGCCATCGGCAAGGCGAAGGATCTGGACACCGATCAGGCGGATGTGGAGGTCGATGCGAAGGGGACCGCCGTGTCGCCGGGCCTGATCGACAGCCATGTGCATCCGGTGATCGGCGACTATACCCCCCGGCAATCGCAGCTCAGCTGGATCGATTCCTGCCTGCATGGCGGCGTCACCACCATGATCTCCGCCGGGGAGGTGCATCTGCCCGGCCGCCCGAAGGACATCGTCGGGCTGAAGGCGCTCGCGATCGCGTCACAGCGCTGGTACGAGAATTTCCGCCCCTCCGGCGTGAAGGTGCACGGCGGTGCGCCGGTGATCGAACAGGGCATGGACGAGAACGACTTCAAGGACCTGGCCGACGCGGGCGTCAAACTGCTGGGGGAGGTCGGTCTCGGCTCGGTCAAGGCAGGGGAGACCGCCAAGGAGATGGTCGGCTGGGCCCGGAAGTACGGCATCCAGTCCACCATCCATACCGGCGGCCCGTCGATTCCGGGGTCGGGCCTGATCGACAAGGATGTGGTGCTGGAGGCGGATGCCGACATCATCGGCCACATCAATGGCGGCCACACCGCCCTGCCCGACGACCAGATCGTCTGCCTGTGCGAGCAGTGCGGCCGCGGCATCGAACTGGTGCACAACGGCAACGAGCGCGCGGCCCTGCTGGCCATGAACACGGCGCGGGAACTCGGCCAGATGGATCGCGTGATCCTGGGCACCGACGCCCCCGCCGGGTCCGGGGTGCAGCCGCTCGGCATCCTGCGCATGATCGCGCTGCTGTCGTCGTTCGGTGACGTGAAGGCGGAGACGGCCTTCTGCTTCGCCACCGGCAATACGGCGCGGATGCGCGACCTGGATACCGGCCTGGTCGAGGTCGGCATGGCCGCCGACTTCGTGCTGCTGGACCAGGCTCAGCACGCGCCGGGGAAGAACATGCTGGAATCCATCGAGCAGGGGAACCTGCCCGGCGTCGGCATGACCATCATCGACGGCGCCATCACCAGCGAACGCAGCCGCAACACCCCGCCCGCAACGGTCCTGCCGGAGCGGGTACGGGGCTGATCCCCCACCACCACGGCGCTCGCGGACTTGATCCGCGAGCCCAGTCTCCCACGCCAGTGCGACACTCCTGGGTACCCGGGTCAAGCCCGGGCACGGCGTGAATTTGGGTGTGATTGCGGAGATGTTTCGGCACCTCCCCATCACCACGGTGCTCGCGGACTTGATCCGCGAGCCCAGTCTCCCACGCCGGTGCGGCACCGCTGGGTACCCGGATCAAGTCCGGGTACGGCGTCGGTGTTGAGGTCGAATTCGTCCAAGCCCTCACGGCACCCCCACCCCCTTCCCGGCCTTCCCCCATCGAGGGGGAAGGGGCGAAGGCGTCAGCGCTGAGGCACTTCCTCCCCCTTGACGGGGGAGGATCGAGGAGGGGGTGAAGCCCGGTGGTTCAGTGTGGTCACAGCGCCCCCTCACACCTTCCGGCGGAGCAGCCCCCGGAAGATCTGGTCGTCGCCGATGGCGCCCAGCATCCGGCCATCCTGCACGATCAGCACCGGGCCGCCGGAGCGTTCGCGCCAGTCGATGACCTGCTGCATCACCACGTCGGGTGCGGCCGTCAGCATCTGACCGGTTTCCGGGCTGGTGGCGGGATCGGCGGCGAGGATGGGCCAGCTTTCGCCATTGCAGGCTGCCTCCAGCGGCGCGCCGGACGGGTCCAGCGCCAGCTTGAACCAGCCATGACGGTCCAGGCACAGCCGTCCGGCCCCGTCGCGCGGCAGATCGTCGACGGGCCGCATCATGGTGGCGGCGCGCATCACCTGCAGCGGGTTCATGTGGGCAACGAATTCGGCCACATAGTCGTTCGCCGGGTTGAGCACGATGTCTTCCGGCTGGCCGGTCTGGATGATCTGCCCGCCCTCCATGATCGCGATGCGGTTGCCCAGCTTGATGGCCTCGTCCAGATCGTGGCTGACAAAGATGATGGTCTTCTTCAGTCGTGTCTGCAGGTCCAGCAGCTCGTTCTGCAGATGCGCCCGGATCAGCGGATCCAGCGCCGAGAAGGGCTCGTCCATCAGCAGGATCGGCGCATCGGTGGCAAAGGCACGGGCCAGCCCCACCCGTTGCTGCATGCCGCCGGAAAGCTCATGCACCCGCCGGTCGGCCCAGACCCCCAGATCCACCAGATCAAGCTGCCGCGCCACCCGTTCCCGCCGCTCCGCCACCGGAACCCCGGCAAGCTCCAGCCCGAGACCGACGTTCTCCGCCACCGTGCGCCAGGGCAGTAGCGCGAACTGCTGGAACACCATGGCGATGCGGTGCATGCGCAGGCGGCGCAGGTCGGTGGCACTGCAGCGGGCCACATCGACCTCCGCCGCACCGTCGTGCACCAGCACCTGCCCGCGCGTCACCGGGTTCAGGCCGTTGACCGCGCGCAGCAGGGTCGATTTGCCGGAGCCGGAGAGGCCCATCAGGACGACGATCTCGCCCTCGTGAATGTCCAGGCTGGCGCCCTTGACGCCGACGACCTGCCCGGTTTCCTCCTGAATCTCCGCGCGCGACTTTCCGGCATCAACCAGCGGCAGGGCGCTGGCGGGCCGGTCGCCGAACAGGATGTCCACATCGCGGAAACGGACGACTGCCGGGGTGGCGGCGGGAGTGGATGCGGTCTCGCTCACTTGCCCGGCCCCTTCGAACCTTCATCCCGGCGGCAGAGCCGGTCGAGGATGATGGCGATCAGGACGATGGCCACGCCGACCTCGAACCCCTTCGCGATATTCACCGTGTTGAGCGCGCGCAGGGTCGGCACCCCCAGCCCGTCCGCCCCCACCAGCGCCGCGATCACCACCATCGACAGCGAGAGCATGATGGTCTGGGTCAGCCCGGCGAGGATGGAGGGCAGCGCATAGGGCAGTTCCACCTTCCACAGCAGTTGCCAGCCGGTGGCACCGAAGGCCTGCCCCGCCTCGATCAGCGGTTTCGGTGTCGAGGAGACGCCGAGATGGGTCAGCCGGATCGGTGCCGGAATGGCGAAGATGACCGTGGCGATCAGGCCCGGCACCATGCCGAGACCGAACAGGATCAGCGCCGGGATCAGATAGACGAAGGTCGGGATCGTCTGCATCAGGTCCAGGATCGGCCGCAGCAGGCGGAACAGCCACGGGCGGTGCGCCGCCGCGACCCCGATGGGCACGCCGACGACCATGCAGACGACGGCTGCCGAAAGCACCAGCGCCAGGGTCTCGGTGGTTTCCTCCCAGTAGCCCTGGTTGATGATCAGCAGCAGCGACAGGGCAACGAAGACCGTGAAACCGATGGAGCGCTTCAGCAGCCAGGCAAGTGCCGCGACCAGCGCGACGATGATCAGCGGATGCGGTGCCTGCAACAGCCACAGCAGCCCGTCGATGGCGGTTTCCATGCCGATGGAGAAGGCGTCGAACCACCAGGCGAAATTGTCGGTGATCCACTCGACGACGGACTTGGCGGCCTTGCCGATGGGAAGCTTCTGCTCGGTCAGCCATTCCATGCGTCGGTCCCCTATCCGGTTGAGCGGGCGCTGTCCCGGGCGGCGGCCAGTTCCGCCAGCAGCGCCGCGCGGTTCTCGTCCAGGTCCGGCGCATGGCGGCGCAGGGTGCCGTCCGGATGGCCGGAGATCTTGATCGGATTGCCGCCCATCTGCACATGCCCGGCCACCGGATCATCCGTGTGGACGATCATGTTGCGGGAAATCACGTGCGGATCGGCGAGCACCTGCGCGACATTGTTGATCGGACCGCAGGGCAGGCCCTTGGCCTCCAGAATGGCGAGCCAGTCGTCGGTGGTCCTGGTCACGAACAGGCTGTCCAGCACCACCTGCAGCTGCTCCACGTTCTCCACCCGGCTGGTGGGCGTGGCAAACCTGTCGTCCTGCGCCATTTCCGGCGCACCAAGCGCTTCGGCCAGGTCCTGGAATGCCTTGTCCGTGCCGCAGGCAACGATGATGTGGCCATCCGCACTGGTGAAGGCCGCGAAGGGCGGATGCCGCGCCCCCAGGGGGCCGGGAATGTCACCGGTCGTCGTATAGCGCACGATGGCGTTTTCCAGCAGCGCCACCTGGCAGTCCAGCATGCCGATATCGATCATGGCGCCCTTGCCGGTGCGCGTCCGCTCGAACAGGGCCGCATTGATCCCGGCGGCGGCGAACATGCCCGCCGCGAGGTCGCCGATGGAGGAGCCGACGCGGGTCGGCGGGCCGCCGGGGTGCCCGGTCAGGCTCATCACCCCGCCCATGCCCTGCACCACCATGTCGTAGGCCGGACGCTTGGCGTAGGGGCCGGTCTGGCCGAAGCCGCTGGCCGCGGCGAAGATCAGCGATGGCCAGCGGGCCTGCAGCGTGTCCCAGCCATAGCCGAGCTTCTCCATCGTGCCGGGACGATAGTTCTCCACCAGCACGTCAGCCTGCTCCAGCAGCTGCTCGAACACCGCCCGGTCGGCATCATCCTTCAGGTTCAGCGCGATGCTTTCCTTGTCGCGGTTCAGGCTCATGAAATAGGCCGACTTGCCCTTCACGAAGGGACCGATGGAGCGGCTGATGTCGCCGACGCCCGGTTCCTCCACCTTGATCACGCGGGCACCGAGCTCGGCCAGCATCAGGGTGCAGTAGGGACCGGCCAGAACCCGGGTCAGGTCGATGACGGTGATCCCGGCCAGCGGGCCACCACGTTCCGATGCTGCAAGCGTCATGGGTCAGCCAAGTTCCTTCAGTTTGCGCGCCGCCTCGACGGCGAAATAGGTCAGCACACCGTCACATCCGGCCCGCTTGAAGCCCAGCAGGCTTTCCAGCATCACCCGCTCCAGGTCCAGCCAGCCGTTGCCCGCCGCGGCCTGCAGCATCGCGTATTCACCGGACACCTGATAGGCGAAGGTCGGCACGCCGAATGTCGTCTTCACCCGGTGGCAGAGGTCGAGATAGGGCATGCCGGGCTTCACCATCACCATGTCGGCGCCCTCGGCGATGTCCAGCGCCACCTCCCGCATCGCCTCGTCGCCATTGGCCGGGTTCATCTGGTAGGTCGCCTTGCTGGCCTTGCCCAGATTGGCCTGGGAGCCGATGGCGTCCCGGAACGGGCCATAGAAGGCGGAGGCATACTTGGCGGCGTAGGACATGATCATGCTGTTGACGTGACCTTCACGCTCCAGCGCCTCCCGGATCGCGCCGACGCGCCCGTCCATCATGTCGGAGGGGGAGATGATGTCCGCCCCCGCCTCCACCTGATTGAGCGACTGTCGAACAAGGATCTCCACCGTTTCGTCATTGGTGACATAGTCGTCGCGGATCACCCCGTCATGCCCGTGGGAAGTGAAGGGATCCAGCGCCGCGTCACACAGGATGCCGATTTCCGGCACCTCCGCCTTCACGGCGCGGATCGCCCGGCAGACGACATTGTCCGGATTGGTTGCCTCCGACCCCTCCGCGTCCTTCTTCGCCGGGTCCAGCGCCGGGAACAGAGCAATCGCGGGGATGCCGAGCGCTGCTGCCTCCGCCACCGCAGCAGGCAGGCTGGCCACGTCATAACGCCGGACACCGGGCATGGCCGCCACATCCTCGACGCCCGAACCCTCATGCACGAACAGGGGCCAGATGAAATCCGCCGGGGTCAGCACCTTCTCCGACACCATCCGCCGGGTCCAGTCCTGCGCCCGGGTGCGCCGCATCCTGACGCGCGGGTAGGCACCGAGCGCCGGTGTGTCAGGCCGCGCCCTCTGGTGTGCACGTCCAAGCGTCGGGGTCTCGTCATTCATGGCTCTGCCTTCCGTCAGCCCGCAGGATGGCGCGACGATAGACCATTTCCCGCCCCGACGGAATCACCGGCACTCTTTCCGCAACGGCAATTCACCCTTGCAATCAAAAGCAATTGCCCCTGAGAATAATTCGGCCTGCCGGGATGAATCCGGGCGGGGAGGAATGGTCGCGACAAATGACGACCGTCCGTTGGGGAAAACACAAGGAAACATCCAATGAAGAAATCCCTCTTTGGTGCCAGCCTGGGCCTTGCCCTGTTCGCTGCTGGCAGCGTAATGGCGGGCAGCCATGCCGCCTCCGAATGCAAGCCCTCGAAATGGGGCGCCGACGACCAGATCGGTTCCGCGAACCATGTGACGCCCGATCAGGTCCTGATGGCTTCCAAGCTGATCAAGAAGGGCAATTCGCACCCGCTCGGCATCGTCATCGACAGTTCGACCCCGGCCTTCCCGCCGCGTGGCCTGATGCTGCAGGTGGTCTCTCCCGGCCAGGCAGGTGGCAACCGTCTGACCCAGTTCGGCTATGAAGCCATCTACAATGACGACATCGCCCAGCTCTGGTTCGGCATCGGCCCGCAGATCGACGGCCTGGGCCACCTGGGCGAGAAGGGCATGTACTACAACTGCAACTCCGACAAGGAGATCGCGCAGGTTACCGGCCTGACGAAGCTTGGTGTCCACAACATCCCGCCTCTGGTGGGTCGTGGAGTGCTGATCAACATGGCGAAGCACTTCGGCGTTGAGGTCATGGAGGCCGGCCAGTCATTCGGTTCCGCCGATATCCGTGCGGCAGCCCAGGCGCAGGGCGTCGAGATCCGCACCGGTGACGTGGTTCTGTTCCACACGGGCTGGACCGACGGCAAGCTTGCATCAGATCCGACCGCGTGGGTCAGCGGTGAACCGGGCATGAACAACGAGGCTGCGGTCTATCTCGCCGCCCAGGACGTCATGGCCGTGGGTGCCGACACCTGGGGCCTCGACTCCGTACCGCCCGCAAAGGGAGACAAGCTGTTCTATGGCCACGTCACCCTGCTGAAGGAAAACGGGATCTACATTCTGGAGACCATGAACACCGGTCGTCTCGCCGAGGAAGGCGTGACCGAGTTCATGTTTGTCCTGGGTCAGGCCCGGATCAAGGGCACGGTCCAGATGATCATCAATCCGGTGGCCCTCTGGTAACAGCAGCCACTTTCGGGTTACGGGAAAGGGGAGCCGGCGGCTCCCCTTTTTCATTTCAGGATCGGACGCCCTGACCATGCAGGAAAGCCAGACCCGCAAGATCGCCATCCTCGGCGCGCCCGTCGATTCCGGGGCCAGCCTGCGTGGCTGCCAGATGGGACCGGATGCCATGCGCATTGCCGGGCTGGGGGAGGCACTGCAGGAACTGGGGCACGAGGTGCGGGATTTCGGCAATGCGGAGCCTGCGCCGCTGGCGCGGGAAGTGCCGGAACGGGGCCGGGCCCGCAACATCGCCATGACCGCCGCCTGGACCGAGAGCCTGATGGATCACGCGACCCGGATCGCCGATGCGGGCTGGACCCCGGTCTTCGTCGGTGGCGACCACAGCCTGGCCATCGGCACCGTTGCAGGCATCGCCCGCCACGCCGCAACGCAGGGTCGGGAGCTGTTCGTGCTCTGGCTCGACGCCCACGCCGACTTCAACACGCTGGAAAGCTCGGAATCAGGCCACACCCACGGCATGCCCGTCGCCATGTTCTGCGGCATCGACGGCGCGGAAGTCTATGGCGCGCCGCTGGAGAGTCCGGTCAATCCACGCAATGTCACCATGATGGGCATCCGCTCCGTCGACGAGACCGAGCATGATCTGGTGCTGGACAACAACATCGATATCCACGACATGCGCGCGGTGGACGAGATCGGTTTTGCCGGCCTGACCCGCGCCTTCATCGACCGGGTCAGGGCCGCGAACGGCCTGCTGCATGTCAGCCTGGACGTGGATTTCCTGGACCCGGACGTGGCGCCGGGGGTCGGCACCACGGTGCCCGGCGGCGCGACGGTTCGGGAGGCGCACCTGATCATGGAACTGCTGCACGACAGCGGCCTCGTCACCTCCGTCGACCTGGCCGAGATCAACCCCTACCTGGACGACCGGGGCAAGACCGCCCGCCTGATGCGCGACCTGACCGCCAGCCTGTTCGGCCGCCGCGTCATGGGTCGCCCGCCGCGTCGGCGCTGACGCAACCGTTCCGACAGCCGGATCGCGGCCGGGACCTCAGCGCCGCGTCGGCAACAGCGCCGAAAGCGCGACGGCCAGGATCGCGATGGCGGCCGAGGCAGCGAAACCGGGCCCGAAACGGCCGGTCAGCTCGGCCAGCGCCCCGGCGCCCACGGGGCCGACAGCCTGACCTGCGGCAAAGATCAGGGTGATGACCGCCAGTGCGCCCGCCGCACGTTCCGGACCGACCTGGTCTCCGGCAGCGGCGGCCATGATGGTGGGTACGCTCCAGGCCGAGATGCCGAAACAGACGACGGAGGCAAAGAGTGCCACCTCGCCGAAGCTGCCCGCCACCAGCGCGAAGGCCAGCGCCTGGGCCAGCGACGAGGCCATCAGCCCGCCGCGCCGCCCGATGCGGTCCGACAGGCCACCGAACAGGGCGCCCGAGAAGATCGAACAGAAGCCGACGATGCTCCAGACCTGCCCGGCCTGGGCGGCATCCATTCCACGCTCGTCGATCATCGTGGTGACGATGAAGGTCGTGTAGACCATGTAGGTGATGCCATAGCAGGCGTAGATGATGCCCAGATGCAGCAGCACCAGCCAGCCGCGCCGGGGCGGCGGCGATCCGGCAACCGGTGGCGGGGCGGGTGTGCCATAGGGTTTCAGGCCGATCAGGGCCGGACGGTCACGCAGGCCGATGAGGCAGGCCAGCAGGGTCACGACGGCGATCAGCGCGAACAGCAGCCAGCCCACCTGCCAGCCCGCAAACCCGGCGACGGGGAAAAGCGCCGGCACCAGCAGCCCGGAAAGCACGATCCCGATGCCTGCCCCGGCCAGCATGGTACCCGCCGCGCGCCCGCGATGCGATGCCTCGAACCAGCTCGACGCCAGGCTCATCGCCGGGACATAGGCACCGCCCGCGCCCATTCCGGTCAGCGTGTAGAGCACCAGCAGGGGTTCGAACCGGGTGACCATGGCCATGCCGACCATGCCGATGGTCAGGATCAGCAGGCCTGACAGGATCATCACCCGCTGGCCGACCACGCGCACGATGCGCGGCACCCCCAGCACCATCAGCAGGTAGCCGACGAAATAGCTGGTACCGAGCAGCCCGCCCTGGGCGTAGTCCAGCCCGACATCGGCGCTGATCCCGGGCAGCAGCATGCCGAACGCGAAGCGCGCCAGCCCCAGACAGCAGCCCACGACCAGCGCACACAGAACGACGATCACCCACGCGCGATGCATGGCAGCCCCTTGCCGACAGCGAATCCCCAGTCGGCATCTTCCCATGGTGGCAACTGCTGGCCTACCCTCGCTGTGCACAGGGGGAGGAACTGTCGATGCGGGTCGGGGTCGAGGTCGGAGGAACATTCACGGATCTGGTGGCCATCGGCGATGACGGCCGCCTGCAGGTGACCAAGGTCCCCTCCACCCCCGCGCGACCGGACGAAGGCGCGCTGAACGCCATCGACAGCGCCGGGCTGGACCTGTCGCAGGTCGATGATCTGGTGCATGGCTCCACCGTTGCCACCAATGCGATCCTGGAGCGCAAGGGCGCGCGGGTGCTGATGGTGGTGACGCAGGGGACACGCGATATCCTGTTCATCCAGCGCCACAACCGCCGCCGCATCTATGACCTGTTCTATGCCAAGCCCGAACCGGTGGTGCAACGCCGCGACGTGATCGAGGCGCCGGAACGGATCGACGCCACGGGCGCGATCGTCGACGCGCTGGACCTGGAGACCACCATGTCCCGGATCGCGGAACGCCTGGAAACCGCTGAAGCCGATGGCGACCCCTATGGAGCCGTCGCGATCTGCCTGCTGAACGCCTATGTCGAGCCGACGCATGAGCAGGCCGTGGCCGATGCCGTGCGCAAGCGGTTCCAGAACCAGAAGGTCACGATCTCCGCCGATGTCTGCCGCGAGTTCCGGGAGTACGAGCGCGCATCGACGACCGCGCTCGCCGCCTATGTGCAGCCCGTGATCGACGCCTATCTCGGCCGCTTCGGCGAAGCCCTGAATGCGCGCGGCCATCGGGGCCGGTTCTCCGTCATGCAGTCCAACGGTGGTCGCCTGCCCGCCGCAGGCATGGCCCGGTCCGCCATAACCGCGCTGTTCTCGGGACCGGCGGCGGGGGTCGTCGGCGCCACCCGCCAGGCACTGCGGTCCGGGTTCGGCAACATCATCACCTTCGACATGGGCGGCACCTCCACGGATGTCTGCCTGGTCCGGGACGGCCAGCCCGATCTGGCGGCAGCCACGGAGATCGATGGCCTGCCCGTGAAGACACCGGTCATCGATATCGCCACGGTGGGCGCAGGCGGCGGCTCCATCGTCTGGATCGATGACGGCGGGCTGCTGCGGGTCGGGCCTGAGTCGGCGGGCGCCGATCCGGGCCCTGCCTGCTATGGCCGCGACGGCCAGCGTCCGACGATCACGGACTGTCACCTGATCCGCGGTACCATCCGCGCCGAGACCTTTCTGGGCGGCACCATGCAGCTCGACCGGGCTGCGGCGGAGGCCGTGATCGGCCCCATCGCGACGCAGCTCGGCCTCACTGCAGTGCAGGCAGCGGATGCGGCAATCCGGGTGGCGGAGGCGAACATCGTCCGCGCGATCCAGCGCATCTCCACCGAACGCGGCCACGATCCGCGCGACTTCGCCCTGCTGCCCTTCGGTGGTGCCGGACCCATGCTGGCCTGCCGGGTCGCGGAGGATCTGGGCATCCACACCGTGCTGGTCCCCCCCGCAGCAGGCGTGCTGTCGGCCTATGGCCTGCTGGCCTCCGACTTCGTGCACTTCGAGAGCCGTACCCATCAGGTGCGGCTGGAGGCCGTGAACGAAGCGGAGATCGGGGAGGTGATCGCCGAGGTTGGTGCAGCGGCGGCGGCGCACCTGCGCGATCTGGGTCTGGAAGGCGATGTCGGGCTGAAGCGCAGCCTGGACATGCGCTATGTCGGACAGGCCTTCGAGATACCGGTGGACCTGGGCGATCGCGGACCGGACGAACTGGATACGGACACCATCCGCGCCCTGTTCGAGGCGGCACACCACCGCGTCTTCGAGTTCGACAAGGCCGGCGGCTCGGCCATCGAGATCGTGGCCTTCCGGGCCGGGGCCGCTGTTTCGCCGGGTGTCCAGCCGGACCTTTCGGGCGATGCCGCGGCAGCCCGCATCGCCGACCGGACCTCCTTCTTCGAACGGGACCGGCAGCACGCCGACGCCCCCTGCACCACCCGACCGGGGGAGGGTGTCGGGATCACCGGTCCCGCGCTGGTGGAAGATGGCACATCCACGATTCTGGTAGCCGACGGCTGGCGCGGCGCGGTGGATTCCGCCCATAATCTGATCCTGCGGCTGGAAGAGGAGACGACGGATGCCTGATACTGCGCTCAACACTGTCTCGGCGGTCGATCAGGCCATCATTACCCAGGCCCTGATTGCCGCCGCCCACGAAATGGGGGTGAAGCTGATCCGCTCCGCCCACTCGACCATCGTGCGGGAGGCGGAGGACTGCTCCTCGGCGATCCTGGATGCCAGGGGCAATGTCGTGGCGCAGTCGGAACTGATTCCGCTGCAGCTTGGCTCCATTGCCCACACCTTTGGCCCCTGCGCGAAGATCACGCCGCCGGAGACGCTGCAGGAAGGCGACTTCTACATCACCAACGACCCCTACAACGGCGGACAGCACCTGCCGGACGTGTTCCTGTTCTCCCCGATCTTCGTCGCGGGGCGGCTGATCGGGTTCTCCGCCACCGTCGCCCACCACATCGATCTGGGGGGCGGCGCACCGGGGCTGAACCCCGACGCCACCGACGTGCACCAGGAAGGCATCATCTTTCCGCCATCGCGCTGGAACCTGGACCGCGACTGGCGCAACGACGGCGCGCTGCAGCGCATGGTGCGGGCCAATATCCGCATGCCGGACCACACCATCGGCGATTTCGAGGCGCAGTTCGCCGCCAACCAGATCGGCATCGAACGGGTGCGCGACCTCTGTGCCAGGCACGGTACCGACCGGGTGGAGAGTGCCATGACCGGCATGCTCGACTATGCCGAACGGCGGATGCGCGCGGCACTGGAGGCCGTGCCGGACGGCACCTACCACGGCGAAGACTTCCTGGACGACGACGGACAGGGCAGCGGGCCGCTGCGCATCGCGGCCACCGTGACCGTGAAGGGTTCGGACATTGCCGTGGACTTCGACGGCAGCAGCCCGCAGGTGAAGACCAACATCAACAGTCCCTTCGCCTCCACCGTCGGCGCGGCCCTGTCGGTGATCAAGTCGGCCCTGACCTCCGCTGACCTGCCCTTCAACAGCGGCTGCGCCCGCGCGGTCACGATCACCGCCCCGCACGGGTCGATCCTGAATCCAATCTACCCGGCGCCGGTGCGGGCCAGACTGCTGCCCACCTATCGCGTCTTCAACGCGGTGATGAAGGCGCTGGCCCAGGCAGTGCCGGACCGGGTCATCGCCAGTGGCTACGACACCACCTATGCCTGCTGCCTCAGCCATCTGGGACCGAAGGGCTACAACATCTACCTGGAGATCTTCGGCGGCGGCTATGGCGCCGGACCGGCCAATGATGGCTGCAACGCGGTCGACAGCCCGCTGTCGAACTGCGGCAACATCCCGATCGAGGCCCAGGACATGGCCTATCCCTTCTTCCGGGTCCGCGACTACAGCCTGGTTGCCGGATCAGGCGGCGCAGGGCGCCATCGCGGCGGCCTGGGGTTCCAGCGCATCTACGAGATCACCGCCGACGACGTGACCTTCGCCGCCTACGGTGACCGGTTCGACATCGCGCCGGAGGGCCTGTTCGGCGGCGGGCCGGGCGGCAAGGCGGAAGCCTGGATCGAGCGTGACGGCGAGAAGGTCGAACTGCCGTCCAAGACCAGCATGCCGCTGCTGCGCGGGGACCTGCTGGTGGTCAGAACCGGCGGTGGCGCGGGCTACGGACCGGCGGAGGACCGCAGCGCCAGGCACATCGCGCGGGACCTGACCGACGGCTACATTGCGGAATGACAGGCCGGTCCATCCATTGATGGTATCGCGTCAGCCCCCGGTCACTTCTTCGCACCGGTCGGCGTGAGACCCATGTGGAAGAGACGGCGGTCAAGCTTGCCTGTCAGCTGACTGTCATCACCGATGGCCTTGCGCGCATGTGCGACGAGTTCCTCGGCGGGGAGAATGCCGCCCAGGAAGGCCTCCGGTTCGTAGTAGATGGCGTTGCGGATCAGCGCATAATGGCGCTGCTTCTGCTGTTCCGACAGGCTGTCCCAGAACCTGAGACCGAGACTGAAGCGCGTTGGGGCGAAGCGGCTGCTGAACGGTCCATCGTTCAGCGCGTTCAGGGTGTAGCGTCCGGCATCACTCACCCGCCCCGACTTGAGCGCTGCGTAGGCCCGGGCGTTCCAGGCCTCACTGCCGATAGGACGCAGGGCGAGGGACTTCCGGGCGGCCAGTTCGGCGTCGCGCAGCGCCCGCATCCGAACCATGAACCGCCATTCCGCGCTGCCGGTCTCGATGGCGGTTCCGGCCCTGTGCGTCAGAAGATCCGCGCGCGTGAACAGGCGCGACATGGGGACATCGGAGATATCCGGCTCCGTCAGCACCGGCAGGGCCGGTATCGCGCGGGCGGCAAACAGGCCGAACAGAAACACGAACCCGAGCAGGAACAGCGGCAGGGCGATACGTCTCGCCTGCCGCGCGCCCTTCCCCGTCGCTGATCGTGATGCCCCGGCCATGATGTTCCTCAATCCCCGTCGTGATCCGGTCCCGACACCAGGTCCCCGCAGATCGTTCCGCTGTCTGATCACGGCACAAGCCGTCATTCGATGGAACGACCTAGCACACATGAAACGCGAAGGCAGCACGGCGGAGCGTGAAAAATCTGCACCATTGTGGCGCGCGCCCGAAACTGGCATCAGAAGCGGGCCGGGCCCTCCGGCACCATCTGCAACAACCCTCGGGGAATCCGATCAATGAGGCTCTATGACAGCCGCAAGCGCATTCTTGTCACCGGCGGCGCCGGATTTGTCGGCTCGCATCTGTGCGATCGCCTGCTGGAACAGGGCCACGAGGTGCTGTGTGCGGACAACCTGTTCACCGGCACGAAGCGCAATATCGAACATCTGCACAATCATCCGCGCTTCGAGTTCATGCGCCATGACGTGACCTTCCCGCTCTATGTCGAGGTCGACGAGATCTACAATCTCGCCTGCCCGGCCTCACCGGTTCACTACCAGCATGATCCGGTCCAGACGACCAAGACCTCAGTCCATGGTGCAATCAACATGCTCGGCCTGGCCAAGCGGCTGAACTGCAGGATCCTGCAGGCCTCCACCAGCGAGGTCTATGGCGACCCGCAGCAGCATCCGCAGACGGAAGACTACTGGGGGCATGTCAATCCGATCGGTGTCCGGTCCTGCTATGACGAGGGCAAGCGCTGCGCGGAAACCCTGTTCTTCGACTATCACCGCCAGAACGGACTGGCGATCAAGGTGGCGCGGATCTTCAACACCTATGGCCCGCGCATGCACCCGAAGGACGGGCGCGTGGTGTCGAACTTCATCTGGCAGGCCCTGAACGGCAAGCCCATCACCATCTATGGCGACGGCAGCCAGACCCGGTCGTTCTGCTACGTCGATGACCTGGTGCGGGGGCTGATCAGCCTGATGGAGACCGACGACAGCGTCACCGGACCAATCAACATCGGCAACCCGGGCGAGTTCTCGATCCTGGAGCTGGCGGAAAAGGTGATGGGACAGATCGGCGGCGAATCGCGCCTCGTGCGCGAGCCCCTGCCGTCAGATGACCCCCTGCAGCGCTGCCCCGACATTACCCGCGCCCGCAACCTGCTGAACTGGGAACCGACGATCCCGCTCGCCGACGGGCTGGTGCCGACAATCGCCTATTTCCGCGAACTTCTGGCGGAGCATGAGGCGATGGCCGGTTAGATCCCGGGTACCGGAGGGCCGAAGGCGGCACCGGCCGGGCAATGCGACCGCTACTGGATGACGATTCGCGGGCCCTTCCGGCCCCCGGAAAGCTGTTCCTCGATCTTCTCCGCGACCCTGTCGGCGATGCCGCGATAGATCATCGCGTGCGCGCCGTCGGGGTCAACCGACACGATCGGGAGACCGTCGTCCGAGGTCTCACGGATCGACATGTGCAGCGGGATCTCGCCGAGGAAGTCGGTACCGAGTTCCGCCGCCGTTTCCCGCGCACCGCCGTGGCCGAAGATCTCCGACCGCTCGCCGCAGCTCGGGCAGAGGAAGTAGCTCATGTTCTCGATGATGCCGAGCACCGGCACATCCACCTTGCGGAACATCGCCAGGCCCTTGCGCGCGTCGATCAGGGCAATGTCCTGCGGTGTGGAGACCACCACCGCGCCGGTCAGCGGCACCCGCTGCGCCATGGTCAGCTGCGCGTCACCGGTACCCGGGGGCATGTCGACGATCAGCACGTCCAGTTCCCCCCAGTTCACGTCCCGCAGCAACTGTTCCAGCGCGCTCATCACCATCGGACCACGCCAGATCATCGGTGTGTCGCCTTCGATCAGGAAGCCGATGGACATGCAGACGATGCCGTGATTGCCCATCGGGTCGATGGATTTTCCGTCCGGCGAATGCGGCTTGCCCGCCAGACCCATCAGGCGCGGCACGGACGGGCCATAGATGTCGGCGTCCAGCAACCCGACCTTCTTGCCCTGTTTCGACAGGGCCACGGCCAGATTGACGGCGGTCGTCGACTTGCCGACCCCGCCCTTCGCCGATGCCACGGCCACGATGGACTTCACGCCGGGCACGCCCTGCTTCTGCGGCGGCTTCGGACCGGAGGCCTGCTGCGGCCTGGCCCCGCCCTGCACCGGACCACCCGCCGGCGCCCCCCTGCCCTGCGGATTGTGGGCGGTGAGGACCGCCGTGACGGACGTGACGCCGGGCAGAGCCATCACCGCCTTCTCGCAGGCTGCACGCAGCGGCTCCTTGGCCGCGCCCATGGCGGGATCGACCTCGACAGCGAAACCGACATTGCTGCCCTTCACCACCAGACCGCTGATCATGCCCGCCGAAACCACGTCCTGACCGACGTCCGGATCGACCACACCGGCCAGTGCCTGACGTACCTGCGCCTCGGAAATATCCGCCATCGTTGAAAAACTCCGCCTTGTCACCGATATGGCACCAGTGAACACTGTTGTCCTGTCGGGTTTGCTCCCGCCGGGCCAACGTCATATAACGCGCCTGCGGTGCCCCCGAAAGGGGCGGGCCGCAGACAGTTTTCCTCGATCCTGTGACACGAGAAGCAAGGGACGGCAGATGCCCTGGAATAATCAAGGCGGCGGAAGCGGCAACGGCGGCGGCGGATGGCAAGGCGGCGGTGGAAACCGCGGCCCCTGGGGACAGGGGCCGTCTGGCGGTGGCCAGGGCGGCGGCGGCGGCGGGGCCGGTGGCCCCGGACCGAATATCGAGGATCTGATCAAGCAGGGTCAGGACCGCCTGAAACGGTTCACCCCCGGTGGTGGCAGCGGCGGCCGTCTCGGCGTCATCGTGGTTCTGCTGCTCATTCTCGTGATCTGGCTCGGCAGCGGCTTCTATCGAGTCGATACCTCCCAGCAGGGTGTCGTGCTGCGCTTCGGCGAGTGGGTCGATACCACTGACCCGGGCCTGAACTATCATCTGCCAGCGCCCATCGAGACGGTGCTGCTGCCCGAAGTCACCCGGGTGCAGCAGCTTGATGTCGGCTTTCAGCGCCTCGGCACCGACCGCCGTCGCGATCTGAAGGACGAAAGCCTGATGCTCACCGGCGACGAGAACATCGTCGACATCGACTTCACGGTGATCTGGCTGATCGGTGATGCGGGCAAGTTCCTGTTCAACATCGAAGCGCCGGAGGCGACGCTGAAGGCCGTGGCCGAGAGCGTGATGCGTGAAGTCATCGGTCGCCGCCCGATCCAGGATGTGCTGACGGCACAGAAGCTGGAGATCGAGCAGACGGTCCAGGAGACGATCCAGCAGACGCTGGACGAGTATGGTGCAGGTATCCAGATCAGCGAAGTGAAGCTGCAGACGGTTGACCCGCCGGCGGAGGTCATCGACTCCTTCCGCGACGTGCAGGCGGCAAAGGCCGACCGCGCGCGGAAGATCAACGAGGCGCAGGGCTTCGCCAATTCCATCATTCCGGAAGCCCGTGGTCAGGCGGCCAAGGTTCTTGAAGAGGCCCAGGCCTACAAGGAACAGAAGATCGCCGAAGCCGAGGGTGAGGCATCCCGCTACAGCGCCATCGTCAACGAATGGCGCACGTCGAAGGAAGTCACCAGCCGCCGTCTCTATCTGGAGACGATGGAAGAGGTCATGCGTGACATGAACAAGATCATCATCGAGCAGGGCGAGGAAGGCTCGGGCGTCGTGCCCTACCTGCCGCTCAACGAACTCAACAACAAGAGCCGGGGGACAAACTGATGAGCAAGGGTCTTATTGCACTTGCCGTCCTGGTTGCGCTTGCCGGGTTCGCACTGTTCAGTTCCGTCTATACCGTGCACCAGACCCAGCAGGCCCTGCTGCTTGAGTTCGGTGCGCCGCAGCGGATCGATACCGAGCCGGGCATCCACTTCAAGATCCCGTTCGTTCAGGATGTGGTGCCCATCGAGAAGCGGATCCTGTCGCTGGACATCGAGCCGGAAGAGATCATCACCAAGGACACGAAGCGGATGGTGGTGGATGCCTTCAGCCGGTTCAAGATCACCGACCCGCTGCAGTTCTACCAGGCCGTGCGCACCACCGGTCAGGCCCGGTCGCGGCTGCAGCCGATCCTGATTTCCAGCATGCGTGCCGTGCTGGGTGATGAGGAGTTCGTGACGCTGCTGTCCGGTGAACGCTCCACCCTGATGGCCAAGATCGCCGATCAGATGAACCTGAAGGCGGGTGGTTTCGGTGTCGAGATCGTCGATGTCCGCATCAAGCGTGCCGATCTGCCGGAAGCCAACAAGAACGCCATCTTCAACCGCATGCAGACCGAACGTCAGCGTGAGGCGCGCGAGGAACGGGCACTGGGTGACGAGGAGGCGCGGCGCATCACCGCCCGTGCCGAACGTGACCGTACGGTGCTGCTGGCCGAGGCTGAGAAGCAGTCGGAGATCCTGCGTGGTGAGGGTGACGGCGCCCGTGCCGCCATCTTCAACAATGTCGCCAACCGGGATCCGGAGTTCTACTCCTTCTACCGCTCGCTGCAGGCCTACCGTGCCTCGCTCAAGGGTGACGACACGACGATGGTGCTGAACCCGAAGTCGGACTTCTTCAGGTTCTTCGGTGACATCGGCAGCGTCCAGGGGGGTGCCGGGCGCTGATCCGGATACCCCACGGGTCCGATGCAGGATTTCCTGGTTGCACTGGCGCTGGTGGCGGTGATCGAGGGCGCGCTCTATGCCCTCTTTCCCGACGCCATGCGCCGGTCACTCGCCCTGGTCCTGTCACAGCCCACTGAACGCATTCGCATGATCGGCCTGGTGGCGGCGACCCTTGGGGTCGGCATGGTCTGGCTGCTGCGCGGTTGACGATCATCTCCCGATTTAGTACGCTAGCTTATCAATTGGACGATCCCCCCTGGGGCCGTCCGGTGAGGCTCGGGGGAGGTCAACATGCGGCGCGACAGGCAGCTGGAACTGATCAGGCGTCTTCTGAAACATCAGGAAGAGGGCAGCACCGCCTATGCGCCGGAGACCTGGCGCAATGAACTCAGCGCCTATACCGATCCGGCCCGGGCGGAGCGGGAGCGGGAGATATTCTTCCGCCAGCGCCCCCTGCCCTTCGGTCTGAGCGGCCGCCTGGCCGAACCCGGCGACTATGTGACCGACAACATCGACGGCAATCCGCTGCTGATCACGCGCGACGGCGACGGTGTCGTCCACGCCTTCCTGAACGTCTGCCGCCACCGCGGTGCGCCGGTGGCGGAGGGCTGCGGCAAGGCGAAGATGTTCGCCTGCCCCTACCATGCCTGGACCTACAATCTGGACGGCAGCCTGAAGGGCATTCCCGACGCCCGCAGCTTCGACGGTGTGGACAAGTCCGAACTGGGCCTGACCGAGGTCCCGGCGCTGGAGAAGGACGGCATGATCTGGATCGGCCCGCTGGACCGCACCACGCCGATGCCGGAGAACCCGATGGGATCCCTGTCGGAGGAATTCGCGGAGTGGAACTTCGGCAGCTACCACTTCTTCGGCAGCTACCGCATGGTGCAGCCGATGAACTGGAAGCTGGTGATCGACACCTTCCTGGAGACCTATCACATCGATGTCCTGCACAAGAAGACCATTGCCCCCTATCTGCAGTCCAACCGCACGACCTTCGATGTCTTCGACGACCATCACCGCATGGTGGCCCCGCGCAACACGTTCTCGACCCTGAACGACGTGCCGGAGGATGAGCGGGACCTGATTACCCATGCCGCCGTCGTCTATGGCCTGTTTCCGACGATGATCGGGGTGGTCCAGGGGGCGGCGAACATCGAGCTCTGGCGGGTCTGGCCCGACAAGCGGGGCCCCGGCTGGTCGGTGATCGAGCTTTCCGCCTATGTGCCCGAGAAGCCGACGTCCGAGAAGGCCCGGAACTTCTGGCAGAAGAACATGCAGCTCGCCATCGACACGGTCGAGGCGGAGGATTTCGAGCTCGGCCGGATCATCCAGCAGAATGCCGAGAACGGCGCGCCGGAGCATGTCGTCTATGGCCGCAACGAACCGGCCATGAGCCACTATCACAGCCGCATCCGGGCCCATCTCGGCCTCAATTCAACCGTCTGAGTCAGATACCATGCGCCATGACGATCAGGTTGCGATGATCCATCGCCTGTTCGGGCATATCGATGCCGGAACGACCAGCTATGCCGACCGACTGGGTGCCAATCCCGTCACCAGCTATACCTCGGCGGACCGGCTGGGCCGGGAACGCCACACCCTCTTCCGCGACGCGCCGCTGCTGGTGGGATTTGGCGCACGGGTGGCGAAGGCCGGTGACTATTTCGTCGAGGAGATCGACGGACGCTCCATCCTGATCACGCGCGACAAGGAAGGGGCCGTGCGCGCCTTCCACAACGTCTGCAGCCACCGCGCCGCCCCGGTGGCGCAGGGGTCCGGCAATGCCCGGCGCTTCGTCTGCCCCTATCATGCCTGGACCTACGGCCTGGACGGTGCACTGCAGACGATCCCTGACGGGCGCAGCTTCGAGGGCATGTGCAAGTCGGCGCATGGCCTGAGCGAGGTCCCGTCAGCGGAGAAGCACGGCCTGATCTTCATCCGTCCCGGCGGCGGCGATCCGATCGACGTGGACCGGCACCTGGCGGGGCTGGAGCGGGACATGGCCGCCTATGGCTTCGACGGGTTCCATCACTACCGCAGCCTGACCATCGAACGGCAGATGAACTGGAAGCTCTGCCCGGAGACCTTCATGGAGGGCTATCACCTGCAGTACCTGCACAGGGACTCGGTCGGACCGATCTTCTTCTCCAACCTGATGGTCTTCGATTCCTTCGGCCCGCATTCCCGCCTGACCCTGCCGCGCCGGCGCATCATGGAACTGCGCGAGAAGCCGGAGGAGGACTGGCGGCTGATCCCGGAGACGGCGATCATCTACACCTTCTTCCCCAATGTGACGATGGTGGTGCAGGCCGGTCACGTGGAGATGTGGCGCAGCTATCCAAAGGGTGACGCCACCGACCGCTGCAAGGTGGAAGTCTCGGTCTTCACGCCGGAAGCCGTCGAGACCGAGAAGGCCAGGAAGTACTACGAGAAGAACATCGACCTGGCGATCCGCACCGTCGATGGCGAGGACTTCCCCCTCAGCGAGGCCATCCAGTCCGGCCACACCGCCCGCGCCCACGAAGCCCTGGTCTACGGCCTGAACGAACCCGCCCTGACCCACTACCACGCCAGCCTGAACGCCAGCCTGTCGGCATAAGGGACCAGTCTCTCAGCGCAGGCCGCGCGGCGGCTCAGGCGCTGTCGGCTATTCCTCCGTCTCGACCGCCAGCAGGACGGTGCCTTCTTCCACCTGATCGCCTTCGGCGAAGCTGACGGGGCCGATGGTGCCGTTGTGGGGGGCGGTGATGGTGTGTTCCATCTTCATGGCTTCCAGGATCAGCAGGGCATCGCCCTTGCGGACCTTCTGCCCCTCCGCCGCCATGATGCGGATCAGCTTGCCGGGCAGCGGTGCGGTGATCGCGCCCCCGGCCAGCGCATCCTCCAGATCCGCATCCATCGGGTCGATCAGTTCCAGTTTCCACTGCCCGGTCTCGCGCAGCACGGTCAGGTCGTTGCCGTCGCGGGCAACCAGCGCACTGATCCGGTGGCCGTCGAGCCGCGCCAGCAGTTCGCCCGTTTCATCCAGAGTGGCATCCGCCATGACCGAACCGCACGGCAGATCCAGCACCATGCCGCCGCCGCGCCGGTAATGCACCGTGACTTCCGTCGGGGCATCGTTGCCCGCGTAGGTCATCACCTCCCGACCGTCATCGTTCAGGCGCCAGCCATCGACCGAGTCCCAGGGACTGAAGGGGTCATTGGCGTGGGCGCGGGTCGCCGCCTTCCGGCGTTCGGCAATCACGGACAGGGTGGCCAGGGCCAGCACCGTGTCGTCAACCGGCGCAACAGGGGGCAGCAGCTCATCGCTGAACCGCTCGATGAAGCCCGTATCCAGGTCGGCGGCGTCGAAGGCCGCATGGGTGACGAGATGCTTCAGGAAGAAGATGTTGGTCACCAGCCCGGCGACGCGCGTCCGCTCCAGCAGCCCGGCCATGCGCCGGATCGCCTCCGACCGGTCCTTCCCGTGCACGATCAGCTTGGCGATCATCGGATCATAAAACGGTGTGACGCTGTCGCCTTCGCGCACGCCGGTATCGACGCGCAGGCCATTGCCGCCCGGTCCGGTGTCACCTTCGGGGAACCGCAGCCGGGTCAGCTTGCCGGTGGCGGGCAGGAACATGCGGTTCGGATTCTCCGCATAGAGCCGTGCCTCCAGCGCGTGACCCTTGATGGTCAGTTCATCCTGCGCCAGCGGCAGGGGTTCCCCGGCCGCGACGCGGATCTGCCACTCCACCAGGTCCTGTCCGGTGATCAGTTCCGTCACCGGATGCTCCACCTGCAGGCGGGTGTTCATCTCCATGAAGTAGAAGCGGTCGGGGCTCAGCCCCTCCGACACATCGGCAATGAACTCGATCGTGCCGGCACCGTGATAGTCGATGGCACGGGCGGCAGCCACCGCCGCCTCCCCCATCGCCTGGCGCATCTCCGCCGGCATGTCGGGGGCGGGGGCTTCCTCGATCACCTTCTGGTGGCGGCGCTGGATGGAGCAGTCACGCTCGAACAGGTGAACCGCGTTGCCGTGGGTGTCACCGAAGACCTGCACCTCGATATGGCGCGGCTTGACCAGATACTTCTCGATCAGCACCCGCGCGTCACCGAAGGCATTCTTGCCCTCCCGCATCGCGCCTTCCAGGGCCTTGGTGAAGTCCTCCGCCTTGTGCACCTGGCGCATGCCCTTGCCACCGCCACCGGCGACGGCCTTGATCAGCACCGGATAGCCGATGCGCTCCGCCTCCGCTGCCAGCATCTCCGGGTCCTGGCCCTCACCGTGGTATCCGGGGACGACCGGCACGCCGGCCTTCTCCATGATCGCCTTGGCTGCATCCTTCAGACCCATGCGGCGGATCGAATCCGCGCTAGGGCCGATGAAGGTCAGACCGGCAGCGGCAATCGCATCCGCAAAGGCCGCGTTCTCCGACAGGAAGCCATAGCCGGGATGGATCGCCTGCGCGCCGGTACGTTGCGCCGCCTCCAGCACCCGGTCGGCCAGCAGATAGCTCTTCGTCACCTCGGATTCACCGATGCGCACGGCCTCGTCGGCCATGGCGACATGCATGGCGCCGGCGTCGGCGTCGGAATGCACAGCGACAGTGCGGATGCCCATGTGGCGGGCGGTGCGGATGACGCGGCAGGCGATCTCGCCCCGGTTCGCGATCAGGATCTTGTCGAACAATGCCATGGTGCTGCCCCTACATCCGGAACACGCCGAAGGAAGTATCCTCCAGCGGCTTGTTGATTGCGGCGGACAGGGCCAGACCCATGGTCATGCGGCTGTCTACCGGGTCCACCAGACCGTCGTCCCAGAGGTGCGAAGTGGCGAAATAGGGGTCCGACTGTTCCTCGAACTGGTCGAAGATCGGCTTCCTGAAGGCAGCCTCATCCTCTGCCGACCATTCCTCCCCGCGCCGTTCGTAGTTGGCGCGCGTGACGGTGGCGAGCACGCCTGCGGCCTGTTCCGAGCCCATCAGCGCCAGCCGGGCGGAGGGCCACATCCACAGGAAGCGGGGGCTGTAGGCCCGGCCACACATGCCGTAGTTGCCCGCACCATAGGATCCGCCGACGACCATGGTGAACTTCGGCACCTTCGTGGTGGCAACGGCGGTGACCAGCTTGGCCCCATCCTTGGCGATGCCGCCCGATTCATACTTCCGTCCTACCATGAAGCCGGAGATGTTCTGCAGGAACAGCAGCGGCACGTGACGCTGGCTGCAAAGCTCGATGAAGTGCGCGCCCTTCTTCGAGGATTCGGAAAACAGGATGCCGTTGTTGGCCACGATGCCTACCGGATAGCCCATGATGTGGGCAAAGCCGCAGACCAGCGTCGGGCCGTAGAGCTTCTTGAACTCGTCGAATTCGGAGCCGTCGACCATGCGCGCGATCAGTTCGCGCACGTCATAGGGCTGACGCACGTCCTGCGGCAGCACGCCATAGAGCTCCTCCGGATCGAATGCCGGGGCGACGGGTGCGCGGGTCTGCAGGGTGACCGGCTTCACCCGGTTCAGGTTGGCGACGATGTTGCGCGCCATGGCCAGTGCGTGGGCATCATTCATGGCGTAATGGTCGGTGACGCCGGAGGTGCGGGAATGCACATCCGCGCCCCCCAGGTCCTCGGCCGAGACGATCTCCCCCGTCGCGGCCTTCACCAGCGGCGGGCCGCCCAGGAAGATCGTGCCCTGCTGGCGCACGATGATGGCGTCATCGGACATGGCTGGCACATAGGCCCCGCCCGCGGTGCAACTGCCCATGACCACGGCGATCTGCGGGATGCCGCGCGCCGACATGTTGGCCTGATTGTAGAAGATGCGACCGAAATGCTCCCGGTCCGGAAATACATCCGGCCACTGCGGCAGGTTCGCGCCGCCGCTGTCGACCAGGGAAATGCAGGGCAGGTTGTTTTCCAGCGCCACTTCCTGCGCCCGGAGATGCTTCTTCACGGTCTCGCGGTAATAGGTGCCACCCTTCACCGTGGCATCGTTGCAGATGATGATGCATTCGCGGCCCGACACCCGGCCGATGCCAGTGATGATGCCGCCGGACGGCACCTCCCCGTCATACTGGCCCCAGGCAGCAAGCTGGTTCAGCTCCAGGAAAGGCGCGCCGGGATCAACCAGCGCCCGGATGCGTTCCCGCGGCAGCATCTTGCCCCGTTCCAGATGGCGCTTGCGCGACCGTTCCCCGCCGCCCTGCTTGATCTCCGCTACCCGGTCCTTCAGGCGCGCGATCTCGGCGCGCCAATGGGCCGTATTGGCCTTGAACGCGTCGGAGCGCGTATTGATCTCGGATTTGAGCACCGGCATCTGCAGCGATCTCCCCCCGGAGTGTTTCCTGTCCTGATGCCTCTTCTAGATGCCTTTGGCCGCAGGGGAAAGATCGCTATGGGCGTCGAGATCGACATAGCCCCTCCGCAGCAGCGCCGCGGCTGCGTCATCAGGCATCGGTGGTCCAAGCAGATAACCCTGGCCATGCGTCGAGCCGCGTTCCCGGACGAAGGCAAGCTGCGCGGGGGTCTCGATGCCTTCAGAAACCGTCGTGATACCCATCTTTGCCGCGAGCTCGATGATCGAACTGGTGATCGCGCGGCTTGCGGCCCGCTCCATCACGGTCCCGACAAAGTTCCGGTCGATCTTGACCTCATCGGTCGGCAGGGAGAGCAGACTGATCAGGGAGCCGTAGCCGGTGCCGAAATCATCGAGCGATATCCGCACGCCCTGGGCGCGCAGTGACTTCAGGTTGGCGTCGACACTGGTCGCAGGTTCGGAGAGCATCACGGTCTCCGTGACCTCGATCTTCAATTGTCCCGGTTCCAGATTCCGGGCAGCCAGCATCTTGATCAGATCGGCGTGCATGCCACCATTCGACAGATCCGACCAGGCCGCGTTCAGGGATATGGATGGTGTCAGCCCATACAATTCACGCCATTGCTGCATCTGGCTGATCACCGCATCGCGCATGATGAAGCCGACCTTGCGCGACATGCTCGCATCCATCAGGGCAGGCCAGAACTGCGGCGGATCAGACAGGGAACCGTCCGGCAGCCTCACCCTGACCAGGGCCTCGAACCCGGAGACCGATCCGTCGGAAAGCCGCACGATCGGCTGGTAGAATGGCAGGATCCGGTGCTCATCGACCGCCGCCTGCAGGAAGTCGGTGGCATTCTCCCTGATCTCGAAGCGGTCCCGCATCAGCGGATCAAAGAACACCACATCGGAATGCGGGTCATCATAGGACACCCGCAGCGCCAGATCGGCCGACCGGAGCAGCCGGTCGACCGTCGCCCCATCCTTTGGATAGATCGCGATGGAAGACTCCGGGTTGATGTCCAGACGTCGCTGCAGCACCGCGACTTCCACGTTCAGCCGGGTCAGCAGATGCCGGCAGCGCTCCCGGATACTGTCCGCCGAGACACCTTCCGCCGTCATGATCGAGAAGGCCTCGTAGGACGTCCGCCCCCGCGTTTCACCCTCCTGCAGATCGGTACGCAGCACGGTTGCAATATCCCGCAGCATCGCATCCATCTGTGACAGCCCATGGGACTGACGGACGGTCACGATATCCGGGATACCGACGGAAATCAGGGCGAATGGTTCATCCGGAGCACCCGCAATCCGGTCGGCCAGGTTCCGCTCGAACGCCTGGCTGTTGCTCACCCGCGTGATCGGGTCGGCATTGATGGCACTGGTCAGCCGGATCTCCGTCTCGTGCACCCCCGAGACATCATGGACCACGCCTGCGATGCGCGCCGACCTGCCCTCTCCGGAGACTCTCTCGCCGCGCACGCGGACCTGACGGGGCAGGCCCACCGCATCGACGAAGAAGGACTTCATGTCGAAGGGGCGCCCGACATCGCGGGCAAGACGCAATGCGTCGGCAATGCGTCTGCGTTCGCTCTCCGGATAGCGCGCCGCGACCGACCGGAAGGTCCGGGCCTGGGCCCCGGGCAAGCGGTGCAGGTCAAATGCGCCGGGGCTCAGCTTGAATGTGTTCCTGGCCAGATCCAGTTCCCAGTGACCAGCGGCCAGGGTCTCTTCAAGTCTCTGGTAGTGCTCGGCAATCTTGTTGCGCGGCGGGGACGACGGGTCCGGGGTCATCAGGGGAGTGGCTGACGGGGATGACGCGCCTCCAAGGGTGATCAGCCGTTCGACAATGCTGGCGAACCGGCAAAGCGTCGCGGTCTCCGCATCGCTGATCGTCCTTGGCTCGAAGTCAGCCACGCAGACCGTACCGATACAGTAGCCGTCGACCGTACGGATCGGTGCACCGGCATAGGCGCGCAGATGCGGGGGACCGGTGACGAACGGATTGGTGTCGAACCGCGGATCCTGAGGCGCGTTCTCCACCACCAGGGGGACATCATCACGGATCGTGTAGTCACAAAAGGTATTGCTGCGGGGTACCTGTCTGGCACTCAGACCATGGATAGATTTCAGTCACTGCGTATCCCGGTCGATGAGGGAGACGAATCCCACCGGAAACCCGAGCTTCTGGCAGAGACACGCAATGATGAAATCCAGGTCCGCGTCGGCATCACTGTTCGGAAGACCCAGCCCATGCAGGGCCGCGACACGATGATCCTCGTTCTTGACCAGACGCGATTCCAACTCAACTCCAGACGACACAAGGCGCAGCCAGGAGCCACAACCCGGGGACTTAGGTACTCACATGCTACATATTAAGCACATTTTCTCTCCATGCACACGTGCACGTTTAACTGACAGATGCATAAAAACCGCAACTATGCACTCATTGGGTGGGTAGGCCATTAGGCCGGTCGCGAGACCTGCCGCGACATCATCAGGCTGTCGATATCGATCCTGCCGACCCTGACCAGCGCCGTCGCATCCGCAGCGGACATGGGATGCCCCAGCAGATAGCCCTGACCATGCGTCGATCCGTTGTCGCGGACGAAGGCAAGCTGTTCCGCAGTCTCGATACCTTCGGAGACCGTGCTGGTCTGCGGTCGATCTTGCGGACTGTTCGATACCTGCGATCAGGCGTTCCACCAGACCGGCGAACCGGCACAGGGTGGCCTTCTGGGCCTCGCCGACATGCCGTGGCTGCATATCGGCGACACACAATGTGGCGATGCGATATCCGGCGCTGGGGCGGATTGGAACACCGGCATAGGCCACCAGATACGGTGCACCGGCGACCAGGGGCAGACTTCTGTAGCGGCTGTCCAGCCGGGCGTCTTCCACGACCAGCGGACCGTCATTCCGGATCGTGTGGGTGCAGAACGAGGCCGCGCGCGGAACTTCGGTGAGATCAAGCCCGACCCTGGAGATGAAACGCAGCGCGTCGTCATCGACCAGGGCAATGAAGCCGATGGGAAAATCAAGTACCGCAACCAGCGTGGACAGGATCAGATCAAGGTCAGCATCGTCCGGCACACGCGCCAATCCTATGCCGTCCAGGGCATCTATTCTCTCCAGTTCATGAAGGGAATAGTGAATCTCTGAATATGACGTTCGGATCTCGGATCGCATGCGTCTTTCTCATTTCGGCACCTGAAGGAGACTGAAACCCGGACTCTCTGCATTCCCGATTATTCAGCATTCACGCACGCGAAATAATACTCAGCGCCCGCCCGTACCGGGTGAGACTCTAGCCGAAAATCTAATAAGGGGAGTAACTATTGGTTGAGATTCATCACACTTCAATCAAAGCGTGGTCTCGCATCCGCCTCCAGCACGGCGAACAACAGATGATCGCGCCAGTATCCGGCGATGCGCAGATACTTGCGCGCATAACCTTCCTCCGTGAAGCCGCACTTGCGCAGCAGGCTGGCGGAGGGAAGGTTCTCCGGCAGGCAGGCCGCCTCCACCCGGTGCAGACCCAGTTCACCGAACGACCAGTCGCAGACCAGCGTGATCGCGGCGGCCATGTAGCCCTGCCGGGCATGGGGCTGGCCCATCCAGTAGCCGGCGGAGGCCGCCTGGGTCACGCCGCGGCGCACGTTCGACAGGGTGATCCCGCCCAGCAGCGCATCATCGCCATTGCGGAAGACCAGGAAGGAATAGGCCAGGTCGGCGCGGGCGTCACGCTGATAGAGGCGCAGGCGGCGGCGGTAGGAAAAGCGCGACAGGGCGTCGGCTGGCCAGGTCGGCTCCCACGGCTCCAGGAACGCGCGACTGCCCGCGCGCAATTCCGCCCACGCCCGCCAGTCATGCGCCTGCGGCGGACGCAGGTAGATACGACGGCCCCGCAACAGGGGCCGGGTATCATCTGACGCCATGTTCGCGAACATGTGCCCTCCGGTTGAAACCAGTTCCCGCGAAGTCCATACCGGCCCGCTCCTCCACCAGGCTACCCGAGGGAAAGCCCTGCAACGGGTGGCCGGATGAGGGCGCGGGCCGATGCCGCCACCAGGACTGCGGTCCTCCTAGGCAAAGTGTGCGGCGAAGGCCTCCGGTGACGCAAGCTGTTCCGTATCGCCCACCGCCGCGATGGCCATCGGCTTGCCCGCCCCGAACAGTTTCTCCGCCACCCGACGGCAGGTGGCGACATCCACCTCGTCCACCCGGGCCAGCAGGTCGGCAGTCTCCAGCGGTCGGCCATGCACCAGCACCTGGCGCGCAATCTGCTCCAGCCGGGCGGAGGAGCTTTCCAGCGACATCACCAGTCCCGCCTTCATCTGCGCCCGGGCACGGGCGGTTTCCACCTCGTTCGTGTCTTCCGCCAGCCTGAGTATCTCCCCGGCCAGCACCGGCCCCAGTTCCGCGACGCTGTCGGGGGAGGAAGCGGCATAGACACCGACCATGCCGCCATCGGCCATGGCCCCGGCAAAGCTGAACACGGAATAGGCCAGGCCACGCTTCTCCCGCACCTCCTGAAACAGGCGCGAGGACATGCCGCCGCCCAGTACGTTCGACACCACCTGCGCGGCGATGAAATCCGGGTCGTGGATCGTCACCCCGTCGAATCCCAGTGCCAGATGGGTCTGCTCCAGCGTCCGCCGGTCGATGATGGCGCCGCCCTGCCAGACCGCCGGCTCCGGCGTGTCATCGGTAACGGTGCCGACATCGGCGAACAGCTTCTCGATGGCTTTCAGGAACGCGTCCGGATCGACCGCACCGGCAGCGGCAACCACCATACGTTCGGCCCCGTAGCCACGCCCTAGGAACCCCTGCAGGTCGCTGCGGGCAAAGGTCGAGACCCGCTCGGGCAGGCCCAGGATCGACCGGCCGACGGGCTGGTCCGGATAGGCCGCCGCCTGCAGATGGTCGAAGATCAGGTCGTCGGGGGTGTCATTGACCTGCGCAATCTCCTGGCGCACCACCTCCCGCTCCCGCGCCAGCTCTTCCTCCGGGAAGGTCGACTGCAGCAGGATGTCGGCAATCAGTTCGATGGCCAGATCGGTGTCGTCGCGCATCACACGGGCGTAATAGGCGGTCTGTTCGCGACTGGTGTAGGCGTTCAGGTACCCCCCCACATCCTCGATCTCCTCCGCAATGCGCAGGGCGGAGCGGCGCGCGGTACCCTTGAAGGCCATATGCTCCAGCATGTGCGCCAGACCGTTCTCGTGGACGCGCTCATGCCGACCGCCGACATCGACCCAGACACCGACGGAGACCGTCTCCACGCCGGGCATCGGGGCAACCGCGACCCGCAGACCGCTGGGCAGGGTGTGCAGCACCCCCGCGCTCAATTCGCCCCTCCGCCCGCGATGCGGGCATAGGATTCCAGATGGCGCTGCAGCGCGCCGAGGTCGTTGGGCAGGGTGATGCTGCGCTCCTTCCGCTCATGCAGATCGGCCAGCCGTTCGGGCAGTGCCGGGTGAACGCCAATGGCCTGCTGGACCGCATCCGGGAACTTGGCCGGATGGGCTGTGGCCAGGCTGACCGTCGGCACCGCGTCGGCAATCCGGCCCTCCGCCCGCGCGCGCCGCGCGGCAGCGGTGCCGATGGCACTGTGCGGGTCCAGGATCTCGCCCGTGTCGCGCCAGACCCTGCGCATCTCTTCCAGTGTTTCATCCTCGTCCACCCGCCGGGCGGTGAAGACCTTCTGCGCCGCCTCGAAGGCGGCGGCAGGGGCCGTGAAACCACCCGACTGTTTCAGGTTGTCCATCAGGCCCTGAACACGGGGGCCGTCGCGATCCACCATGTCGAACAGCAGCCGCTCGAAGTTGGATGAAACCTGAATATCCATCGACGGGCTCATGGTCGCGCTGACACCCCGGGTGCGATATTCGCCGGTATCGAAGAACCGGGTCAGGATGTCGTTGACGTTGGTGGCAATCAGCAGCGTATCCACCGGCAGCCCCATGCGGCGTGCGATCTCGCCCGCAAAGATGTTGCCGAAATTGCCGGACGGGACGGAGAAGGCAAGCGGCCGTCCGCCCAGCGCGATCCCGGCATGGACGTAATAGACCACCTGCGCCGCGACCCGCGCCCAGTTGATCGAATTGACCGCCGACAGCCGCATGGAATCCCTGAACCGCAGATCGTTGAAGGCCGCCTTGACCAGTGCCTGACAGTCATCGAAATCGCCCTCGATGGCGATGGCGTGGACGTTCGCGTCCTCGACGGTCGTCATCTGTCGCCGTTGCACGTCCGAGACCCGGCCCAGCGGATACAGGATGAAGATGTCCACCGCCTCACGCCCCCGGCAGCCTTCGATGGCCGCCGACCCGGTATCGCCGGACGTGGCCCCCAGGATCGTCACCCGCTCGCCGCGATCCGACAGCACCCGGTCGAAGAACCGCCCCAGCGCCTGCAACGCGAAGTCCTTGAACGCCAGGGTGGGGCCATGAAACAGCTCCATCACCCAGTCGTTGGCGCCGATCTGCTTCAGCGGCGCAACGGCGGTATGGTCGAAGGCGGCATAGGTATCCGCCATCATCTGCCGGAATTCATCCTGCCCGATACTGTCACCGGTCAGCGGTCCCAGCACCCGTGCGGCAAGGTCGGCATAGGACAGGCCCTGCAACCCGGCCAGATCAAGCTGCGGCAGGGACTCCGGCACATACAGGCCACCATCCCGCGCCAGGCCGGTCAGCAGAACATCATCGAATTCCAGGACCGGGGCAACGCCCCGGGTGCTCACATAGCGCACGCTCGACCTTTCTGTTGTTTGCTGTCTGTCCCGTCCCCTCCCGGGCCAGCCATTTCAGGCTACCTGCGCGGGTGGCCGGGCAGAGGAGAGGGTTGGAACAGCGGTGCAATCCGCTCAGGCGGAGAGCTGCTTCAGTTCGCCCTTGATGACATAGGCCAGGATCTCGACCACCTGTTCCGGCGTTTCGGCCACGGCCAGTGCGGCGGCGTCCACTTCCTTCAGCGGGTGCGTCAGGGAGGGATCATGCTGCACGATCAGCGGCGTGTTCATCGCCGCCGCATAACCCGCGTCGAAGGCGGCATTCCACTGCTTGTACTTGTCGCCGAAACGGACCACGACCACGTCCGCGCGCTCGATCAGGGTGCGGGTGCGGATGGCGTTGATCTTGGCGCCCTTGTGATCCTTCCAGAAGCCATTGTTCTCCTGCCCCAGGATCGCCACGCCGCAATCGTCGCTGGACCCGTGGTCGGTCACCGGCGCGGTGAATTCGATGTCCAGACCGGCGGCGGCGGCACCCGCCTCGATACGCTCACGCCAGTCCGTGTGGATTTCGCCCGACAGATAGACGGAAAGGTCGCTCATGGTTCTGCACTCCCGGTTTCGCTGGTGGTCCACCCAATGCCATATCGGCCACGCGCTGTCATCCTTGGCAGGATTCGTTTGTCGACCGTGCCTCCCCTCTCCTGGCCTTGTTCGCTGACCGCACCACCCCTCTCCCCCTCCCGGCCACCCACGCAAGTATCCTGAAATGGGTGGCCGGGAGGGGGAGAGGGGTGGCACGGTCCACCAACAAACCACCAGGATCACCCACTCAGACCCGCTTCGCGGCCTGCACCATGGTTTCCAGCCGGTTCAGGAAGTTCGATCTGTCCGCCTTGCTGAAGGGGCGACCGCCGCCGCCCGCGCCCAGCGGATTGGCAGCGCGCATGTCCGCCATCAGGTCGCGCATGGCAAGCTGGTGGCCGATGTTGTCCGGTGTGAAGGGATCGCCATTGTGGCGGATGGCGGCCCCGCCATGCTCCAGACAGCGTGCGGCCAGCGGAATGTCACCGGTGACGCAGATGTCGCCGGGGCCGATCCGGTCGGCGATCCACATGTCGGCGGCGTCCGGTCCCTCCGGCGCCACCACGGTCTGGACCAGCGGGTCGGGGCTGGGGCGGATCCCGCCGTTGGAAACCATGTAGACCTGCAGCCGGTGGCGGCTGGCGACCCGCAGGATCTCGTCCTTCACCGGGCAGGCGTCGGCGTCGATGTAGATGCTTGTCATGCCGCAGTCAGTCCCCCGCAACCTCGCGCCGGACGATCGCTGCCCCCTCGGCCAGCGACGACAGCTTGCCGAAGGCCACGTCACGCGGCAGGTACTTCATGCCACAGTCCGGCGCAGCGATGACCCGCGCCGCGCCCGCATGCCCCACGGCCCCGCGCAGCCGGTCAGCCACCTGATCCGGCGTCTCGACATCATTGGTGCCCAGGTCGAGGACGCCATAGACGATCTGCTTCGACGGCAGCCGGTCGATGATCGAGGGGTCCAGCTTCGGCTGCGCCGCCTCGATGGAAATCGCGCTGGCGTCACAGGCATCCAGCTCGGCCAGGAAGGAATAGCCCGATGGCTTGTCCTTCACGACATAGGCATAGCCGAAGCAGACATGGACAATGGTCATGCCCTCGACCCCGTCCAGCGCCTGGTTGATGGCGTCGATGCCGTACTTCCGCGCCTCCTCCGGGTGGGCCTGCATATGCGGTTCGTCGATCTGGATGATGTCGGCACCTGCGGCCTTCATCTCCCTGATCTCCGCATTCAGCACGGCGGCATAGGCGCTGATCAGCTTGCCCTGGTCACCGTAATATTCGTCCTTGGCCATGCGTGCCATGGTGAAGGCGCCGGGGATCGTGACCTTGACCGCGCGATCGGTGTGGCGGCGCATGAAGGCCACATCGCGGACCTGCACCCCGCCGCTGCGGGTGATCGGCCCGACAACCCGCGGCACCAGGGTCGGCTTGCCCGTGCGCCCCGGCATCTCGCCGGGATTGTCGATGTCGATGCCGCCCAGCGCATTGGCGAAATGGTTGAAGTAGCTCTCCCGGCGGCACTCCCCGTCGGAGACGATGTCGATGCCCACCTTTTCCTGGTCCCGGAGCGCCAGCAGGCAGGCATCATCCTGCGCCTCCTCCAGTTCCTCGGCGCGTGGCAGCCAGACATCCTTCATCCGGACCCGTGGCGGCGAACTGCCCATCAGGACATCGCGGTTCACCAGCCAACCGGGCTGCGGATAGCTGCCCACCAGCATGGTCGGAATTGCCTGAAGTGCCATTCTGCGATCTCCCCGTTCCCCAAACGCCCCGTTGCGGGCGCGAGTGCAGTATGCTTTGGCTGCAGCAGGGGAAGTCAAGAATTCCCGGCCCGGAGACAAGAGGGGACAGCCATGCCCGGCAATCTGACGATGGACGAACTGACGGCAGCGGTCGGCGCGGGGGAGATCGATACCGTGCTGGTCTGCATGGTGGACATGCAGGGGCGGCTGATGGGCAAGCGGTTCCAGGCCGAATTCTTCCTCGACAGCGGCTGGGAGGAAACCCACGCCTGCAACTACCTGCTGGCCACCGATCTGGAGATGATCACCGTGGAGGGCTTTGCCGCCGCAAGCTGGGCCAGCGGCTACGGGGACTACGTGATGCAGCCCGACCTTGCCACCCTGCGGCAGGTGCCCTGGCTGGAGGGTACGGCGCTGGTGCTCTGTGACGTGCTGGATCACCACCACCAGCCGGTGCCCCATTCCCCCCGCGCCGTCCTGAAGCGCCAGATCGCGCGGCTGGAGGGCATGGGCTATCGCGCCATGATGGCGTCGGAGCTGGAGTTCTTCCTGTTCGAGGAATCCTACGAACAGGCGGCCGCGTCCGGGTACCGCGATCTTTCGACCTTCAGCCGCTACAACGAGGACTACAACATCTTCCAGACCACCAAGGAGGAACCGGTGATGCGGGCGCTGCGCCGGGGCCTGCAGGCCGCAGGCATCCCGGTGGAGAATTCGAAGGGGGAGGCAGACGCCGGCCAGGGGGAGATCAACGTCCGCTATTCGGATGCGCTCGACATGGCCGACAGCCACGCGGTGATCAAGAACGCCGCCAAGGAGATCGCCTGGGCAAAGGGCCGTGCCCTGACGTTCCTGGCCAAGTGGGACACGGACGCGGCGGGCAATTCCAGCCACATCCACCAGTCGCTGCAGGACATGGACGGCACTCCGCTGTTCCATGATCCGCAGGACCCGCTGGGCATGTCCGACCTGATGCGCCATTTCCTGGCCGGGCAACTGGAACATGCCAGCGCCATCACCTGGTTCCTTGCCCCCTATGTGAACAGCTACAAGCGGTTCCAGGCTGGCACCTTCGCGCCCACCGCCGCCATCTGGTCACGCGACAACCGCACCGCGGGGTATCGCCTGTGCGGTGAGGGTACCAGGGCGATCCGCGTCGAATGCCGCGTCGGCGGCGCCGACCTGAACCCCTATCTCGCCATGGCCGCGCTGCTGGCCGCCGGGATCGACGGGATCGAGCGCAAGCTGGAACTGGAACCGGGGTTCGAGGGCGATGCCTATCAGGGACGCCGCATCCGCCGCATCCCCGCCAACCTGCGCGATGCCACGCTGGCCCTGAAGCGGTCGAAGATGCTGCGCGCGGCGCTGGGTGACAATGTGGTGGACCACTACGTCCATGTCGCCATCTGGGAACAGCAGGAGCACGAGCGGGTGGTCACCGACTGGGAAGTCGCCCGCGGCTTCGAGCGCGCCTGACAGCGACGGCGGCAATTGTTGTACTTCCCCTTCCCCCTCGACGGGGGAAGGTCGGGATGGGGGTGAATCGGCGAAGCCGAACAGCCGGGATTTCACCACAGTTCGGCAGCCTGCGGCTTCACCCCCCATCGACCGCTTCGCGGCCACTTCCCCCTCAAGGGGGGAAGACATGCAGTGCGGTGTACTCGTCAGGCGAGCTCCGACGTCAGATGGCTCACCTGGCGACGGTCAGGCCGCCTTCGGCAGCGGAATGGCGTCCAGTTCCGGCTGCACCAGATCGATGAACTTCCGGGTCTGGTCCATCAGGTCGGCGTCGCTGCCCGCGATGGGGCGCAGGATGAATTTCGACGCCCCGGCATCGACATAGGCGCGGATGCGGTCGAGGATCGTCGCCTCGTCCCCCACCACGAAGTACCCGGTCGGGTCCTTGCGCAGCCGCTTCTCGAAGCGGCCGGCCTCCGTCGCCACCACTTCCTCGTCCATGCTGCCGAAGCGGAACGGGAAGGCCGCGCCGAAATGGTCATCGGCCACCGGACGGCCCTGCGCCACCGCGGTCTCGCGGATGGCCCGCACAACGGGCGCCAGCTGGGCCGGGCTTTCGAAGGCAGCCTGCCAGCCGGTGCCATATTTCGCCGTCCGCTCCACCGCCGCCTTGGTGGCACCGCCGATCCACATGGGGATGTTCGGGTTCACGGGTGTCGGTGAGATCCGCGCGCCCTTCAGCTGGAAATACTTGCCGTCATAGTCCAGCGTCTCCCCCTTCCAGAGGCGGATGATGATCTCCAGCGCCTCATCGGCCCGCGCACCGCGCCCTGCCGTCGGCATGCCCGTCGCGGCCCAGTCCGGGGCCAGTTTCGCACCGATCCCGAAGGCCGGCAGCAGCCGCCCGGCGCTGAGGTAATCAATGGTGGCGCACTGCTTGGCCAGCAGCACCGGTTCCCGGAGCGCCAGAGAGGCGACATTCATGCCGAACTTCAGCCGCCGCGTGCGCCCGGCAACGGCCCCCAGCGCCGCCATCGGTTCCAGATGCGGCCGGGCAGAGGCGATACGGTCCGACTGCCAGTAGCTGTTGACGCCGCCGTCCTCCAGCATGTCGATCCAGTCCCAGAACGGGGCCGCCCCCGAGAAGGGCAGTTCCCCGAAACCCATTCCGACCCTGACAGGCATGTTGCGTCTCCTCGGTTCTACGTTGGTGCCTCTGAGCGGTTGTTGACCGTTCCGCCCCTCTTCGGAGTCTCTATGCTGACCGTTCCGCCCCTCTCCCCCTCCCGGCCACCCGTTTCAGGATACTTGCGTGGGTGGCCGGGAGGGGGAGAGGGGCGGAACGGCCCACAGACAACCTAATCCCGGGCGCGTTCCAGGATGGTAACCGAACAGGCCGCTTCCTCGAAGCCGATGACGCCGCCGCCGTTCTCTGCCAGTGCGATGCGGGCGTCCGGCACCTGCCGTTCGCCTGCCTCCCCGCGCAGCTGCGTCGTCAGTTCGTAGATCATCGACAGGCCGGTGGCGCCCACCGGATGCCCCTTCGACACCAGACCGCCGGAGGTGTTCACCGGCACCTTGCCACCCGGTCCGGTCTCACCCGCCTCCACGAAGCGACCGCCCTCGCCCACGTCGCAGAAGCCCATCATCTCCACCTGCAGCACCTCGCAGAAGCTGGTGGCGTCATGCACCTCCGCCACCTGCACATCCTCCGGCTTCAGCCCGGCATGGGCATAGGCCTTCTGCGCCGCGGTCATCGACAGCGACGGCTCGTCCAGCCGCTTGTACTTGCCGCCCGACAGGGCGTTGGCGCGGATCTTCACGGCCCGGTCCTTCACCGCCTGCGGCAGGCCCTTGTAGTAATCCTCCGACACCACGACCGCCGCCGCCGCGCCGTCCCCGATAGGGGAGCACATGGAGCGGGTGAGCGGGAAACTGACCGGCCGGTCCTCCACCACCTGATCGACGGTCATCGGGAACTGGTACTGGGCGTTGGGGTTCAGGGCGCCGTAATTGTGGTTCTTGGCGGCTCCGGCGGCGATCTGGCGCTGCGTCGTGCCATGCTTCTTCATGTGATAGCAGGCCTGCATGGCATAGGTGTCCATGAAGACGGTGCGGTCCGGCCCGGTCTCGAAGGACTTGCCCGCTTCCTCGCCCGCATTCCGATAATATTCCTGCCATTCCTCCGGATCGAAATTGTCGATACCGGCGTAGAAGCTGCGCTGGATCTTCTCCGGCTCGTCGGGGATCCAGATCTTCTCCACACCAATGGCCAGGCTGACATCGGTCTGGCCGGACAGGATGTCCTTCCACGCCCCGTGCAGCGCCATCGAGGCAGTGGCGCAGGCGCCCTCCACGTTCACCATCGGTACGCGGGCGGGGAACAGCCCCTCGTTCACCAGGGGCGTGAAGCAGACCTGGCCGCGGATGGAACCCTGGTCGTTGTGCAGCCACATGCCGCAATTGCCGAACCAGCCGAACTCGATGTCGTCGCCGTTCTCCATCCCCGCATCGGCGAGCGCGCCCAGATAGGCCTCCCGCGTCAGGTCCTTGAACGACTTGTCGGGCCATTTCTGGAACCGGGTGGAAAAGGAGCCGATGATGTATGCGTCAGTCATTTCTGCCTCCCCAGGCTGCGGCGGCGCGGTGCGGATGGCCGTGACCGCCGGATGTCAAAGCGGTGACCGGCAAAAAACCTGCGCTTCGCCCAATTGTCGCCGTGATCGAACAGGACTATGGATAACGTCAATTGAGGGATCAGACCAGCGAGGAAGGCGGAAACCGACCATGTTCACCCGCAAACCGAACGGACAGGATGGCGAAGGCAGCAGCGAGGCACAGCGCCCGGCACCGAAGACGAGCACGCCGATGCCGACGGAGGACCTGATCGCGCGCCGCCCCCGACCCGACATTCCCCGCCCCCGGCAGGAGGCGCCGATGCGCATCCCCGGCAGCAGCGCGAAGGAAGAGGAATCGCGCCTGCTGGTCGGCAGCGGCATCTCCCTGAAGGGGGAGGTCAGCAACTGCGCCGAACTGGTGATCGAGGGCGCGGTCGACGCCCGTGTCGAGGCCACCAGCTTCCGCGTCAGCCCCGGGGGAAGTTACGCCGGTGAATGCCACGTCGATACCGCCGACATCGCCGGCGACTTCGAAGGCACCCTGAACTGCCGCGAACGCCTGATCGTCCGCTCCACCGGCAAGCTGAAAGGCATCCTGCGCTACGGCGAAGTCGAGATCGAGGCGGGCGGCCGCATCGCCGGCGAGATCCAGATGTTCGGCGAGGGGCAGGAGACGGAAGCGACGCCGACGGAAGCCGCACCGAGGAAGGCCGCGAACAGCGAGTGAGGGGGAACACGGCAACTGCCGTGCCCACCTTCTGACGCCGGAAGGAAAAATGGTGCGCTGAGTGGACCCGAACCACCGACCTACCAACTACGAATATGCCGGCGAACCAGGGACGAAGGATTTCATGCGCCAAGCGGCCTCCTGTTGAAGCCGCATGGCAGAGGGGGCGTCGTGGCCAGCGGCGCAAAGTAAGCCGTTCTTTTACCTGAGCGAGCGAGTTCGGTTTCTAAGGCTCTCCTTCCCTTTGGTAATTTCGTCACACGGCACGCCACAACGTTCGTCGGCCGGGCGGCCAACAACCTTGCTTCGCCGAAACCCTTGCGTGGGGGACCCAGTTGATGATTCCGCCAACACGCATGAGCGATGAACTCGGCTGGCCAGTTCAATTCCGGCAGTGATAGCCTGCAGATACGGCAATCGTACGAGGAGTTACCGGAGAAATGAGCTGGTGTGGAGATCGTCGAAAAATTCTCACCGCGATGGGAAGCGCAGCTCTTCTGATGGGCTGCAGCAAGATTGGCCAAAGCTCTGGCCGCGTTCTCCACGTTCAATCGGGACAGACGAAACGACTTCCTGCAAGGCTATGGCGGTTTGACTCCGTGCATATCGAGAAAGGAGGTACGCTGCTCATCGTCGCCAATAGCCAAGACTGGTTGATTCTGGACGTGGCCGGTGACGTTCATTTGGATGGCCGTATCGATTTCGGAAGCTTCAGTTCCGACCGCCGAATATTTGAGGCCACAACCCCTTCAGGCCTTCGACTCAGCCATCAGTTCTCCATGTCGAATATTGGAGGAAACGGTGGCGACGGTGGAAGCCAAGGCGGACCTCTTGTTGGTGGTGCCGGTGCTGCCGGAACCACGGAACACGGCGGTGGTGGAGGCAGCGGCGCAGTGCACGACGCACACCGGAGGCGACCAGGACAACCGGCTGTCGGCAGAATCGGGGCAGAGCGGGGGACCTTTGGCGCTGGTGGCGACGGAGGACGACGAGGAAACACCAACGGCGGCTTGATGTTCATAGGAGTTGGCGGAAAAGCCATCGGATCAGGCGTGATTGATGTGCGAGGAGTGTCAGGCGAGGACGGCAAAGCTGGTGCTGGAGGCATACCGAGGAACGTTGGGACGGGCGGCGGTGGCGGTGGCGCTCCAGGAGGCGAAGGGGGAGTTGTCTGGGTGCAAACGCCCGATAGCAGAACTCCGGGCTGGACGTTCCTTGTCGATGGTGGTCGCGCAGGTATCGGGGGACCGTCCAGGGGAGTGCCGGGTACCGACGGCGAGGATGGTCTTTCCGGTTACTTTCTGACGCTCTAGCGTTGGTTGGGCAGAAGATATTCGGTGGTATCAGGTCCGATACACTGTCGCGTGTGTTGACGCCAATCGCCTCCGCCCACTCCTGACCAGCCCCGCCTCACCCCCTGCCCTGGCAGAATGTATGTGTACGACCTGTCGGACCGTTGCAGGCTGTTCCTGACCGCATTTGGTCCGATTACCGGGACCGTGAAAGGGAAGGCAAAGTCTGGCAGAGGCGGAGCGGTAGGAAATCAGGGACAGCCTGCACGCATCATCGGACCGGCAGACGCGATACGGCTGATTGGCGACGTTGAGTTTCCCCGCCCCCTAACGCGCGCGCGGGTGTCATCGGGATGCGCCGGAGCCGGATGCGCGGTGGACTGTCTACCGGGCCGAAGAGCCTTGAAGGGCGCGCGCGCATCGCGGAAGCGCAGAGGCAGCGTAGGCGATCCAATCAGCCGCTGCTGGCACCAGCGAAGAATGCCCCCGGTGCCTACCATGTGATTGCTGGGCGTAAATCAAAAACACTGCCCGTGATCTAACCCGTTGAAAGGAATGGTGCCGCTGAGTGGACTCGAACCACCGACCTACTAATTACGAATCAGTTGCTCTACCAGCTGAGCTACAGCGGCGCACCGGGCCTCTGCCGAGGCGCGGTCTATAGCGGGAAAGTTTCGGGGGTGCAACTCCCTGTCGGTCGCATCTGACCTGGTCAGGGTGACGGGGCCGCGCGGGAGACGGCGTGGAGGCGCAGGGGCTGGTTGCGGCCCCGGATGTCGGTGCTGCCGATGTCGGTGATGTGCAGGCCAGCCGCCCCGGCGCCATCCGGGCTGCGGAGGCTTTCGTCCAGCACGGCGTCGCTGGCCAGCAGGGCGCAGTCATGGCTGCGGCAGAGCTCCACCATCCGCGCGGTCGTGTTCATGGCGTCGCCCAGCATCACGATCTCCTGCCGCAGCTCCCCCATCTCCCCCATCACCACCGGTCCCGCATGCACCGCGCCGCGCAGGCGCGGGGCGAGGCCGTAGTCGCGGCGGTAGCGGTCTGCCGCCTGGTCGAGCACCTGCTGGAAATCCAGACCGCACAGGAGGGCGGCGAGGCGCGCGTCCGGCCGGTCGGGCCAGGAGACGATCATCTCGTCACCGACGTATTTCTCGATCACGCCGCGCCGCTCGATCACCGGGCCGGTGAGGTCGCGATAGACGTCGCGCAGCAGCCCGTGAAACGCCAGGTCGCCGATGGCCTGGGCGGCGGCGGTGGATCCCACCAGGTCGACGAACAGCAGCACGCGCGGCTCGACCACCGGCCGGTGATAGCGCCCGGTCAGGAAGTTCAGGAACACCGCCTGCCCCAGCAGCCGGTTGACCGACATGGCGAAATTGACCGCCAGGCTGATAACCAGCGAGAAGCCGAGCTGGATCGCGGTCTCGCTGTTCCAGCCGAAGGGGGTGGAGGCCGTGATCGGGAACAGGGCGGCGCCGGACTGGATGCCTGCCAGAATGATCACGAGATACAGCAGGGACCGCAGCAGCAGTTGCGCGCTGAACGACAGCCGCCGCATCCAGGCGCCGTTGGCACCATTGATGTAGAAGGATTCGATCGCCACCAGCAGGGAGGCAATGAAGCCTCCCGTCCAGACCCCGCGGAACGCCGCAGCAGCAACCGTCGCGACACGTGTTTCATCGTCGCCGCTGACCGCTATCGCGATGCCGAAGATCGCGCCGAGAAGGGCGGCGCTGCCCGCGATGATGGCGCAGGCGCGGATGTCACGTTTCAGGCGTCTGTTCATCGCGACTGCCTATACCACCACGGGGGCCAAGAGAAGTCACATGTGCACGGTGAAATCCGTCCGTCATGGTCGCACCGGACGATGCGCCACGCCGCGAATGCCGTTAGGCTGTCGGCGCAACATTCAGGCTGGAGCAGAACAGATGAGCACGCAGAGCGAGGGCCGCATCGACCTGATCATCGCCGGAGGCATGGTGATCGACGGCACCGGGGACCGTCCGGAGCAGAAGGACATTGCCGTCAGCGGTGACCGCATCGTCGCCGTGGGCGACCTGGGGGACCGGTCGGCGCAGAGGCGCATCGACGCGGTGGGGAAGGTGGTCGCGCCCGGCTTCATCGACGTGCACACCCACGACGACGCGGCGCTGATCGAGACCCCGGACATGGAGATGAAGATCAGCCAGGGCGTGACCTCCGTCGTCGTCGGCAACTGCGGCTTCTCCACCGCGCCGTTCGATACCGCGCGGGTGCCCGACTTCCGGCTGGAACCGATCATCCGCGGCGAGGGGCTGATGGAGCAGCGGCTGGGCGACTACATGCAGCGGGTGGAGGCGGCGAAACCTTCCATCAATGCCGCCTTCCTGACCGGCCATTCGACGCTGCGCTACGACGCCATGGGGCTGGACGTGGAGCGGGAGGCCACCACGGCGGAGATCGACCGGATGCAGCGCCGCCTGTCGGAGGCGCTGGCCGACGGGGCCATCGGCATGTCCTCGGGCCTCTACTATCCACCTGCGGCGAACGCGACCACTGAGGAGGTCTGTCACGTGGCCGAACCGCTGGGGGCTGCCGGGGGCGTCTATACCGCCCACATGCGCGACGAGGGCGACGATATCCTGGCCGCAATGGACGAGGCCTTCCTGATCGGGCGGCACGCCGGGGCGCCGGTGGTGATCTCGCATCACAAGTGCAACGGACGGGCGAATTTCGGACGCACGGCGGAGACCCTGCCGAAGTTCCGGGAGGCGATGAAGCACCAGCCGATCAGTCTGGACGTCTATCCCTACATCGCCGGGTCCACCATCCTGCTGCCGCACATGATCGCACGGGCCGAACGGGTGATGATCACCGGATCGAAGCCGCATCCGGAATGCGCGGGTCGCGACCTGGACGCCATCGCACGCGAATGGGGCTGCACGGAGCAGGAGGCCGTCGAGCGGCTGCAACCGGCGGCGGCGATCTATTTCTCCATGTCGGAGGATGACCTGCGGGAGATCCTGCGCTTCGAGCATGCCATGATCGGCTCCGACGGGCTGCCGGGCGACCCGCACCCGCATCCGCGCCTGTGGGGCACCTTTCCGCGCGTTCTGGGCCATTACGTGCGGGAACTGGGGCTGATCCCGCTGGAGCACGCGGTGCATCGCATGACCGGCCTGTCGGCCACCAACTTCGGACTGCGCGACAGGGGTCACCTGCGGGCCGGGGCCTTTGCCGACATCGTCATCTTCGACCCGCAGACCGTCGGCGACCGGGCCACCTTCGACGCCCCGCTCAATCCCTCCGCCGGGATCGAGCATGTCTTCGTCAACGGGCAGTTGAGCTTCTCGGACGGCGCCGTCAGCGCAGAACGCCGGGGCCGGGTGCTGCGGCGGGAAAGCTAGAGGGTCCTGTTCCGGAGCAGCATCAACGGCCCGTGTCCGGGTCGGATTGCTGATCCGGCCTGATCCGCCAGAGACGTTCGGGCAGGGCGAAGCCGCGCAGGGTCGCCCGTTCCTCCTGCGCATCGAACGGTTCCAGCAGCGGGCGGACGGTCGGATCATCATGCAGGCGGCCGGAGATCACCACCTCTCCGCCGCGCGCCTCCCCCTGCAGCCGCGCGGCGAGGTTCACGGTCTGGCCGAAGTAGTCCAGACGGTCATTCAGGGTCACGGCCAGACATGAACCGGCATGCACGCCGATCTTCATGGCCAGGTCGGCCTGATTCCGCCGGTTGAAGCCGTCGATCCCGCGCTGGATGTCGATGGCGGCGCGCAGGGCGTCCGCCGGTTCGGCGAAGGCGGCGAGCACGGCATCGCCCATGGTCTTCACGATGGCCCCGTCATGGCGGCGGACCTGATCGGCCAGATAGGCGAAGTGCCCCCGCACCTGCCCGTAGGCCAGGGCGTCACCGACCCGGCGATAGAGGTCGGACGACCCCTTCAGGTCGGTGAACATCAGCGCCACCTGACTGACACCGGCGCCGTCACCGGGGCGCAGCCGCTCCGCCGCGCAGATGTCACGGAACGCCTGATAGGTTGTCACCCGTTCCGCCGTCAGCGCGTCCTCCGCCCAGTCCCGCCGCTCGATCACCGCAATGCGGGACCGGTGGGTGCGGTTGCGGACCACCAGCGACGCCGCGTCCGGGTTCCCGTCCGCCAGGATCTCGTTGTCCGTGATCAGCAGAGCCGGAAACGGGCCGCCCTGATGCTCGACCTCCGCATAGGGTCCCACATCCAGGGTGCGCATCCGGTAACTGCCCAGGGGCAATGTACCGGCCTCCGACCGGGACCCGTCGCCATCCACCTTCAACTGGGCACAGACGTGCGGCGTGGTCATCGGGCCACCGAGGCAGAATTCGCCGTCATAGACCGGACGCAGTGCCGCCGAGGGCGTGAAGGTGATCTCCACATTGCGGGCGAAGTCGCGGTCGTAGTCGATATTGCAGGCATCGCAATGCGCCGAGTCCGGCAACTGGTCCAGCCCGTCCACCGTCAGCTTGGCCCCCCGGCAGCGCGGGCAGAGCAGATCCCAGCGCTGCTGCAGCAATCCGACCCGGACCGCCTGCAGGCAGGCCTCCACCATCGGGCGGACGGTCACCCCGAACTGGCGCGCCAGCGCGATCGGGCGCATCCGGACCAGATCGACCTCCGAGGCGCGCAGCACCCAGTCGACCAGCCGGTCGCCCAGCCCGTGACCATAGGGCGAACGCTCCAGCGCCAGCAGCATGTCATCGACGCGACGGCGGGCCGGGGCGTCGAGCTGGTGCGGCGTCAGCTCGAACGGCAGCGGACTGATGCTGCGCGCCCAGTCCTCCGCCTGCTCACAGAGTGAATGGAACGTGGCTTTCGCGCTCTTGAAGAACCCGGTGTTCAGGATCAGCCAGCCGAGGAGGTTCGCCGCGGTCACCCGGATCTCGTAGTGACAGATGCACCCGCCCTCGGGCGTCGGCTCGAACCTCGCCAGGGCACCCAGGGTGGAGACCGGTCCCTTCGAGAACTCCCGCCAGTGCCAGAACCACCTGTAGAGCACCCACTCGACGGGAAACTCCTCCCACGCCAGTTCGACCCGGCCCATGCGCCCCGCGGCAAACAGGCGGACCGTGCCGTCGGACTGCCGGCGCTCCTCGATCCTGTGCTTGGGGAAACCGGCTGCTTCGTTGTAGCGGGCGGTATCGGCCAGCGCGGGCCAGACGGCCTCCACCGGCTCGGCAAAGGTGTAGGTGAAGGTGCGGGTGTAGACCTGGCTCATGTGACCATTCTAGTTGACGGGGACCATGCAGAGCCAAGGATATAGACTGAGACCCGCAATGGATCACAAATGGGTAGTCAGAAATGCGCGAGCAGACGGCAACTGCAGATTCGGGGGAGGCCTTCAGGCGTGGCATGACGCGCCGGTCGCTGCCCCCGGCTGTCGTGAAGGAACTGACCCGGCAGGACGATCCACGGGCCTGGCGCGGGGTTGCGGAACTCGCGCTCTCCATTGCCGGCTTCATGGCCATTGCCCTGCTGGTCTGGCATCCGCTGGTGATCTTCGCCTGCATGATCCTGATCGCGACCCGCCAGCAGGCCTGTTTCGTCATTGCCCATGATGCGGCGCACTACCGGCTGTTCAGCGACCGCGCCCTGAACGACCTGGTCGGGCGCTTCTTCGGCATGATCGTCGGCATATCCATGCCCGCCTACCGCGTGGTTCACCGGCTGCACCACAATCACCTCTATGAACCGCAGGATCCCGACATCCCGATCCATGCCGGGTATCCGCGCGGGCGCGACTACCTGTTCCGCAAGCTGACGCGCGACCTGCTCGGCCTGACGGCCTTCAAGACCTATCGCTATTTCTTCGGCAATCCGGCGATCAATACCGATCAGGGGACCGAAAAGGGCAGCCGACCGCTCGACGATACCTCGCCACGCCTGCGGGCCGCCGCGCGGGCCGACCGCTGGTGGGTACTGGGGTTCCATGTGACCGCCCCGGCGCTGGCGCTGGCAGGCGGTGTCTTCACGGAATACCTGCTGCTGTGGGCGTTGCCGCTGGTCACCTTCCTGCAGCCACTGCTGCGCGTGCGGGCGATCTGCGAACATGGCGCGGTCCCGGACACCACCTCTCCGCTGCGGGCGGCGCGAACCAACATCGGCCATCCCGTGCTGATGTGGCTGTTCTTTCCCTGCAACGTCCATTTTCACGTCGAACACCACATGTATCCGGCCATCCCCTTCTACAATCTGCCCGCCGCGCACCGCGCCATGCGCGCCCATGGGCTGGCGGCGGAGGCAGAGGTGCGCGCGCTCGGCGATACCCTTCGGCGTGTCATGGCCGACCCGGCGCGAAAGTCTGTGCAAGCCTGATTTCTTACGGGCCGGAAATCATCTAAGGTCCGCCGCAATGACGGATCATTCACACAGCCCGACACCATTCCAGCGCAGCCTGCCCAACCTGCTGACCGGGTTGCGCGTGGCAGTCATCCCGCCGCTGGTGATCGCCTTCTTCCTGCCCGATCCCTGGCGGGCCTGGCTGCCGCTGGTGCTGTTCGTGGTGGCCAGTGTCACCGACTGGCTGGACGGCAACCTGGCCCGGCGCTGGAACGCGGGCAGCAAGCTGGGCCAGTTCATGGACCCCATGGCCGACAAGCTGCTGGTGGTCGCGGTCATCGTCATGCTGGTCAGCTTCGGCACCATTGGCGGCTGGCACGTGGTCCCGGCGATCGCGATCCTGTGCCGGGAGATGTTCGTCTCCGGCCTGCGGGAATTCCTCGCCTTCCGCCAGATCGAGGTCCCGGTCAGCCGCCTGGCCAAGTGGAAGACCGCCACCCAGATGGTCGCACTGACCGTGCTGCTGCTGCCGTTTCAGGCGGCGCTGCTGCCCGGCCTGGTGCTGTTCTGGATCGCCGGTTTCCTGGCGCTTCAGACCGGCTTTGCCTATCTGAGCGCTGCCGGACCGCAGTTCCGGGACGACGGTCCATGATCACGCACAATGTGCTGGGCATCGCGGGATGGAGCGGATCGGGCAAGACGACGCTGATCACGCGCCTGATCCCGGCGCTGGTGGCCAGGGGCCTCAGTGTCTCCACCATCAAGCATGCACACCACAGCTTCGATATCGACACGCCGGGCAAGGATACCTGGCGCCACCGGGAGGCCGGGGCGAGCGAGGTCCTGATCTCCTCCCGCGCCCGGCTGGCGCTGATGCGGGAAATGCGCGACGCGCCGGAGCCGGAGCTGGACGACCTGCTGCAGCGCCTGGCCCCGGTCGATCTGGTGCTGGTCGAAGGCTACAAGTCGGCAGGTCACCCGAAGATCGAGGTACATCGCGCCGCCACCGGCAAGCCACCGCTGTTTCCCGATGACCCGACCGTGCTGGCTGTCGTCAGCGACGCGGTTACGCAGGCGGATGGACGACCGGTCTTCGCCCTGGATGCCATCGACGAGATCGCCGCCTTTGTGGCTGCCCGGGTGCCGGCATGAGCCAGATCAGCGACGACTGCTTTGCCTTCGGCGGCGCCCTGATGACCGCGGACGAAGCCACGGCGCGGATTGCGGCCAATGTGCCCGCACTGACAGCCGTGAAGCACCTGGACCTGAAGCAGGCGACAGACCACGTGCTTGCCACCGACACAACGGCGCTGAGCGCATCGCCGCCGGCCGACAATGCCGCCGTCGATGGCTATGCCTTCCGCTTCAGCGACTGCGCGGCGGATGGGGCGGCGGTGCTGACCGTCTCCGGCCAGTCCGCGGCGGGGCATCCGCTGGGGCGGGCCATCGCGCCCGGAACCGCGGTGCGCATCTTCACCGGGGCCGTGATGCCGGACGGTGCCGACACCGTGGTGATGCAGGAAGACGTCAGCCTGGACGGCGCACAGGTGCGGATTCCGGCGGGACTGAAGGGCGGGGCCAACCGCAGGCGCGCGGGCGAGGACATTGCAGCGGGCGAAACCCTGCTGCGGGCGGGGGCGCGGCTGGGTCCGGCGCAGGTCGCGCTGCTGGCCGCGGGCGGTCTGACATCGGTCGACGTGCATGAGCGTCCCCGCGTGACCGTCTTCTCCACCGGGGACGAGATCCACCGGCGGGGCGGGGCGCAGGTTCCCGGTCAGGTGCATGATGCCAATGGCCCCATGCTGACCGGCCTGCTGCAGCGGATCGGGATCATGGCCGAGGACGGCGGCGTCCTGCCCGATGATGCGGAGGCGGTGCGACAGGCGCTGGCAAAGGCCGCGCAATCGTCCGACCTGATCCTGACCTCCGGCGGCGTCTCGACCGGGGACGCGGATCATGTCCGCAACGTCGTCAGCGCACTTGGTGCGGTGCATCTGTGGCGGCTGGCGGTCAAGCCGGGGCGTCCGCTGGCCTTCGGACATGTCGCGGGGAGGGCCTTCGTCGGCCTGCCGGGCAATCCGGTGGCGGTGATGGCCTGTTTCCTGATGTTCGTGCGCCCGCTGCTGGATAGGCTGGAGGGCGCATCGCCGAAGCCATTGCGCCGCTGGCCGGTCAGGTCGGGTTTCGCCATGAAGTCCAAGCCCGACCGGCGGGAGTGGCTGCGCGGGACACTGGCCCCGGACGACAGCGGCGAACTGGTTGCCAGCCGCTATCCGAAACAGGGGTCCGGCGTGATACATTCGCTGACCGACAGCGACGGCCTGATCGAGATCGCGGAAGAGGTGACGGCGGTCGCGCCCGGCGATAGGTTGGGCTTCATCTCGTTCCGGGAGGCGATCTCTTGAAACTGCTCTATTTTGCCTGGGTGCGGGAACGCACCGGGGTCCATGAGGAAACCTGGAGCCTGCCGGAGGGCGTGACCACCGTGCGCGGCCTGATCGGCGCACTGTCGGAGCGCAGCCCCGGCTTCGCCCATGCCTTCGCCGATCTGAAGCAGATCCGGGCAGCCGTGAACCAGGAGACCGCGAAACTCGACGATCCCGTCAGCGATGCGGACGAGGTTGCCTTCTTCCCCCCCATGACGGGCGGCTGAACCATGACAGTGCGTGTGCAGCGCGACGACTTCGATCCGGGCGCGGAGCTGGATGCCCTGCTGGCCGGTCGCAAGGACATCGGCGGCGTGGTCAGCTTTGTCGGTCTGGTGCGCGATTTCAGCGACGACCGCAATGTCGGCGCCCTGACACTGGAGCACTATCCGGGCATGACCGAGAAGGCGCTGGCGGCCATCGAGGCAGAGGCGCTGTCGCGCTTCGACATCCAGGCCAGCCTGATCGTGCATCGCCATGGCCGGATGGAACCCGGCGAAAGGATCGTGCTGGTGATCACCGCCTCCGCCCACCGGGGGGAAGCCTTCCGGGCCAGCGAATTCCTGATCGACTGGCTGAAGACCCGCGCCCCGTTCTGGAAGTCGGAGGACACGCCCGAGGGGCCGCAATGGGTGGAAGCGCGCGCGGTGGATGATGCCGCGACGGAACGCTGGTCATGACCGAACATGAGGGCGAGCGGATCGCCAAGCGGCTGGCCCGCGCCGGTGTCGCCAGCCGACGGGAGATCGAGCGGATGATCGGCGCCGGTCGGGTTGCGGTGAACGGCAAGCGCCTCACCTCCCCCGCCCTGAACGTCACGCCGGACGACACGATCCTGGTGGACGGCAAACCGGTCGCCGCCGCCGAACCCACCCGCATCTGGCGCTACTACAAGCCTGCCGGGCTGGTCACCAGCGCGAGTGACGAGCAGGGCCGGTCGACGATCTTCGATCACCTGCCCAAGCGGCTGCCCCGCGTGATGAGTGTCGGGCGGCTGGACCTGAATTCCGAAGGCCTGCTGTTGCTGACGAATGACGGCGGCCTGAAACGGGCGCTGGAACTGCCCTCGACCGGCTGGGTACGACAGTATCGCGCCCGTGCCTTTGGCACGCCGGAGCCGGAACGGCTGGCACGCCTGGCCGACGGCATCCGCGTCGATGGCGAACAGTTCGGCCCGATCCAGGCCACGATCGAGCGGCAGGCGGGCCGCAACTGCTGGCTGCTGGTCGAACTGGCGGAGGGGCGGAACCGGGAGGTCCGGCGTGCGCTGGAAGCGGCGGGCCTGACCGTAAACCGCCTGATCCGCACCCGCTACGGCCCCTTTGCGCTGGACAAGCTGCAGCGGGGCGAGGTCACGGAAGTGCCGGGCTTCGAGCTGCGCAAGGCCGTTCGCGGCTTCTTCGACATACAGCGCGACGGCAGCCGGGGCTGAACCGCCATGCGCATCATCGCCGGAACCCTGCGTGGCCTGAAGCTGGAGGGCGGTGACGACCGCACCATCCGCCCCACCGCTGACCGCACGCGGGAGGGACTGTTCAACGTCCTGGCCCACAACAGCCGTTTCCGGACAGGTCACGACGGGCCCTGCCCGACCGGCTGTACCGTACTCGACCTGTTTGCCGGGTCCGGCGCGCTGGGGCTGGAGGCCCTGTCCCGAGGGGCCGGACAGGTGACATTCGTCGAGAAGGCCGAGACGTCACTGACAGTGCTGAAACAAAACATCGCGCGCGCCCGGGCGACCGACAGCACCCGGATCGTCCGTCGCGATGCCCTGAAGCCCGGACGCCCGCCTGTCGCCCATGACCTGGTCCTGATGGATCCGCCCTACGGCCAGGACCTGGCGGCGACCGCGCTGGGCGCGGCGCTCGACGACGGCTGGCTCACCGCCGGGGCATTCGTCATCGTGGAAACGGACGGCACCGATCCGTTCGCATGGCCGGAAGGTTTCACCGCCATCGACCGTCGCAAGCATGGCCGCGCCACCCTGCATTTCGGGCAGGCGGACTGACCGTTCCCGGGAACGCGGGCAAAGCACGACAGCTCTCGCCTCACCCCCCTCACGATGCTCGCGGACCTGATCCGCGAGCCCAGTCTCCCACGCCAGAGCGGCACCATGGGTACCCGGGTCAAGCCCGGGTACGGCGTGGTTTGAGGTGGAGAGGCAGTTCCCTCCCTTCCCCCCTCCCGATGCTCGCGGACTTGATCCGCGAGCCCAGTCTCCCACGCCAGAGCGGCACCATGGGTACCCGGGTCAAGCCCGGGTACGGCGTGGTTTGAGGTGGAGAGGCAGTTCCCTCCCTTCCCCCCTCCCGATGCTCGCGGACTTGATCCGCGAGCCCAGTCGCCCACGCCGGAGCGGCACTCTGGGTACCCGGGTCAAGCCCGGGCAAGGCGTGGTTTGAGGTGGAGAGGCGGTTCACCCTTTCCCCCTCACCACGTTGCTCGCGGGCTCGAGCCTAGACCTTCCGGGTCCGCTGCATGGCGGCGAGCGGGATGGAGAAGGTGGCAACCAGCGCCAGCACGAGGCAGATCCAGATCATCACGTCATAGCCGCCAAGCCCCCACAGCCAGGCGGCGGCCAGCGGGGCGATGGCATAGCTGGTCATGGTGATGGCGGCGATGGTGCCGGAGATCGCGCCGAAGCCTTCCCGCCCCAGCAGTTCCGCGGTGACCACGGGGCGGGTGATGGAATTGACGCCGACCCCTGCCCCCTGCAGCACGACGAAGACGACGATGAGGGCGGGCGCCGCCGCTGTTCCAAGCAACGCCAGCGCCGCCACGGCCATGGCCCCGAAGGCGAAGGAGGTGATGCGGACCATGGAGATATGACGCTCCGCCGCCATCATCGCCAGCCGTCCCGCCACCTGCATCGGGCCGACCATCGACGCGGCCAGCACCACTGTTTCAGGCTCCAGCTGCTGTTCCTGCAGCAAGGGCATCAGATGGTTGATCAGCATGCCGTGGTTCATGGTGATGCAGGCGAAGGCCAGCGCGATGAACCAGAAGGCAGGCCGCGCGATCAGCCGCACCGGTGGCGTGGCACCAGGCTTTGCAGCCACCGGCGGAATGAATGGCAGCGCCCGCTCGATCCGTCCTGTCGCGATCCAGGTCAAGGGCACGGTGATCAGCAGGATCAGCACGGCAAAGACCGTGATGCTCAGCCGCCAGCCGCCGACTTCCGCGATCGCGAAGGCGGTGGGGAAGGAGACGGTGCCCGCGAAGCCCGCGACGAGGGAGATCAGGGTGATCGGGCGCTTCGCCTCCGCGCCGTAGTGATGGGTGATGAAGGCAAAGCAGGGCTCGTACAGGGAGGCCGCCATGGTGCAGCCGAGCAGGATCCAGACCACAAGGAACTGCGTCTGGGTCTGCACCTGGGAGAGCACCAGCAGCAGCAGTGCCGCCACGACCGGACCCAACGTCAGCAGATAGCGTCCCTTGCCCCGGTCGATCAGCCGCCCGACGAAGGGCGCGAAGGCCGCGGAGGCGATCAGCGCCAGGGTCAGCCCGGCGGACAGGTCCGACTTGGACCAGCCCAGATCCGCCTCCCAGCGCGCCAGCAGACCGGCGAAGCTGTAGAAAACCCCGGCCCAGACAACGGTCTGGGCGATGGCCAGCGGCAGGATCGCCCTGCGCCATGGCAGGGCCGCGGTCACGCGCCCCCGGCCCCGGCGGCCTCGGTACTCGGTGTCTCGATCCGCCAGGTGGTGCCGGCCGCACTGTCCTCCAGCACCACGCCCCGCGCGGCCAGATCATCACGGATGGCATCGGCACGGGCGAAATCCCGTCCCTTGCGTGCCGCCTGCCGCTCCGCGATCAGCGCCTCGACTTCCGCCGCGTCGATCCCGCTCGCCGCCTGCTTGGCCGCGAACCAGTCCGCCGGTTCCCGCTGCAGCAGGCCGAGCAGGCCCGCACCGTCCAGCAGTGCCGCGCGCAGCCGCTGGCGTTCCGCGCCCTCCGCCGCCTCCAGCGCCTTGGCGATGCGGAAGACCTCCGCCAGCGCCTTGGGCGTGTTCAGATCCTCCGACAGGGCCTGCACGACGGCGGCGACATCCGGGTCATCGTCTGCCGGCACACCCCCCGCAGCATCGGCCGTGTCGCGCAGCAGGCCATAGAGCCGGTCGAGTGTCTTCTGCGCCTGTTCCAGCCCGGCGGCCGCGAAATCCAGCGGGTGCCGGTAGTGACCGGAGATCAGCAGCCAGCGAATGACCTCCCCCGGCCATTCCGCCCGAAGCGCGGAGATCAGCAGCACATTGCCGATGGATTTCGACATCTTGGTGCCATCCACCCGCAGCATCGCATTGTGCATCCAGTAGCGCGCGAAGGTCTCCCCACCGTGCGCGCAGGTGCTCTGGGCGATCTCGTTCTCGTGGTGCGGGAAGATCAGGTCCTGCCCGCCGGCGTGAATGTCGATGGTCCGGCCCAGGTGCGTCTCGGCCATCGCGGAGCACTCGATGTGCCAGCCGGGCCGTCCCCGCCCCCAGGGGCTGTCCCAGCCCGGCATGTCGTCGGTGGACGGCTTCCACAGCACGAAGTCGGCCGGGTCCTTCTTGTAGGGCGCGACCTCCACCCGGGCGCCGGCGATCATCTCGTCACGGCTGCGGTTGGACAGGCTGCCGTAATCGGCGAAGGAGCCGACGTGGAACAGCACATGGCCGTCCACCTCATAGGCATTGCCGCTCTCCACCAGCCTGCCGATCATCGCGATCAGCTCCGGCATGGTCTCTGTCACGCGCGGTTCGATGGTCGGCGGCAGCACGCCGAGTGCCGCCATGTCGGCGCGATAGACCTCGATGTAGCGATTGGTGATCGTGTCGATCGGCACCCCTTCCGCGCGGGCCTTGTCGTTGATCTTGTCCTCGACGTCCGTGATGTTGCGGGCATAGCGCACGACCGGATAGAGCCGCTGCAACAGGCGGAAGAGAATGTCGAAGACCACTGCGGGACGTGCATTGCCGATATGCGGATCATTGTAGACCGTCGGCCCGCAGACATACATCGTCACGCAGTTCGGATCGGCCGGTACGAAGGCTTCCCGTTTCCGTGCGAACGAATTGTAAATCGTCAGGGTCATTGGTCTTTTCCTGCATCCTCTATTGGCCAGGCGTCACGATCAGCGTTCTTATCGACCCTACCAAAGGGCAACGCAAGTCATGTGCGCCGCTGTGGATGACATCCCCGTGCACCTGCGCAATAATCGTCGCAGGACGCTTGTGAAACCTGCTCAACGCCTTACCTGAGCAATCCGGTGCCGGAATGATCCGCACCCGGGGCGGCAACGTACCTGTAGCTTATCGAGGAGGCCCGTGGCTGGGCCACGGTCTGGACGAGGAAGGACAGCGAGCCATGGATGCTCTGGTTACGGAACCCGGCAAGGGAACCGAAGGACGGGAATATGACCCCGCCACCGGCAAGTCCCGTCCAAGCCGCGAACAGGCCGAGGCCGCCGTTCGCACCCTGATCGAATGGGCCGGGGACAACCCCGACCGCGAGGGGCTGCTGGACACGCCGAAGCGCGTCGCCCGCGCCTATGAGGAATTCTTCGCCGGTTATGACGAGGATCCGGAAGAGGTACTGGGCCGCACCTTCGAGGATGTGGAGGGTTATGACGACATCGTCATGCTGCGCGACATCCGCATCGAGACCCATTGCGAACACCACATGGTGCCGATCATCGGCAAGGCCCACGTGGCCTATTTCCCGAACGGCAAGGTCGTCGGCATCAGCAAGCTGGCCCGCGTCGTCGAGATCTACGCCAAGCGCCTGCAGACGCAGGAGACCATGACCGCGCAGATCGCCCACACCTTCGAGAAGGTGCTGAAGCCGCGTGGCGTCGCCATCATGATCGATGCCGCACACCAGTGCATGACCACCCGCGGCATCCGCAAGCCCGGCGTGTCCTGCATCACCACCCGCTTCACCGGCGTCTTCCGCGAGGACCGCGACATGGAACGCCGCTTCCTGGAGCTGGCGCGGGGTATCTGAGGGGCGTGACGGCCAGCATGGCTGATGACCGTTCCTCCCCTCTCCCCCTCCCGGCCACCCATTGAGGATACTCCCGTGGGTGGCCGGGAGGGGGAGAGGGGAGGAACGGTCCACAAACACCCCCCAACGAAAAAGCCCCGGCGGTGAGGCCGGGGCTTTCAGATGGATCGACCGATCCGTCTGTAAGGTCAGAGCAGTTCGAGGTTGCCTGCCGCGCTCTTGCCGCGATCAGGAATGATATCGAACTGGATCTTCTGTCCATCGTTCAGGCCACGCAGACCTGCGCGCTCCACCGCCGTGATGTGGACAAAGACATCCTTGCCCCCATCATCCGGCTGAATGAAGCCATAACCCTTGGTGGTGTTGAACCACTTAACCGTACCGGTCGCCATCAAGATTCTCCCAGGCGCAACAAGCTCGGAGCAGCCGCAAGCGCGGCCCCATTCACTGCAACCATGTCCTGATGTTTCATATGGCAAGCATGACGAAACTACAGACGCTTGCGGCGCGGTCTGAACAGTTGCCGTCGGAACGACAACACTGCTACAGAACGCGTTGGTCGCGGCTTCATCAATACCACAGTCCGGGAAACCGGTCGAATGGATTCATTTCACCTGTTCGGCGTGTTCTTCCAGCCATTGCAGCAAAGCAGCCAGAAAACCCGGCATGGACTTGTAGCGGCGCATCTCTTCCGGCATCTCCAGGATCGCATCGCGCATGTCGCGGGCTTCCGCCGCCGTGCGTACCCGATCCTGCAGCCGGGCCTGATGAATGCGCACCGTGAAGACCGCTGTCCCCGTATCGGGCAGCAGGCTGAGGGTCTGGCGCTCCACCCGGAACCAGAGCCTCTCCCCCACCGTCGCCGCATCCAGCGCCCTGCCCGCCGTCCCCGAACCGTGCCCGCCCGGCTGATGCAGGGCCGGGTCATCCAGCAGCGACCAGTTGCTGCGCCAGAGCAGGCGACCGGGCCTCAGTCCCGCGAACAGGCGGTCCATCGGCCGTTCCAGATGCGCACCATATCCCGGCACGGGCGCGTGGATCGCGGCCAGCGGTCGGCCCATCTTCTCCGCCAGCGACCAGCGGGTGGGAAAGGCCAGCAGACCGGCCACCAGCCGGAAGGCCCCGTCCGGGCCGGGTTGCAGCAGCAACACGTCCTCCTGAACCAGCGCGGCGGCGGCCAGCAGCGGGGCAGCCGGATCAGGCACCACAAGACGGCCGGTCGGCACGACCCGGACCCCGTCGCCCTGCCGCCGGAAGGATTGGCTGTGGTAGCGGCCGAGGTGGTCGGTCAGATGGTCGAAGAATTCCCGTTGCGCGGGCACGCTGTCCGGCAGGGCCTGGAACACGGCCGCGCGATCCGCCGCGATCAGCCGCTGCTTTTCCGCCAGGTCATCGGCGAAGGCGGCATCGATCTCGATCCAGTCGGCGTCGGCCAGGACCTTCAGGCCCAGCACCATGCGGAACCGGCCACCTTCCGGCGGGAAGTAGGGAACCTCAGGCCGGGCGGTCGCTGTCACGGGTCTCGGCTCCGGTTGCCCCGCTGCTGTCGCCGCCCTCATCCTCTTCGGCACCGATGATCGAACCATGGCGCTTCACCACCGGCAATTGCGCCAGCGCGAAGACGAAGGTCAGCGGCATGATCCCGAAGACCTTGAAGTTCACCCAGGTGTCGGTGTCGAAGTTGCGCCAGACGATCTCGTTCACGATGGCCAGGAAGACGAAGAACAGCGACCAGCGGATCGTCAGGATACGCCATCCCGCATTCTCCAGCCGGAAGGCGGCACCGAAGACATAGCGCAGGAACAGCTTCCCCCAGGCCAGGCCGCCGAGCAGGATGCCGGCGAACAGCAGGTTGGTGATCGTCGGCTTGATCTTGATGAACAGGTCGTCCTGCAGGTAGAGCGTCAGGCCGCCCATCACCATCACGAACACACCCGTCACCAGCGGCATCGCCGGCAGGCGGCGCTCCAGCGCATAGTTGGCCGCCAGCGAGATCGCGACCGCAACCATGAAGGCGGCGGTCGCGGTGAAGATGTCGAAGCGGTTGTTGGCGAAGAAGAAGACACCGAGCGGCCCGACCTCGATCAGGAACTTGGTGAAGGGACTGATGCGCGCCCGTTCAGCCACGCTCATTCCTCCACCGGCGTGCCGCCCAGTTCGATGATCGCTGCCTTCAGCTGTTCCTTGGCGCGGTCCAGCAGTTCGGCGTCCGTGGACCGCAATACCAGCGACGATCCGAAACGCCCGTCGCGCACGAAGGGATAGGACCCGGCCTCCAGGCCCGGATGATCCTTCTCCACCTTCTCCAGCGGTGTGGCGATCACCCCTTCGGGCAACATGGAGGTCACGGTGCGGGACAGGACCGGATCGCCGCCTGCCAGCTCGTGCACGATCTCCTTGAACATCGCCTGCATGATCGCGGGGATGCCGGCGAAGGTATAGACATTCTCCACCCTGAAGCCCGGCGCGGTGCTGATCGGATTGCGCACCAGCACGCCGCCATGCGGGATGCGGGTCATGCGCCGCCGCGCTTCCGTGAACTCGCCGGTCTTGTAGCGGCGCTCCATCATCGCGACCGCTTCCGGATTCTCGGAAATCCCCACCCCGAAGGCCACGGCGATCGCGTCCGCCGTGATGTCGTCATGGGTCGGGCCGATGCCGCCCGTCGTGAAGACATAGTCATAGCGGGCACGTAGGCTGTTCACCGCATCGACGATTTCCTTCTGGATGTCGGCAACCACGCGGACCTCCATCAGCCGGACACCGCGGTCCGTCAGTTCCTCCGCAAGAAACCCCATGTTGCGGTCCTTGGTACGGCCCGACAGGATCTCGTTGCCGATGATGATCAGTGCCGCCGTGACGATCTTTGGCTCGGCCATGTGCTGCGCGCGCTCCCGCTTGCTGGTTGTGATCAGGCGCAGGACAGCCTGACCGCCTGTCACCGTTTCCAGTATTCGCCGGATCAGGCCACCTGGTTCAGCGGCACGTTCCGTTCAAGGAATTCAAGCACCGCATCGGTGAAGATGTCGTTGCGGTCGCCCGCCACCATATGACCGGCACCGGAAACGTCAACGCAGGCTGCATCGGGACGCAGCGTAAGCAGGTGCGCAGCGGATTCCTCGCTCGCCACGTCCGAATGCCGTCCACGTACCAGCAGGATAGGGCATGTGGTCTGGCGGACCCCGTCGCAGAGCCGCTGATGAAGCTGCTCCGAGTCCTCGTCACGACCGTCCTTCAGGCACTTCGGATCCCAGTGCCAGTACCAGCGATCCCCTCTCTGCCGAAGGTTCTTGCGGATGGAGTTGAGGTCGACCGCCCGCTTGCGCTCCGGTGTGTAGGCCTGGACGGCAGCCGCCGCATCCTCCAGCCGGGCAAAGCCACTTTCCATGTTCTCGCGCATGAAGGAGATGATGCGATCCGTGCCGGACCGCTCCATCAGCGGTGCAATGTCGACCAGAACCAGCGCGCGGGCCTGCACCGCCGGCGCATGGCCCAGCGCCAGCATGGCGGCGATGCCCCCCAGGGACGCGCCGATAACGACGGGCGGGCGCTGCATCTGCGCTGCCCAGTCGCGCAGGTCGTTGGCATTGTCCTCGAACGCATAGGCACCTTCAGGCGACCAGTCGCTGTCCCCGTGCCCGCGATGGTCGCAGGTGAAGGCGGAGCAGCCGCGCCGCGCCATTTCCATGGCGGTACCGCCCCAGCTGTGTCGTGTCTGGCCGCCCCCATGCATGAAAATGACGGGTTGCCCGTCGGCCGGGCCGTAACGGTCGGCGACAAGCGTCAGCCCGTCGCGTGTCTGAAGTCGCACCAGTTCTGGCTCGGGTTGGGTCCTGGATGTCATCGTGGGGGATCCGCCTGGTCAGTTTCTGCAGCCTTGCCCCCGACCATAACCGGACTGGCCCCGATGAAACCACAGTTGGCCGAACAGACGAGACAGGCGTCAGGCGCGGATCAGAGGGAGTCCCGTGACGGGCTATTCGTTCACGGCCCTGGGTACGGGAACAGGTGGGCCATCGGCCTTCATCTCCTGCTTGCGGCGATACATGCGCCGGTCCGCCTCCGCCAGCGCGGTCGAGGCATCGTCACCGCGCCCGAAGGGAAAGACGCCGTGCGCCACTTCAAGATGCACGATGGTACCGTCGATATCGATCGGCTTCTCACGGATCGCATCGACCAGTTGCTGGGCCTTGTCCCGCGCCACATCCTCGTCCGCCTGAGCCAGGATGACACCGAACTCGTCACCGCCGATACGGCCGACGATATCCGTGTCGCGCACCTTCTCGCCCAGGGTCGTCGCAACCGCCAGCAGGGCCTTGTCGCCGGCCGCGTGCCCCATGGTATCGTTGATCTGCTTCAGCCCGTTGACGTCGAAGAAGACCAGGCTGGAGGGCACACCATAGCGTTCGGTGTAGGACATCATCCGCGACATCTCGCGGACGAAGGCACGGCGGTTGGCCACCGGCATCAGCGGGTCCCTGTCGGCCAGTGCCTCCAGGTCGCTGATCTTGCCGCGCGCGGCCTGAAGCTCGCGGCGGAGCGAGTCGACCTCGTCCATCAGCCCCAGCAGCGCCTCGCGCACCTTCGGTGTCAGCTCGCCGTCGGGGACCCCGAAGAAGTTGCCCACTTCCACGTCCGGAGGGCTGTTGACCGATGTCTCGCGGGTGGCAGCACCCGCACCTGACCTGGCAGCTCCACGCGGGCGGTCCACTGCGCGGGCACCCGGCAGGGATGAATAGGCACCGATCTTCATGTGAATCCTCTCAGGCAAAGTCCAGTTCAGGCAAATTCGGTTCGCCGTTCCTCGCAGAATGCCCTGCACTGGTTAAGAAAGCCTTCTCCCGCTTGTGGTCGGGAACCGCATCCCTATAATCCGCCGCCTGTTTTTCGAGGGTGAGGTCCAGTGACCGGTTCAGAATCAGCAGTTGAGTCAGGCGGAACGGCAGACGCACGCGTCGGCGTGATCATGGGCAGCCAGTCGGACTGGGAAACCATGCGGGAAGCCGTTGCGGTGCTGGAGGCACTTGGCGTCCCGCACGAGGTCCGGATCGTGTCCGCGCACCGGACACCGGATCGCATGGCGGACTATGCCCGGACAGCCCGCGACCGGGGTCTGCAGGTCATCATCGCCGGAGCGGGGGGCGCGGCGCATCTGCCGGGCATGGTCGCGGCCATGACGGCACTGCCGGTGCTGGGTGTGCCGGTCGAGAGCAAGGCGCTGAGCGGCATGGACAGCCTGCTCTCCATTGTCCAGATGCCGGGCGGTGTGCCGGTCGGCACCCTGGCGATCGGCAAGGCGGGCGCGAAGAACGCAGGCCTGATGGCCGCATCCATCGTCGGCCTGGGTGACCCGGAACTGATGCAGCGCCTGACCGCCTGGCGCGCGGCACAGTCCGCATCGGTGGCGGAAGAGCCCCAGCGGTGAGCCCGGCCGCCAAAGCCGGGCCCGCCCTGCCGCCGGGATCGGTCATCGGCGTGCTGGGGGGTGGGCAACTCGGTCGCATGATGGCGCTCTCCGCCGCGCGACTGGGCTACCGGGTGCATGTCTACGGCCCGGAAGCGGACTCGCCCACGGAACAGGTCGCCGACAGGGCCACGGTTGCCGGGTGGGACGATCTGGCCGCGCTGGACCGCTTTGCCGACAGCGTTGATGCCGTCACCCTGGAATTCGAGAATGTGCCCGTCGCGGCAGTCGAGCATCTGGCGCGCAAGGTGCCCGTGCGCCCCGGCGCGCATGTGCTGGCCGTGGCCCAGGACCGGCTGGCGGAGAAGAATGCGGCGCTGGAACTCGGTGTGCCGGTCGCGCCCTTTGCCGAGGTCTCGTCGGAAGCGGATCTCGAGGCCGCCGTTGCCCGCATCGGCGTGCCTGCCGTGCTCAAGACCCGGCGGGAGGGCTATGACGGCAAGGGCCAGCGCATCATCCGCGAAACCGGACAGGCCGCAGCGGCCCATGCCGAGCTGGGGCACCGGGCGGCGATCCTGGAAACCTTCGTGCCCTTCACGGCGGAGATCTCGGTCATTGCCGCGCGGGGGGTGGACGGGACCCTGCTGACCTGGCCGGCGGTGGAGAACCGCCATCGCGATCACATCCTTGATCTGACCATAGCGCCTGCGGCCCTGCCCGCCGCAGTGACGGAGGCCGCGACAGCGGCAGCGCGGGCGCTGGCAACCGGCCTGGAGGTCGTCGGCCTGCTGGCGGTGGAGTTCTTCGTGACCGACAGCGGTGCCATCCTGTTCAACGAGATGGCACCCCGCCCGCACAATTCCGGCCACTGGACCATGGAGGCCTGTCGGGTCAGCCAGTTCGAGCAGCAGGTTCGCGCCACCATGGGGCTGCCATTGGGATCGACCGCCCCGCACCACCGTGCGGTGATGCGCAACCTGATCGGTGACGACAGCTCCGCCTGGGCAGAGCTGCTGCAGGGTGAAGGGTCGCTGCACCTCTATGGCAAGGCGGAAAGCCGCAGGGGCCGGAAGATGGGTCATGTGACCCGCCTCTATCCGCATGACACCCCGGTCTGGCCGCCCGCGACGGAAGACCTGCCGTAGAATGCCGCGCGTTCCGGTCACCGCGCCGACCACGCCTGCACCGGACCACGCTTGACGACTGACAGGGCCTTGTCTATAAGCCCGCCCTCTACAACACCCAACAGCAGTGCACGGAATTCACAGGCATGGCCAACATCAAGTCCGCGATGAAGCGGATCCGTCAGGACGCGAAGCGCACGGAGCGCAACAAGGCACGGCGCAGCCGGGTCCGGACCTTTGTGAAGCAGGTTGAAGTCGCGATTGCCGAGGGCAAGGGCGAAGATGCCCGCGCGGCCCTGGTGCTGGCGCAGAAGGAACTCGACCGCGCTGCGGGCAAGGGCCTGATCAAGCGCAACAATGCATCACGCAAGGTTTCGCGACTGAATGCACGTGTCAGGGCGATCGCCGCAGCCTGATCCTGCATGCGCCGAGAGGCGCGATTGAGACCAACGAATACAACCAACAGGGGCGTTGCGACTGACCGGTCGCGGCGCCCCTGTTGCGTCTGTCACATACCCGCTCGGCATCGAAAAAAAAGTGTCATTCTTGAATCCGGGGAATCCCCGTTGGATTCCTGCGCCTTGCGTCACGGGCCTCGCACAGGGGACCAACAAAACGGTCCGGAAACTGATTCGTTGTGCTTGCGCAGCCCCCCCTGAACGATCTATGTTCTGGGGCGTCAGGCGGATGGGGCTTGCCACTGAAAAAGTGCACAAAAAAGCAAGAAAAATGTGCAGTTTTTTGGGCAGCATCTCAAGTATCGACGCTAATTGTAGCTTTATGCTGTTAAGTGGACACGCGCAATTTTTCTGATTGCGGGGAACGGGAAAGATTTGTTCTTTCCTTCTGGTGCTGCGGACCATGCGAGGGAGGCGGGTTTGAGGGACGATGATTTGTCAGATGCGCCGAGTCCTGTGCTTCAAGGCAGCGATGACAATCAACGCGCACTGGATCTGCTCTGGATGGCCGTCTCGCAGCGCGCCATGCAGACGGTAGGCGAGGCGTCCTACAACAGCTGGTTGCGTCCGCTGCGCCCGGTCGCGTTGCATGACGACCAGGTTGTCCTGCTGGCCCCGACCGGTTTCCTGCGCGACTGGATTTCCAACAATTACCGCCCCCTGCTGGAACGTGAGTTCCGCGTCGACATTCCACATCTGCGTGAAGTGGTGATCGATGTCGGTATGGATGCCCGCCTGGAGGCCATGGCCAGCCGCAAGGATGGCATTGCCGACGACGGTGCCCCGATGAAACGCACCGGCAAGCCAGCCGGCACGACCAACGGCAACGGTTCCAGACCTGCACCGGACGCACCGTCGATCATTCGTCCGCGGGAGGCCGAGCCGGAAAAGGGTCTGGTCAGCGTCCTGGACCAGAACCTGACCTTCGACAAGTTCGTCGTCGGCAAGCCCAACGAACTGGCCTATGCCGCCGCCCGCCGGGTGGCTGATGCCGACGGGGTCGCCTTCAATCCGCTGTTCCTCTACGCCGGGGTCGGCCTCGGCAAGACGCATCTGATGCATGCGATCGCCTGGCATATCCGCCAGCGTCGTCCGGACCGGAAGGTGCTCTACCTCACCGCCGAGATGTTCATGTATCATTTCATCAAGGCCGTGCGGTTCCGCGATACCGTCTCCTTCAAGGAGAAGTTCCGGTCCGTCGACGTGCTGATGGTCGATGACCTGCAGTTCATTTCAGGCAAGGAGTCGACGCAGGAGGAATTCTTCCACACCTTCAACGAGCTGATCGACCGCAACCACCAGATCGTGGTCTCCGCTGACCGCTCCCCGTCCGATCTGGAGGGGATGGAGGAACGCGTCCGGTCCCGCCTGGCCTGGGGCCTGGTCGCCGACATCCACCCGACCGACTTCGAACTGCGTGTCGGCATCCTGGAACAGAAGCTGGCCCTGGAACCGGAAGTGACCGTCCCGCGGGAAGTCATCGAGTTCCTGGCACACCGCATCACCTCGAACGTGCGGGAGCTGGAGGGGGCCATGAAGCGCATCATCGCCTACCACGCCCTGATGGGCCGCGCGATCTCGCTGGAAATGGTGCAGGAGGTGCTGGCCGACGTGCTGCGTGCCAATGCCCGCAAGGTCTCCATCGACGACATCCAGCGCAAGGTGGCGGAGCATTACAACATCCGGATGGCGGAAATGTCGTCCGCCCGCCGCGCCCGCGCGGTCGCCCGGCCCCGCCAGGTCGCGATGTTCCTGGCCAAGCGCCTGACCAGCCGCAGCCTGCCGGAGATCGGTCGCAAGTTCGGCAACCGTGACCATACGACAGTGCTGCACGGTGTCCGCCGGATCGAGGAACTGATCCAGTCCGATGTCAGCCTGGCGGAGGATGTCAGGATGCTGGAGGCCGCCCTGTCGAACTGACCCGATTGCGGCCTGTGCCATCCCTCTCCCGGTTTGTCGTGGCCTGTGCCATCCCTCTCCCGGTTTGTCGTGGCCTGTGCCATCCCTCTCCCCCACCCGGCCACCCACGGGAGTATCCTTATTGGGTGGCCGGGTGGGGGAGAGGGATGGCACAGCCAGCAATCGGATCCTGATGACACAGGCCACAGACGACTCCCGACGCCACCATCGTACCCTGCCGAATCGGGGCGGTTTCACTGGCGAATCCGGAAGTGCCCATGCTATACGGAGTCTCTTGCCTGGCTGTCCTGTCAGGCAAGGTTCCTGGCAACGACATCTGGCTCGATTCTGCGATGAAACTTACCATTGAACGCACAGCGCTGCTGGTCTCCCTCAATCACGTCCAGAGCGTGGTGGAGCGGCGCAACACGATCCCCATTCTCAGCCATGTCCAGATCGAGGCAACAGCCGACGGCGTCCGGTTCCGCGCCACCGATCTGGAACTTGCGGTGGTGGAAAGCTGTGCCGCGATGGTGGAGACGCCAGGCATGGCCACGGCGCCTGCCCATACGCTGTACGACATCGTGCGGAAGCTGCCTGACGGCGCCGACATCCAGCTCAGCCTGGATACGGAGCGGCGGCGGCTGAACCTGCAGGCCGGCCGGTCGCGCTTCGCGCTCGCCTGTCTGCCCAACGACGATTTCCCGACCATCGAGGATGACGAGCTGCCGCACCAGTTCCGGCTGCCGGTGGCAACCGCCCGCACGCTGCTGGAACGGACCCGGTTCGCGATCTCGACCGAAGAGACCCGCTATTACCTGAACGGCATCTATGTCCACGCGACGGATGACGGCAAGCATATCCGCGCCGTGGCGACCGACGGCCATCGTCTCGCCCGCTTCGAGATGGAAGCACCGGAGGGCGCTGAAGCCCTGCCCGGCGTCATCATCCCGCGCAAGGCGGTGACCGAGATTCACAAGCTGCTGGGCGATGCCGGCGGCGACATGGCCGTTTCCGTCAGTGAAAGCCGGATCCGGTTCAGTGTCGGTGACACCGTTCTGACATCGAAGCTGATCGACGGATCCTTCCCGGATTACGAGCGGGTGATCCCGTCCGGCAATGACCGGAAGATGGACGTGGATGCCAAGGTCTTCCTGTCGGCAGTCGACCGCGTCTCCACCATCTCCACGGAGAAGTCGCGGGCGGTGAAGCTCAGCCTTCAGAACGAGCGCATGACCCTTTCGGCAAACAGCCCCGACGCTGGCAGCGCCACCGAGGAACTGGCGGTGAACTATGCGTCGGAGGACATGGAGATCGGTTTCAACTCCAGGTACCTGATGGATGTGGCGAGCCAGATCGACGGCGAGACCGCCATCTTCGAACTGGCGGATTCCAACTCGCCGACCCTGATCCGGGACGCGGATGACGCGTCGGCGCTCTATGTGCTGATGCCCATGCGGGTCTGACGCCGGCAGTGGTGGCAACGGCAGAGGACGACCGTGTCACCGCCGGTGCAGGTGTGTGTCGCCTCATGGTGACGGACTTCCGATCCTATCACGCCGCCGTCCTGGAACCGGCCATCGGACCCGTGGTGCTGACCGGCCCGAACGGGGCCGGGAAGACCAACCTGCTGGAGGCTGTTTCGATGCTGTCACCGGGGCGCGGACTGCGCCGGGCGAAGCTGTCGGAGATGGTGCGCAACGGCGCGGAACGCTGGGCCATTGCAGCGCAGGCGGAGACCACGTCTGGCCCCTGTGCCATCGGTACGGGGCTGAGTGTGGAGAACGGGGTGGAACGCAGGGTGGCGCGGATCGACGGCCAGACAGTAGGTCCGGCGGCGCTTGGCGGGTTGATCCCGGTGTCATGGCTGACACCGCAGATGGACCGGCTGTTCCTTGACGGTGCCTCGGCACGGCGGCGGTTCGTCGATCGGCTGATCTTCGGCTTCGACCCGGGTCACGCGACCCGGGCCAATGCCTACGAGAAGGCCATGCGGGACCGGCTGCGGCTGCTGAAGGACGGGCGGTCGGATGATGCCTGGCTGACCGCGCTGGAGGCACAGATGGCGGAACATGGCGTGGCCATCGCCGCTGCCCGCCGGGCTTGGTCGCTGCGCATTTCCGGCGCGCTGCGGCAGACACGGGGGGCCTTTCCGGCAGCGGAGATTGCGCTGGAGGGGCTGGCGGAGAACGCCCTTGCCACCCGGCCGGCGGTCGAGGTGGAGGAAGAGCTGACGCGGCGCTGGCGGGATGGTCGCGGGCTGGACCGCCACGCTGGCCGGACAGCGGACGGCCCGCACCGCACCGATCTGCGGGTGCGGCACGTCGCCAGGGACATGGCGGCGGAACAATGCTCGACAGGGGAGCAGAAGGCTCTCCTGATCTCGCTCATCCTCGCGGACGCGCGGATGCAGCAGGCGGAACGTGGCGTGGTGCCGGTGCTGTTGCTGGACGAGGTCGCGGCACATCTGGATGCGGACAGGCGCAATGCGCTGTTCGACGAGATTGCGGTGCTGGGCGGACAGGCCTGGCTGACGGGAACCGACCGGACCTTGTTCGCCGGTCTGGAAACCCGGGCGCAATATTTCGGTATCGATGGCTCAGCGGTTACCCCCGCCTGAGCCGGATGACAGGAAAGTTGGATCATGAGTGACGAACTGAACGAGACCGGCGACGAGCCGAATGCCTATGACGCGGATTCCATCAAGGTCCTGAAGGGCCTGGATGCGGTACGCAAGCGTCCCGGCATGTACATCGGCGACACGGAGGACGGTTCGGGTCTGCACCACATGGTCTTCGAGGTGGTGGACAATGCCATCGACGAGGCGCTGGCCGGACACGCGGATACGGTGTCGGTCGTGCTGAACGGTGATGGTTCCTGCACCGTTGCCGACAATGGCCGCGGCATTCCGGTCGATATCCACACGGAGGAGGGCGTCTCCGCCGCACAGGTCATCATGACCCAGCTGCATGCAGGCGGAAAGTTCGACCAGAACTCCTACAAGGTCTCGGGCGGCCTGCACGGTGTCGGTGTCTCGGTGGTGAACGCGCTGTCGACCGAGCTCGACCTGATCATCCGCCGCAACGGCAAGGAGCATTTCCTGCGCTTCAATCACGGCGAGCCGCAGGGTGACCTGGAAATCCGCGGTGATGCGGCAGGGCGCAGCGGCACGACAGTGCGCTTCCTGCCCAGCCCCGAGACCTTCAAGATCATCGAGTTCGAGTTCGCCGTGCTGGAGCACAGGCTGCGCGAACTGGCCTTCCTGAATTCCGGCGTGCGGATCACGCTGGAGGATCAGCGCCACGTCGATACCAAGAAGGTGGAGCTTTACTACGAGGGCGGTATCGAGGAGTTCGTGAAGTACATCGACCGCAACCGCACGCCCCTGATCAACACCCCGATCAAGGTCAGCGCGGAGCGGGACGGCATTGTCGTCGAGGCGGCGCTGCAGTGGAACGACGGCTTCCACGAGAATGTGCTCTGCTTCACCAACAATATCCCGCAGAAGGATGGCGGCACCCATCTGGCCGGCTTTCGCGCCGCCATGACCCGCCATGTGAACGCCTATGCCGCCAACAGCGGCATCGCCAAGAAGGAGAAGGTCTCCATCATCGGTGACGACGCGCGCGAGGGGCTGTCCTGCGTCCTGTCGGTGAAGGTGCCGGACCCCAAGTTCTCCTCCCAGACCAAGGAGAAGCTGGTCTCCAGCGAGGTGCGCCCGCCGGTCGAGAAGCTGGTCGGCGACGGGCTGGGCCAGTGGTTCGAGGAGAACCCGGGCGAAGCGAAGATCATCATCCAGAAGGTCGTTCAGGCGGCGGCGGCACGTGAGGCGGCACGCAAGGCGCGGGAAACCATCCGCAAGCCCACGGGCCTCGACCTCGGCGGTCTGCCGGGCAAGCTGGCCGACTGCCAGTCGAAGGATCCGACCGAGTCGGAACTGTATCTGGTGGAGGGTGACTCCGCCGGTGGCTCCGCCAAGCAGGCGCGCCATCGCCGCAACCAGGCGGTGCTGCCGCTGCGTGGCAAGATCCTGAACGTGGAACGTGCCCGCTTCGACAAGATGCTCGGCTCGACGGAGATCACGGCGCTGATCACCGCGCTCGGCACCGGCATCGGGCGGGAAGACTTCGACATCGCCAAGCTGCGCTACCACAAGATCATCATCATGACGGACGCGGACGTGGACGGGGCGCATATCCGCACCCTGCTGCTGACCTTCTTCTTCCGCCAGATGCCGGAGCTGATCGAGAACGGGCACCTGTATATCGCCCAGCCGCCGCTGTTCAAGATCACCAAGGGCCGGTCCTTCGTCTATCGCAAGGACGAGCGCCAGTACGAGGATTACCTGCTGGACAACGGCCTGACGGACGCCGTCTTCATCGATCACGCCGGCGTGCAGCACGGCGGTGCGGAACTCAGGGAACTGCTGCTGGAGGCACGGCGGGTGCGCCGCCTGCTGGATTCCGTGGGCCAGAAATACCCGGACTGGATCGTCGAACAGATGGCCATCGCCGGGGCGCTGTCCCAGGATTCCTTCGGCGAACCGGACAGGGCCACGGAGGCCGCGGCCACCGTGGCCGCGCGCCTGGACGCACTTGCGCCGGACTATGAACGGGGCTGGAGCGGCACACGCGCCAGTGACGGTTCGGTGGTGTTCGAGCGGGAACTGCGCGGCGTTCGGGAAGCCTATCTGATCGATGACCGCCTGATCGGATCGGGCGAGGCCCGCAACCTGACCCATGCCAGCACCGAGCTGAAGACCCTCTACGACAGGCCTGGCCGTCTGCTGATCAAGGAGAAGGAGATCGCGATCCACGGTCCCACCAGCCTGTTCGAGGGCGTGCTGGATGCGGGCCGTCGCGGCCTCTCCGTGCAGCGCTACAAGGGCCTGGGCGAGATGAACCCGGACCAGCTCTGGGAAACCACCCTGGATCCGGCGGCCCGCACCCTGCTGCAGGTGCGTGTCGAGCATCTGGAGGATGCGGACCAGGTCTTCTCCACCCTGATGGGCGACGTGGTCGAACCCCGCCGTGACTTCATTCGCGAGAACGCGCTGACCGTGGCGAACCTGGACACCTGATCCGGACAGAGGGCGGTTGGCAATGACGCCTTTCGGGGCCACAGCATGATCCGCCGCGTTCTGAAATGGGGACTGCTGCTCGGTGTGGCCGGTGCGGTGGTCGTGCTGGTGATCCTGCTGCACGACCTGCCGGAACCGCGCACCCCCGTGAACGGCGGCACCGTCACGATCCTTGACCATACGGGCAGGGAACTCGCGATCTATGGCGGTCCGGGATCGCGCGCCGTGCCGATCGAGCGCCTGCCGCAGCATGTCCTGGATGCGGTCATCGCGACGGAGGACCGGCGCTTCTACAGCCATTTCGGCATCGATCCGCTGGGCATTGCCCGCGCCGCCTTCATCAACCTGACCTCGGGCCGGGTGGTGCAGGGTGGCAGCACCCTGACGCAGCAGCTCGCCAAGAACCTCTATCTCGGCCCGCAACAGACCCTGAAGCGCAAGCTGCAGGAGGCCGTGCTCGCCATCGGACTGGAGAGCCGCTTCAGCAAGGACGAGATTCTGGAGCTGTATCTGAACCGGGTCTATTTCGGTGCCGGCACCTATGGCATCGAGGCCGCGGCGGAACGCTACTTCGCCAAGTCAGCCACCGATCTGACCCTGCGGGAGGCGGCACTGATCGCCGGACTGCTGAAGGCACCCAGTCGCTATGACCCGACGCGCAATCCGCAGGGTGCGGCGGAGCGCATGCGTATCGTGGTCAACAACATGGTGGATGCGGGCCTGCTGGAGGCCGCACGCGCCAAGGCCGTGCTGGCGGCCCCGGCAATTCCGGTCGGGCGGCCACGGGGCACCGGCATCCGCTATGCCACCGACCGCGCCCGTGACGAGGTGCGCGAACTCATCGGCGTGCCGGACGGCGATGTCATCGTGCACACCACCATCGACCGGCGGATACAGGATGCCGCGTCCGGTGCACTGACCGAGAGCCTGCGGCGCAACGGCAAGCGGCTGCGCGTCGAACAGGGCGCGGTCGTGGTGCTGTCGAAGGACGGCGCGATCCGCGCGCTGGTAGGGGGTCGCGACTATGGCGAGAGCCAGTTCAACCGGGCCGTCCTGGCCCGCCGCCAGCCGGGTTCCGCCTTCAAGCCGTTCCTCTATCTCGCAGCGCTGGAAGCCGGCTTCGACCCCGAGGACACGGTGCTGGACGAACCCATCGAGATCGATGGCTGGCGACCGGCCAATACCCGCGATGTCTACCTGGGCCGCATCACCCTGACGGAGGCGCTGGTGCGCTCGGTGAATGCGGGCACGGTCTGGCTGGCGCGCGAAGTCGGCTGGGACAGGGCCATCGAGATGGCGCGCCGGCTCGGGATCAACGAGGATCTGCCCGACAATCCCTCCATCGTTCTCGGCACCTCCGAGGTGACGCCGCTGGCCATGGCCGGTGCCTTCGCACCGCTGGCGAACGGGGGTCGAGCGGTGGTGCCACATCTGATCACCCGGATCGACGATGGCAGCGGAAACCGCGTCTGGCAAAGGCAAGGCGATGGCCTGGGCGTTGCACTTGGCGCCCGCGTGGTGGGGGAGATGAACCAGATGATGCAGGCCGTCATCACGCGCGGCAGCGGGCGGAAGGCGGGCATCGACCGGCCTGCAGGGGGCAAGACCGGCACCAGCCAGGACAACCGTGACGCCTGGTTCGTCGGCTATACCGCGGACCTCGTCGGCGCGGTCTGGGTCGGCAATGACAATGACAGCCCGACCCGCAATGTCTTCGGTTCGGGAATACCGGCGGAGATCTGGCGCAGCACCATGCTGTCCGCCCACCGCGGGCTGCCCGTCAAGCTCCTGCCCGCCGCACCGGAACGCGGCTTCCTGAGCCTCGGTGACGACCGGACGAAACCCGCCGGGCAGGACGGTGATGGCGGCGGCCTCTGGGGGCGGCTGGAACGGCTGTTCGAAGCCGGTGCGCGCCGCCAGCGGCAGGAAGGCCCCGCAGCGGAGGACTACAAGATTGAATCCCCCTGACGCGAGGAATGCAGGGAAACGAACATTTCGGCCACTGGCTTGACAGCCACCCCCCCAGCCCTTATCAACCGGCGCTCGGGTTTCGGGGGCAGGTTCCCGTCCTGTTGGCCAGCCGGAAGAACGGGCATGGCCGCGACAGGAAGGCCGCTGTGGAACCAGCACGCCAAGCATTGAGAGAGTACGATGAAAGTTGTCAATTCGCTGAAGTCGCTGCGTTCGCGCGACCGCAACAATCGCCTGATCCGTCGCAAGGGTCGGCTCTACGTCATCAACAAGCGCAATCCGCGCATGAAGGCGCGCCAGGGCTGATTGCCCACGCGTGGGCCGACCGGACCGGATGTGATTGCAGGCCATGACTGACCAGGCAACCACCCGGCCTGACACCGTCCTGTTCGATCTGGGCAATGTGCTGGTCGACTGGAGCCCGCGCTACCTCTACAGCAAGCTTTTCCGGAACCGGCCACATGAGATGGACTGGTTCCTGACGCATGTCTGCAACGGGGCCTGGAACGTACGCCACGACGCAGGCGAATCCTTCCCCGACAATGTCGCCGCGCTCGCCGACCAGCATCCCTGGTACAGGAAAGAGATCGAGGCCTTCTGGCACCGCTGGCCGGAGACCATGAAGGGCCCGATCGATGGCTCCGTCGCCTTGCTGGAGGCGCTTCACGCCCGCGACGTTCCCCTCTATTCCCTGACGAACTGGTCTGCGGAGACCTTCCACCACGCGGAGGAACGGCTGCCGTTCCTGTCACGGTTCCGCGGCATCACCGTCTCCGGTCGCGTGAAGGTGGCAAAGCCCGATCCCCGGATCTTCGAGATCTGCCAGCAGACCCATGGGCTGGACCCCGCACGGACACTGTTCGTCGATGACAGTCCGCGCAACACCACCACGGCGGCGGCGCTGGGCTATCACGTCCATACCTTCACGGCACCTGATGCACTGAATGACTGCCTGCGCCAGCACGGTCTGCTATAACGCTCCGAAAGCGACTGGCGTTGCGGTCCCCGCGCAAGCGGACCGGAATGAATCCGGCGCAGCAATGAAGAACGGGGGGCAGTTCCATGCAGATGCCGAAACCGGACGAGGCGACGATTGCGCGCCGGAGCGACCTGGTCGCCGCATTCCGTGATTTCCTGCCCGACGCTCATGTCATCGTGGACGAGGCAACCCTGAAGGCCTTCGAGAGTGACGGGCTGACCGCCTATCGCCAGCCGCCGATGATCGCCGTGCTGCCCGAGACCACGGAGGAGGTCAGCCGCATCCTGAAGCTCTGCAGGGACTGGGGCGTCAAGGTGGTGCCGCGCGGTTCCGGCACCTCGCTGTCCGGCGGCGCGCTGCCGCTGGCGGACGGGGTGCTGCTGGGACTGGGGAAGTTCAACCGGGTGCTGGAGATCGATTACGACAACCGCACCGCCACGGTGCAGCCCGGCGTCACCAACCTGGCCATCACCCAGGCGGTCGAGGGGGAGGGTTTCTACTACGCCCCCGATCCCTCCAGCCAGATCGCCTGTTCCATCGGCGGCAATGTGGCGGAGAATTCCGGCGGCGTGCACTGCCTGAAGTACGGCCTGACCACCAACAACATCCTCGGCATCGAGATGGTGACCATCGACGGCGAGATCCTGCGCATCGGCGGCAAGCACCTGGATGCGGAGGGCTATGACCTGCTGGGCATCATGACGGGGTCGGAGGGGCTACTGGGCGTGGTGACGGAAGTCACCGTGCGCATCCTGCGCAAGCCGGAGACCGTGCGGGCGCTGCTGGTCGGCTTTCCGACCGTGGAGCAGGGCGGCGACTGCGTCGGGCGCATCATCGGCGCCGGGATCATTCCGGCGGGCATGGAGATGATGGACCGGCCCGCCATCCACGCGGCGGAGGCCTTCTGCCATGCAGGCTATCCGCTGGATGTGGAATCCATCCTGATCATCGAACTGGACGGCCCGGAGGCGGAGGTCGATCATCTGACGGAGGTCGTCAGCGGCATCTGCACGGCGTGCGGCGCGGTCTCTGTCCGGGTCAGCGAGACCGAGGCGGAGCGGATGAACTTCTGGGCCGGGCGCAAGGCCGCCTTCCCCGCTGTCGGTCGCATCTCCCCCGACTATTACTGCATGGACGGCACCATCCCGCGCCGCCAGTTGCCCCTGGTGCTGAAGCGCATGTCGGAAATGTCGGAGAAGTACGGTCTCGGAGTCGCGAACGTGTTTCATGCCGGCGACGGCAACCTGCATCCCCTGATCCTCTATGATGCCAACGCACCGGGAGAGCTGGAGCGGGCGGAGGAGTTCGGCTCCGATATCCTGAGGCTCTGCGTCGAGGTGGGCGGAGTATTGACCGGCGAGCATGGCGTCGGCGTGGAGAAGCGCGACCTGATGCCGGAGATGTTCACGGAGGTGGACCTGAACCAGCAGCAGCGCCTGAAATGCGCCTTCGACCCCGACGGCCTGCTGAACCCGGGCAAGGTCTTCCCCACCCTGCACCGCTGCGCGGAGCTGGGCCGGATGCACATTCACCGGGGCCAGATGCCCTTCCCCGACCTGCCGCGCTTCTGATGAACAGGTCCGGTATGAAGCACACCGGTGGCTCCGTTGCCGCCCTTCCTCCTCCCCCCTGGCGGGGGAGGATCGAGGTGGGGGGGAAGCCCGGCGTTCCAGGATTGGCCTCCAAGCCCGCGACAACGGCCCCGCACCCCCTTCCCGACCTTCCCCCGTCAAGGGGGAAGGGGCGCGGACGGCGTCATCCGAGCACTTCCGCATTCTCTCTCGCGGGACAGAATCAGCGTGGGGCAGGTTCGCGATACCTGCCAGGGATTTCCACCAGATGAGCGGACAGGATTTCAAGCCGGGGTCGGAGGAGCATCTGGCGGAGGTGCTGGCCCATGCGATTGCTGCCGAACAGCCGCTGGAGCTGATCGGGCGCGGATCGAAACGCGGGTTCGGGCGGGCGATGCAGACCGCCGGACTGCTGGACCTTTCCGGTTTCAGCGGCATCCGCATGTATGAGCCCGATGAACTGGTGATGAGCGCCGGACCCGCGACCCCGCTGGCGGAGATCGAGGCGGCGCTGGCGGCGGAGAACCAGGAACTGGCGTTCGAGCCACCGCACATGGGGCATCTGCAGGCCAACGCGGTGACGGATGGCAGCATCGGCGGCGTCTTTGCCTGCAACCTGGCCGGGCCGCGTCGTTTCAGGGCCGGGTCGGCACGCGATCACCTGCTGGGATTCCGGGGGGTTTCCGGGCGTGGCGAGATCTTCAAGTCCGGCGGGCGGGTGGTGAAGAACGTCACCGGGTATGACCTCTGCAAGCTGATGTGCGGCAGCTTCGGCACCCTGGCCGCCATGACCGAAGTCACCTTCAAGGTCCTGCCACGGGCCGAGAAGATCTGGACCGTGCTGGCCTTTGGCCTGTCGGCGGAACAGGCCGTGCAGGCGATGGCGGACGCCGCCGGGTCGCCCCATGACGTATCCGGTCTCTGTCACCTGCCGACAGAGGTTGCGGCACGCAGCGCCGTCGATTTCATCTCCGGGGCCGGAGCCAGCGTCACCGCCATCCGCCTGGAGGGACCGGCACCGTCCGTCACCCATCGGGCCACCGCGCTGAAGACCATGCTTGCCGCCGTTGAGGGCGCCAGACCTCAGGGCATCGAGGAACTGCATACCCATCGCTCCATCACCTTCTGGCGGGAAGTGCGCGATGTCTCCCCCCTGCTGGATGGAGAGACCGTCGCCGGCAATCCGCTCTGGCGGCTGTCGGTGACGCCTACGGACGGCGCGCGCACGATGACCGGCATCCTCGACCAGGTGCCGGGCCGGGGCCTGATGGACTGGGCCGGGGGACAGCTCTGGCTGGCGCTGGAGCCGGGGGCGGAGGATGGCGGCGTCGACTGCATCCGCAGCACCATGGATGGCGGCCATGCCACGCTGATCCGGGGTGCGGCGGACCTGCGCGCGCGCATTCCGGTGTTTCAGCCGCAGCCTGCACCGCTCGCCGCCCTGACGAAGCGCATCAAGGACGGTTTCGATCCGCGCGGCGTTCTGAATCCGGGCCGCATGGTGGAGGGGGTCTGAACGATGCAGACACGCTTCACCGAGGCTCAGCTTGCCGATCCGGGTATCGCCCGGTCCAACGAGATCCTGCGCAATTGCGTGCATTGCGGCTTCTGCACTGCGACCTGTCCGACCTACGTCACTCTGGGCGACGAACGCGACAGCCCGCGCGGGCGCATCTGGCTGATCCGGGAGATGCTGGAGACCGGCGGGGCACCGGCACCGGAGGTGGTGCATCACGTGGACCGCTGCCTGTCCTGCCTGTCCTGTATGACCACCTGCCCCTCCGGCGTGCACTACATGCATCTGGTCGATCATGCCCGCGCCCATATCGAGGAAAATCACGAACGCCCCAGGTCCGACCGCTTCCTGCGCGCCGTGCTGGCGGAGATCCTGCCGCATCCGGGGCGGTTCCGGCTGGCCCTGATCGGCGCCTGGCTGTCCCGTCCGCTGGCCGGGCTGCTGGGCGGCATGTTCGGCGGCCGAATGGGGGCGATGCTGCGGTTGGCCCCCGCTGACCTGCACAGCCCCTCCCCGATGGACCGGCCACAGACCTTCCCGGCGGAGGGGGAGCGCAAGCGGCGGGTGGCCCTGATGACCGGCTGTGCCCAGCAGGTGCTGAACCCGGCGATCAACGAAGCCTCCATCCGACTGCTGACCCGGCTGGGCTGCGAAGTCGTGGTGGCGCGCGGCGCCGGGTGCTGCGGGGCGCTGACGCATCACATGGGGCATGAGGAATCGGCCTTCGCCTCGGCCCGCGCCAACATCCGTGCCTGGACGCGGGAGATCGAGGGCGACGGCCTGGATGCCATTGTCATCAACGCCTCCGGCTGCGGCACCACCGTGAAGGACTATGGCTTCATGCTGCGCAACGAGCCGGATTGCGCGGCCGAGGCAAAGGCGGTTTCAGACCTGACCGTCGATATCACGGAACTGCTGGACCAGATCGGTCTGCCGGAGGGTCTGGTTGCGCCCGAGGACCTGAATGTGACCTACCATTCCGCCTGTTCACTGCGGCATGGCCAGCGGGTGCTGGATCCGCCGAAGACACTGCTGCGCGCCGCCGGGTTCCGGGTCAGCGAACCCGCCGAGCCACATCTCTGCTGCGGCTCCGCCGGCACCTACAACATCATGCAGCCGGAGATCGCGGAGAAGCTGAAGGACCGCAAGCTGGCCAACATCGCCCGCACCAGGCCCGACGTGATCGCCGCCGGCAACATCGGCTGCATGACCCAGCTTGGCGGTGGCACCGACGTGCCGGTGGTCCATACGGCGGAACTGCTGGACTGGGCCACTGGCGGGCCGAAGCCTGCGGCGCTGGAGAAGGCTGTCTCGGTCTGAAGCCGCGGCGTCAGGCGGAGCCCATTTCGGCCAGGGTCAGGCTGTAGACATCCGTGGCTTCCCTGCCGAAGCAGCAGAAGGTGATGCGCGTCGGCGCGTGTTTCACCTTGCGGAAATCCAGCACGGTCCCGACGGCGATCTGGGCCGCCTTGCGCAGGGGATAGCCATAGACGCCGGTGGAAATCGCCGGAAAGGCGATGGAGCGAAAGCGGCGCGATACCGCCAGTTCCATGCAGCGCTGATAGCACTGGCCCAGCAGTTCCGGCTCCCCCGCCTCACCGCCCTGCCAGACAGGGCCGACCGTATGCATGATGTGGCGCGCGGGCAGCCGGAATCCGTCCGTCAGGCGCACCTGGCCGGTGGGGCAGCCACCGATCAGACGGCAGGCCTCCAGCAGTTCCGGCCCGGCAGCAGCATGGATCGCGCCATCGACACCACCACCACCCAGCAGGGTCTCGTTGGCGGCATTCACCACGGCATCGACATGCAGCCGGGTAATGTCGCTGTCCACTACCTCCAGCCGCATGGTCCGGTTGCCTCCGTGCCGGTCAGGCGCCTTCGTCGGGGTGCATCAACCGGTGCAGCGGCGCGATGAAATAGCGGACATAGGCATCATCGACGTTCGCCTGGCTGCGGCTGCGCCATGCATTCAGTGCCTTGTCGTAGGTCGAGTAGATTCCGGCAACTTCGACATTGTCCGGGTCCGCGAGCACATTCTCACGCGGGTCCAGCAGGGTGCCGCCGAATACGAGATAGAGATCCTGTCGGCTCATTGGCCTTGTCCTCCGAGGCTGGCCTGGTTCCGTCAGCCCGTTGCGCGTGTTCTTCCCTGCCCCATGGTTAGGCGCGACAGGCGCGCCATGCAACCGAAACCGGGGAACGGGCCGGGGCGACTTTCAGGCGGTTCAACTGCCAAGGTGCTTCGCGAACAGGTCCAGTGTCCGCTTCAGCGCCGTGGCGGCGTGGGTCGGGTGGTGATCGGCCCGATGGTCACAATTGAAGCCGTGGCCGGCACCCTTGTAGACGAAGACCTCCACCTCCGGATGGGCGGCGCGGATCGCCTCCACATCGTCCAGCGGGATCGACTTGTCGAGTTCGCCGAAGTGCAGCATGGTCGCCGCCCCCGGCTGCTCCGCGATATGCGGCATGATCTGGCCACCGTAATAGCCGCTGGCGGCGCTCAGGCGCGGGGCCAGACGGCAGGCGGAAACGAAGGTCAGCGTCCCGCCCCAGCAGTATCCGACCATGCCGACCTTGCCCGACTTGCCCGCCTCATCGACCGTCGCGGACAGGTCCAGCATGACCTTGTCCAGATCGCAGGCCGCGCGCCAGTCCCGCCCCCTGGCGATGTCCTCGGGGGTATAGCCGCACTCCAGCCCCGGCTCGACCCGGTCATAGATCGCCGGGGCCAGCGCCAGATAGCCCGCCTCCGCATAGCCATCGGTGACATTCCGGATGTGCGGATTGACCCCGAATATCTCCTGCACCACAACGACCGCGCCTCTCGGCTTGCCTTCCGGTGCCGCGCGATAGACGTCGAAGGAATGGCCATCCTCAGCCGTCAGTCTGATCCAGTCGCCCATGCTCGTTCCCCCCGGGTTTCATTCCTGGCTCTCGTTCGTGCCGGCTTCACGCAGGACCGGCTTCGCGTTTGCGGATGATACCGATCAGACGCGCATCCATCACCACCTCATCCTTCTGGTTGATCACTTCAGCCAGGAAGACGGCGGAGCCACGATCCGGCCGGGACCGCGAGGGCGTCTTCTCCACGCAGGTACTGCGCACCCGCAGGGTATCGCCGGGGCGCACCGGTTTCAGCCAGCGCAGGTCGTCGAAGCCGGGCGACCCCATGGAGCCGCCGTCATCGCCGCCGCGCGACAGCACCTGCAACCGCATCAGGATGCCTGCCGTGTGCCAGCCGGAGGCGCAGAGATCGCGGAACACGCTCTGCTTCGCGGCTTCCTCGTCCATGTGGAAGGGCTGAGGATCGAACTCGGTGGCGAACTCGATGATCTCCTGCTTCGTCATGGTGTAGCTGTCGGTTTCCGACACCTGACCAACCTCGATATCCTCGAACCAGCGGCTCATGCCGATGCTCCTTCCTGCCCGTCACCACGCCGACCGACCATGAACACGTTCTCCATGCGCAACACGTCGGTACCGTCCTCCGTGCGCAGGAAATGACGCACGCTGCAGAAGCCGATGTCGTTGCGGCTCTTCGGCAGATACTTGTCCAGCAGTTCGGTGTGCAGGGAAAGCCGCATGCCCGGGGTCACGGGCCGCAGCCAGCGGCAGAGCTTCACCCCCGGCGCGCCCTGGCTGTCCAGCTCCGACAGCATGCCCTTCACCATCAGCCGCATGGCGATGGAGGCCGAGTGCCAGCCGGAGGCGGTCAGCGTGCCGAAGGGGCCATCCTTCGCCGCCTCGGCATCCAGATGGAAATATTGCGGATCGAACTTGCCGGCGAAACGCAGCACCGCTTCCTCCGTCACTTCATGCGGTCCCGCAACGAAGCTCTCCCCCACCACCATGTCTTCCCAGTATCGCATCAGCTCCCCACCATCATTGCGTTGCCTGTCCAGCGCGGTCACAGTTACACGAATTCCACAACAGGGGGACCGGCGATGAGCGGTGGGTACGTATTTCAGGTGAGCATGGATGTGGCACCAGACAAGGAAGACCTGTTCAACGAGGTCTATGACACGGAGCATGTGCCCCTGCTGCTGAAGGTGCCGGGCGTGCGCAAGGTGACCCGCATGAAGGCGCAGGACTTCAAGGTCAGTATCGGCGGCGAACTGAAGGACGTGGCCGTCGAGGCCCCGACCTGGACCGCCCTGTACGAGATCGACTCACCCGACGTGCTGGCAAGCGATGCCTGGGGTAAAGCGGTGGAGCAGGGCCGCTGGCCCGGCGAAGTGCGCCCGCACACGTTCGAGCGGCATCACAAGCTGTTCAGGAAGCTGTAGCGGCGGGGGAGAACGTTCTTGGACCGCACCTCCCCTCTCGGAGGGCTGGCCGGGGTCGGCGACAATCAGAAGACCAATCCGGCCCTTAACCCTGTCCGGTGAGGCGGAACAGGGCCGCCTGATAGGATGCGATCTGTTTCTGCAGGTGTGCCGGGGGCTGGGAGAGGGCGGCTTCCAGGCGGCGCTTGGCCAGCGGATCCTTTTCCTCCTCCTGCAGGAACTCGAAGGCCTTCTCCACCTGCTGCAGGGTGAAGCCCAGGTGGTCGCGGGCTTCCTCGGCGCGTTCGCGACTGGACAGGTCGACGAAGCCGAAACCCAGCGCGAAGAAGCTCTTGTCGTCCTTCACTTCCTTGCCGAAGATCGAGCCTTCACGCAGGCCGAGTCCGGGCAGCGCGTCGAAACCTTCCGGCCCGCCGCCGATCCTCACTTCCTTGTCGCCCTTGGCCGTGATGCGCAGGAACTCGGAATCACCGTCCTTCTTGACCTCGGCGATACCGTCATTTCCCAGAATGCGGTTCATCTGGAACGCGACCCAGCGAATGGAATCATCCGCCTCGATCTCGATGCTGCGTTCCGGGCCGTCACCGATGGCCAGGGTAAAGGACATGCCGGGCCGCACGGCGCTGTTCGATGTCACGGTCAGGGAGCCCAGGTCACCGATGTCGCCGTGACCGAGACCAAGCTTGGTCAGGACGGAGTCACCACTGTCATCGACCGTGATGCCATTCAGTTCCGCATGGCCGTTGATGCCGCTGGTGGTCGTGACCGACAGCGGCGCACCGTTGGCGTCCAGGCGGGCCAGAAAGCCGTCCTGTGATCCGATCAGCGTGTTGCCCTGCAGGTCACCCTGCGTCTGGCCCACCAGGTAGATCTCCCCACCGGACAGGGCCAGGCCCTGCGCCTTGTCGGCGCCGGTGCTGCCGACATAGGCACCGAAGTCCATGGCCCCGGTGGTCCCGTCGAAGCGCGCGACGAAGGCATCGCTGCTGCCCGAGTGGGTCAGCCGCCCGTCGACGCCCGCGCCCGTGAAGGTCGCGTCGGTCGTGTTCCCGGCGATGAAGATCTGGCCGGAGTCATTGACCTCGATCGCCGCCGCACGCGTGGTCTCGCCCGCATCGCCGATCGCCACGTCCAGGATCGGACCGGATGCGAGATCATCGACATCGAACGTCTTCAGGAAGCCCTGCGAATTGTCCTGTCCGGTAACATGGATGACGCCGTCCTTCACGGTCACCGCGGTCGCGATCTCGTCGCCTGCGTCACCGAACTGGATCTGTTCCACCAGGTTGCCGGTGCTGGCCGAAAGGCGGGAGACATAGGCGTCCTGACCGCCATTGTGGGTCTGCCCGCTGATCGGGCCTGCGGTGGCGCCAACGACGATCACGTCACCGGTCACATCGTCGAATTCGACCGCGAAGGCGGAGTCCACGGCGGCGGGACCGGTGTTGCGGGTCCACTGCGCCTCGCCGTCCGCATCATAGAGCGTGACGAAACTGTTGATGCCGTTGTCGGGGGAACCTTCGGTCAGCGGCGAATCGACCTTGCCGGAAATGGCGATGGAGCCATCCGCCGCAACCGCCAGACCCAGCCCGTCGGCCGAGCTCGACGCCCCCACCAGACGGCGCCAGACCTCGTTGCCCGCCGCATCATGACGGGTCAGGAACACGTCCTGCTCCCCACCCACGACCTGCCCGCCGACGTCGCCGGTGGTCGTGCCCAGGGTATAGACCTCGCCATTGGGGCCCAGCGCCGTGGCGCGGGCCGCCGACACACCGTCGGTCACTTCCTGTTTCACGTCGAAGTTCTGCATCGGCGTGGCGGCAATATCCGTGAACTTGCGCAGCGACGCCTTGGCAAATTCACCGTCGCCGGAGATTCCGCTGACGTAGACTGCGGCTTCCGCGTCCACCGGGCTGAGATTGACGGTCTCCAGAATGGAGCGTTCGATCTTCATCCCGATGCGGCCATCGTCGTCGCGGTTGGTCCGGAACCGGGTAGTGACCTCGGCCGCCTCAAGCTGTTCGTTGACGTGGTTGACGATGTTCGCGACCGTCTTCTCCGTCGTGCCCATGTCGGCCAGGTCGATGGCGATATCGATGCTGGTATCGTCGCTCTTGACGATATTGATGTTGAACCGCGCGCCACTCTCCAGCCCCTCAACCACCTGGTCGGTGGAGGAGAACTGCAGCCGTCCCTCGTAGACCGACTTGTCGCGGGGGATGCGCGCGTCGGTCTCGACCTTGGTGTTCAGGGGGCCGTGCAGCACATTCACCTTGTCGAAGCTGCTCGCCTCCAGGAACGACTTCACTTCCGCTTCGTAGCGACCGAACTGCGTGTCGAGCTGCGGCAGCAGACGCTCCGCACGGCTGTCGCTGAGGGCGAAGTTCGCCAGCTCCTGCATCTTCTTCAGGCCCTTCCAGAGCCTGAACAGGTTCTCGCTGGTCTCGTTGCCGCCGCTCGTCAGCACATCGGGGTCATTGCGGCTGAACAGCGGCGAACGCGCCAGTTGCTCCCCCAGCCCTTCCGGCAGCGTCAGCGACGATTCGGGACGGTCCCAGGGGGCGATCACATCAGGGCCGAATGCGCTGCCGGTGGACTGGCGGGGAGCGGTGAAGTTGGCGATCTGCTGCTGGCTGAGCCGGGCATTCATCGACCCCAGCAACAGATCATTGCCGATGCTGATCGGCGTGAACGTCCGGGTATTGTCGTTGTTGTTGAATATGCCGACCATGGGGCGCGCCCGTTGAATCCGTTGTGAAGACAGACTTCCACCGGTCATTCAAGCAGCCGCGGATTAACAGAACCTTAAGTTCGGTGCCCGGGTCAGCTCAGCTGGTCGATCTGTTCCGTGGTCAGGGTTCCCGGCACGATGGTCACCGGAATACGCAGCGATCCCGACATCTCACCGGCAAAGGCACGTACCAGGGGACCCGGGTCGGATGATTCGGCGGAAGCGCCGAGCACCAGGATACGCACGGACTCGTCCTCGGTGATCACACGGGAGACTTCCTCCCGCAGGCTGCCCTCCCGAATGATGAACTGGGGCATCATGCCGGTGTCACGCTGCACTTGGGCGGCAAGATCGGTCATCAGCGACTCGGCTTCCTGACGCGCTTCCTCCCGCATCAGTTCACCGACCCCCATCCAGTGCTGGAAGTCCGGCGGCTCGGTCACGCGCAGCAGCATGACGCCGCCATTGTCCACCGAATGCGCCCGACGGGCGGCGAAACGCAGGGCCTTGCGGCACTCCGGCGTGTCATCGACGACCACCAGGAAGTGGCGTGGCTTGTGCTCGGTATTCTCACTGCTCATCGGCGGCGACTCGGATGCATGTAAATGCTGCACGATTGTGAACGATCAGGTGAGTCTTTCAGAATTCAGGGACCAGCGCCAGCCCGGCGGAATTTGCGGAAGTCGTTTGCGGTCCCCGGCCTGCCCTCTCGGGAGTTGTTGGCGGTCCCGGCCATCCCTCTCGGGAGGCGTTTGTTGACCTCGGCCATCCCTCTCCCCCTCCCGACCACCCACGGGATTATCCTGTTGGGTGGTCGGGAGGGGGAGAGGGATGGCCGGGGACCATAGATGGCTATCGGGTCCGCAGACGTATCACTTCAGAAGGATATTGGAGATTTCCTTCAGCTTGGTCCGGGCCCGCAGCAGATAGAAACCCTGGTTCAGCAGGTGGTTGGGCACCACCATGCCGTCCGGCGACCCGTTCTGGACAATCAGCGGGTTCAGGTCCGCGAGGCGGCGCATCACGCCCAGCATCTCCGCCCATGGACGGGTCAGGTTCCGTTCTGCCAGGACACCATCGAAGTCGTAGCCGAGGTCGCGCAGGAACAGGTAATAGGCGTAGCTCTTGCCCTTGATGCGGTAGAACTCGTCATCGACCTGAAAGTCGGGCAGGAAGCCGCCGCTGTTCTCCCGCACATGGTCATCGATGGCCTGGCTGGCCGCCCCCAGGTCAGTGGCAAACCGTTCGATCGTGACCTGCAGGTTGTCCACCCGGCGGTCGAACACGGCGCTGCCGGCCGCCAGGCGGGTGTTGTAGTTGCGCAGATGGCGGATCGCGGCGCGATATTCCGACTCAGCCGGCGTCGTCGGCATCAGCGACACGGAAGGATTCCAGGTCCACTTGGTGCCTGAGATGCTGAGCTTGCTGCGCGCTTCCTTCAGATCCTCGTCCGCGGCAGAGGAGCCGCGCACCCGTCCGAGCTGGTCCACCAGTTCGATGGTCAGGCGGTTGCTCGCCTCCAGCACGCCAAGCTGGAAGTTGGGCATGTTGTCCAGCGCGGCGGAGGGCAGGAACCAGGGATCGTTCGGCGTCCACCAGTTCTGGTTCACTTCCCGATCCAGCAGCGCGGCGATGGTGCCAACCACACGCGAGCCACCCGAGGGCACATCCACCGGCTCGACCCTGTAGTCCACATCGTCGGAGACGTTCTGGATCATCAGGCTGCCGACCGGATAGTAGAGCGCGGCAAACAGCAGGATGGCGACGCCCAGCGGCTTCCAGGTGCGGCGCACGATGCTGCGCCCGGTACCGCCCTTCAGCTTCGGACGGTCCTCACCGACAATACGGTCTGCGGGGTCGTCACCAAGCTCTCGCATGAAATCCTGCCTCTCTCGTCCGGAACATTGCCGGGCTGCAAACCACGGGCAAATCGCCGCCGCCTCGCGGCGTGCCTGTCATCGTTGCAGATGGGGTCAGCGCGCGCTACCGCAAGAAGCCGACAATATCCTTCACCTGATTCAGGATCGGTCGGGCCAGCGCCTCCGCCCGTTCCGCGCCGTCCCGCAGGATGGCGTCCACATGATCCGGCGCAGCCATCAGGCGCTGCATCTCCGCCCCGATCGGCCCCATGCGGGCGACCGCCAGATCGGCGAGCTGCTGCTTGAAGGTGCTGAACTGCTGCCCGGCGAACTCCGCCACCACCGCTTCCTTGCTGGTGTCGGACAGGGCGGCGTAGATGCCCATCAGGTTGTCGGCTTCCGGCCGCTCGGCCAGCCCGTCCTTGCTTTCCGGCAGCGGTTCCGGGTCGGTCTTGGCCTTGCGGATCTTGCGCGCGATTGTGTCGGCATCATCGGTGACATTGATGCGCGAATTGTCCGACGGGTCGGACTTCGACATCTTCGCCTTGCCGTCGCGCAGGCTCATCACGCGGGTCGCGGCACCCAGGATCAGCGGCTCCGTGATCGGGAAGAACTCCTGCCCGAAGTCGTGATTGAACTTCTGCGCGATGTCGCGGCACAGCTCCAGATGCTGCCGCTGGTCATCGCCTACCGGCACATGCGTCGCGCGGTAGGTCAGGATGTCCGCCGCCATCAGGTTCGGATAGACGAACAGGCCGACGGAGGCATTTTCCTTGTGCTTGCCCGCCTTCTCCTTGAACTGGGTCATGCGGTTGAGCCAGCCCATGCGGGCGACACAGTTGAAGATCCAGGCCAGTTCGGCGTGGGTGCTGACCTGGCTCTGGTTGAAGACGATGGAGCGCGCCGGATCAATGCCCGCGGCCAGGTAGGCCGAGGCGACTTCCCGCGTCTGGGCCTTCAGCTCCGCCGGATCCTGCCAGAGCGTGATCGCATGCATGTCGACGACGCAATAGATGCAGTCGTAATCGTCCTGCAGCGGGACGAAGTTGCGGATCGCCCCCAGGTAGTTGCCCAGATGAAGATTGCCGGTCGGCTGCACGCCGGAAAAGATGCGGCCCTTGCTCATGATCAGGTCTCGTTCAGAAACGGTTGCGGAGCGGGTGCTTTAGACCGTTTCAAGCGGACATGGCAACAGCGAGAGGTTGATACGGCGGGGCACGCCTGCGGATTGCCTCAGTAGACCCGGCGTTTCGGGGCCCAGCGCCTGACCGGTTTGCCGCCCATGGTCATGCGCGGCACGTTGTCGGGCAGGCCTTCCTGTTCAGGGATCGGCTCCGGGATCGGCGCAGAGATCGGTGTGTTCTCGATCACCTGACCGGTCCTTGCGCGCGACGCCTGCTCGGCCTGGGCAGGTTCGATCATCGACCGGCGATAGGCGTCCGCCAGGGCCGGCAGCGGCAGGATGGCGCCGGTGGCGGTCTGCAGCGCCTCCTCCATCACCCCGTCGTGGGCAATGAAATTGTCCAGTTCGTCGACACCCATGCCGCCGAAGCGCCGCCAGACCAGCGTCAGGCAGGCTTCCGCGCGCGGCTCCAGTTCCTTCGGCATCGGCAGGTCCTTCGCATTCTCCAGAATGTCGTAGAGGTTCGGGTCCTGCGGCCCCATGGTGCTGGCGACGAACACGCTCGGCATCAGCAGGCGGCAGCCGTTCACGGCGGCATAGAGCGCCTGCGCGATATAAAGCAGCATCTGCATCTTGCGCGGCGGAATGCGCCGGCCCGCCTCCGTCCCCTTGGCCTCGAACCAGGCAACGGCCAGCAGGCTGTTCTTCAGCGCGGGGGTGCGGAACTGTTCGAGTGCGTCAGACATGGCGGGGTGATGATCCGTCCGGTGGTGGGAACCGGCGGCATCTTCACCCCGACATGCTTAACGCGGCCTTAAGGGCAGTAAGTCTGCCCCCATCCTCAATCGATCAGCGCCTGATGCACCAGCGCACGCAGCTCCTTGCGGATCGGGTAGTGGCTGGAGGGCACAAGCTGGGTCATGTACATCACCACCATGTCCTCCACCGGATCGACCCAGAACGCCGTGGAGGCCATGCCGCCCCAGCCGTGGTCGCCGACGCTGCCCATGTTCTGGCTGATCGCCGGATTCAGGGTCACCGAGAACCCGAGGCCGAAACCGACACCGGCGAAGGAGACTTCGGAGAACACCGGCTGGCCCATGCTGGCCAGGTCACCCGGCAGATGGTTCGATGCCATGAAATCGACCGTGCGCGGGCCCAGAAGCCGTTCCTCCCCGAAGCGGCCCTTGCAGCGCAGCATCTCGACGAACTTCAGGTAATCCACGGCGGTGGAGATCAGTCCGCCACCGCCGGAGAAGGTCATGCCGTCGCGGCGCAGGAACACGCTCTGGTCGGGCTTCTCCAGCAGCTTCATGGAGTTGTCCTCGTTCGGTGTGTAGAGCGCGGCGAAACGGTCCACCTTGTCCTCCGGCACACCGAAGCCGGTTTCCGACATGCCCAGCGGCTCGAAGATGCGACTGGTCAGGAACGCGTCCAGGCTCTGGCCGGAGATGACCTCCACCAGGCGGCCGACCACATCCGTCGAAACGCCGTAGTTCCAGCGGCTGCCGGGTTGGAACGCCAGCGGGTACTTCGCCAGTTCCTTCACCATCGGGGCCAGACCACCGCCCCGCTTCGGGCCGAAGTCGATCTTGCCCGCCGTGTAGGCGTCGCCCAGCACACCGCCGTTGAACCCGTAGGTGAAGCCGGAGGTATGGGTCAGCAGGTGATGGACCGTCAGCGGCTCCCGGCAGTCCTCCACCTGATCCAGTGCGGTCGCGCCCTTCACCAGCACCTTCACGTCGGCGAATTCGGGCAGGAAGCGCGCCACCGGGTCATCCAGATGGAACCGCCCCTCCTCGAACAGCATCATGAGCGCGACGGAGCAGATCGGCTTCGACATGGAATAGATGCGCAGCAGCGTGTCCGCCTCCCAGGGCCTGTCCGCCTCCACATCCCGCTTGCCGGTCCAGTCGGCATAGGCGATCTGGCCATGACGGGCGATGACGGTCATGGCACCGGGCAGCTTGCCCGCGTTCACGTATCCATCCATCCAGGGCCGGATCCGCGCCAGTCGCTGGCTGCTGAAACCGACCTGTTCCGGGCTTCTGATTGCTTCCATGTGCTCTGTCTCCCCTGATCTCGCCAACCGGCTGCATTCATCGTATGTAAACGGAAAAGCGCGTGCGCGCACCTTCAAGCCTGCGGGGTTCGAGACATGGCCGACATTCACGAAATGGAGCCCCCGTTCGGCACCTATCGCCTGTCCGCCCCGATGGAGCGCCTGAGGGGCGCCACGGCGCATCTGCCGGCCAATCGCGCCGGCCGCGCCCTCAGTTCCCTGATCCGCCGCATCGTCAGTCGCGGCCCGGAAGATCCGATCGACGCGGAGATCTTCCCCGGCATCCGGGCGCGGCTGCGGCCCGGCACCAACCGCTGCGAGAAGCGGGTGCTGACCGGCGCGCAGTTCTATGACCATCGGGAACGTGCGGCCCTTGCCGCCGCCCTGCGAGAATCGGACAGCGAACCGTTCGTCTTTGCCGACCTGGGGGCCAATGTCGGGCTCTACAGTCTCTGGATGGTGGCCAGCGCCCGGACTGCGGGCCGGAAGCTGCAGGTGCTTGCCGTCGAGCCGGACCCGGTGACCCGGGCGCGACTGCTGGCCAACCTGGCCGCCTCGGGCGCGGACAATGTGACGGTCGCCCCGGTCGCGGTCGGGGCCGAGGCCGGACGCGGCACGATTGTCGAGCATGGCAACAACCGGGGCGAGAACCAGGTGGCGGCGAGCGATGCCGCCGGGGACGGTGGTTTCGAGATCCTGCCGCTGGACCGGATCTGCGACCGCTATGGCGTCAGCCGCATCGACGCCATGAAGGTTGATCTGGAGGGGCATGACGAGGCGGCGCTGCGCGGCATGTTCGAAACAGCACCCGAATCCCTCTGGCCCCGGACCCTGATCGTCGAGGCGGGCAAGGGAGAGGACAGTCCGCCTGTCGTCCGCCTGTGCGCGGCGAACGGCTACACCACCGTCGGGCGCACCCGCCTGAACGCAATCATGCAACGCCACTGACCAGCACGGGAATCTGGGCCATGCGCATTGGTATCCTGGAAACCGGTCGCCTGCCGGAACCGATCGAGGCGACCTATGGCGACTACCCGGCCCTGATGGCCGAATGGCTGCACCCGGCAATGCCGGGCGCCTCCTTCACCGGCATCCCGGTGGTCGACGGTGAGCTGCCCTACAGACCGTCGGAGTTCGACGGCTATGTCATCACCGGCTCGAAGCATGGCGTCTATGACGATCTGCCCTGGATCGGACCGCTGAAGCAGTTCATCCGACAGGCGGCGGCAGCGGACGTACCGCAGGTGGGCATCTGTTTCGGTCACCAGATCGCGGCGGAGGCGCTCGGCGGACATGCGGAGAAGTCAGCCCGCGGCTGGGGGGTCGGGCGACAGAGCTATCGCATTGAGTTGGGCGACGGCGTGCCGGAGATCGGCATGATCGTCTTTCATCAGGATCAGGTGCTCAGCCTGCCGGACAGCGCACAGGTGCTCGGCGGCAATGACTTCTGCCCCATCGGGGTGGTGCGCTATGCCGAACCGGTCGCCACCGCCCAGTTTCACCCGGAATTCAAGGTGCCCTTCACCCGGGACCTGCTGGACTTCCGGGCCGTCGAGACCCTGCCGGCCGAGATCGTCACCCAGGCCCGCCGGTCGCTTGCAGAATCGCCGGAGAACGCCCGCTTCGGTCGCTGGGCGGCGCGGTTCCTGACCGGCCAGCTCTGAGCCGCGCCCTACTGGCGCACCAGCAGGCTGGGGGAGCGGCTGTAGCCACCGTTCGAGAGGACGAAGCGGAAGCCGCACAGGATCAGCAGGTTGACGATGCCGCCACCGGCAGCGACCGCATAGGACCAGACGTAGCTGCCCGCCAGGTCGAAGATGAAGCCGCCCACCCAGGCACCGATCCCCATGCCGAGCCAGCCGAAGAAGATGATGATGCCCATGGATCGCGCGGCAATGCGCGCAGGAATCATCATGCGTGCGGTGACCAGGATCGACGACATGTCACCGGAATAGAACAGGCCGAAGACAGCGGCCAGAATCCAGGTGGCCCAGAGTCCCTCGACAAAGGGAAAGGCGAAGACCAGCACGGTCTGGCCGAAGGACATCAGCATCCAGCCGTTGACCGGCCCCACCATGTCCGCGAGCCGTCCGCCAAGTATGCGGCCCCCGATCCCGGCGATCATCAGCACCAGCAGCACGCTGGCCGCCGCCTCCGGCGCGATACCCCGGTCGGACACCAGGGCGACCGTATGGACAATCGGCACCGCCATGCAGATGCAGCAGAAGAAGGCGGCAGAGCTGAGAAACGGAATGACGACACGCGGCGGCGCGGGCGGATCCGGTTCGGCCGCTGGAGACGGCGTACCGCCCGCACCGACGGTGACGACACGGGTCGGCGGGTCACGCACCAGCAGGGCGAGCGGAATGCCCAGCACCAGAAAGCCGATGCCGATGGTGGCATAGGCGGTCTGCCAGTCCCAGGCAGAGATCAGCAGCCGCGCGGCGAACGGTACCACCGCCTGACCGAACGCGCCCCCGGCGGCCATCACGCCGATGGCAAGCCCCTGATTGCGGCTGAACCAGTATCCGACCGTGGCATAGATCGGGGTGCCCACGGCGCTGTTGCCCAGCGCGCCGAACGCGAAATACATCAGGTAATAGTACCAGAGCGCACCGGTCATGCTGAGGGCGAAGAAGGAGATCCCCATCATCAGTACGCCGAACAGGGCAATGTTGCGCGCGCCCTTCCGGTCGGCCAGCCAGCCCCAGAGGATGCCGAACAGCGCCGCCGACAGCGCCAGCGCGGTATATCCGGCTGACGCCTCTCCGCGTGACCAGCCGAACTCCGCCGTCAGCGGTTTCAGGAAGACTCCGACCGAGCCCACACCGCCGAACGCCAGGGTCTGGAGACCAAAGGCCACCGCGACCATGACCCAGGCATAGGGATTCTGCTCCGCGACGGCCGGCGGCGCGCCGCCTGCTGCATCGCCGCTCATGACCGGTAGGCCGGGATGCCGGCGACAGGTTCGGCGCACCAGACAGCGCGGGCGACAGCGCGCGCGAGGCAATCCGCAGCGGCACCGCCGATCTGACTGAGTGCAGCCGGGTCGGGCTCACCGCTGCGCCGGGCCGTGGCAAGGGCAAAGACCGTATCCCCGTCAAAGGGGGTGTGGATCGGGCGAATGGCCCGCGCCAGACCGTCCTGCGCCATCATCGCGACACGCTTCGCCTGCCCCTTGTTCAGGGACGCGTCTGTCGCCACCACGGCGATGGTCGTGTTTGCCCCCGGCAGGGCCGTCGCGATGCCGCTGTCGTCGGGCGAGACCCTGCCCGGTGGCGGATTGCCGCCGAACTCCCCGTCGCGTTCCAGCGCCCAGGCCCAGAAGGTGCGGCCGTCATCCATCACCACGGAACCGGTCGGATTGGCGGCCACGAGCGCACCGACGCTGGTGCCGTCGTCCAGCACCAGCGAGGCAGAGCCCAGCCCCCCCTTCAGCGGCCCGGCGGTCGCGCCCATCCCGGCCCCGACATTGCCCAGCGCAAAATCCTCCGTCACCGCGTCCAGCGCCGCGCGGCCCAGGTGCCGGTAGGGCGGGTCCTCGCCCCAGTCCTTCGCACCACCGTTCATCAGATCGAACAGGATCGCGGCGGGCACGATGGGAATGTGATGCGGGCCGACGGCAAAGCCGCGCCCCCTGTGCGCCAGCCGGTTCATCACCGCACCCGCCGCATCCAGACCGAAGGCGGAGCCACCGGAGAGCACAACGGCGTCGATCCGGTCCACCAGGTTCTCCGGCTGCATCACGTCGATCTCCCGCGTGCCGGGGCCGCCACCGCGAACATCGGCGGCAGCCACACAGGGCTGGTCGGGCAGGATCACCGTGACACCGGTTATCGCCGCGCTATCTTCCGCATTGCCGACTTTCAGGCCGGGAACATCCGTGATCAGATTGCGGGGGCCGGTCTGGGGCATGAACAGATTCCTGCGGCGAACGAGAAAGGTCGACGTGATGAGACTCCTTTCAGGCACGGGTGGCAAGACGGGCGCGACGCAGTGCAGATGGTCGGCATCCGCACCCCTGACGGCCCGGCTGCTGCTCGCATTGCTGATGCTGGGCAGCCTGTTCGCGGCACCCGCGCAGGCCGAGTTGCGCCGCGAGATGGTCGCCGCAGCCCATCCGCTGGCCGCCGAGGCGGGCATGAAGATGCTAGCGCTTGGCGGCTCGGCGGTGGATGCCGCCATCGCCATCCAGGCCATGCTGACACTTGTCGAACCGCAGTCATCCGGCATCGGCGGCGGTGCCTTCATGCTGCACATGGACTCTGCCACCGGCGAGGTCACGGCCTTCGACGGGCGGGAAACGGCACCGAAGGCGGTGACGGAGGACCTGTTCCTTGATGCGGAGGGCAAGCCGCTCGGTTTCTTCGAGGCGGTGGTGGGGGGCCGGGCAGTGGGCGTGCCCGGCGTGCTGCGCATGCTGGAACTGGCGCATCAGAAACACGGTCTGCTGAAATGGGCGGACCTGTTCACGCCAGCCATCGAGGCCGCGACGCATGGCTTCGCCATCACCCCGCGCCTGCACTACCTGCTGGCCCGCGACACGTTCCTCAAGCAGTCGGACGCGGCGGGCCGGTTCTTCTACCGGGACGGCGAGCCGCTGCCGGTGGGATACCAGTTGCGTAACAGCGCGCTCGCCCGGTCGCTGGCCGATATTGCCTGGAACGGGGCCGAGGCCATGTATCGCGGCCCCCTGGCCGCAGCCATCGTTGCCGCCGTTCAGGGACATGCCACGAACCCCGGTGTGATGACCCAGGGCGACCTGTTCCGCTATGAGGCGAAGCAGCGGACGGCGATCTGCACCCCCTACCGCAGCTACCGGGTCTGCGGCATGCCGCCGCCGACGTCCGGCGGCGTGACCGTCGCCCAGATCCTGGGGCAGCTCTATCACCTGCCCATCGCCGACGCCGCGCCCGGATCCGCTCGCGCCATCCATCTGATTTCAGAGGCGGAGCGCCGCGCCTATGCGGACCGGGGCCTGTTCCTCGCCGACAGCGACTTCGTCGATGTGCCTGTCGAGGCGCTGCTGCGCCCGGCCTATCTGAAGCGGCGCGCCGCAACCATTGACCTGGATCGCAGCAGTGGCCCGGTGGAGCCGGGCGACCCGCTGGACCACACCTGGAATTTCCAGCGCGGGGCCGACCTCAGCCAGCCCTCCACGACCCATTTCACCGTCATCGACCGGGCCGGTGATGTGGTTTCCATGACCTCGTCCGTGGAGAATGCCTTCGGGTCGCGGCTGATGGTGGGCGGCTTCATGCTCAACAACCAGCTCACCGACTTCTCCTTCCGTCCCTCCGACGGTGACGGTCGGCCGGTGGCGAACCGGGTGGAGCCAGGCAAGCGTCCGCGCAGTTCCATGTCGCCGACGATTGTCCTCAACGGTGACGGCAGCCTGCGCCTCGCCATCGGCTCTCCGGGCGGCAGCCGCATCATCGGCTATGTCGCGAAGACCATCGTTGCGGTGCTGGACTGGGGTCTGGATGTGCAGGCCGCCATCGACCTGCCGCACCACACCAACCGCAATGGCGACACGGATCTGGAACTGGGCACGCCGATCGCCGAGCGGATGGAGGAACTGACCGCCATGGGCCACAGCGTCCGGCTACGCACCCTGAACAGCGGCCTGCACGGGATCGAGCAGGTGGACGGTGTCCTGCGGGGCGGGGCGGACCCCCGCCGGGAAGGGGTGGTGCTGTCCGGTGGGGGCTGACGGCGTCGGGCGGAGGCTGGCGCTGTCCGGCAGCCGCCTGAATCCCGCCGCCCCCCGTCCTGTCCGGCCACAGTGCTTGACAATACCGGCATCGGGGCTATTTTCCGCCACCTGAATTCACCGCTTCAGAGCAGGAAGTGACCAATGGCCAAGCCAACCGTCGTCAAGATCAAGCTCGTCAGCACGGCTGGCACGGGCTACTACTATGTCACCAAGAAGAACCCGCGCACGCTGACCGAGAAGATGGCGCTGAAGAAGTACGATCCGGTCGCGCGCAAGCACGTCGAGTTCAAGGAAGCCAAGATCAAGTAACGACCCTTTCGCGGGCGTTCTCATCCGGGTTTGCCGATCTGCCAGGGCCGTGGTGCTGCACCGCGGCCTTTTTGCGTGTGGCGGAACGCGGCCCGGGCTGCCCCCGGCCTCCGCCGCGACGCCCTACCAGTCGAGCATCGCCATGACGGCGCGCGGCGCGACGCCTGCCTCCGCACAGGCGGCGGAGACGGCATCCGTATCCACGGTCCCGTCCTTCACGAAATCTGCCGCATGGACACCGGAGGCGACGAGGACGGCGCTGATCCCGGCATCGGTGGCACCCCGGATGTCGGTGCGGATGGTGTCGCCGATCATCAGGCTGCGGCCGAAATCCAGACCGGCGAGTTCGGTGCGGCAATAGTCGTAGGCATTGGCGAACGGCTTGCCGAACCAGTGGCTGGTGCCGCCCATCTCCTGATAGGCCAGCGCCAGCGCCCCGGCGCAGGGTTCCAGCGTGTCGCCATGCTGCACCACATAGTCCGGATTGGCGCAGACCAGCGGCAGACCGGCATCCAGCACCGACTGCAGGCGCGGCTGGTAGTCGGCAACGGTTTCGGTGGTCACATCGTCCAGGCCGGCACAGAGCAGGAAATCGGCGGCGGCCGGATCGGTCACTTCCTCGAAGTCCAGGCCCGCCAGGATGGAGCGGTCCGCCCCCTTGCCCCAGAACAGGTACCTGCGCCCGTATGGCGCGTCCTGCGTGACCATGGCATGCCGGACCAGATCGCCGGAGGCGACAACGCGGCGATAGAGGTCACGGGCAATGCCCATTTCCTGCAGCCGCCGGTCCACGTCCTGGCCCAGGCGCGGCGCGTTCGACAGCAGGATCACCGGACGGTCCTGGGCCGCCAGCCCCTGCAGGGTCCGCAACGATCCGGGGAACACGCGCATGCCATTGTGGACGACACCCCAGAGATCGAACAGGAACGCGTCGTGTTCCCGCGCAAGGGGTTCCAGATGGTCAATGGCTGGCACGGTCATGGTCGGCTATCCTGTGGATAGGGCAGTGGTCCTGTGGATCGTGCGCCTGCGATACAGGTCTCAGCCCTTGCCGTCCAGCCCATCAGCCATGGCCCGCAGCTTCGCCTTCTGGATCTTGATGCCATTGGCCGATTGCGTGGTCGGAAAGGCATCCAGAACGACAACCCGCGCCGGAACCTTGTAGCGTGCCAGCCCCTCCGCACAGAAGGCGATGACCGCATCCTCGTCGAATGCTGCCGCGTCATCCGACAGCACGAAGGCGACCGCGCGGTTCCGGCCCCCGACCGTGGCACCGACCACCTGCACGTCGCTCACCGACGGATGATCCAGCACCCGCGCCTCGATCTCCGCCGGGGCGACGAGAAAGCCGCCAAGCCGCAGCACGTCGCCCATGCGGGAAAGGAAGATGAAACCGCCCTCCGGCGTCAGTTCAGCCAGATCGCCGGTACGGATGAAGCCATCTTCCGTGATCGTCTCGGCCGTTGCTTCCGGGTTCAGGAAATATTCCATCATCTGCGACGGACCACGGGCTTCCAGTTCCCCCGGTTCCCCCACGCCCAGCAGCTTGCCGCTCTCCGGGTCGCGGACACGGATCGCGGCCTTCGGTGAGGTCAGCAGCCCGCCGCCCATGCGACGCTGGCTCAGCGGAGCCTCCGGATCCCAGTGGGAATAGAGCGCCTGCACCTCCGACATGCCGTAGACACCCACCAGCGTCATGCCTCGCGAGTCGGCCCGCTCAGCAATATCGTCCAGCGCGGCATTGAAGCTGCCGAAGATGCCATAGCGGAACTTCGGGAACGGTACCGGATCGTCGGTCGCACCCAGCATCATGTTGTACATGTCGTCGGAGCCAGCGGTATGGGTGATGGCATAATCGTGCATCAGCCGCACCGCCTCCGCCGTGTCGAAGAAGGGCATCACCACGGAAGTCCGCCCCGACGCGAGGGCGCCGGTGACCAGGGTGAGGCCGAAGACACCGCAGAACGGCATCGGCTGCAGGATCGTCACGCCGTCGTCACGCCAGCCGAAGGTATCGGCGATCTCCAGCGCATGATCGGCAATGCTGGACTGCGGGTGCAGCACGAACTTCGGTGCCTTGGTGGTGCCGGAGGTGGTGAAGATGGCACAGCCGAGGCCAGCGTCCGCCTGGTCCTCCATCATCTCCGCCGCGGCATCCAGGTCGGCATAGGCGACCGATTTCACACCGGGTATGTCCGGCAGGTCGGTGGTGGCGGCATCATCCTCGCCATAGACCACCAGATGCTCCAGACCTGAAAGCTGCGCCGGGTCCACATCGGCCAGGATTCCGGCGAAATCGATCCCCTTGAAGCCCGGCCAGCAGAACAGCACCTTCGCCCCGGAGCGCCCGACGATGTCCCCGACCTCGATCGCGCGGTAGCGGGTATTGACCGCCGTCGCAATGGCCCCCAGCCGGGCGCAGGCGAAGAAGGCGGCCAGATAGGCCGGCGCATTCGGCATCCACAGCGCCACCCGATCCCCCCGTCCGACACCCAGGTCGGCCAGGCCACGGGCCACCCGCCGGGACGCGGCGGCGAGCTCCGCATGGCTGACGGGTGCATCACGGTAGATCAGTGCCGGACGGTCCCCGGCCCGTTCGGCCGCGATCCCGAGAAACTCAGTCAGGTTTGTCATGCCGGAAATTCTATGGCGCTTCATCCCGGAATGGAAATGCAACGCGCGGGGCAGGCCATGCAATCCTTGCCTGTCGCAGCCGCATGCCCCACCCTGCCCCCGTCGCCCGCCGCCGCAGGAGAACCCGCCATGCCCGATGCCGCCAGGACGGATGCCAGACAGGCGCACCGCGTCACCACGGAACCCTGTGCGAAACGCATCCGCGTCCGGTTCAACGGGGAGACAGTGGCTGACACCACCGAGGCGTTGCTGCTGTTCGAGCCGCCGATCCCGCCGGTCTACTACATCCCGCTGAAGGACATTCCCGAACGGTTCCGGGTACCGACGGATCATTCGACCCATTGTCCCTTCAAGGGCGACGCCAGCTACTGGAACATCACGGTCGGCGACCGGGTCGCGGAGAACGCGCTCTGGTCCTATCCCGATCCGATCAGCGCGGTTCCCGAACTGAAGGGCCATGCCGCGTTCTACTGGAACCGGATGGACCGCTGGCTGGAGGAGGACGAGGAGATCTTCGTCCACGCCCGTGACCCGCATGTCCGGGTCGACATCCTGCCCTCCAGCCGACGGGTCGAGATCAGCCTGGAGGGCACCGTGCTGGCGGACAGCATGCGCGCGCTGTTCCTGTTCGAGACGGGCCTGCCCGTGCGCTACTACATCCCGGCGGAGGACCTGCGTTCCGATCTGCTGGTCGTTTCCGAACTGGAAACCGCCTGCCCCTACAAGGGTGTTGCCGACTACCACCATGTGGACCTGGACGGGACACGGCACGAGAACCTGGTCTGGCACTATGCCAACCCGGTCCGGGAGGCGGCGCCGATCCGGGACTATCACTGCTTCTTCAACGAGCGGGTGGACATTCGCGTCGATGGCCGGCTGCAGGATCGCCCCCGGACGAAGTGGTCGCCGAAATAGTTCGGCTTGCCTGGCGCGCCGCCTGCCGTAACCTGTCTGCCGGTGGAGACGACAACAGGGGATCACAGATGTTTCAGGACCAGTGGGGCAATCCGGTCACGGCAGCCAACAGTGCGGCGGTCGATGCCCTGGATCGGACGGTCATGTCCTATCTCGGGTTCCGCCTGGATACCGGCGCTCACCTGAAGGCCGCCATGACGGCCGATCCCGAGATGCCGCTGGGGCTGATCTTCAGCGGTTTCTTCTTTCTGCTGTTCTGCCAGCCGAAGATGCATGTGCGCGGCCTGGCCGCGCGCGACACGGCCCGGACAGTGGTCGCGGGCGGTACGGTCAGCATGCGGGAAAGACACTATATGACCGCGCTCGATTCCTGGGCGGACGGGGACTGGGGCCGGGCGACCTCCGCGTTCGAGGCCATCCTGCTGGACCATCCGCTTGACCCCATGGCCCTGCGCCTGAGCCATTACCTGCATTTCTACACCAGCGGCGGCAGGGCGATGCGCCTGTCTTCGGCCCGGGTGCTGCCGTTCTGGACCATGGACCAGCCGGGCGCGGGCTACATCCAAGCCATCCATGCCTTCGGACTGGAAGAGAACGGAGAGTATGCCGCCGCCGAGGCCCATGCCCGCCGGGCGGTGGAGATCAATCCGGCAGACCTGTGGGGCATTCATGCCGGGGCGCACATCATGGAGATGCAGGGACGGCACCGGGAAGGCATCGGCTGGATCACCGCGCACGAGCAGCACTGGGCTTCCGGCACCAACAATTTCCGCTTCCATGTCTGGTGGCACCGCGCGCTTTATCATCTGGAACTGGGTGATCACGCGACAGTCCTGGATCTCTATGATCGGGAAATCCGTGCGGAATCGACGGAGGAATACCTCGACATCACCAATGGCACGGCGCTGCTCTGGCGGCTGGAGCAGGAAGGTGGCGATGTCGGCAATCGCTGGGAGGAACTGGCCAGCCGCTCGGCTGAGCGCGTGAGCGACCATCTGCTCTGCTTCGCCGATGTGCACTATGCCATGGCGCTGGGGGCCACCGACCGGCCGACGGAAGCCAGCGACCTGCTGGAACGCATGCGCAACGCCAATGTCGATGAGACCAGCAGTCAGGGCGCCGTCTACCGCCAGGTCGGCATCGCCCTGACCGAAGCCATCATCGATGCCCGTCAGGGACGGCATGACCAGGTGGTGGATATCCTGCTGCCGTTGCGGGAACAGTTCGCGCTGGTGGGCGGCAGTCACGCGCAGCGCGACATCTTCGAGCGGGTGCTGCTGGAAAGCGCCATTGCCGCCGGACGCGCGTCACTGGCCCGCGCGCTGTCGGCGGAACGCGTCGATCAGAAGCCGAGCAGCCCCTATAACTGGAATGTCCATGCGCGCGCGATGGAACTCGCGGGTGAACAGTCAGCCGCGGCAGCCGCACGGGACAAGGCGACGACGCTGGCGGCCTGACGGCACTGCATCGCGGGTGGCGACCGGGTCAACCGCGCTTCAGCATGCGCGCCACGCCGAACAGGTTGCACGGTCGTGCCTGCGGGTCCGTCGGCATCTCCCCGGACAGGACCGCGAAGGCGCCCCGCCGGTAACCGCAGTCCACATGCCCCAGCCCGATCTGTCGCATCCAGTCGATGTGGGTGGACAGGGGGGACAGGCGCGCGTCGCGGCTCGTCGCGAGGGCCCTGGCGATCCCGGCCTCATCAACCCCGATGGCCCGCAGGGCGGCCAGCCAGGTCCAGTGCTGCCTCTGGTGCAGGACCTCGTCCTCTCCCGCGATACGCGTGGCATGGATCAGCACCCCGCCCGGCCGCAGGCTCTGGTAGGTACGGGAATAGAGGTCGATCTTCTGCGCATCGGTCATGTGGTGCGCCACAAACAGGCAGACGACGAGATCGGCCGGCTTGGGCAGGCGCACCCGCAAAGGATCCCCGGTACGGAACGTCAGATGCGGCTGCCCGGTCAGATGCTCCTGCGCAGGGGTCAGCGCATCTTCTGAAGGCTCGACAAGCGTGATCACCGCGTTCGGCAGGCGGTGCGCCAGCCTGGCCGTGAACCGGCCCGCAACGTCCCCCAGGACGCAGACGGTCGGCTCCGCAGCACTGTCGAAACGAACTTCCTGCAGGACGGCGTCCAGGATTCCGCTCAGGTCAGGGACCATGATGCGGCGGGCATGCGCCAGAAGATCGCCTTCCATATCCAGAACTTCCTCCGGTTCGCGTTCAATCCCTGTCGCGCAGACAAAGAAAGGGGGCCGTCGGACATGCCGACGACCCCCGATCCCTGAGGTCTGGTTCAGCCGTTCCGGTCAGGAACCGGAGCCGACGGCGCCATCGATGATGTCACCGAAACGCTCCCAGCTCTTGTCCTTCAGGCGCTGCAGCTGCCACTGCTCGATCGGATAGAAATCCGTCGGGCTGGTGTTGACGGCAATACCCGGCAGCAGCATCGGCGCGCGGTAGTTCTTCAGGTTCGCGGCCTGCGCCATGATGTTCTCCCGGCTCAGGTCGTCACCGGCCTGGTCGAGGACCTTGATCATGGTGTGGCAGACGGCCCAGCCAAAGGCGGTGAAGGCGTCGGTCTTGTCACCGTCCGGATAGTACTCGTCCATCCAGGCGTTCCAGGCCTTGAACTCGTCGTGCGAATGCCACTCCGTATCGGTCGGATCCATCAGGTAGGCGGCGGAGATCATGCCCTGGCCTTTTTCGAAGCCGGCCTTGGAAACCACCGAGCCGATGGAGTTCGACACGGAATTCAGCAGATGCAGCGGGGCCCAACCCAGTTCGAAATTCTTGGAGATCGCCTGCGCGGCGAACTTCGGCGTGGTGACGTTGTAGAACACGTCGGCACCGGAGTTCTTGATGTTCACGATCTGCGACTCGATGGTCGGATCGGTAACCTCGTAGGACTCGCTGGCCACGATCATCGAACCGGCCTTGTCGCCCAGCCCGTTCTCCATGCCATGCACGTAATCCTTACCGTAGTCGTCGTTCTGGTAGAGGATACCGATCTTGGCATTCGGGTTCTGGGCCATGACATAGCGCGCATACACGACACCCTCGGACTGGTAGTTCGGCTGCCAGCCCATGGTCCACGGGAAGTTCTTCGGGTCACCCCACTTGGTGGCGCCGGTCGCAACGAAGAGCTGCGGAACCTTCTTCTTGTTCATGTAGGTGTGAACGGCGGAGTTGGTCGGCGTTCCCAGACCCTGGAAGACGAAGGCGACCTTCTCGCGCTCGACCAGCTTGCGGGTCTGTTCCACGGTGCGCGGCGGGCTGTAGCCGTCATCGACCGAGATGAAGTTGATCTGGCGACCGTGCACACCGCCCTCGGCGTTGAACTTGTCCATGCAGGCACCGATCGACTTGCCGATCGAACTGTAGGCGGCGGCCGGACCCGAATAGGGGTTGGTATTGCCGATCTTGATTTCCTTGTCGGTGACTCCGGGCGCGTTGCGCGCTTCGGCGGCACCCATGGCAACGGCCAGCGCAGCCGCGGATACCATGGTTGTCGTGAGCAGTTTCATATCTGTCTCCTCTGTTGCACGTCGGGCTTGTACGTCTCCGATGGTCCCGGCCCGTACCGGACAATCGGTTGGCTGAATGCGGTGATCCTAGCGCCTGGTACTGATCTTATGCACCAAAATTTGCGCGAGGCCGGCGGCCCCCATCGGCATCACATAGACCGTGAAGATCAGGAACAGGCCATAGATCAGACCGGTCAGACCCTGCGGATTGTTGATGTAGTTCTCCAGGCTTGAGGCCGCGAGGTCGGCGATGTTCGGAATCTCCAGCACGAACCAGCCACCGAAGATGGCGCCGAACAGGCTGGCGATGCCGCCGATCACGCCACCGACCAGGAACTTGATCGCCTCCGCGAAGGTGAAGCTTTCCGGCGCCAGATACTCGTCCATGATGGCGAACAGCGAACCGGCAACACCGGTGTACATCGCGCTGACACCGAACGCCGCCGATTTGAACATCGAGGTATTGATGCCCATGGTCTTCGCCGACAGCGGATTGTCGCGGATCGCGATCAGGGCGCGACCGGTGCGCGAATGCACCAGGTTCCAGGCGCCCGCGAACATGATCACCGCAACGAACGCGGTGAACATGTACTTCCATCGGTCAAGCGACAGTTCCTCACCGGTGATCGACATGACGATGCTGTCGACCCAGCCCGGCGGATAGGGCGTATCGAGCACGATACCCTGCACACCACCGGTCAGATGGGCGATGCCGTCATATTTCAGCAACTGTGGCGTCGCGATGGCGAGCGCGAAGGTGGCCAGCGCCAGGAACAGGCCGTCCAGCCGCAGCGCGGGCAGACCGAACAGGAACCCCGCAACAAAGCAGACCGCGGCCGCCGGGATGATGGTGGCCCAGTAGGGCATGCCCAACTGGTCCATCATGATCGCCGTTGCGTAGGCACCCACCGCGAAGAAGGCGCTGTGACCCAGCGAGAACTGCCCGTTGAAGCCGGTCAGCAGGTTCAGGCCCAGCACCGCCAGCATGTACATCAGTATCTTGCCGAACTCGTAGATGTCGTAACCGTCATAGACCATCGGCAACACGACGACTGCGGCGAGAAGGACGTAGAGACACACTCTTTCCAGCAGCGGCAGTGGCACACCCAGGACGAGGATACGGTCCTTCGGATTCTGGTTCAGGAATGCCGGGACGCTTTTTCCGGCCATGTCTGTGCTTGCCATGATCAGACCCTCTTAACGACCACGCGGCCGAGCAGGCCGGCGGGTTTGACCAACAGGACAACGATGATCAGCACCAGCGCGACGGTCAGCTTCAGCTGACTGCCGACAACGAAGGTGCCCATCCAGTTCTCGAGAATGCCGACCATGAAGCCACCGATGACCGCGCCCAGCGGGCTGGTAAGGCCACCGACCACGGCACCGGCGAAACCGTAGAGCAGGGTGCCGAGCATCATGTCAGGTGTCAGGAACGTGATCGGTGCGATCAGCATGCCGGCCACCGACCCGACTGCAGCGGCAAGGCCCCAGCCGAGAGCCAGCATGAAGCCCACACGGATACCCACAAGCCGCGCCGACTCGGGCGCCGCCGCAGCCGCCCGCATCGCCAGGCCGATTGGCGTGTAACGGAAGAAGGCATAGATCAGCAGCAGCATTATCAGCGTTACCCCGACCATTCCCGCTCGATGCCAGCTGATCACGCCCTCGATCAGTGCCTCGTGCCCGAACGGGGTCGTGAATTGCTTCGGCGTGAAGTCGAACATGAAGCCTGCAAGGCTGTTGAACATAGAGAACAGCGCGATGAAGACGATGATGTGGCTGAGCACCGGCGCGTCGCTGATCGGCGCGAAGACGATCCGCTCGATCGCTGCACCGCCGATGAAGGAAACGATGATGCAAACGAAGAACGCCACCCAGAACGGCAGGCCGAGGCCCGCATCATCCATCAGGTACCAGGCGATGTAAGTGGAGAACATGGCCATCTCGCCCTGGGCGAAATTGAAGTGGTCGATGGCCTGGTAAATCATGACGACGGCAAGGGCGAGGCAGGCATAGATCGCACCTGATGCAAGCCCACTGACCGTCTGTTCGATAAAGAGATCCATGTCAGTTCATGCCCCGTCAGTAGCCGAGATAGGATTTGCGAACCTGCTCGTCATCCATGATCTTGTCCGCAGGACCAGTCATGGCGACGTTGCCGGTTTCGAGAAGATACGCGTTCTTGGAGATATCCAGCGCCAGGTTGGCGTTCTGTTCGACGACCAGCATCGAGACGCCTTCTTCCCGGTTGATCTGGCCGAGGATCTTGAACAGTTCCTCGGTGATGATCGGTGCCAGGCCAAATGACGGCTCGTCCAGCAGCATGATCTTCGGCCGCAGCATCAGCGCCCTGCCCACCGCCAGCATCTGCTGTTCGCCACCCGACAGCGTGCCCGCCTGCTGGTTGCGACGCTCCTTCAGGCGCGGGAAGTAATGATAGACGCGCTCGTAATCCTTCTCGATCTCCCTGTCCCGCCGGGTGAATGCGCCCAGCCGGAGATTTTCCTCCGTCGAGACCCGGACGAACGTGCCACGCCCCTCCGGCACATGCGCGATCTTGTGGCGCGCGACGATGGCCTCCGTGGACATGCCGACGACGTTCTCGCCCTCGACCGTGATCGTGCCCGCGGCCTTCACCATGCCGCAGATTGACCGCAGCGTGGTGGTCTTGCCCGCGCCATTGGCGCCGAGGACGGCGGTGATCTCGCCTTCTTCCAGTTCCATATCGAAGCCGTGAAGCGCCTCGATCTGGCCGTAATAGGCCTTGAGCCCCTTGATCTCCAGCAATGCCATCAGTGACCAGTCCCCAGATAGGCCCGGATCACTTCCGGGTCGTTCTGCACTTCCTCGGGCGTGCCCTCGGAAATCTTCTTGCCGAAATCGATGGCCACCACCTTGTCGGAGATGCTCATCACCAGTCCCATGTGATGCTCGACCAGCAGCACGGTCATGCCACGATCGTCGCGGATCTGCTGGATGACGCTGCCCAGTTCCCCCAGCTCGTCATGGTTCAGGCCACCGGCCGGTTCATCCATCAGCAGCAGTTCCGGCTCGGAAGCCAGCGCGCGGGCCAGCTCGACCCGCTTCTGCGTGCCGAAGGGCAGACCGCCAACCACGGTGTGGGCGACGTCGCCCAGACCCAGATAGTCGATCAGCTCCGCGCTGCGCTCACGCAGCCTGCGTTCCTCGCGGCCGCGCCAGGGCAGGCGCAGCGCGTTGGACATGAAATCGCTGCTGGACGCCGAATGGGCACCGACCATGACGTTCTCGAGAACCGACATGGTGCTGAACAGCGCCAGGTTCTGGAACGTCCGGCCGATTCCGATATCCGCAATATGATGCGGCGGGCTCTGCAGGATCGTCTTGCCCTTGAACCGGATGTCGCCACCGTTGGGGACATAGAGTCGGCTCAGGCAATTGAAGAGCGTTGTCTTGCCCGCTCCGTTCGGGCCGATCAGGCCGACGATCTTGCCTTCCGGCATGGTGAACGAAACACCGTCCAGGGCAACAATGCCCCCGAACCGCACCTCAACACCTTCGACTTCGAGAATTTCCGTGCTCATCGCCACACTCCTGTGACGGTGCACGATCGCGTCGCATTTCGGCGCAATCGCTTGCCTCCCTTGATCCCACCACGTCCGGTCTTGATGCCGGTCCGAACCAGATGCTCCCGAATTCGGTATCCGTCGATACTTTCCGGTACACTGCACTGGCTCGCTTTAATAGCAAGGAAAGACCGGTCGTCAAGCATTGTCCCGGTGGGGCGATTGCGGATAGTGCATGTTGTCCGCTCGCGCAGGCGTGCCTATTGTGCCGCCATATCTGATCATACCGGGAGGGATCACATGCGCAGCATGCAGTTTGACGAATACGGGGCGGAACTGAAGGAATTCACCTACGACGTGCCGACACCACAGGGTGCGGAGGTTCTGGTGAAGATCGAAGCATGCGGTGTCTGCCATTCCGACATTCATCTGCACGAGGGCTATTTCGACATGGGCGGCGGCAACAAGGCCGACGTGACCCGTGGGCGCAAGCTTCCCTTCACGCTTGGTCACGAGATCGTTGGCGAGGTCGCCGCGGTCGGTCCGGATGCCAAGGGCGTGTCCGTCGGCGACAAGCGTATCGTCTATCCCTGGATCGGCTGCATGGAATGCGCCACCTGCAAGGGCGGCAACACGCAGCTCTGTGCCTCCCCCCGGAACCTCGGCGTCCAGGTGGACGGTGGCTATTCCACCCATGTGATGGTGCCGGACGCGCAGTTCCTGTTCGACTATGACGGCGTCCCGACCGGGCTGGCCGCGACCTATGCATGCTCCGGCATCACCGCCTATGGCGCGCTGATGAAGGTCAAGGATGCGGCGGAGGCTGGCGGTTTCGTCGGCATCATCGGCGCCGGTGGTGTCGGCATGGCCGGCCTGATGATTGCGATGGCCGCGATCAAGGCCAAGACCATCGTCTTCGACATCGACCAGGCAAAGCTGGATGCCGCCACGGCGGCCGGTGCCGACTATGTGTTCAACCCCGCCGATCCGGCGACCCGCAAGGAAGTCGCCAAGCTGACCGGTGGCGGCCTGCCCGGTGCTGTCGATTTCGTCGGCTCCGACAAGACAGCCACCTTTGGCGTCACCTCGCTGGGCCCAAGCGGCGTGCTGGCGATTGTCGGCCTGTTCGGCGGCGCGCTGACGGTGCCGGTGCCGCTGTTTGCCTTCAAGAACATCACCGTGCGCGGCTCCATGGTCGGCAGCCCGGCGGAGATGAAGGCGCTGATGGAACTGGTCAAGCAGGGCAAGGTTCCGCCGCTGCCCGTCGCCACCCGCCCGCTGGATGCGGCCTGGGAGACGCTGGAGGACCTGCGTGCGGGCAAGATCGTCGGTCGTGTGGTGCTGGAGCCCTGATCCGCTCCGCCTGCTGACCTGCACAACAACCTGTTCAACGAAACGGCCATGGGGAGACAGAAGAGATGGCAAAACTGATGGACGGCAAGGTTGCCGTCGTGACTGGCGGTGGCGGGGCCATCGGCGGTGAGATCGCGAAGCTGATGGCAGCGCATGGCGCATCCGTGATCGTGAATGATCTCGGCGGCGCGGTGTCCGGTGACGGCAATGACGAGAAGCCGGCACGCGATGTGGTCGCGGCGATCAACGACGCGGGTGGCAAGGCCATGCCGCATTTCGGTTCCGTTGCCGAGCGCAAGGATGCCGAGGACATGATCAAGACCGCCGTCGATGCCTTCGGCAAGGTCGATGTCATCGTCAACAATGCGGGCATCCTGCGCGACGTCATCTTCCACAAGATGAACGAACCCGACTGGGACATGGTGATCGCGGTGCATCTGAAGGGCAGCTTCAATGTCGCCCGTTCCGCGGCCCCCTACTTCCGTGAGCAGAGCTCGGGCTCCTACATCCACTTCACCTCGACCTCTGGCCTGATCGGCAACTTCGGGCAGGCGAACTATGCGGCCGCCAAGCTCGGCATTGCCGGACTGTCGAAGTCGATCGCACTGGACATGAACCGCTTCGGTGTCCGTTCCAACTGCATCTCGCCCTTCGCCTGGTCGCGCATGATCGGCACGATCCCTTCAGACACGCCGGAACAGCAGGCGCGCCTGGAGAAGATCAAGCGCATGACACCGGCCCAGCAGGCGCCACTGGCCGTCTATCTCGGTTCCGACCAGTCCAGCCATGTCACGGGCCAGATCTTCGGCGTGCGGGGCAACGAGATCTTCCTGTTCAGCCAGCCGCGTCCGATCCGCTCCACCCACAACAGCGAGGGCTGGACACCGGAATCGATCGCCGACCACGGCATGCCGTCGCTGGAGAAGTCGTTCTTCGACCTCGACCGCTCCGCCGACATCTTCAGCTGGGATCCGGTCTGACCGAATTCACGCGCTGCCCGGGCCGGACGGGGCCGGCTCCTCCCGGCCCGGGCATTCGATCTCAAGGGGAGGACAGCAACCAATGGCCATCAACTACGATCACCTGATGAACTATCCGATTCCGGACGGTGTCCAGGACATGAACTTCCGGGACGCCATCATCTATGCGCTCGGCATCGGCCTCAGCCAGGACCAGCTCGACAAGCGTCAGCTTCGCTATACCTACGAGGACAACCAGAAGGTCTTTCCCTCGATGGCCGTGGTGCTCGCCGGGCCGGGTTTCTGGGTGAAGAACGAAGACACCGGTGTCGACTGGGTCAAGGTCCTGCACGGGGAGCAGGGCATGGAGATCCACAAGCCGATTCCCGTCAACGGCAAGCTGACCGGCAAGTCCACGATGACGGAGATCATCGACAAGGGCGCCGGCAAGGGCGCGCTGATGTATTCGGAGCGTGTGGTCTATGACGAGTCAGGCGACAAGGTCTGCACCCTGACCTCCACCACCTTCGGCCGCGGCGACGGCGGCTTCGGCGGGCCGGAGAAGCCTGCGCCGAAGCCCCATGCGCTGCCGGACCGGGCACCGGATGGCTTTGTCGACCTGTCGACACGTCCCGAGGCCGCCCTGATCTACCGCCTCTCGGGCGACTACAATCCGCTGCACGCGGATCCCGATGTGGCCACCGCCGCCGGCTTCAAGGCGCCCATCCTGCACGGCCTGTGCAGCTTCGGCATCGCCTGCCATGCCCTGGTCAAGGCGCTCTGCGACTATGATGGCGACCGGCTGAAGAAGATGGGGCTGCGCTTCACCTCCCCCGTCTATCCGGGCGAGACCCTGCGTACCGAATACTGGCAGGACGGCAATGACATTTCCTTCCGCACCACGGTGCTGGAGCGCGATGTGGTCGTGCTGAACAACGGGTACGCGACCATCGAATGACCGCATGCCCTCACGGGTGGTGCAGATTGTGATCGGCAGGCAGCATTTCGTGACTCCGGGGAGGCACGATGCTGTCGGTCGGCACGATTCGCGGGGCAGATCCCTCTCCCCGTCATGAACTGGCACACGATTCCCGGGACCTGCCTCAAACAGGAGCGCCTTTCAGCCTCCGAGTCCCGATCCGGCACAGGGCTGATTCTGGCACAGCGATTGCTCCTCCCCTGACTGACCGCAGGCGCAGCCAGGTGCCGCGGTTCAGCAGGAAAGGGGCAGGAGAATGACATCAGGACCGCAGAACCGCCGCAACCACACCCGCATCAATCTGACGGGACGCACGATGGTGGAACTGGGTGACAAGGCCCTCCGGCTTTCCGCCACCCTGCTGGACATCAGCCTCGGGGGCGCCCGCCTGGAGATCGGCGATCTCGCCGACTTCTCGCTTCAGCAGATCGAGGTGACCTTCAACGGTCTGCGGACGATCGCGGATGTGGTCTGGTGCCGCGCCGGCGAGATCGGTCTCAGGTTCCGTGAAACGGCGACTGACACGCAGTCAGCCGTCACCTTCTTCGAGAGTGTCATCCTCTGCGAATATCGCAGTCACGCGCCTTCCGCACGCGCCTGGCAGGGTTCGGCGATTCACTGCTGAGATCGCCGGTCGGGTTCCCGTCCGCGGCAGATCGCCAGGGCTCCGGTGAAGCCCCGGAACGATACGGATCATTCCACCGTCCGACTGCGTCTAGAGCTGGCTTGATTCCGTGACGACGTAGCGGTGCACTTCGCGGCTGATGAATTCCAGCTTCGACAGCTTTTCCCGGAACGCGGCCATGTGTGGCGTCCTGAAATGCGCCGCCAGCGCCGCATCGTCCTTCCATTCCTCGAAGACCCGGAAGGTGCCTTCCTGCTCCAGGTCGGCGTAGAAGGCATAGGAGATGCAGCCGTCTTCCCTGCGGGTGGCCTGCGCCACCTCCAGGGCTGCCGCGCGGGCGGCCCCCTCGCTGGCGGCTGCGACCCGGATGACACCACTGACGACGATCATGCCGCTCTCCCCGTTGCCGATGCCCCCAATCCCGACGGATCGCGAGGGTCAGTTCTTGTAGTAGTTCTTGTACTTCCCGTAGTAGTAGCTCGCGCCGGAGTAATAGTAGCCGTAGCGGGCCTGCTTCGACATGTTGACCTGGGCCAGAACCGCGCCGGTCACCCGCACGCCGTTCTCCTTCAGCCGATCGATGCCGGAGGAAACGATTTCCCGCGGCGTGTCATCCCATTTGACGACATACAGCAGGGCATCGCTGAGCTGGCTGATGACGAGCGCATCGGATACCGCGAGTGTCGGTGCGGCGTCGAGCACGACCATGTCGTACGTCTCCCGCAACTGGCTGACCATGCGCTCGAACGCCTTCGAGGAAAGCAGATCAATGGCCTGGGCCGCTGTCTCGCGCGCCGGCAGGGCATGCAGTCCTGACGGGTGGCCGGTCTGAATGGCCTCGGCCAGTTCGCTGCGACCGGTCAGAACCTCGAGCACACTGACGGTATTGTCGAGTTTCAGCGTGTGATGCAGCGACGGGCGCCGCAGATCGCAGTCGACGATCACGACCTTCTTGCCCTGATTGGCAATGGCGTGCGCCAGCAGGACAGCGGTCGTGCTCTTGCCTTCGGAAGGCAGCGAGGACGTGACCAGAACCACCTCGGGCGGGTTGTCCACGTTCGACAGGTTCAGCGACACACGCATGCTGCGACAGGCCTCCGCCAGACCGGAGGTCGGCTTGTCGCTCACGTACTGCAGCACGTCCGAGCGGTTCTTCCGGAACCCCTTCACCAGCGGAATGGTGCCAAAGGTCACGAGGCCAAGGGCACTTTCCATCTGCTCCGGTGAACGGAAGGCATTGTCCAGTTGCTCCAGCAGCATCACGAGACCGGCGCTGACCAGCAACCCGAGCGCAATCACCAGCATCATGGAGCGCGACCGATTCGGGCTGGTCGGGCGTCCCGGCAGGTCTGCCGCCGAGATGATCCGCGCATCAGCCTGCTGGATTTCCTGCTGCTCGCTGGTTTCCTTGAAGCGCGAAAGGAAATTCGTATAGAGCACGCGCGTGGCTTCCGCTTCCCGTTCAAGCTGCCTCAGCTCGACCGAGGACTGGTCCTGGGTGAACGCCCGCTGCTCGAGCTGGCGCACACTGCGCTGCAGGGTCTGCTCCCGCGCCGTTGCCACATTCAGTTCGGTACGCAGCGACCGGACAGCCTTCTCGACCTCCCGTTCGACCGCAGCACTTGTATCGGCGATCTCGGCGCGCACGTTCAGGATTCGCGGATGCTTCTCGGCATAGCGGGTCGACAGCTCGGCCTCCTGACGTCGCAGATCGGCCAGCTTCTGGTTGAGATTCTCGATCAGAGGCGACGAAAGTGATTCGGCCGCCACCGAGGTGCCGCCGCCACTGATCTGACCCGCCACCTGATTGTAGCGCGCTTCGGCTTCCGCCCGGTTGGCGCGCGCAAGCACGAGTTCCGAATTGAGCTGCGTCAGCTGCTGCGATGTCAGCGCGGCACCCTGGCCGGTCCTGTTGCTCTGCTGGGCCTTGAAGGCCTCGACTGCCGCTTCCTTCTGCTCGACCTGGCTTCGCAGGTCTTCCAGCCGCTCGTTGAGCCAGGAAGAGGCCCGTCGCGTCGCCTCGTACTTGGCCTCAAGCTGATCGATGATGTACTGCTCGGCGATCGTGTTGGCGATCAACTGGGCCTTCCGGGGATCAGGAGACGAAAAACCGACCTGGAGAGCGAGCGTACTCGGGATCGGGCCCGCCGACATGCCACCGCGCAAGGCGCCGACAATCGACCGCATCAATGCGCGCCTCTCCGCCTCTGACAGGTCGGCGCGTTCGGCCACCGGTTCCTGTTCCCGGGGCGGACCCAGCAAGCGGTTGACCAGCGTCTGCGGCAGATAGGCCTCCAGCCCCATCAGGCGGTTGCCGCTCTGCTGCGGGCGAAGCCGATAGTTGAACTCCGGATCCGCGTCCAGCCGCAGCTTCTCGACCACACGCTCCAGCAGCTGTGTCGAACGCAGCAGCTGTATCTCGCTGCCGACCGCCGTGTTGTTGGTCGACAGACCCGATACGACACTGTCGATATCGACCACATTGGTCTGCCTGTTGTTGAGCATGATCGTCGCGCTGGTGGAATAGATCGGCGTTATGCGGGACAGCTGATACAGCCCGGCCAGAACGAACAGCAATGTCACGCCGGCAATGAGAAATTTCCGTCGCCAGATGATCGACAGGATCCGACGCACGTCGATGCTGTCGCTGATCCGTGATGCCGCCGAAGGCTCGGACCGGACGGAGGGAATATCTGTACCGAATGTCGTGTTGCTCATGCCCAACCAGATGCTAAGGAGATGGAACCGCCGAATTTTGCGCGGACCATACCCTTGGGCAGACGGTTTCACAACGTCATGCGTGATGGTGGGAATACAGGCGTGATCGCCATCAAGAAGGTCGCCGGCAATCCGGCGGCGAACGGGCATGGGTCGAGGATGCGGACACCGTGACGGTTTTTCTATCCAAAGTCCTGCAGACGCTGGTCTTTCCACTCGGCATGTCGATTGCCCTGATGGTCCTGGGACTGCTGTTTCTGCTGTTCCGGCGCACCCGTATCGGCACCACCACGATTGTCGGCGGTCTGATCGTGCTCTGGGTCGCCTCGATTTCGCCGACGGCCGCCTGGCTGACGCGCCTGCTGGAACAGGACTACCCGCCCAGATCCGTTGCGGACACACCGCGGTCGGACCTGGCGATCGTGCTCGGCGGCGCGCTCGGCGGCGCGGCACCGCCACGGGTTGCTCCCGATCTGGGCGGCGGCGTGGACAGGGTATGGTTCGCGGCACAGCTGCACCGGCAGGGCAGGGTGCCTCGCCTGCTGGTGGTCGGCGGGAATACGCCATGGACCCCGGAAGCACCCTCGGAAGCCAGATCCATCAAGGATCTGCTGGTGGCATGGGGCGTACCTGCCGGGGACATCGATATCGAGACCGGCAGCCAGAATACCTGGGAGAACGCCCTGGGCGCGCGCCGCGTGATCGGGGCCGACATATCGGGGCCCGTGCTGCTGGTCACTTCGGGAACGCACATGCGCCGGGCGCTTGCGACCTTCACCAGGGCAGGCCTGAACGTGATTCCCGCGACGGCAGAGATCAGCCTCACCGAAGGCGGGCGCTTCACGGTGCTCGACCTCATTCCCAACGCAGGCGCCCTGGGCCAGACCACACTGGCATTCAAGGAACACCTGGGGCTGCTTGTCTACCGGTTGCTTGATCGCGCCGAATGAAAGCCGCCTGCATTCAGGGGCATCGTGACGGCTGCCGCGAATACCGGCATCACTGCATGACGCAAGCTTGACGCGGGGCAGGCCTCATCTATAGACAAACCAACCGTTGAACGCGGGTTTCACAACCCGCCTGAAAGCGGCTGGAAGCGGTCTGCCGGAACGGGCGCGCCGCGTGTCTGAGGGTTTCTTTTCGGGATGTACAGATGAAGCAGCTGGAATGGTTCGTTACCGGCATCGTCATTCTGGCGCTAGCAGTTGTCGGGGTTCTTTACCTGACATCCGGTCGGAGCCCCGAACAGGCGAAGGTGGCCGAGCGGCAGTCGACGATCGCGACCGGCATTCGGGCCATGCTTGATGATCTGTCGAGTCTGCAGGTCATCACGCTGGTGCCCGGTATCCAGGTGGCTGCCAACGAATGGGACTTCCGTGGCAATGCAGCCGCGGACGGACGCACCGAACCCTTCTACGGCGTGGCGCAGCTTGTCTGTGACCGTATCCAGACAAGGGCGGATTGCTGGCGTCTGGTCCGGCTGGATCGGGACGGACGGTCGGTGATCGGGCGGGACGATGTCACCGCACTGCCGTCGGCCGCCCCTGCGGCTGATGCCCGCGCGGCGGCGGCACCAGAGGCCGGCAGCCTGCGCACCGAGACCGTACCGCGGCGTGATCCGGAGCCCACGATCGAATCCGAGACAGCCCCCCCGGCCCCGGCCGAACCGGCCACGATCTGGCGGGTGACCGGCGCGACCGTGAACGGCAGGGCAGGTCCCGGAACGTCGTTCCCGATCGTCGCGCGGCTGGGTCAGGAACACCGCCTGCTGCGGCTGGAGCTGGACGAGGGTTGGGGACACTACCAGATCCTGGAACCGGTGGCTGACGCCGGGCAGGAAATCTGGGTCTGGGCCGATCTCGTTTCCGAGGCCCAGTGAGGGGTCCACGCGGCGTTGATGTCGCGCTGCTGGTCGCGACACTTGCCTTCGTACTGCTCTCCGTTGTTCCACTCGGTGGCTACAGACCCTGGTTCTGGATCCCGCTCTCGCTCGCGGCCGCACTGATCTTCCTGTTCTCCGCGGTGTGCGACCTGACGGACCGCCGGTCGGCCATTGAGACGATGCAGCGCCTGCGCTGGCCGATCCTGCTGTTTCTGGCTGTCGTCCTCTGGGGCCTCGTGCAGTCCATGGACGGGCTGCCGTCGATGCTCTGGCATCCGGCCTATGACCGGGTCGACGCCGCGGGCCGCATCACGCTGGATCAGGACCGGAGCAGCCAGTTCGCCATGCGACTGATCTCCTATGCCATGATCTTCTGGATCGGGTGCAGGCTGGGACGGTACCAGACCCTGGCGAACACGGTCCTGCTGGCCGTCGCCCTGTTCGGTCTGGCCTACAACGCCTATGGGCTGATGGAGTTCGCGGCCGGCAGCAACGAGATATTCGGGGTGGCGCGGCGAACCCTCGAACCTGTCGCCGCAGCCACGATCGAAAGCCCGAATTCCTACGCCTTCTACGCCGGCATGTTCCTGATCTGTGGCACCTCATGGCTGTTCCGGTCCTATCTGGCCGCCGATGGCAAGACCGCAACCTTCAGCAAGCCGGTCGAGCGGACACTTCGCATCATTCTGCTGCTCTCGATTCCCGTTGCCCTGGTCAGCATCTGGTTCGCGGGTTCCCGCGCAGGCCTGGCAAACAGTCTCGCAGGCATGGCCGCCCTGCTGCTCCTGGCGTTCCTGCCCCCCCTTTTGAGGAAGGCAACGGCCCGCATCCTGCTGGTGATCGCGGTCGCGGTACCGCTGGTGCTGACCCTCGCCATTGCCCAGTTGAGCGGCACCACCGTCGGAACCGCCGGGCTGCTGGAGCGGGCGATGATGTTCAGCACCGGCATCGACATGATCCTGTCAGGCCCCCTCGCCGGTACCGGTCTCGGCACCTTCGAGATCGCGGCGGAGCCCTGGAAGTTCGAGGAGCTGTACTTCTATCGCTGGGATGCAGCCCACAACATCTTCATCGAACACATGGTGGAGATGGGGCCGGTGGTGGCGCTGATGTTCTGGATCGCGCTGGCCCTGCTCGGCTGGCGGCTGTCAGCCGGATTCATCGAACGGCGGCGCGACAATCACTATGCGGCCCTGGGCCTTGTGCTGTTCGTGATGGCGGCACTGCACGACACCATCGACTATCCGCTGCACCGGCCAGCGGTCGTCTACCTGTTTGTCCTGCTGACCGGCATCAGCTGGGCGCAGAGCTGGTCCACGGCACCCAGACGCTCGGCGGCCTGATCATCGCCCCGACACATGGGCATCCAGCGAGGCGCGGCTGTTCAGCGCCTCCGGCACGAAACCGGCAGTCATCTTGTAGCGGGCTGAGACTTCCTCAAGCTCCACCGGGCTGATGACATCGTGCACATCGCCGAATCCGTCAGGCGCACGCTCCTCGACCATCTGCATCACCTGCTCCGGTCCGTTGCCACGGTTGGCCAGCACGATGGCGGAGGTCGGGGGCCGTCGTTCGGCATCGAACAGCTGCAGCGCCTGCCCGGGCGTCTCGCTCAACGCCAGATGCCGCGCCAGCACACGGGCATCGATGATCGACTGAGACGCACCGTTGGAGCCGATGGGATACATCGGATGCGCCGCATCACCGGCCAGCACCACCCGTCCGAAGCACCAGGATGCGACCGGATCACGATCGACCATCGGGAATTCATAGATCGCCTGCGCGCGGCGGATGATGTCGGGCACCTTCAGCCAGCCGAAATCCCAGTCCAGGAAGGCGGGCAGGAAGGTGTCGATGCTGCCGGGCCGGTTCCAGTCCTCCCTCGGCCAGGGTGTATCGGTCGGATATCTGATCTCCGCGATCCAGTTGATCAGCGACCTGCCCTGATCATGCAGTTCACGGCTGACCGGATAGCAGACGAACTTCTGGTCGGCGTGTCCGGCCATCACCATGGACCGGCCCGTCAGGAACGGTTCCCCCACCGTTGTCGCGCGCCAGAGGACGCAGCCGTTCCAGATCGGATCGCCTTCATCCGGGTAGAACTGTCCCCGCACGGCGGAGTGGATCCCGTCCGCACCAATCAGGACATCCCCCCTGACCGGATCCGCCGCGCTGCCGTCACTGCGGTGGACGAAACGGGCCGTGACCCCTGAATCATCCTGATCCAGATCGACAAACGCATGATCCGTGCGGATCGCATCAGCCCCCAGCCGGTCCCGCACGGCCTGCAACAGGATCATCTGCAGGTCGCCCCTGGCCACCGAATACTGTGGCCAGTTGTAGCCTGCATCCAGGCCGCGCGGCTCCTGCCAGATCCGTTGCCCGTGCCGGTTCGCATAGATCAGTTCAGCGGTCGGGATCGCCACCCTGGCGAGTTCGTCGCCCAGCCCCAGCTCCACCAGTTCCCGCACCGCATGGGGCAGCAGGTTGATGCCGACCCCCAGCGCACGCAGTTCCGCCGCCGCCTCGTATATCATGCAGTCGATCCCCGCCCTGTGCAGACTGAGCGCCGTGGTCAGGCCGCAAATGCCTCCGCCGACGATGATCACCTTCATCACGCCCTCCCCGTACTGCCGACCCACTCGACCATTGTCAGTCGGCACCATAGACCGCATCGGCGGGAAGCCATCCCGCGCGACCATCGACGCTGATCCTGCACCAGGACGCCCGGCAGGCCTCCACCGTCACGATCACCCGCCGTTCAAGATACATCAGCACAGGGGCTGCTTCATCCGATCCGTCACGCAACGCCACCAGGTCACCGCGGACCACGGCCGTGCGCCGACCGGAGAGAAGACTGGCATGCAGCCAGCCCTCCTCTCCCCAGGGATCGCGAATCTCGCGCCAGTTCTCGTGCTCGCCCACGATCTGGACCGGCAGGTTGCGGCGCAGATAGGTCCAGCGCACCGGATACTTCTGGCCCGGCCCGGCGCGCAGGTTGGCCTTTCCGGCCTTGATGGAGACGAATCGCGGCAGGGGCAGTCCCGTCACGCTGCCTTCGGTCGCGGCGGGGCCTTCGACCGCCTGGACGGCGGCGGGCGGCGGCAGCAGCAGCAGAAGTGCGAGGCACAACAGTCTAGGCAGGTACATGACCGAAACAATCAACAGGCAACAGGCAACCGGGGCGACGAATCAACCCGCAGATACTGCCAGCCGGATCACTCCCCGTCGCGTACCCGCTTCGCGACACGACGCAGCAGCCGCCCGGCCACTTCGGCATTGGAGGCCTGTTCCCCGGCACGTTCGCGCGCGGCGTTGATGTCGGCACGCAGCAGCTCGCGTTGCCGCAGGGTTTCCTCCCCCGCCTTGCGCGCGACGGTCTTCGCCCGCGGCAGCACTTCCTGCTGTGCGACATTGACCGCACGGGCACGCAGCTCGGGATTGCTGGCGATACGCCGCGCAGCCTCCATCAGGATAGTTCGCACGATCGGCATTGTGACCTTCCTGCAATACGGTCAGGGCATGAATCATCATATGGTGACGGATTGCAATCTTGGAAGATTGCACCTCGCCGGTCCGCATGCCAGAGAGACCTGCGTGATGGCGGTTCAATCCGGCGAGACCATCGCCATATGATGCTGATGCCCGGTGCCGGAGAAGAACGAGAGTGAACGCCAAACGCCCAGGGGGAATCGTCTGTTGCTGATGTATGGAATGGTGGCACTCGGCCTTGTGCTGCTTCTTGTCGGTGGTGAGGCGCTGGTGCGTGCCGCCGTCGCGCTGGCCGACCGCCTGGGTGTCTCGCGGCTGGTGATCGGCCTGACAGTCGTTGCCTTCGGAACATCCGCGCCGGAACTTCTGGTCTGTGTTCAGGCGGCGCTGGAGGACGCGCCGGGTATCGCCATCGGCAACGTTGTCGGATCGAACATCGCCAATGTGCTGCTGGTGGTCGGATTGCCGGCCCTGATCGCGCCGTTCCTCTGCGAGCGCGGCGTGATGCGGCGGGAAGGTGTGGCCATGGTGGCCGCGTCTGCGCTGGTCATCCTGATCGCCTGGTTCGACGGCATCCGGTTCTGGCCGGGCCTGCTGCTGTTGCTGCTGCTGATCGGTTTCCTGTTCAACGCCTATCGTCAGGCCCGTCGTGACGGAAACCAGAGCCTGTCCGATGAGGTCGAGGAACTTGGTGAAGGCGTGCCGGGCAATCCCATGATCATCATCGCGCTGATGGTCGTCGGTGTCGCTGGTCTGGTCGCCGGCTCGCACCTGCTGGTGGAAGGCGCGCGCGACATTGCCCGCTCCGCTGGCGTGTCCGAGGAAGTCATCGGTGTGACGCTCGTGGCGCTGGGCACCTCGCTGCCGGAGCTGGCGACGACAACCGTTGCCGCATTCCGGCGCCACGGTGATGTCGCCATCGGCAATGTGCTCGGCTCCAACCTCTTCAACATTCTCGGCATCCTGGGCATCACCGCCATGGTCAGTCACATTCCGGTGCCGCCGCAGATGCTGGAGTTCGACCTCTGGGTGATGCTGGGCGCAGCACTGGTGCTGTTCCCGTTCGCGTTCGCACGCATACCGGTCGGACGGGTCGCCGGGGTCATTTTCCTGCTGGCCTACGCCGGCTACGTGCTGGCCCAGTTCCACGGCGTCTCCGGCATGCCGGTCAGCAAGCTCGCCGGGCTCTGACCATGCGCAGCAAGGTCCCCTCGACCGTTGGTGCATCCGCGGCCCTGATCACGGGCGGCGCAGTGCGGATCGGGCGGGCAATTGCCCTGCAGCTTGCCGCCAATGGCACGGATGTGGCCATTCACTACCGGAATTCGGCGGAAGAGGCCGAACAGACGGCGGCGGAGATCCGGGCGCACGGTGTGCATACCGTGACGGTGGCGGCAGACCTGACGGACAGTGCCGCAACAGCCGACCTGCTGCCCAGGGCCGCAACGGCGCTCGACCGGCCCATTGATCTGCTGGTCAACAACGCATCCCTGTTCGAGAACGATTCGATCCGGTCCCTGACACCGGACAGCCTGGACGCCCACCTCTCCGTCAATCTGAAGGCGCCCCTGCTGCTCGCCCAGGCGTTTGCCAGGGCGCTGCCGGAGGATCGTGGTGGCAACATCATCAACATCATCGACCAGAGGGTCTGGAAACCGACGCCCTGGTTCACGTCCTATACCGTCTCCAAGGCCGGGCTGCTGTCCCTGACGCAGACCCTGGCGATGGCACTGGCCCCAAGGATCCGCGTCAACGGGATCGGCCCCGGGCCGGTGCTGGCGAACGAGCGGCAGACGGCGGAACAGTTCGAAAGGCAGTGGCAGTCAACACTGCTGCAACGCGGTGCCGAGCCGGACGAGATCGCGGCTGCCGTGACCTTTCTGCTCGACGCGCCGGCGATGACCGGTCAGATGCTCGCGCTGGATGGTGGCCAGTTCCTGCCATGGCCGCCGCTGACCGGTGAAGTGGCCGACCTGGACGGGTGACCGAGGCCACAGGAAAGTCACAGACAAATTGATCCAATGCTGTTTTGGCGGGTTGACTCCCTCAATTCGATTTGCACAGGGATCGGGGCAGGTGCGCACAACCCCCGGAAACACAAGGAATTTCCCTTCGTATTTGCTGAAATGCAAAAAAATATCAATTAAATCAATATGTTAATTATATTGCACAAAAATTAGGCAGCGTAACGAAACCGTAATGATTACGGGCGACTAGACCTTCTCTCTCGAATTGGCCAACAAGGTTATCCACAGGACTCGTGGAGCATTTTTCCCGTCAATGGCCCTGACCTTTATGTCTGCCCGAAACGGAGGCGGTCAATTCCTGGGCAAAGACCGCGCCGTTGTGCAGATCAGGTCCCAGGCGGCATCGACGTGGCGCTGTTCGGTCCGGGTCTGACCGATCGAGATGCGGATGGCATAGCGCCCATTGACCCGGTTGGGCGTGAAATAGGCATCGCCGGAATCGTTGAGGGCGTGCAGCAGACGCTCGTTCAGGACATCGCAGGCATCATCACCGGCCCCCTCCGGGTGGAAGCGGAAGTTCAGCAGCGAGAGCACCCGCGGTGCCACCAGTTCGAAATCCGGGGTGGCATCAATCGTCCGCTCCAGCCCTTCCGCCATCGAGATATGGCTGCGCAGGATCTGCTGCAACCGCTCGACACCATAGCTGCGCAGCACGAACCAGAGTTTCAGTGCCCGGAACCGTCGCCCCAGTGGCACGCCCCAGTCCCGGTAATCGATCACCTGCCGCCCTTCCCGGCTCTGCAGGAAGGCCGCATCAATGGCGAAGGTGCGGATCAGGGCTTCCGGGTCACGGACATAGTGTGCGGCGCAATCGAAGTTGGTCAGCAGCCACTTGTGCGGATTGAAGACCAGACTGTCGACCTGGCCCTGCCCCTCCAGCATCCAGCGATGCTCCGGCAGGATCAGGGCCGAGCCCGCCCAGGCGGCATCCACGTGGAAGAAGATGTCATGGCGGGCACAGATCTCGCCAATGGTCGCCAGCGGGTCCACGGCGCCGACACCCGTCGCCCCCAGGGAGGCGACGACACAGGCGGGACGGATCCCTGCCGCGATGTCGGCCCGGATCGCGGCCTCCAGCGCCTCGGGACGCATCGCGAACCGCGCGTCGGTGGCGATCTTGCGCACGAAGCGCCGGCCATAGCCCGCGATCTTGGCACCCTTCTCCGTCGCCGTATGGGTCTGGTCGGAGCAATAGACAGCCAGCGGCGTAGTACCTGCCAGCCCGTTCTCGTTGGCATCGTCACCGGTCACCCGCTCCCGCGCGGTCAGCAGGGCGCAGAGAATCGCGCCGGAGGCCGAATCCTGGATAACCCCGTGAAACCCCTCTTCCAGCCCGATCATCTGACGCAGCCAGTCCAGCACCCGGGTTTCCATCTCCGTCGCGGCGGGGGAGGTCTGCCACAGCATGCACTGGGCACCGATGGTCGCCGTCAGCATCTCCGCAAGCACAGAGGGCGGGCTGGAATTTGCCGGAAAGTAGGCGAAGAAGCTGGGGTGCTGCCAATGGGTGATGCCAGGCATGATGTCCCGGTTGAAATCCGCCATGATCTCGCTGATGGGCTCACCATGTTCCGGCGCTGCGCGGGGCAGGGTCGCATCGACATCACCCGGGGCCGTCTGCGCGCGAACCGGCAGATTCTCCACCCGGTCCATGTAGTCGGCCATCCAGTCCACCATCTGATGGGCGTGGCTGCGGAATTCGTCTATATCCATGGCAATGTCCGGTACCGTGCTGTGATCGTCGGGGACTCAACTTGACATGCGCGCGGACGATGCGAAATAGCGTGTGCCAACCGGATGCAAGGGAGCGGGATCATGGCCGAGACAATTCACACGAAGGTTCTGATCATCGGCTCCGGCCCGGCAGGCTGTACTGCGGCCGTCTATGCCGCCCGTGCCGGGCTGGAACCGGTCATGGTGCATGGCATCCAGCCGGGGGGCCAGCTGACCATCACCACGGATGTGGAGAACTATCCCGGCTTTGCGGAAGTCATCCAGGGTCCCTGGCTGATGCAGCAGATGGAGCAGCAGGCAGCCCATGTCGGCACCCGGATCATCCATGACATCATCGCGGAAGTGGACCTGAACAGCCGTCCCTTCGTTGCCCGGGGCGACAATGGCGACACCTACATCGGCGAGACGCTGATCATCTCCACCGGCGCCTCGGCCCGCTGGCTGGGGCTGGAAAGCGAGCAGAAGTACCAGGGGTTCGGCGTTTCCGCCTGTGCCACCTGCGACGGTTTCTTCTATCGCGGCAAGGAAGTCTGCGTCGTCGGGGGCGGCAACACGGCAGCCGAGGAAGCCCTGTTCCTGACCAATTTCGCCACCAAGGTCTGGCTGGTGCATCGTCGTGATCAGCTCAAGGCGGAGAAGATCCTGCAGGACCGTGTCCTGAAACACCCGAAGATCGAGTGCGTCTGGGACCATGTGCTGGAGGAAGTGCTGGGTGAGCAGGACCCGCCGGGCGTCAGCGCCGTGCGACTGCGCCACGTCGCGACCGGAGAAATGCGCGAGATTCCCATGCATGGCGTCTTCATCGCCATTGGCCACGACCCCAATACCGGACTGTTCCGGGATCAGCTGGCAATGGATTCCGAAGGTTATCTGATCACCGCGCCGGATTCGACGGCGACCAGCATTGCCGGAGTCTTCGCCGCCGGCGACGTTCAGGACAAGACCTATCGCCAGGCCGTCACGGCCGCCGGTACGGGATGCATGGCAGCGCTGGAAGCGGAGAAGTTCATCGCCGCGAACGAGTTGGCGGAGGCCGCCGAATAGCACCGCATAGCAGCCCGACGGCGAATCTTCCTGATTTTGCTTGTCGATTCCGTCGGGAAGGATATTTTCCCCACCATGGATTGGGACAAGCTGCGCATATTTCACACGGTCGCCGAGGCCGGAAGCTTCACTCACGCAGGTGACCTGCTGAATCTCAGCCAGTCGGCTGTCAGCCGTCAGGTCAGTGCCCTGGAGGAAAGCCTGCGCACCACCCTGTTCCGCCGCCATGCCCGCGGCCTGATCCTGACGGAGCAGGGCGAACTGCTCTATCAGACCGCCCGGGACGTGTTCGCCAAGCTGGCGATGGCGGAGGCGATGCTGACCGATGCCAAGGAAAAGCCGCGCGGCGAACTGAAGGTCTCGACGACCATCGGGCTTGGTTCGACCTGGCTGACCCCGCGCATCCGCGAATTCATCGAGGCCTATCCCGATATCAACGTCAACATGGTGCTGACCGATGGCGAGGTCGACCTGACGATGCGGGAGGCGGACATCGCCATCCGGCTCTGGCCGCCGACCCAGCCCGACCTGGTGCAGCGGAAGCTGATGACGGTGAATTTCCACCTCTATGCGTCGCCGGACTATGTGAAGCGTCGGGGCATGCCGAAGTCACCGGAGGATCTCGACCGTCATTCGCTGATCGTCTACGGCGATGACACACCGAATCCGGTCCGCGCCAGCGAATGGCTGATGGAGCTTGGCGCCAATCCGGACAAGCCGCGCAATCCGGTGCTGAAGGTCAACAATATCTACGGCCTGCTGCTGGCGGTTCAGAGCGGGCTCGGTATCGGTGCCCTGCCGGACTACATCGTTCAGGGCCACACCCAGCCGGTTCGCGTGCTGGATGACGTGGCCGGGCCGAAGTTCGACACCTACTTCGTCTATCCGGAAGAGTTGCGGAACTCCAAACGCATCACCGTTTTCCGCGATTTCCTGATCCAGAAGGTCGCAGAAACCCGTTTCTGACCATTTTGGCGGCATGGCCTATTTGCAACAACCCGCAAGTAGTATTCACGTGTGACGAGAAACCCGCGGAATACTGCGCCTCCCAAGCCATTCGCAAACTGCATGGCCCGCGTGCAGGCGCTGCCCTTTATTTCCGCAGACGGAAACCCTAAATCTCCTCCTGTCGATGTTGCAGCGCAATATCACCGGGCATTCCTGGCGCCTCCCTGTTCAGCAATGTCCGACGTCTCCCAGACGTGAAGCCTCCCTGTTTGACTCGGCGGGTCGTTCGCGACCCGCCTTTTTTTTGCGTCAGCCAAAAATGAACAGCGGCTCAGGAACTGGTGGCGAAACCGGTGCAATGACCGGAAACAGGACGGCGATCGTGTCCCCCGCGCGATTCATGTGCGGACCCCGGCCTGCCCTCTCGCGATTCATATGTGGACCCCGGCCTGCCCTCTCCCCCTCCCGACCACCCATTAGGATAGCCCCGTGGGTGGTCGGGAGGGGGAGAGGGCAGGCCGGGGCCATCAGACGACTGCAGTCTAGCGCTTCAGGCCCAGCAGTTTCCGCGCGACGACCCAGCGATGAACTTCGGACGGTCCGTCGTAGATGCGCATCAGCCGGATCTGGGCAGCCATCTGGTGCAGCGGCAGTTCTCGGGTCATTCCCATGGCACCAAAGGTCTGCATGGCATTGTCCAAGACTTCCCAGGCCATCTCCGTGGCATAGACCTTGATCATGGAGACATCGGTGCGGACATCCTGTCCCTCATCCAGCTTCCAGGCGGTCTCATAGGCCATCAGGCGACTGGCCCGGATCTTCGCGGCGGCGTCGGCAACCCACCACTGGATCGCCTGGCGCTCGGCCAGCGGGGCGCCGAAAGTCTGCCGCTGGGGGGCGAATTCGCAGATCATCTCCAGTGCGCGCTCCGCCATGCCGATGCACCATGACGCCATCTCCAGCCTGCGGGTGGACAGGCGGACCTGCATCGGCGCGAACCCCTGTCCCTCCTTCCCCAGCAGATTGGCGTGCGGCACCCGGCAATCCTCCAGCGCGATCTCGTAGGTGAAGGCCCCGCCGATCATCGGGATACGCCGCGCGATGTTGAAACCCGGCGTGCCCCGGTCAACCAGAAAGGCGGAGATGCCGCCGCGCGCGCCCTTCTCCCGGTCCGTCACGGCCATCAGGATGGTGAAATCCGCTTCCTCGGCCCGGCTGATCCAGATCTTGGAGCCGTTGATGACCCAGTCATCCCCGTCCCGCACCGCGCGCGTCCGCATGCCGGCCGGATCCGCCCCGGCACCGGGTTCCGAGATGCCGATGGCGGAGACCGTGCCGCCCTTCACATAGGGTTCCAGATAGCGCTTGCGCTGGTCCTCGTTCACCGTGGCCATCAGCATCCGCAGGTTCGGCGAGTCCGGCGGCAGCATGTAGGGGGTGACGGTGCGCCCGAGTTCGATGTTGACCCCGATCATCGCCACGGTGGGCAGGTCGACGCCGCCGACATCCTCCGGCGCGTCCAGACCCCAGAGCCCGAGTTCCCGCGAGCGGGCATCGATGCGCGCGCGCTCCTCCGACGACAGGGCCGCACCCTCGCCCCGTGCCTCCCGCGCCAGCACCTCCGGCTCCAGCGGCATGAGTTCGTCCTGCACGAACCGCTGCACCAGGTCGCGCAGCATCCGGTGCTCTTCACTCAGTTCGAAATCCATCACGTGTCCTCCCCTGCAAGCTGCTGATCCTGATGCGGTTGGCAGCGCGCAGCAAGACAGTTGGTCTCCGGGCTTGATTGGTACCGGGGTGCGCGGCACCTATGTGTCCGGGTCCCGGCACCTGCCATCATGGAAGAGGCGCACCGCAATGGCCGATCTGGAAAAGCGACCGCTCCAGTCCGTTGTCGAGATGGCAGCCGACGAAGCCGATGGCGAGAAGGTCACGGTGGCCGAACTGCTGGAGATCTTCCAGGACCGGGGCTTCGGCCCCATGCTCATCGCGCTCGGCCTGCTGGCGGCGTCTCCGCTCGGCGCCATTCCGACGGTCCCGAGCATGCTCGGCCTGGTCGTCATCCTGGTATCGGGCCAGCTTGTCATTGGCCGCAATCATCCCTGGCTGCCCGGACGACTGCGCCGCCAGGGCTTTTCCGTGCGGAAGATCGAGAGCGCCGGAAAGAGGGGCCAGGACTGGCTGCGGCGCGCCGACTGGCTGGTCCGCACCCGTCTGACCTGGGCAACCAGCACCCTTGCCAGACGGCTTGCCGCGCTGCTCTGTGTCGGTCTCGCGGGACTGATGATCCCGCTGGAGCTCGTGCCGTTCGCGGTGCTGCTGCCCGCGACCACCATCCTCATTTTCGGCATGGCCCTGACCGCCCGCGACGGGCTGTTCATGGTGATCGCCATCGCCATGACCGTCCTGACCGGCACCCTGGCCCACGGCTGGCTGTCCGACCTCGGGTAAGAGGTCGCCAGGGCCCCCGCCCTCGGTCGAAGCGGGGGCCAAGGCAGCAGGATCAGAAGATCATGCGCGCGCCGACAACCAGAAAGGCCGCACTCGCATCCTCCCCACCGGCCCGGACAAGATCAGCGCTGCCCCCGAACGTGCGCTCGTAATGGAACCCCACATAAGGTGACAGCAGCCGGTCAACGAGGTCGTAGCTCACCCGCGCACCGATCTCCAGTCGTGGCCCGAAGGCCACCCGGTTCAGGGCAGTGTCATCCGTCAGCGGAACATCCAGCTCGATGCTCGGCACGACGATGATCCGATTGGTGATCAGGCCTTCGTACTCGACCTCGAACCGCACGGAAGGATGATCGGAGACAAACAGGTCGGCATCGATCTCGAACCATTGACGGGTCAGCCCGTGAAGGCCGATCACACCATGTACCCTGTCCGGACCGCTGGCCGTATCGAACCGCACACCCGCTACCCCGTCGAAGAAATCGGAGATTGGCGTGGAAAGGCGGAACTGGTTCTCCAGCGTCTCGAAGGCCTCCTCCTCCAGCGCATATTCCCCTTCACTGCGGTAGACGAAGCGCACTTCGTCATTGCCGTAGAAGGCATCCAGATCCCAGGCGGCCACATCGGTGTCCCCACCGAACCGGTATTCCAGCTGTTCCGCCTGGATACCCCAGACGTTGGACTCAGCGGCGGCAGGTACGGCGAGAAGCAACGCCGGACACAGAAGTCCGGCAACGAGGAACAGTCGTCGCATGACCTCAGCCCCCCTGTTTCATGCTGGGTGCCGCTGCGGCGCTATCGGGTCCGCCCTCCACCACGATCTTCCGGAACATGCCGGAATCGGCGTGATAGGACAGGTGGCAGTGAAACGCCCATTCGCCCGGCGCATCCACCTCTGTCTCCATGTAGACCGTGGTGGCCGGCGCGACGCTGATCACGTGTTTCACCGGATTCCACTTGCCGCTGCCATTGTCCAGGATCGACCACATGCCATGCAGGTGCATGGGGTGGGTCATCATGGTGGTGTTGACGAACTTGAAACGCACCCGCTCCCCGTAGGTCAGGCGTATCGGGTCGGCATCGGCATACTTCACACCGTTGATCGACCAGATGTAGCGTTCCATGTTGCCGGTCAGCTCCAGTTCGATCTCGCGCGTTGCGGGCCGGTGCTCGTAGAGCGGCTTCTGCGCCTTCAGATCGGCATAGGACAGGAACCTGCCCCCGTTGGCGGCTTCGGGACGCAAGCCACTGCCCGGTGCGTAGAACGGGTCAGGACGACCCGTTTCGCCCTTCGGCATGGCGCCGTGGCCCATCGCGGCATGGTCCATCTCGCCCTTCGGCATCGAACCATGACCCATCGCGGCGTGATCCACCTCGCCCTTCGGCATCGAACCATGACCCATCGCGGCGTGATCCACCTCGCCCTTCGGCATCGAACCGTGACCCATCGCGGCGTGATCCACCTCGCCCTTCGGCATCGAACCGTGACCCATCGCGGCGTGATCCACCTCGCCCTTCGGCATCGAACCGTGACCCATCGCGGCGTGATCCATGGAACCATGGTCCATGCCGCCATGACCGGCCATGTCGCCCATGGTCAGCAAGGGCGGTTCACGGAGATCAGGAACTTCGGCGGCCATGCCCTCACGTGGCGCCAGCGTGCCGCGCGCAAAGGCCGTCCGCCCCATCGATTCACCATATATCGTGTAGGCGCGATCCTCCGTCGGCTGCACGATGACGTCATAGGTCTCCGCGACGGCAATGCGGAACTCGTCAACCACGACCGGCTGCACGTCATTGCCGTCGGCCTGCACGACGGTCAGCTTCAGCCCCGGAATCCGGATGTCGAAATAGGTCATCGCCGAGGAGTTGATGAAGCGCAGCCTTACCCTCTCGCCGGGCCGGAAGAGGCCGGTCCAGTTCTGCTCCGGGCCCTTGCCGTTGATCAGCGGAGTGAAACCCTGCAGGTCCTCGACATCGGTCGGCATCATGCGCATGTCACCCCAGTCGCCGCGGTCGTCCAGCGCCGCGCGGACGCCCTTCTCCTTCGCATCATCAAGGAAGTCGAACAGGGTGCGCTGCCTGCGGTTGTAGTAGTCCGGCATCATCTTCAGATTGCGCATGATCCGGTCGCCGGAGTGCGGATGCGCATCGGCAAGCTGGATCACGTATTCGCGGTCATAGCGGTACGGCTCCCGGCCCTCCGGCTCGATGATGATGGCCCCGTAGGCCCCGTCCGGCTCCTGGAACCCGGAGTGGCTGTGGAACCAGTAGGTTCCGCTCTGCACTATGGGAAACCGGTAGGTGAAGGTCTCGCCAGGTGCGATGCCGGGATAGCTGATCTTGGGAACGCCATCCTGCTGATAGGGCAGGATCAGCCCGTGCCAGTGGATCGAGGTGTCCTCGTCGAGGTTGTTGGTCACGTTGATCGTGACCTCCTCGCCCTCCCGGAACCGCAGCACGGGCCCGGGGCTGGCGCCGTTGAAGCCGACACCCGAGCGCGTGAAGGTACCGGTGTCGATCCTTACCGGATCAACGGTCAGATTGTATTCGCCGGCCATGGCACCGCCCCCGAGGGCAAGTGCCAAACCGGTTCCGAGCATTGCGGCCCGGAGCATGGTGATGCGTGACATGATGTGTTTCCTGATCTGTGTGCTGCGCGGGTTCAGTGCTTCAGCCGGATGCTTCCGACCATGCCGGTCTGGTAGTGGCCCGGCACATTGCAGGCGAACTCCAGCCTGGCGTGGTCAGGGAAGGTCCAGATGATCTCCGCGCTCTGCCCCGGTTCCAGCAGGACACTGTTCGGATCGTCATGCTTCATGCCATGGCTGCCATGGTTCATCATCGCATGGTTGATCCGGTCCGGCTCCAGCATGCCGCTCTCCATCATGCCCATCATTTCCTCCTGATGGGCCGCATGCATGGTCGCGGTACCGATGTTGAACTCGTGAACGAACTCACCTTCGTTCCTGACAGTGAAGCGCACCGTCTCGCCCTCGCGGATCTCGAGCGTTTCGGGCTCGTAGAGGTTGTCGCGCATGATGATGCCGATGGTCCGGGTGACATCCGTGGCTACACCGGGTTTCCCGATGTCCGGTCCCTTGCCGTGGCCGTGGCCGTGGCCGTCACCATGGCCACCGGCGGCAAACGCGACCGGGGCCGCCGGCAGGAGCGAGAGGGCAAGCGCGCAGGCGCGCAGTCGCGTCATTGTCGACATGGAAACTCTCCTGAAAGGTACAATTCCGGCCCCGGCGACCGGGACCGACAGAACTGGACTCAGGAGTGGTTTCGTGGCGGAGGCGGCTGATGCGCCATGGCATGGGAAGTCAGCCGCATCGGCCCTGCATCGTCGTGCAGAACGGCGACACGGGTTGCGGTCGCACCGGCAGGCACGGCCAGGCCCGGCGTGCAGACACCATGATCGCACCCCCCGTCACCGGCGCACATGTCGTAACCGGCACCGGCATCCGGCATTGCGTCCGCCACCATGACCATCCGCACGTCGTCCGTCGCCGAATGCCCGGCATGGGCCGCGGAAGCATCCGCGACGGAACCTGCCTTTCCGCCCAGACCACACATCGCCGAGGCACCCGTACCGGTACTCAGCATCATGGCGAGCACGGTGAGCACCGTCAGCATCAGTCGGAATGTCCGCAGCGGAAGCATCACCTATCATGTCGGCCCGCAGGGCACCCCTGTCAAGCGCCCGCCGCGCGAACCGATCAATCCCGCGTCATGGTCCGCCGTGCGCCGGGTGCGGGGGGTTGCTCCGGCGCGCCGGCAAAGCACTGGGCAATGGACATCCAGTCGGTGGCGTTCGGTCCGGTGACCTTCAGCCGCGTGTCGGCAATGTTGCGGACCTGGGTCACGACCTGGCAGAAGTCCTCCGCCGGGCCTTCGATCAGTTCCGTCTCCGACGGGTCGTTCCACGTCCAGACCGCGCCGGACGGGGCGGTCAGGCGGAGGTGTGGCGCAGGGCTCGGCGCTTCCAGGCCGCGGACCTTGTAGGTCCAGCCATGGGTGTTCACCCCCAGCACGGCGATCGACTTGATCCGGTCCGCGTTCTGCCGCACCACACCCAGCATGTCGTAGACTTCCTGCCCGTGCGCCCAGGTCTCCATCAGGCGCGCGGAGATGGAAGACCGCACGCTCATCGACGGTCCGGCCCAGGGGACCCGGGCTGACGGATCGGCGGCGGCAAAGCGGTCGGCCATGCCGTGATAATAGTCGCGCCAGGCCGTCGCCAGCGCCTGGCCGCCGATGCCCTTGCGCCAGTCACGTTCCAGATCGCCGACACTGCCGCCGCCATCCCTGTGCCTGATGACGTCCTGCATGAAGCTCTGGAAGCCCTCCGCATCCGTCAGCGACAGGTCGGCGGCCCAGTTCCACATGTGCAGATGTCCCAGCACGCGGTTGATGGTCCAGTCCTTGAACGCCGTCGGTTCATCGAAGGCACTGTCGGGCAGATCGCTGACCAGCTGGTACAGCGCATCACTCTCCGCGCGAAAATCCTCGGCCTGTTCCAGCATTTCGTTCCTCCCCCATCACGATTGCCTTGCGGCAGACAGCATGCCGCGATCAGCCATTTGTGCAAGCCGTCAGGGTGCAGGCCGGTCCGGCAGCCGGATTAACTCGCCTTTAAGGCGTGCTGTGCCAGCCTTCTCCAATCGCTAGGAACAGGGCCAGGTGCCGACCATGCAAGCGCAGAAACTGAATCGAGCCTTCAATGGCTTCATCGACAGCTGGGTCCCCGCCACGCTGATGAACGATCGCAATTCGGCGCAACGCGTCCGGATGTTCGTGATCAGTCACACGCTGGGGCCGTTTCTCGGCCATACCATCACGCTGGCGCTGCTGCTGCTCGATCCTCAACCGACACCCCATGTCTATGTCCTGGCCGGTTCGATAACACTGTTCTGCATCTTCCCGCCCGCGCTGAAGATCAGCAGTCGCTATTTCGACGCCCATCTCTGCTACAGCGTGCTCGCCCTGCTGTCGGTGATGAACCTGATCTTCGCGGTGCTGTGGGGGTCGTATCACTACGCCGGAATCAGTTCGCCGTTCCTGGTCTGGCTGCTGGTGGTGCCGCTGCTGGCCTTCTTCTATCTGGGCTCCAACCCCGTGGCACGGAACTTCGTGTTCGGCATGACCGGTTCCGGTCTTGTGGCGTTCTATCTGCTCTACCAGTTCGGCGGCGGCTTCCCGGAGCATGTCGAGAGCAGCGCCCTGGTGCCCATCGGCATCATCTCCATCATCTGCGCCATGGCCTATGTCACCATGATGGCGGTCTACTACGCCAACGTGGTCGATTCCCAGTCGGAGCTGCTGGCGGAGATCGAGCGGCATCAGTCCACCACCAGCCAGTTGCTGGAAGCCAAGGAAGAGGCGGAGCGCGCCAATGGCGCTAAGTCCGACTTCCTGGCCAAGATGAGCCATGAGCTGCGCACCCCGCTGAATGCCGTCATCGGCTACAGCGAGATGCTGCTGGAGGACGCGGAGATCGACGGACGCGGCGAGGATTCCGCGGACCTGAAGAAGATCAATTCCGCCGGCAAGCATCTGCTTGCACTGGTCAGTGAAGTGCTCGACCTGTCGAAGATCGAAGCCGGCAAGATGGAACTCTATACGGAGGAAGTCGACCTCGACGGCTTTGTCAGCGAGGTCGCCTCCACCTGTCGCCAGATCATCGCCAAGAACGCCAACGAACTGGTGATCCGCCGCTCCAGCGACCTCGGACGGCTGGAATGCGATGCCACGAAGCTGCGCCAGGCCCTGCTGAACCTGCTGAGCAATGCCGCGAAGTTCACCGAGAATGGCCGCGTCATCCTTTCGGCCCGGCGGGAGCGGATCGACAATCGCGACTGGGTCAAGATCGAGGTGCAGGATACCGGCATCGGCATCGCGCCGGACCAGATCGGCAACCTGTTCCACAATTTCTCGCAGGCCACCCCGTCGATCTCCTCGAAATTCGGCGGCACCGGCCTCGGCCTGTCACTCAGCCAGAAGCTCTGCCGCTTCATGGGGGGGGACATCACCGTCGAGAGCACGATGGGTGTCGGAACCACCTTCACCATCGTCCTGCCCGCCACGACCCGCGCCCTCGCAGCCGTCTCGACGCCGAGCGAGGAGACCGTGTCCCAGATGCCGTCCGAAGCGTCCGCGAAGGTCACACCGCTGGAACCGGCGGTCGCACGCCTTGGCCAGGACGGGCCGAAGCAGACCATCCTTGTGATCGACCCGGACCCGTCGGCGCTGGAGATCATGGAGCGGTCGCTGCAGAAGGAAAACTATCGCGTCGTGACGACCGAGCGCGCGAAGGAAGGGCTGGAGATTGCCCAGACCCTGCGACCCGATGCGATCATCCTGGACGTTGCCGTCAGCGACATGGATGGCTGGGAAGCGCTCGGTGCGCTGGGTTCGCAGGACGACACGGCCGGGATTCCGGTCATCGTGCAGTCCATCATCGACGATCCGCGCAGGGGCTACCAGCTCGGTGCCGCCGCTTTCCTGGTGAAACCCGTCGAACGCGAACCGCTGCTGGAAACCATCAGCCAGGTCTGCGACGAGGCCGGTTTTCCCGGGAATGAAGTCCTGGTGATCGACGATGACGGGACCGCATCCCGGTCCACCGTGACCGCTGCGCGGGAAGCAGGCTGGCATGTGACCGTCGTGCCGGATTTCGGCATCGGCCTGACCCGCGCGCACCAGGTGCAGCCCGATCTCGTGATCGTGGACAGCGACAGCATCAGCGCAGGCCTGGTTGCCTTCGTTGACGGGCTGAAGGATCTGGATGGCATCTCCATCCTTGTCCTGATCGACAGCGAGGCCGCGCCGACAAGTACGCTGACCATTCCGCGACCTGCAAGGTCCATCTTCAACGCCAGCGACCGCGATGACGTCCGCGCCACCGCTCTCGCCATGCTGAAACGCACCGACGACCTGCCCAGGCAGTCGTACAGGAAGGAGGCCGCCCATGGCTGAGATACTCCTCGTCGAGGACAATGAGATGAACCGGGACATGCTGGGCCGACGTCTTGAACGTCGGGGATATTCCGTGATCTTCGCGGTTGACGGCCCCGGCGGTGTCGCAGCCGCAAAGGACAGGCGCCCCGATCTGATCCTGATGGACATCGCGCTCGGCCAGATGGATGGCTGGGAGGCGACGCGGCTGATCAAGTCGGATCCGGACACGATGTCGATCCCGGTCATCGCCCTGACCGCCCACGCGCTTTCCAGTGACCGGGAGCGCAGCGCACAGGTCGGCTGCATCGATTTCGACACCAAGCCCATCGACATGCCGCGCCTGCTGCGGAAGATCGAAGCCTGCCTGGACGGGCGCGCCGTCTCCGCCGCCTGACTTCCGTCCAGGGTTCTCCGGTCAGGGATCCGTGGCCGATGTCCTCTGGCCCATGCTCTCTGGCTATTGACCCCCGGACATGATTGCATCGGAACAGTCGGGAACTGTTCCAAGAGGGCGCACGCATGAAGACCGCTGACAGCCGGGATGATCTCCGGCACATGCGCCATGCACTGCGGCTGGCACGCCGCGGCCTCGGGCGCACCGCCCCCAATCCTGCGGTCGGCTGCGTCATCGTCCGCGATGGCCTGACGGTCGGGCGCGGGTGGACCGCCCCCGGCGGGCGGCCGCATGCCGAGACCGGTGCGCTGGCCCAGGCCGGTGACCGGGCGGAAGGCGCCACGGCCTTTGTCACGCTGGAACCCTGCAGCCACCACGGACAGACCCCGCCCTGTGCCCGAAGCCTGATCGATGCCCGCGTTGCCCGTGTCGTCATCGCCATGACCGATCCCGACAGTCGCGTCGACGGGCGGGGCATCGCCATGCTGCGCGATGCCGGGATTCAGGTGCTGACAGGTGTCTGCGAGACGGAGGCGCGGGACCTGCAGCATGGTTTCGTGCTCAACCGCACCATGGGTCGCCCCCTCGTCAGCCTGAAGGTCGCCAGCAGTCTGGACGGGCGCATCGCGACCGCGTCCGGTGAAAGCAAGTGGATCACCGGACCCGGGGCCCGCGCCGACGGTCACATGCTGCGCGCGACCCACGACGCCATCCTGATCGGCGCCGGAACGGCCCAGGCCGATGATCCGGAACTGACCTGCCGCCTGCCCGGCCTGGCCGACAGGTCGCCGATCCGCGTCGTGCTGGATCGCCACCTGCGCCTGTCGCTCAGCGGTCGGCTTGTCCGCTCCGCCGCCGGGATTCCCCTGATCGTCTATGCCGATCCGGGCGTCGATCCGGACCGCAAGGCCGCGCTGGCCGATGCCGGGGCCGACGTTCGCCATGTCGCGACCGACCCGCACGGCCGCCCCGATGCCAGGGCGGTGGCGGAGGATCTGGCCCGCGATGGCGTCACCCGACTGCTGCTGGAGGGCGGCGGCGGCATCGCGGCGTCCTTCCTTGCCGCCGGGCTTGTGGACCGGGTCTTCTGGTATCGCGCCGGACTGACCATCGGCGGCGACGGGCGACCGGCGCTGGCACCGCTGGAACTGGACCGGCTGGCCGACGCGCCGCGCTTCCAGCGCATGGCGGCAATACCCCTGGGTGATGATCTGCTGGAAACGTGGCGCAGGCAGGCGTAAAACCCCCAGCAGCTTCAGTCGGGCGTCCGCGCCCGGCGCACACGAACAAGCGTCCGGGCTTGGGAGGAGATCGCATGTTCACCGGCATCGTTACCGACATCGGCCGCATCCGCGCCATCGAACCCCGTGGCGACATGCGCCTGGTCATCGAAACCGCCTTCGACATGGCGACGGTGGACATGGGCGCGTCCATCGCCTGTCACGGCATCTGCCTGACGGTGGTCGACAAGGGACCAGGCTGGTTCGCGGTCGACGTCAGCCAGGAAACCCTGGACCGCACCGCGCTGGGCCAGCTGGACGTCGGGTCGCGGCTGAACCTCGAACGCTCGCTGCGCGTCGGTGACGAGCTGGGGGGCCATATCGTGACCGGGCATGTGGACGGCGTCGCCACCATCGAGGCTCTGGAGACCGTGGGCGACAGCCGCCGCTTCGTCTTCCGTGCCCCGCCCCAGCTCGCCCGCTTCGTGGCGGAGAAGGGCTCCGTGGCGCTGAACGGGGCGTCCCTGACCGTGAATTCGGTCGAAGACGCCACGTTCGAGATCAACATCATCCCGCACACCCAGTCGCGCACCACGTTCGGCGACGCGAAGACCGGGGACCGGGTCAATATGGAAATCGACGTGCTGGCGCGGTATGTGGCCCGTCTGCAGGACACGGTCGCAAGCTGACGGCCACTCAATTCTCACGTTTCAGGATCAACGCATGTCATCGGAATATACCCGCTACCTTTCCTCCATCGAGGACGTCGTCGAGGATGCCCGCAACGGCAAGATGGTCATTCTGGTCGATGACGAGGACCGGGAGAACGAGGGCGATCTCTACATCCCGGCACAGTTCGCCACGCCGGAAGCGGTCAACTTCATGGCCAAGCACGGGCGTGGCCTGATCTGCCTGTCGATGACGCAGGGCCGGGTGGATGAGCTGGGCCTGTCGCTGATGTCCCAGAACAACAAGGCCCGGCACCAGACCGCCTTTACCGTGTCGATCGAGGCCAAGGACGGCATCTCCACCGGCATCTCGGCGCATGACCGGGCCCTGACGATCCAGGTGGCCATCGATCCCGCCCGCACCGCCGACGACATCGTCACTCCCGGGCATGTCTTCCCGCTGGTGGCGAAGGATGGCGGTGTGCTGCGCCGCGCCGGTCATACGGAGGCTGCGGTGGACATCGCCCGCATGGCCGGACTGCACCAGGCCGGTGTGATCTGCGAGATCATGAACGACGACGGGACGATGGCGCGCATGCCGGACCTGATCAAGTTCGCGCAGTACCACAACATGAAGATCGCCACCATTGCCGATCTGATCGCCTATCGCCGCCGCTCCGACAGGTTGGTGAAACGCAGCTACGAGACCACGCTGACCAGCGACTTCGGCGGGGAATTCAGGCTGGTGGTGTTCGATTCGGAAGTTGCCTACGCGGAGCCCCTGGCGCTGGTGAAGGGCGATATAACGGGCGACGAGCCGCCGCTGGTGCGGATGCATGCCTATGACCCGCGCAACGACCTGTTCGGCGAATCCGGCGGCAAGGCGAAGCAACTGGAACAGGCCATGCGCATCATTGGCCAGGAAGGCCGGGGCGTGCTGGTCTTCCTGCGGGAAACCCGGGAACTGCGCATGTCGGAATTCCTGCAGTTGCAGGAGGAAGGCAATGTCGAGCAGTTGCGCGAACTGCGCGACTATGGCATCGGCGCGCAGATCCTCACCGACCTCGGGATCTCCCGCATGGTCCTGCTGACCAACTCACCGAAGAACGTTGTCGGGCTGGAGGGCTATGATCTGGAGATCGTCGGCACCCGCCCCCTGAAGGAAGACTGACCATGGCCGGACCGCACCTGCTGATCGTCGAATCCCCCTATTACGAGCATATCGCCAACGGGCTGGCCCAGGGCGCCATCGCGGCAATCGAGAAGGCGGGCGGCACCTATGACCGCCTGTCCGTCCCCGGCGCGCTGGAGGTGCCCGGCGCCATCGCGATGGCGGAGGCGGCGGTGGACCGTGGCGACCGCAGCTATGACGGCTATGTCGCGCTGGGCTGCGTCATCCGCGGCGAGACCCTGCACTACGAGATCGTGTCCAATGAGTCCGCGCGCGGCCTGATGGACCTGACGATCTATGACGGTGTCGCGGTCGGCAATGGCATCATCACCGTGGAGAACGAGGAACAGGCCCTGGTCCGTTCCGACCCGGCGCAGAAGGACAAGGGTGGGGATGCGGCACGCGCGGCCCTGCGCATGGTGGAGATCCGGCGCGAGCTCGAAGCCGAATCATGAGCAACCCCCGCAGTGGCAGGACCGGCGGCAGGACCAGTGCCGAAGACCGCCGGAAACGCAGCACCGCGCGCATGCATGCGGTGCAGGCGGTCTATCAGCTGGAACTGAACGAAGGCCGCGTCGCCGATGTGGTGGCCGAATATTTGGATCATCGCCTGGGTCAGGACATCGACGGGGAGGAACTGCTGCCCGCCGACCGGGACTTCTTCCAGGACCTGGTGCTGGGAACCGCCGACCGCAGGCTGGAGCTGGACACCATCGTCGAACGCTCCCTCAGCCTCGACTACACCATGGACCGGCTGGAGACCCTGCTGCGCGCCCTGTTGCGGGTCGCCGCCTACGAGATGCTGGCGCGGATCGACGTGCCGGCCAAGGTCGTGATCAACGAATATGTCGATCTGGGCGTCGCCTTCTTCGCCGGGGGCGAGACCGGACTGGTGAACGGCGTTCTGGACCGCATGGCCCGCGAGATCCGTCCCGGCGAGATCGGGGACCGGGCGCGGCGGTAGATTGCGGAGCGGTTTTTCTTGCCCATATCCTGAACGAGTTGCCTGTCTGTAGAGGCTGGCCCCCGGCACCCTGCTTCCCCCCTTGAGGGGGAAGTGGCCGCGCAGCGGTCGATGGGGGGTGAGGCCGCAGGCCATGGGGGTGTGGACCAATTGCCATTCGGCTGCGCCGATTCACCCCCTTCCCGACCTTCCCCCATCAAGGGGGAAGGAGGTGGGCGGCAGATCGATGCAGCAGACGAACTGCTGAAACCGGAAGCGGAAACCTGGCGCAGGAGACGGCACATTGACCATCGAGGGCGGAGAGTTCGGGCTGATCGCGGACCTGCTGGCGCCCCTCGCGGCGGAGGGCGCCTTTGGCCTGACCGACGACGCCGCGCTGCTGCCGGAGCTGCCTGCGGGGCAGGGCTGGGTCATGACCAAGGACGCCATGGTCGCGGGTGTCCACTTCCTGCCCGATGATCCGCCGGACCTGATCGCGCGCAAGCTGCTGCGGGTGAACCTGTCGGACCTGGCCGCCATGGGCGCGGTGCCCTGCGGCTACCTGCTGGCCTGTGCCTGGACGCCCGAGACCACTCACGGCTGGATCGAGGGTTTCGTGGCAGGGCTGGCAGCGGATCAGGCAGAGTTCGTTATCGGTCTCTATGGCGGCGACACCGTTTCCACACCGGGACCGCTCACCCTGTCCCTCACCGCCTTCGGGACCGCGCCACGCCAGTCCCTGCTGCGCCGCAATGGCGCGCGGGCCGGGGACGACGTGATGGTCTCCGGCACACTCGGCGACGCCGCGCTGGGACTGAGGGTATTGCAGGGCACGCTGGACGCCGCGCCGGAACATGCCGCCGCCCTGGCCCAGCGCTACCGGCTGCCGCAACCGCGCACGACACTCGGGCCCGCACTCGTCGGCCTGGCCAGCGCCGCGCAGGATGTGTCCGACGGGCTGCTGGCCGACCTCGGCCATATCGCGCATCACTCCGATGTCGGCATGGAGGTGCATCTTGAACTGCTGCCCCTCTCCGTCGCCGCCCGCGAGAGCCTGGTCGAACGCCCCGACCTGGCGCAACTGCCGCTGAACGGCGGTGATGACTATGAACTGGTCTTCACCGCGCCGCCCGCCGCGCGGGAGCGGATCACGGAGACGGCTGCGGCAACCGGCACACCGGTCACCCGCATCGGCCGCGTAGTCGAAGGCAGCGGCGTCAGCCCCTTCGCCGCCGGTCGCCCGCTGCCGGTCAAGGGCCAGGGCTGGCAGCATTTCTGAGGCGGCGCGGCAACGGCCTTAAACCTTTGGAGAGATTTCATCCCTACCCTCTGCCTCTGCCCTTTCATGGTGGATGCGGAGAGCTGGTCCAATGAAGAAGATCGTCCTCATCGGTGCCGCGGTCCTGCTGCTTGGCGGCGGCGGCGCGGGTGCGTTCATGATGATGGGCGGCGAGGACAAGGCCGCACATGGCGAGACGGCGATGCCGGAGATCGTCATGAGCAAGGATCCGGTCTACCTGCGCCTTGACGGCCTGACCGCCCCGATCATGAAGGGCAGCCACGTCCGCCACTACATCTTCCTGAACATCAGCATCGAGATGGTGGACGACAGCGCCCGCGATGATGCCAGCCCGCTGAAGCCGCGCCTGCACGACGCCTTCCTGCGCGAATTCTACAGCAAGACCATCGCCCGCGGCGACGGCACCATCGATTTCGCCAATGTCTCCAAACGCCTGACCAAGCAGGCCCGGAAGGTGCTGGGCGAGGACCAGGTGGTCACCGTCCTGATCACCCGCGCCATGCGCGGCGCGGGCTGAGGTGACCCATCGGCAGGCAAGGCCCGTGCTTCAATAGACCGCCAGATACCGCGCGCACATTTCCTCCGGGGTCAGCCCTTCCAGCACGGCCAGTTCGCCGCGCTTGTGCGCCAGGTAGACATCGCGGAAGGTCTGGCCGAACCATTCACGGATGCAGTCTTCCGCGGCGAAGGCCTCCAGCGCCGCCTCGAGCGACGTCGGCAGTCGCGTGATCCCCATTTCGGTGAGTTCCCACGTGTCCATCGTGCTCAGGTCCGACTCCGTCACGGTCGGCGCGGGCAGGTTGCGGGCGATACCCTCCGTTCCGGCGTGGATGATGGCCGCCAGTTGCAGGTAGGGGCTGGCGGCGGCGTCGCAGGCCCGGACCTCCAGATTGAACTGCCGCGCGATGGCCAGGGGATCGAGCGAGGTTACCGGGCAGATGCGCACCGATGCCTCCCGGTCCCGCAGTCCCAGATTGTTGAACGCGGCGCTCCAGCGGTGCGGTGTCAGGCGCAGGTAGGAGATCGCGCTGGGGGCCAGCAGCGCCAGGATGCCGGGCAGGAAGGTGGTGATTCCTGCGGCGAAGGATGCGGCAACGTCGGACAGTCCGGTCGCGCTGTCCGGGTCGTGGGTCACGGGCTGACCGTCGGCATCGTTCAGGCTGACATGGACATGGACCCCGTTGCCGACACCTGCCGGGTCACGGATCGGGGTGAAGCTGGCACGCTGGTCCCGCTCCCGCGCCGCCACCCGCACCAGTTCGCGCAGGATCACGGCCCGGTCGGCGGCGGCAAGCCCGTCCGCCGGTTTCATCGTCACCTCGAACTGGTCCGCACCGAATTCCTTCATGAAGGTATCCGGGCGCAGGCCGTTGCGCGCCATCAGCTGGAAGATGCGCCGTCCCATCGCCGCACCGGACCGCGCCCCGGCCAGGGAATAGGAACTGCCACTGTCCCCAGCCGTCCCGCCGCTGACCTGAAACTCATGCTCGAACGCCACCGTGGTGGTCAGTTGCGCCACGTCCTGCAGCCGCTGCAGCGCTGACTTCAGGATCGACCGTGTGCAGCATTCCCACGGCTCCCCCGCCAGCGTGCGGATATCGCCCAGCATCACATGTTCCACCGGGTCGCCAATCTGGTCATGGATCACCCAGGTGGCAGTCGGGTCGGGGACCAGGGCCAGATCGCCCAGCGCCCCGAAGGGACTGTCGGCAATCACGTCGAAGCAGGTGATCTGCACGTTCGTCGGGGTCCAGCCGACACCGCGCTGCAGGCGCAGCGGCAGATCGATCTCCGGGAAGCCCTTGCCCCGCACCTGGCCGGCTATGTCGGCACAGCAGGCCATGATGATCTGTTCACTGCTCGCCATTCCCACCTGCTCCAACACTTTCATCCGGTTGCGGGAAATCATCCGGGCGGCGCATAGTCCTGTCAAATCGGGAGGACTGTTGACTTGTGGTCTGTTCCATCCCTCTCCCCCTCCCGGCCATCCAATCAGGATAGTGCCGTGGGTGGCCGGGAGGGGGAGAGGGATGGAACAGGCAGCCAGAACCAGAGGAAGACCGATGCTGACTGCCGACGATCCAGATCCTGTCCTGTTTCAGGGCTCCGCGGGCGGGGGCGGTATCCTGCTGACCTGCGAGCATGGCGGACAGCTTGTGCCTCGCGCGCTGGGTGATCTGGGCGTCAGCGCGGCGGACATGCAGCGCCACATCGCCTGGGACATTGGCGCGCTGGCCCTGTCGCAGGCCCTGCTGGAGAACGTTTCAGCGCGTCTGGTCAGCCAGCGTTTCAGCCGCCTGGTGATCGACTGCAACCGGGGTCCGGCCTCCCCCGACCTGATCCCCACCGTCAGCGACGAAACACATGTTCCGGGCAATCGCGACCTGTCCCCGACCGAGGTCGGCGCGCGGACAGCCGCGATCCATGCGCCGTTCCATGACCGTATCGCGGCAGAGATCGCGCGCGACCGGCCTCGCCTGCTGGTCTCCATCCACAGCTTCACGCCGGTGATGGGGCAGCAGCGCCGACACATGCATGCCGGGTTCCTGGCCAACCGGATGCCGGAGGTGGCGGAGCGTTTCATGGCCACGATCGGGGCGGCGGCACCGGAACTGGTGCTGTCGATGAACGAACCCTATACGGTTGATGACATATCGGATTACACCGTGCCGGTGCATGGGGAGGGCAATCGCCTGCCGCATGTGCTGGTGGAGGTGCGGAACGACCAGTTGCAGGACCCGGCCGGCATCCGTCGCTGGGCCAACCTGCTGGCCATCGCGATCAGGGATGTGGAGGCAGCAGAGCCATGACACAGGACCACCCGACAAGCCGTGACCTGCCGCTGGTGCCGGCGCAATCGGCCTTGCTGTTCATCGACGTGCAGAACTTCAGCGCCGATCCGGAGGGCGGCGAATATGAAGGCATGGACCCGGCGCATTTCGAGGAGAAGTACGGCTGGTACTTCCGTCATTTCGCCGCCGAGACCCTGCCGAACATGCAGCGGCTGCAGGGCGCCTTCCGGCGGCACGGGATCGAGGTCATGTACACGGTGATCGAAAGCCTGACCCGCGACGGGCGCGACCGCAGCCTGGATTACAAGATCACCGGTTTCAACGTCCCCCGGGGGTCACGGGACGGGCAGGTGATCGATGCCCTGGCACCGGGGGAGGACGAGATCGTCATCCCCAAGACCTCGTCGAGTGTCTTCATCTCCACCAACATCGACTATGTGCTGCGCAACCTCGGCGTCCGGCAGCTTGTGATCAGCGGCCTGCTGACCGACCAGTGCGTCGATTCCGCCGTCCGGGACGCCTGCGATCTGGGCTACCTCGTGACGGTGGTGACGGATGCCTGCGCCACCCACAGCATGGAACGCCACGAAAGCTCGCTCGGGCTGAACCGGGGCTACTGCCGACAGATCACCACTGACGCACTGCTGGCGGAATTGGACAGAAACGAACTTTGACGGGACTGTACGTGGGGTGCGGGCATTGCCCATTGCGGGGGCAGGCACGGCTGCTATCGTTTCAGGCTGAGAAGGTCATGCCGTTCAGGAGGGCACGCCGTCATTCTTGCCGTTGATGCGATCACCGTGGACCGCCTGCGCGACACCTCCCCCGCCGGGCACGGACAGCGCTTCACGTGCGCCGGCAAGCAGACGCCGTTCGCGCCGGTCTGGCAGGCCTCGCTTCACGAGAGCGGCAGCTATATCCTGAAACGCAACGACTGAACGCCAGCAGAAGGAGGGCATCATGGCCGTCGAGATCAACTGCGACATGGGCGAGAGCTTCGGGCTCTACAAGATGGGTGACGACGAGGGGCTGATGCCCTTCATCACCGTGGCAAACGTTGCCTGCGGCTTCCATGGCTCCGACTTCAACCACATGCGCGAGACGGTGCGCCTGGCCAAGCGCCACGGCGTCCGGGTCGGCGCGCATCCGTCCCTGCCCGACCTGCAGGGCTTCGGCCGTCGCGAGATGAAGATGGAACGCGAGGAAATGGCCAACTGCCTGATCTACCAGATCGGCGCGCTGAAGGGCTTCCTGGAAGCCGAGGGCATGAGCCTCAATCACATCAAGCCGCATGGCTCGCTCTACGGCATGGCGGCGAAGCAGGGACATATCGCCCATGCCGTCGCCGACGCGGCGGACGTGTTCAAGGTGCCGCTGTTCGGCATGATCGGCACGCTGCATGAGGAGATCTATCCCGCGCGCGGTCATGAGCTGGTCGCGGAGTATTACGCCGACCTGTTCTATGGCGATGCCGGCAACCTGCTAGTCACCCGCGTGCATGACCCTGTGGACCCGGAAGACTCCGCCGCCCGCGCCATCCGCGCGGTGACGGAAGGCAAGACGCTTTCCACCGGCGGTGTCGATGTCGCCGTGCGCGCCGACAGCATCTGCGTCCATTCCGACACACCCAACGCCCAGGCAGTGGCGGAAGCAGTGAATGCCGCGATCCGCCCCTACATGGCCCAGGCGGCCGAGTAACAGTCCCAACCAGAGGAATCCATTCCATGGCCGAACAGATCGTTTCCCCGCTTCCCGGCACCTTCTACCGCAAGCCCTCACCCGATGAGCCGAACTTCAAGAACGAGGGCGACACGGTGGCCGTCGGCGACGTGATCGGGCTGGTGGAGGTCATGAAGACCTTCAACGAGGTGAAGGCCGACAAGGCCGGCACCATCGCCAGCTTCGTTGCCGACAATGAGGAGGCCGTCATGGCCGGTCAGCCTCTGGTCGAACTGGGCTGATCGCGATCTCATGGCCATCAGCAAGCTTCTGATCGCGAACCGTGGCGAAATCGCCGTCCGGATCATCCGGGCGGCGCAGGCGCTGGGCATACGGACCGTGCAGGCGCACAGCATGGCGGACGCCGATTCGCTGGCCGTGCAGCTGGCGGATGAGGCCGTGAACATCGGCCCGCCACATGCCGCCAAATCCTACCTGAAGGTGGATGCGGTGCTGGAGGCGGCGAAGTCCAGCGGCGCCGATGCCGTCCATCCGGGCTATGGCTTCCTGTCCGAGAATGCGGCTTTCGCAAGGGCGGTGGAGGATGCGGGCCTGATCTTCGTCGGCCCGAAGCCGGAAACCATTTCCCGGCTGGGCGACAAGGCGGCGGCCCGCGCGGCGGCGGAGGCGGCGGGCGTGCCCACTGTTCCGGGCAGCGAGGGACTGATCGATTCCGTCGATGCGGCGCGGGATGCGGCGGAGCGCATCGGCTACCCGGTGATGATCAAGGCGTCAGCCGGCGGCGGCGGACGGGGCATCAAGATCGCGGAGAACGCGGACGAGCTGGCCAAGCTGGTCTCCCAGGCCCGGTCGGAGGCGCAGGCCGCCTTCGGCGACGGCAGCCTCTACATGGAAAAGCTGGTACGCAACGCACGCCATATCGAGGTTCAGGTGCTGGGCGACGGCACGGACGCGGTGCACTGCTTCGAGCGTGAATGCTCCATGCAGCGCCGCCGCCAGAAGGTCTGGGAGGAAGCGCCCTCCGCCGCGCTGGACGACGCCAAGCGCCAGGCCATCTGCACCTCTGCGGTGGATCTGGCACGCTCCGTCGGCTATCGCGGTGCCGGGACGCTGGAGTATCTCTACGACGATGCCAGCGGCGAATTCTACTTCATCGAGATGAACACCCGCATCCAGGTGGAGCACCCGGTGACGGAGATGATCACCGGCATCGACCTGGTGCAGGAGATGATCCGTATCGCCGGGGGCGAGAAACTGCGCCTGAAGCAGGACGACATCCGCCTGAACGGCCACGCCATCGAATGCCGGATCAATGCGGAGGATCCGTCGAACGGCTTCATGCCCGCGCCGGGAACGGTGGAGCGGCTGGTGGTGCCTGCGGCGGATCATGTCCGTTTCGACACCCTGCTGTACGAGGGCTATACGATTCCGCCCTTCTACGACTCCCTGCTGGGCAAGCTGATCGTGCACGGCCCGGACCGTGCGACGGCGATCGACCGCATGGCGGCGGCACTCGACGGGCTGACCATCGACGGCTTCAAGACCACAGTCGCCCTGCACAAGGCGCTGGCCCGGTCGGCGGACGTCCGCGCGAACGCCATCCACACGCAATATCTCGAGCCCTGGCTCGAGGCCCATCCCATTCCGTCCTGACGCAATCCAGAGGAGGTTCTCTCTCAATGGAATCCAGATACACCTTCGGCGGTGACGAGCACGTCTTCTGCGAGGTCGATACCGAAATGTCGCTGGAGGCGTTCTTCAAGAGCCTCTCCATGACCAATGCGGTGCGCGAAAGCCAGATCCGTGGTGTCACCGAGATCTGTCCCGCCAATGCCTCGTTCCAGATCAAGTTCGACCCGGACATCATCAAGCCCGACGACATGCTGGCAGAGATCAAGAAGCTGGAAGTCCAGGCGGAGAGCGCTGAATCGTCCATGGACACCCGCATCGTCGAGGTGCCGGTGCTCTACAACGATCCCTGGACGCACGAGACACTGATGCGGTTCCGGGAACGGCACCAGGACCCGAGCGGCACCGATCTGGACTATTCGGCCAGGATCAACGGCTATGACACGGTGGACGACTTCATCGCCGCCCATTCCGGTTCGCCCTGGTTCGTGTCCATGGTGGGTTTCGTGGCAGGTCTGCCGTTCCTGTATCAGACGGTGGAACGCGAGAAACAGATCGAGGTGCCGAAGTATCTCCGTCCCCGCACCGACACGCCGAAGCTGACGGTTGGCTACGGCGGCTGTTTCAGCTGCATCTATTCCGTGCGCGGCGCGGGCGGGTACCAGATGTTCGGCGTGACGCCGATGCCGATCTTCGACCCGCAGCAGCGGATCAAGTACCTGCAGGACTTCATGATCTTCTTCAAGCCGGGCGACCTGGTGAAATTCTCCCCCATCGACCGCGACACCTATGACGCGGCGGTCGAGGCGGTGGAAGCCAACGAATTCGAGCCGAAGATCCGCGACGTGCGCTTCTCCCTCGACGAGTTCAACGCCGACATCAATGCTTGCAACGCCAAGCTGGAGGGAGCACTGAAATGATCAAGGTTCTCAATCCCGGCCTCGCCACCAGCGTCCAGGACATGGGACGTCACGGCTATTACCACCTGGGCATCCCGCAGTCGGGCGGCATGGACCAGCTTGCACTGCAGGCCGCCAACCTGCTGGTCGGCAATGCGTCCGACGCCGCCGTTCTGGAAGCCACCTTCATGGGTCCGGAACTGGAGTTCACCGCCGACGCGGTGGTCGCCGTCACCGGTGCCGCCATGACGCCGAAGGTCGATGGCGCGGAACAGGCCAACTGGGAGTCCTTCGCGGTCAAGGCCGGACAGGTCCTCAGCTTTGACTATCTGAAGGGGGGTGCCCGCGCCTATATCGCCATCTCCGGCGGTATCGACGTGCCCGTCGTTCTGGGCAGCCGTTCCACCTACACGCTGGGGGCACTCGGCGGCTTTCAGGGCCGCCCGCTGGCAGCAGGCGACGAAGTGCCCGTCGGTCAGGGCAAGGGCACGGCAGGCCGTTCGCTCGACGCTTCGCTGCGCCGCGCACCGGGCTCGCCTGCGGAGATCCGCGTCCTGCCGGGTATCTACTGGCACTGGGTCACCGACAAGTCGGGGGCGCAGTTCTACGAGGACACCTGGAAGGTGGCGCCGGAGGCTGATCGCATCGGCTACCGCTTCCGCGGCGGCAGGCCGATCGAGTTCACGGAGCGGGAACGTCCGTTCGGTGCGGGCTCCGATCCGTCGAACATCGTCGATGGCTGCTATCCCTATGGCTCCATCCAGGTCCCCGGCGGCACGGAACCGATCATCCTGCATCGCGATGCGGTGTCGGGCGGCGGCTACTTCATGCTCGGCACGGTGATCTCCGCCGACATGGACCTGATCGGCCAGATGCAGCCGCATACGCCGACGCAGTTCGTCAAGGTCACGATGGACGAGGCCCTGCAAGCCCGCGCCGACCGCACTGCCCTGATCGGACGCATTCACGAGGCACTGGCGTAAGCCAGCACCCCTGATTGACGCGACCGCATCTGCCTGTTCCACCGGAAGGGGCAGGCAGATGCGGCTGTGAGACCCGGGCGTCGGCAGGTTTCAGGGGGTCGTGACACCGTTGGTGGGATCGCCCGCGGCGAGCATCTCCTTCAGCCGCTGTCGCTGGTTCGCGTCCGGCAGCACGCCGGTCGTCTCCGCCTCCAGGACCGTGACACCCGCTTCGTTGACGATGGTGACCTCGGCCCTGGCATGCCCGCTTCCGTCGACCTCGCGTATGATCCAGGTGCAGGTCAGGGTCTCTTCCGGATAGACGGGACGCCGGAACCGGAACGACATGTCCCTGGCCAGCCAGCCGATCTGGCCGCCGATCTCCGTGACCAGACTGCCTGTCAGCAGGCCATGGGCGATGGGCCCCCGCATGCCCTTCAGCGCCGCATAGTCGCTGTCGCAATGCACGGGATTGTAGTCCCGCGAAAGGCTGGCGAAGGCCGCGATTTCCGGGCCGCTGAAACGGCGCGTTACCTCGAACCGGTCGCCTTCGCGAATGCCGTCAGCCGCGCGCGCCCTCAAGTCCGTCATGGATGTTCCTCGCGCGGGCCGCGTCAGGCACTCAGGTCAGATCCTCGGCCAGCGACGCAATCTGATCGGCGGTCAGCCCGGCCATGTGATTGTAGTTCGGGTGGCTGATCCTCAACTGCACTTCGGCGGAGCCGTCCTTCAGGCTGGCGGCCTGCGCATCGGACAGGCTGAAGACGAAGAAGTGCACCGACGAGGCCTTGCCGTCGGCGTTGGTGCGGTCCAGGTCGTCATCGGCCTCCCCCTTCACCGCCTCGCCATTGATCACCAGGGCGACCTCATGCTCGATCCCGCCCAGCCGCGAAAGTTCCCGGTGGCGACGCACCGGATCCTCGATCTGCAGCATCATGGTGGCGGTCAGCGTGCGGCCGGAGGGGACCAGCGGCGCATAGGCCTCCAGCTCCTCCACCAGCTGCTCGGCACCACCGCCCTCGACCCGCAGCATCTCCTGAACCTGCCACCACATGGTGAAGTAGCTCTCGAAGAAGACGGAGGCGAAGGGGCCGACGTCGACACGGCGGTGCTGCTTGTGCGTCCGCAGTTCGGCCTGCAGCGCCGTGCGCTCCGCGTCGAAGCGGGCGGGGGGCAGGATGTGCTCGGCGAGCAGCGATGTATGGCGTTCGATCATTTCACTCACTCTTGCTTGTCTGGCACTCTTTCCGGTCGGGCAGTCGAACCGGCGCGCTGGTCACAGCAGGCCGCAGGCCTTCGCGAACAGCTCCACCGGATGGCTGGCGACCGAAGGCGGTGCCTTGAAGGTATCCGGGTTCTCGGCGTTCAGCCGCTCCATGCCCTGCAGCATGTGCACACCGGCCAGCGGACATTCGGAGGCCACATGGGCCTTGTCCTCACGTCCCGCAGCACGGGCCGCGTTCTTGCCGACCTTCAGCGCGGTCTCGAAATTGTCCTTCTTGATGCCCCAGCTGCCGCCGTGACCGGAACAGCGCTCGATGATCTTCAGTTCCATGTCCGGGATCAGCCGCAGCATGTCCGCCGCCTTCTGGCCCATGTTCTGGGCGCGGGCATGGCAGGCCAGATGCAGGCTGACGCCGCCGTCCAGGGGTTTCGGTTCCGCCGCCAGCCCTTCGTTGCGGGCAATGTCGACGACATATTCGGCAACATCCTTCGTCGCCTTCGACAGGCGCGCGACGTCCGGATCATCGGGCAGCAGCAGCGGCCATTCGAACTTCAGCATCAGCGCGCAGGACGGCACCAGACCGATGACGTCATAGCCATCCTCGATCCAGGGCTTCATGGCCAGCGCCACGTTCTTCGCACGCCGCGCCACATCGTCCAGGTCGCCCTGTTCCAGTTGGGGCATGCCACAGCATTCGGGGTAGACCACTTCGGTCTCGACGCCGTTCGCGGCCAGGATGGCCTGGGTGGCAATGCCGATGCCCGGATTGTTGTAGTTCACGAAGCAGGTGGCATAGAGCACCGCCTTGCGCGCCGCCGCCGGTGCGTCCGTATTGCGGGCAGGCGGATGGGCGGCATGGGCCGTGAAGCTCTTCGCATGGAACTTCGGCAGTTCCGCGTTCCGGTCCACGTCGGCGATGTCTTCCAGGATCGGGCGGGTGATCCGGTTGCCCCGGTCCGTCGCCCAGTTGGCGATCCCGGATGTCATGCCCGCCAGCTTGCCGTTGCGGTCGGTCTTCGTCATCTGGCGGTCCCAGAACGGCGTCTTGCCGTCCCGGTGTTCCGTTGCGCGATAGCGCAGCATCAGATGCGGAAAATCGAGCTGGAACTCATGCGGCGGCGTATAGGGGCAGGTGGACATGAAGCACATGTCACACAGCGTGCAGGCATCGACCACCGGCTTGAAATCGGCGGAATCGACGGTGTCGAGTTCCCCCGACTCGCTCTCGTCGATCAGGTCGAACAGGCGCGGAAAACTGTCGCAGAGATTGAAGCACAGGCGACAGCCGTGACAGATGTCGAACACCCGCCGCAGTTCCGCGTCGATTGCCTCCTTGTTGTAGAAATCAGCACTCTGCCAGTCGAGCGGATGCCGCTCCGGCGCGCCAAGGCCGCCTTCCATCTGTCATCTCCACCGTGATTCAGATTGCCGGGGCTGATCATCACGACAGCCGCGTCGGCGTGTCGAGCATGCAGGTATCTCCGTACCCGCATACACGATATCGGTCGTCCGCTGACCTGCTGACGGGCTACGGACCAGTGCAGCCCGCCACAGGAATGATCGGGGGCGACGGATGCCGCCCCCGAAAATCCGGTCAGCCCATCGAGTCGAGAGCCTTCTGGAAACGACCGGCGTGGCTCTTCTCTGCCTTCGCCAGGGTCTCGAACCAGTCGGCAATCTCGTCGAAGCCTTCGTCGCGCGCGGTCTTCGCCATACCCGGATACATGTCCGTGTACTCATGCGTCTCGCCCGCGATGGCGGCCTTCAGATTGGCTTCCGTGGAGCCGATCGGCTCACCCGTCGCCGGGTCGCCCACTTCCTCCAGGAACTTCAGATGGCCGTGCGCATGGCCCGTCTCGCCCTCGGCGGTCGAGCGGAAGACGCTGGAGACATCGTTGTAACCTTCGACGTCAGCCTTCTGCGCGAAATACAGGTAGCGGCGGTTTGCCTGGGATTCGCCCGCAAAGGCTTCCTTCAGGCTCTGTTCAGTCTTCGAACCCTTGAGCGACATGACCTTGTCCTCCTCCTCATGATGACGTGCCGGATGTTCATCCTGAACAGCCGACATACCAATTATGGGGTCTGGCGAGACAAGGTCAATAGTTTGGAATTATTCCAAAGACGATTTCCGGATGGAACCCGGCATGAGCCGCCCTTCTCAGGCGTCGCGCAGCCTGATGATGACTTCGGCGCGTTCGATCACCATGCCATCCGGCGCCGCCGGCAGATGCCCCAGCGCGATGGTCTCACCGGGAATGTCGGTCAGCTTGCCCGAACCCTCGTGATAGAAATGGTGATGCTCCGCGACATTGGTGTCGAAGTAGGACCTGCCGGGGTCGACCACGACCTCGCGCACCATCCCGGCCTGGGTGAACTGATGCAGGCAGTTGTAGACCGTCGCCATCGAAACCGGGACGCCGGCCTGGCGTGCCTCGTCGAACAGCATCTCCGCCGTCAGGTGCCGGGGTCCGGCGGACAGCAACAGCTCCGCCAGCGCCACGCGCTGCCGTGTCGGACGCAGGCCCGAGCCGCGAAGCCGGTCCGCAATCGTCATGTCAACCGTCTCAGTCATGCCTGCAATATAGTTACGAGCGGGTCGCAATAGAAGCCCCCACCGGGCAACTGGCAGTACACGCCTGTTTTGCGGGTTTTGTCGCCAGTGTCATATGGCTATAGTCCACCACACAAATCATCATGGACGGCCTGCGGCCACGGCGGCGATTCCGACAGGCGAACTTTGAAGCGAGGCGACACCTTGACGGATCGGAAGAGCAGCTTTTCCTACGAAGAACTCCTGCAATGCGGCCACGGGGAACTGTTCGGTCCCGGGAACGCCCGGCTGCCCCTGCCTCCGATGCTCATGTTCGACCGGATCACGAAGATCAGTGACGAGGGCGGCAGCTACGGCAAGGGCGAGATCCTGGCGGAGCTGGACGTGACGCCGGACCACTGGTTCTTCAAGTGCCACTTCGAGACCGATCCCGTGATGCCGGGATGCCTCGGGCTGGACGCCATGTGGCAGGCCGTCGGGTTCTATCTCGGCTGGCTCGGGCTGCCCGGACGCGGTCGGGCGCTGGGCGTCGGCGAGGTCAAATTCGGCGGGCAGGTTCTGGAAACCGTGAAGCTGGTTACCTATCATCTGTCCATCAAGCGCACGATCGCGCGGCGGCTGGTTCTGGGCATCGCGGACGGTATCGTGAAGGCTGACGGCGAGGAAATCTATACGGCCAAGGACATGCGCGTCGGGCTGTTCACCACCACCTGAGACAATTGAGGGCTATTCTTGAAACGGGTTGTTGTTACAGGGCTGGGTATCGTTTCGTCGATCGGCAACGATGCTGCGGAAGTCATCGAGTCCCTCAAGAGCGCACGTTCCGGCATTGAATTCGCGCCGGAGTATGCCGAAGTCGGCATGCGCAGCCAGATCCAGGGTTCCCTGAAGCTGGATCCGGCTGACCATATCGATCGCCGCGTGCTGCGCTTCATGGGTGGCGGTGCGGCCTACAACTACATCGCCTTGAAGCAGGCGATTGCCGACGCGGGACTGGAGGAGGACGAGGTTTCCAACCCGCGCACGGGACTGATCGCCGGTTCCGGCGGCCCGTCGACCTCCAATCAGGTCCAGGCCGCCGACATCGCGCGGGAGAAGGGCGTCAAGCGCATCGGCCCCTACATGGTGCCGCGCTGCATGTCCTCCACCAACTCCGCGAACCTCTCGACGGCCATGAAGATCAAGGGGATGAGCTATTCCATCTCCTCCGCCTGTTCCACCAGCGCGCATTGCATCGGCAATGCCATGGAGACGATCCAGCTGGGCAAGCAGGACATCATCTTTGCCGGCGGCGGTGAGGAACTGCACTGGACCCTGTCGATGCTGTTCGACGCCATGGGGGCCATGTCCAGCAAGTACAACGACCGCCCGGCGGAGGCGAGCCGGGCCTATGACAGGGACCGGGACGGCTTCGTCATCTCCGGCGGCGGCGGCATCCTGGTGATGGAGGAACTGGAGCACGCGAAGGCGCGCGGCGCGAAGATCTATGCGGAGATCGTCGGCTATGCGGCGACCTCCGACGGCGCCGACATGGTCGCGCCGTCCGGCGAAGGGGCGGAGCGCTGCATGAAGCTGGCGATGTCCACCATCGGCGACACCAGGATCGACTACATCAATGCCCATGGCACCTCGACGCCTGTCGGGGACATCATCGAACTGAACGCGATCCGCGCCGCCTTCGAGGGCCGGGACCTGCCCTGGGTCAGCTCCACAAAGAGCCTGACCGGCCACAGCCAGGGCGCGGCAGGCGTGCAGGAAGCGATCTATTCCCTGCTGATGCTGAACAACGACTTCCTGGCGGAGTCAGCGAATATCGAGAACGTTGACGACGGGGCCGGCGACTTTCCGCTGGTGCGGCAACGTATCGACGATGCCAACCTGAACTGCGTCATGTCGAACAGCTTCGGATTCGGCGGCACCAACGCCAGCCTGATCTTCAAGCGGTTCGAGGACTGAACGCATGGCAGACAAACTGATGCAGGGTCGCCGCGGTCTGATCATGGGCGTGGCGAACGACCACTCCATTGCCTGGGCCATTGCCCGGGCAGCGCACGAACAGGGCGCAGAGCTGGGATTCACCTATCAGGGCGATGCCTTCCTGAAGCGCGCGAAGCCGCTGGTCGACCAGGTGGACGGGGCATTTCTGGAGAACTGTGACGTCACCCGCGACGGCGATCTGGAACGGGTCTTCGACCGGGTGGCGAACACCTGGGACCGGCTGGATTTCGTGCTCCACGCCGTGGCCTATTCCGACAAGAGCGAACTTTCAGGCCGTTACATCGACACGACGGCTGCCAATTTCAGCAATACCATGGCAATCAGTTGCTACTCCTTCACGGAGACGGCACGCCTGGCCGCGCCGCTGATGACCAACGGCGGCAGCCTGCTGACCCTGTCGTTTGCCGGATCCGAACGCTGGATGCCGAGCTACAACGTCATGGGTGTCGCCAAGGCGGCGCTGGAGGCCAGCGTGCGCTATATCGCCGTGGACCTGGGCCCGCAGCAGATCCGCGCCAACGCGATTTCCGCCGGGCCGATGCGGACGATTTCCGGCTCCGCCGTCGGCGATGCCCGCTATGTCTACGGCTGGACCCGCGACCACGCCCCGCTGCAGCGGGCCATCACGCAGGAAGATGTTGGCGGCGCCGGCGTCTATTTCCTCTCCGACCTTTCCGCAGGCGTGACCGGCGAAATCCACCATGTGGACAGCGGCTTCAACGTCATGGGCATGGTCAACCCGCACCGCATCCACGACAAGGACTGACAGCCGCCTTCCCGGCGGGCCCGCGCCTGGCGGGTTCGACGCCGCGATGGCACTGCTGCCGGGTCAAAATTCTTCCAGTGAGGCAATGCATCCCCGGTCCGGAGTGACAGCCGGTGGTCCCGCAAGTGCCCTGTTGACGTCACTGCGCATCGGCAGGTCGGATTTCGGACTCGAAAGGTGAACCATGCCATGCCGGACAGCATCACGGCACGGCGCGGAAGCCTGGCAGAAACAGACGTCTGAAAGCCGTCGCCAACGATCAGTCGTCGTCGCGACCCGCGATCTCGCGGCCGATGAAATCCTCGAAGTCGGCAGCCTCGCGGAAGTTGCGGTAGACGGAGGCGAAGCGCACGTAGGCGACCTGGTCGATGCTGGCGAGCGCCTGCATCACCAGTTCCCCGATCCTGACCGAATCGATCTCCGACTCGCCGGAACTTTCCAGCTGGCGGACGATGGCATTGATCATCCGCTCCACCCGCTCCGGATCCACCGGGCGCTTGCGGATGGCGATGTCGATGGAGCGGGCGAGCTTGTCGCGGTCGAAGGGTGTGCGCTGCCCGTTCTTCTTCACCACCGTCAGATCGCGCAGCTGAATGCGTTCGAACGTCGTGAAGCGCCCGCCACAGCCGGAACAGGAGCGTCGGCGCCGGATCGCGGTATTGTCCTCCGTCGGGCGCGAGTCCTTCACCTGGGTATCGGCATTCTGGCAATAGGGGCAGCGCATGACGGTGATTCCTCGGTTGCTTCTTGCTTGTGGTCCCCGGCCAGCCCTCTCCCCCTCCCGACCACCCACTGGATTATCCTTATGGGTGGTCGGGAGGGGGAGAGGGCTGGCGCAGACTCCGCCTCTGGCGAAGCCCTCAGATGATACCCTTCGTATAGATCGGATGGCGCGCACAAAGCTCCAGCACCGATTCACGGGCTTTGGCCTCGGCGGCGCCATTGTCGCCGTTCGAAGCGGCATAGCCTTCCAGCACATCGGCGATCAGCGCGCCGACCTGGCGGAATTCATCGGTACCGAAGCCGCGGGTGGTCGCTGCCGGGGTGCCGAGGCGGACACCGGAGGTCACCATCGGCTTCTCCGGGTCGAACGGCACGCCGTTCTTGTTGCAGGTCATGTGCGCGTTCTCCAGCGTGCGCTCCGCGTCACGGCCGGTCACACCCTTTGACCTGAGATCGACCAGCATCAGATGCGTGTCGGTGCCGCCGGAGACGATGTCGAAGCCCCGGTCCATCAGCGATGCCGCCAGCGCCTGCGCATTGTCCACCACCTGCTGCGAGTAGGCCTTGAAGTCGGGACGCAGTGCCTCCCCGAATGCCACCGCCTTGGCCGCGATGACATGCATCAGCGGGCCGCCCTGCAGACCGGGGAAGACGGCGGAGTTGATCTTCTTGCCCAGATCGTCGTCGCGGGTGAGGACCATGCCACCACGCGGGCCACGCAGGGTCTTGTGGGTGGTGGTCGTCGCCACATGGGCATGGTCCAGCGGGTTCGGATGCACACCACCGGCGACCAGACCGGCGAAATGCGCCATGTCGACCATGAACAGCGCGCCCACTTCATCGGCAATCGCACGAAAGCGGGCGAAGTCGATGAAGCGCGGATAGGCTGAGCCGCCGGCCACGATCAGCTTCGGCCTGTGTTCCTTCGCCAGCCGCTCGACCTCGTCGAAGTCGATGCGGGCATCCTCCCGACGCACGCCGTACTGCACCGCATTGAACCACTTGCCCGACTGGTTCGGCGGAGCGCCATGGGTCAGATGCCCACCGGCAGCCAGCGACATGCCCATGAAGGTGTCACCGGGCTTCAGCAGGGCCTGGAAGACGGCCTGGTTGGCCTGTGCGCCGGAATGCGGCTGCACGTTGGCAAAGGAACAGTCGAACAGCTTGCACGCCCGCTCGATGGCCAGCGCCTCGACCACATCGACGTGCTCGCAGCCCCCATAGTAGCGACGGCCCGGATATCCCTCCGCGTACTTGTTGGTCAGCACACTGCCCATGGCCCGGATCACGGCCGGGCTGGCGATGTTCTCCGACGCGATCAGCTCGATCTCGCTCTGCTGGCGACCGAACTCGGCGTTGATGGCGTCGAAGACCGCCTTGTCATCCCGTTCCATGTCGGCGGACCAGATGGCTTCACCCGCTGCTGCGGTGGCGACCATGTTCATGTGCGATGCTCCCTTGAAGCTCTTGATCGTTCGAACGATCGAATCAGTTCCGGGCCTCAGCCCAGCTTGTCCACGCGACGCTGGTGCCGCCCCCCGGCAAACGGCGTCTCCAGAAAGGCCCGCACGCAGTCGCGCGCGGTCTCGGTGCCGATCACCCGCGCGCCCAGGGCCAGGATGTTGGCGTCATTGTGTTCGCGCGACAGGCGCGCGGTGGTGATGTCGTGACATAGGGCGGTGCGCGCGCCGGGCACACGGTTCGCGGCGATGGAAATGCCGATGCCGGTGCCGCAGACGATCACACCCGCCTCCGCCTCGCCCGCGGCCACGGCCTCCGCGGCCTTGCGGCCGAAATCCGGATAATCGACCGAATCGAGACTGCTGGTGCCGAGGTCGAGCACGTCATGGCCCAACCCCTTCAGTTCATCGCGCAGAGCCTCTTTCAGCTCGAACCCGGCATGGTCTGACGCAAGGGCAATCCTGGACATGAGCAGTTCTCGCGGCGACTGGGATCGGAAGCCGCGCTGTTACCACATCTGGTGGTCGGTCGCCAAGCACTGGCAAGATCGATTCCCACCATGCCGCATCTGCGGGTGCACAGACGCCGCTGTTCGGGTCTATCATCGGCGCGCCTGTTGCCAGGCACCACTGCCGGGGGAGGAAACCATGGGCGTCTACACACATGAACATCTGGAGATCCAGCGATCCGCACGGAAGCTGATCGAGGAAGAGATCAATCCGCACGTGGATGCATGGGAAGCGGAGGGTGCCTTTCCCGCCCACGAGGTCTTCAGGAAGTTCGGCGACATGGGCTTCCTCGGCATCCACAAGCCGGAGGAATATGGCGGCCTCGGCCTCGACTATTCCTACAACCTGGCCTTCGCGGAGGCGCTGGGCAGCATCAATTGCGGCGGTGTTCCCATGGCGCTGGGCGTGCAGACCGACATGGCCACCCCGGCGCTGTCGAACCATGGCTCCGATGAGCTGCGCCGGGAGTTCCTGGCCCCGGCCATCGCCGGCGAGATGGTGGCCTGCATCGGTGTCTCCGAACCCGGTGCCGGGTCGGACGTGGCATCGCTGAAGAGCTGGGCGCGCAAGGATGGCGACGACTACATCATCAACGGCCAGAAGATGTGGATCACCAATTCCTTCCAGGCCGACTACATGGTCATGCTGGTGAACACCGACCCGGACGGGGCCGTGCACCGCAACAAGTCGCTGGTGGTCGTGCCGATGGATACGCCGGGGGTCACGCGGGCGAAGAAGCTCGACAAGATGGGCATGCATTCCTCCGACACCGGCCTGATCTTCTTCGAGGATGTGCGCGTGCCGCAGCGCCACCGCATCGGCGACGAGAACAAGGGCTTCACCTACCAGATGCAGCAGTTTCAGGAGGAGCGGATGTGGGCCATCGCCTCCGGCATCACCGGGCTGCAGAAGGCCATCGACCAGACCATCGAATATACCGGCCAGCGCATGGTCTTCGGCAAGCCGCTGCTGGACAACCAGGTGATCCACTTCCGTATGGCCGAACTGCAGACGGAGGTCGAGCTGCTGCGCAGCCTGATGGACCGCTGCATCGAGGAATATACCGCAGGCAGGGACGTCACCCGCCTCGCCTCCATGGGCAAGCTGAAGATCGGACGGCTGAAGCGGGAGGTCTACGACAGCTGCCTGCAGTACTGGGGCGGCATGGGCTACATGAACGAGACCCCGATCAGCCGCATGTACCGTGACGGCCGTCTCGCCTCCATCGGCGGTGGCGCCGACGAGGTGATGCTGTCGATCATCTGCAAGAGCATGAACATCCTGCCCGGCAAGCGCGGATAGGACCCGTTCGCTGAGAGACCGCCCTCTCGCCCGAAGATTCTGTTGATGGACTGTTCCATCCCTCTCCCCCTCCCGGCCACCCACGCAAGTATCCTGAAATGGGTGGCCGGGAGGGGGAGAGGGGAGGCACGGTCGACCAAAAAGGGAACCCACCATGACCGAAGAAATCGTCCTCACCCGCCGTGAAGGCGGTGTCCTGCACATCACCATGAACCGACCCGATGCCCGCAATGCCATGTCGCAGGAACTGCTGGACGGCATCGACGCGGCCATCGCCTCTGTCGCCGAGGACCGGACCTGCCGCGCCATCGTGCTGCGCGGCGCGGGCAAGAGCTTTTCAGCGGGCGGCGACGTGCGCGGCTTCAAGGCCAGCCAGCAGACCGGCGCGGCGGATGGCACCGGCGGCGCCGACCCGATCGCGGAGCGGAACCGCCAGGGCGGGGCCTTCTTCCAGCGCATGGACCGCACGCCGCAGCCGCTGATCGTGGTGGCCGACGGCGCGGCGCTGGGCGGCGGCTTCGGACTGGTCTGCGCCGCCGACATCGTCATTGCCACGCCCCGCGCCCGCTTCGGCCTGACCGAGGCACGGCTGGGCGTGCTGCCCGCCGCGATCCTGCCCGTCGTCATCGGGCGCATCGGGGAACGGCTGACCCGGCGTCTGGCGGTGATGAGCAACATGCTCTCCGGCGCGGAAGCCGTGGAGATCGGCATCATCGACTGGCTGTGCGAGGACGCCGACGCGGCGGAGCAGAAGGTGACGGAAGTCCTGGCCGAGATCCTGAAGGGCGCCCCCGGAGCCATCGCCCGCGCCAAGACCGTCATCCGCGCCGTCCGCGACCAGGACGTGGAGACCGCCCTAGACATCGCCGCCACCCAGTTCGCCGCCGCCCAGCGCTCCGCCGAAGCCACCGAAGGCGTCCAGGCCTTCATCGACAAGCGCCCGCCGAACTGGGCCGCTGGGTAGGCTGCGCAACGGCCAGGGAAAATCGTTCGGGGCAGCGCTGAATCCGCTCGCCAAGGTTCCGGCATGGGTATAGAGGCTCGCGCGGCGCGACACCTGTCCGCCCTTCGCCCGTCCCTGGAACAGCCATGAAACACCATCACGCCATCACCCCCGCCCCCTTCGGAACCGTTCTGGGGCATGGTCCCGGCGGAACCGAGGTCTATTCCTCCGACTATGATTCGGTGGACCGGGAGGCGATGCCGACGCGGCAGGCGTTCCACAGCACCGTCGACGGTGTCTACATGGGTTTCAAGTGGCAGTGCGTGGAGCTGGCGCGGCGCTGGATTTACCAGAACCGGGGCTATGTCTTCGAGGACATCGCCATGGCCTATGACATCTTCCGTCTGCGCCAGGTGAAGGTGATCGCCGACGGCAGCACCCTGCCGCTGCATTCCTTCCGCAACGGTTCCACCCGCCCGCCGGAGCCCGGCTGCCTGCTGATCTGGAACGAGGGCGGTGAGTTCGAGGTCACGGGCCATGTCGCGGTGGTGACGGAGGTTCTGGCCGACCGCGTGCGCTGCATCGAACAGAACGTGCATGATTCCGTCTGGCCGGCCGGTCAGAACTGGTCACGCGAACTGCCGCGACGCCTGACCGGTGATGGCGGCTGCTGGCTGGACTGCACCTATCACGACGGCAGCATCCTGGGCTGGGTGATCCAGACCGACGACACGACAGGGGCCGAGACGGAGCTGGAGGATGATCCGGCGCTCTTTGGCATCAAGCGCCAGACACTGGAGACCGCGCCGGGGGCGGCGGAGGCGGTCGCCTGGCTGGATCCATCAGACCCGATCGATGCCAACTACATCGACCTGATGGGCGGCCAGGTGCTGTCGAAGGACCCGGCGGACCTGCGTGCCTGGTACTGCATCAGCGAGACCGCGATGCGGGAACTGCAGCGCGCCACCAACGAGCTGCACCGCATGTTCCTGCACGCGACCAATCAGGTGCTGTCCGATGACACGCTGCTGGCGCGGTTCAACCTGCCGCCCGCGCTCTGGTCGCGCATTCGCCAGTCCTGGAACAACCGCCGCAACGAGATGATCACCGGGCGCTTTGATTTCGCCATGCGGCCGGAGGGGCTGAAGGCGTACGAATACAATGCCGACTCGGCATCCTGTTACATGGAGGCCGGGTCGCTGCTGGGACGCTGGGCGGAGGCCTTTGGCTGCACCGACGGGCGTGACCCCGGCGGGCGGCTGTACGATCTGCTGGTGGATGCCTGGCGGGAAACGGCCATTGACGGCGTGCTGCACATCATGCGCGACGACGATATCGAGGAAACCTACCACGCCCTGTTCATGAAGCGCGCGATGGAGCAGGCCGGTCTGACCTGCCGCATCGTGACGGGTGTCGAGGGGCTGCGCTGGGGCGACGGCGGCGAGGTGCTGGACGCAGACGGCGTACCGATCCGCTGGGTCTGGAAGACCTAGGCGTGGGAGACCGCGCTGGACGAGATCCGCGAGGATCTGGCGGAGGACGAGGAGAACCTGCGCCTGCACCGCACCATCGACCGTGCCACCCAGCCGCCGCGCATCGTCGATGTGCTGCTGCGGGAGGGCGTGATGGTCTTCGAACCGCTCTGGACCCTGGTCACCAGCAACAAGGCGATCCTGCCCGTGGTGCGGGAGATGTTCCCGAGCAGTCGCTTCCTGCTCGACACCGGCTACGAACTGACCGACGCGTTGCGCGCGGCGGGCTATGCCGCCAAGCCCATCGTCGGGCGCTGCGGGGCCAATATCGCGCTCTACAGCCAGGACGCGGATCTGGTGGCGGCGACGGAAGGCCAGTTCGAGAGCCGGGACACGATCTATCAGGAACTCTGGAAACTGCCCCGCGTCGCCGGTCGCAACGCGCAGCTCCAGGCCTTCTCCGTCGCCGGTTCCTTCGCCGGCGTCGGCATCCGCGTGGACCCCGCCCTGATCATCACCACCGACAGCGACCTGCTGCCGCTGCGCGTGCTGCCGGATGCGGAGTTTCTGGCGCGGGTGTCGGACTGAGGTCTACCGACCCGTGAAGGTGGCCGGGCGGCGTTCGATCATGGAGGCGAGGCCTTCCCGCGCGTCTGCGGTGCCGGAGAGTTCGGCGACGTTGCGGGCTTCCTCCGTGAAGCAGGCCTCCACCGGCAGGGCCTTGCCCTGACGCAGCAGCCGTTTCACCGCGGCCTGTGCCAGCGGCGGGCCGCTCGCCAGTTCACGCGCCAGATCCATGGCGGCGTCCAGCAGATCCGCGTCCGGTACCACGCGGTTGACGATGCCCAGATCCTTCGCCTCCTCAGCCGTCATGGTCGGGTTGGTCAGCAGGATCTCCATCGCCTTGCGGTGACCGACCAGCGCGGGCAGCGTCGTGGTGGTACCGGCGTCCGGTGACATGCCGACCTTGGTCGCGCCCGCGAGGAACTTCGCGCTCTCCGCCGCCACCACCAGGTCCACCGCGCAGGCCATGCCGAAACCACCGCCGCCGGTGGCATAGCCCTGGATGGCGGCGATCACCGGCGCATCCAGCCGCATCAGCGCCTGTGCCGCATCCTGCAGCAGTGCCGTGGCGGTGCGGATATGGGCGGGCAGTTTCTCGCCCTTCGACGCGAATTCCTTGATGTCGCCCCCGGCGCAGAAGTTCTTCCCCGCCCCGGTCAGCAGCACGGCGCGCACATCCTCCGAGCCATGGCAGACCATGATCGCCTGATAGAGGTCGCGCAGCAGGCCGTTGTTCATGCCGTTGGCGTCATTGGGACGGTTCAGGCGGATATGGGCGATGCCGTCGGTGTGGCTCAGAAGCACATTGCCGTCGCCTACGGGTTCGGTTAGCAGGTTCATGATGGATCTCCGGAGGTTGTTTTCAGGCCCCGGCCTGCCCTCTCGGGAGTCTGTTTGCGGCCTGTTCCATCCCTCTCCCCCACCCGGCCACCCACGGGAGTATCCTTATTGGGTGGCCGGGTGGGGGAGAGGAATGGAACAGTCCAACGACAAACCGGGAAAGGGCGGGCCGGGGACCACATCAGATGAGAAACGACAGCGTGAAGAGCGGCTTGTCGTTATTGACCAGCGCCACCTTCTTGCGGGCCATGCGAAAGCCGTCAGGCGTGTCGCGCAGCAGATATTCAGTGCGTGCGGCCCAGAGGGTTTCGCCCCGCAGGCTGGATTCATAGACCATGACATTGCAGCCGACGCTGACCTCGTCACCCGACCGGTCCAGCACCTCGACATTGGTGATCAGGTGCCGGATCGCGGACTTCGGGTCCTGGGTATAGCGCTTGCCGCTGAGAAGCTGCCGCACCCGCACCCCGATGCGGGAACGGTTGTCGTAGATGATCGACATCTGCTGTTCGGGGTCGATGGCGTCGCCATTGGCGGGCAGCCAGTAGATCGCGTCGTCGGTCCAGAGCGCCTCCCACGCCGCATATTCGTGCTCGTCCTGCAGGCGGGCCTCCGCGTAGATGAACTGTTCGACCCGGCGCGTGATGTCCTGTTCCACGGTGATCATCCCCATCACTCGGCCTCCATCATCTGGCGGTAGTGACGCCATATCCCGCGCGAGGGCACCTCGTCGGTGGCATGGCCGACGCGGAAACCGTCCTCGTCCGTGCGCTCCCGATGCTCCCCGCGCGCCAGATACAGCCACTCCGGATCGCGGGAGAGCACGCCACGGTGCGTGCGCTCGTACATCTCCGAATCATCCGCCAGCAGGAATCCGGCGGGGCCGACGGAGCCCATGGTCTGCTGGCGCAGGCGACGGTTGATGTCAGGCGCGCCCTTGAACTGCAGCGCCGTGACATGCTGCACGGTGTCGTCCACCGCGCGGGGCTGCAGCACGAAGATCTGGATCTCCGCGATGAACAGGTTGGGGAAGATCATCACGTGCGGAGTGCCGTCGATCATCACCTCCCGCGCCTTCTCCGGCCCATGCGCCTGTTCCATGGCCGCGACATAGTCCGGCAGCCGTTCCGGCGTGGTGCCGAACCAGTTCAGAGGCTGGTCGCGGAGGCGGAACTCCGGGCGCAGGTCCAGTTCGGTGTGCCCATTGCCGAAGTCACGGGTAACGGCAGTGGACTTCGAGCCATAGAGGCCGCCGATGCCGCTGTCCGTCACCTTGAAGACGGAGGCATGGACGAAGGCGGGGTGATAGCCATCGGTCTCGTTCTCCAGCACGAACTTCCAGTTTGCCTTCACACGGTGCTGCAGGAATCCGGCAGTGATCTCCACCTCACCGGTGGGCGATGAATCGCAGAGCCGGTCCAGCGTCTCCGCCGCGCCGCCCAGATGTTCCTCCAGCGTCGGGCCTTCGGTGGCGAAGGAGCCGAAGACAAAGCCGCGATAGCTGGCGACACGCGCGACCTTGCCCAGCGACAGGGCCGCCATGTCCTGCCCCTTGTAGCCATCGGCAAAGGCCGTCGCCTCCAGCCTGCCGTCATTGGCGAAGGTCCAGTTGTGGAACGGACAGGTGAACTTGCGCGCGTTGCCCCGTGGCTCCGTGCAGACCTCGTTGCCGCGATGCGGGCAGCGGTTCTGCAACAGGTTGATCTGCCCGTCCGCGCCACGGGTCATGATGATCGGCTGCGGCCCGATGGACTTGGTGACGAAATCGAACGGTTCCGGCACCTCGCTCTCATGCCCGACATAGACCCAGGTGCGATACCAGATGCGGTCCAGTTCCATGCGGAAGATGTCCGCATCGGTATAGAGCGATCCATGCACCCGATCCTGTTCGATCAGGGTGGCAAAGTCCGGCACGTACGGGCGGGTCATGACATTCATCGGGCGCGCTCCCTGTCGGTTGGCAGGCGGTGGTTTATTCATTGAACGGCTGTCCGGTTTATAATAGAAGGATTGAAACTCTGCAATGCCCAACCTTCGGCGCACGCCGGCAGGGGATACGGAACGGGGAGACGACGAATGGCCGGAACAGAGGCAGACATGCTGCATCCCGAGATCGAGGCGCTGGACCACGATGACCTGCTTGCCATCCAGAACCGCAAGCTCGGGGCCCTGGGGCAGCGACTGGCCCAGTCCCCCGAATGGGTGGATCATTTCCGGGAGTCCGGGCTGCATCCGCACGACCTGTCGGACCGGCAGGCGCTGGACAGCCTGGGGTTCCTGCAGAAGTCGCAGCTCCGCGACCGCTACCCCTTCCCCATGCTGGGCACCACGACGGAGAAGGTGGAACGGTTCTGCGCCACTTCCGGCACCACCGGCCTGCCGGTCCTGTTCGGCTATACCCGCGAGGACATGCAGGTGCTGCTGGCCCGGCAGGTGGCGCGACAGCTCCACGCTCACGGCTGCCGGCCCGGCGACCGGGGCTACAACGGTTTCGGCTTCGGCCTCTGGGTTGGCGGGCTGGCCTATGACCTGGGCATGGCGGAACTGGGCATGACCAACTTCCCCGTCGGGCCGGGGCGCAGCGACCTGGTGGTGGAATGGATGCGCGACATGGAATGGTCGCTGGCCACGGTCTCGCCGGTCTTCCTCGCCACCCTGATCCGCACCAGCCAGGAGAAGGGCATCGATCTGAAGACCGACTGGAAGCTGAAGCGCGCCGTCATCGGCGGCCAATCCGTCTCCCGCGCCTTCCGTGATGAGCTGGAGGCCGGACTGCCGTCCGACTTCATGACCTTCAACACCTATGGCACGACAGAGGCCGGTGGCCCCATCGTCGCCGCCTCCTGCCCCTGGAGCCATGCCCGCGACGAGATGCATCTGTTCAACGAGGATACGGTCCTGACCGAGATCCTCGACCCGGAGACCTTCAGGCCGGTCGGGCCGGGTGAGGTCGGCGAGATCGTCGTCACCACGCTGGACAAGCAGGCGTCACCGGTGGTGCGCTGGCGCACCCGCGATCTAGTGCGCCTGTCGGAGCATCCCTATGACTGCCCCTGCGGGCGCCGCGGGATGCGCAACATCGGGCGGATCATCGGCCGCTCCGACGACATGCTGAAGGTGCGCGGGGTCATCGTCTACCCGTCCCAGGTGGAGGATGTCATCGCCACCACCCCGGGGACAGTGAAGGAAGCCTGGCAGATCTATGTCGACACGCCGGGCAGCGCGCCGAAGCAGATCGTCGTGGCCATCGAGAAGGAGCGCAGCCACAACGGCTCCCCCGATGAACTGGCCGACGCCGTCGGCCGCAGCCTGACCAGCCGCCTCGGCCTGAAGGTGCCGGTGGAATGCCATGAGGAAGGCACCCTGCCCCGCTACGAGGCCAAGGCACAGCGGGTTCTGGTGCGCGACTGAGGGGTGGTACGCTCCCCCTGCCGAATCAGGATGGAAACAGACGATGGCGCGGAAGCAGGCCGAGAACTACGAGGAGATCCGCCGCCGCATCATGGCCTGCGCCGCGACCGAGTTCGCGCGTCAGGGCTATGCCGCGACCAGCATCGCGGATCTGGCAAAGGCAAATGGCGTCTCGCGCGGCCTGCTGTACCACTATTTCGCCTCCAAGGAGGCATTGCTGCAGGAGATGCTGAGCAGCCATCTCGACATGATGCTGGACGCCGCCAGCACTGCTGCGACGGACGGCGTGACGGCACAGGACCGCTTCCGTTCCACCATCCGCACCATCGTCGGCATCAACGCCGGGTCCCGCGACCTGCAGGTGGTGCTGCTGCACGACCTGCAGAACCTCGGCACGGCGGAGCGGGCAGAGATCGTCGGCAAGCAGCGGCGCATCATCGCCGTGCTGCGCGACCTGATCCGCGACTGTGACCAGAGCGGCCACATCACCAGCCGCACCCTCATGGCCCAGACCATGATGTGCGTCGGCATGATTAATTACACCTACCTCTGGTACGACCCAGCGGGGCCGGTGGGGCCTGACGAATATGCCACCATGGTCGCCGACACCTATCTGGCAGGGCTGGAGCGGCGCTAGGATCAGGACCGCGTGGGGTGTAAGGGAGGGGGGCTGACACGGCGAATCGCCTTGATCGCATCGATGAACCCGGGCGTATCGAGGACATGGACCGCCGCGAGACCCGCGTCCCGCAGCGCGGGCAGGCCATCGCGCAATGACTTCGACTGTGCGGCAATCACCTCCCGCCCCACATGGCGACCGCCCCCGGCGGCCCTGTGGCGGTTGCGGGCGATGCAGGTCGCCGGGTCCAGCAGCAGGACCAGCGCCACCACCGGCGCATGAAATCGCCTGGCGAGGTCGAGCAGCGGCCGCCGGCCCCTCACCTTCAGGTTGGTGGCATCGATGACAGTCAGACGGCGGGCGGCGAGGCGCTTCTCCGTGATCAGATGCAGCAGTTCGAAGGCCGCCGCGCTGGCCGACTGGTCGGCTTCATCATCCGAGACCAGCCCCCGGCAGGCATCGGACGACACCACCTCTGTCGGCCGGAAATGCCGGGCGGCGAAGGTCGACTTGCCCGCCCCCGAGGCCCCGACCAGCAGGACGAGGCAGAAGTCGGGGATGGTCAGGACCGCCTCCGCCGCAGGCATCGCCTCAGGCGAGGCCGAGTTTCTCGGCCAGACCGATGCGCTGCAGCTTGCCGGTGGCGCCCTTCGGAATCTCGTCGAGGATCAGCAGCTTGCGCGGCACCTTGAAGTCGGCCAGCCGGGTGGCGACGAAGTCGCGGATCTCGCGATCCGTGGCGCTCGCCCCCTCACGCAGCACCACGGCGGCGGCGACTTCCTCCCCCAGCTTCGGATGCGGCATGGCGAAGGTGACGACCTGGGCCACGGCTTCATGGTCCATCAGCACCTCGTCCACCTCACGCGGGGAGATCTTCTCGCCGCCCCGGTTGATGATCTCCTTCAGGCGCCCGGTGATGCTGAGATAGCCTTCCGCGTCCAGCACGCCCTGGTCCCCGGTGCGGAACCAGCCATTGGTGAAGTTCTCGGCATTGGCCTTGGGATTGGCCTCGTATCCGGCGGTGACATTGGGGCCACGGATGACGACTTCCCCCGTCGCGCCCTGATCCATCAGATTGCCGTCCGGGTCCATGATCGCGACCTCCGGCCCGGCGGCGATGCCGACGGAACCCGGCTTGCGCGCGGCGGGCGGCAGGGGGTTGGAGGCCATCTGGTGCGCCGCCTCGGTCATGCCATAGCTCTCGATCACCGGGCAGCCGAAGGTCTCCTCCAGTTCCGCCATCACCTGCGGCGGCAGGGAGGAGGAGGAGGAGCGGATCAGCCGCAGCGGCTGGGCAGCGATCAGCTCGGCATTGCGCCCGGCCCGGCTCAGGATCGCCTGATGCATGGTCGGCACCGCCGTGTACCAGTTGGGTTTCGCCACCTCCATCCACGTGAAGAAGCGCAGGGCGTTGAAGCCCGGGCTGCACCAGACACTGGCACCCGCCGCCACGGAACTCAACACCGCCGCGATCAGGCCGTGGATGTGAAACAGCGGCATGATGTTGAGACAGCGATCCGCCGCCGTCAGATCAAGGGCGGCACGGATGTGCCGGGCGCTGGCCGCGACATTGGCCTGCGACAGCGGCACGATCTTCGGCCGCGAGGTGGTGCCGGAAGTATGCAGCACCAGAGCCACATCATCCGCCCCCGCCATGCCGCCCGCCTGCGGCGCCGAGGCTGCCGCGGGTCCGGCAAGGTCGAACAGGCCGGCGGCATCGTCAGTGCGCGGCGTCAGGCGCAGGATCGCGATGCCCCGCTTCTCCGCCGCCGGGACGGCATCACCCTCATAGTCGTCGGCCACGATCAGGGCCCTGGCGTTCAGGTCATCCAGGTAGAAGTCGAACTCATCGGCGCGGTAGGCCGGATTGAGCGGGGCCGTGGTAGCGCCACAGGCCACCGTCAGGAAAGCGGTCGCCATCTCCGGTCCGTTCGGCAGCACGATGGCGACCCGGTCGTTGCGCCCGACGCCGAAACCGTTCAGGTCGGCCACCACCTTCACCGCAAAGTCCCGCAGCCCGCCGTGGGTCAGATCGGCGCGACCTTCCGCGCCAATGGCCGGCGCATCGTCCGCGCCCGTGTCCAGCAGTTCCCGCAAGCTAGTGGCCATGGAAGTTCCCCCGATCCGGTCGTTCGATGCAATTCTGTCCGGGGGATGCTTTACACCAGTCAGCCGTTCTGTTCCATCCAGCGGCGCAAACGTTCCGGGTCAGTGCCGAGGAAGGCAAAGGGGCCCCGCCGGTGCAGCACCGTGGCGGCATCCTCCGCCCACTCATGGCGCATCATCCAGTCGACCTCCCGACCGAACAGCCCACCGCCCAGGTCCTCCCCCAGATCGGCATCCCTGTGGACCCCGTCCAGCATCTCCGGCACGGAGGCACCATGGCGGGAGATCAGGGTGCGGATATAGGCAGCATCCAGATGCGCCCATGTCGCTGCGACCCGGTTGGCGAACAGGCCATAGCCGCCATCCATGCCACCGTCATGCAGCGGACCGGAGCTGGCGGAGAGTCCCTCCGCGCAGGGCAGCAGGTCGCGCAGGCAAGCCGTCGCGCCGACGTCGCCTGCCAAGACCGTGCGCAGGGTCGCGCGCCGGGTGAGGATTGCCGCCAGCAGCCCCTCCAGATCCCTGCCGGAAGTGACCTCCCCGCCTGTCGGGACATGCGCCAGCATCAGGTCATTGGGCATCGGGATGAGACTCAGCGGCCCGGCCACCGTCGGCAGTTCATGCAGTCCCGCCATTTCCGGCCAGGGCCGGGCAAGCACGGCATAGAGACCCGTCGCCGCGCTGGCTTCCACAACGTCGCCGCTGTCGCCCGGCGTGACCTGGCCGCCCAGCCGCACGGCATCCCGCGCCAGGGCAACCGTCAGCCGGGTGACGTCGGTCAGGGTGGCCTTCGCGACCTGAAATGTCCCCTCCGGTGCCGCCAGCATGCCGCTGATCAGCCTGTCCGATGCGTCGAGGATCTCACCCGCGCCCAACCTGCCCCCACCGAACAGGCGGCGCAGGCCGCGTGCCCTGGGTGCGGGGCGCAACATGCGGATGGGTTGAACCAGATGGGGCGCCGCGGCCATGAGCCAGTCCGCCAGCGTCTTCTCGGCAGGCGATTCCCCCGGAAACAGCAGATCGCACGGCAGCGGAATGGCCGGTCGGTCGGTCAGGCCCGCGCGGAAGTGCCAGTCACGTGGCTGTCCGCCCGCCGCAGCCTGCCAGGCCCGGAATGCATTGACGACGCCGGGGCCTCCCAGCGGATCGCTGCCCCCGGCCCCCGCCATGCATCAGGCGCCGAGTACCGGGAAGGAGCGGATGAAGTCGCGGATGCGGGGCTGGATCTCGGTGCGCCAGCGGCCGCCGTTGAACACACCGTAATGACCGACGCCATCCTGAATGTAGTCCATCTGCTTCTTCGCCGGGATGTTGATGCAGAGATCATGCGCCGCCTGGGTCTGGCCGATACCGGAGATATCGTCCTTCTCGCCCTCCACGGTGAACAGGGCGGTCTTCCTGATCTTGGTCAGATCAACGCGGCGGCCCCGGTGCATCATCGTGCCGTTCGGCAGATCGAAGCGCTGGAACACCACCTCCAGCGTCTGCAGGTAATATTCGGCCGTCAGGTCCAGTACCGAGAGATACTCGTCATAGAACTTGCGGTGGCCGTCGGTGGAATCGCCGTCGCCCGCGATCAGCCCTTCATAGAGCTTCTTGTGCGCATCGATATGGCGATCCAGGTTCATGGTCATGAAACCGGTGAGCTGCAGGAAGCCGGGATAGACCGGACGCATGAAACCGGCATGCGGCAGGGGCACCCGGGTAATGACGTTGGTCTTGAACCATTCGATCGGACGGGACGTCGCCAGGTCGTTGGGCACAGTCGGGCTTTTCCGCGGATCGATCGGGCTGCCCATGATGGTCAGGGTCGCCGGGGTCGCCGCATCATTGTCTTCCGACATCAGCGCTGTGGCGGCAAGAACCGCCGGACCGGGCTGGCAGACAGCGACGACATGGGTATTCGGTCCGAGCACCCGCAGGAAGTCGATGACGTAGTCGATGTAATCTTCCAGATCGAAGTTGCCTTCCGACACCGGCACGTTGCGCGCGTCACGCCAGTCGGTGATGAAGACCTCATGCTCCGGCAGCATCGCGGCAACCGTGCCGCGCAGCAGCGTGGCATAGTGGCCGGACAGCGGGGCCACGATCAGCACGCGCGGATCGGCGCGACGCCGGTTCAGGCTGCTGGTATCGCGGGAGAAATACTTGAGCTGCCCAAAGGGCTTGCGATAGATTACCTGCTCCGTCACCGGCACCGGTGCGCCGTCGATGGTGATTTCGTCCAGCCCGAAGGACGGCTTGCCGTAACGGCGGGTAATACCCTCGAACACATCGGCCGCCGCCGCAACGGCGCGGCCTGGCGCTGTATGCGCAGCCGGGTTCATGGGGTGACGCAGCATCATCTGGGTCATGTGCGCGGCAGCGCGCCACGGCTTGATCGCCGCGTGGTTCAGTTCGTACATCTGGTACAGCAAACTGGATCTCCCGATTGCGTCGCGAATCGAAGGATAGCGGACATCCCTCTCATTTGTATTGTGCAGCGCACAATAATGTCACGGACTTGTCAAGCGCGGCTGTCACCATGGTGTCATGCACGCCCTGTCGGAATGGTTAACGCGAGCGTGATTGGCGGCATGCGGCGTGTCGAATACCATCTCTGTATCACCAACCAATCTGGCAGGAGTGACCGACATGTATGCGCGCAGGACAGTTCTGAAGGGGGCCGCAAGCCTGCCCCTCGCCGCCATTCTGGCCGATCCGATGCTGGCACGGGCTGCGGCCCACGGCCTTCAGGATGTTGCCATCACCACCGCAGGCGGGAAGGCGGTCAGTGGCGCACTCGCCCTGCCCGCGAAGACACCCGCGGCGGCAGTGCTGCTGATCCACGAATGGTGGGGCCTGAACGACCAGATCAAGTCCGTGGCCGCGAAGCTGGCGGAGGAAGGGTACGTGGCCCTGGCCGTGGACCTCTATGACGGCAAGGTCGCCACCGAGGCCGGTGATGCCCGCAGCTACATGGGCCAGGTCAAGGGGGACGAGGCCACCGATACGCTGGCGAGCTGGATCGGCTGGCTGAAGGATCACGACAGGACCAACGGCAAGGTGGCAACGGTCGGCTGGTGCTTCGGTGGCGGCTGGTCGCTGAACGCCTCCATCGCCGCGCCGGTGGACGGCACGATCATCTATTATGGCAATGTCAGCCGGAAGGCGGCGGACCTGGAGGCGCTGAAGGGTCCGGTACTGGGTCATTTCGCAACCGAGGACCAGTGGATCAACCGGGCCATGGTCAGCGGCTTCGAGGCTGAGATGAAGCAGGCCGGGAAGCAGCTCACCACCCACTGGTATGATGCCAACCACGCCTTCGCCAACCCGACCAGCGCCCGCTATGACGAGGCCGATGCCGCCCTGTCCTGGCAGCGCACCCAGGCATTCCTGAAGGAAACGCTCGGGTGATCACCCTTCGGCAATACCCGGCGGCGCTGGGCCTGCCGAACCCGAGCCCGTTCTGCATGAAGGCGGAGATCCTGCTGAAGATGTCCGGGGCACCCTTCACCGTGGAAACGGTGAACGATCCCCGCAAGGGACCGAAGGGCAAGCTGCCCGCCGCCAGCTTCGACGGTGGACCGATGGTCGGGGATTCGGAACTGATCCGCCGCGAGATGGCGCGGCGCCTCGGTTTCGACCCTGACGCGGCGCTGGACGCCGGCCAGAAGGCGACAGCCCATGCGATCGCGCGCATGCTGGAGGAACGGCTCTACTGGGCCATCGTCCACACACGCTGGATGGATCCGCCCACCTATGACCGGATCGCCCGGGAGCTGTTCGCCACCATGCCGCCGGTGATCCGGTCGATCATCAAGGTGGTCGCACAGCGGAAGGTGCGGTCCAACCTGGCCGGACACGGGCTGGGCCTGCATGAGGTTCAGGACATCATGGCCTTCGGCGCGGCGGATATCGATGCCTGCGCGGGTCTGCTGGGGGATCAGGACTGGTTCATGGGTGCGGAACCGACCGGCGTGGACGCGACCGGTGTCGCCTTTCTCGCCAATGTCCTTGTGCCGGATATCGAAAGCCCGCTGAGAACGGCCGTGCGCCAGCACCCGAACCTGGTCGCCTACGTGGAGCGCGGCAGGGCGCGGTGGTATCCGGATTACCCGAGCTGGGCCTGATCACGGGACCTGTCCAAGGGGCCTGATAGCACCGACCTTGGCCCCAACGAAAAAGCCGGGCACATGGCCCGGCTTCGTCAGATCCGTCTGTCGCTGAAATCAGGCTTCGGCGGAGGCCGCCGGTGCTGCCGCCTCGGCACGGGCCTTGGCGATCTCGCGCTTCAGCTTGCGGGCGTTGTCGGACAGCTTTGCGTCGGACTGCTTCAGGATGAAGTTGTCCAGACCGCTGTTGTGATCGATGGAACGCAGCGCAGCGGCGGAAATCCGCAGCGAGACGGAACGGCCCAGCGCATCCGACATCAGCTTGGTGTGGCGCACGTTCGGCAGGAACCGACGATTGCTCTTGATGTTGGAGTGGCTGACATTGTGTCCGGTCTGCACACCCTTGCCGGTAAGCTCACAGCGTCGCGCCATGGTTGTTCTCCCGCATGTTCGGCCCATATGGCCGCAAGTCGTGAAAATTGGATCGGCCGCCTGACTGGAGGCCGGAGCGCGGGTGTTTAGCGGGTTCCCGCGCGGTGGTCAAGCGCTGCGGACACCCTGTGCGGACCGGAAGCCGCGAACTGCATGGCTGTCAGCATTTGATCCCGCGCGCCATAGCCACCACAATGACCCCCATCAGACACCCTGGGGAGGGAGCCGGCCGCGCCGGACAGCACGCATGACACAGACAGAAGCAGCAAGCGACCACACGCCGGCGGCAAGCCAGCCAGCCACCGACATGGATGTCATCGTTGTCGGCGCGGGTTTCGCCGGAATGTATCTGCTGCACCGCCTGCGCGGTCTCGGGTTCCGGGTGCAGGTGATGGAGGCCGGCAGCGACGTCGGCGGCACCTGGTACTGGAACCGCTATCCCGGCGCACGCTGTGATGTCGAGAGCATGCAGTATTCCTATCAGTTCGATGACGACCTGCAGCAGGAGTGGGAGTGGAGCGAACGCTACGCCACGCAGCCGGAGATCATCCGCTATGCCCGGCACGTCGCCGACCGCTTCGACCTGCGGCGCGATATCCGCTTCGACTGCCGTGTCGCGGCGGCCCACCTGGATGAGACACAGGATGTCTGGCGGGTCACGACGGAGGGGGGTGACACCCTGACCACCCGATGGTTCGTGATGGCCACGGGCTGTCTCTCCTCGGCCAACATGCCCGACATTCCCGGCGTCGAGAGTTTCCGCGGCGCGATCTTCCACACCGGGCAGTGGCCGCATGAGGATGTGGATTTCACCGGCAAGCGGGTGGCGGTGATCGGTACCGGGTCGTCGGCCATCCAGTCGATCCCGATCATCGCGGAACAGGCCGCGTCCCTGACGGTCTTCCAGCGGACCGCCAACTACGCCATCCCGGCCCGCAATCGCCCCCTGGATCCGGAAGACGTTGCACGGATCAAGGCGCACTATGGGGAGATGCGGGCGCAGGCCAAGAAGATGCCCGCCGGGATACTCTTCCAGGCCAATGATGTGTCGGCCAGGGCGGTGGATGACGCGGAACGGCAGGCCCGCTTCGAACACCGCTGGCAGAAGGGCGGACTGACGTTTCTCGGCGCCTTCAACGACCTGTTGCTCGACGAGAAATCCAATCGCTACGCCGCCGATTTCGTCCGCAACAAGATCCGCAAGACCGTGAAGGACCCGAAGGTGGCGGAACTGCTCTGCCCGACCAACATCATCGGCTGCAAGCGGCTGTGCGTCGATTCCGGGTACTACGAGACCTTCAATCGCCAGAACGTGCATCTGGTGGATATCAGCGGCAGCCCCATCGAGGCGCTGACGGAGAGCGGGCTGCGCACGGGCGGAGAGGAGTACGCATTCGACTGCATCGTCTTCGCGACCGGCTTTGATGCGATGACGGGGTCGCTGCTGCGGGTGGATATCCGGGGATCGGAAGGGCGCCCGCTGGCGGAAAAGTGGCAGGAAGGACCGAAGACCTATCTCGGCCTGATGACCGCCGGTTTCCCGAACATGTTCATGGTGACCGGCCCGGGCAGCCCGTCGGTGCTGACCAACATGCTGCCATCCGTGGAGCAGCACGCCGAGTTCATCGCCGACTGTATCGCGCATATCGCAGGGAACGGTCTGAAACGCATAGAGGCCGAGCCCGAGGCGGAAGAGGCATGGGTGGCGCACGGCGACCAGGTCGCGGGCCTGACGCTGCGGTCGACCTGCAGTTCCTGGTACGTCGGGGCGAACATTCCGGGCAAGCCACGGGTCTTCATGCCCTATATCGGGGGCTTTCCCGCCTATCTGGACAAGTGTGCCGAAGTGGTCGCGAACGGCTATGAGGGCTTTCGCCTGAGCTGACGGGTGCGGCCCGTGCCGGTTCCATCCGGTGACGGACAGTCCGCGCTACCCGCTGGCGCTGGCCAGACGGGACGTCGCTTCCGCCGGCACACAGAGATCGGTCACCGTTCCACCGCCTGAGCCACTGGGCAGCACGCTGTCCGGCTGCAGCAGCCAGCGGCCCACATCATGCTGGACAACAGGCCCCTGCAGATCGCGGAACAGCAGGTGCCAGCCATCGTCGTAGAGGGCCAGGTCCGGCTCGGCGTGGAAGCGTTCCAGGGTCTTCTGGACGGCCTGGCAGGGGACGATCTGGTCCCGTCGGCCATACAGCACCAGCAAGGGCGTCCTGATTGCCGGGACGGCATTGTAGGCGGCATCCATCAGGTCAACCAGGCCGGAAACCGTATCGAACCGCGTTGCCTTGATGAACAGCGGGTCTGCCCCCATCGCCCGGAGCACCATGTCGTTGTCCGACGCGCGCACACCCAGACCGCCGCCTGTGGCCTTGTATCCCGGCATGGTGGACGAGAAGAAGTCCAGCGCCCAGCGGGCAAAGCCGGTCATGGTCTTTCGGCTCCAGACCGCAGGCGCCGACAGCACTGCACTGGCCACCCGGGGTGGCTCGGCCGCGCCCAGCGCCGCCATCACCACCGCGCCCCCCATGCTTTCGCCCACCAGATGGACCGGCAGGCCCGGATGGCGCGCGTGGACCAGTTCCACGACACTGGATAGGTCCTGCGTCAGGGTCGGCACACCGGGCCAGATGCCGCGGTTCTCTGTTTCACCGAAGCCGCGCTGGTCATAGGCATAGACGGCTATGCCCTGACGTGACCAGCGTTCCGCCGGCTCCGACCAGGCGCGGCGATAGTCATTGAAACCATGCAGGGCGATCACGACCGCCCGTGGTTCCGACGGGACCGAGCGCATGTAGGGCAACCGATAGCCATCCGCCATCACGAAGTGGCTGCCGGTCGCCTCCGGTGTCACGACGCTGGGGCCGGCGGGCTGTTGCATGGCGGTGCAGGCGCTCAACATGCCCAGTGCCATTCCGGCGCAGAGCAGGCTGTTGAGGCGCATGGCATCGCGGTTCAGCCGCAGCGTATTGATACAATTCATGATCATGGACGCTATGATGCCCGGATGACGGATGAAATCGACCCCAAAGATCACCTGCTGGCGATTAACGAAGCGTTCTATGCCGCCTTTGCCAGCGGAGACCTGGGCTGGATGACGGATATCTGGTCCGGTCGGCGGGAGATCACCTGCATTCATCCCGGCCACCGGGCCGGGCAGGGACGCACGGAAGTGCTGTCCGGCTGGTTCGACATCCTGCAGCGGCCGCCGGGCATCAGCTTCGGCAAAGCGGTGGCCTACCTGCATGGTGATACCGGGATCGTGCTCTGCACCGAACGGATCGGACCGCACGAACTGGCAGCGACCAACGTGTTCGCACGGGAAGGCGGGCGTTGGCGCATGGTGCACCATCAGGCCAGCGCCATACATGCGCCCCCTGCCGATACGGAGTCAGGCCCGACCGGTTCGGGCAATATTCACTGAATCCGGGCAGGCCTCACGCAAGCAGACTTGTGACGCGCCGGCGCAGGGCGGGAATCACCTCCGCCTCGAACCATGGATTGCGCGCCAGCCAGCCGTTGTTGCGGCCCGACGGATGCGGCAAGGGCAGATAGCGCGGCATGTAGTCGGTCCAGCCAGCCACCGTTTCGGTGAGGGTTTTCCGTCGCCGGTCACCGAGATGCCAGTCCTGGGCATATCGCCCGAGGACGAGGGTGAACTCGACCCTGGGCAGGGCCTGCATCAGCCGCGCATGCCAGGCGGCGGCACATTCGGGCCTTGGCGGCAGATCGCCTGAGCCCTTGACCGTGCCCGGATAGCAGAAACCCATCGGGATGATAGCGAACCGGGTCGGATCATAGAAAGTCTCCCGCCGGACCCCCAGCCAGGCGCGAAGCCGGTCCCCGGAAGGATCATCCCAGGGCACGCCGGAGCGGTGGACACGGATTCCGGGGGCATGGCCCGCGATCAGGATCCGGGCCCGGGTGGTCGCGGCCAGCACGGGGCGGGGTGCGTGCGGCAGGTGGTCCGCGCAGATTCGGCAATTGCGGATCTCCGCCAGCAGCCGGTCGAGCGTGCCGGTCATCTGTCCCGCCGCGCCCGTTGACGGGCAAGCAGGCGCCGGAACGGAAACGGGGCGCACCTGTCAGATGACCGGCACGCCCCGTGTTCGTGACTGAATGCTTTCATGGCCTGCTGATCAGGCATCAAGCTCCATATCGGACTTCGGTGTCGAGATACAGGTAAGGCAGGAGCCCTTGTTCACCTCGGCACTGGGTTCGGTCGCATAGTTGACATCCCCCTTCAGCACGGCGGTGACACAGGTGCCGCAGGCCCCCGCGCGACAGCCGGAGTCCATGTCGATATCGTTGGCTTCCGCGAATTCGAGGATCGAGTCCGCCGAACCGTCCCAGACAATCTCCTTCTCGGAGCGGACGAACTTCAGCTTGAAGCCCGTTGCCGGAGCCGCGCCCGCATCGGCGGGGGCGTCGGTGGACTTCTTGGACTTCACCGTCGCGGGGCCGAAGGCCTCGAAATGGATATTGGCTTCGGGAACATCCCAGTCGCGCAGGCCGTGGAACAGGCTCTCCATCATCGGGGGCGGTCCACAGAAGTAGTAATCGTAGTTGTTGGACGGCAGGACTTCCTGGAACAGCGGAGCGCCGACGCGGGCCTTGTGATGATAGTCCTTGCCCTCGACATCCGTATCATCGGGCCCCGAGTAGCAGATGCGGACGTGCACGTTCTCGTGCGCACGGTCGATGGCTTCCAGATGCTCGCGGAAGACATGCTCCTTGCCGTTGCGGACGCCCAGGAAGAACCAGGTCTCCCGCTTCGAGCCGGATTCCACGATCGCGTTCAGCATGGACAGGACCGGCGTGATGCCGATTCCGCCGCCGATCAGGACCACCGGCGTCTGGCGATGCATATCGAGGAAGAAGTCCCCGTTCGGCGCCAGCACGTCGAGGATATCGCCCTCTTCGATGTTGTCGTGGAAGAAGTTGGAGGATGACTTGCCCACATCCGCCTTGGCCGGATCCTTCGGCGGCGGATTGCGCTTGATCGAGACCCGGTAATATTCGCTCTTCGGGCTGTCGGAGAGGGAATAGCAGCGTGTCGTCACCTTCTTGCCCGACGGCAGGTCGAGCTTGAACGTCAGGTACTGGCCGGGATTGAAGGGAGGCAGCGGACGTTCGTCGTGCGGGCGCAGGTAGAAGGAGCAGATGTCCTTGTTCTCGGGGTTCTTCCGCTCCACCCTGAACTTGCGGATACCGTTCCAGGAGAGCTCGTTCTTCTGCTTGTCGAACTCGCGAACCGCCTTGATCTGTTCGACCTTCTGGCGAAGGAAACCGATCTCCTCCTGCACGCCGCGATCAACGATGCCCGCCGTGCGGAAGTTGTTGTAGATCAGGCTGAGTACATAAAACCCGAGCAAAGCCAGTACGGCGAATGCTGCGGCATTGACCAGTCCGAATTCCATCCCGTCCCCCTTTGGATATCGCAGGTCAGCCCCGTCCGGCGGTCGGGCGGGTGGATCATGCCACCCGCCCGTTGCCGTATCCGGTCAGAACTTCCGGCGAACTTCGAACCGGACACCACCGATGTCGTCGTCGTTGAAGCGAACACCGTACATGGCGTCGGCACGAAGAATCCATGCCTTCGAAATCGGCAACTGCCAGCGCACGCCCAGGGCGTACTGGTCACCGGCGATGTTTGCCTGCTCCCCATACTGCTGCACCGTCGCGGCCTCGACAACCAGCTGCTGGTCGAGGTTGAACAGATACTGCAGACCGATGGCACCACCGAAGGTGTCAGCCGCGGTATCGTCCAGGAACGGGAAGCCGGTCAGACCGTCCGTCTCGAAGTTGATACCGGTGTTGACCAGCAGGCCCTCCGCGTTGGCGAGCGGCTGCGGCCGGTTGATGCCGAGAAAGAAGTTGGCGTAGGGAATGAGCGTATAGGGCTTGTGGGTCATCCAGCTGGTTTCCAGCAGGAAGGCCATGCCGTTGCCCAGGTCCCTACCGCCGTCGTCACGCTTCTGGCGGCTGATGAACGTCCGCAGCGAGTAGCCGAAGATGTTCTTGTAGCGGGCGGACCATGAAATGCCGAGGCTGTGCAGGTCCTGGTCACCGATCTTGCTGCGGTCGGCATCGAGGATGCCGTAGCCGATTTCCAGATACCCCTCACGTGCCTCGATGAAGGCATGCGCGCCATAGGCCTGGACGCTGTGGTCAGCCACGCCGCCGCCGAGATTGCGGATCGCCGGGTTGTTCACGTCGTTGAAGCCGTAGAACAGCGTGAAATCCATGTTGGAGATGTCGAGCACCGGCGAATTCAGTGCCGGGAAGGAGAAGGCACCGCCGAAGATCGCATCATCCATCCACAGGCCGTTCTGGAAGAACAGCGGCACGAAGCCGAACGTGAACGGACGGTCCGTCTTGTAATAGTCACCCGTGATACCCGACAGGATGTTCGAGAAATCACCTTCGAAGAAGAGCGTCTCCAGATTCAGGTCAGCCTGAAGCTTGCACCCCTGATCCTTGTCGTTGCCGGCAAGCTCGCAGCGGGTGAAATCCGCGCCGCTGTCCAGCGGACGAATGAAGGCATGCAACCGCTCCGTCGACGTGATCTTCATGTCGATGTCGATGTTGAGGCGGGTCGCGATCTGGGCCAGTTCATTATTGCCGAAATCGTTGAAGGCGACGGCCGTACGCCAGTCACCAAAGGCCTGAACCGCGAAATTGGTCGGATTCAGCTCACCGAAGACCTCACTCGGCTCCGGAAGCTGTCCGGGGACATACTGCTTGCGGCCCAGTTCGAAGAGCGGGCGCGGGGCCTCGACCTCCGACTTGCCACCATAGATGGCGAGCTGCGCATCGATATCATATGCCTGTTCCTCATAGGCCGGATCAGGCTTGAAGGCGTCATCCTGCAGTTCGACACGCTTCGCGCCGGATGACATCTTCGGATTGTAGTCTTCAGCGGCCCATGACGGCCCGGTGAATACGGCTAGCGCCGCGACTGCCGTGAGGCTCGCGACTGACCGTCGTACGAGACGGAGATCCAGAATACCCAACTTCCCCTCCTGCTCCTGACAGAGCACCTGTTATATCCGGTTGATGCTTCGGGGCGGCCCGCCGACCGCCCCGGCACCAATCGCGTGAGGTCCCTTCTTACTTGACCTCGATCTCCACAGTGTAGGGATGCATGTCCAGCATCCATTCGTTCATCGCCTGCTCCATTTCCTTCGTCGCGCCGACAAAGCGCATGAAGTAGATGGGCTCGGCACGGCTGCGCATGCGGGCCGACAGACGATAGGTTCCCGGCTTGGTCAACAGTTCACCCGGCACCGAATACTGGGCTTCCCGATCGCCCAGGGGCGGGATCGAGCGACCCTCCATCCGGATGAACTGCGGATGGTTCAGCACTGTGGTCGGCACGTTGGCCTGGCGCAGGAACGGGCGCTGGTCGATATCGAAGTTCACCGGCAGGAACATTTCCCGATCCGTACCCTTCAGGTTCGTCGTCAGGAACTTGGTCTGCAGGTTGAACAGCTGTTCATCGTACTCGATCAGACCTGCCTGGACATCCGCCGAGTGCTGGTCCGCCATGTCACCGGCACTGTCGACATAACCCGACTCCCAGATGCGGTTGCCATCCGGATCGGTCAGCGCGACGTTCAGCCAGATTTCCGGCTGGGCGCCAAGGCTGCCCGAAGGCAGGTTGTGCCCGGAGTTGATGTTGGTGACCAGATAGTTGAAGTCGAAGTCCTGACCGACCCGCGGGCTGCCATCGAAGAACGGACCATCCAGATGGCTGCCGTTCTCCATCACCGCGCGGCGCAGTTCCCGCTTGTACTCGAGACCTTCGATGTTCTCCTCGATGATCTCACGGGCCTCGAAGCGGTCGTCTTCCGAATCCCAGACTTCAGGGAACTTGACCTCGATCTCGCCATTGTAGACCTTTTCCTCGAACTCCTCGGTGCCCCACCCGGCGCGGTAGTCGAACTGCAGCCATTCATCAATGGTCCAGTTCTCTGCCGCAGGGTTGTGCGGGAAGATGCCCGGGTGCGCGATCGGATAACCAGGGCCGTAGAAGGCATGGTTGTGACGGACACGGTCAGGATTGATCTCCTCACCATTCACGACAGCAGCCGGGCCGCGGGCATAGCCGTTCGGCAGGCCCGGGTCCTTGCCCATGTGGCATTCCTGGCAGGTGACGCCAGCCGCATTGGCCGGGCTGTCACGATACTGGTCCCAGACAACCTCCAGCTTGATGCCGAGATTGACCGCCACCTGATGGCAGCTGACACAGAATTCCGACTCGGAGATCTGCGTGAACTTCACCACTTCCGTATGGATCTGGTTGCCACGCTCCTCGTCGCTGGTTGCGACGCGATAGAAGCTCTTGTCGTCCAGAACCTTCTTCAGGCCTTCGCCGTCGGAATTGGTGTAGACCGGCGAATAGATCTTGCCCGGCTCGATGCGGCGCTCACCGTTTGCCTTGGCGTAGGTATCCTTCACGCGGTGGCAGGTGATGCAGGTGATGCCCTCGCGGGAAACCTGGCTGCGTTCCCAGAGCGGGGCCGCACGGCTTTCACCGATCGTCGTGCCGACACTCTGGTGACAGCGCACGCAGAAGGTGCCGATCGTGCCCTGGGTCAGGTTGGTGATTGCCTGCTCGAACTTGTGGAACATCGGGGAAATCGATGCATAGGCATGGTTCGAAGACGACCATTCCTTGTAGATTTCCTCATGACATGCCGCACATTTCGAAGCACTCGGGAACACTTCCTCAGAGAAGAGTTCCGTATGGGCTGCGTCGGCGGCACTGGTCTCCTGCGCGTCAACCTGCGTTGACACGCTGAAGAACAGCACAGCTGCGAACAGCGAAAGAAACAGACGGGCCGACTTCGTGGCTACACGATGGCCCTCAAACGCGTCTAACATCCTCAACCTCCTTCCCTGCCGGTTTCAGATTTTCCCTGGGCTTGATGCTGAAAACCCATCGTCCGATTGAAACCTGGCTCCAGGTGGTACTCATGACAAAGCTGACAGTCCTGCCGGACCTTGCCCGCAGTATGACACTGCGTGCACGTTTCCTGCGAGACCGGCAGGAAGCCCGGAGCGAATTTCGTTGCGTCGTGTTGCTTGTATGACGCAGCGAACTCCGCCTGCAGATCCTGCTTGTGGCACGTCGTGCACAGGGTGCCCGGCCCAAGCAGGTTAACATGCGGCCTGTGGTCGTATTCGACGTACGGGCGATCAGTCACAGATTGATACCCCCATTCCACTTTCAGGCCAGTGATATTCTCGGCTGCTTCCGACCCGCCGTCGGTGACTTGGGTCACAGCGTGGCATTTCGTGCAGTTACCGAGACCGAATTCGGAGGTCAGCAGGTCGCTCAGTGCCGCCGCCTGCTCGATCACCACATCGTCCGCTTCGGCTGCCTTCGCGGCCTGTTCGGCATTCATCGCGAAGTCGAACCAGGCGCGGGCGACCGGATCGGCGTGACCACTCGGCTGATAGGTGACGGCCAGGCCATTCGATGACCAGCCGCCGCCGCGGACCTCGCTCGGCGATTCATGCTCGATCTTCTGCATCCAGGCACAGGCTGCCTGACGCAGGAGTTCACCATCCAGACCGGCGAGCATCATGCCTGTGCGGTGATCGCCGGGCAGTGCATCGATCCGGTCGAAGATTGCATCGACACCGGATTCAGCCAGTTCGGGATAGAGCGCGCCGATGGCATCCAGGTAGCCGTCCGGATCATCGTTCGCGACCCCCAGGGTCAGCGCGAGCGCCGCCGGAACATTGTCGCCATTGTCCTCGTAGAAATACTCGTCGGGCTCCAGCTCTTCCAGTTCCCCGGACTCCGCGGCTTCCCGCAGCAGTTCCACTTCCTCGGGCGTCGGGGCACAGAGTTCCGCCACCGCGTCAGGATCGAACGGGTCTTCCTCCATGTAGGGCACATTGATGATCGCAAGCCGACGGTCGACGATTCCACTCAGATGGCAGGAAGCGCAGTTCTGGTCGAAACTGCCCGGCGGCACGGTCAGGCCGGCCTTCTCGATCTGATGGCAGTCCACACAGCCACGCGTCTCGCCAGCCGGAAGCTTCTCCGGAAAATGCTTGCTGAAGTGGCTTGTGTGATCGAAGGCAATTGCCGGACGCATGTCGTGCGGAAAACGGTCGCCGAACGCGGGATGGTCCTTGCCGAAGGACTTGATCGACTGCACGTGGCAACTGTTGCACTGGGCATCGCGCATCGGTGCGATATTGGCTTCCTGACCCTTGTGCTCCGTGTGGCACATCACGCAGTCGGTCTTCACGTTGGCACTCGGCGAATCAGCCGCGAAGGTTGCCCCGGCCGCGGCAGTGAAGGTCGCATTGTGCGGCGACGTCGGTGAGCCACCGAAACTGTGGCAGTCGACACAGCTCTCGCCGACCGACTGGTTGGTCACGAAGGCATTGGCCCAGGCGACGACGCCCTTGCCATGGTTCTCGTGACAGGCCGCGCAGCCCTTTTCCTCCAGCGCGAAGTTGGAATGCGCACCCGATAGCGTGCCCGGGCTGATCGAGGACAGGACTGCCTTCTCACCGACGAAGGAATCCGGCGAAAAGTGCAGGAATGCGCCGATGATCGCGATGACGAAGGTCGCTACCAGCCAGGAGATCTGCTGGCGGCGGCGGCGCAGCGACGGGCGCGGCTTGCACGGCGGATGCGACTGACAGCAGGAGCCGTCGGGCAGCGGTCCATCCTTGCACGGCCCGCCGGCACTCGGCGGCCGACGGCATTCCCAGCGGTCACCGTTCCGGAACGGCCGGCACTCGGTCGTACCGCCGCACGAGCCATCGAAATTCGGCCCGCGGCTGCAGGGTTTGCCGAACGCGCAGGCCCGCCCGCAGACATAGGGAAACGTCGGACGCTCGTAGGCGCTCTTCTGGTAACTGAAGCGATCGGAGTCTGTAATCATAGCAGATACACATGCACCAGAATGATGTGCCAGATCATCACCAGAAATATACCGACGGCGAGAGGCACGTGGAAAAGAAGCCAGATCTTGAGAAACCCGTTCACCGCATAGGCGAAATCAATGCGGTTCTTGATCTGCGCCAGATCCTCGAGCTGGCGCAGATAGGTTTCTTCCGTTTCGTCGACATAGCGCCGCATGGCGGTGAATTCGCGCCTGATCCAGGCCCGGCCCGACTGCGCGCCGAAGAAATGGCTGAACATGAACCGCGGACGCCGGAAGAACCAGGCAAGGGTTTCGATGTAGTACTGCGCCAGCGTGTCCGAGGCGGCCTTGTCGGCGGCCTCCTCGACAATCGATTCGGCCTTGTCGCGGATGTCAGAGAGCTCGTTCGGAATGCGCTCCCAGATGATCTCCATGCCGTTGTCGGTCAGACGCTTCGGCATGATTCGCTGCAGCCAGTAACCGAGGATGCCTGACAGGCTGACCAGATAGAACAGCGCCGCGAACAGCTGCTCGTAGGCACCATCGGGCCAGAACACGCCATTGGTATGCACGAAGAACACGGCGATCGCGAAAATGCCCGCGACGCCATGTGCCGCCGTCCAGTAGGCGCCGCGCCCGAGCGGTATCATCGACAGGCGCTTGCGCATGTTGAACAGGGTCAGAAAGACGAAGATGCCGGCAAGCGTGTAACCGGTGACAATGGCGGGCTCGCCATTGTGCAGCCAGGTCTGCCACGCATTCCAGGCAACGAGGATGAAGCCCGCGATCGCCGCGAGCCAGAAGATGATGAGAGCGCGGTGCAGGGACCTCATTGATAGGGACTCCTGAACGGATCCGGGCCGCGGAAGTCGACACGGCGCAGGGCGTCATGCGGACAGGCCCTCTGGCAGGCCGGGCCACCCGGATTTGTTGAGCAGAAATCGCACTTGGTCGCCTTCATGATCGGCTTGTGCTCGTCATCGACCAGCGGCTCGCCCGAAAGGTTCGCCACCTGCACCAGACGGATATTGTCGTAGGGGCAGGACGCCGCACAGGTGCCGCAGCCGATGCAGGTGTCATCATTGATGACGACCGAGCCGTCGTGCATGGAGCGATGGATCGCCCCTGTCGGACAGCCGATCATGCAGACCGGATCAGCGCAGTGCATGCATGAATTGGCGACCATCCAGTTGTCGAATGTCTGGCCGTGCCGGATGAACCGCGGGTTGCCGCCATGCGTCGAGGCGCAGGCCCGGACACAGTCATCGCAGCGGGTGCAGCGGTTCAGGTCGATCAGCATCGACCGGGTGCCATTGATGTAGCGTCGCCCGACGGCCCATTCCTTGAGCGCGTCGGCGCTGATCTCCTCACCGGCCTGATCCTTCAGGCTGGTCCTTGGCGGCGCCATGTCGGGGAAGACGAACTCCTCCAGCACCTGGCGCGGAATGCGCAGCAGATCGACATAGCCGAGGGCCGTGAGGGAACTGCCGAAGACGATATCCGGGTCCTGATTCTTCCAGGCGTGATAGAGCTCCTCCAGCCCGAAGAAGTCCCCCGCGCCCAGATAGGTAAGCGTGCGCTCGCCATTGCCGAGATGGGTCGAGACCCGCGCGAACCCGGCCCGCACCATCAGGATACCGTCGGGATAATCGCCCTCGTTCGCGATCGGGGTGCCATGCTCCATCTCCCGGCCCTGAGCCAGCATGCGCTTGTAGCTGGTGTGCCAGTCGAAGGCGCCGTGGGTCTCGAACAGGGTCCTGTCCGCCACCTTCTTCAACTGCTCAGGTGACAGATGCTTGAACATCGGTGATTCGGAGAGGGCATTGCCCAGCGCGTTGTTGCGATAGGCGGTGTCGATCTTGGTCTTCCAGGTGGGGTCGAACCGGCGCAGTTCGCGCAGTCCCTGCCAGCGAATCTCCAGCACCCGTGCCTCGGTCTCGGCAAAGACGGTTGCGGTCCGCGGAATACGGCCGAGCGCGGCAAGCTCACCGAAGATCATCTCCGGGCCGAGCTGCGCCGTCTGATGCTTGTCGAGAATGACCGGAATGTCCTGCAGGAACGATGTCGCCCCGCCGGCCGACGAAGCATGCACCTGCTGCGCCGCATTGTTGTAGCGGTCCGGGTCGCGCACTTCGGGGCGCCACGAATTGCGCCACAGCTGACTCAGCGCCTCGAAGAAGCCCTTCTTGGAGGCGCTGGCGCGACCGAGCAGGTTCTGGGGCAGATCCGGACTGATGACGACGCGCAGGTTGCCGTCGAGAATCAGAAAGGCCGAATTGCCGTAATCCCCTTCGCGGACGACGATGTCGCCGGGCTGGAAATTGATGACCCTGGTATCATTGCCCAGGATGCCGCGCAGCGGCGTGTTTCCCGGGAACCGATCTTCGTCAATATCCCCGAAGATGGGATATTTCATCAGTTCATCAATGGTCTCATCGGTCATGTCCGGCCCGAACGGTGTGGACCACCGTTGCGGACGGGCCATCGTCTCGACGGCTGTCACCATCTGATCTCAACCCTCCACTGATGCCCATCGCCACACATCGTTCACGTGTGTGCACCCGGAACATCAACCCCTTTTCCCAGCGTCAACAATACCGGCCTGGATGGCAAGCCCCCGCATGCCGGTACCGGGTGAAACGTGGGCGAGGTGGTGCCATATGGCTACACCACCCCGCCCGTCCGTTCCGATCGTGAGCGGACGCCTACTTGTAGGTAGAGGGCGCCGGCAGCATCGAACCGACCTGGCCGGTCAGATCCATCTGCTCGCTGTAGATCTTCGCCACCAGAGCGCGGGCATTGGCCTCGCTCGGGTCCGCGATCAGCGCCTCGGCCTCCGGCAGACCGGTTGCCTTCAGCGCCGCCTTGGCCTTCTCCGCACGCTCCTGCTGCACACCGACATACTTGGCATGATCGGTCTTGCCCATGGCGTTGCTGGCCTGAACAAGCGAGGCAGCCTGACCGGTGACGAACCAGCGGGACTTCTCGGCCTCGCTCATTTCCTCATTGTCGGTCGCGCTGTTGTAGAAGCGGTGACGCACCTGACCCTGGCTGTACTGCACCAGCTCGAAGGACGCCTTCAGCGGATGACCCGCGTCGAGCATCTTGCCGGCAGTGTCGCCATCCAGGCTGTCCCGCGCCATGCCGTGGCAGTTGAAGCAGTTCGCGGCCACGTCGAAGTTGATGTCGGCAGGCATCGCGGGGATGTCCTGGCGCCAGCGCGGCCAGCGCATGCCCGCGTCACGGGACTTCTGATACCGCTCGTTCTTGTGGGCATCGGATTCGTCAGCCTTCTTGGTGCCCTTCGGCCCATAGACATTGTGAATCTCGATGAACTCGGAACCCGGGCCGTGACAGCTCTCGCACGACGGGCCGAAGTTGTTGCCGACACGTCCGCCGGGCTTCTTCGGCGCCTGCGTATAGTGACACTGGCCGCAGGTGTCGGAGCGCTTCATGCTCCGCTCGCCCAGCGCATCCGTGACCTTGTCGGCAAGATCCCGCTTGTGGATATCCTTGTACGACTCGGCGTGCGGCGTGTTTTCCCACACCTTGTATTCCGGCGAATGACAATCCTTGCAGGCATCGGGTCCGACATTGGTCGGCTGCGCGTTGACCGCAGCACCTGCCACCATGAAGCCTGCCGCCGCGAACAGCGCCAGGCCGAATTTGCGTAGTCCAGACATGAGCACGTCTGCCACCCCTTGAATCTGTTTACCACCACAGTTCACTGCTGCGCCTGCCCGCCCTGTTGTTGAATTTATCTGGACGGAACGTTTCATGACGCTGCGGCAGTGTAACAGTCCCCACGCCTGATGAAAGTATTGATTCGTCACGATCTGTCGCCGATATGACCGCTGTCGCACTATTCAACAGATTGGCGGAGCAGGATGCGCAACACATTGAACCGGAGATCCGGTGGAGGCTGGCTGATCGTGGTGGCCGTGGCGGCGACCCTTGGCGCGGCGGCCTATGGATACAGCGCAACCACCGCCGGTCAGGCTGACCGCGGGGCATTGCCGGCCTCGGCAAGCATCGCCGAGCTGGCGAGCGCGACCGAACGTGATCCGGGCAATGCCGCGCTCTGGAAACAACTGGCACAGGCCCATCGCCGTGCGGGCGACCGGCCCGCCGCAATCTCGGCCCTGGTCCGCGCCGCCCGCCTCACGCCGGATGACCGGGAAATCAATGCTGCACTGCGGGACCTGTCGGACCGCCGTCCCTGACCCCATCCGGCCGCCCCTGTTTGTGTGTCCTTTGCGCAACATGATGCCCGGAATTGGGGCACCCAAGAGGCAGAAACCCGGACATCACGGCCGCGTTACCGATTTATTTATCATTAACATCAATAGTTTAAATGAAATTCAGGCGGTCAGTCGCACTCTCATGGGAACCCGACGACTATTTGCCGAGACGCTTGCACCGGCCGTCCTGCTGGCGTAACAGACAATCAAGTCGCAAATCGGTGGGGAAGGGCCCCGACGAATGCGACGGAGGAAGTGCGTATTTCCTTTAGGAGGGCAATTAAGTGAACCATAAGCACCTGCTCGCTGGTGTTGCAGCTACTGCGCTGCTGACCGCCGGCTCCGCGTTTGCTGCGTCGCATAGTGGCGACCAGCTCCAGGCTCAGGCCGCCATGATCGACGCTCTGTCGAAGAAGGTGGAACAGCTGAGTGCCAACCAGGACGGCGTTGCCAAGGGTGTCAAGGGCGTCAGCCTGAAGGTGTCCGGCCAGGTCAACCGCGCCGTGATGTTCGTCAGCGACGGCAATGACAAGTCCGCGTTCAACTATGTTGACAACGACGCCTCTTCGACCCGCGTTCGCTGGGATGCCTCGGCCAACGTTTCCGATTCCACCAAGGTCGGTACCCGTCTCGAGATGGAAATGGAATCCAACACGTCCGCTGGTGCGGTCCTGAACGGCAACGCCGGTGGTAACGCTTTCGTTGCCCGCCATGCGTATGTCTACATCCAGGGCGGCTTCGGCACGCTGACCACCGGTCAGCAGGGTGAGGCGACTGAAGGCCTGCTGCACAGCTCCTTCAACTACGCGTCCCTGGCCGCGATCAACCCGGAAGACACCACCGGTATCGCCAACGCCGGCGTGAACTTCCTGTCGTTCGGTGACGGTGGCCGTCAGGATGCGATCCGCTATGACACCCCGAGCTTCGGTGGTGCCAAGGCATCCATCTCGACCCGTGACAACGGTGAAGTGACCGCTGCCATCCGTTATGCCGGTCAGGTTGCCGGTCTGGGCGTTCTCGCTGCCCTTGGCTACGAAGCCAACCCGGGTGCCGGTAACGATCCGCTGGTCGCCGGTTCCATGGGCATCAACTTCGGTGTTGTCGCGCTGAACGGCTCCTTCGGTACCGAGCTGGATGACGACAACAACGACCGTTTCTACTACGCCCTGGGCCTCGCCCATAAGGGTTCGTATGTGGACATGGGCCCGACCTCGCTGGGCGTGCAGTACATGTCCAACAACGGTGGCTTTGACGGCCAGGGCAACGTGTACAGCGTTGGCTTCGGTCTGGTGCAGGGTGTCGCGGCTGGTGCCGAGGCCTATGCCCAGCTGACCTTCCACGGTGGTAACGAAGGCGCCGTCGGCGACGCCGTCGCCAGCATGGTTGGTATGCGCGTCAAGTTCTGATGCGTCATCTTCTTCGCATCGCTTTCGCGAGTGCAGCAGTCGGCCTTCTGGCCGGTTGCTCGCACACGCCGCTTCAGGAGGAACCGCCTCAGCATGGTGAGATCGCACCCGGTCCGGGTGTTTTCTCCGGTGCAGACGGCTCCTTCACGATCGTCGGCGATTCGAAGAAGAGAAAGCGTTACTGACCGAAGTCACATTCGGTTCGTCAAAGGGCGGCTCTCACGAGCCGCCCTTTTTCGTTTGCGGCATTCCCGGGATTGCGGGCCGGCAAGACCGGCACGGGCAGGAAACGGCCGTTCCGACGGTCGGTCGCGGCAGACCGGCCCGCTCAGACCGGCATGATGTCGAAGGCGACACTGATGCGGTAATCCTGTTCCGCGAACGGAATTGTCCTGTGTCCGAGATATGACGGAAACAGCACGATCAGACCCGGCTGCGGCTTCAGCCGACGCACCGGCGGTTCGTCCCTGCTCCGCAGCATGTAATAGGCCCGACCGAACTCGATCCAGCCCTCATGCCCCGAGACACCATCCCCGACACCCGGCGGTACCTGCGGATAGTAGACACCGCTGAGCCAGCCCGGTGGGTGGAAGTGGACATCGTGGAAACCGCCGCGGTCCATGATGTTTGCCCAGCAGCCGATCCGCGTCCGGTGCGGACGCTGCGCCAGCCAGGGATGCGCCGGATCGATCGGATGATCCTGTGACCAGCGTGCCACGGCACTCTCGATCACCTTGCGGAAGGCCGCGATCGCGCCTTCCGGATTCTCGAAGAGTTCGTCGGTGCTCCGCCCCCGGGTCAGGGAGCGATTGAGCGGTGAATACTGCAGCGACGGATGGCCTTCGATCTCCGCCACCAGCGCGGCGTTGAAGCCCTCCAGCGAATCATACCCGTCCGGTGGCTCGGCGATCGCACTGCTGACCAGTCGCTCCATGGCCATCAGTTCCGCCGCAGCGTCCCTCTGGCCGATCTCGTTCAGGGCCATGCCCTTGTAGGCGATGGCGGTGGTCCTGCCGGGAAACCGTTCCAGGATGGCATCACAGCGCCGGATGCAGTCTTCCGGATCGCCTGCGCGAAAGGCCGCAAAGGCGGCAAGCTCGGAAAAGTCAGGTGGTGCCTTGCCCGTGGCAATGACCGGTTCCAGACAGGCCAGTGCCTCCTCCGGCGCATCGGAACTGGCGAGCGCATGCGCCAGGTCGTAGATCACCGCGCCGTCGCCGGGTGACAGTCGGAGGGCGGCCCGATTGACCACCGCCGCGTCGGCGAACCGGCCAATCTTCGTCAGCATGTTGCCTAACTGGCGGTGCGCGGAGACATGCGCCGGATTGAGCCTGATCGCCGACTGGTAGGCCCGCTCGGCGGCCACGTGGTCCCCGACCTTCGAACAGGCCGTCCCCAGCCAGAACGCAAGTTCCGCATTCTCGGGGCTGCCCGCCATTGCCGCCTGCAGATTATCGATTGCCGGCGCGGGCTGGTCAGCCTGCACCAGCGCCATCCCGAGCTGGCCCAGCACCTCCATATTGCCCGGCTGCATCGCTTTCGCGCGTTCGAGCTCCGCAATGGCCGCCGCGAAGTCGCCAACCGACCGCAGCATGGTGCCGAGGTTCAGCGCAATGGCCAGTGCGCCCGGCTCCAGCTTCGCGGCGCGCTTCAGATGCGTGATCCCGCGCCGGGTCTGACCACTGGCATGCTCCGCCAGTCCCGCCACGAACAGCAGCGACGGGTCACGCGGTGTCTTCTTCAGTGCCCTTGACGCCCGGCGCGCCGCCTCGCCGGCCTTGCCCTGCTGCACAAGTGCCAGCAGGTCGGAAGCCGAAACGGGGGTGGCGGCACCGGAAGCCATGGCCTGTGTCTCCCTATTCGCCCTTGAAGGTTGGTGTGCGCTTCTCGAAGAAGGCTTCCACGGCCTCCGCGTGGTCGGCGGTCTGATGCGCCAGCGCCTGATAGGCGGCGGAAAGTTCCAGCACACCCTTCAGGTCCGTCTTCTGCCCTTCGCGCAGCAGCCGCTTCGACATGCGCAGCACCTCAGGCGGGTTGCTGGCGATGCGGGCGGCCAGCGCCTGCGCCTCGGCCAGCAGTTCATCTTCCGGCACGCACTTGCTGGCCAGGCCCCATTCCGCCGCCTGCGGGCCATAGACCCGGTCACCGGTGAAGGTCATCTCCGCCGCCCGGCTCATGCCGACGGCGCGCGGCAGCAGGAAGGCACCGCCGTCGCCGGGAATGATGCCCAGCTTCAGGAAGGATTCGGCGAAGAATGCCTTTTCCGCCACCAGCCGGATGTCGCACATGCAGGCCAGGTCACAGCCCGCGCCCACCGCCGGACCATTGACGGCGGCGATGGTCGGCACCTCCAGTTCGTACATGGCCAGCGGGATCTTCTGGATGCCGTTGCGATAGCTGTCGCGGGTCTTCATGCCGCCGGAGCCGAAGATACCGGAGCGTTCGCGCATCTGCTTGACGTTGCCGCCCGCCGAGAAGGCCCGCCCCTTGCCGGTCAGGATCACGCAGCGGACACTCAGGTCGTTCTGGATGCGATCCGCCGCCGCGACGAAGGCCTCGAAGGTTTCCTGATAGGACAGGGCATTCATCTGCTCCGGCCGGTTCATGGTCAGTGTCACCACGTGACCGTCCTGTTCGTACAGCAGTTCTTCGCTCATCCCGTTTTTCCTCCCCAACTGGCTCGCGCTTGCCAGACACTATCGGTCGGCTCATGAGTTGAAAAGCGCGCACGCTGACGCTGGGGATCGCCGCCGGCGCTGACACGACCCGGAGTGGGCCGGTGCCGCTTCCATCATCTGATGCAACGATCTACTGTTGCATCCGCAAATCGGCAGGAGGCGCACAACGACCTCCGCGACAAGGATCATGGGGAGGGTTTCAGGTGAGCGAAGACAGCAGGAAATACCGCAGTGCGAACTGGTTCGGGGCCGGGGCCAAGGACGGTTTCAACCATCGCGCCTGGATGAAGAACCAGGGCACGCCGCATGACGCCTTCGATGGCCGTCCCGTCATCGGCATCTGCAATTCCTGGTCGGAACTGACCCCCTGCAACGCGCATCTGCGCGATGTGGCGGAGCGTGTGAAGCGCGGCGTGTGGGAGGCGGGCGGCTTCCCGCTGGAGTTCCCCGTCATGTCACTGGGCGAGACCCTGATGCGCCCCACCACCATGCTGTTCCGCAACCTGATGGCGATGGATGTGGAGGAATCGATCCGCGCCAATCCGCTGGACGGTGTCGTGCTGCTTTCCGGCTGCGACAAGACCCAGCCCGCCATGATGATGGGTGCCGCCAGCTGTGACCTGCCCACCGTGGTGATCACCGGCGGACCGATGCTGAACGGCAAGTTCCAGGGCCAGGACATCGGCTCCGGCACCGATGTCTGGCGCTTCTCGGAGGATCTGCGGGCCGGCAAGATGACCCTGGCCGACTTCATGGAGGCGGAGAACTGCATGTCCCGCTCCAACGGTCACTGCATGACCATGGGCACAGCCTCCACCATGGCCTCCATGACCGAATCACTGGGCCTGACCCTGCCCGGCGCCTCCGCCGTGCCGGCCGTCGATGCCAACCGCTATCGCATCGCGCATCTGGTCGGGCGGCGGATCGTCGAGATGGTGCATGAGGATCTGCGGTTCTCGAAGGTCGTGACCCGCAAGGCATTCGAGAATGCCGTGCGCGTCAATGCCGCCATCGGCGGCTCCACCAACGCCATCATCCATCTGATCGCCCTGGCCGGGCGGCTGGGGGTCGAACTGACCATCGACGATTTCGACCGTCTGGCGCGCGGCGTGCCGCTGCTGGTCAACCTGATGCCCAACGGCAAGTACCTCATGGAGGACTACTACTATGCCGGGGGCCTGCCTGTGGTGGTGCGGGCGCTGGCGGAGAACGGGCTGCTCAACGACGATGTGGTCACCGTCAACGGTGCCTCCCTGACCGCCAATGCGGCGGAAGCGCGGAACTGGAACGATGACGTCATCCGCCCCTTCGACAATCCGCTGAACAAGGATGTGGGCCTTGCCGTGCTGCGCGGCAACCTCGCCCCCGACGGTGCCGTGATCAAGCCATCCGCCGCAACCCCGGCCCTGCTGACCCATCGCGGGCGCGCCGTGGTGTTCGAGAGCATCGAGGAGCTGCGCACCAAGGTGGAGGATGACGACCTCGACATCGACGAGACCTGCGTCATGGTGCTGAAGGGCGCCGGCCCGAAGGGCTATCCCGGCATGCCCGAGGTGGGCAACTTCCCGCTGCCGGCCAAGATCCTGCGCAAGGGCATCACCGACATGGTGCGCATCTCCGATGCCCGCATGTCCGGCACGGCCTATGGCGCGGTGGTGCTGCATGTCAGCCCCGAATCCGCCGCCGGCGGACCGCTGGCGCTGGTGCAGACCGGGGACATGATCGAGCTGGATGTGCCGAACCGCCGCCTGCATCTGGATGTCAGCGACGCCGAGCTGGCCAGGCGCAAGGCCGCCTGGACACCGCCGCCGACACCGATGGAACGGGGCTATGTGCGCCTGTACCACGATCATGTCATGCAGGCGCATGAGGGCTGTGACCTGGACTTCCTGGTGGGCGGCTCCGGCGCACCGATCCCGCGCGAAAGCCACTGACATGCGGGTGGTCATCACCGGCGGTGCCGGTTTCATCGGCAAGCGGCTGGCGCGTCAGATCCTGCAGCGCGGCAGCCTGACCAACGCGGCGGGGGAGGAGAAACCCGTCACCGCCATCACCCTGTTCGATGTCGTCGAGGCCACAGGTTTTGAAGACGCGGAGATGGTGAATACGGTGGCCGGTGACATTGCCGACGCGGCCGAGGTCGCGGCGGTCATCGGTGCGGATGCGGAGAGCATCTTCCACCTCGCCGCCATCGTCTCGGCGCATGCGGAGGAGGACTATGACCTCGGCATGCGGATCAACCTCGACGGCACCCGCAATGTCATCGCGGCGGCGCGGGCCATGCCGTCACCGCCGAAGGTGGTGTTCGCCAGTTCGGTTGCGGTCTATGGCGGCACGAACCTGCCCCGTACCGTGACCGACGAGACCCCGATCACGCCACAGACCAGCTATGGCGTGGCCAAGGCCTGCGGTGAGCAACTGCTGAACGATGCCTCGCGGAAGGGCTTCCTGGATGCGCGCTCGCTCAGGCTGCCGACCATCTGCGTCCGCACCGGCAAGCCCAACCGTGCCGCCTCCACCTGGGCCAGTTCGATGATCCGGGAGCCTCTCTGCGGCATCGACATGGAGGTGCCGGTTTCCCCGGAAAGCGGCATGGCCCTGATGAGCCCGCGCCGTGTCGTTGATGCCTTCATCACCGCGCACGAAGTCGCGGCATCCGAACTGGGCGACTGGCGCACCCTGCTGCTGTCGGGGTTCACGGCTACTGCCGCCGAGATGCAGGAAGCGGTGGTCCGCAATCGCGGCAACCGGAAGCTCGGCGAGATCCGCTTCAACCCCGATCCGAAGACCCAGGCCATCGTCAATGGCTGGCCCTCCGGCACGAAGGGCGCACGCGCGGAGGCCCTCGGCATCCATACCGACGCCTCCATCGACGAGATCGTCCGCCACTTCATCGAGGACGACCTGGACAATCAGATCAGGGGCAACTTCTGAGACACCACGGCAATGCCGCTCCGCACGGGCGAGTTGCCGAAGGTGACACCGGTCGGACGTCTGTGGGGTAGTGGCGGCGGGCATCAATGCTTCACCCCTCCCCCACGCCGCTCGCGGACCTGATCCGCGAGCCCAGTCTCCGACGTCTGCGCGGCACTGCTGGGTACCCGGGTCAAGCCCGGGCACGGCGTCTGTGGGGTGGTGAGGCTTGCAGACCCGGCGACTCACGAAAAAGGGCCTGCCGCTTCCGACAGACCCTGATTCTTCAACGTTCCGGACGCGGCGGGCTGGCCGACCCGGCCAACCCCAGCCCAGTGCCACGGCTTGCGGCACCGGCGGCGTTCACCGGAGACGGCGGGCTGGCCGACCCGGCCAACCCCAGCCCAGTGCCCCGGCTTGCGGCACCGGCGGCGTTCACTGGAGACGGCGGGCTGGCCGACCCGGCCAACCCCAGCCCAGTGCCCCGGCTTGCGGCACCGGCGGCGTTCACTGGAGACGGCGGGCTGGCCGACCCGGCCAACCCCAGCCCGCCTGCTCTTACTATGCCGCGTTGTGGCCCATGATGGCCTTGACCTCGAGGTATTCCTCCAGGCCGTACTCGCCCCACTCGCGCCCGTTGCCGGACTGCTTGTAGCCGCCGAAGGGGGCGAAGACGTCGGCCATGGCGCCGTTCACATGCACGTTGCCGGTGCGCAGCTGCTTGGCGATGGCCTGGGCGTGTTCCGGTGCGCCGGAGACATAGCCGGACAGGCCATAGGGCGTGTCATTGGCGATGCTGACCGCGTCCGCGTCGTCCTTGTAGCCAAGGATCGAGAGCACCGGGCCGAAGATTTCCTCACGCGCGATGGTCATGTCGTTGGTGACATTGGTGAAGACCGTCGGGCGGGCGAAATAGCCCTTGTTGACGCCTTCCGGCAGGCCGGTACCGCCGACGACCGGGGTCGCGCCCTCGTCGATGCCCTTCTGGATCAGGCCCTGCACCTTGTCCCACTGCGCCTTGGAGACCAGCGGACCCATGGTGGTGTTCTCGTCCGCCGGATCACCGACGCGCACCTTGGCGGCGGCGGCCTTGGCGATCTCGCCGGCTTCCTCCATCCGGTCCATCGGCACCAGCATGCGGGTCGGCGCGTTGCAGGACTGGCCGGTATTGCCGAAGCACTGCAGCACACCGCCGAACACGGCCTTCTGGAAATCGGCGTCGTCCAGGATGATGTTGGCGGACTTGCCACCCAGTTCCTGCGACACGCGCTTCACCGTCGGGGCGGCGTTCTGCGCCACCGCGACACCGGCGCGGGTGGAGCCGGTGAAGGACACCATGTCCACGTCCGGATGGGAACTGATGGCGGAGCCGACACCCGGGCCGTCACCATTCACCATGTTGAACACGCCCTTCGGCACGCCGGCCTCATGCAGGATCTCGGCGAAGACGATGCCGCTCATCGGCGCGATCTCGGACGGCTTCAGCACCATGGTGCAGCCTGCGGCCAGCGCCGGGGCGACCTTGGCGGCGATCTGGTTCACCGGCCAGTTCCACGGCGTGATCATGCCACAGACACCGATCGGTTCCTTGCTGAGACGCGTGGTGCCACGGTCCTCGTCGAATTCGAACTTGGCCAGCAGCTTCGACATGGTCTTGAAGTGGCCGATGCCGGTGGCGGCCTGGACCTTCTGCGCGAAGGTGGCGGGCGCGCCCATTTCCTTCGAGATCGCGTCGGCCATCTCGGCGTAATGGTTCTTGTAGGCGGCCATGATGGCGTCGAACAGCTCCAGCCGTTCCTGCTTGGTGGTCTGCGACCAGCTCGGGAAGGCGCGCTTGGCGGCCTGCACGGCGCGGTCCACGTCTTCCGCGTTGCCGAGCGAGATCTGCGCGAAGGCTTCCTCGGTTGCCGGATTGATGACGTCGAAGGGCTTCGGATCGACCGGATCGACCCAGGCACCGTCAATATAGAACTTCATGCTGTTGGACATTGTCTGCTTCTCCTCATGCAGGATTCGGGGGCAGGGCTTCCTCCCCTGAAGGCCCCGAAAGAATCTGTCTGAACGCCATATGGGGCGCTTGCCTGCAATAAACACGAGATCGGGCACGGTTAACAAGAGACACAACGTCCCGCGCCGGACCGGGCGCCTGCAGATCGAGCGGGGCAAGCAAGAAGCCCGCTCGCGCGTGGTGACATCGCAGACGCCAGTTGAGGTTGCAAAACACATCCTGTCTACTCGACCTGGCTGTGACGTGGAGAACCGCTCGATGACTGTATTGCGTTCGTGGCTGGCGACCGTTCCACTGGCATGCCTTCTGCTGCTGGCCGCCTGCGACGACCCGGTTTCCGATGCCGCTCTGGCGGCAGACTTCCACGACGTCCCGGCAGTCTTCATTTCCGAGGTTGTCCGCCCTGATGAAGCGGGGCGCATGGACCTGACATTGCGGGTCAACATCAGGCAGGATGTCGCCAATTCGGCGGTTCAAGCCGTCATGCGTGCCCTGCCCGCGCTCTACCGTGGTGAGAGGACGTTCGAATGGTACCGGCTGCCCAAGGAGTTCAGGGCGGGCAGCACGCAGAAATGCCAGCGCAGGGATTCGCTGGCCGGCGGATCGCCCTCGATGCATTGCGAGCATTCATCGCTCTATGTCGAAGGTGTCTACGGGATCTGGCCAGACGAGGGCATACCGCCACCCCCCTACAGATCGAAGTCGGACGCACTGGACGCGCTGCGGTTCGCCCTGAAGGGATCCCCGGAACTGGAGCTGTTCTATTGCGGACGCACGCCCAATTCCTGTGCACGGATCAGGCTTCCGCCCCTGTCGCTGTAGTTGATCCGGTAGCCAGCCGGCGCAACCGTCCGGCATCACAGGGCGCTGTCGAATCCGGCGCGCACATGATGGCCTTTGCCGGAACTGTGCTACGATGACGTCTGGCATGCCAAGTATGGTGAGATGACAGCACATGACGACAGAGTGACCACGGCGGGCCGGGGTGAAACCCGATCCATCGCTGCGCGCGTGTCAGAGAGACTGCGCCGCGGCCGGCGCCCGGCCCGTCTGCGCACCTTGCTGTTCGTCGCCTTTACCCTGATCGCCACGATTCCGGTCGGGCTGCTTGCCGCCTGGCAGCAGCAGTCGGCCTACCAGAAGGAACTGGCAGAGGTAAGTGAGCGGCATTTGCTGATCGCCCGGAATCTCTCTCACGCCCTCGACCGCTACTCCGAGGATGTCGAGGCCGTCTTCGGTCTGGCCGTATCGGAAATGAAGACTGCCAGTACAGATGTATCCGCCGTCGCGTCCCTGCTCGCCAGGATGGGGTTTCGCCATACCTGCATTGTCGACAGTGCCGGTCGCGTCACCGCCAGCCTGGATGGCACCGCGCCGGGGGAACCCATCGACCGACAGGTCGGCGACATGAGCGTTCTGCGCCGATTGGCCGAGGCGGCGCCGGGGGGTGAGGCCACGTTCTCAGGCGTGCAACTCGACCGGAACGGCAAGCCGACCCTGCATATCGTGCAGCAGCTCCCCGAAGGGCACCTCGCCATCGGCACCCTGGGGACGGACTATGTCGTGGACGTGCAGCAGCGGGTCGCATTCGGCCAGCGCGGCCATTCCGCGATCGTCGACCAGTTCGGTCACGTCATTGCCCATCCGAACAAGTCCTGGGAGCAGCAGACCAAGGACATCTCGCGCGTGTCGGCAGTTGCCCGGATGATGAAGGGGGAAACCGGCGTTACCACCTTCTACTCCCCCGCCATGGACGCGGAGATGATCGCCGGGTTCACCAGTGCACCGCATACCGGCTGGGGTGTGATGGTGCCGCAGCCGCTGGCGGAACTTTCGGCCCATGCCCGAAGCGTGCAACTGGTCTCGATCCTGATCGGCGGGCTCGGCCTGCTGGTCGCGATCGTCATTGCCTGGGTCATCGCCCGCTATCTTGCGCGGCCGATCGAGCAGGTGGCGGATGTGGCGAGGGCGGTCAGTGCCGGCGACAGCAGCGCCAGGGTGAGCAACCTGCCCCCCCGGACGCCGATGGAAATCGTGGCGATGGCGGAGGCAATCAACCAGATGCTGACCGACCTTTCGAACGCCAGTCGCCGGTTGCGGACCGAGGCCGCGCGGGCGGAGGCAGCCAATCAGGCCAAGGGACGGTTCCTGGCCAACATGAGCCACGAATTCCGGACCCCCCTGAATGCCATCCTGGGGTTCGCCGAGATTCTGCGTGACCCGAAGATGAACCCCGATGATCACGCCATGACCCAGGAGTTCTCGAACGATATCCTGCGCGCCGGGCGGCACATGCTGAACATGGTCGAGAACATCCTGGATCTGACACGGGCGGAGGGTGGTCATCTGCACCTCGAACTGGCCCCCGTCGATGTGCGGGAGGCTGTCGGCTTCGCCGTCTCGCTGGTGCGCCAGGACGCCAACGCGCGCAACATCACCCTCGGCACGGAGGCGGAATCCGACCTGCCGGTGATCAACAGCGACGTCAGCAAGATCCAGCAGATCGTCGTCAACCTGCTGTCCAACGCGGTGAAGTTCACCGACCCCGGCGGGACCATACAGGTCCGGCTGTCACGCGACCCTGACTGGCCGGTCGTCATCCGGGTCATCGATGACGGCATCGGGATCTCTGAGACCGACCTTGCCAAGGTCATGACCCCCTTCGGCCAGGTCGCGGATGCGCTGACCCGCAATCATGACGGCACCGGTCTCGGACTGGCCCTGACGCAGGAACTGGTGGATCTGCTCAAGGGTCAGGTCAGCCTGGAATCGACTCTCGGCGAGGGCACGACCGTGACCATCCGGCTACCCGACATCAAGGCCTGAGCGGCCCGCAGGTGCGCTCAGCCGGTCGGGCACTGCGCGACCGCCGCGCGATTGCGCCAGTGTTCCAGCAGCTTGTCGAAGTCGACCTGCGGAAAGCCCTGCGGCGGGCGGGCATCGAGGATTCTCAGGATCATGGCGCAGCCTTCCCGGCGTTCCTCCAGCCAGAAATGCACATCGGCCAGATACATCATGGCCCAGGCATTTTCCGGCTCGAGCTCCAGCGCCCGGATCAGCACGGGGCGGGCCTCCTCATGCCGTCGGCCGGCCACCATGTAGCGCCCGTAGTCGGCAAACCGGCCCGGGCGACCCTGCGGCTTGCTGACGGCCTGCGCGAACCAGTAGTCGATGACCTCCGCAGGCTGGCCCAGTTCGGCCATGGCGACCGCGATGCCGTGATAGACATCGCCATCCTCCGGCGCAAAGCGCCAGGCCAGGTTGAAGCGGTTGATGGCGGATCCCGGCTGCCGCAGTCCGATCCATTTCCAGCCCAGCCGGATCAGTTCCCGCGCCGTGTCCAGATCGGTGTCCCCGTCGTGCTGCAGCTTCTCGACGAACTGCGCGTCCGCATCCTCCCGCGCGCCGCTGCGCTCGGCACAGCCGAACAGGGGCCGGGCATCGCCGGGCAGCCGTTCGTCACCGAAGGCAAACGCCGGATGTTCCTGGGCCAGACAGGTCTCGCGCCAGGAACGCTCCTCCGCATCAGCCGCCGCGCCCAGTGAAAGCACGGCCAGGGACGCCAGCACGAAACCTGCAATGACGCCCCTCACAGGCCCAGCACCGCCTTGGCGATGACGTTCTTCTGCACCTCGTTGGTGCCGCCATAGATGGTCGATGCGCGCTTCAGCAGATGCTCCGGCATCACCCCGTCCGCATGGGCCGGGCCGACCGGGGACACATTGCCCTGCCAGTTCAGCGCCGTGTGGACATAGGGCGCACTGTAGTAGCCGATGGCTTCCACCATGGTCTCGTTGATCGACTGCTCGATCTCCGTGCCCCGGATCTTCAGCATGGAGGATTCGGCCCCCGGCGGGCGACCCGCGGCGGCGTCCGCGAGATTGCGCAGGTTGGTGACCTCCAGCGCCGCAAGCTCGGTCTCGATCTCCGCCACCTTGCGGCGGAACGCCGGGTTCTCGATCAGGCGTCCGCCACCATCGGCCTCAGCGCCCGCCATCTCCTTCAGCTGTTCCAGCCGCCCCTTGGAGCGACCGACCCCGGCAATACCCGTCCGCTCGTTGCCCAGCAGGAACTTGGCGCAGGTCCAGCCCTTGCCCTCCTCCCCGATCAGGCAATCCAGCGGCACCTTCACATCGTCCAGGAAGACCTCGTTCAGATAGTGGTAGCCGTCCATGGAGACGATGGGCTTCACCGTGACCCCCGGCGTGCGCATGTCGATCAGCAGGAAGGAAATGCCTTGCTGCGGCTTCTCCGCGGTTGGATCGGTGCGGACCAGCGTGAACATCCAGTTCGCCCGGTGCGCGCCGGACGTCCAGATCTTGTGGCCATCGACCACATAGTGATCCCCCTCCCGCCGGGCCTTCGTCGCCAGTCGCGCCAGATCCGACCCGGCCCCGCGCTCCGAATAGCCCTGGCACCACCAGTCCTCCGTCGAGAGGATGCGCGGCAGGAACCGTTCCTTCTGCGCCGGTGTGCCGAAGGTATAGATGACCGGTCCGACCATGGTGATGCCGAAGGGGATGATGCGCGGACAGTCGGCGCGGGCGCATTCCTCGTCGAAGATGAACCGCTGTGCGGCGTTCCAGCCGGTGCCGCCATATTCCACGGGCCAGCCGGGCGCGATCCAGCCACGCTCGTACAGGATCTTCTGCCAGCGCAGGTAATCGTCCTTCGGCAGGTAGGACCAGCCGATGCGGGCACGCTCCCGAATGTCGCTCGGCACCTTTTCCCGCAGGAACGTCCGCACTTCCTCGCGAAAGGCGATCTCTTCCGAAGTGAAAGACAGATCCATGTTCCCGATCCTCCCCGATCATCTGTATGTCGCCGGGCGCAGACAGACCGTGCGCGGGCGGGAAACATTCATAGCGCAAGCCCGGGCCGGGCGAAAAGCCCTCACGGGTCGCGCAGCGCCGCATCAAGGCACGCGACGGCCTGCGCGATCCGGGCCGCATCGAACCCGGCAAAGCCCAGGATCAGTCCCTGGCGGGGCGGCTCGGCGACATAGAAGGGGCTGAGCGGGCGCACGGTCACACCGGCAGCCGCCGCCCGCCGGGCCGCCGCCACATCCGTCATGCGCGCGTCGAGTGCCGGTGTGGACCAGGCAATGGCGTGCATGCCGCTGTCCACCTCCTGCAGGGTCAGCAGGTCGGCCATACGTTCCATTGCCACGGCCAGCGCCCGATAGCGCTGACCGTAGAGCCGTCGCATGCGCCGCAGATGGGTCGCGAAACCGCCACTGGTGATGAACTCCGCCAGGGCCGGCTGCGCAATGATGGATGTGGCCGGTGCGCGGACCCGCAGGGTCGCGTGAAACCGGTCGAGTGTCCGCAGCGGCACCACCAGGTAACTGATGCGCAGGGACCGGAACAGGACCTTGGAAAAGCTGCCGAGATAGACCACGCGCCCCTCACGATCCAGGTTGGCCAGGGCCTCCAGCGGGCTGCCGCGGTAACGGTACTCGCTGTCGAAATCATCCTCGATCACGAACCGGTCCGCGGCCCCCGCCCACTGCAGCAGCGCCAGTCGGCGGGGCAGCGTCATGGTGACCCCCAGCGGAAACTGCCGCGACGGGGTGACGACGATCCCCCTGACCTGATCGCCCTCCGGCAGCAGGTCGGTGCACAGCCCCTCCGCATCCACCGCGACATGCTCCACCGTCTGCCCCGCCTCGGCCAGCACCGCGCGCATGTCCTGATAGCCGGGATCCTCCATCACCACCGTGGCCTGGCCGGGAAACAGGGCAGCCAGCACCAGCCGCAGCGACTCCGCCGAGCTGGAGGTGATGATGATCTGGTCCGGCATCACATCCAGCCCGCGCCAGACCTTCAGATGATCGGCGATGGCTTCGCGCAGCACCGGCAGGCCGAAGGGATCGCCACGCTCCAGATGTGCGGGATCCAGACTTTGAAAGCCCCGCTGCAGCAACCGGCCCCACTCCCTGCGTTCCACGGCGCCGAGGTCCGGCACCATGTGGGCCAGCGGACGGGGGGGTTCCGGGGCGGGCAGCGGCCCCCTTCCGGGCGTGCCGGCGCCGCGCGCGACCGTCGCGCCCGTCAGCAGTTCCGGTACCAGTTCCGCCACGAAGGTGCCCGCCCCGCGGCGCTGCTCGACATAGCCCTCGCTCTGCAACTGGTCATAGGCGGCGACGACGGTCGTGCGGGACAGGCCCAGTTCCGCGGCAAGGTCACGGCTGGAGGGCAATCGCGTCCCGGAGCGCAGGCGCGCATCCAGGATGAGATCCCGCACCTGATCGTAGAGTTGCATGAAGACAGGCCGGGCGCGGGACCGCTCCACACTGATGGTCAGCAGGGCGGCCGGGGTGGTCAGCAGGGACGCGGGCGGGAGGTCGGGCATGAATTGGACTGGCAGATTTACTGTGAATTGGCACTTTCTACCATGCCAATCGAACGCTATCCAGCAACGGAACGGCCACCCAACCGATGGAGAGATGACATGGCACGCGAGACCAAGGCCCCCAGTGAACGGACCCGTGTGAAGCGCCTCAACGAGCGTGCGGTCTATGACCGGCAGGGCATCGACGCCATTCTGGATGCGCAGCCGCTGTGCCACGTCGGATATGTGCGCGACGGCCAGCCGTTCGTGACACCGACGTTTCAGTGGCGCGAAGGGGATCATGTCTACTTCCACGGCTCCTCCGCCAGTCAGGCGCTGCGCAACGCAAGGGATGCCGACGTCTGCCTCACGGTTTCCTGCTTCGACGGTCTGGTGCTGGCGCGTTCCGGCATGCACCACTCCGCCAACTACCGTTCGGTCATGATCCTGGGCCGACCCACGCTGATCGAGGACCCGGAGCTCAAGAGCACGCTGGTGAACAACTTCATCGAAGGGCTGTTTCCCGGTCGTGTCGAGACCCTGCGCCCCAACAATGCGCAGGAGATCAAGGCGACTTCGGTGCTGTCGCTGCCGATCAGCGAGGCATCGGCGAAGGTACGTACCGGCAACCCGGTCGATGATGAGGAGGACTATGCCCTGCCGATCTGGGCGGGGGTCATCCCGCTGCACACCGCGGTCGGCACACCATACGACGACGGGCGTGTGCTCGACGGGGTTGAAGTACCGGATCACGTGCTGAATTTCGGCAAGAACCTGTTTTGACGCCGGGATGGGCCGGTACGAAAACCTCCACTGTACCGGCTCATCTGCATGCTTACCCCATGACACCCATCACGCAGGCAGCGTTCGACAGCCATTGATGATCATGATACCACGGGCGTGGAACCGCGCGGGGTAGCAATCATGGCCGGGCATGCTGCGGATGAACTGGATATCCGAGATCAGCAGCTGAGAGATCTGTACACCTACTGGCAGAAGATGCGAGGGGACAGGCGAATTCCGTCCCGTTCAGCCTTCGATCCGGTACAGGTTCCCCGTATTCTGCCCAATCTGATCCTGCTGGACGTGGAACCGGACACCGGGCGGCTGGCCGTGCGGGTCCTGGGCACGCGCGTCGCAACCGTCTATGGCAAGGACTATACCGGTCACTATCTGGACGAGGTCTATTTCGGCGACAATACCACCAGTGTGCTGGAAGACTATGGCACCTGCGCGCGGGAAGGCATACCGGTGCTGGGGGAGCGCAACTTCCGCAATGTCAGGGATGTCGTCTATCGCATGGAGCGGCTGATCCTGCCGTTCTCCGACGATGGCGGGGTGGTCAACAAGCTGATCTCCGGCCTGCATTTCATCGAGCTTAACTGACCCCGGGACGACCAGTGATGAGCAATTCCGCGCCAATCGAGATCGTGGCCACGCGTGGCGGCGTGGTCGAGAGTACGCATCAGGTCCATGCCGTCATCGCCGGCCCGGACGGCGTCGCGACGCATGTCTTCGGCCAGGCCGACAGGCCGACCTTCCCCCGTTCGGCGATCAAGGCCATGCAGGCGCTGCCGCTGGTCGAGAGCGGTGCGGCGCGGGCATATGGCCTGTCGCCTGCAGAACTGGCACTTTCCTGCGCCTCCCACGAAGGCGAGGAATTCCATGTCGGTGCGGTGGGCGCGTGGCTGACACGCCTGGGCCTGACGGAGGAGGCGCTTGTCTGCGGGCCGCAATGGCCGCGCCGCCTCGATGACCAGGCGACGCTGATCCGCGAGGGCCAGCAGCCGGTGCGCCGCCACAACAACTGCTCCGGCAAGCATTCGGGCATGCTGACCACCGCGCTGCACCTGGGCGATCCGGTGCGCCACTATCAGGACCGGCGGCATCCGGTCCAGCAACGGATCTTCGCTGCCATCGGCGAGATGGCGGACGTCGACCTGTCCGACACGCCGTTCGGCATCGACGGCTGTTCCGCGCCCAACCCGAACCTGCCGCTGTCGGCGGTCGCGGTGGCTGCAGCACGACTGGCTGAAGGCGATACGGGGCGGCTTGGCGCGACTCGGGCAGAGGCGTGCCGCACCCTCTGTCATGCCATGCAGGCCCACCCGGAGATGATCGGCGGGACGGAACGCGTGGATACCGACCTGATCCGTGCCTCCGGCGGGCGCATCCTGTCGAAGACCGGGGCGGAAGGCGTCTACGTCGTCTATCTGCCGGAACGGAAGCTCGGCATCGCGCTGAAGGCGGAGGACGGGGCGTCCCGTGCCTCGGCTGCGGCCCTCTGGTCGGTGCTCGATACCCTCGGGCTGCTGGATGACGGAATCCGCACGGCCATGACCGGCCATTGCCGCCCGCCGCTGCGCAACTGGGACGGGCTGGTCACCGGGCAATTGCTGGACGCGCGGGAACTCTGACCCCCTGCCATCGCACCGGCATATCCGGCCCGCATTCATGCGTGCAGACGAGTCCCCGCGCAGAAGGTAGGTTCGCAACCAGGACTGCTGAAGGGGAGGGCACGCCATGGCCACAGAGGCAAAATACGGATTCACCGAAGCCGACATGCTGGAAACGCCGCTGTCGTTCCGCGACGGACTGTTCGCGGGCAAGACCGTTCTGGTCTCCGGTGCCGGCAGCGGGTTCGGCAAGGCCATGGCCATCGTCTTCGCCCGGCTGGGGGCCAGCCTCTACCTCTGCGGCCGCAAGCAGGAGAAACTGGACCGCACGGCGGAGCTGATCGCCGGGCTGGGCCGGGACGTGGAGACCCGTGCGCTGACCATCCGCGACGCGGAAGCCGTCGACGACATGGTGGGCGCAGCCTTCGAGCGGTTCGGCGGCCTGGACCTGCAGATCAACAATGCCGGCGGCCAGTTCGCGCAGGACGCCATCGACTTCTCCGTCAAGGGCTGGAACGCGGTGATCGACACCAACCTGAACGGCACCTGGTACATGATGCAGGCGGCGGCGAAACGCTGGCGCGACCGGGGCCAGCCGGGCAGCATCGTCAACATCACCGCCAGCGTTGATCGCGGCATCCCGCAGATGGCCCATACGGCGGCGTCCCGCTCCGCGGTCAACACGCTGTCGAAGACCGTGGCAACCGAATGGGCCCCTTACAACATCCGGGTGAACTGCCTCGGCATCGGCACGATCGCCAGCAGCGGCTTCGAGAACTACACCGACGCAGGACGCGAGACCTTCAAGGATTCAAATCCCATGAAGAAGGTCGGGGATCTCTGGGACGTGGCGGAGACGGCGGTCTTCGTCGGCGGCCCGACAGGCAAGTTCATGAACGGCGAGATCGTGCATGTGGATGGCGGTTCCCGCATGTGGGGCGACCACTGGGGTGCGGGACGCCCGGCCTACTTCGAACGCTGAGACGAACCGGATACCCTTGCTTGAACTCCTATCTCTCCTTCATCGCCGCCAACCGGCGCTTCCTGTCGTTCGGCGTCACGGCGGCGTTCCTGTCCAGCTTTGGCCAGACCTTCTTCATCGCCCTGTTCGGCGGGGCATGGCGGGCGGAGTTCGGGCTCAGCCACGGTGACTTCGGGACGCTCTATTCGCTGGGCACGCTCTGCGCCGGACTGACGCTGATCTGGCTGGGACGGAAGATCGATCATGTCGATCTGACCCGCTACACACTGATGGTCTCCGCCGGACTGGCGGCGGCCTGCCTACTGACCGCGATCGTTCCCTCCGCCATCTTCCTCGGCCTTGTCTTCTATCTGCTGCGCCTGACCGGACAGGGGCTGATGAGCCATGTCTCCATCATTGCCATGGCGCGCTACTTCGACCGCGCACGGGGCAAGGCGGTCAGCCTGGCGGCCCTGGGGCATCCGCTGGGGGAGGCCATCTTTCCCCCCATGGCGGTCATCCTGCTGGGTCTGATTGGCTGGCGCTGGACCTGGGGCGGCTTCGGCATCGTGCTGCTGGTCGGGGTGGCACCGCTGATGATCTGGCTGCTGCGCGGACAGGCGGAACGGGAGACGGCGCGACAGGCCGGTCTGACCGACGCGATGCAGGCAGGCGCCCGCCCTGCCCGGTCCCGCACCCTGTCGGAGGTCGTGCGCGACCCCGTCTTCTACCCGCAGGTCCTCGCCATGATGGCCCCGGCCTTCATCTCCACCGGCCTGTTCTTCCATCAGGTGCATCTGGCTGAGGTGAAGGGATGGAGCCTGGAATGGCTGGCGAGCTGCTTCGTCGGTTTCGCCATTGCCCAGGCCCTGTCCAGCCTGATCACGGGCAACCTCGTCGACCGTGTCGGCGGCATCCGCCTGCTGCCCTTCTACCTGCCGGCGCTGGGTCTCTCGGCGCTGAGCCTGATCGTCACCGACCATGCCCTGGGGGCGCTGGTCTACATGGTTCTGGTCGGCACCACCGCCGGTGCCGGATTCACCCTGATGGGCGCGGTATTCGCCGAGATGCACGGCACCGGCCACCTTGGCGCGATCCGCAGCCTGATCCAGGCCACGATGGTGATGGCCACCGCCGCGTCCCCGATCTGTTTCGGCCTGCTGCTGGATGCCGGGATCAGCTTCGACATGCTGGCGGCGGGCTGTGTGGGCTATGTCGCCGTCGGTGTGGTGATCCTCAGCCTGCTGCAGCCTGCCCTGCGCGCACGGCGCGACGCCCTCACCAGATAGCGTCACCGAGCAGCAGCGCCACGAGAAGTCCCCCGGCAACACCGGCAATTCCGGCAGCCACCGCCCAGCCAGCCGTCACCGAACCCGGCGTTTCCGCCGGTTTCACCTCGACCGCCTCCATCCGGTCGAAGGCCCGCTCCGCCCGCTCCAGCAGGCGCGGCACCTTCTCCACGATGTCCAGGGTGTCGGTGATGAACCCGGCGATCCGCGCCTCCGGTCCCAGGTTGTCCCGTGCCCAGCCCTCGATCACCGGCTGCGAGGCGCTCCAGAAGTTGATGTCCGGATCGATGCCGCGCGACACGCCCTCCACCGTCACCATGGTCTTCTGCAGCAGCAGCAGCTCGGTGCGCGTCTCCATGGCGAAGGTCTCGGTCACCCGGAACAGCTGCGCCATCAGCCGCCCGATGGAGATCTCGCTGACCGGCTTGCCACGGATCGGCGCACCGATGGAGCGGCAGGCCTGCGCGAAAAGATCGACGGAAGTCTCCGGCGGCACGTAACCGGCGGCGATATGCACCTCAGCCGCACGGCGATAGTCCCCGGCGATGAAGGACCCCAGCATCTCCGCCATGAACAGTCGGGTACGGTGGTCCAGACGCCCCATGATGCCGTAATCGACGGCCACCACCGTGCCGTCCGGATCGACGAACAGGTTCCCCTGGTGCATGTCGGCGTGAAAGAAGCCATGCGCCAGGCTCTGGCGCAGGAAGATGCGAATGACGCGTTCCGCCAGCGCCGGACGGTCAATCCCGGCGGCATCCAGCGCCGCATTGTCGCCGATGGGCACGGACTCGATCCGTTCCATGGTCATGACACGGCCTGCCGTGCGTTCCCAGTCGATCAGCGGCGTGCGGAAGTCCGGGTCCTGCTGGAAGACCTCCCCCATCTCGTCGGCGGCGGCGGCCTCCAGCCTCAGATCCATCTCCAGCGCCACGGACTGCTGCAGGGTGCGGACAATGTCCACGGGACGCAGCCGTTTCAGTTTCGGGTCGGCGCGCTCCGCGATCCGGGCGAGCCAGAAGAACAGGTCCATGTCCTGCTGCAGCTTCTCCTCGATGCCGGGGCGCAGCACCTTGACGGCGACCTTCGCGGGGCCTTCCGGGGTGGCGACGGTCGCGAAGTGGACCTGGGCGATGGAGGCGGCGGCGACGGGCTTGCGCCCGAAATCGACGAAAAGATCCTCCAGCGGGTGTTCCAGTTCGCTTTCGATGGTCTGGCGGGCCTCATCGAAGCTGAATTCGGGCAGCCGGTCCCGCAGCCGCCCCAGGTCATCGGCAATGCCTTCGCCCAGAAGATCGGCGCGGACGGAGAGCGCCTGCCCCAGCTTGATGAAGGATGGCCCCAGATCCTCCAGCGCCGCGGCCAGCCGCTCCCCCGGTCGCCGGTCGCGATTGCGCCGCGACCGTCCCGCGAACAGCCGCGCCAGACGCAGCACCAGCGGGGGGGCGTCCAGCCGCTCCAGCGGGAACAGGGCGTCATGCTTCTGCAGGGTCCGCGCAATGAAGACCAGCCGCGCGACATAGGTCAGGCGTCTGATCATCCGCTAGATTCGCCAGCCGCGATGGATGGCGGCGATTCCCCCCGTCAGGGCATCGAAACCGACCCGTCGCAGTCCCGCGTCGCTGATCATGGCCGCAAAGTCATCCGGTGCCGGAAAGCGGCGGATGCTCTCCGCCAGATACTGATAGGCGTCCGGGTCGTCGGCGATCATCTTGCCGATGCGCGGCATGGCCTGGAACGACCATGCGTCATAGAATGGCTTCAGCGCCGCCGCCGAGACGGTGGAGAATTCGAGGCAGAAGAAACGCCCGCCGGGCCGCAGCACGCGGCGGATCTCCCGCAGCGCCAGGTCGATGCGGGTCACGTTGCGGATACCGAAGGCGATGGTGACCGCGTCGAACTGCGCATCGCCGAACGGCAGCGCCTCGGCGTCACCCACGGTCCAGTCGATGCCCCGGAACAGGCCCTGATCCAGCAGCCGGTCGCGCCCGACCTGCACCATGGAAGGGTTGATGTCGCACAGCGTCACATGGGCCGCGCCATCGGTGCGGCGGTGGATCAGCCGCGCGATGTCGCCGGTGCCGCCTGCCAGGTCCAGCACCTTCTCCCCCGCCCTGGGACGCAGAGCGGTGACGAACCGGTCCTTCCAGATGCGATGCACCCCCAGCGACAGGACATCGTTCATCACGTCGTAGCGTGCCGCTACGGAATGAAAGACCTGCCCCACGAGCCCGGCCTTCTCCGCCTCCGGCACCTCCCGGAAGCCGAAGGAGGCCATGGATTCACCATCGCTGTTTCGTGTCTCGACCATGCGGCGCACCATAGCGGAGCCGCCGGGGCCACGCTACAGTGCCCCCCATGCCGGAGCTTCCCGAAGTAGAGACCGTTCGTCGCGGGCTGGACCGTCGCCTGACAGGGCGGCGCCTGACCCATGTGGCCGTGAACCGGCCGGACCTGCGCTTCCCGCTGCCCCCCGATCTGGGCGTACGCCTGACGGGCCGCCGGGTGGAGGCCATGCGCCGCCGCGCCAAGTACCTGCTGTATGATCTGGACAATGGCGAGACCCTGATCGGCCACCTGGGCATGTCGGGGCGGATGCATATCCATGATGCCCGCCCCAACAGTCAGCAGCCGCACGAGCATATCGTCTTCACCGTCGATGACGGCACGGTGGTGATCTTCCAGGACCATCGCCGCTTCGGCTATTTCGATCTCTGCCCGACCGCCGCGCTGGACGATCACCGCTTCTTCCGCGATCTGGGACCGGAACCGCTGGGCGACGCCTTCTCCGGCGCCAGCCTGTCCGCCGCCATCGCCACGAAGCGCACCCCCATCAAGTCGGCCCTGCTGGACCAGCGCGTGGTCGCCGGGCTGGGCAACATCTATGTCTGCGAGGCGCTGTTCCGCGCCGGTATCTCCCCCACCCGGCTGGCCATGACCGTGTCCGGCCGCCGCGCCGCGCGCCTGGTGCCGGAGATCAAGGATGTGCTGACGGAGGCCATCGCGGCCGGCGGATCGACGCTGCGCGACTATGTTCAGGCCTCCGGCGAGCTTGGATACTTCCAGCATGACTTCCGCGCCTACGGGCAGGAGGGGAAGCCCTGTCGCAAGCCGAAGTGCCGTGGCACCATTGCCCGGATCGTCCAGTCGGGGCGTTCGACCTTCCACTGTCCGGTGTGCCAGCGATGAAACAGGTCCCGCTGATCCTTCTGTCCCTGATCCTGTTCGCGGGCAGCGCCCTTGGCGAACCCTGGCTGGACCAGCTCGAGATTCCGCTGGCGGAAGGGCTGGTGGAGGATGACGCGGCGGGTACGGTCTTCGAGACCGCCACGGGCCGCGTCGTGGTGGTGGAGGCGCGCGGCGATGTTGCGGCGGCGACAGTGGAGCAGTACTACGTGCGGGTGCTGCCGGAGCTTGGCTGGCGCGCCATCGGGGCAAACCGGTTCCTGCGCGATGGCGAGGCGCTGACCCTTGCCGTCACGGCCAGCGACGGGGAGACACTTGTGATTTTCCGGCTTTCGCCCGAGGGCTGAGCCAGACCGAACAGTCAACTGACACGACCATGGGGAGACCTGAAGATGAGCTATGGATGCATCCTGACCGACACGCGCGGTCCCGTCGGCCTGATCACGCTGAACCGGCCGGACGCGCTGAATGCGCTGAACAAGCAGCTGATGGACGAACTGTCCCAGGCGCTGGACGGCTACGAGGCGGATGACGCCATCGGCTGCGTGGTCATCACCGGCTCGGTCAAGGCCTTCGCCGCGGGCGCCGACATCAAGGAGATGCAGCCCAAGTCCTACATGGATGCCTACAAGGAAGACTTCATCACCGCGAACTGGGAGCGTGTCACCCGCTGCCGCAAGCCGGTCATCGCGGCAGTGAACGGCTACGCACTCGGCGGCGGCTGCGAACTGGCGATGATGTGCGACTTCATCCTGGCCGGCGACGGTGCCAAGTTCGGCCAGCCGGAGATCAACCTGGGTGTCATCCCCGGCTCCGGCGGCACCCAGCGCCTGACCCGCTTCGTCGGCAAGTCGAAGGCCATGGAGATGGTGCTGACCGCGCGCATGATGGACGCCGAGGAGGCCGAGCGTTCCGGCCTGGTGAGCCGCATCATCCCCTCCGACGATCTGGTGGAGGAGGCGCTGAAGGTCGCCACCCGCATCGCCGAACTGTCCCGCCCGTCCGTCATGATGGCCAAGGAAGCGGTGAACAAGGCCTACGAGAGCATGATGCGCGAAGGCGTGATGTTCGAACGTCGCCTGTTCCACTCCCTCTTCGCCACCGACGACCAGAGCGAGGGCATGGCCGCCTTCGCCGAGAAGCGGAAGCCGAAGTTCACCCACAAGTAGGCTGCAGGGAACGGGTGCCGCCGGATGTGCGGCACCCCACCCCACTCGCGTCAGAGCGCGTCGATGTCGCTGATCGCCCAGGTCTCGCTGGCCGCGCGTTCGGACCATTCACGCATCAGCGGATGGTTCATCACGGCGGCGCAATAGGCTGTCGCCTGCGGATCCAGCGGTGCGCCATAGCTGACGAAGCGGCTGACCACGGGCGCATACATGGCGTCCGCAGCGCACCAGTCACCGAACAGGAACGGTCCGTCGTCCCCGGACCCTTTCGCGCCGAAACGCGCCCGGCAGTCGGCCCAGATGGCGCTGATCCGGGCGATGTCCGCGGCGACGGCGGCGTCAGGCGCCAGTGCCGGCCCCTTGCGTTTCAGGTTCATCGGCCAGGCCCCGCGCAGGGCCTGGAATCCGGCATGCATTTCCGCCGAAACCGACCGCGCCACCGCGCGGGCCGCCGCATCGGCGGGCCAGAGACCGGCATCCGGTGCCTGCTCCGCGCAATATTCCGCAATCGCCAGACTGTCCCAGACGGTCAGACCGTCCACCACCAGCGTCGGCACCTTGCCGGAGGGTGAATGCTTCCCGATCGCGGCAGCCGTGTCAGGTGTGCGCAGGGGGATGACGATCTCCTCCACAGCCAGTCCCGCCTGGCGGACCAGCAGCCAGCCGCGCAATGACCAGGACGAATAGATCCGATTGCCAAGCACCAGGGTGGCCATCCCGAACTCTCCTGCACATGAGCCATGCGCGTCTCCATCTGCCGGTTCACGCGCGTCCGGTTGCGGTTTAGCATTGGCTCAAGGGGAGGACTACCATGGAAGCAATCGCGATCACCGGCACCGGTGTCGTCTCGTCCCTCGGCAGCAATGTGCCGAAGTTCCACACCAACGTCATGGCCGGGGCTACGGGTATCGGCGTGGCCCCCTGGTATGATCCGGCGCGGGATCCGCGCAAGATCTTCTGGGGCGTGGTCACCGACTTCGACCCGGACGACTGGATGTCGCCGAAGGTCGCCGAAGGCTCCGACATGTTCGCCCAGTTCGCCATAGCCGCCGCACGCCAGGCAATGCAGCAGGCGGGACTGGATGGCGGCGGCTTCGACGCGGAACGGACGGGTGTCGTCCATGGCACCTCCGGCGGTGGCGTCCGTGCGTTCCAGAAGGCGCAGTACATGCTGGATACCCAGGGACCGACGGCGGTGCCGCGCAAGACCCAGCTTCAGGTCTGGGCCAACATGGCGGCGGCGCAGGTGGCGCTGCATTACAGGCTGCACGGCCCCAATCTGACCGTGACCACCGCCTGCGCCAGTTCGCTGGATGCCATCGGCACGGCGGCGAACCTGATCCGCGCAGGCGAGGCCGATGTGATCGTCGCGGGCGGCACGGAGGGCGGGCTGGCCCTGTCCGACGGCACCCAGGACGGCGATTTCGTGCCGGCCATGTACTACGCCGGCGGCGCCTATGGCATGGAGGGACCGATCGAGGACCCGAAGCGTGCCATGCTGCCCTTCGACGTCAACCGCTCCGGCATCGTGGTCGGCGAAGGCTCGGCAATGATCGTGCTGGAACGGGAAAGCCATGCGAAGGCCCGAGGTGCCAGGATACTTGGCTACCTGCGCGGCTATGGCTCGCTGGCCGACAGCTATCACCCCTCCTCCCCCGACCCGAGCGGGGAATGGGAGGCCCGCGCCATGCAGAAGGCCCTGCGCAGCGCCGGAATCGGCCCGACCGATGTCGGTGGCCTGTTCGCCCATGCGACGGCCACACCGAAGGGCGACACGGCGGAGATCAATGCGATCAACCTGGTGCACGGCAAGGCCTCCGGTCGGGCGGCACCGCTGCCGGTCACCGGGCTGAAGGGCCACACCGGCCATTCCGGGGCCTCATCGGGCGGCATGGCCCTGATCGAGGGGCTGCTGGGCATGGCCGATGGCCGCTTCGCCCATACCGCCAATACCACGGACCCCGATCCTGCCGCCGAGTTCGAGATCGTCACGGGCCGTCCGAAGGACCTGGATTTCGATGTGGTGCAGGTCAATTCCTTCGGCTTCGGGGGGCAGAATGCCTCCATGATCGTGACACGGAGCTGATCGCCATGCGCCTGACCCTTGCCGAGACCATCCTCAACCGCTGCATCAATCACCCCGACCGCATCGCCATCGAGGTGCTGCAGGGCGGCCCGACGCTCACCTACGGCCAGGTCCGGGACCGCATCCTGGCGCTGGCCGACGCGATCGCCGGGGTGGGCGCCGGACGGCACGGCCGGATGGTCGGCATCCTGCTGCCCAACGCGTCGGATCACGTGCTGGCCTACATGGCCTGTCAGTGGGCCGAGGCCGGGGCGGTGCCGGTGAACAGCCGCATGGCCCCGCCGGAGATGCAGTTCGTGATCGAGGATTCGGACGCCAAGCTGATCCTTGCCGCCGAACCCTACATGGAGGCGGCGCGGACCCTCGCGGCTGCCACCGGTGCCACCGTGATCGATGCCGACAGCATCGATACGCCGGACCGGTCCGGTCCGCTGGTGTTCGGCGAATCAGGGCGCGGCGCGGAACATGCGGTGGTCGGCTATACCTCCGGCACCACGGGTTTCCCGAAGGGTGCGCTCTATTCCAACGACCACTACCTGACATCCTGCATGCGCTGGGGCTGGGAGTTCGGCCTGACCGCCCGCGACGTGATGCTGGTGCCGGGGCCGCTGTTTCACCTGTCCTATGCCGGGCTGTCCTTCGCGGCGCTGGCCATCGGTGCCCGCATCCGCATCATGCAGAGCTTCGAGGCGCCGCTGGCCATGGAAGAGCTGGCGAAGCGGAGCACCTTCGCCTTCCTCGTCCCCTCCATGACCACGATGATCGCGGAGGAATGGCGCAGGCAGGACTGTCCGCCGATCAGTGCCTTCCGCTTCATGATCTCCTCCGGCGCGCCGGGACCGCTGTCCCTGACAAAGCAGTGCCTGGAGATGTTCCCCAACGCCCAGATCGCGGAGGCCTATGGCTGGACGGAGGGGGGCTGGGTCACCTTCGAGGTCAAGGACCGGGAGACCCTGCTGGCCCATTCGGTCGGCTGGCCCACCTTCGGCAACGAGGTCGCGGTATTCGACGAGGCGGGACAACCCTGCCCGGTGGGCGAACCGGGGGAAGTCGGCGTCAAGGCGCTGACCCATTTCTCCGGCTACCTCGGACGCGACGACGCGACGGAGGCCGCATGGCACCGCCCGGAGGGCCACGCGCAGGGCTATGTCATGTCCGGCGATGTCGGCATCTGGCAGCCGGACGGGCGGCTCTGCATCGTGGACCGGAAGAAGGACATGATCATCTCCGGCGGGGAGAACATCTATACCGCGGAGGTGGAGCGCATCCTGCACGAACACCCCGACATCATCGAGGCGGCGGTGGTCGGCCTGCCCGATGACCGCTGGGGCGAACTGGTCACCGCCATGATCGTCAGCCGCGACCCGGAGCTGCAGCCGGACGCGGTGGAGAAGTTCTGCCGCGAACGGCTGGCGGGCTACAAGGTGCCGCGCCGGGTCATCGTGACGGCTGAACTGCCCCGCAACCCCATGGGCAAGGTGCAGAAGTTCCGCATCATCGAGGCACTCACGGGCACCTGAGACCGGTCGCCTGTTCAGAGGCCCCAGTGACGCCGGGCGTAGTCCGCACCTTCGCGGATGGCTTCCAGCCCCTCCGGGATCGCCTTGGTCAGCATCATGAAGCCATGGATCTGGCCCGGATATTCGTGGTGCGTGGTATGGACCCCGGCATCGCGCAGGCGGTTGGCGTAGTCCAGCGCCTCGTCGCGCAGCGGATCGAACCCGGCGGTCTGGATCAGTGCCGGCGGCTGGCCTTCCAGACTGTCGGCCAGCAGGGGGGAGGCGCGCACGTCCTTCCCGTCCGATTCCTGCGTCAGATACTGGTCGCGGTACCAGATCACCCGGTCGCGCGGGATGATCGCGCCCTCGACGAATTCATCATGGGAGGCGGCGGTCATGGCAAAATCGGTGGCCGGATAGATCAGCCACTGGAAGTCCGGCACCGGCTGTCCCGCGGCTGCGGCCTGCTGGCTGACCGCAATCGAGAGATTGCCCCCCGCCGAGTCACCGCCGACAGCCACCCGTGCCGGATCGCCACCGATCTCCGCCGCATGCTCGCGCAGCCAGCCATATGCGGCGATGCAGTCGTTCAGGCCACCGGGAAACTTCGTCTCCGGCGCCAGCCGGTAGTCGATGGCCACCACCATCGCCCCGGACCATCTGGCGAAATGGGCACAGAGACCATGGTGCGATTCCAGGTCACCCTGGACCCAGCCGCCGCCATGGAAGAAGGCCAGCACCGGCAGCGGCCCGTCCCTGTCGGCATAGACGCGCGCATTCACCGGCCCCTCGGCCCCCGGCACCTGAATGTCCTCGATCCGCTTCAGTTCCGGCGCGGGCGTGTCGAGCAGCTGCACCAGCGTGCGGATCTGCTGGCGCAGTTCCGGCAGCGGCGGGAAATAGCCGGGCACGCGGACGGAGCGGGAGAATTCCGCCACCACCTGCGCCTTGGGGTCCATGACACGGCCCTTGCTGCGTTCCCGCTTGCCCTCCAGCATCGGCAGGATCTGTTCAGCCGGCATCAGGCAGTGCTGCAGTTCGAAGGCGGGTGTGTCGGTCATGTCAGTGCTCCCCATGTGCAAACCGGGCGGGAGCATACCGGCATTCGATCCGGTTTGGCAGCACCGGTATGGCATCGGTTCCGATCCGCGTGTATTGCTTGGAACCCATGACCACGACCCCGCTTCTGCAACTCGACAGCCTGACCCGTTCATTTCCCGGGATCGTGGCCAACAACAGGATCGACCTGACCGTCGGGCCGGGCACGATTCACGCCCTGCTGGGGGAGAATGGTGCGGGCAAGTCGACGCTGGTGAAGATGATCTATGGCGCGCTGCGCCCCGACAGCGGGCGCATGCGGTTCGACGGTCGACCCTATGCCCCCGCCAACCCGGCTGCGGCGCGGGCCACCGGTGTCGGCATGGTGTTCCAGCATTTCTCCCTGTTCGAAGCGATGACGGTGGCGGAGAACATCGCCGTCGCCCTGCCTGCCGATCTGGCCGGGTCGGATCTGCCGGACCGGATCCGCGATGTCTCGGCCTCCTACGGTCTGGTGCTCGACCCCTTCAGCCGGGTGGACCAGCTGTCGGTCGGGGAACGCCAGCGGGTGGAGATCGTGCGCTGCCTGCTGCAGTCGCCGCGGCTGATCATCATGGACGAGCCGACGTCGGTCCTGACCCCGGGGGAGGTCGGGCGGCTGTTCACGGTCCTGCGCAAGCTGCGCGACGAGGGCCGTTCCATCCTCTACATCTCCCACAAGCTGCGGGAGATCCGGAATCTCTGCAGCCACGCCACGATCCTGCGGCGCGGCAGGGTGGTCGGCACCTGCGACCCGGGGGCGGAGACACCTGAATCGCTGGCCGAGATGATGATCGGCAACGCGGTCCGCCGCCATATCCGCAAGGTGCAGGAACCGGGGGCGGTACGGCTGTCGATCGATCACCTGACCCTGCCGGCAGCGACAGAGTTCGGTGTGGACCTGAAGGACATCTCGCTGGACGTGCGGGCGGGGGAGATCATCGGCATCGCCGGGGTGGCGGGCAACGGCCAGGACGAACTGATGGCCGCGCTGATCGGGGAACGGCGCAGCGCGACCCCGGATGCGGTCAGCCTGGATGGCGCGCCGGTCGGCACCCTGGGCCCGACACGTCGCCGCGCCATGGGCATGGCCTTCGTGCCGGAGGAACGGCTGGGTCACGGGGCCGCCGCCGCCATGAGCCTGACCGAGAACACCCTGATTTCGGCCCGGGGACGACGCAACCTGGAGCGCCGGGGCGTCCTGGACTTCGGTGCCGCGAAGCGTTTCGCGGCGGAGATCGTGAGTGCCTTCAACGTTGCCACCACGGCAGTGACCCGCCAGGCCGGCAGCCTGTCCGGCGGCAACCTGCAGAAGTTCGTCATCGGACGGGAGATCCTGCAGGGACCGACCGTGCTGATCGCCGCGCAACCGACCTGGGGTGTCGATGCGAAATCGGCGGCCGAGATCCACACGGCCCTGGACCAGCTTGCCCGCGCCGGAGCCGCCATCCTGATCATCAGCCAGGACCTGGACGAGTTGCTGTCGATCTGTGACCGCTTTGCCGTCCTGGCCGGCGGCACCCTTTCCGCCCCCCGCGCCAGCGCCGACGTGACAGTGGCAGAGATCGGCATCCTGATGGGCGGCGCGGCGCGCGAACAGCAGGACGACGCCGCATGATCCGGCTGGAGCGGCGGCCCGAGACGTCCCGCATCATGCTCTGGCTGACGCCGGTGCTGGCCCTGGTCCTGACGATCCTGGTCGGCATGGTGCTGTTCGCGATGCTCGGCAAGGACCCGCTGCAGACCGTGGCAGTGATCTTCGTCAGCCCCTTCTCCGACCTCTACAACCTTTCCGAACTGCTGGTGAAGGCGACGCCGCTGATCCTGATCGCCATCGGTCTCTCGCTCGGGTTCCGTGCCGGAATCTGGAACATCGGCGCGGAGGGGCAGTTCACCATCGGCGCGCTGGCGGGGGGCGCGGTCGGTCTGGCCTTTCACGGCACCGACGGCCTCTGGCTGATGCCGCTGATGTGGATCACCGGCTGTGCCGCCGGCATGGCCTGGGCCGCCATTCCGGCCTTCCTGCGCACCCGCTTCGGGGCCAACGAGATCCTGGTCAGCCTGATGCTGGTCTATGTCGCGACCCTGCTGCTCTCGGCGCTGGTCACCGGACCGCTGAGGGATCCGGACGGTTTCAACTTCCCCGAAAGCCGCCTGTTCGAAGGCTCCGCCGCCATGCCGCTGCTGATGGAGGGCACGCGGGCGCACATCGGCTTCTTCGCGGCGCTGGTGGCCGCGTTCGTGGCCTGGCTGCTGCTGGGTCGCCATGTCGTCGGCTTCCAGATCCGGCTGCTGGGGGAGGCCCCGCGCGCCGCCCGCTTCGCCGGATTTGTCGAGGCGCGGGTGATCTGGTTCTGCCTGCTGGTCTCCGGCGGGCTGGCCGGACTGGCCGGACTGTTCGAGGCAACGGGGCCGGTGGGACAACTGGTTCCCAGCCTGCCGGTCGGCTATGGCTTCACCGCGATCATCGTTGCCTTCCTGGGGCGTCTCAATCCGCTGGGTATCATCATCGCCGGATTCGTCATGGCGGTGACCTATCTGGGGGGCGAGGCCGCAGAGATCACCATGCAACTGCCCAACGCCGTCACCGCCGTGTTCCAGGGACTACTGCTGTTCTTCCTGCTCGGCATGGATGTCCTGTCCACCTATCGCTTTCGCCTGCGCAGGCGGGTGCGGGAGGTCGCCTGATGGAACTGGCCATCAACATCATCCTCGGCATGATGCTCGCCGCGACACCGCTGCTGTTCGCCGCCACGGGGGAACTGGTGGTGGAGCGTGCGGGGGTGCTGAACCTCGGTGTGGAGGGGATGATGGTGATCGGCGCCGTCGCCGGATTCATCGTCACCGCGGAGAGCGGATCGCATCTGGCCGGTATCGTGGGTGCGGCGATTGCCGGCGCGGCCATGGCGCTGCTGTTCGGGCTGATGACGCAGGTCCTGCTGGCAAATCAGGTCGCCTCCGGCCTGGCGCTGACCATCTTCGGGCTGGGCCTGTCGGCATTGCTCGGCAGTGGCTATTCGGGACTCTCCATACCCGCGCTGGCCCGCATCGAGATCCCGGTGCTGACCGACATTCCCTTCTTCGGACCATTGCTGTTCCGTCATGAGCCCATGTTCTACCTGTCCATCCTGCTGCTGGTGCTGACCGGCTGGTTCCTGACCCGCACACGCGCCGGACTGATCCTGAAGGCGGTGGGGGAGAACCATGACGCCGCCCACGCCATCGGGCATCCGGTGGTGCTGATCCGGCTGCTTGCGCTGGCCTGGGGGGGTGCGCTGGCCGGACTGGGCGGTGCCTATCTCTCCATCGCGCGGACACCGCTGTGGTCGGAGGAGATGACGGCGGGCCGCGGCTGGATCGCGCTGGCCATCGTGGTCTTCGCGGGCTGGCGGACGAACCGGGCACTGCTGGGGGCCTACCTGTTCGGCGGCGTCACCATCCTGCAGCTGCACGTGCAGGGTCTGGGGATCGCGATCCCGTCGCAGTACCTGTCGATGCTGCCCTATCTGGTGACCATCGCGGTACTGGTCGCCATCTCCGCCAGCCCGACACGGGCCATGCTGCGCGCGCCGGGCAGCCTGGGCAGGACCTTCCACGCCCAGGGCTGAGGAGGAGTCTGTTTGCTGCCTTTTCCGTCCCTCTCCCCCACCCGGCCACCCATCAAGGATACTACCGTGGGGGACCGGGTAGGGGAGAGGAACGGGGAGAACAGACTCCGGACTCCCGGCTTTCCTTCCGGTGAAAATGCAATAGGCTTCGGCCATGGATGAAGAAAACCCCTCCTTCGAAGGCTACTTCCCGGTCCCCGACTGGGCGGCACATACGCGTACCTGGATGGCCTGGCCGACAGACCCGACGGAGATGCCGGCCGGGCTGCTGGAAAGCCGCGTCGCCTTCGCCCAGATCGCCCGCACGATTGCCGCCTTCGAGCCGGTGCGGATGATCGTGCCGGAGCCGGACATGAAGGAAACCGCCCTGACCCTCGGCCCGAAGGTCGAACTGGTGCCGCATGACGTCGCCCACGGCTGGATAAGGGATCTGGCACCGACGTTCCTGGTGAACGAGCAGGCGCGGACCAAGGGCGTGGCGTGGAAGTTCAATGGCTGGGGCGGGCGCCACATCGTGCATGAGGAAGACCACGGCTTTGCCGAGGAACTGGTGCGTCTGATGCAGGTACCCTATTACCGCGGCCCCATCGTTCTGGAGGGCGGTGCCGTGCAGACCGACGGTCTGGGAACGGCGCTGGTCAGCGAGCAGACCCTGATGAGCCCGAACCGCAATCCGCTGGTGGGGCGGCGCGACATCGAAGAGATCCTGATGAACTTCTTCGGCATCGTCCGCGTGATCTGGCTCGGCGAAGGCATCAGCGGCCTGGTCGGCGGCGGCGGCCACGTCGGCCGCTTCTGCCGCTTCATTGCGCCCGGCAAGGTCCTGCTGCATTCGCCCGCCGACCCGGAGCATCCCGATTTCCGCGCCATGCAGGACAATGTGCAGCGGCTGCGCGCGGCCACGGATCCCTTCGACCGGCCCATCGAGATGCTGGAAGTGCCGGTGCCGGAGGCCATCGGCCCCGCGTCCATGACCTATTGCGGCTTCTATCTCGCCAATGGGGCGGTGCTGATCCCCCGCTTCGATGACCCGCGCGATGCGGAGGCCTTTGACCTGATCGCAGGCTGTTTCCCCGACCGGAAAGCCGTGCCGGTCGATGGCGAAGTGGTGGGCGGTGCGATACATCATCTGGCTCTGGGTGAGCCGGTGGGAGACCACCTGGCCACCTGAACGGCCAGGGAAGAACAAGCGAAACGAAACGGGGGAAACGGAATGGCTGGACGTCTGCAGGGCAAGAAGTGCTTCGTCACCGCAGCGGCACAGGGTATCGGCCGGGCAACGGTGGAGGCCTGGTCGGCCGAGGGCGCGACCATCATCGCGACGGATCTGAACGCGGAGAAGCTGGCGGAACTCGATGGCCTGCCCGGGGTCGAGACCCACCCGCTGGACGTCACCGACCAGGCCGCCGTGGCGGCTATGGCGGCGAAGGTCGGGGCGGTGGACGTGCTGTTCAACTGCGCCGGCTATGTCGATCACGGATCCCTGCTGGACACCACGATGAAGGGTTGGGACTTCAGTTTCGAGCTGAACTGCCGGTCGCTGTTCGTGGTGACCCAGGCCTTCATGCCGGCGATGCTGGCGAACGGCGGCGGCTCCATCATCAACATGGCCTCCGTCGTCAGTTCGGAGATGGGGGTGGTCAACCGCTGCGCCTATGGCGCCACCAAGGGCGCGGTGATCGGTTTCACCAAGTCGGTGGCGGCGGACTACATCGGTGACGGCATCCGCTGCAACGCCATCTGCCCGGCCACCGTGCAGACCCCGTCGCTGGATGACCGCATCAATGCGTTCGATGACCCCGTCCAGGCGCGCAAGGACTTCGTGTCGCGCCAGAAGATGGGTCGCCTCGCCCGCGCCGACGAGATCGCGTCACTGGCCACCTATCTGGCCGCCGACGAGAGCCAGTACGTCACCGGACAGGCCATGGTGATCGACGGCGGTATGCACCTGTAGGGCGATCAAATGGATCTGGCGCACTGGATCGAGGGCTGGGCCGGACAGGCACCGGACAAGCCCGCCATCATCACCGACGATGAGACACTGACCTATGCCGGCTTCGCCGCGGCCATCGACCGGGCGGCGCGGGCGTTGCGGCACGAACTGGGGGTCAGGGCCGGGGACCGTGTGGCGCATCTGGGCGAGAACTCCGTCGCGGAACTGGTGCTGTTCTTCGCCTGCGCCCGGGCGGGTGTCAGCCTGGTCACGCTGAACTGGCGGCTGGCCCCGCCCGAACACGGGTTTCAGCTTGCCGACAGCGGTGCCGGCGTGCTGTTCGCCGATCCCGGTTTCATTCCCCACGCCGACGCCATTCCCGACACATTGCCCGGCCTGAAACATGTTTCCCTCGGCCCGGCGGAGGGGCGGTGGAGTGCCTGGAGTGACCATCTGGCGGCGGCCGCATCGGGTGCCGCCATCGCGCCGGAGGCCAGCCATGAAACACCGGTGCTGCTGGTCTATACCTCCGGCACCACGGGCCGCCCGAAGGGCGCGGTGCTGACCCAGGGCAATGTCTTCTGGAACGCGGTCAACGCGACCCATGCGCATGACATGGTCAGCAGCGATCTGGTCCTGACCAACCTGCCGCTGTTCCACGTCGGCGGGCTGAACAACCAGACCACGCCCGCGTTTCATGCCGGGGCGACGGTCTATCTGCAGCCGCGTTTCGACCCTGCGATGACGCTGGGCGCCATCGACCGGCTGCGCCCGACACTGGCGCTGGCCGTGCCCGCGATGATGCAGGCCCTGACCGATCACCCGGGCTGGGCCACCACCGACCTGTCATCGCTGCGACTGGTGATGGCCGGATCGACCACGGTGCCCACGGCACTGATCGAGCGGTTTCACGCGCGCGGGGTGCCGATTGGCCAGATCTACGGCTCCACCGAGACCTCACCGCTGGCCATCGTGCTGCGCGGACAGGATGCGCTGGACCATGTCGGCTCCTGCGGGCGACCGGCAGTGCATGTGCAGGTGCGCGTCGTGGACAATGACGGGCGCGACGTGGCGGAGGGAGATGCCGGGGAGATCCTGGTGCGCGGCCCCAGCGTCTTCTCCGGCTACTGGCAGAACCCGGACGCGACGGCGGAGGCCTTCGTCGAGGGCGGCTGGTTCCGCATGGGCGACATCGGCCGCCGCGATACGGACGGCTTCTACCGCATCGAGGACCGGGCCAAGGACGTGGTGATTTCGGGTGGGGAGAATATCTACCCCGCCGAACTGGAACAGGTGCTGGCGGCACACGCCGACCTGGCCGAGTTCGCCGTCGTGGGCCGCCCCGATCCGCGCTGGGGCGAAGTCCCCGTGATCTTCGCCGTCCCGCGGGAGGGGCAGACCCTTGATGCCCCGGCCCTGCTCGCCCTGTTCCACAACCGCCTCGCCCGCTACAAGCACCCGAAGGACGTCATCCCCATCGACGCCCTGCCCCGCAACGCGCTGGGCAAGGTGCTGAAATACGAACTCAGGGCGATGTTGGCGAAGGCAGGGTGACAGCTGACTCCACGTCGGTGTGGATGAAGTCATTGCCCTTGAACAGCAGAGCCCGGCCCGTATCGACCGCCAGGGCATAGGCAAGACAGTCGCCGAAATTGAGGCTGGCCCGATGGTTGCCGCGACCGAAACGGCGATAGGCTTCGCGTGCCATCTGTGCCTGGACCGCAGTCACTGGCATGATGTCGATCTGGGCCAGTTCAATGAAACGGTCGAAGCTTCGCACCGCCAACTCATCGCCGACATTGTCGATCCGCACCGCTGCCTCGACGTGGTTCACGGCCGATATGCCGACTTCAGCCGTTCCGGCTATTGCATCGGCAAACAGTTGTGCTTCCGGTTCCTGGAACAGGATCGCAAGAATGGCGGAGGCATCGACGATCATTCCGGCAGGCCGTCCTCGCCATAAAGCTCGTCGTGATCGCCGGATACGGCATGCCCGCGGACGTGTCCGGCGCACTCCGCTCCGATCTGCATCAGAGCGTTGGACAGGGCCTGCCTGTCCTGTGTTCTTCGAACCTCGCGAAGCCTTTGACGCAAGGCGTCAAGCACGACGCGGGTCTTGCTGTCACCTGTAAGTGCGGACAGTTCCGTTGCCAGTCGGAAGACTTCCTCGTTCTTGATATTCAGCATGGTCCAGGCCCGTTTCTACCATCCAGAACAGAATTCTACCAATCTGGTCCCTGGCAAGGCAATTGCAATGTAGGCGGCTTCCGGAACATCACCCGCCCAGCAGGGCGCCGGTGATGCTGTTCAGCAGCAGGCGGCCCCGGGGGTGGACGCGCAGCGTGCCATTGATGGTTTCGATCAGGCCGTCCTCGGTCAGCCGGTGCGCGGCGGTCGGGTCCAGCAGGCGGTCGAGGGACTGGCCGCCGGTGCGGGCCTGAAACATGTCGCCGGCAATGCCGTCCGCCAGCCGCAGGCCCATCATCAGGGCTTCCTCGGCCTGTTCCTCCGTCGGGAGGGCGCGCGCCTCCGCGAGGGCGGTGCCACCTGCCTCCACCGCTTCCAGCCAGGCCTCCGGCTTGCGGTGGTTGGCGGTCGCATGGCGCTGGCCATCCTGAGACACCGGTCGCCCGTGCGCGCCGGGGCCGACACCGATCCAGGAGCCATATTGCCAGTAGAGCAGATTGTGGCGGCATTCCCCGCCGGGGCGGGCGTGGTTCGATGTTTCGTAGGCGGGCAGACCGGCATCCGCCGTGATCCCGGCCGTCAGCTCGAACAGGTCCGCCGCCCGGTCGTCGTCCATCGGATCGAAGACACCGCGCTTCACCTGCCCCGCGAAGCCGGTATTGGGCTCGATGGTCAACTGGTAGAGCGACAGGTGATCCCCGGCCAGATCCAGCGCCGCGGCCAGCATCGCCCGCCACTCGGCCTCCGTCTGGTCGGGCAGGGCATAGATCAGGTCGAAGGAGAAACGGTCGAAGGCGGAAGCCGCCACGGCGATACCGCGTTTCGCGGCCTCCGCATCATGCGCGCGCCCCAGAAACCGAAGCGCCCTGTCGTCAAGGCTCTGCACCCCCAGGCTGACCCGGTTGACGCCCGCGCTGCGGAAATCCCGGAACCGCCCGACCTCGATGGAGGACGGATTGGCCTCCAGCGTGATCTCGACATCCGCCGCGAGGCCGAAGCTGTCATCGATCTGCGCCAGCACGGCGGCGACGGTGGCAGGCGGCATCAGCGACGGGGTGCCGCCCCCCAGGAAGACCGTGTCCACGGCCTGTTTCGGGACACGCTCCGCCCAGGCCCGGATCTCCGCCAGCAGCGCCGCACGCCAGCGGTCCTGATCGACGGTTTCACGGACATGGCTGTTGAAGTCGCAATAGGGGCATTTGGAGACACAGAACGGCCAGTGGACATAGACCCCGAAGGCCGGTGCAGCGACATGTTTCATCCCGGCAGGGGCTGCGTCGCCGCCGCCAGCCAGCCCGCCGTCTCCGCATCCAGCAGCGGCGTCAGGGTTTCTGCCACACGGGCGTGATAGCGGTCGATCCAGCCCCGTTCCGCCGCCGTCAGCATCCCGGTGACGATCAGACGGCGGTCGATGGGGGCCAGTGTCAGGGTCTCGAATTCCAGTGTCGGCCGCTCCCCGCCCTCGATCACCGTCGCCACGACGGTCACCAGATTCTCGATGCGGATGCCATAGGCCCCGGCCTTGTAGTAGCCGGGCTCGTTGGAGACGATCATGCCGGGCTGCAGGGCCACCGCACTGTGGACCTTGGAAATCCGATGCGGCCCCTCATGCACACTCAGGTAGCTGCCGACGCCGTGGCCGGTACCATGGTCGAAGTCCAGCCCCGCCTGCCACAGCGGCGCGCGGGCCATGGGATCAAGCTGGCTGCCCGTCGTGCCCGCCGGAAACCGTGCCATGGCCAGCGCCACATGGCCCTGCAGCACGCGGGTGAAACGGTCCCGCATCTCCGGGCTGGGATCGCCGATGGCGATGGTGCGGGTGATGTCGGTGGTGCCGTCGAGATACTGCGCCCCGGAATCCACCAGGAACAGCTCCCCCGGCTGAAGCTGCCGGTTGGTCTCCGGTGTCACGCGGTAATGCACGATAGCCCCGTTGGGTCCGGAGCCGGAAATGGTGTCGAAGGACAGGTCGCGGATCAGGTCATTCCGGCGGCGAAAGCCCTCCAGCGTTTCCGCTGCCGTGATCTCGTCCACCGACCCGTCGCCTGCATGGGCGTCCAGCCAGGCGAGGAAACGCACGACCGCCGCCCCGTCACGGACATGGGCGTCGCGGCTGCCCTGCACCTCCACCGGATTCTTGCAGGCCTTGGGCAGCATGGTCGGGTCCTCGCCCAGCACCACCTCCGCGCCCACGTCGCGCAATCGCTCCGTCACCGCCTTCACGGCGCTGGGCCGGTCCACCAGCACATGCTTGCCCGCCAACGCCGTCAGACCATCGGCAAAGGCGGCCTTCGGGGCGATGGAAACGGCATTGCCCATGTGCGTGCGGGCCGCGTCGGTGATCTTCTGCGGGTCCATGAACAGGTTGACGCGCGCATCGCCATGCAGCACCGCAAAGCCCAGCGGCAGCGGCGTGCGGGGTACGTCGCCACCCCGGATGTTCAGCAGCCAGGCAATGGACTCCGGCAGGGTGAGCACGGCGGCGTCCGCGCCCTGCTGCTTCACGATCTCCGCGATGCGCTGGCGCTTGGCCTCCGCCGTCTCGCCTGCGCGTTCCAGATCATGCGGCACGACCGGTGCCATCGGCGGCGCGGGCCGGTCCTGCCAGATCAGATCGACGGGATTGCGGGCGACCGGCACCAGCTCCGCGCCCGCCGCATCCACGGCCTTGCCGATTGCCGCCAGGCCCGCCGCCGTATGCAGCCAGGGGTCGAAACCCAGTCGCTGCCCGGGCTTCAGCACGTCCCGCAGCCAGTCGCTTGCCGGCTCCTCGGTGACATGGCGGATATCGAAGATGTCCAGATCCACCTGGTCGCGAACAGCCAGCGTGTACCGGCCGTCCACGAACATGGCGGCGCGTTCTGCCAGCACGATGGCCAGGCCGGCGGACCCGGTGAAGCCGGTCAGCCAGGCCAGCCGCTCCGCATTCGCGGGCACCCACTCGCCAAAATGCTCGTCATTGCGCGGGACCAGGAACCCATGGATCCCGGTGGCCTGCATCTCCGCCCGCAGGCGGTTCACGCGATCAGACACGTCTGTACTCCAGCTATGGCAAGGGCGTCGGCCGGTGCAGCCGTCACATCGGAAATCTGCCTGCTACCCTACCCGACCCGAGGGCCGCCGCAACCGCAGCACCGACCATTCGTTCTGCCTGTGATGCGTCACCAGTTTCAGGCCGAGCCGACAATAGCGCGTCAGCACCATCGGCACCTGCCGGGTCAGGATACCCGCCAGGATCAGATCACCCCCCGGTGCCACATGGCCCGCGATCATGCGCGACATGCTGGCCAGGGGCCGGGCGAGGATATTGGCGAAGACCAGATCGTAGGGACCGCCGTCACGCACCAGCCGGTGACGGGTGCCGTCGGCAACGGCGAACCGCGTCAGATGCTTCGCATCATTCAGCTCCGCATTCTCGATGGCAACGGTCACCGAGACCGCATCAATGTCGGTGCCGACGCCCTGCGCCCCGGTCAGCCGGGCCGCGGCGATGGCCAGGATTCCGGCCCCCGTGCCCACATCCAGGACGCGGCGGATGCGCCGTTGCCGGGCGAGCTGCTGCAGCAGGATCATGCAGCCTTCGGTGCTCTCGTGCCGTCCGGTGCCAAAGGCCTGTCCGGCCTCGATCACCAGATCGATGCGCCCGGTGATGGCCGGGGTGTCCCAGCCGCCACGGACCCGGAACCGACCGATGTCGAGCGCGGGCAGCGCCGCCTGCGACTCGGCCACCCAGTCGCGCATCTCCAGCGGTGCGACCTCGCTCTCCCCCGGCACGGGCCAGTGGGCGAGGTCGGGTTCATGATCGACGATCGCGGTCACCCGCCAGCGTCCGTCCTCTGACTTGAAGACGGAAGTGGAGAGCGGCAGGTCGCCCAGCGCCGCCTCCACCGCCTGCATCGTCGGCAGGTCGGTCAGGGTGATGACCTGCCAGTAGGCATCTTCCGCGCTGTCGTTCGTGGCGTTCATGCCGTTGCCGTCCGGTTGCGCAATCTCACAGCCCGTCGAACAGTGCTGTCGAGAGATAGCGCTCGGCGAAGGACGGCAGGATCACGACAATCACCTTGCCCGCCATGTCGGCCCGCTGCGCCACTTCCAGCGCCGCCGCGACGGCGGCACCGGAGGAGATGCCGACGGGAATGCCTTCCTCCCGCGCCAGACGGCGGGCGGTCTCGAACGCGGTTTCATTGCCGATGGTCAGCACCTCGTCCACCAGCGCGGTATCGAGGTTCTCCGGCACGAAACCGGCGCCGATACCCTGGATCTTGTGCGGGCCGGGATTGCCGCCGGACAGTACCGGGCTGTCCTCCGGCTCCACCACCACCAGCTTCATGGCCGGATTGCGCTGCTTCAGCACGCGACCGATGCCGGTGGCCGTGCCGCCGGTCCCGACGCCGGAAATCACCACGTCCACATTGCCCGCTGTGTCGGCCCAGATCTCCTCCGCCGTCGTGGCGACATGGATCGCGGGATTGGCCGGGTTGGCGAACTGCTGCGGCATCACCGCGCCGGGCGTTGCCTCCACCATCTCCTTGGCCTTGGCAATGGCTCCGGGCATGCCCTTCTCCGGCGGGGTGAGTTCCAGGGTCGCGCCCAGCAGCTTCAGCATCCGCCGACGCTCGACCGACATGCTCTCCGGCATCACCAGGGTCAGCGGATAGCCCTTGGCGGCGGCGACGAAGGCCAGCGCGATACCGGTATTGCCCGACGTCGGCTCGATGATCTGACCGCCCGGCTTCAGGGTGCCATCGGCCTCCATCGCCTCGATCATGGCGACGCCGATCCGGTCCTTCACAGACGACAGCGGATTGAAGAACTCCAGCTTGGCGAGCACCTGCGCGCCCTCGGCGACGCCAGCGGTGATCCGGTTCAGGCGGACCAGCGGGGTCGAGCCGATGGTGTCGGTGATGGATTCGTAGATGCGACCGCGCGGGGCGGTGAAACGTTGGTCCGTACTCATGATGTACTGCTCCCCCGGAGTTGATTGCTCTTCTGTTCAGTTGATCAGATAAGGCTGACCGTCAGATCGTGAAGTCCCGTGATGCACGGCTGGCGCGCGCAACGCCCGCGTCCTGGGCGCGACGGCAGAGATCCTCCAGCGTCACGGTCTCCAGACGCTCCATGATCTCGTCCTGAATCTCGCTCCAGAACGGACGGATGATCTCCTGACCCAGCGGCGAACCGCCCTGGTCCTGTTCCTCATCCTCTGCGGCGATGATGCGGATGATCTCCGCCACGCTGATGCGCCGCCGTTCCCGCGCCAGGGTATAGCCGCCGCGCGGCCCGCGCACCCCCTTCAGGATACCGGCGCGCACCAGTTGCTGCATCGCCTGCTCCAGATAGCGGGGCGGGATGCCCTGCCGGTCGGTGATGTCCTTCGACTGCACCGGGTCGGGCCGGGCGTTGTAGGCAATGTCCACCACCGCATCCAGGGCATAGAGGGTCTTCTTCGGCAGCCGCAGTGCATCCCTCATGCGGATCGTCCCCCCGTCGAACCAAAGCCGCCCGCACCGCGTTGCGTGTCCGCCAGCGCGTCGCGTTCCTGCCAGTTGCCGCGCGCGACCTTGGCCACCACCATCTGCGCGATCCTGTCGCCATGGCTGATCCGAAACGGCGCGTCCCCGTGATTGATCAGGATGACACCCACCTCGCCCCGATAGTCCGCATCCACCGTGCCGGGCGTGTTCAGCACCGTCACGCCGTGCTTCAGTGCCATGCCGGAACGGGGCCGGACCTGCGCCTCGTACCCCGCAGGCAGCGCGATGGCGATCCCGGTCGGCACCAGCGCCCGCCCGCCCCGTGCGTCCAGGGTCAGACTGCCGTCCGTCAGCGCCGCCCGCAGGTCCATGCCCGCCGCGCCATCGGTTTCATAGGCCGGCAGGGGCAGGTCGGCACCATGCGCCAGCCGCCGGATCTCGATGGAGACATCCTGGATCATGCGCGCCCCAGATGCCGGGCGATGCGCCGGGCCAGCCGTTCCGCCACCTGCTGCTTGCTGAGGGGCGGCCAGACATCCGGCTCCCCACCCGAGATCAGGGTGACGCTGTTGTTGTCACCGCCGAAGGTGCCGGTGGCGGGACTGACGTCATTGGCCAGGATCCAGTCACAGCCCTTGCGCTGCCGCTTGGCGACCGCATGTTCGATGACCTTCTCGGTCTCGGCGGCAAAGCCGATGACAAGACCGGGCCGGTCCTTCGCCCGTCCCGACAGCGTGGCGAGAATGTCCGGATTCTCCGCGAAGGCCAGGCTGGGCGGGCCGCTGCCCTTCTCCTTCTTCAGTTTCTCCCCCGCCTCCGTCGCGACCCGCCAGTCGGCCACGGCGGCGGCGCAGACAGCAATGTCCGCAGGCAGGGCCGCCTCGCAGGCGTCCAGCATCTGCCGCGCGGTCTCGACCCTGCGGATCTCCACACCGGCCGGATCAGGCTGGTGCGTCGGGCCGCTGACCAGCACCGTCTCCGCCCCCGCCGCTGCCAGGGCCGCGGCAATGGCATGGCCCTGCTTGCCGGAGGATCGGTTGGCGATATAGCGGACGGGATCGATGGGTTCATGCGTCGGGCCGGAGGTGACCAGGGCACGCAGGCCCTGAAGCGGGCGCGGTCCGAAATGCGCCTCCAGCGCCGCGACGATCTCCAGCGGTTCCGCCATGCGGCCCGGTCCGAACTCGCCGCAGGCCATGTTGCCCTCGTTCGGGCCGACCACCATCACCCCATCCCCCTGCAGGACCGCCAGATTGCGCTGCGTTGCCGGATGCAGCCACATGCGCACGTTCATGGCCGGGGCCAGCATGACCGGCTTGTCGGTGGCCAGCAGCAGCGTCGCCGCCAGATCGGGCGCCATTCCGGCAGCCATGCGGCCCATCAGATTGGCGGTCGCCGGGGCGACGAGAACGATGTCGGCCTGGCGCGAGAGCTGGATATGCCCCATCTCCGATTCATCGGTCAGGTCGAACAGGTCCGTGAAGACCCGGTCCTCCGACAGCGACGACAGCGCCAGCGGGGTCGTGAACTCGTGGCCTGCCCGGGTCAGCACGCAGCGCACGGCGGCCCCCCTTTCGCGCAGCCGCCGGATCAGATCCGGCGCCTTCACGGCGGCAATGCCACCGCCGACGATCAGCAGGACGCGGCGACCGGCAAGCGGCGAGGCACCAATCGGGACCGTCATGGGCAAATGTCCAATTCACGAAATGCGCGTGTGGATCGCATATAAACCCGAATGCGCCGCACCGGCAACCGGAAGCCGTCCCGTACCGCCGCCCCGACGTCAAAGATCAAGGATTGATGACCATCAACAAGTGCTTGGTTGGCCGAAGCTTCGTTTGACAGGACTGCCCCTGTAACCGCAAACTGATCTCCTGCGCGGTCGGGGGGCCGGAAACATCAATCTGATTCCCGCCGATCACGCTGAGGATTGGGGGATGGCACGGCACGTTCGAGGGTCGGACGGCGCGCCATCATTTTCCCACGTGGTCTTCCTTGGACATGCACTGTCCGGAGCCCGTGGCAGGCAAGCAGGGGGTCAGACATGGCGAACACGAATCGCCCGTTGTCACCGCATCTACAGGTCTATCGTCCCCAGCTCACGTCCATGCTGTCGATCCTGCATCGCGGTACGGGTGTTGCGCTGGCCGGTGGCCTCATCCTGATGCTCTGGTGGCTGGTCGCATTGGCGAGCGGACCGGAATATTACGATTATGTCATGGGGATCGCGGGCAGCATCATCGGCCGGCTGGTCATGCTGGGCTTCACCTGGGCGCTGTTCTTCCACCTCTGCAACGGCCTGCGCCATCTCTACTGGGATGCGGGCTGGGGCTTCGAGATCGCGTCCGTATATCGCAGTGGCTACATGGTGGTGATCGGGGCAACGGTCCTGACCGTACTTGCATGGATTGCCGCTTACGGATGGGGAGGCTGATCATGCAGAAGTCGCGTCTGAATACACCGCTGAAGAACGTCCGTGGCCTGGGCTCGGCCCGCGACGGGACCGAGCACTGGTGGATGCAGCGGGTAACGGCTATCGCGCTGTTGCCGCTGGTCTTTGCCTTCGTCGTGCTGGCGATCCGCCTGACCAAGGCTGACTATCTGACTGCCGATGGCGTCGTCGGCCACCCGGTGGTTGCCGGTGTGCTGCTGCTGCTGATCGTCGCCGTCTTCTGGCACCTGAAGCTGGGCTTGCAGGTGGTGATCGAGGATTACGTGCACGGCCATGCGCCGAAGCTGTTCCTCATGTTCGTCAATACGTTCGGCTGCTGGATCGGTGCCCTGATCTGCGCGCTTGCCGTCCTCAAGATTGCCTTCGGGGGTTGAGCACGATGTCAGATGCTTACGAGATTACAGAGCACAAGTTCGATGTGGTGGTGGTTGGTGCCGGCGGTGCCGGACTACGCGCCGCCATGGGCTGTGCGGAGGCCGGGCTGAACACGGCCTGCGTCACCAAGGTGTTCCCGACGCGGTCGCACACGGTTGCAGCGCAGGGCGGCATCTCCGCCTCGCTGGGCAACATGGGCCCCGACAACTGGCGCTGGCACATGTACGACACCGTCAAGGGGTCGGACTGGCTGGGTGACCAGGACGCCATCGAGTACATGGTGCGCGATGCCGTCAACGCGGTGCTGGAACTGGAGCACTTCGGTGTGCCCTTCAGCCGTACCGACGAGGGGCGGATATACCAGCGCGCCTTCGGCGGCATGACCACGGAGTTCGGTGAGGGCCCGGCCGCGCAGCGGACCTGTGCCGCCGCCGACCGTACCGGTCACGCCATGCTGCACACGCTCTATGGCCAGTCGCTGAAGAACGACACGCATTTCTTCATCGAGTATTTCGCCATCGACCTGATCATGGACGAGGAAGGCGCCTGCACCGGCGTGCTCTGCTGGGACCTGTCCGACGGCTCCCTGCACCTGTTCCGGGCGCAGATGGTCATCCTGGCCACCGGCGGCTATGGCCGCGCCTACTTCTCCTGCACCTCGGCCCATACCTGCACCGGCGACGGTGGCGGCATGGTGCTGCGCGCGGGCCTGCCGCTGCAGGATCTGGAGTTCGTGCAGTTCCATCCCACCGGCATCTACGGTGCGGGCTGCCTGATCACCGAGGGCGTCCGTGGCGAGGGCGGCTATCTGGTCAATTCGGAGGGTGAGCGCTTCATGGAGCGCTATGCCCCCTCCGCCAAGGACTTGGCCAGCCGTGACGTCGTCTCCCGCGCCATGACCATGGAGATCCGGGAGGGCCGTGGCGTCGGCAAGGACGGCGACCACATCTTCCTGCACCTGGATCACCTGGACAAGGACATCATCGCCGAGCGCCTGCCGGGCATCTCGGAATCGGCGCACATCTTCGCCGGTGTCGATGTGAACAAGGAACCGATCCCCGTGCTGCCGACCGTGCACTACAACATGGGCGGTATCCAGACGAACTACAAAGGCGAGGTGCTGACGCTGCGTGACGGTGATCCGGACGCGGTGGTGCCGGGCCTGATGGCCGCCGGCGAGGCTGCCTGCGTCTCAGTCCATGGTGCCAACCGGCTCGGCTCCAACTCCCTGATCGATCTGGTGGTGTTCGGGCGGGCCTGTGCCAAGCGCTGCTCGGAGATCCTGGAACCTGGTGCCCAGCACAAGGACACCAACAAGGAATCGCTCAACAAGGCGCTGGACCGCTTCGACAGGATGCGCCACGCCAAGGGCGACATGCCGACGTCCCGCATCCGCAACAACATGCAGCGCGTGATGCAGAACAACTGCGCCGTCTTCCGCACCTCCGAGGTGCTGGCGGAGGGCAAGGGGCTGATCGACGAGGTCTATACCCAGATGCCGTCGATCGGCGTTCAGGACCGCAGCCTGGTCTGGAACTCCGACCTGGTGGAGGCGCTGGAACTCGACAACCTGATCCGTCAGGCGGTCGTGACCATGCATTCCGCCGAGAACCGCAAGGAGAGCCGCGGCGCCCACGCGCACGAGGACTTCTCCGACCGCGACGACGAGAACTGGATGAAGCATACGCTGAGCTGGTTCGATGAGGACGGCAAGGTCACCATCGACTACCGCCCGGTGCACACCTACACCCTCTCCAACGAGATGGAGTATGTGAAGCCGAAGGCGCGCGTTTACTGATCGAGCACCGGAATTCCCGGGCCGGATAGTTTCTCCGGCCCCGGATTGGGGGACACGACATGGTCGAATTCAATCTACCGGCTAATTCCCGGATCAAGTCCAACGGCAAGACCTGGCCGAAGGTCGGGGACGGCAGCAACACGAAGAAGTTCAAGATCTACCGCTATGACCCGGACTCGGGCGAGAATCCCCGGGTCGATACCTATGAGGTCGATCTCGACGACTGCGGCCCGATGATCCTGGACGCACTGATCCGCATCAAGGACGAGGTCGATCCGACCCTGACCTTCCGCCGCTCCTGCCGGGAGGGGATCTGCGGTTCCTGTGCCATGAACATCGACGGCACCAACACCCTGGCCTGCACCAAGGGCATCCAGGAGGTGAAGGGAGATGTGAAGATCTATCCCCTGCCGCATCTGGAGGTGATCAAGGATCTGGTCGGCGACCTGACCCATTTCTACGCCCAGTATGCCTCCATCGAGCCCTGGATGCAGACCAAGACGCCGGCCCCGCCGGATCGGGAGCGGCTGCAGGATCGCGATGACCGCGTGAAGATCGACGGCCTGTACGAGTGCATCCTGTGCGCCTGCTGCGCCACGTCCTGCCCCAGCTACTGGTGGAACGGCGACCGCTATCTCGGCCCCGCCGTGCTGTTGCAGGCCTATCGCTGGGTCATCGACAGCCGCGACGAGGCAACGGGCGACCGGCTGGACAAGCTGGAAGATCCGTTCAAGCTCTATCGCTGCCACACCATCATGAACTGCGCCAGGACCTGTCCGAAGGGCCTGAATCCCGGCCGGGCCATCGCGGAACTGAAGAAGATGATGGTGGAGCGCAAGCTCTGAGCGCTGTGGCCCCCTGACGGGCCGCCCCGCGTTTCGATATCCACGCTGAACGGCGCATCCGGATCCTCCCGGATGCGCCGTTCCTCGTTCCGGCCCTCTCTTGGCTGCATGTGTCACCAGCCACCCCAAGACTCACGCCGTACCCGGGCTTGACCCGGGTACCCGGCAGTGCCGCACAGACCTCTGAGACCGGGCTCTCGGGTCAAGCCCGAGAGCGACGTGGTGTTGTGGAGGTATCGTAGCATCTGCGCCATCCCCCCACTGACGCCGCCGCCGGACTTGATCCGGCGGCCCACCAGCCCCGCCACCCCACCGAAACGCTGACACCTGACCGTTCGGACAGGTACAGTTCCGGCTCCGGCTGCATCAGGATGGGACTGACGGAGGGAACCGGATGACAGGACAGGGACCGGATCTGGAGTTCGAGCGCCAGATGGCCGATGCCATCTCGCTGGATGACCTGGGCGACGCGCTGGAATATCGCGTGCGGGCCATGGGCTACGCGGGATTCGTCTATTACACCCACAGGCGCATGCCACTGGACGAGGTCGCGGCGGGGGAGGCCTTCGTCCTGTCCCGCGGCCCGGCGTTCCTGAAGGCGTTCGAGGCGATCTACTACAGCCGCCGCATGTTCCGTTTCGATCCGATGCTGCAACTGGTGTCGGAACGGCATGCCCCCTTCACCACCCTGGCCGAGCGCTCACAGATGGCGCTGACCCGGCGGCAGCGCTGGATCTGGGCACTGGAGAAGCGGTTCGGCATCAAGTACGATCTGTTCATCCCCATGAACACGCCGCTCAGGACCCAGGCGCTCTATCTGTTCATGCTGGGCGATCCGGCGGGGGCGGCGGAGACCATTGAGGCGACCACCGACGAGTTGCACCGGCTGGCGCTGCGCTTCACGGTCAGCATCGCCGACTATCTGGTGCTGGGCGGGGAGAACGAACTGGCGGACATGGTCTTCTCCCGCCGGGAACAGGAATGCCTGCTCTGGATGTCGAAGGGCCGCAGCAATGCGGAGATCGGCGAGATCCTGGGGATCAGCGAGCGCACGGTGAAGTTTCACGTCGCCAACCTGATGAAGAAACTCAACGCCGCCAACCGCACCGAAGCCATCGCCATCGCCGCCCGCTCCGGCTGGCTGACGAACTGACCCTGCGGGAACGGACAAAGGACCACCCCGCACGCTTCTGCTCCTCCCCCATCAGGGGGAGGACAGGAGTTGGTGGTGGTTTTCGGCAGGGCCGGGGGGATCAGCGGGGTGCGATCACCATGACCATCTGGCGGCCTTCGGTCTTGGGGTGCTGCTCGACCTTGGCGGTTTCCTTCATCTCTTCCTGCACGCGGATCATCACGTCCAGGCCGAGATTCTGATGCGCCATCTCGCGGCCACGGAACCGCATGGTCACCTTGACCTTGTCGCCTTCTTCAATGAATTCCACGACCTTCTTCATCTTGGTCTCGTAGTCGTGGTCATCGATGTTCGGGCGCATCTTGATTTCCTTCACCTCCTGCGTCTTCTGCTTCTTGCGGGCGGCGTTGGCTTTCTTCTGCGCTTCATACTTGAACTTGCCGAGGTCCATCAGCTTGCAGACCGGCGGGCGCATGTTCGGGGAAACCTCGACAAGGTCCAGTCCGATGGTGCGCGCAGCCTTCAGCGCGTCGACCGTCGCGACGACCCCGTGATTGTTCCCCTCGTGATCGATCAGGCGGATTTCCCGGACTTCGATACGTTCGTTGGCGCGCGGTCCGTCCCGGACGGGCGCGGCATTCATTGGCGGACGGGCTATGGGTTTCCCCTTTCAGTCAGTGATCAACAGGTTACAGGTCGGAAGGTGGCTTCGGGCCGAATAGAGCACGGCCCGAGGCAACGCGGCAGTTATACCATACTGCCGGGCATTACCGCCTCCTCCTTAAGGATAGCAAGCGCGTCTTCAAGGGCAAGAACTTGTTGGCGCTTGTCGCCAAGTCGGCGGACGGACACGGTGCCCTGCTCCGCCTCGTTCTTGCCCACCACCAGCATGACCGGCACCTTGGCGAGACTGTGCTCCCGGACCTTGTAGTTGATCTTCTCGTTCCGCAGATCGCTTTCAACCCTGAGACCGGCCTTCTTCGCGGCGGCCACGACTTCGGCCGCATAGACGTCCGCGTCCTGGGTGATCGTCGCGACCATGGCCTGCACCGGTGAGAGCCAGAGCGGGAACTTGCCGGCGAAATTCTCGATCAGGATTCCGGCAAAGCGCTCGAACGAGCCCAGGATGGCCCGGTGCAGCATGACCGGGCGATGGCGCTCGCCATCCTCCCCGATGTAACTGGCATCCAGCCGCTCCGGCAGCACGAAATCCACCTGCAGCGTGCCGCACTGCCAGTCGCGACCGATGGCATCCCGCAGCACGAACTCCAGCTTCGGACCATAGAAGGCGCCTTCGCCGGGGTTCATCTCGTAGGGCAGGCCCACTTCCTCGATGGCTTCGCGCAGCGCCGCCTCCGCCTTGTCCCAGGTCTCGTCGGACCCGGCACGCACCGGTGGCCGGTCGGAGAATTTCACCCGCACGTCCTCGAACCCGAAGTCCCTGTAGATCGTGGTCAGCAGGTCGCAGAAGATCGCGCTCTCGCTGTTGATCTGGTCCTCGGCGCAGAAGATGTGGGCGTCATCCTGGGTGAAGTTGCGCACCCGCATCAGGCCATGCAGAGCCCCCGACGGCTCATAGCGGTGGCAGCAGCCGAATTCCGCCATGCGCATCGGCAGGTCGCGATAGCTCTTCAGCCCCTGGCGGAAGATCTGCACGTGGCCCGGGCAGTTCATGGGCTTCAGCGCATAGTTCCGCTCGTCCGCGTCGGAGGTGAACATGTGCTCGCGGAACTTCTCCCAGTGGCCGGAGGCCTCCCAGAGTTTCCTGTCGACAAGCTGCGGAGTCTTCACTTCCCGATAGCCGGCCGCATCCAGCCGCTGACGCATGTAGCGTTCCAGCGCCAGATAGAAGGTCCAGCCCTTCGGGTGCCAGAAGGCCATGCCCGGCGCTTCCTCCTGCATGTGGAACAGCGACATCTCGCGTCCCAGGCGGCGGTGATCGCGCTTCTCCGCCTCCTCCAGCATGGTGAGGTAGGCCTTCAGCTCCTTGTCCGTGCGCCAGCAGGTGCCATAGACCCGCTGCAGCATCGGGTTGCGGGAATCGCCGCGCCAGTAGGCCCCGGCCAGCTTGGTCAGCTTGAAGGCATGACCCAGCCGCGCGGTGGAGGCCAGATGCGGGCCGATGCAGAGGTCCATCCAGTCGCCCTGGGCATAGATGGAGATCGGCTCGTCCTCCGGCAGATCCTCGATGATCTCCGCCTTGTAGTGCTCGCCCTGGTCGCGGAAGTGGCGAATGGCGTCGTCGCGCGCCCAGACCGAGCGCTCGATGGGCAGGTCGCGGTCCACGATCTCGTGCATCCGCTGCTCCATCGCCTCGACGTCTTCCGGCGTGAAGGGCTCGTCGCGGGCAAAGTCGTAGTAGAAGCCGTTCTCGATCGACGGACCGATGGTGACCTGGGTGTCGGGGAACAGTTCCTGCGCCGCCTGCGCCAGCACATGCGCCGCGTCGTGGCGCAGCAGGGGCAGCACCACGTCGTCGGGCGACTTCGCGGTCACGATCTCGATCTGCGCATCCTGCTCGATGGGTCGCTTCAGGTCGCGCAGCTCACCGTCGATCTTCACCGCCAGCGCGGCCTTGGCCAGGCCCGGACCGATGGCTGCCGCCACATCCAGACCGGTCGGCGTCCGCTCGAACGTCAGGGCATTGCCGTCGGGCAAGGTGACGTTGATCGCGGCCTGGGCCTGGGTGGTCATCGGCTCTCTCCTTCAGTCAAAGAGCGGTTCGGAGTTACCTGCGCTCTTTTAGAGTGGAGCCGTGAAAGGTCAAGCGAACAGCGGGAAGACGCAGGTGAATTGCGTCAATCGCCGCTGCCCGGACACACATGGCGCGCCAGGAAAGAAGCAGAAAAAACCGGCCGCGACAGAGGTCGCGACCGGCTCTTCATTCCTGTCGTGCAGGGGGCAATGCCAGCGGCACCGCCCCGACACGTGCCGGATCAGATGACGGCGTCGATCTCGCCCAGACGCTTGGTCATCTTCACGTTCTCGGCGTAGTCGATCGGCAGGGCGATCAGCGCCGGACCATCCTGCTGGAAGGCTTCTTCCAGGGCAGGCTTGAGTTCGGCGGCCGACGTCAGGTTACGGCCCCAGATGCCGAAGCTCTTCGCCATCATGGCGAAGTCCGGATTGGTGAACTTCAGCTCCGAATGCTTGCCGTCGAACTGGTTCTGCTGCTTCCACTTGATCAGGCCGTACTCGCTGTCGCACCAGACCATCCAGACCACGTTCAGCTTCAGCCGGGCCGCGGTTTCGATGTCCTGCACGTTCATCATGAAGCCGGCATCGCCGTTGATCGCCAGCACCCGGCTTTCGGGCTTGGCGAACTTGGCGCCGATGGAGCCCGGCATGGCAAAGCCCATGGTGCAGAAGCCGTTGGAGATCAGGCAGGTGTTCGGCGTATCGCACTGGTAGTAGCGGCTGATCCACATCTTGTGGGCACCCACGTCGGACAGCAGGATGTCTTCCTCGCCCATCACCTCACGCACGTCCCAGAGAACCTTCTGCGGCTTCATCGGGAAGGCGTCGGAGTCCTTCTCCATGGCGAAGTCGTCCAGGATGCGCTGGCGCAGCGGCTGCACCTTGGCAATGTCGAACGGCGGCTTGGAAACGCCCCGGTCATCCAGTTCCTTGTTCACCTGCCAGAGGGCATCGGCGATGTCGCCCTGCACGTCGACGGTGGCGTCATAGTCGGTGTCGACCTCCGCCGGCCAGAAGTCGATATGCACGATCTTCTTGCCCTTGGTCTTGTTCCAGTGGCTCGGGCTGTATTCGACCAGGTCATAGCCGACCGAGATGATGGTGTCGCAGGCATCAATGGCGACGTTCGCATGGTCCTTGCCCTGCAGGCCCATGGTGAACAGGCAGTACTCGGACGAACGCGGCACCGCGCCCTTGCCCATGAAGGTATTGATCACACCGATGCCCAGCTTCTCCGCCATGATGGCGAGCTGCGCCGCGGCGCGCTTCCGGATGGCGCCGTTGCCGGCCAGGATCATCGGGTTCTTCGCCGCCAGGATGACGTCGACGGCTTCCTTGATCGCCTTGTGGTCGGCACCCGGACGGCGGGTCCGCACCGGCTTCATCGGCTTGGCGGCGGCTTCCGGCACATCGTTCTTGGCCAGATCCTCGGGCAGCTCGATCAGCACCGCACCCGGCTTCTCCTGCTCGGCGACCTTGAACGCCTTGCGCACGATCTCGGGGATCGCACCGGCGTTGGACACGGTCTGCGCCCACTTGGTGATCGGACGGAACATGGCGATGGAGTCCATGTTCTGGTGGCTTTCCTTGTGCAGGCGGTAGGTACCGGCCTGGCCAATGATGCCAACCAGCGGCGCACGGTCCATGTTGGCATCGGCAATACCGGTGACCAGGTTGGTCGCGCCCGGGCCCAGCGTGGCAAGGCAGACACCCGCCTTGCCCGTCAGGCGGCCATAGACGTCGGCCATGAAGGCCGCGGCCTGCTCATGCCGACACAGGATGAAATCGATCTTGCTGTCGAGCAGCGAGATCATGGTGTCCGCGTTTTCCTCACCCGGCACACCGAAGATGCGCTCGACACCCTCTTCTTCCAGACAGCGTACAAAAAGATCCGAAGCTTTCATTGTTCAACCCTCCAATGCGGCATCCCGTACCGCGAAACCCCAAGACCCGGAACGGGCAAGGTCATCCCCCGTCCTGTTCCGTTTCCCCTTTCGCCAGTTGCTTGCCGTCCAGCAAGTCCTGACGCCTGTTGCTTTCGGTTTCCTGACGCCGCCGCTCGGCATCCGTTCGTCCGAAAAGTACCCTGTTCTCCGCAGCCCGCACGGCCTTGGCCTTGCGGTCACGGTTCTTTCTCTCTCGACGGAGATTGATCAGCTCTGCCATGGCTCCACTCCCTGTGACCGTTCCGGCCTGGGTTCGATGCAGATCCACTCGGCACCGGACCAGACCCGTGGTCCGGGCATCGATGCGTTGAAACACACGTTACGCGCAGTCTGAATGCCAACCCCCTGTCATTCAGAAAAAAGCTTAGCTGAAAGTCCCGTTGACGCAAGGTCTGCAACCGGCATGGTGTCGGTCATCACCATCAATGGCGCGTCGGGGAGACAAGGTCTCCGGTGCCGAGAGGAACAGGAGCGGACTGGCTGAATGGCGTACGGAAGCGACCGGGTGGTCGGCAACAGGGTGAAACAGGCATGAGGCACCGGTCATGAGTCACCGGGCATGAGAGGTCTGATCGCCGCGCTTGCCGGGCTTGCCGTGCTGGTTGTTGCCGGCCTTTTCGCCGCGCCCTTCCTGATCGATGCGGAAAGCCATCGCGACACGATTGCCCGGCAGGCCCGCGCCCTGCTGGGACAGCCCGTGACGCTGGACGGCCCCATCGGGTTCCGCCTGCTGCCCACCCCGCGGTTGCGGGCTGAGGCTGTGGCCGTGCAGGCGGTGGAGTCCGACCTGCCGCCGGTGCTGCTGGCCCGCGCCGTCGATATCCGCCTGTCGATCTCCAGCCTGCTGCTGGGCGATGTGGTGGCGAACCGGGTCACCCTGATCCGTCCGCAGCTCAATCTGGTGACCCTGGCGAACGGGCGGCGCAATCATGCGGGGATCGGGCATCTGACCGACATGCTGGGCCAGCCGGGGGGCGAAGGCGCCGTTGGTGCCGCCGCCGATGCACCGATCCGGCACGTGGATTTCGTCGATGGGCTGATCGACCTGAAGAACGCCAGGACCGGTGTCGATGTCACCCTGACGGAAATGGCCGGGACGCTGGAGGCGGAACGGGAGGGCAGACCGCCAACCCTGCGCATGGCCGGGCGCATGGTCGGGCTGCCGCTGGCGGTGGAGGTCAATGCGACCGCCCCGGCCAGCGGCACCCGCCTGTCGGTGGTGCTGAACGATGAAACCGGCGGCACGGCGACATTCCGGGGGAAGGTCACGCCCGAGGCACCGGGGCGGATGCGCGGATCCCTGACGGCAGAAACACCGGACCTGCTCGCCAGCCTGCGCCTGCTCGGCATCGACCTGACCGATGACCGGATTCCCGATCCCGTGCCGGGCAACATCATTGGCGACATGACCTTCACCGACGAAGGCGCGGTGATGGAGAAGATGACCTTCGACATCGCGGGGATCGAGGGCCGGGGCCGGGTCACCGCCACCCTGCCCACCGGGCCGGGCGCAGGGGATGCGCCGGTCCTGGATATCAGCATCGGGTTCGAGCAACTGAACGGCGATGACCTGCTGCGCCGCGCCAGGCCCCTGCTGTCCGGTGACGGCCCCCCCGGGCCGACCCTGCCGACCGGGATCACGGCGGCGCTGCGCCTGGATGTGGGCGTGGTCTCGCTCGGCGGCAGCCAGCTGCGCCAGCTCGCCTTTGACGCGGCCCTGTCACGGGGGGACCTGACGATCGGCCGGCTCAGCACGCTGCTGCCGGGCGGGTCCGATCTCGCCTTCACCGGCAAGCTGCGGACCCCGACCGGGCACCCGCGCCTGGACGGCACCCTGGAAGCCGCGACCGACAACCTGCGCGCGCTGCTGGACTGGAGCGGGCTGACGGTCACGGACCGGGCGGCGGACCGGCTGCGCAACGCCAGCATCACCGCCACCATCAGCGCCACCGACGACGTGATACAGGCCTATGGGCTGGACATGCGGCTGGACCGGTCGCGGGTCAGTGGCGGATTCGCCGTGGCGGTGCGCGATCGCCCCTCCTTCAGTCTCGACCTGCGCGTCGACCAGCTCAACGCCGATGCCTACCTGCAGGCGCTGGGACTGGACGGGCATGTGCGCCGCATCAGCGGCGTCGATGGGCCGCCGGATGTGAGCTTCCTCAGCGGCCTGGATACCAACAGCAGGCTTGCCGTGGATCAGCTCTGGCTGAACGGGCGCACCTACAGCGACCTCACGCTGGACGCCAGCCTGATCGGCGGCCAGCTTTCCCTCAACGGCCTGCAGCTCTACCTGCCCGGCGGGGCACGCCTGACGCTGGACGGGTCGCTGGACAATCCGGAGGACCCCCGGTTTGCCCTCAACGGGACGGGCTCGGGCGATGACCTGCGCGCGGTGCTGCTGGCCTTCGGCCTGCCGCTGGACAGTGTCGCCGCGCGGTTCGGGGCATTCGAGACCGGGTTCAGCCTGGAGGGTTCCCTTGACGCCGTGCAACTGACCAGCCGGATCGAGCTTTCCGCTGCCCGGCTGTCGGTAGAGGGCGGCGCGACCGGCTGGCTGACCGATCCGCGCTTCGACCTGACGGTGGCGGTGGACAACGCGCGGCTGCTGTCGGGGCTGGATCTGCTGTTCCCCGACCTGCGCTGGCCCGACCATCTGGACGACACGATGGTCGCCGACCTGCGGCTCGACGGTACGGTCGCCGACTATCGCCTGCTGGGTCATGTCGATGCCCTGTCGGCCCGGATGGAACTGGACGGCAGCATCAGCGGGCCGCCGGAACAGCGGCGCTTCCGGGGGGGCGTGGCGCTGCGGCACCAGAATCTCTCGGCACTGGCCGTGGCCCTGTTTCCTGACCTGTCACCGACCGTGGCCAACACCGGGCCGGTGGAAGTACTGGGCACCCTGACGATCACGCCGGGAGGGCTGGAGATCAGCGGCATGGACCTCGGGTCCGCACCGCTCAACCTGCGGGGCGACCTGCGCTGGGACAGCGGGGCGCAGCGGCTGACCGGCGCAGTGGCGGCGGGCAGCATCGCACTCGACCCCCTGTTGCCGGCGGCCGACAGTGGCGCCGCCCTGGCCGCGCTGCAGTCCGATACGGCAAGGCGCTGGTCGCGGGCGCCGCTCGACCTGCTCTGGATGACACGCATGCAGGGCGCGATGGACCTGCGGCTGGACCGGCTGGAAGTACGTGGCCTGATCCTGCACGATCTCGCCGCATCGGCCAGCCTGGAGGCCGGGTCGCTGGCGCTCTCCGATCTGAGGGCGCGGATGGCGGATGGCGATGTGCGGGGCACGCTGCGCCTGACCGGCGGCACCCGACCGGAACTGGACCTGGACCTCACCTGGCGGGATGCCGATGTCGGTGCGCTGATCACCCTGGCCACGGCGACCAGCGTGATTGCCGGGCGCGGGGACCTGGATCTCGACCTGCGTGCCCGTGGTGTCGCGCCCTTCGACATGGTCCGGGCGGCGGAGGGAGACGTGCACCTTGCGATGCAGCCGACCGTGGTTCAGGGCATCGATGTTCCGGCGTGGCTGCAGGTCACGAGCGCCGACGCTTCCGAGGCGGCCCTGCGCGGCGGCCGGACCGAACTCGCCGGGTTCCGCTCCGGCCTGAACATACGGGCAGGCATCATCTCACCCGTCGCGCCGATCAGCATCGCGGCAGGCGCGGCACGCACCACCTGGCGCGGCAATGCCGACATCGCCGACTGGACGCTGGATCTGGAGGCCCTGCTGGAGACGCCCGAGGCCAGCGACCGGGGGACGGTCCTGTCATTCACGGGTCCGCTGAATCAGCCACGGCTGCGGATTGCGCCGCAGCCGTGATGCATCCGTCTGGCGTCGGAGTGGTTTGCTGACCGCTCCCGGTCTATCGGTTGACCGTTCCGCCCCTCTCCCCCTCCCGGCCACCCACGCAAGTATCCTGAAATGGGTGGCCGGGAGGGGGAGAGGGGCGGAACGGTCCCCGAACGACTACATCAGTCGCGGAAGCTCGGGTCGATGCGGTCCAGCTTGCGCAGCAGGCCGGGCCAGTCGCGATGGCCAAGGGGTGAAAACTTCTCGAACTGCTTTGCGGTGTGCTCGCAGACTTCCTCGCTCGGCAGTTCCAGTTCGACACCACCGGACAGGGCATCGATCTGCGACTGGCAGGCCTTCTCCAGATAGGCCAGCACGTTGAACGCCTCCGGCACCGTCTCGCCCACGGACAGCAGACCGTGGTTGCGCAGGATCATGGCCTTGTTGGTACCCAGGTGGCTGATCAGGCGGTCCCGCTCCGAATGGTCCAGCGCCACGCCCTCGTAGGGGTGATACGACAGACGCTTGTAGAAGCGCAGGGCCGTCTGGTTCAGCGGCAGCAGGCCGTCCTTCTGCGCCGAGATCGCCATGCCGGCACGGGTGTGGGTATGGGCGACGGAGAACACGTCGGGACGACCGGACAGCACGGCGGAATGAATGGTGTAACCGGCCGGGTTGGCCCCGAAGTCACCCTGCATCAGCACATTGCCGTCATAGTCCAGCTTGATCAGGCTGGAGGCGGTGATCTCGTCGAAGAAAAGGCCATGCGGGTTCAGCAGGAAGGCATCTTCTCCCGGCACGCGGGCGGAGATGTGGGTGGCGGTCAGGTCATCCCAGCCGTTCAGGGCCACCAGGCGATAGAATGCGGCCAGGTCGACACGGACCGCCCATTCCTCTTCTGAGACCTTGTTGCGGACTGACTTCACGATTGGTGCGGTATCCGGCATCATTTCCTCCCGGTTTCGCTGAGTTTCCTGATGTTCCGCCGATCATCGCCGACGGTCGTTTGCCCCCTGGACCGGGGCCATTTCCTGCAAACTGACGCAAGGAAAGCCCACACACAAGTACAGATGCTGCACGGTGACCCTTCGCCTGCCGCAATCCCGGGCCCGGAGAACACATGCACCGGCGCGATTCCCTCCGGCGCCGCCCTGCTGTATCGTCACCCGATCAATCCGGGGAGGGGTTTCATCATGAAGGTCATGCAGTTCTCGCGCTTTGGCGTGCCGCACGAGGTTGTCGAGCTTGTCGAGGTCGATGCGCCGGGTGCGCCGGGACCGGGCCGGGTCAATGTCCAGGTGCTGGCCAGCCCGATCAATCCGGCCGACCTGCTGAACATGGAAGGCCGCTATGGCGCCGAGCTGCCGACCCTGCCGATGACGCAGGGGGCGGAGGGTGTCGGTCGTGTCACGGCAGTGGGCGAAGGCGTCGACAATGTGAAGGTCGGTGATCTGGTGACGCCACCGGCGCGCGGACTCTGGCGGGAGCAGGTGCAGGGTCCGGCGCGGGGGCTGGTGCCGCTGCCGGCGGAGGCCGACATGCTGCAGCTCGCCATGCTGCGCGCCAACCCGGCCACCGCCTGGCTGATGCTGACGAAATACGTGACGCTGGAGGCCGGGGACTACGTGATCCAGAACGCCGCCAACTCCGCCGTGGGCCGCCATCTGATCCGGCTGGCGCGGGCGTCCGGCTGGAAGTCGGTCAATGTCGTGCGGCGGCCCGAGCTGGTGGCGGAACTGACCGAACTGGGTGCCGACGTGGTGCTGGTGGACGGCCCGGATCTGGCTGACCGGGTGGCAGAGGCAACCGGCGGCAACCTGCCGAAGCTGGCCATCGATGCCATCGGCGGCAGCGCGGTGCAGCGGCTGGCACAGGCCACCGCCGACAAGGGTACCGTGGTCAACTATGGCCTGCTGTCGGGCGATCCGCTGATGATCGACGCGCGGGAGACCGTGTTCCGCGACATCACCGTGCGCGGCTTCTGGCTGGCCCCCTGGTTCGCAGAGGCGACCCCGCAGGAGATCGGCGAAACCTACCGCTTCCTGTCGGAGAAGGTCGCAAGCGGCGACCTGTTCGTGCCGGTGGAAGCCACCTACGACCTCAGCAAGGTCGCCGACGCCCTGCGCCACGCCGCGAAGGAAGGCCGCGACGGCAAGATCATCATCACGATGGAATAGGTTGCGCCGACCCCGCGTCTGAATCGTTTGCTGACCCCGGCCAGCCCTGTCCCGGATTCTCCGTGGACCGTGCCAGCCCACTCCCCCTCCCGACCACCCATAAGGATAATCCCGTGGGTGGTCGGGAGGGGGAGTGGGCTGGCCGGGGACCGCAAACAATTCCCGAGAGGGCAGGCCGGGGACCACGAATGAATCGCTACCGCACCGAAGCATCTTGCGCTTGATTGCTGCACGCGCGAACATTGCGCATGCCTGACAAGGAACAGCCTCCCGCTTCGTCACCCGACACGGTCCTGCTGGTCGTGCATCAGCGCCATTCCGACCCCGGTCGGGTCGGCCTGCGCCTGCGCACCATGGGCTATCGCGTCGACATCTGCCGTCATGCCTGCGGCGAGCCGCTGCCGGAGAACCTCGACCGTTACGCCGGGGTCGCGGTCTTCGGCGGGCCGATGAGTGCCAACGACGTGCACGAGGACTACATCCGCAACGAGATCGACTGGATTCCAAAGGTGGTGGAGAGCGGCACGCCGTTCCTCGGCATCTGCCTGGGTGCCCAGTTGCTGGCCCGCGCGGCGGGCGGCACGGTCGCCGAGCATCCGGAGGGACGGGTGGAGATCGGCTATTACCCCGTGCGCGCGACCGAGGCGGGAAAGGCGTTCTTTCCCGACGAGATGCGGATCTTCCAGTGGCATCGCGAAGGTTTCACGACCCCGGAAAGCGGCACCCTGCTGGCCACCGGCGACTGCTTTCCGGAGCAGGCCTTCGCCATGAACGGCAACGCCCTGGCGATCCAGTTTCATCCGGAGGTGACGGAGCAGATGAACCGGCGCTGGCTGATCGGCGGCGCCGCCCGGCTGGTCTGTCCCGGTGCGCAGCAGCCGGACGAGCACATGGCAGGCCGCCGCCAGCACGATCCGCATGTGGATGGCTGGGTGGATGGATTCCTGCGCGGCTGGCTCGCCCTGGACCGGCGCGACCCGGATCAGCTTTCGGGGCATGACCATGAACGGAACGGGATCGCAGGCGATGCAACAGCGGCCGCAGGTGCCTGAAACTTGACTCTGTTTACCGGAACAGACGCGAACAAAGTCGGATAATCCGGACACTGAAAACGAATCGATTCGCGGGCCCGCGAATCTTGCGGGTCGGGGAGGGCCCCAGCAGATGATCTTTCGTGATCCTTCACAGATGACCGAGGAACTGGGGATGCTGCGCGATACCGTGCAGCGCTTCGTGGCGGAGGCCGTGACACCGCATGGTGACGCGTGGGAGGCGGAGGGCCGCAGCCCGAAATCGGTGCTGAAACAGATGGGCGATCTCGGCCTGCTGGGCGTGCGCTACCCGGAAAGCTACGGGGGCTCCGCCCTGGACACGCGGGCCACGGTGACCCTGCATGAGGAACTGGGCCGCGCCACCTTCGGCGGCTTCAACGCCATGGTGGCGGTGCATACCGACATGGCCTCCCCGCACCTGGCCCGCTATGGCACCGATGAGCAGAAGGACCGGCTGATGCCCGGTATCGTTTCCGGTGACATCCTGACGGCGGTTGCCGTGACCGAGCCCGGCGCCGGATCGGACGTGGCCGGCATCACGACAAAGGCGGTGCGCGACGGCAACGGTTGGCGGCTGAACGGATCGAAGGTGTTCATCACCAACGGGGCCACGGCGGATGTGCTGTTCGTCGGGGCCAAGACCGATACCGACGTCAAGGGCAGCCGCGGCATCTCCATATTCATCGTGCCGCGCGACACGCCGGGTTTCAGCGTGGCCCGCACCCTGGACAAGACCGGCTGGCGGTCGTCAGACACGGCGGAACTGGTATTCGAGGACGCGTATCTGCCCGCTGACGCCCTGCTGGGGGAGGAGAACCGCGGTTTCTACGCCATCATGGACAATTTCCAGAACGAGCGGCTGACCCTAGGCGCCATGGCCGTCGGCATGGCCATGGCCGGGATCGAGCTGACGCTGGACTGGGTGAAACAGCGTCAGGCCTTCAGCAAGACCCTCTGGGACATCGGCGCGATCCGCCAGCGCCTGTCCATGGCGGCGGCGGAGGTTGAGGCATCGCGCCAGTTGCTCTGGCATGCCGCCTGGCTGGATTCACAGGGTCAGGACTGCGTGCGCGAGGTCTCCATGGTCAAGGCCCTGACCGGGGAAATGGTGAACAAGGTGCTCTACGACTGCACCCAGTTCTTCGGCGGCATGGGTTTCATGCGGGAGAACCCGGTGGAACGCCTCTATCGCGACGCCCGCGTCATGTCGATCGGGGGCGGCGCGACAGAGGTCATGCTGGAGGAAGTGGCGAAGCGGCTCTAGCCGGTCCGTGCGGTCGACCGGGCGTCAGTCGCGCGTTTCGACCACGAACTCGATCGGCACACGCCCGGCATCGCGGAAGATCAGCACCAGATCATGGGAATAGTCTGCCTGCAGCCCTGCCTTCAGGCCCATCAGCATGATGTGGTCGCCGCCCGGCTGCAGCTTTGCCTCGCCGCCCGCGGGGATCGCAATCTGTTCCACCGGGCGCATCATCATGCGCCCGTTCTCGTGGATGTGGGTATGCAGTTCCGCCCGTGCGGCGTCCCCTGATTCAACACCCAGCAGCGCGTCATCCTTCGCACCGTCATTGCGCAGGGTGACGAAGACCGCCCCGGCGCGCGCCGCACCGATGGTGGCGTAGGCGTAGGGGTGAAGGATGCTCAGATCACCCTTCTGGTATTCATGTGCCGATGCGTTCTGCAGTCCCAGGCCGAGCAGGATCGCCAGCATGGGAATGATGCGTGTCATGTGTCTGTACATCGTGTCTTTCCTTTGTTTCCGGATTTGCCACGCCCGTGCCGATGTCTCGATCTCCGGGCGTGGCGGGTTGCAGGTTCACCAGGCGTATTGCAGGCCCAGTGTCAGGATCAGGTCCGTGTCCATCTGCGGACCGTTGAGGTTCTGGTAGACGGGCACGGTCGCTTCCATGGCGAGCCGCAGCCCGCGCAGGTCACCGCGCTGCGCCACCAGGTTGACGCCGAGGGAGACATCCAGCCGCTCGCCCCCGTAATTGTCCGGGTCGGCAGTCTGGTTCGGCACCGCGATGCGGTTGTCGATCCCCTCGATCTGCCCCTCCGACTGGGCCCCGATCCGCAGCGATGTGCTGGCCCAGGGTGCCCACTGCCTGGAGGCCCAGACATCCAGCCGCAGCCGGTCACCATAGGCGTAACCCTGGCTGTTGCGGTAGGGATGGATACGGGCAGCGAGCTGTCCGCCCCAGCCCAGATCGCCATCCGTACCGGTATAGGTGATGCCCGGCATCAGGTCGAAGGTGCCGGTGCCAAGCTGCATGGCATAGGGCACCCGCAGCACCGGTCGGGCATTGTTCGGCGCCACGATGGCCGCTTCCTCCTCGATGGAACCGGTCGGGATGCTGAGGCCGAGATTGAGATGCAGGTGATGCATGTCGTCGTCGAACAGGCGCACCAGACCGGCGACGCTGGTGTCACCCAGGCCGCTGGTGTTCACGTCGAACTTGGCCAGTCGGGTTGCCCCCGCCCCACCGGCGAAGGTGATATGGCCCATGCTCTTCTCGACGTAGTTGCCCATGACCATCAGGGTCAGGTCATCGGTCGGCGCATACATGGCACCGAACATGTGCATCTGCATTTCCATGTCGGTCGGCACCACGCGCAGGGTCGGCGGCTGGCCCGGCTGGCCGAAGAAGCGGTTGGGCACGGTGGTGGCGATGGTTTCGGCCGAGATCTGGCTGTCACCATCCAGATTGCCCCGCATCAGCATCGCCATGTAGCGGTAGGAGACCATCCACTCCCCCGCGTGATGCATGTGATCGCCCATGACCCCGATGGGGGCGTGGGAATCCGCGCGGATTGCACTGTGCGGCGCGCCGCTGATGCTGACCGTTGCATGATCGGTGTCGTGGTTTGCCGGAGAAGCTGCAGGCGGTTGCCCTGCCTTCTTCTCGTGGGCTTCCGTGGGACTGGAGAGCGCCAGCATGGCCACCCCCAGGGCAGCGAGCATGTGGCTCGCCGCGAATAGTGTTGTTCGCATGAATATCCTCGCGTTCAGCGCGATCACGCACTGCGTTTCCGGCCCCGGCGGGGTCGGCGAACGTCAGACGTGCCGCTGCTGACAGTTTCCAACTGTCGAAATCAGGTGATGTCGATGCCGGAAACCGGTGGCGCGCGCGGGCGCGACCGGGCGAGGATGAAGGACGGGCGGGCCGGTTCGGCGGCGAGCCGCTCTGCCAGCACAAGTTCCGCGACAGTGGTCGGATGCAGCGACTGCGCGGAAGGGGCGGCCAGACCGCCGCCGCACATCTGGCTGCAATCCGGGCAGGTCTCGGTGGAAGGTGCCTTTGTCGTGCCGTCAGGCAGCACCGTCGGCTGCAGCCCCTGCGGCGTACAGATCAGGATGCTGAGATCCGCCGTCGATGAGCCCGTCGCCTGGTGCGTCGTCTGCACGGCACAGGCCACCCAGAACCAGGCGTGAAACGCCAGCGCCACCACGGCGATGGCGCAGACGACAGGCTGGATCATGTACATTCGGGCATGCATCGGGCGGCATTCGGTTCCGTCAACGGGTGGGGCAGGATAGACCGCCCCGCCATCGGAACGGGATGCGGCGGAATGGCATCGCGGGCCGCGCGCCTGCAGATCAGGACTTGCGCATGCGCCGCAGGACGGAGGAACAGGTCAGGATGACGCGCTCGTCGGTGTAGATCTCGCCACGGACGAAGACCATCTGGCCGGTGCGCCGCACTACCTCGGCCCTTGCCTTGATGACCTCGCCCCGGTTGCCGCTGGCCATGAACTCGGCATTGAAGGAGACGGTGAAGACGCCATTGTCTTCCGTGCCCTCGGTCCCCGTGGCGCACATCATCAGATCCGCGAAGGTCATCAGCAGGCCGCCGTGGACGATGCCGCCGGAATTGCAGTGCTTCTCCTCCGCCTCGAAGGCAAAGCGCAGGCGACCGTCGCGCTTGCGCCAGAAGAACGGACCGGTATTGGTCTCGTGCGGGTCCTTCGGATCGAAGACCTTGTAGCGGTCGCCGGGATTGCGCTTCGCGGCGAAATAGTCGGTATCCCTGTCCAAGATGGTCTCCTTCAAGAGCGTCAGGTGCCCGGTGCCCTGCCACGGGAGTCATTTGCCGGCCTGTTCCGTCCCTCTCCCGGGCACCCGCGGAAGCATACTTGTTGGGAGGCCGAGAGAGGGGAAAAGACCGTTATCGACTCTCCTCAGTCAAACCCTTCCGGAGCCTGGAAGCCCCCGGTCAGGCTTTCGATCACGCGGGCCACGGCCAGGGTGCGGCGATCCCCCATTTCCGGCCCGACGACCTGGATGCCGATCGGCAGCCGTCCCTCGGTCATGCCGCCGGGCACCACCGTGCCGGGCAGGTAGCTGACGCCGGTCATGCCGGCCCAGAACAGCTGGTCGAAATAGGACACGGTCTTGCCGTTCACCGTCAGGGTGCGGGCATTCATGTCCTCCGATTCGTCATGCGGGAAGGCCGGCACGGAGGCCACGGGACAGAGCAGCACGTCATAGTTCTCGAAGAAATCCGCCCAGGCATAGCGCATGCGGGTCCGCGCCTCGTTGGCGGTGGCCCAGTCCCGGTGGCGGATCGTCTGGGCCCGCAGGACCTGCGCCCCGTCGGACATGTCGTCCGGCGAAAGACTCTCCAGCCGCCGGATGTTCTGCTCGAACAGCGCCTGCGGCTGCCGGGCCGCCATGGCGGAGAACAGCAGCGTCCGGTAGGTATCCATGCAGTGCTGCGGCGTGAAGTCGGGCCGGGCCTGGTCATCGACGATGGCACCTGCCTCGGACAGGGCCTCGGCGGCATTGCGCAGGACCGCCTGCACGCTGTCATCGACAGCCGCAATGGGGTCATCGCACCAGAGCGCGACCCGGAGGCCCTCCGCCCCCTCCACCTCGGACGGCGCCAGGTCCAGCTTCCAGCCCGGTTCGTGCAGCCGGTCGGAGCCTGCGGTCAGTTCCAGCGCCAGTTCCAGATCATCGATGCTGCGTGCCAGCGGACCCACGACGGAGATGTCGGTGGGCGTCAGGGCGCCGGTCAGCGCATGGCCGCGCATCGGCACGATGCCCCAGGTGGGCTTGTGCCCGCAGACACCGGAATAATGCGCCGGGTTGCGGATGGAACCGCCGATGTCGGAGCCATATTCCAGCGCCGTGAACCCGGCTGCCAGCGCCGCCGCGCCACCGCCCGACGACCCGCCTGGCGTATGGCCCTGACGATGCGGATTGTGCGTGGTGCCATAGACGGCGTTGTAGCTCTGGAAGTCGGCCAGCATCAGCGGCACGTTGGTCTTGCCGAAGATCACCGCACCGGCATCCTTCAGCCGCTGCGGCACCACGCCGTCGCGGGCCGCGATATTGTCCTTCATTTCCGGCACGCCCCAGGTGGTCGGCAGCCCGGCGAGGTCGAAGCTTTCCTTCACCGTCATCGGCACACCGTGCAGCGGGCCATGCGACACGCCGCGCCGTGTCGCGGCATCCGCCTCATCGGCGGCGGCCCGGGCACGGTCGAAATCGCGCACGACGACGGCATTGACCTGATTGTCGTAGCGCTCGATCCGTTCGATCATGTGATCCAGCAGTTCGCGGGAGCCAAGGCGGCGCGCGCGGATCAGACCGGCAAGCTCGGTTGCCGATTTCCAGGCAAGTTCAGACATGACACTCCCTCCCCCAACAGACATTGCACAGGGAGGATAACGCCAAATCGCCCGGCGGCAACGTCGGGATCAGGCAGCCAGCGCGGCTTCGGTTTCCGGGCTGCCGGCAATCCGGCTGTGCCACATGCGGCGCGCCTGGGTGAAGGGCCAGGGCGTCGCCTGATGCATCAGACGACGGTTGTCCCAGATCACCACGTCGCCGGGTTCCCAGTCATGGTGATAGACCCGCGGCGGCTGGCAGGCGAAATCCACCAGTTCCTGCAGCAGCTTCTCGGACTCCTCAGGCGCCATGCCGATGATGTCATAGGCGTGCCGCCCCACCAGCAGGTTCGGCCTTCCGGTCTCCGGATGCACCTTCACCAGCGGGCGGATCGAGACGGGACCTTCGTGAAAGCCGTAACCGCCATAGGTCTTGCCGGAATCATCGTCCGTATTGACGCTCGAATCCTTCACAGGCGCCGCCTGATGCCCGACCTTGGCCTGCGAATGATAGAGTGAATGGTGGCACCGCAGCCCCTCGAGCCGGGCCTTCATGGCGGCGTCGAGGGCGTCGTAGGCGTGGCGCATGTCGGCGAAGCCGGTCTGCCCGCCTTCCTGCGGCACGATATCCGCCGTGAAGACCGCACCCTTGGCCTGCACCGGCATGTAGGTGCTGTCATGGTGCCAGCCCATGTTGCCGCGATTGATCTTCATCATGTCGTCGGAGCCATCGTCGGGACGCAGGCTGCCGTCCTTGCGCATGTTGCCGATCTCGGCAATGTCGAACTCCAGATCGCCGAAACGCTTCGCGAAGGCCACCTGCTGTCCCCTGTCGAGGAACTGCCCGCCAACGATCAGCAGCCCGTACTCCAGCCACCGGTCATAGAACGTCCGGAAGCTGTCGGCATCCATGTCCGCCAGCGTCACGCCGGAGACCCGTGCGCCGAAACAGACATCGTCCAGGGGCTCGAAGGTCATGCCGCTCATGTCATCCTCCCACAAATGCACGCGCATCAACTGTCGCAATTGTGCCGTCTCCCGAACCACCTGCCAAGCGATCCAGCGCAGGGCTGCCGCGCGTCTGGGGATGAGTTGGGGAAACCTTGCCCCGACCGTTCCACCCCTCGGGAGGTTCGTTTGTGGACCGTTCCTCCCCTCTCCCCCTCCCGACCACCCATAAGGATAATCCCGTGGGTGGTCGGGAGGGGGAGAGGGGAGGAACGGTCAGCCACCGAATCCAGAGCCTGCGGCAATCAGGGGGTCACGCGGAACCGTGTTCGTGACCCCCCGACCGCAGAACGGGCACTAGGCTTGGCCCGGCCGATTGACGGCCCGTCCGCAGAATCCGGACACGCCATGGCTCAGGGCTGCCATGTCCGTGTCCGAACGCCCCCGACCCCACCAGGTGGCGGCGCCTCGTTCGCCGCGCCGCGCAGGAGGACGCGGCTGGGCGATCTCTTTTCCGGTTCCGGCCGGGATTTCAGAAATCCCGGGAAGGGATGCCGGAGCCGGCAATTTCATCAACCGGAGTCAGGGGGTATTCGCGAACTCTCCGAGATGGTGCGGTATCATAATGCCGCGCAACTGGTAATTTCGTTCGTGCCCCTGAGCGGTCTTCGCTAGACTTGCCCGAACAACACACCGGACCGGGTGCTTATTCATATCGTCATGACGGATGTCGATCACGAAACTGTGAGAGATGGGTTGGAAGCCCATCTGCCGCGCCTCTGGCGGTATGGCCTTTCCCTCAGCCGCAACCCGTCCGTGGCGGAGGATCTGGTGCAGTCCACCTGCGTGCGGGCCCTTGAAAGACAGGCACAATTCCGTCAGGGCACCAACCTGCGCGCGTGGTTGTTCACCATTCTCTCATCAATCTGGAAGAATAATCTGCGGGCAGAGAAGGTCCGTACCGGTGGCGGCTTTGCCGACCCGGAGACGGAACTGGTGTTCGACGGATCCGCCAGCATGGAAACGAATAATTTGTTTCAACGCGTGTTGAGTGAGGTGTCGGAACTGCCGGAAGCGCAGCGACAGGCTGTGATGCTCGTTTACGTGGAAGAGTTTACCTATCGTGAGGCGGCTCACATTCTGGATGTTCCAATCGGTACTATCATGAGCAGGCTGTCTGCCGCGCGGGGCAAACTGGCCGGGCTTGATCCCAGCGCAACTTGTGCGCGAAGAACCCGCGATGGTGAGGTCGAGGAAAACTGATGTCATCCGCCGGCAAGGCAGATCATCCGAGAGACGAGGACCTGGTGGCCTACCTGGACGGGGAGCTGTCGCTTTCCGACCGGCAGCTGATCGACCGGGCTCTTTCGGATTCCGCCGAACTGCGGCAGAGGCTGGAACTGTTGCGGCAGGGCGACCGGCCCTTCCGCGCGGCATTCGACACACTGCTTGACCAGGCCCCGATGGACCGGCTGCTGGCGGCATTGCCGGAACCGACATTGACTGCCTCGGTCATTTCCACCACCCAGGCACCGCCGCCGCGTCCGGCGAACGACTGGCACTCGATCGGTGTCGCGGCCATGTTGCTGCTGACGCTGGGTATCGGCTTTGCCGTCGGTTTCGGCACCAGTGCGGACCGGGCCGGGCAGCGGGAAATCGCCCTGCTGGCGGAACTGGACGAGATGGAGGCGGAGCTGGAGGAAGCCGAGGCCGCAGCCGATGCGGCACCGGTCGTCGCCGCGAAGGGCTGGCGCCAGGCGGTGGCCGACTACCAGATGCTGTTCACCACCGACTCCCTGACGCCGGACCAGGGTGGTAATGCCGCCCTGGCGCTGGCCTCGGAACGGGTCGGACTGCCGCTGGATCCGGCGACCCGGGCCGCGACCGGGCTGGAATTCCGCCGCGCGCAGTTGCTCGCCTTCAACGGCAAACCCCTGGTTCAGCTTGCCTATCTGGGCGACGACGGCGTGCCTGTTGCCTTCTGCATCATCGCCTCCAACAAGCCGGAGGCGGATACGCAGTATGAGGTCCGCAATGGGCTGGGGATCGTGCACTGGATCATCGGCGGCTACGGCCTGATGGTGATCGGCGACCTGCCGGAGGACCGCCTGAGCCGCATCGCCAGCGAACTGCGCAAGAGCATCGACCTGTAATCGCTGATCCTACCGGGTGGGCGCGGCCCCACGGCCCGGCCCGTGGCGGCAACCGGAAAGGTCACCGCCGCCGGTGGGTGTCAGGCCGGATCGGGGCCGAGGCGGATGATCTGCTTGCCGAAATTCTCGCCCTTCAGCATACCGATGAAGGCAGCGGGGGCATTGTCGATGCCTTCCGCGATGGTCTCGCGGTACTTCAGCTTGCCGGCACGCATCCAGCCGGTCATGTCGGCGATGAAGCCGGGCAGCCCGTCGAAATGCTCCGAGATGATGAAACCGCGGATCATGGCGCGGTTGATCAGCAGCGACTGGAGATTGTTGATCCCCTCCGGCTGGGTCAGGTTGTACTGGCTGATCATGCCGCACAGCGCGATGCGCGCGTAGGGATTGATGTTGGCCAGCACCGCGTCCAGCATGGCACCGCCGACATTCTCGAAGTAGATGTCGATGCCGTCCGGGCAGTGCTCCCGCAGCGCCTCGGTGTAGGAATCGACCTTCTTGTAGTTGAAACAGACGTCGTAGCCGCAGGCTTCCATGGCCCAGGCGCATTTCTCGTCATCCCCGGCGGAACCGACCACCCGACACCCCTTGATCTTCGCCACCTGGCCCACGACCTGGCCGACGGCACCGGACGCTGCCGAGACATAGACGGTCTCGCCCGGCTTCGGCTCACCGATCTTCAGCAGGCCGTAGTAACCGGTGAAGCCCGGCATGCCGAGAATGCCGAGGTAGTAGGACAGCGGTGCCGCCTTGGCATCCACCGGCATCAGGCCGGCCCCGCCCTTCACCAGGGAGTGGGTTTCCCACCCGAGCATCCCGTTGACCACCGTGCCCACGGGGACATTGTCGTTCTTCGAGGCAATGACCTCCCCCACCGCACCGGCATTCATCACCTTGCCCAGCTCGAAACCGGCGGCATAGGACTTCCGGTCCGACATGCGGCCGCGCATGTAGGGATCGACGGACATGACGATGTTGCGGGTCAGCACATCGCCGTCGGCAAGTTCCGGAATCGGTGCATCCTCGATCCGGAAGCAGTCCGGCGTCACCCAGCCCTCGGGCCGTCTGGCAAAGATCACGCGGCGGTTGGTGTCGGTCATGGCGGTCGTTCCCTCTGAATTTTCTGTTGGCCTGTAGATAAGGCAACGCGCGCCGATTGGAACGGAAAATCCGAAGCCGGGAAGGGGCGCGACGCAGCATCCGCCCGAACGGGGATGTCGCATTCAGGCGGCCATTGCGCTCCCGGTCCTGCCAGTCTGGCGCAAAGACGGTTCCAACGGATCTCCCGGAAACAATCATGAGCCAGGTTTCAGCCGCGGCGGATGGACGCCGCAACGGTATCCTGCTGGTCCTCGGGGCCGGTGTCCTCTGGTCGACGGTCGGACTCGGCATCCGGCTGATGGATGATGCGACGGTCTGGCAGATCCTGCTCTACCGCTCGGTCAGTCTCTCGCTGTTCCTCTACCTCGTGATCCGCATCCGGTCCGGCGAGAGCCCGATCCACCAGGTCAGCCGTGCCGGTCTTCCCGCCGTGATCGCCGGGCTGGCGCTGACGGCCGCCTATGCCGGCGGCATCTATGCGATCCAGGTCACCTCGGTCGCCAGCGCGATGCTGCTGTTCGCCACTGCGCCTTTCATGACAGCCGTGCTCGGCTGGATCGTGCTGCGGGAACCGGTGCGGTCGGCAACCTGGCTGGCGATCGCCGTCGCCATCGCCGGGATCGGCATCATGGTCGCCGACCGGACGGGCAGCGTCGCTCTGGCAGGCAGCCTTGCCGCGCTCGGTTCGGCGTTCGGCTTCGCGATCTTCACCGTGGCCCTGCGCTGGGGACGGTCGGGGGAGATGCTGCCGGCCGTATTCATGTCGGGCCTGTTCGCCATCGTCATCATGGCGGCGATCTGCCTGATCCAGGGGCTTCCCCTCGTCCTGTCCCCCCGCACCGGCGGCATCGCGACGGCAATGGGGGTCTTCCAGGTCGGTGCCGGGCTGATCCTCTACACGCTGGGGTCCAGAAGCCTGCCGGCGGCCGAACTCGCCCTGCTCTCGCTGGCGGAGGTGTTGCTGGCACCGCTCTGGGTCTGGCTGCTGCTGGGGGAGACGGCGACCGTCAACACGCTGATCGGCGGCGCGGTCCTGCTGGGCGCGATTGTCGGCAACGCCCTGTCGGGCAAGCGGCGCAAGCCGCCACCGATCACGACACCCTGAGGGGCGCGGGGAGCGGACTCAGTTCACCGTGCGGGATGCCCTGGCGATCTCGTCGGCGGCGATCCAGAGGCCGTTGCCGTCGAACTGGGGCATCACGGCCTGGATGAAGCCTTCCATGATCTCCTCCGGCGCCGGCAGGGTCATCGGGTCCTCACCGGGGAAGGCGCCCGCGCGCAGGGCGGTGCGGGTGGGGCCGGGATTGATGACATTGACCCGCACCTTCGTCTGTTTCATCTCGGTCGCGTAGGTCTCCGCCATCTTCTCCAGCGCCGCCTTGGTCGCGCCATAGAGGCCCCAGAAGGGGGAGGCGACACGGGTGATGCCGCTGGTGACGAACAGCACCCGCCCGGCGTCGGAGGCCCGCAGCAGCGGGTCCAGCGCCCGGATCAGCCGCCAGTTGGCATGGACATTCAGCTTGAAGGTCTTTTCCCACACATCCGGCGGAAAGTGCCCCATGGGCGAAAGCTGGCCCAGCATCGCGGCATTGCCGACCAGCACGTCGAGGTGGCCATAGCGCTCCAGCAGCGGTGCGGCGAGCCCGTCGATGGCAGCCCATTCGGTCAGGTCCATCGGCACCAGTGTGGCGGTGCCGCCAAGACCGTTGATCGCATCGTCCAGGCTTTCCAGCCCGGCGGTGTCACGGGCAAGGGCGATGATGTGCGCACCCTCTGCCGCATAGGCCATGGCGATGGCACGCCCGATCCCCTTCGATGCCCCGGTGACCAGGGCGATGCGGCCTTCCAGACGTTTCAGGCTCATCGCTGACCCTCGCGGAACAGGCTGCCCTGATCGGCCTCGACGCCCTTGTCGTTCTCGTCCAGCAGCGGAATGGCATAGTCGCCGCTGAAGCAGGCATCGCAGTATCCGGCCTCCATGCTGCGTCTGGCTTCGCCCACCGCGCGGTACAGGCCGTCGATGGAAAGATAGGCCAGGCTGTCGACCTTGATGGCACGGCGGACCTGATCCAGCGATTCGAACTGGTTGTAGATCAGCTCCGACTTGGAGGGCGTATCGACACCATAGAAGCAGGGGCTGACGGTCGGCGGGCTGGCAATGCGCAGATGCACCTCCGTCGCGCCGGCATCGCGCACCATCTCCACGATGCGTTTCGAGGTGGTGCCGCGCACGATCGAATCATCCACCAGCACGACCCGCTTGCCGCGCAGCAGGCCCCGGTTGGCATTGAGTTTCCGCAGCACCGCGAGATCGCGATGCTGCTGGTCCGGCTCGATGAAGCTGCGCCCGACGTAGTGATTGCGGGTGATCGCCAGCTCGAAGGGAATGTCCAGGACCTCCGCATAGCCCAGCGCCGACGGCGTGCCGGAGTCCGGCACCGGCACCACCATGTCGGCGGAGACCACTTCCTCCCGCGCCAGTTCGCGCCCGATGTTGCGGCGGATGGAATAGACGTCCTTGCCGTTCACCCGGGAATCCGGGCGCGAGAAATAGACATATTCGAAGATGCAGAAATGCCGCGGCTCCTCCGCCAGCGGGAAATGACTTTCCATCCCGCTCTCGTCGATGACGATCATCTCCCCCGGCTTCACGTCGCGCACGAAGTCGGCACCGATGATGTCGAGACCACAGGTCTCCGACGACACCACCCAGGCTTCGTCCAGCCGCCCCAGCACCAGCGGGCGTACCCCGGCGGGATCACGGGCGGCAATCAGCTTCTTCTTCGACAGGGCGACCAGCGAATAGGCACCGACGATGCGCTTCATGGCGCTGACCAGCCGCTTGACGAGCTGGCGTTCGTCGCTGCGCGCCACCAGATCCAGGATCACCTCCGTATCGGTGGTCGACTGGAACCGCCGCCCCTCCGCCCGCAGTTCCTTCTTGATCTGCCGGGCATTGGTCAGGTTGCCGTTGTGGGCCAGCGCGAAGCCGCCGGATTCGTCCAGATCGGTCCAGAGCGGCTGGATGTTGCGGATCATGGTCCGCCCCGACGTGGCATAGCGGGTGTGGCCGATGGCGGCCCGCCCGGTCAGCCGCGCGATCGGACTGTTGCTGTCGCTGTCCGCCGAGCCCTTGCCGAACACGTCGCCGACAAGTCCCAGCGCGCGATGCACGTTGAAATGGCCGCTGTCGAAGGCGACGATACCGCAGGCTTCCTGCCCGCGATGCTGCAGGGCATGCAGGCCGAGGGCCGTCAGTCCGGCGGCGCCGTCGGCACCCCAGACGCCAAAGACGGCGCATTCCTCGTGGAAATGGTCATCGTCGAAAGGGAGGGTCGTCCCGGAAGAGATGGTGCTCATTGGCGCTCCGTCACGGAATCCATCAGGCGTTCGAGGTCTCGTTTCTGCTGCTTCGTATAGCCCTTCTCGGGCTCCGCGTCCTGTGCTTCCCCGTCGCGGCTGTCATTCGTGCCGTCACTGTCGTCCTGCCGGTCCAGCAGCGGCCGCAGGATGCGCGCCGCCCGGTTCGCATCCTCCGCCGCGCCCCGCGCATCATCCGCGGATCCGCGCGTCTGTTCCCGCACCCGGCGTGGAATGACGGAGGTGACATAGTCCGTCGCCATGATGACATAGGGCAGCGACCGCGACTCCCGTACCGTCTTCGGCGGGTTGTCCGGCATCAGGTAATCGATCACCAGCCAGGCGGCGATGATCACCAGCGCCCCGCGCCCGATACCGAACAGGATGCCCAGCGACCGGTCCAGGGTGCCGATGGCGCGGCTGTCGCGTACCCGGCTGGCAATCCTGTGGGTGATCAGGATCAGCACGATCAGCGCGCCGAGGAAGATGACCAGGGCGGAGACAATGTCGGCGGCGGTGGGGTCGCCAATCTGTTCCAGCGCGAAGGGCCGCAGCAGCGGCTGGCCGTACCAGGCCGCGACTCCGGCGCCGATCCAGCTTCCCAGCGACAGCACCTCGCGCGTGAACCCGCGCATCAGGCCGAAGACGGCGGAGAGCGTGATGATCCCCAGGACGATCAGGTCGGCAAAGGTCAGAGCCATCTCAACGCCCCTCATCCAGCGGGAACAGCGCCGCCAGCGCGTCGAGGCGGTCGATTTCCGTCACCCGCAGCAGGTCGCGCCCCTCCGACCCCGCCGGGGCGATGGCATGACGGAACCCGAGCTTGGAGGCTTCCTTCATCCGCGCCTCGGCGCGGGCAACCCGGCGGACCTCCCCCGACAGGCCGATCTCTCCGAAGACGACCGTCGCAGCGCGTACCGGATCATCGGACAGCGAGGAGAGCAGCGCCGCCGCCACGGCCAGATCGGCGGCAGGTTCGTTGATGCGCAGGCCACCGGCAACATTCAGATAGACCTCGTTCTGGCCCAGCGACAGGCCCAGCCGGGTATCCAGCACGGCCAGGATCATGGCCAGCCGTCCGGCGTCCCATCCCACCACGGCGCGGCGCGGCGTGGCCAGCGGTGACGGCGCCACCAGCGCCTGTATCTCCACCAGGATCGGGCGGCTGCCCTCCATCCCGGCGAAGACAGCGGCCCCGGCCACCGGCTCCTCCCGTTCCCCCAGGAACAGGGCGGACGGGTTCGGGGTCTCGATCAGCCCGGCCTCCGCCATCTCGAAGACCCCGATCTCGTCGGCGGCCCCGAAGCGGTTCTTCACCGCGCGCAGGATGCGGAACTGATGGCTGCGGTCGCCCTCGAAATAGAGCACCGTGTCCACCATGTGCTCCAGCACCCGCGGCCCGGCGATCTGGCCGTCCTTCGTCACATGGCCGACCAGCACCACGGCGGTGCCGGACTTCTTGGCATGCTGGATCAGCTCGTGGGCGGTGGCGCGCACCTGGGCGACCGTGCCCGGCGCGCTTTCCAGTGCCTCGGAAAACACGGTCTGGATCGAGTCGATGATCACCAGGTCGGTATCGGCATGTTCCTGCAGGGTGGCGAGGATCTCCCCCAGTCCGTTGGCATTCGTGACCTGCACCGGGGCGCCATCGACACCCAGCCGGCGCGCGCGCATGGCGATCTGGGTCGTCGCCTCCTCCCCCGAGACATAGATGATCCTGGCGCCGGTCGCGGCCATGGCGGTCGCGGTCTGCAGCAGCAGCGTCGACTTGCCGATGCCCGGGTCGCCACCGATCAGGATGGCGGAGCCGCGAACCAGTCCGCCGCCCAGCACCCGGTCCAGCTCCCCGATCCCGGTGCCGCGCCGGGGTTCGTCCAGCGTCTGCACGGACAGGTCGGTCAGGGGGGCGGGACGGCTGCGGCTGCCGCCGACGACGCCGAAGGCGCGGGGCCGGGGCGTCACCGTCTCCTCCTCCACCGAGGACGCGCCGCACGCGTCGCAGATGCCACGCCACTTGGGGTAGCTGGCACCGCAATCGCGGCAGACATATCGGATGCTCGCCTTGGCCATCGTTTCCGGTTCAAGCCCTGTGTCGGATGGGCGGGTCTGGTGCGCTCAGCACCGGGAATCAGTTTCTGCCTACAAGCCATGCCACGCCGGGGCGGCAGACGGAATCACAATTTCCGGACCTGCATCTGGATCGGCCCCTCGGCGCGGCCATTGATGAACTGGTCCACATGGTCATTGCCGGAGTGATCCACATCCCCCGCCATGCCATGCCAGATGATCCGCCCCTCGTATATCATCGCCACACGGTCGGCGATCTTGCGGGCGGAAGCCATGTCATGGGTGATCGACATGGTCGTCGCCCCCAGCTCCCTGACGCATTTCACGATCAGGTCGTTGATCACGTCGGCCATGATCGGGTCCAGGCCCGTGGTCGGTTCATCGAAGAAGATGATTTCCGGATCCGTGGCGATGGCGCGGGCCAGACCGACACGTTTCTGCATGCCGCCGGACAGTTCGGCCGGCGACAGCTCGCCCACGTCCGCGCTCAGGCCGACCTGGGCCAGCTTGGCCATGGCAATGTCGCGGGCCTTGTCGCGCTGCATGCCCTTGCCCTGGATCAGGCCGAAGGCGACGTTCTCCCAGACCTTCAGGCTGTCGAACAGCGCCCCGCCCTGGAACAGCATGCCCATCCGGGCCATGACCTGTTCCTGCTCCCGCCCCTTCAGGTGGGTCACGTCCTGGCCGTCGATATGGATGCTGCCGCCCGTCGGATGCAGCAGGCCAAGGATACATTTCAGCATCACCGACTTGCCGGTCCCGGACCCGCCGATGATGACCAGCGACTGGCCGCGCTGCACCTCCAGATCGATGCCGCGCAGGACCTGTTTCGGCCCGAAATGCTTGGTCACGCCCTTCAGGCTGATCTTCGGATGTCCGGTGCTGGGGGCTGCGGTGCTCATTGGGCGAAGAACAGTTCGGTGATGATGTAATTGGCGGTCAGGATCATGATGGAGGCGGAAACCACGGCGTTGGTAGTGGCGCGCCCGACGCCCTGCGCCCCGCCCCGGCTCATGAAGCCGTGGTAGCAGCCCATCAGGGAGATCAGGAACCCGAAGATGGAGGCCTTCACCAGGCCGGAGACGACGTCATCCACATGCAGGAAGTCGATGGTGTTCTGCAGGTAGATGCCGACGTTGAAGCCGAGCTTCTCCGTGCCGACGACGAAGCCGCCGAAGACCCCGATGACATCAGCCACCAACACCAGCAGCGGCAGCATGGTGGCACCCGCGATCAGCCGCGGCGCCACCAGATACTTGAAGGGATTGGTGGACAGCGTGGTCAGGGCGTCGATCTGTTCGGTCACCCGCATGGTGCCGATCTCCGCCGCCATGGCCGCCGAGACCCGCCCGGCGACCATCAGGCCGCCGATCACCGGCCCCAGTTCGCGGGTGATGCCGAGCACGACGATGGAGGACACCAGGCTTTCCGCGTTGAAGCGCGCGCCGCCGATGTAGATCTGCAGCGCCAGCACTGCGCCGGTGAAGAAGGCCGTGAGACCGATCACGGGCAGCGAGTAATAGCCGATCTGCAGCATCTGGCGCAGCAGGATGCGCGGATAGAACGGTGGCGTCACACAGTGCAGCAGCCCCTTGCCGGTGAAGATCGCCAGGCGACCGACCGCGCCGAAGAACTGGAGGATGACGCTGCCGATCAGGGCAAGGAAATTCCAGCGCATGGCTCAGACCGCCCCCTGGCCGCTGTAGATCCGGGCATAACGCGGACCCAGTCCGGCCAGAAGCTCATAGGCGATGGTGCCGCCGGCCTCGGCCAGCGCATCGACATCGACGCCGCCGCCAATCAGGGAAATCTCCGCACCCGGACAGGAAAGCTCCTCCGGCACGCCCGAGACATCAAATGTCGAAAGATCCATCGAAACGCGCCCCACCAAAGGCACCACATGGTCGCCGATCCGACCGACTGCCTGACCACTGAGTGAACGGGGATACCCGTCCGCATAGCCGACACCAACGGTCGCGATCCTGGCAGGCCCGGCCACCGGATGGGTCGCACCGTAGCCAACGGTCCGGGGGGTGTCAACGCGATGGGTTTGCAGGATTTTTGCTTTCAAATGAACCACTTCCCGCATTCTGACGGTCGCGACGGGTGAGGGGTTGGCGCCATAGAGGGCCACGCCGGGCCGGATCAGGTCGAAATGCCGGTCCGGCCCCATGTGCAGGGCGGGCGAATTGCAGAACGATGCGGGTGCGGGCGGCAGCAGGGCCAGCCGCGCCCGGAACCGCTCAAGCTGGGTCCGGTTCAGCGGGTGATCGGGCAGGTCGGCACAGGCCGGATGGGTCAGCCAGAGCACCACCTGCAGCCCCTGCAACCGGGTCAGCTCCGCCGCCAGCCGCTCCGTATCCGGCCCGCGCAGGCCCAGCCGGGTCATGCCCGTATCAAGCTGGATCGCGGCGGGCAGCACGGTTTCCTGCCGTGCCGCCCAGGCCTGCCAGCGTTCGATGTCCGCCAGATCATTCAGCACCGGAATCAGGTCATGGCCGGTGAAGCTGGCCTCGCTGCCCGGCAGCAGACCGTTCAGCACGAAGATGCGCGCCTGGCCGTCCGCGCGCCGCAGCCGCAGGGCCTCGTCGATGGTGGCGGTGAAGAAGGTCCGGCACCCGGACGCCGCGAAGGCCCGCACCGCCGGTTCCAGTCCGATACCATAGGCATTGGCCTTCACCACCGCGGCCGTCTCCGCCGCCGGTGCCAGTGCCGCCAGCGTGCGCCAGTTGGCCGCCAGCGCGTCCAGATCAATGTGAAGGCTCGCCGCCGCCGTCATGCCAGCCGGACGTCCGGGGACAGGGACGATGCGATGCCGTCTGCACTCCTTCCCCCTCGACGGGGGAAGGTCGGGAAGGGGGTGCGCGGCGGTTGTTGCCGGTTCATGTGATGGACCTGAAACACCGGGCCTCCCCCCCACCTCGATCCTCCCCCGCCAGGGGGGAGGAAGGACGATGCGGTGCAACTGGAAGCCTCAGTGCACATCGCGGGGGTCGTGGATGCGGTCATAGTCCTTGAAGGTCGTGTATTCGGGTTCGAAGAACAGTTCGATCGTGCCGGTCGGGCCATGGCGCTGCTTGCCGATGATGACCTCGGTCTTGTTGTAGATGCGGCCCATCTTTTCCTGCCACTCCTCCATCGCCACCTGGTCGGTCTCGTCGGGCTTGTTCTTCTGCTCGTAATAGGCCTCGCGATAGATGAACATGACCACATCCGCGTCCTGCTCGATGGAGCCGGATTCACGCAGGTCGGAAAGCTGCGGGCGCTTGTCGTCGCGCTGCTCCACCGCGCGGGAGAGCTGCGACAGGGCCAGCACCGGAACTGCCAGTTCCTTGGCCACCGCCTTCAGGCCCTGGGTGATCTCCGTGATCTCCTGCACCCGGTTCTCGGTCCGCTTTGCACCGGAGGGCCGCATGAGCTGGATGTAGTCGACGATGATCATGCCCAGACCATGCTGGCGCTTCAGCCGCCGTGCGCGGGAACGGAGCTGGGAGATCGAGATCGCGGGCGTGTCATCGATGTAGAAGGGCAGGTCCACCAGTTGCTGCGTCGCCGGAACCACGGTGTTGAGATAGGTCTCCCGGTCGATGGTGCCCTTGCGCAGATCGTTGGAGCGGATGCGGGTCTGTTCGGAAACCACGCGCGTGGCGAGCTGCTCGCGCGACATTTCCAGGCTGAAGAAACCGACGACCGCCCCCTCCGTATCCACCACATTGCCCGTATCGTCGCGGATCTGGCGGTAGGCGCGTGCGGCATTGAGCCCGATGGTGACCGCCAGCGAGGTCTTGCCCATGCCCGGTCGGGCCGCCAGCACCAGCATGTCGGTGCGGTGCAGCCCGCCCAGCCAGTTGTCCAGGTCGCGCAGTCCGGTGGTGACGCCGACGAGCTGCCCCACCCGGCGATAGGCGGCCTCGATGCTTTCCAGGCTTTCGGTCACCGCCTGGCGGAACGGGCGCAGGTCGTTCTGCGCCTCCCCGGCCTCGGCCAGTGAATAGAGGCTGGCTTCCGCCGCCTCGATCTGCTTTTCCGCCGTATCGGAAAGGTCGGCGCTGTGGCTGCGCTCCGACATCTCGTCCGACAGCAGGATGATCTGGCGACGCAGATAGAGGTCATAGAGGATACGGGCATATTCCTCGGCCCGGATGGCGTTCACCGCCCGCGCGCTCAGGTCCACCAGATAGCCCGCGCCACCCAGTTCCCGCATCGCCGCATCCTGCTCGAACCGGGTCTTCAGGGTCACCGGGTTGGCCAGTTCGCCGCGATCGACCAGGGTCAGGATCGCGTCATAGATGCGCCCGTGCAGCGGCTGGAAGAAATGCTCCGCCCGCAGGAAATCCAGCAGCCGCGCCGCCGCGTCATTGTTGTAGAGCAGGGCGCCGAGCAGTTGCTGCTCCGCCTCCAGATTGTGCGGCAGTTCCCTTGGCGCGTCCTCCTGCGCGGAGGTCTCGTCCCGGTCGATCAAGCGTGCGTCTATGATGTCAGCCATGATCCGCAGAACCTATCATTCCGGGGGCGGCACCGCAGGCGTCGCACGCCGGACCTGTCCCACTTTCCTGTGGACATATTTATCCACAGGGCAGCGAGAAGCGGGGATAGCCTGAAAATCCGGCTGTTTCGTGGCGGTTTGGCGTCGCGTCAGCCTGTGGCCTATTCATGCTCCTGGATGACGAAGGGCGCACGCATCCGCACCCCCCAGAACTCGTAGATCACGTAATAGCGCCGACCGGTCTCCAGCAGGCTGCGGTGCAGCAGCAGGCTGTTGGTGGCGTAGATCGTCTCCCCCGGTGCCAGCTTCAGCACGGATTCGCTCGGCTCGCAGTCGGTGTCGCCCCGGGTCGCGATCAGGTCATTGTTGGGATAGACGATATGATAGTTGTGCACGTCGCAGATGCTGGGGGCCTTGATCTCCAGGGGCTCCGGGCCCGTGTTCGTGAGTTCGAGGTTCACCGGTATGCGGGCGGCCGCGCCACCCTGCGGCAGCCGGACCCGGCGATCGACGATGATGCGGCCTTGCAGGAACTCATCCGTCACGGCGGTCTTTGCCTCTGCCGGCGCAGAGGTCGCGACGGCGAACATGGCCACGAATGCTGAAGCAAGCAGCGCGAGGCCGGTGACAAGTGCGGGTCGAAGCATTCTCGGTACTCCAGGGAAACTGTCGTTGCCCCAAGTGTGGTGAGCCGGGCCGGTCACCACAACCCTGCAGCCGTCACGTTCTCTGGTCTTCGCCGGCCTCCGCCGGCAGGCCCTGGTCTTCGCCGCTCTCCGCCGTCAGGTCCGTCCAGCCGTCGGGCGTCAGCTGTTCCAGCGGGCGGAAGGCGGACTTGTAGGCCATCTTGCGGCTGCCCGGGATCCAGTAGCCGAGGTAGACGTTTGTCAGTTCCTCCGACAGGGCATGCCAGACATGCCACTGCAGGACATAGACGCCGAGACTGCGCCGTTCGTCCTCCGTATCGAAGAAGCTGTAGACGAGGGAGAATCCGTCCTGCATCCGGTCCGTCAGACAGACCGCGTGCAGTTTCAGGTCGGCATCCCGGAACTCCACCAGGAAGGTATCGACCGGCGTATCCTCCACCATGGCGCGATAGTCACCGAAGCGCATGTCGGCCATCCCGCCCTCCGCATGGCGGGTGGTGAGATACTGGCGGAACAGCATGTAATGCTCCCGCGTCGCCAGTGCGGGCACGATGCGGGCACTCAGATCCTGGTTGCGCCGCCAGTTGCGCCGCTGGGTGCGGTTCGGCCTGAACCGCGCCACCGGCACGCGCACGGGAATGCAGGCGTTGCAATTGTCACAGGCCGGGCGGTAGGCGAGATCCTGGCTGCGCCGGAAACCGGCGGCCGACAGCGCGCTGTGCAGCTGGTCCGGTTCCTCCCCCGACAACAGGGTCACGACCTTCCGCTCCATGCGACCAGGCAGGTACGGGCAGGGGGTTGGCGGCGTGGCAAAGAAGTGCCGCAACGGGATCTGAACGCGCTTCATGGCCGAAAGCGTAATCCAGCCGAACGCGCCGTGCAGCATATTCTTGCAGCCGATTTTCGACCATTTGCCGATATGCCTGAACAAGGGGCGAAAAATGCGGCATTGCCCAACATTCGGGCATTTTTCCGTGCCCGCTGATTCGGCGCCTCGGCAAGCGGCTGATTCCAATGATGAATCCGCAAGGCACTTACTGGCACATGGTTTGCGCTGTGTCAGGACAACAGGCGACTAGGGTTCCGGCGGGCCGCAAGGGCACGTGTCTGGTCCGAGAGTTGCCATCCCGCCGATGACACGGCGGGACACACGGCGGGCCAAAATCCCGGGAGATCTTGCGCGGCGATGCATGCCGGACGCGGTCTTTCCCGACCTCCGAAGTCCGGTGACCAGAGCCAGACAGTGACGATTGAGGAGGGTGTGATGAAACGAATTGCTGCATTGATGACGGGACTGGCGCTGCTGGGCGCGGTCTCCCTTTCCCCGGCGGAGGCCGCGAAGAAGGACAGCTTCCGCGTGGCCTGGTCGATCTATGTCGGCTGGATGCCCTGGGGCTACATGTCCGATTCCGGCATCATGAAGAAGTGGGCCGACAAGTACGGCATCGACGTCGAGATCGTGCAGATCAACGACTATATCGAATCGATCAACCAGTACACTGCGGGGGCCTTCGACGGCGTTTCCGCCACCAACATGGACACGCTGTCCATTCCGTCCGGTGGCGGCATCGACACCACCGCGCTGATCGTCGGCGACTTCTCCAACGGCAATGACGCGGTGCTGGTGAAGGGCGACGGCGGCTTCAAGGCGCTGGCCGGCAAGCCGATCAATCTGGTGGAACTGTCCGTTTCGCATTACCTGCTGGCCCGCGGGCTGGAGAGTGCGGGCATGTCGGAGGCTGATATCAGCGTCGTGAACACTTCCGACGCCGACATGGTCGCCGCCTTCGCCACACCGGACGTGCAGGCCGCCGTGACCTGGAACCCGCTGGTCTCCACCATCATGGAGATGCCGGGTGTCTCGAAGATCTACGACAGTGCCGACATTCCGGGCGAGATCATCGACCTGATGGTGGTGAATACCGAAACGCTGGCCGACAACCCGGCCTTCGGCAAGGCGCTGGTGGGTGCCTGGTACGAGGCCATGCAGGTCATGTCCTCCGACACGCCTGCCGGTATCGCGGCGCGCGAGAGCATGGCCGCCGCATCGGGCACCGATCTGGCAGGCTATGACGCCCAGCTGGCCACCACGCAGATGTTCTACCAGCCTGCCGCCGCCGTGGCCTTCACGCAGGATGCGAAGCTGATCCAGACCATGGATTTCGTCCGCAAGTTCCTGTTCGAGCATGGCATCCTGGGCGAGGGCGCGCAGTCGGTGGATGACATCGGTATCGCCTTTCCCGGCGGCAAGAGCCTGGGTGACAAGGGCAACATCACCTTCCGCTTCGACCCGACCTACATGCAGATGGCCGCCGACGGCGCCCTCTGACCGGGCAGGCCTGACCGCAACCGCCACGCTGGGTGAACCGCATCCGGCGTGGCGCGCGGTCCGGGCCGTGGCCTGAACGGAACAATCTGTCATGCGCTGGATCAACAGACGCCCCGGACGCCCCCTGCTGTTCGTGCTGGCCGCCCTGCCGTTCGTGCTGACCCTGCTGGCCTATGTCGTCGGTTCCGACATCCGCCGTGCGGCCAACCCGAACGACAAGCTGCTGCCGGCGCTGGAGAAGGTGATCGACCGCGCCCAGGCCCTGGCGACCGAGCCGGACCGCCGGTCGGGGGAGATCCTGCTGTGGCAGGACACGGCGGCGAGCCTCCAGCGGCTGGCCATCGGGGTCACCTGTGCCGCGCTCATCGGCGTGGCTTTCGGGCTGCTGATCGGGCTGTTCCCACTGGCACGATCGACATTGGCCTCCTACATCGCCGTGCTGTCGCTGATCCCGCCGCTGGCGCTGCTGCCGGTCCTGTTCCTGGTCTTCGGACTGGGGGAGACGGCGAAGATCGTGCTGATCGCTGTCGGCATCACCCCGTTCCTGATCCGCGACCTGGGCCAGCGGGTGCTGGAGATCCCGCTTGAGCAACTGGTGAAGGCGCAGACGCTCGGGGCCTCGTCCTGGCAGATCATGACCCGTGTGGCCCTGCCCCAGCTTGCCCCGCGCCTGATCCAGGCGGTGCGGCTGTCGCTGGGTCCGGCCTGGCTGTTCCTGATCGCGTCGGAGGCCATCGCCGCGCAGGCCGGTCTCGGCTACCGCATCTTTCTGGTCCGCCGCTACCTCGCCATGGACATCATCATCCCCTACGTCCTCTGGATCACGGTACTGGCCTTCCTGATCGACTGGTCGCTGCGCCTGACCTCGCGCCGCGCCTTCCGCTGGGCGCATGTGGAGGGGGAAAGCCTGTGAGTACCGTGACCGTCCGTGATGTCTTCAAGACCTATGGTGACGCCCCGGTGCTGGAGCGGGTGAACCTGGAGGTGGCGGACGGCGACTTCTGCGCCATCGTCGGCGCATCCGGCTGCGGCAAGTCCACGTTCCTGCGCATGCTGCTGGCGCAGGAACTGCCGACCCGGGGCCGCATCCACATCGGTGACGCGCGGCCCGCCCGTGAACCCGGCCCCGACCGGGGCGTGGTGTTCCAGCGTTACTCCGTCTTTCCGCACCTCAGCGTGCGCGACAACCTGATCCTGCCGGTGTCCTTCCGCGATGCGCCGATCCTGGGACGCCTGTTCGGCTCCGCCCTCCGCAAGGCCGAGGCGGAGGCGAACGCGACGCTGGAACGGGTCGGCCTGGCCCATGTCGCCGATGCCTGGCCAAGCCAGCTCTCCGGCGGCATGCAGCAGCGGCTGGCCATTGCCCAGGCGCTGGTACGCCGCCCGCGCGTGCTGCTGCTGGACGAGCCCTTCGGCGCGCTGGACCCCGGCACGCGGCTGTCCATGCATGACTTCCTGCTCGACCTCTGGCGGGAAAGCGGCATGACCATCTTCATGGTCAGCCACGACCTGTCGGAGGCCTTCAAGCTCGGCACCCGCGTCGTCGTCTTCGACAAGCCGCGCTGGGACCCCCAGGACCCCAGCCGCTACGGCGCGACCATCACTCATGACTTCAGACTTGGCGACAAGAAGGGGGAGACTTCCAATGACCCGACCCATGACTCCGACCGAGAGACGGCAGCAGCGGCAATCCGTGATGCCGATGCGGCAAGGCCCGGCGGAAACCCGGCGGCACCACCATCCTGACCTGACCAAGCTGCTCGGCTGGAAGGCGGCGCGGGCGGAGGCGGAACTGCCCTCCGGCGAATGGGACAAGGAACGCCAGTGGGCGCTGCGCATGGGCCTGACCGCCGCCGACAGCGTGCAGGACCGCTCCATCCCGACCTTCGCGCGGGGCGAACTGCCCCATTATGCCGGCATCAATACCTTCCTGAAGGCACCCTATGCGGAGGACGTGACCGACGTCGGCCATTTCGACGCCACGGTGCTGGGCGCGCCGTTCGACGGCGGCACCACCTACCGCCCCGGCACCCGCTTCGGGCCGCAGGGCATCCGCAAGATCTCCGCGCTCTACACCCCCTACAACTACGAGCTGGGCGTCGACCTGCGCGAACAGATGACCCTGTGTGACGCAGGCGACATCTTCACGATTCCGGCGAATATCGAGAAGACCTTCGACCAGATCTCGCGGGCCTGCTCCCACGTCTTCTCCAGCGGCTCCATGCCGATCATCCTGGGCGGTGACCATTCCATCGGTTTTCCCACCGTGCGCGGCATCGCCGAATGTACCTCCAAGACCATCGGCATCATCCATTTCGACCGCCATGCCGACATTCAGGAGAAGGACCTGGACGAGCGCATGCACACCACGCCCTGGTTCCATGCCACCAACCTGCCGAATGTCCCGGCGAAGAACCTGGTGCAGATCGGCATCGGCGGCTGGCAGGTCCCGCGTGAGGCGGTGGCCGTGGCGCGGGAGCGCAATACCAACATCATCACCATGTCCGACGTGGAACAGCTCGGCCTCGACCGGGTTGCCGACATGGCGCTGGAGATGGCCTGGGATGGCGCGGACATGGTCTACCTGTCCTTCGACATCGACTGCGTCGACTGCGGCTTCGTGCCCGGCACCGGCTGGCCGGAGCCCGGCGGCTTCCTGCCGCGCGAGGTGCTGCATCTGGTCTCCCGCGTCGCGGCGGAGGGACTGTGCGGCATGGAGATCGTGGAGGTATCACCGCCCTACGACACCTCCGACATCACCGCCCTGTTCGGCACGCGGGTGATCGTGGATGTGCTTGGCTCCATGGTGGCGGCGGGCAAGCTTGGCGCGCACAAGGGCCATATCGACAAGCCCGTGACCGTGCCGATGGGCGATTATGACGCCGCCCGCGACGGCCACCGCTGGTCGAACAAGCCGAAGGGAGCCTGAGCCATGCCGCATGACCATCATTCCCACACGCATGGCCACAGTCATGGTCCCGGTCACGGGCACGGCCACACCCACGGGCACCCGCACGGCACCGGCCACAACCACGCGGCGGATGCCCCCATGCACCTGCACTCGCACATGGAGGAGGAGGACGCGGCCACCGAGATCGGCATGCTCTGCGAGCAGTTCATCGAGGGCTTCCGCGACGCCACCGACAAGGCCACCTTCCTGCGTCTCGCCGGTGTCGCCTTCGAGATGCCCGGCACCGCCGGCGACCCGTCACTGAAACTGGTGGACGTGAAGGTGGAGACCGCCTGGCAGGTCGGCGCAGCCTCCCCTGCCTTCGGCAGCGCCGAACTGTCCTACCTGCCGTTCCCCGGCACGATGATCCGCGAGCGCACCAACTGCGCCCTGGTCTATGTCTCGAAGCAGGAACGCCGCGATCTCGACCTGCGGGAATTCATGCAGCAGAAACGGTCGACAATGTAGATCGCCGCGCCCGGGGGCCTGTCCCTCAGGGACCGGTCCCTCAGGGCCGTGTCTCTCAGGGTCGTGTCTCTCAGGCGGCGTCTTCCATCGCGGCTTCCCATTCACCCCGTGCGGCCAGCCAGTTCATGCGGGCGCGGTGCAGGTAGGCGGCCTGGGCGGCGTCGACATTGCCGGTCTGGCCGACCCACGCCTTCAGGGCCGACTGCTGCAGCGCGCGGCCGTAGGAAAAGCTCAGCGCCCAGGGCAGCGGCCCCATGCGGTTCATCGCGTCCAGATGGGCGGTCGCCTCGACCTCGGTCTGGCCACCCGAAAGGAAGACGATGCCCGGAACGGCGGAGGGCACGCAGCGCTTCAGGGTGGCGACGGTGGCGGCGGCGACGGCCTGCACATCGGCACGATCGGCGGCGTCCTGACCGGAAATCACCATGTTCGGCTTCAGCAGGATGCCTTCCAGCTCCACACGCTGGGCGTAGAGCTCGTTGAAGACCGCATCCAGCGTATCCTCGGTGACCTTCTGGCAGCGGGCCAGGTCGTGGTCACCGTCCATCAGCACCTCGGGCTCCACGATCGGCACGATGCCGGCTTCCTGCGACAGCTTCGCGTAGCGGGCCAGCGCATGGGCATTGGTGTCGATGCAATAGGCGGAGGGAATGTCGTTCGTGATCTTGATGACCGCGCGCCACTTGGCGAAGTCGGCACCCAGCTCGCGGTACTCGGCGAAGCGTTCGCGCAGGCCGTCCAGACCCTCGGTCACGGTCTCGCCCTCGGCACCGGCCAGCGGCTTGGCGCCCATGTCCACCTTGATGCCCGGTGCCACGTTCTCCGACCGGATCAGGTCCACCAGGGTGGTACCGTCGGCCGCCTTCTGGCGCAGGGTCTCGTCATACAGGATGACACCGCCGACATGCTTGCCGTGACCCGCCGTGCGGAACATCAGCTCACGATAGTCGCGGCGGTTCTCTTCAGTGTTCTCGACCCCGATGGAATCGAAGCGCTTCTTGATGGTGCCGGTCGATTCGTCGGCGGCAAGCACACCCTTCCCATTCTCGACGATCCCACGGGCAATGGCATTCAGGTCACGGTCAGACATCGGTTCCTCCACACTCACTCACATACGTTCCTGCGACCGCGCCGTACGCGCCGGTCGCCAATCCGGTTCAGTCGTCCTGGTGCATCAGCACGGCAACGCCGGGCAGTTCCTTGCCCTCGATCCATTCCAGGAATGCGCCACCCGCTGTCGATACATAGGAAAAATCGTCTGCCACACCGGCATGGTTCAGCGCCGCAACGGTATCCCCGCCACCTGCCACCGAGCGCAGCTTTCCGGCGCGGGTCTGCTTCGCCGCCGCCTGGGCAACGGTCACGGTCGCCGCATCGAAGGGCGGAAACTCGAACGCGCCCATGGGGCCGTTCCACATCAGCGTGCGGCATTCGCCGATGCGCCGCACCGCCTCCGCCGCGCTTTCCGGGCCGACATCCAGGATCATCCGGTCGGCGCTGACACTGTCGATGGACACGGTCTCCGTCGCCGCGCCCTTCTCCAGCTTCGCTGCCACCACGGCATCGACCGGCAGCAGCACATCGCAGCCATTGGCCTGCGCCTGCTTCAGGATCTTCGCCGCGACGTCCACCAGATCCGGTTCCGCCAGCGAGGCACCCACATCCTTCCCCTGCGCCAGCAGGAAGGTATTGGCCATGGCCCCGCCGATGATCAGCAGATCGACCTTCGCCGTCAGGTTGGTCAGCACGTCCAGCTTGGTCGAAACCTTGGCACCGCCGACCAGCGCCGCCGCGGGCCGCTCCGGATCGCTCAGTGCCGCCTGCAGTGCCTCCAGCTCCGCCTGCATGCAGCGCCCGGCAGCACTCGGCAGCCGCCGCGCCAGCCCCTCCGTCGAGGCATGGGCGCGATGGGCGCAGGAGAAGGCATCGGCGACGAACAGGTCGCCCATGGCCGCCAGCCGGTCGGCGAAGCCCTTGTCGTTCTTCTCCTCACCCGAATGGAAGCGGGTGTTCTCCAGCAGCACGACATCGCCATTGTCCATGGCGGAGATCGCGGTTTCCGCCTTCGCACCGATGCAATCCTCGCCGAATCCGACATCCTGGCCCAGCAGCCGCTGCAGCGCGGCGGCGACCGGGCGCAGCGTCATCTCCGGCACGACCTTGCCCTTGGGCCGGTCGAAATGGGCCAGCAGCACAACCTTCGCACCCCGTTCCGACAGGTCGCGGATCGTGGGCAGAACCCGCTCGATCCGCGTCGTGTCGCCGACGGCACCATCCTTCACCGGTACGTTCAGATCGACCCGTACCAGCACGCGCCGACCCGCGACCTCCAGGTCATCGATGGTCTGGAACGCGGACATCGCCTTCTGGCCCATGCTTTCGCCCAACCCTGCGCCGGTCAGATCAGCGCGGCCATGGCGCGGGCGGTGTCGCCCATGCGGTTGGAGAAGCCCCATTCATTGTCGTACCAGCTCAGCACCCGCACGAAGGTACCGTCGATGACCTGGGTCTGGGTCAGGTCGAAGGTGGAGCTGGCCGGGCAATGGTTGAAGTCGATGGAGACCAGCGGCGCGTCATTCACGTCCAGCACACCCTTCAGGCGACCCTCGGCGGCCTTGATCATGGCCTCGTTGATCTCCTCCGCCGTGGTCTCGCGACCGGCGTTGAAGGTCAGGTCGATCAGGGAGACATTGTTGGTCGGGACGCGGACGGAGGTGCCGTCCAGCTTGCCCGCCAGTTCCGGCAGCACCAGGCCGACGGCCTTCGCGGCACCGGTGGTGGTCGGGATCAGCGACGACGCCGCGGCACGGGCGCGACGCATGTCGCTGTGCAGGGTGTCGACGGTGCGCTGGTCGCCGGTATAGGCGTGGATGGTGGTCATGAAGCCCTGCTGGATACCCACCAGGTCGTTCAGCACCTGCGCCACGGGGGCCAGGCAGTTGGTGGTGCAGGACGCGTTGGAGACAACGGTGTGGTCAGCCGTGAGCTGGTCATGGTTGACGCCATAGACCACGGTCAGGTCGGCATTGCTGGCCGGGGCCGAAACCAGGACGCGCTTGGCACCCGCGTCCAGATGCATCGCGGCCTTGTCGCGGCTGGCGAAGATGCCGGTGCATTCGAAGGCGATATCGACGCCCAGCTCGCCCCAGGGCAGCTTCGCCGGGTCACGCTCCGACGTCACCCGCACATCGCCCGCGCCATAGTTCATGCTGTCGGCGGTGGTGGTGATCTTCGTCGGAAACCGGCCATGGACGGTATCGTACTGCAGCAGGTGGGCATTGGCCTCGACCGAGCCGAGGTCGTTGATCGCCACGATCTCGATGTCGTCACGACCCGACTCGGCAATGGCGCGCAGCACCAGCCGACCGATACGTCCAAACCCGTTGATTGCAACACGTACTGTCATGGTTCTCGTCTCCCTCAGGAAAGGCTGTCCTTTACGGCGGCCGCAACGTGGGCTGCCGTGATACCGAAATGTTCGTAGAGTTCAGGTGCCGGGGCGGAGGCACCGAAGCTGTCCATGGCGATGATGACGCCATCCGTGCCGACATAACGCTCCCAGCCCCAGGCTGCGGCGGCCTCGACCGCGACCTTCAGCGTGTCGGTGCCCAGGATCTCGTCGCGATAGTCGCGGCCCTGGGCGTCGAACAGCTCCGTGCAGGGCATGGACACGACGCGGGTCGGAATGGACTCGGCCTGCAGCAGCTTGCGGGCGTCCAGCGCGGTCTGCACCTCGGTGCCGGTGCCGATGATGGTCACCTGCGCGGCCCCGCCGGTGGCCTCTTCCATGATGTAGCCGCCGCGCGCGGTCAGATTCTCGTTCACCCGGGTGCGCAGCGTCGGCGTGCCCTGACGCGACAGCGCCAGCAGGGACGGACCGTCGCGATGCTCCACCGCCAGCTTCCAGGCCTCCGAGGTCTCCACCGCGTCGGCGGGGCGGAAGACCCGCAGGCCGGGCATGGCGCGCAGCGAGGCCAGATGCTCCACCGGCTGATGCGTCGGGCCGTCTTCGCCGAGACCGATCGAATCATGGGTCATGACATAGATCACCTGCTGCCCCATCAGGGCGGACAGGCGGATCGACGGGCGGCAATAGTCGGTGAAGACCATGAAGGTGCCGCCGAAGGGCAGGATGCCGCCATGCAGCGCCATGCCGTTCATGATCGCGGCCATGCCATGCTCGCGCACGCCATAGAAGACATAGGATCCGCCGAAGTCCGATGCCTCCACCGGGGTCATGCCGCCGGTGCGGGTCAGGTTCGACCCGGTCAGGTCGGCGGAACCGCCGACCATCTCCGGCAGGTGCGGCTGGATCGCGGCGATCGCGTCCTGGGAGGCCTTGCGCGTGGCAACCTTCGGCTTCTCCGCCACCAGATGCTCCAGATGCGTGATCAGGGCCTTGTCCCAGCCTTCCGGCAGCTTGCCCGCCAGCACGCGCATCAGTTCGTCGCGACGGTCGCGATCCATGCCGGCCACGGTCTCTTCCCAGGCGGCGGAACGGGCACCGCCACGGGCACCGACCAGACGCCAGGCGTCCAGCACCGCATCCGGAATCACGAAGGGCTCGGCGTTCCAGCCCAGGCGCGTGCGGGTGGCCGCGATCTCGTCGGCGCCCAGCGGTGCGCCATGGGTGGCCGCAGTGCCTTCCTTGTTGGGGGAGCCGTAGCCGATGGTGGTGCGGCAGGCGACCAGCGACGGGCGCGGGTCATTGCGCGCGGCCCCGATGGCCTCCTCAATCGCCTTCGGGTCATGACCGTCGCAGTCCAGAACATGCCAGCCGGAGGCGGCGAAGCGCGCGAGCTGGTCGTCGGACACGGACAGGTCGGTCGGCCCGTCGATGGAGATGTGATTGTCGTCGAACAGCACCACCAGCTTGCCCAGCTTCAGGTGCCCGGCCAGGCTCGCCGCCTCGTGGCTGATGCCTTCCATCAGGCAGCCGTCACCGGCGATGCAATAGGTGTAATGGTCGATGACCTTCTGCCCGAAGCGGGCGGACAGGATGCGCTCCGCAAGCGCGAAACCGACGGCATTGGCAATGCCCTGACCCAGCGGCCCGGTGGTGGTCTCGATCCCGCTGGCGTGGCCGAACTCCGGATGGCCGGCCGTCTTCGCGCCCAGCTGGCGGAAATTCCGCAGCTCGTCCATCGTCATGTCGGGATAGCCCGTCAGATGCAGCAGCGAATAGAGCAGCATAGACCCGTGGCCCGCGCTCAGCACGAAGCGGTCGCGGTTGGCCCAGTCGGGGCGGCGGGGATCGAAGTGCAGGAACTTCGAGAACAGCACGGTCGCCACATCGGCCATGCCCATCGGCATGCCGGGATGACCCGAGTTTGCCTGCTGGACAGCATCCATCGACAGGGCGCGGATGGCATTGGCCATGGCGCTGTGATCAACTTTCATGACGGGCCTCTGGATATTCTGGATGCCGGATGCGTCGGGCGGGCTGACGTTAGGACACCGCCGGACCGAAGCCCGACCGTGTCGCGGCGTGGTGTACTGCTTTCCTGTCGCGGGCGCAAATATTCGCCACACTGCCCACGGGTTCACCGGCAAATCGGGCAGGGGGTGAGGGCGGGCACCGAATTTGGCCCCTTCGGTGTTGTTGACGCTTCGCCCGCGCTGTTTCTATAGTTACCCGTCAACGACGTGATCTAACTGCATGACAGGCAACCAGCTTTTGACTCCGGTTTCTGAAGATGACGAGGACGGAAAACTGCTCGCCCGGATCGAGGCGGCGCTGGACCGGCTCGACCGGTTGACGGACGCCGAAGCCTTGCGGCGAACAGCCGCAGAGGCTGATGCAAATGGCAGTGATTCCATGGGCTTGCAGGCGGAGAACGCCGACCTGAAACAGCGGCTGGAGATGCTGGAAGGTCGGGAAGCCTCCCGCCGCGCGACCATCAGTGACGTCACCGCGCGGGTGGATCGTGCCATCGGCAATCTCGACACCGTCCTGAAAGGCTGACCGGTCATGGCGACAACAGTCACGGTTTCCGTCGGCGGACAGAACCACACCATCGGCTGCGGCCCGGGGGAGGAAGCGCGGGTCACCGAGCTTGCCGAATATCTGGATTCACGCGCCGCCGAACTGACCGCCAGCGGTGCACAGCCGTCCTACAACCGGCTGCTGCTGATGACCGCGCTGATGATTGCCGACGACCTGGCCAATGCCCTGGATGATGTCGACCGGGCCCGCGAGCAGGCGGCGGCGGAGACTGCCGGGACCGCACCGGCCGCCGCACCGCCGGTGGACCGCGCCCGTCTGGCCAGCATCGCGGAGCGGCTGGAAGCCTATGCCGACCGGCTGGAGTCCGACTGAGACGCCTCGCCAGCCCCCGCAGACCTGCCCCCTGACAGGCGCGCGTGGACAGCCATGTCCGACACATCATTTCCTTATGGGCCGCGCATCGCTATATACGTCGCTCGGGCGGGTTCTGTAGGGTACGACAGGCACGCATAGCCCCTGGGCCAATATCGCTCTCTCGGGAGCTGTCCCTCGCTGGAACCCTGGTTCCGATGACACGGCACCCACCTGGTAACCCAGGTCCAAGAGGCGCTTTCAAGCCACCGGCCTGAATGGTCCCGCCCGAGCCAGCCCCCCCAAAGAGTCACGCCTGGCGAATGCCTCCCCCCCGCATCGCGCGAACAGATGGCAACCCGCGTCGGAAATCGGCTATCCTGTTGATCTGTCGGCAAATGCGTGCGGGGGCGAGGGAAGGCCATGCATGAAGGTTCTGACCTTCTTCGTGAGGTGCTGGTGTTCCTGGCGGCCGCCGGTGTGGTCGTGCCGATCCTGCAGCGGCTGCGCGTCAGCCCCGTCCTCGGCTTCCTGATCGTCGGCATCATCGTCGGGCCGTTCGGGCTGGCCCGTTTCTCCGAATCCGCGCCCTGGCTGCACCATGTCTCCATCGGTGATCCGGAATCCGTGCGCTCCATCGCGGAACTGGGCGTGGTCTTCCTGCTGTTCATGATCGGGCTGGAGCTCTCGCTGGAGCGGCTGCGGGCGATGCGGCGGCTGGTCTTCGGACTGGGTGGCGCGCAGGTGCTGGTCACCGGCACGGTGATCGGCCTGATCGCGTCCTGGTTCGGCAACAGCCCGGCCACCTCCATCGTGCTGGGTGCCGCCTTCGCGCTCTCCTCCACCGCCGTGGTGATGCAGTTGCTGTCGGAGGGCGGGCGCATGGCGTCCCCCACCGGTCGTACCGGCTTCGCGATCCTGCTGTTTCAGGACCTGGCCGTGCTGCCGATCCTGTTCCTGGTGGTGGCGCTGGCGGCGCAGGGTGACGGTTCCCCCGTGCTGGCCTTCGCGCTCGCCATGGGGCAGGCGCTGGTTGCGGTCGTTGTCATTCTGGTCGTCGGGCGGTTCGTCATCCGGCCCGTGTTCCGGGTGCTGGGGCGGGAAGCCGGGCCGGAGATGTTCCTGGCACTGGTGCTGCTGCTGATCATCGGCATCGCGGTGGCAACGGAAATGGCCGGGCTTTCCATGGCCCTCGGGGCCTTCCTGGCCGGGCTGCTGATGGCGGAGACCGACTACAGGCATCAGATCGAGGTGGATATCGAACCCTTCAAGGGCCTGTTGCTGGGCCTGTTCTTCGTCTCCGTCGGCATGAGCATCGACATCGCCAGCCTGGCCAACCGGCCCGAATGGCTGCTCGCCTCCGTCCTGGGGCTGGTGATCATCAAGGCCCCGATCATCCTGGTGCTCGCCCGCGCCTTCGGCCAGCCGCTGCCGGTGGCGGTGGAGACCGGCATCCTGCTGTTCCAGGGCGGTGAATTCGCCTTCCTGGTCGTGGCCATGGCGCTGGACGTCGGCCTGATGCCCGAGGAGACGGCGCAGTTCATGCTGATCGTCGCCAGCCTGAGCATGATGGTCACACCCCTGCTGGCCAATCTGGGAATGCGGCTGGCACTGGAGCTGGAGGACCGCTCGGCCAAGCGCGGCGTGACGGGCATGGAATCCACCGATGATCTGACGGATCATGTCATCGTCGTCGGCTACGGCCGGGTCGGGCGCTCGGTCGCCGGTACCCTGTCCTCGCAGGAGATCGACCACATCAGCATCGATATCGATGCCGCCCGCGTCGCCCGCTATCGCCGGGAAGGCCGGGGCGTGGTCTTCGGCGATGCCAGCCATCCGGAGATGCTGAAACGGCTGGGGGCGGGCAGGGCCCTGGCGCTGGTCGTGACCCTGGACCGGCAGACGGATGCCGAACGGATCGTCGAGGTTGCCTCACACAACTGGCCGGACCTGGTCATCCATGCCCGCGCCCGTGACAATGCCCACGCCACGCGCCTGACCACCCGCGGCGCGGATCGCGTGGTGCCGGAGGCGCTGGAGGCCGGGCTGCATCTGGCGGAAGGTCTGCTGATCGACATCGGCATGCCCCAGACCGCCGCCCGCCAGGCCGTCGAGGCCCGCCGCCAGCTTGCACAGGCCGACCTGCAGGAACGCCTCGACAAGGCGAGCCACCAGAATCCTGCCTGAGGCGGTCGATCCTCTATCGACCCTGCTTCGACGACCCCTCAGGCCGCGAAGGCCCGGGCGGCGCCGACCAGCGCGGCGTCAGTGCCTGCACCGCCCATCAGTGACAGACCGACCGGCGCGCCATCCGACAGGCCCGCAGGCATGCTGACCTGTGGCAGACCGGCGTGACCGGCCAGACAGGTCAGCGCGATGATGCGGTAGCGGAAGGCGTCGAGCAGTGCCGGGTCCCAGTTCATCACCGGCGCGGGACCGGGCGCGGTGGGCATGACCAGCACGGTGCCGTCGGCCAGCAGATCCGTCAGACGCTGGCGCAGCGCGTTTCGTACCGGCTGCATCTCCGCCACCTCCGCATCCGTGATTGCCGCCGCCATGCGGAACCGGTCCACGACACCGGGGCCGAAAACGGGCTGCACCTCTGTCACCCAGTCGCCATGCACCTCCCAGATCTCCCGCGCCTGCAGGATGCGGAAGGCCTCCTTGAAGCGTTCCGCATCGAAGCCGATGTCGACGCTTTCAACCGGCATGCCCAGGGCATCCACCGCCCGGTTCAGGGTTCCGGCGGTGGCCGGGTCGCACAGGGCGAACAGCGCCGGATCGGTCACCAGCCGCTTTGGCCGCGATGGTGTCACAGGCCGGTCGAGCAGCACCGTGCCGACCTTCGCGAAGGTCTCCGCATCCCGCGCGAACCAGCCGCAGGTGTCGAAGCTGGGGGCCAGCGGCATGCAGCGGTCCAGCGGAATGGCCCCGAAGGTCGTGCGGATGCCGTAGAGACCACAGTAGGTCGCCGGAATGCGGACGGAGCCGCCGGTGTCGGAACCGATGGCGAAATCCACCAGACCCGCCGCCGTGACACTGGCGGAGCCGGAGGAGGAGCCGCCGGGAATCCGGCCCGGTGCCGCCGGATTGACCGGCGTGCCGTAGTGCGCGTTCTCCCCGTTCAGGCTGTAGGCCAGCTCGTCGGTGTGGGTGATGCCGGTCAGCCGCGCACCGGCGTCCAGCAGGCGGGCCAGCACCGAACAGTCGGATTCCGCCGCAGGATGGGTGCGTTGCCAGTCCGGGTTGCCGCAGCCGGCGACGCGTCCGGCCACGTCATAGAGATCCTTCAGCCCGAAGCCGAGGTCGTCCAGCGGACCGGAACCTGTCGGCGCACGGTCCAGCCGCTCGATGAACCCTTCGACCGGCGCGGCACTCACTCTGCGGCCGCCCGTGCCCGGGCCAGGTCGCGCAGGCAGTCGTCATCCAGCGGTTCGATGGGGGTGAAGTCGCGGTGGGCGATCCATTCCTCCCGCTTGAACTGGCGGATGTGGTTGTCCACGTGGCAGAGCGACAGATAGACGATGGTCCGCCCCCACGGCCCGATGTTGGGCGAACTGGCGTGCACCAGGTTGGAGTGGAACATCAGCACCGACCCGGCCTTGCCCTTGGCGGAGAACATGCCGTGCCGGTTCGCCAGCTCGGCGACGCTGGCCTTGTCCAGGGTCCAGAGCGGGTAGGAGGTGGTGGCCAGATCGTGCCCGGCCTCCAGCACGCCCTGCTTGTGACTGCCCGGAATGACCCAGAGCGGGCCGTTGAATTCCGTCACGTCGTCGATGAACAGGGCGATGTTCATGGCCCGGGGTTCCGGCATCTGGTCGTCGCGCGCCCAGGTGCCATAGTCCTGATGCCACTGCCAGACATCGCCGTCGAAGGCGGCCTTGGCGTTGATCTTGTACTGGTGGATGTAGACGTCCCCGTCCAGCAGCTGCTGCACCGGGCCGATCAGGCGCGGATGCGCGCCGATGCAGCGGAATGGTTCGCTGTAGCGGTGGGCGGCGAAGGCGGTCCGCACCACGCCCGTGCTTTCCCGCCAGACCTCCGGCCGGTCCATGGCGTAGATGCGCGGCAGTTCCTCCTGCAGGACGCCGACCTCCGCAGGGTCGAAGACATCCTGCAGCATCACGTATCCCAGTTCGTCGAACTGTTGCAGCTGTTCCGCTGTCAGTTTCATGGCCTGTCCTCCCCTGGCGTCCGCCGGACGCTTGCTGCGTTCTGTCGGCGGTCACTATAGACCCGATCCGGCGGAGACATAAATGCCGTCGCAGCCTATCCTGTCCGCCCAGCTTCACCTGAACGGAGGGTTTCCGATGCGTATCCTATCCCTGTTCGCCGCGTCCCTGTTCCTTCTGGGCGGCACCGCCCTGGCCCAGTCTCCTGCGCCGGACGGCGCACGGGCCTACATCATCAGCCCTGCCGATGGTGCCACCGTCACCTCTCCGGTCACCGTGCGGTTCGGCCTCTCCGGCATGGGTGTCGCACCCGCCGGCATCGACAAGGCCAATACCGGTCACCATCACCTGCTGATCGACCGCCCGCTGCCGACGGGGGAGGACCTGGAGTTCTCCCTGCCCGCGGAGGACGGCCTGCGCCACTTCGGTGGCGGCCAGACGGAGGTGACCCTGGAGCTGCCGAAGGGCCGGCACACCCTGCAGATGCTGCTCGGCGACCACAATCACGTGCCGCATGTGCCGCCCGTGGCCTCCGAAGTCGTCACGATCACCGTTGAATAGGCGCGCGGCCCGCCTGCAGTCATGAGTGCTGGTCCCCGCCTCTATCTCGCCGGGCCGGATGTGTTCGCGCCGGACGCGCTGGCGTGCGGTGCACGGATGCGGGAGATCTGTGCCGGGCTGGGGGCCGTCGGCCTGTTCCCGCTGGACAATGACCCGCCGCCGCCCGACCTGGATCCGGCCCGAATGGCGCATCACATCTACCGGGCGAATATCGCGCTGATGCACGGTGCCGACGGCTGTGTCGCCAACCTGTCGCCCTTTCGCGGACCCAATGCCGACGACGGCACGGCGTTCGAGCTGGGCTGGATGATCGCCGCGGGCAAGCCGGTCTTCGGCCATGTCGGCGACCCGCGCCCGCTGACCGCACGCAGCGCCCTTGCCGGGGCAACGGATGCACAGGGCCGCGCGGTCGATGCGGATGGCTGGTGGGTGGAGGATTTCGGCTGGCCGGTGAACCTGATGCTGGTGGCGGGGGCGGAGCAGAACGGCGGCAAGGTCTTCGTGCAGTCCCCCGATGACGCCCCGATGGCCGCATTCCGCCGCGCCGTGAAGGCGGCGGTACGGCTGTTTCAGGAACAGCAGCGGTTCCGCGATGATCCGTGAGACGTCAGCGAAGGGGCAGCGCCCTCAGCCTGCCGCTTCCTCCGGCGTCAGGGTTTCGAGGGCCAGGGCATGGACACGTTCATCCATCTCCGCCCTCAGCAGCTTGTAGACGTTCCGCTGGCGATTGACGCGGCTCTGACCGGCGAAGGCCGCCGAGACGATACGGACGTGGAAATGGGTCTCCCCCTCCGGCCGGGCACCGACATGGCCCTTGTGCAGGTGGGACTGGTCCTCGATCTCCAGCGTTTCCGGTGACAGGGCCTCCGTCAGGCGTTGCTGGATGCGTTCGGCATAGGTCATTCTGGTTCCCGCAGGGTTGGTTGATGGGCCTTTCAGCGGCCCGACCGTGAGACTCTATTGTCGCGCCTGTCAAGCTTGCCCGTGCCAGTCCGCCTCACCATAATCCCGCGCATGGCAAGGACGCAGCAGAAACGCCGGACCCGCTACGGGGGCCGCATCCATTTCGAGGAAGCCAACGCCAGGCCCTGCGAGAAGGCAGGCTGTCTGGAGCTGGGGGAGTTCCGTGCGCCGAAATCCCGCGACGGGGCCGACGGCTATCACCTGTTCTGCCTGGAGCATGTGCGGGAGTACAACAAGGCCTACAATTATTTCGCCGACATGCCGGCGGAGGAAGCGGCCTCGTTCCAGCACTCCGCCGCCTATGGCCACCGCCAGACCTGGCCGATGGGCCATCGCACCGCCACCATGCGGGCCAATGCCAGCTTCACCGACCCCTTCGGTTTCGCCGATGAGCGGGCGGAACGGCAGGCCGCGAAGGAAGCCGAGAAACGCCGCCAGAGGCGTCAGTACACGCCCGAGCAGAGGGATGCGTTCCGAACACTGGACATAGACCCGACCGATGACTTGCACGCGCTCAAGAGACACTATAAGCAACTGGTCAAAAGGTTTCATCCGGATGCCAATGGCGGCGATCGCCGCGCCGAGGACCGGCTGAAGAACATCAACCAGGCCTTCAGCGTGCTCAACGCCGGTCTTTCCTGACGACCCTCGCGGTCGGGGCGTGTTCCCCGGATGCGGTCAGCGGTCCCTTACACCATTCAGGGGAAACGAATGTCTCACTCGGATTATGACGATCTGCCGAGCCTGCCGTCCGGCGCACCGGACATGATGCTTTCGGTGCGCAAGGTCTTCGGGATCGACAGCGACATGGAAGTGCCCGCCTTTTCGGAATCGACGGACCGCGTGCCGCCGACCGATCCGGCGTACCTGTTCGACAAGGAGACCACGCTGGCCATCCTTGCCGGGTTCAAGCACAACCGCCGCGTCATGATCCAGGGCTTCCACGGCACCGGCAAGTCGACCCATGTCGAACAGATCGCCGCGCGGCTGAACTGGCCCTGCGTGCGCGTCAACCTGGACAGCCACATCAGCCGTATCGACCTGGTCGGCAAGGACGCCATCGTCCTGCGCGACGGCCAGCAGGTGACGGAATTCAAGGACGGCATCCTGCCCTGGGCGCTGCAGAACCCGGTCGCCATGGTGTTCGACGAATATGACGCCGGTCGCCCGGACGTGATGTTCGTGATCCAGCGCGTGCTGGAGCATGACGGCAAGCTGACCCTGCTGGACCAGAACCGCGTGCTGCATCCGCATGCGTGCTTCCGTCTGTTCTCCACCACCAACACCATCGGTCTGGGTGACACGACGGGCCTCTATCACGGCACGCAGCAGATCAACCAGGGCCAGATGGACCGCTGGAACATCGTCACCACGCTGAACTATCTGGACCATGATGCGGAGGCCGGGATCGTGCTGGCCAAGGCCCCGTCCTATGACACGCCGGAAGGCAAGAAGCTGCTCAGCGCCATGGTCAATGTCGCCGACCTGACCCGCGCCGGTTTCGTCTCCGGCGATATCTCCACCGTCATGTCGCCGCGTACCGTGATCACCTGGGCGGAGAACACGGAGATCTTCGGCGATGTCGGCTTCGCGTTCCGCGTCACCTTCCTGAACAAGTGTGACGAGACCGAACGCAGCATCGTTGCCGAGTATTTCCAGCGCAGCCTGGGCATGGATCTGCCCGAGTCCGCCGCCAGCGTGACGGTGAACTAGGGGCACGATTGGTCGTCTGACCGCTCCACCCCTCTCCCCCTCCCGGCTACCCATTTCAGGATACTTGCGTGGGTGACCGGGAGGGGGAGAGGGGTGGAGCGGTCCACAACAAGAGGATACCGCCGACGTGAGCAAGGGTGCGGAGGGACCGACAGAACCGTTCAAGCGCGCCGTTGCGGCAGCGATGCGGGCCATGTCGGGGGAGAAGGATCTGGAGGTCAGCTATGGCCCCGAGACTCCGACCCTGCGTGGCAAGCGCGCGCGCCTGCCGGTGCCCGGACGTGCCATGGACAAGGCGGAGCTGGCACAGGTACGCGGCACCTCCGACGCCTTCGCGCTGCGGCTGAAGCATCACGATCGCGGCGTCCACCTGCGCAACATGCCCCAGGGCGGCACCGCCCGGGCGATCTTCGAATCCATCGAGCAGGCGCGGGTGGAGGCCATCGGCTCCCGCCGGATGCAGGGTGTTTCCGACAATCTGCATGCGGCGCTGGAGGAACGCTGCCGCGTGCGTGGCTATGGCCGCCTGCGCGACCAGTCGGAGGCCCCGCTGTCGGAGGCAGTGGGCATGCTGATGCGGGAGGCCCTGTCCGACCGGGAACTGCCGGAGGACGGGCGCAACCTGCTGAACCTCTGGCGCGACGACCTGGTGGAGAAGGCGGGCGGCGATCTGGACAGCCTGCTGTCCAACCTTGACGACCAGGCCGCCTTTGCCAGGGCCGCACGGCAGCTCATCCGCGACCTCGGCTACATGGAAGACGAGCAGACCGACGGCGACGAGGATGAGGACGAGGAGTCCGAGGAGAGCAGCGAGCAGCAGCAGCAGGGCGAGGAAGAGGGCCAGGACGGCAGCCAGGATGCCGCCGAACCGCAATCGGCCGAAGCCGGTGACGGGGAGGATGCCGCCGACCAGCAGGGCGAGCAGGTCCAGTCCTCCGGCGAGGACGAGATGGAAGGGGAGGGTGACGAGGCCGGCAAGGGCCGCCGCCCGCTCTATCCGGACGACTTCTCCAACGAGCCGCCGCGCCCGGCCTATCGCCCCTTCACCACCGACTTCGACGAGGTCGTGGAGGCCGGCGATCTCTGCGACAACGAGGAGCTGACCCGTCTGCGCGGACAGCTCGACCAGCAGCTGCATCACATGCAGTCCGTCGTCAGCAAGCTGGCCAACCGGCTGCAGCGCCGCCTGATGGCGAAGCAGAACCGGTCCTGGGACTTCGACCTGGAAGACGGCTATCTGGATACCGCCCGGCTGGCCCGCGTCGTCGCCAATCCGTCGCTGCCGCTGTCCTACAAGATGGAGCGCGACACCGATTTCCGCGACACGGTCGTCACCCTGCTGGTGGACAATTCAGGCTCCATGCGCGGTCGGCCCATCACCGTCGCGGCCATGTGCGGCGACATCCTGGCCCGCACGCTGGAGCGTTGTGCGGTGAAGGTGGAGATCCTGGGCTTCACGACCCGCGCCTGGAAGGGCGGGCAGTCGCGCGAACGCTGGCTGGCGGCCGGCAAGCCGCTCAATCCCGGCCGTCTGAACGACCTGCGCCACATCGTCTACAAGCCGGCGGACATGCCCTGGCGCCGGGCGCGCAAGAACCTCGGCCTGATGCTGCGCGAAGGGCTGCTGAAGGAGAACATCGACGGCGAGGCCCTGCTCTGGGCCCACGACCGCGTGATCGGCCGCCCCGAGCAACGCCGTATTCTGATGGTCATCTCCGACGGGGCACCGGTGGATGATTCGACCCTGTCGGTGAACACCGGCAACTACCTGGACCGCCACCTGCGCGAAGTCATCGAGCATATCGAGACCCGCAGCCCCGTGGAGCTGATCGCCATCGGCATCGGCCATGACGTCACCCGCTACTATCGCCGCGCCGTCACCATCGTCGACGCGGAACAGCTCGGCGGTGTCATGATGGACAAGCTCGCCGAACTCTTCGACGACGATCCGGGCGCGAAGCGGCACTGAGGACGGGTCGCGCGGATCCCGGCAGGGAGACTCCATCCGACAGGCCCAGTTCGACAGCATCCGGTTTGACGCAATGCCGAGAGCTGGGCTCGCGGATCAGGTCCGCGAGCGGCGTGGTGGGAGGGGGAAGCATTGCTGCTCATCGCTCCCCACCCCACTGACGCTGTGCCCGGGCTTGACCCGGGTACCCAGCGTGCCGCAGCGATTTCAGCAAGTGGACAGGTGTGCTCCTGCCGCCGCTCTCACCCCGCCCTGGCGTGGGTGTCCGGTTCTTCCAGGTCGATCTCGGCCAGGCATCCGGCGCGTTTCAGTTCGGGTTGCAGGCGGTCGGCGAGCCACATGAAGAACATGCGGAAGTCGCTGATCAGGGACCAGAAGGGATAGCGGAAGGTGGCGGGGCGGTTCTTCTCCACGAAGAAATGCGCGAACCAGGCCGGGGCGTAGCCGCAGACGGCGGCACCCAGCAGGTACCAGGCATCCCAGTTGGCCACGGCCATGATGATGCCGATGATCGCAAGGCCGGTGCCGAAATAGTGGATGCGCCGGGTCAGGATGCGGGAATGCTCGCGCAGGTAATAGGGCCAGAACTGACGGAAATTCGTGGGCTGGCTGGACATGCACGGCTTCCGCTATCGCTATTGCGGGAAAAGAGACGGCCCGCCACTTGACGTTTACGTCAACGTAACCTAACTACGCTGGTAACCGGCGCAGCACCTGCGTCATCCATCGGACGGCCAGAGAATACAACATCATGAGCGAAACGAAAACCTACTCGATCCGTGACCTGTCGCTGGAGTACGACATCACCCCGCGCACGCTGCGTTTCTACGAGGACAAGGGCCTGTTGAGCCCGCTGCGCAAGGGTACCCAGCGCATCTATGACCGCCGCGACAAGGGGCGTCTGGCGCTGATCCTGCGCGGCAAGCGTCTCGGCTTCAGCCTGGCGGAGATCCGCGACTGGCTGGAGCTCTACGAACTGCGCGACGGCCAGGTTGCCCAGGCCCGCATGCTGCTCGACGCCTCGGAGGACCGCATGGCGAGCCTGCTGCAGCAGCGCGTCGAACTGGATGAGACCATCGAGGAACTGAAGGCGCAGATGCGCCAGGTGGAAGGCTGGCTGGACGCACAGGGCCTCGCCGCCGAAGCCGCCGACTGATCCGAGTCTGACTGTCTGACCGACCGTTCCTCCCCTCTCCCCCTCCCGGCCACGCACGCAAGTATCCTGAAACGGGCGGCCTGGAGGGGGAGAGGGGAGGAACGGTCCACAAACAAGCACGCTACACCTGCGAGGGAGCACCCCCGACATGACCAACGTGGTAATCGCTGGATACCAGCGCTCACCCTTCACCTTTGCCCACAAGGGCGCGCTGGCGAAGGTTCGCCCCGACGAGATCACCGCCCAGGTGGTCCGGGCCCTGGTCGAGAAGACCGGCGTCGAGACGGCGGATCTGGAAGACCTGATCGTCGGCTGCGCCTTTCCCGAGGGCGAGCAGGGCCTGAATGTCGCCCGCCTGATCGCCTTCCTGGCCGACCTGCCGCTGACCATCGCCGGTACCACGGTGAACCGTTTCTGCGGGTCCTCCATGACCTCCATCCACATGGCGGCCGGTGCGATTTCCATGGGTGCGGGCCAGGCCTTCATCTGTGCCGGTATCGAGAGCATGAGCCGCGTGCCGATGGCCGGCTTCAACCCCGCCCCGCATCCGGCGCTGTACCAGCGCTATCCGGAGGCCTATGTCGGCATGGGTGTCACCGCCGAGAACCTGGCGAAGAAGTACGACATCCCCCGCGCCGACCAGGAAGCGGTCGCCGTGGAGAGCCATGCCCGTGCCGCGAAGGCGCAGGCCGAGGGCAAGCTGGCCGACGAGATCGTCGCCATCGTCGACGGCAACATCCGCGTCGAGGAAGACGGCTGCATCCGCCCCGGCACCACCGCCGCGGACCTTTCCGGCCTGAAGCCGGCCTTCGACCAGAACGGTTCGGTGACGGCCGGTACCTCCTCCCCGCTGACCGACGGTGCCTCCGCGGTGCTGGTCTGCTCCGAGGAATATGCCGATGCGCACGGGCTGGAGAAGCTGGCCCGCATCCGCTCCACCGCCGTTGCAGGCTGCGCGCCGGAGATCATGGGCATCGGCCCGGTCCCGGCCACGGAGAAGGCACTGGCGCGGGCCGGAATCACGGTCGCCGACCTGGACATCATCGAGCTGAACGAGGCCTTTGCGGCCCAGGCCCTGTCGGTGATGAAGGAAACCGGCATCAGCTTCGACAATACCAACATCGACGGCGGCGCGCTGGCGCTGGGTCATCCGCTGGGGGCCACCGGCGCCCGGATCACCGGCAAGGCCGCGGCGCTGCTGAAGCGTGAGGGCAAGGGTCTGGCGCTGGCCACCCAGTGCATCGGTGGCGGTCAGGGCATCGCCACGGTCCTGGAGGCCTGCTGATATGGCCGAGATCAGGAAGGTAGCGGTCATCGGCGCAGGCGTGATGGGGGCCGGCATTGCCGCCCACATCGCCAATGCCGGTGTCCCGGTGGTGCTGCTCGACATCGTGCCGAAAGGCGCGAACGACCGCTCCACCATCGCAAAGGGCGCGGTCGCCAAGATGCTGAAGACCAACCCCGCCCCGTTCATGCACAAGCGCAATGCGAAGCTGATCGAGACCGGGAACCTGGAAGACGATCTGGGCGCGCTGTCCGATTGCGACTGGATCTGCGAGGCGATCATCGAGAACCCGCAGATCAAGCGCGACCTCTACAAGCGCCTGAACGAGGTCCGCAAGCCCGGCTCCATCGTCACCTCCAATACCTCCACCATTCCGCTGAACGTGCTGACGGAAGGGCTGGGGGAGGATTTCGCGGGCGATTTCGCCATCACGCATTTCTTCAATCCGCCGCGCTACATGCGGCTGCTGGAAGTGGTGAAGGGGCAGAAGACCCGCGACGATGCCTTCCAGGCGCTGAAGCAGTTCGGTGACGTGAAGCTGGGCAAGGAAGTGGTCGACTGCAAGGACACGCCGGGCTTCATCGGCAACCGCATCGGCATCTTCTGGTCCACCGTCGCCACCCGGTCCGCCTATGACCTGGGCCTGACGGTCGAGGAAGCGGATTCCATCGTCGGCAAGCCCACGGGTGTGCCGAAGACCGGCATCTTCGGCCTCGGCGACCTGACCGGTATCGACCTCGGCCCGCACGTCATTGCCTCGATGATCGACCTTGTCCCGGCGGACGATCCGCTGCGCGATTTCGTCGATCCCGATCACCCGCTGACGAAGCTGACGCAGAAGATGATCGCCGACGGCTACACCGGCCGGAAGGGCAAGGGCGGCTTCTATCGCCGCACCAAGATCGACGGCAAGACGGTCAAGCAGGCCATCGACCTGAAGACCGGCCAATATCGTGCCGAGCAGCGTTCCACGCTGGCCAGTGCCCGCGCCGCGAAGAAGGGGCTGCGCGCCTTGGTGACGCATGAGGACAAGGGCGGCCAGTACGCCTGGACCGTGCTGAGCCACGTGCTGAGCTATTCCGCTGACCTGGTGCCTGAGATCTCCGACGATATCCGCGGTGTCGATCTGGCCATGAAGACGGGTTACGCCTGGAAGTGGGGCCCGTTCGAGATGATCGACATGCTGGGTGCCGACTGGCTGGCCGACAGGCTGGCGGCGGAAGGCCGCCCGGTCCCGGCCCTGCTGGAAACGGCGCGGGGCAAGACCTTCTACAAGGAAGAGGGCGAGAAGGCCTATATCCTGACCACTGCGGGCGACTATGCCGAGATCGCGGTGTCGGAGGACGCCTGGACCCTGGCCGACAAGAAGCGCGGCAAGCAGCCGATCAGGTCCAATGCCTCCGCCTCGCTGTGGGACGTGGGTGACGGTGTCGCCTGCCTGGAATTCCATTCCAAGATGAACAGTCTGGACGAGAATTCCATTGCCATGATCGTGGCCGCGTCGAAGATCGACAAGCTGGGCTTCAAGGCGCTGATCATCGGCTCCGACGCGGACAATTTCTCCGTCGGTGCCAATGTCGGCGTGGCCCTGTTCGGGGCCAATGCCGCCATGTGGCCGGTGATCGAGAATGGCGTCGCGACCGGCCAGAAGGCCATGCAGGGCCTGAAGAACAGCCCGTTCCCCGTCGTCGCGGCACCCGCCGGCATGGCGCTGGGCGGCGGCTGCGAGGTCTGCCTGCATTCCAACGCCATCCAGGCCCACGCCGAAAGCTACATGGGTCTGGTGGAGGTCGGTGTCGGCCTGCTGCCCGGCTGGGGTGGCTGCAAGGAACTGACGATCCGCAACCTGGCCAACAAGCGGCGCCCGCAGGGCCCGATGCCGGCCCTGTCGGCGGCGTTCGAGGCGATTTCGACGGCCAAGGTGGCGACCAGTGCGCAGGAAGCGCGCGACATGCAGATCCTGCGCGAAGGCGACGGCATCTCCATGAACCGCCGCCGGGTGCTGGCCGATGCCAAGAAGAAGGCGCTGTCGATGGTGGAAGGCTACGCCAGGCCGGAACCGATCGAGGTCAACCTGCCGGGTCCGACCGCGGCCACCGCGTTCCGGATGGCAGTGGAAGGCTTCGCCCTGCAGGGCAAGGCCACGGCCTATGACGTGGAAGTGGCGGCCCAGGTGGGACGCGTGCTTTCCGGCGGCGACACCGACATCACGGAAGTGGTGACGGAGAAGCAGCTGCTGGCGCTGGAACTCGAAGGCTTCATGCATCTGATCCGACAGGAAAAGACGCTGCAGCGGATCGAACACATGCTGACCAAGGGCCGCCCGCTGCGTAACTGACGCTGCACTGGATTGTCTGAGGGCTGCTCCGTCCCTCTCCCCCTACCGGCCACCCACGCAAGTATCCTGAAAGGGGTGGCCGGTAGGGGGAGAGGGACGGGACAGGCCACGAAAAACCCACAGGAGAAACGCGAATGCCCGCGACCTATCAGGCCCCTGTACAGGACTTCAAGTTCCTGCTGCACGAGTTCATCGACCTGCAGCGCTATTCCAACCTGCCCGGCTTTGCCGATGCGACCCCCGATCTGGTGGACGCGATCCTGGAGGAGGGCGCGAAGTTCTTCGAGAACGAGCTGGCGCCGCTGAACGCCGTCGGCGACACCGAAGGCTGCACCCGCCATGATGACGGCAGCGTCACCACACCGACCGGTTTCAAGGAAGCCTACCAGTCCTATATCGAGGGCGGCTGGGGCGGTCTGACCGCAGACCCCGAATATGGCGGGCAGGGCCTGCCGCATGTGCTGGGTTTCGCGGTCTCGGAGATGGCATCGTCGGCCAACATGGCCTTCGCCATGTATCCGGGCCTGACCCATGGCGCCTATGAGGCGATCCACCACTGGGGTGACGATGCGCAGAAGCAGGCGTACCTGCCGAAGATGGTCACCGGCGAATGGACCGGTACCATGAACCTGACGGAGCCGCATTGCGGTACCGACCTGGGCCTCATGCGCACGAAGGCCGAGCCGCAGGACGACGGCAGCTATCTGGTCACCGGGCAGAAGATCTTCATCTCCGCCGGTGAGCACGACATGTCCGAGAACATCATCCATCTGGTGCTGGCCAAGATCCCCGGCGGGCCGGAGGGCATCAAGGGTGTCAGCCTGTTCGTGGTGCCGAAGTTCATCCTGGACGAGAACGGCGAACCGGGGGAGCGCAACAGCCTGCAGTGCGGTGCCATCGAGCACAAGATGGGCATCCACGGCAATTCCACCTGCGTCATGAACTATGACGGGGCGAAGGGCTGGCTGCTGGGCGCGCCGCACAAGGGCATGCGGGCCATGTTCACCATGATGAACGCCGCCCGCCTGGGCGTCGGCATCCAGGGTCTCAGCCAGGCCTCCGCCGCCTACCAGAACGCCGTGACCTACGCCAAGGACCGCGTGCAGGGCCGCTCCCTGACCGGTGTGAAGGCCAAGGACAGGCCCGCCGACCCGATCATCGTGCACCCGGACGTGCGCCGCATGCTGATGAAGCAGAAGGCCTTCGTGGAGGGCGCGCGGGCGCTGGCGCTCTGGACCGGCCTGATGATCGACTTCGCCTCCAAGCACCCGGACCCGGACGAGCGGCAGCAGGCCGACGACTTCGCCGCCTTCATCACCCCGGTCGTGAAGGCCTATCTGACTGACATGGGCTTCGAATGCACCGTCGATGCCATGCAGGTCTATGGCGGCCATGGGTTCATCCACGAGTGGGGCATGGAGCAGTACGTCCGCGACGCCCGCATCACCATGATCTACGAGGGCGCGAACGGCATCCAGGCGCTGGACCTGGTGGGACGGAAACTGCCCGACGGCATGGGCCGGCTGATGCGCCGGTTCTACCACCCGGTGGATGCCTTCATTCAGGCCAACATGACGAAGCCGGAGATGAAGGATTTCGTCATGCCGCTGGCCAAGGCCTTTGCCCGGCTGCAGTCCGTGACCGCCGACATCGGCCCGAAGATGATGGCCAACCCGGACGAGGCGGGTGCCGCCTCTACCGATTACCTGCGCTGCGTGGCGCTGGTCGCCATCGGTTTCATGTGGGCGCAGATCGCAGAAAAGGCACAGGCGAAGCTGGCCGCCGGTGAGGGCGAGAGTGCCTTCTACGAGACCAAGCTGGCCACGGCGCGTTTCTTCATGGAACGCATGCTGCCTGACATGCATGCCCATGCCGCCAAGGCCATGTCCGGCGGGGCCACCCTGATGGCCCTGTCGGAGGACGCCTTCTGAGCCTGAACTGACCGCGCGGTCACGACCGCCAAACCTGTCAGCCGCCCGCCCGGACCCGGTCCGGCGGGCGGTTTCGTTTCGGGAATATCCACAGGAATCAGTCGCTTTGCGCCCCGGCTGGTGGCTGTCAGACCGGTTATCCACAATATATTGGACGAATCAGGCCATTCCTGCTTGGTCTGGATTCCCTGATCCCGTATCTTGTTAGCCCTGAGCTGGTATTAACCAGATATAGCGCGGGAGACGGATCATGTCGGCAGGCTGGACGGAAGAGCGGGTTTCACGACTCAAGGAGCTCTGGGGTACGGGCATGACCGCTGCCCAGATCGCGGAACAGCTTGGCAATGTCACGCGCAACGCCGTGATCGGCAAGGCGAACCGGCTTGGCCTGTCGAAGCCCGGCCGTCCCCGTGTCGCCAAGGCCCGGCCCGCAGCGCAGCAGCAGCGCCCCCGTTTCACCCGCCCGGCCCCGAAGCCGGAGCCGGAGGAAGTCATTCCCCAGGCACCCGCCGTCGCGCCGCCGCCGCCGGGCGCCCTGCCGCAGCATCGCCGTTGCCAGTTCCCCGTCGGACATCCGGGGGAGAGCGACTTCCACTTCTGCGATCACGAGACGCTGACCGGCAAGCCGTACTGCGACTATCACTGCTCCATCGCCTATCGCCAGAAGGTTGCGTGAGCGGGCCCGTTCCCAGCTTCCGGCCCGCGACTGCCGCTGACGTTGCCGCCATCGTCGGCCTGCTGGCCGATGACCAGCTCGGTGCCGCGCGGGAAGACGCCTCCCTGCCCCTCGACGAACGCTACATCCGGGCCTTCGATGCCATCGACCGCGATCCGAACCAGATGCAGGTCGTGGCCGATCTGGAGGGCCAGGTTGTCGGCTGCCTGCAGCTCAGTTTCATCCCCGGCCTGTCCTTCATCGGCACCTGGCGCGGCCAGATCGAGAGCGTCCGCATCCACAGCAGCATGCGCGGCAGCGGCCTGGGTCAGCAGATGATCACCTGGGCGGTCGGCGTCTGCCGCGAACGCGGCTGCGGCCTCGTCCAGCTCAGCACCCACCAGAGCCGCGAAGACGCCGTCCGCTTCTACGAGAAGCTTGGCTTCACCAACAGCCACTTCGGCATGAAACTGTCACTGGACACCTGACCCCGGGTACCCAGCGTGCCGCACCGGCATCGGCGATGACCTTCGGTCGCGCATCGTGGCGATCCCGGGGATGCCGTGCCGAGACCTGGGCTCGCGGATCAAGTCCGCGAGCTACGTGGGAGAGAGGTGAAGCGTTTGGTGCTCATCGCTCCCACCCCACCGACGTCGTACCCGGGCTTGACCCGGGTACCCAGCGTGCCGCACCGGCATCGGCGATGACCTTCAGTTGCGCGTCGGTGCGAGCCGGGTGACGCAGTGCCGAGACCTGGGCTCGCGGATCAAGTCCGCGAGCAACGCGGTGGAAGGGGTGAAACGGTTTGTGCTCATCGCTCCCACCCCACCGACGCCGTGCCCGGGCTTGACCCGGGTACCCAGCGTGCCGCACCGTGAGCTCCTGATCGTCAACAGCCCGGTCACCGGCCATCTCCCGCTACTACGTCTATATCCTCGCCAGCAGGCGCAATGGCACTCTCTACATTGGTGTCAGCCGTGACCTGCGGCGGCGTCTCGGTGAGCATCGGACGGGATGGTCACAGTTCACCGACCGCTACCAGATCCACCGGCTGGTCTGGTTCGAAACCCACGAGAGCGTGGTCATCGCCCGACAGCGCGAACGGACGCTGAAGCACTGGAAACGGGACTGGAAACTTCAACTGATCGAGGCGCGGAACCCCGACTGGCGCGATCTCGCAGGGGAGATCCCGTTCGATTGAGGACGGTTGGTGACAGATGGATCAACGCAGTGCCGAGACCTGGGCTCGCGGATCGAGTCCGCGAGCAACGTGGTGGGAGGGAAGGAATTGCTGCTCACCGCCCGGACCCCAAAAAACGTCGTACCCGGGCTTGACCCGGGTACCCAGCGTGCCGCGCCGACATCTACGATGACACTCCAGGGTGGATCGGTACGCGCCGGGTGACGCAGTGTGGGGACCTGGGCTCGCGGATCAGGTCCGCGAGCGGCGTGGGGATGGGGGTTGGGCTACCGGAACTCACCGCCACCCCCCACTGCCGCCGTACCCGGCTTGCCCGAGCTGCGATCCTCAGGTCTGGGTGAAGGTGCGGTCAACGTAGGCGGAGACGCGGGCGACGCTTTCCTCGACGGACAGGTCCGAGGTATCGACGGTCAGTTCCGCAGCCTCCGGCGCCTCATAGGGGGCCGAGATGCCGGTGAAGTCCTTGATCTCGCCCGCCCGCGCCTTCTTGTAGAGGCCCTTCGGATCGCGGCTCTCGCAGGTGGCCACGTCGGCGTCGATGTGGATCTCGTGGAAATCCTCTCCCGCCGCCGCCCGCGCCCGGTCACGGTCGGAGCGGTAGGGGGAGATGAAGGCGGTGACGACAATGAAACCGGCCTTGGCCATCAGGGCCGCGACCTCGCCCACACGGCGGATGTTCTCCGCCCGGTCCTCCGGGCTGAAGCCCAGGTCGGCGTTGAGGCCAAAGCGCACGTTGTCGCCGTCCAGCACGAAGACCTGGTAGCCCTTGTCGAACAGCCGCCGCTCCGTCGCCACGGCAATGGTCGACTTGCCGGCGCCGGACAGGCCGGTGAACCAGAGCACGCCGCCCTTGTGGCCATTGCGCTTGTGACGCTCCTCCGGCCCGATGGCGGCCTCGACCTTGGTCACGTTGGTGGCGCGGACGGTGATCAGGCTGCGCTGGTCGGCATAGCCTTCCATGGAGATGATGCCGCCGCCCGCAATGTCGAAACCATCCACCAGCACGAAACGCCCGGTCTTCTGGTTGTTGCGGAATTCATCCAGCGCCAGCATCTGGCGGGAGCGGATGGTGACCTCCGCCACCGCGTTCCGCTCCACCCGATCGGACTGTACATGGCTCAGGTCGCCGGTATCGATGACCCGGTCGATGGACTGCACGGTCACCCGCGCCTCCGCATTCGCCAGCTTCATCTTGTAGGTCTTGCCGGTGACCAGCGCGTCGTCGCCCAGCCAGAAGACATGGGCGCGAAAGACATCGGTCTCGACCGGCGGCTGGTTCTCGTGACTGGCGATATGGCCACGCTCGATGAACAGCTGCTCGTCCAGCGTGATGCCCACCGACTGTCCGGCAGAGGCCTTCATGGGCAGCTGATCGACGTTCCAGGCCTCGATGGTGCGGACCTTCGCGGTCTTGTTGATGGGCGAGAACAGCAGCGTGTCGCCGACCCGGATGGTGCCGCTTTCGATCCGGCCGGCAATGATGCGGCGCTCATCGAACTTGTAGACGTCCTGCACCGGAAACCGCAGTGGCTGGTCCGTGGCCGGCAGCGGCACGCGGAACCCGTCCAGCGCCTCGGTGAGGCTGGGCCCCAGGTACCAGGGCATGCGCTTCGACGGGCCGGTGATCAGGTCGCCCTCACGCCCCGAAACCGGAATGACGTGGTTGGGCGCCACACCGATGCTGGTCAGATAGGCGCGGAATTCCTGCTCGATCGCCTCGAAGCGGCTCTGGGAATAGTCCACCAGGTCCATCTTGTTGACGCAGACCGTGACCTGGCCGATGCCCATCAGATGCAGCAGATAGCCGTGGCGGCGGGACTGTTCCTGCACGCCCTCGTTGGCGTCGATCACCAGGATGGCGGCGTCCGCCGCCGCCGCGCCGGTGATCATGTTCTTCAGGAATTCCTTGTGGCCCGGCGCGTCGATGATGACGTAGTCGCGCTTGGCCGTCTTGAACCAGATCTGCGAGGTGTCGATGGTGATGCCCTGGTCCCGCTCCGCCTGCAGCGCGTCCATCAGGAAGGCATATTCGAACGGCATGCCGCGCCGCTCGCACATCTTGCGGATTTCCTCCACCCGGCCGTCGGGCAGCGAGTCGGTGTCATGGAACAGGCGCCCGACCAGGGTGGACTTGCCGTGGTCCACATGGCCGACGAAGACGGTCTTCAGGGATTCGCGATGGTTGCTCATGGTCCGGACCCCTTACATGTAGCCGTCGGCACGCAGACGCTCGAACGCGTCCTCGGCCTCGTGATCCATGGCCCGGCCGGACCGTTCGGAGACCCTGGTGGTCCGCAGCTCCTCGATGATCTCGTCCAGTGTCTCGGCGTTGGAGTCCACCGGGTTGGTGATGTCCTTGTCCCCCAGGGAGCGGTACCGCTTCCCGTTCTTGGCGAAATAGAGGTCGATGACGGGAATCTTCTCCCGCTTCGTGTAGAGCCAGATGTCCATCTCGGTCCAGTGCAGCAGCGGGTGGATGCGCACATGGGTACCGGGGGGAAAATCGGTATTGAACTGGTCCCAGAACTCGGGTGGCTGATCGCGGAAGTTCCAGGCACCGGTGGCCCCGCGCGGGCTGAACACCCGTTCCTTGGCGCGGGTCGCCTGCTCGTCGCGGCGGATGCCGGCGAAGATGCCGTCAAAGGGATTGGCGGCCAGGAAGTTCTTCAGCCCCTCGGTCTTGCGGGCGGCGGAGCGTGCGGCGGGCGGCAGGCTGGGATCCATCTCCTCGATCGGCGGGCATTTGCCGCTGAGGAAGTTCAGGTTCCATTCCTTGATGTAGCGGTCCCGGAACTCGTACATCTCCGGGAACTTCTTCTCCGTATCGACATGCATCACGGGGAACGGCACATGGCCCAGGAAGGCCTTGCGCGCCAGCCAGATCATGACGTTGGAATCCTTGCCCAGCGACCAGAGCATGCCGACACGACCGAGGCGGTTGAACGCCTCCCTGAAGATATAGACGCTCTGGCTTTCCAGCCGGTCGAGATGATCCATGGCAGACTTCCGTGTCAATCTGTTACTGCGGCGCGCAGGCGCATCCGGTCATCAACTATGCGAGGATAAGCCGGGGGGCAAGGGACGGATAAGCGCAACCGTCTCAACAGTCACGTTTCGCGTGTCCATTCATGTGCAGCGTGATGCCTGACGCCCGGGCGTCAGAACTGGATGCGGGTGCCCAGGAAGATCAGCGCGTCGCGGTTGGCCTCGCTGTCCAGACCGGCGGACGAGCCCTGATCCCAGAACTGGATGCCGCCCACCAGGCCGATGGAGCCGTTGAGCTGCCAGGCGCCGCCGATCTCCAGCGCGTCGGCTGTATCGGGGATCTGCTGTTCGCGCTCCGACAGGCTGCGGACATATTTCAGGCCGACCTGCCAGTTGGTCCCGGCATAGCTCATGCCCAGGCGGTAGTCGGTCAGCAGGCGACCGAGCTTCAGGTCATCGCCCTGCGCCAGGTCGGCCCCGAAGGAAAAGCCGTCATAGCCAATGCGGCCACCGACCTGCCAGGCGTTGCCACGCTCCGGGTCGAAGGTCGGATCGACCGATGCGGCCGAAAGCGCGAAACGGGCCACCGGCTCGGCCGGGGCCAGAGAGGAGACGCCATAGCGCTGCGCCGTGTCGCCGACGCTGCCGAACAGGGTGAAATCGACACCAAGGGCCCTGTCGGTGAAGTCGACGCCCACGCGGGGGGTCCCTGTCTGCGTTTCCGAAGGTTCGACCGAAAGGTTCAGGCCACCGCCGATCTGCCTGCCATCCCGCGGGGTCAGGGTCAGCAGATCAACCAGTGCAGGCGCGACGGAGCCGCGGATGCGCCCGACCGAGGGAACCGACTGTTCGGAAGGGGTCACGAGCTGAAGCGTACCGCCAGCCTTCAGATCCGGGCCGGCAAGCGCGCTGCCGCCCCCAAGCGTGACAAGCACGGCAATGGTGCCGCACAGACGGCGGAGCCATTCGCGATCAGGACCTGTCGATGCAACTGCACTGGGCATGGGGCGCACGATTTCAGCAAACTATGAAGACGCGGTTACTCGAAAAGTGAACTACACACTCACCTGCCGTGAATCAATCCCGCCGCGCGCGGTGACAGCGCCTGTTGTGGTCTCGCGGAACGTCGGATAGAACCGGAACGAGCATGTTCAGAACATCGGAATTGCAGACATGAAAGCACGTTTCGGCGGGGCCAGGGTGCTCCTGATCCTCGCCACGCTGACCCTTGGCGCGTGCGCGTCGCTCAATCCCTTCAGCGACAGCGATGGGGAATCCGTTGAGAGTCAGCGCGTTGCGGCACGTGAGCAGCAGCAGGCCGTATCCGCACGCTCTGTCGTCAACCCGTTCCTGTGGACGGCATCGCTGGAGACACTCGGCTTCCTGCCCATCACAGAGGCTTCGGAAAGCGAAGGCCGGATCCGGACCGAATGGTATGTCCCCGCCGCCGCACCGACGGAGCGTTTCCGTGTGAATGTGACATTTACCTCACGGTCCCTGTCACCGGATGCCTTCTCTGTTGGTCTTGTCCGACAGGAGCTGCGTGGCACCGGCCAGTGGATCGATCTGCCCGCCACCGAGAAGGTGCGCACGAACCTGGAGGAGACGATCCTGTTCCGCGCCCTGCAGCTCCGCCAGGAATCCGGCCTGCTATGATCGGGGACGGGTCACGCGCCATCCGGCTGCCGTGACGCGCCCCCCGCCCAAGGACTGACCCGCACGCCAGGCCGCCGCGCGCGAATCGGCTGACCGGGCCCCGCCATGATCCGATTTCCCATCGCCGACAGATGACAGCCGCCATGACCGACATGAACGAACGCTACAACCCCGCCGAGACCGAGCCGAAGTGGCAGGCGGTCTGGGACGAACGCCAGAGCTTCCGCGCCGAGGCCGAACCCGGCCGCGAGAAATACTATGTGCTGGAGATGTTCCCCTATCCGTCGGGACGCATCCACATGGGTCACGTGCGCAACTACACGCTGGGGGACGTGGTCGCCCGCTACAAGCGCGCCCGCGGCTTCAACGTGCTGCACCCGATGGGCTGGGATGCCTTCGGCCTGCCCGCGGAGAATGCGGCGCGCGACAAGAAGGTGCATCCGGCGGAATGGACCTGGGCCAACATCGACAACATGCGGGCCGAGCTGAAGTCCATGGGACTCAGCCTCGACTGGTCGCGCGAGTTCGCGACCTGCGATGTCAGCTACTACCAGCATCAGCAGCGCCTGTTCCTCGACATGCTGGAACAGGACCTGGTCTACCGCCGGGAGAGCTGGGTGAACTGGGATCCGGTGGACCATACCGTGCTGGCCAACGAACAGGTCATCGACGGGCGTGGCTGGCGTTCCGGCGCGGTGGTGGAGAAGCGCAAGCTGACCCAGTGGTTCTTCCGCATCACGGCCTTCTCCGACGAACTGCTGTCATCCCTCGGCACCATGGATCGCTGGCCCGACCGGGTGCGCGCCATGCAGACCCAGTGGATCGGCCGGTCCGAGGGTCTGCGCATGACCTTCGCCTTCGACGGCACGGTGCCGGGGCACGAGGACGGTCTGACCATCTATACCACCCGGCCCGACACCCTGTTCGGTGCCAGTTTCATGGCCATCTCCGCGGAGCATCCGCTGGCCCAGCAGATCGCTGCCGACAATCCCGGCGCGCAGGCCTTCGTCGAGGAGTGCCGCCAGATGGGCACCTCGGAGGAGGCGCTGGAGCGCGCGGAAAAGAAGGGTTTCGACACCGGACTGCGCGTGCGTCATCCCCTGGATGACAGCATCACCCTGCCCGTCTACATCGCCAACTTCGTGCTGATGGAATACGGCACGGGTGCCATCTTCGGCTGCCCGGCGCACGACCAGCGCGACCTGGACTTCGCCCGCAAGTACGGGCTGGACGTGACCCCTGTCGTCTGCCCGTCGGACAGCGATGCGGCGTCGTTTACAGTCGGCGACACCGCGTACACGGGCGACGGGCTGCTGATCAACTCGCGCTTCCTCGACGGTATGACCGTGCCGGATGCGAAGGCGGAGATCATCGACCGGATCGAGAGTGCGAAGACCGGGGAGCGCACCGTGAACTTCCGGCTGCGCGACTGGGGCCTCAGCCGTCAGCGCTACTGGGGCTGTCCGATCCCGGTCATACATTGCGACAGCTGCGGTGTGGTACCGGTTCCGGCCGCCGATCTGCCGGTGGCCCTGCCGATGGACGTGACCTTCGACAGGCCCGGCAACGCGCTGGACCATCATCCGACCTGGCGCGACGTGGCATGCCCGAAATGCGGTGCCGATGCCCGGCGCGAGACCGACACGATGGATACCTTCGTCGATTCATCCTGGTATTTCGCGCGCTTCGCCAGCGCCGACGCGGCGGATGCGCCGGTACGGCCGGAGGAGTTCGACTACTGGCTGCCGGTCGATCAGTACATCGGCGGCATCGAGCATGCGATCCTGCACCTGCTCTATTCCCGCTTCTTCATGCGGGCGATGAGGCAGAGCGGATACGGCGCGCTGGACGAACCGTTCGACGGGCTGTTCACCCAGGGCATGGTGACCCACCGGACCTATCACGCCGGCCGCGATGCCAACGGCGGCGACATCTGGGTCTATCCACAGGAGGTCGAGAAGGCCGCCGACGGCAGCCTGATCCAGGCCGGCACCGGTGCCGCAGTGGTCGAGGGGCCGCTGGAGAAGATGAGCAAGTCGAAGAACAATACCGTCGATCCCGGCGCGATCATCGGCAAGTACGGCGCGGATACCGCGCGCTGGTTCATGCTCTCCGACAGCCCGCCGGAGCGCGATCTGGAGTGGTCGGACGAGGGCGTCAACGGGGCCTGGCGGTTCCTGCAGCGGGCCTGGCGCGCCGTGCGCCAGACAGTGCAGGACGGTGCGGCAGCCGATGGCGCAGCCGCGCCCGAGGCAGGCTCCGCCGCGGATGAGCTTCTGCGCACCGCCCATCGCACCATTGCCGGGTTCACCGATGATCTGGAGCGGTTCCACTTCAACAAGGCGGTGGCGCGGCTGCATCAGCTGACCAATGCCATCGAGAAGCTGCGTGGCGATTCCGCGGCTGACAGGTCCGTCCGGCGCTTCGCCGTCGAGACCCTGGTCCGCCTGATGGCACCGCTGACCCCGCACATGGCGGAGGAAGCCTGGGAGATGCTGGACGGTTCCGGCCTGCTGGTCGATGCGCCGTGGCCGGAGGCCGATCCGGCGCTGGTGGCGGAGGATGTGGTCAGCATCGCCGTCCAGGTACTCGGCAAGAAGCGGGCGGTGATCGAGATCGCGAAGGACAGCGATGAGGCGACCGTGCGCGCCGCCGCGCTGGAGGCACCGAACGTCGTGCGCGCCATTGACGGCAAGCCCGTGCGCAAGGTCATCGTTGTGCCCAACCGGATCGTCAATATTGTGGTCTGATGCCGGATAGCGAACGCACATGGGGAATCGGACGACAGGCAGGCCGCGCGCGTGCCGGTGCCGGAGGTCTCTCCGCGCTGCTGCGCACGGGCCTCCTGGGTCTGGTGCTGGTGTGCGCCGCCTGCGGGTTCGAACCGGTCTATGCCCCGGGCGGCGGATCTGTCGCCGACAGCCTGCGCACGGTCAGTGTGGACCAGCCCCCGGGCCGGATCGGCCAGGCCATGCGGCTGGCGATACTGTACGGTATCGGCGACCGACAGAGCGGCATCCAGCCGAAGTACCGGCTGCGGTCCCAGATGAGGACCGATACCGAACGGGTTGCCATTCAGGCTGACGAGTCAGCCGCGCGGGTGAATGTCATCGTCAATGTGAGCTGGCAGCTGCAGGATGCCGCCGGCCTGACCACCTACGAGACCGGCCAGGTCCGGCGCACCGTGGCCTACAATGTCGTCGCCGATACCTTCGCAACGCTGGTCGGCCAGCGCGATGCCGAACGGCTGGCCGGGAAACAGGTGGGCGAGGCCATCCGCACGCGGCTGCTTCTGGCACTGCGGGACAGATAGTCCTATGGAGTGGAAGGGACGGGACGCCGACAGCAAGCTGGGCCGCATCCATCCCGACATTCGCCTCTATCTCTTCTACGGACCGGATACGGGTCTCGCCGCCGAACGGGCCATGGCGGTGGCGCGCATGCGTCTGGGCGAGCGCGCCGGGGCCGACGACATCCTGCGGATCGAAGGCGATACCCTGGCGGAGGATCCCGCACGGCTTTCGGACGAGGCGGCCCAGGTCAGCATGTTTGGCGGGGAGCGCGTCATCCGCGTGGTCAACGCCAGCGGGGCCGGGGCCTCCCGTGCGGTGGAGTCCTGGCTGGACAATCCAGTGGGCTCCCTTGTGACGGTCGAACTGGGCGATGTGCGCCCTAACCAGAAACTGCGCAGTCGGGTCGCTTCTGCCAAGGTTATCAACGCAGTAGCCATTGGTTGCTACCCCGATGACGCCGGTACGATGGACCGTCTCGTCGACGAAATCCTGCGTGAGGAGGATTTTCGCATTCTCGGCGACGCCAGACAGGCTCTTCTGGCCCGTCTGGGGCCGGATCGGCGCATGAATCGCGAGACCATCCGCATGCTGACCCTCTACGTCGGCGACCCGAAGCAGGAAATCACGGTGGCCGATGTGGAGGCGGCACTGGGGGACAGTTCAGCCGTCGGCTTCGAGACCATTGCCTTTGCCTGCCTCGGCGGGGACACGGCGCAGGCCCTGCGCCTGTTCGACAAGAGCATGGCCGAGAAGACCCACCCGATCATCACCATCACATCCCTGCTGACCCAGTTCGACCGTTTCGATGCGCTCGATGCCGCACGCCAGGCCGGCAGGCCGGTCGATACCGCCCTGAAGGGCCTGCGGATCTTTCCCCACTCCCGCCAGGACGCGTTCCGGCGCATGGCGGACTACTGGCCCTCCGACCGTAGGGCCACGGCCCGACGTCTGATCGTGGAGGCGGACATCCGTGGACGATCCGGTCAGCTTTCGGAGAATCTGGTCTATCGGGATCTGCTGCTCCGGCTCGGTACCGCAGCCCAGGGTATGGCAAAGCGCAGTCGCAGGTTCTAGTCAGGCATACCGAACCCGGCCCGGATAGAGGGTCCTACCGGTGACAGGCACTACGCCTTCGATTCCAACCGGTCAGGTCCGTGTGAGCCGCTGGCAGACCTCGTCCAGCTGCTCCAGTGTGCGATAGGCAATGCGCACTTCACCCTTCGTGCCCTTGTGCCGGATCTCCACCTTCAGCCCCAGGGCATCGGCCAGGCTCTGCTCAAGAGCCGCGGTATCCGCGTCCTTGCGGGACTCAGGCTTCGGCCTGCTCTCGCTTCCCTGCTTGAACTGACGCCGGATCGCCTCGACGTCGCGAACGTTCAGACCACGCTCCACCACTTCCCGCGCAAGGCTCGCCGGGTCGTCGGCGGTGATCACCGCCCGCGCCGCACCTGCCGTCAGTTCGCCCGACCGGACGTAGGACTTGACGTCATCCGGTAGGGACAGCAGACGCACTGCGTTGGCCACGTGACTGCGGCTCTTGCCGACCGCTTCGGCAATGTCCGCAGCGGAATGGCCGAACTCCCGCATCAGCCGCTGGTAGCCCTCCGCCTCTTCCATCGGGTTCAGATCCTGGCGCTGGATGTTCTCGATCAGCGCGATCTGCAGCGTCTCCGTGTCGCTCAGTTCGCGGATGATCACCGGAACTTCGTGCAGCTGTGCGATCTGTGCCGCGCGCCAGCGCCGCTCACCCGCGACGATCTCGTAGTTCTCCTCTTCCCCCGGCAGACGCCGGACGATGAGCGGCTGCAGAATGCCCTGGCGGTTGATCGACTGCACCAGGGTCGCAAGCTCGTCCTCGTCGAAGGCCTGGCGGGGCTGGAACTTGCCGGGGCGCAGGTAGGCCACGGGAACCTGTTTCAGGCCACGGGCGCGGTCGAGGACCCGATCATTCTCGCCGACCTCCTCCCCCAGCAGGGCGGAAAGGCCGCGACCGAGACCGCGGGAGGACGGGTTGCGACCGCTGTTCACCGCATCCGGCCTGGGTCGCTGCTGATCACCGGAATCGTCGTTGAAGGTCATTTCTCTGCTGGCTCCCTGAACCGCATCGTCGGTCCTATCGACCGGTCCTGCCCGCGCCCGGGCGGACAACTCCTTGAAACAGGACGGAAATCGGCCTGGCGGGGGTCCACCCCGGCGATACCCGCCTGACCGCCTGCGGAGCCACCAGACATGTCGCCCGTCAGGCCGCCGTCCGCTGCCGCTCCCGTCGCAGCATCTCACCGGCAAGCTGGATATAGGCCTGGCTGCCGGCACAGCGGTGATCATACAACAGGGCGGGGCGTCCATGCGAGGGCGCTTCCGATACCCGGACATTGCGCGGAATGATCGTGTCATAGACCTTGGCGCCCAGATGGGCGCGGACATCATCGGCCACCTGTTCCGACAGCCGGTTGCGCCGGTCGAACATGGTCAGCACGATCCCCTGCACTTCCAGCTTCGGATTCAGGGTGCGCCGGACCCGATCGACGGTGGAGAGCAGTTGCGACAGGCCCTCCAGCGCAAAGAACTCGCACTGCAGGGGCACCAGCACCGCATCCGCCGCGACCATGGCGTTGACCGTCACCAGATTCAGGGAGGGCGGGCAGTCGATCAGGATGAAGTCATAATCGCGCATCACCGGTCGCAGGGCTTCATCAAGCTGGCGCTGCGGCGGGTTCAGTTCTACCAGTTCCAGCTCCGCACCGGACAGTTCTACCGAGGCCGGAATGATGTCCAGATTGGGTATGGCGGACGGTACGATGGTCGCCCCTACCGTCGAGGCCCGGACCAACAGATGGTAGGAAGTGCGGTCGCGTTTCGCCCGGTCGATCCCCAGTCCGGTGGAGGCGTTGCCCTGCGCGTCCAGATCGACCAGCAGCACCTTGCGTCCGACCGCCGCCAGGGCGGTTCCGAGATTGATCGCGGTGGTCGTCTTGCCGACGCCGCCCTTCTGGTTCACGACGGCCAGTTTGCGGGCGAGTCTGCTACCGGTTGGCATTTCCATGGTGTTCAAGCCCCCGAACCAGGAGTACGGAGCCAGCCCCGTCACTGAGGCTCTGATGACGCTCCCAGGAGAATTTCCAACATTTCGTGGCCGCGGTCAACTCACTCTCAATATCTTGACCCTTCAGAAAGGCACCAACGCTGTCCGTCTGCATGAAGGGTTCGATCCATTCGAACAGCTTCGGCAGGGGCGCCAGGGCACGGGCACTGACCACATCGGCCCTGAGATCCGTCACCGTTTCGATCCGGCTTGTGACCACGGTGATGTCGAGGCCCATGGTCCGCGCGGCTTCCCGCAGGAAGGCACACTTGCGGGCATCGGACTCGATCAGGGTCACATGCGCGGAATGGGTTGCAGCCACCACAAGTCCGGGAAATCCGCCCCCGCTGCCCAGATCGATCCAGCTTCGGGCCGCAGCCGGAACCAGCGGCACGAGCTGCCAGGAATCTAGGACATGGCGGGACCAGAACTGGTTCAGGGTGGAGCGTGCGACCAGATTGATGCGCGGGTTCCAGCGGTTCAGGAGGGTTTCGAGAGCCTGCAGGCGGGTCACTGTTTCACGTGAAACACCACTCCGCTTCCTGAACCCCTCCGCATCCATGGCGTCAGCCTGCGGGTGTACGGGCAACACCGACGCCACGCCGCACATGGGCCAGCAACAGGGTCAATGCAGCCGGAGTAACACCCGGGATCCGTCCGGCCTGGCCAAGCGTGGCCGGGCGCGCGCGCTGCAGCTTCTCAACCATCTCGTTGGACAGGCCACTGATCACAGAGAAATCGAGGTCGGCCGGCAATACCAGCGACTCATCCTTGCGGAAGGCGACGATGTCCGCCTGCTGCCGTTCCAGATAGCCGGCGTAGACCGCGTCGATCTCCAACTGTTCCCGCACGTCGGCATCATAGGCGGACAACTGCGGCCAGACGCGGATCAGGTCAGACAGGTCGATCCCGGGGTAGCGCAACAGGTCGGCGGCTGTACGACGGGCGCCATCCAGGTTGACCTGCAGGCCGTGGCGGCGGGCTTCCTGGGGCGTCAGGTTCAGTCCGGCCACCATGTCACGGGCGGCCGCCAAGGTCTCAGCCTTGGCATTGTAGTCACGCGCCCGCGCCTGTCCGACACAGCCCATCGCCACACCACGGGCTGTCAGACGCTGGTCCGCATTGTCGGCCCGCAGCGACAGGCGGTACTCTGCGCGGGAGGTAAACATGCGATAGGGCTCCGCCGTACCCCGGGTGACGAGATCATCGATCATGACCCCGATATAGGCTTCGGCCCGATCGAGAATACAGGGTGTCAGACCCCCTGCATCGCGGGCCGCATTCAGGCCGGCGACCAGACCCTGGGCCGCAGCCTCCTCGTATCCGGTGGTTCCATTGATCTGACCCGCGAGATAGAGACCACCGATCCGCCGCGTCTCCAGACTGTGATGCAGCTCTCGCGGATCGACGTAGTCATATTCAATGGCGTAGCCGGGACGGATGATACGGGCGTTGGTCAGACCAGGCATGTGGCGCAGCAGGTCGTGCTGCACGTCTTCCGGGAGGCTGGTGGAGATCCCGTTGGGATAGACCGTGTCGTCGTCGAGCCCCTCCGGTTCCAGGAACACCTGATGCCGTGTCCGGTCCGCGAACCGCACCACCTTGTCCTCGATGGAGGGGCAATAGCGCGGCCCGGTGGATTCGATCTGGCCCGAGTACATGGGCGAGCGGGAGAGATTGGCCCGGATGATGTCATGCACCGCCGGGTTGGTCTCCGTGATGTGGCAGGAGATCTGCGGCGTGGTGATTGCCTTCGTCAGAAAGGAAAACGGCACGGGTGGTTCATCACCCTTCTGTTCGTCGAGGGCCGACCAGTCGATGGTGCGGCCATCCAGTCGCGGCGGCGTTCCCGTCTTCAGACGTCCGAGAGCAAAGCCGGCACGTTCCAGGGTCAGGGCCAGGCCGGTCGCCGGAGCTTCCCCTGCCCGCCCGGCCGGGATGCGTTTTTCACCGATATGGATCAGGCCGCGCAGGAAGGTGCCGGTGGTCAGGACCACCCGACCGGCGGGTAGGACTTCACCATCGGAGGTGACCACACCGGTCACACGCGGGTGGTCCCCCGACCGGTCAATGACCAGGTCTTCGGCGGCGGCACCCTTCAGGGTCAGACCACCCTGTTCCGCCAGTATGGCCTGCATGGCAGTGCGATAGAGCTTGCGGTCGGACTGCGCCCGTGGCCCGCGAACGGCAGGGCCGCGGGACCGGTTGAGCAGACGGAACTGGATTCCGGCCGCATCGGCGACGCGCCCCATCACCCCGTCCAGCGCATCGATCTCCCTCACCAGATGGCCCTTGCCCAGTCCGCCGATGGCCGGGTTGCAGGACATCTCGCCAATGGTGTCCAGGCGGTGGGTCAGCAGCAGCGTCCGTGCGCCGGTGCGGGCCGCCGCCGCTGCGGCTTCACAGCCCGCGTGGCCACCACCGATGACGATGACATCCCAGAATGTGCCGTTGTCGCTGTTCATGGGCCTGCTTCTACTCCTGATGCCGCGCGAGTCAATGCGGTGCGGGCCTGACAAGGGTCGCGGATGTGCTGTTTCACGTGAAACAGGTGTGCGCCGGTCACTTGCCGATGCAGAAATCCCGGAAGATCACATCCAGCAGATCCTCCACATCCACCTTGCCCGTGATCCGGCCGAGCGCGCGGATCGCCATGCGCAGATCCTCCCCCACCAGCTCCAGCGGCAGCCCGTTGCTCAGGCCCTCCTGCGCGCGGTCCAGCGCCGCCACCGTGTGGGCCAGGCTTTCGCGATGGCGCCAGCGTGTCGGGGGCACCGAGCCCCCGGTTTCAGTCAGGTCACGTGCCATGTCCGTCAGTCGGCGCAGCAGGACCGGTAGGCCCTCACCGCTCATGACCGAGAGGTCGATGACAGATGATGACACCATATCTTGGGGTTCCGGATCGTGTGGGAGGTCCACCTTGCTGCGCACGGAAATGACCGGCGGCGCAGGCTCACCCGGTGCAGCGCGAGCCAGTTCCAGCGGTGCGGAATGAGTCCCGGCCGCCACCAGATGGACCACCACATCCGCACTACCGGCCCGTTCCCGCGCCCGTCGGATCCCCTCCCGCTCGACGGCATTCTCCGTTTCCCTGAGACCCGCCGTATCCAGCAGGGTGACGGCGTGGCCGCCGAGGTCGAGCTGCACCTCCAGCACGTCCCGCGTCGTGCCCGGCTCCGCCGTGACGATGGCGACGTCCCGTTGTGCCAGGGCGTTCAGCAGAGTCGACTTTCCCGCGTTCGGCGCGCCGACAATGGCGACCTGAAGCCCTGTCCGCACCCTTTCCCCCTGCCGCGCCTCCGCCAGGTGTCCGGCAATATGGCCGCGCAGCGCCGCCAGCCGGGCCGTGGTTTCGGGCACCAGACTGTCCGGCAGATCCTCGTCGGGGAAATCCAGCCAGGCCTCCATCCAGGCCAGGACGGCCACCAGATCGGCGCTCCAGCCCTGGTAGAGGTCGGCCAGGTGACCATCCGCCTGCCGCAGGGCCTGCCGCCGCTGCGCCGCGGTTTCGGCGGCAATCAGGTCACCGATGCCCTCCGCCGCCGTCAGGTCGAGCTTGCCGTTTGCCACCGCGCGGCGGGTGAACTCCCCCGCCTCCGCCGTGCGCAGGCCGGGCTGTGCCGCCAGCGCCCGGAAAAGGCCGTCCAGCACCGCCCGTCCACCATGCACGTGCAGCTCGGCCAGATCCTCCCCCGTGTAGCTGTTGGGCGCCGGGAACCACAGCACCAGCCCCCGGTCCAGCACCTCCCCCGTCGCGGGATCATTCAGCGTCCGCAGCGCGGCACGGCGGGGAGACGGCAGATCCCCGGCAAACGCGATCAGCGCGGCACGGGTTGCCGGCCCGGACAGGCGCACGACTGCAACACCGGCGGGGCCCGGCGCACTGGACAGCGCATGGATGGTATCGGCGGAGCTGATGGCGCGATCCCCCGAAAGGTCAGGTTGCGGGCGGGGTCCGGGAATTCCGGGCGGTCATTCCGTCGGCTTCTTGCCCGCGTTCATCATGGTGGACCACATGGCCTTCTGGATGTTCTCCATGCCCTGCATGCCCAGCGGCAGCCACTTGTTCATCAGCGCCTCCGGTTCCATGTCCCGCACGTTCTGGCGCAGCCGCTCCTCCAGTTCGGTCAGCAGACGCTGCTGCATCGGCTGCACATCGGGCAGGCCCATGAAGGTCCTGGCTTCCTCAGGCGTGCAGTCTATGTCGATGGTGACTTTCATGATGGCCGTCCTATGGTCAGGAAGAGACAGACCATATGACCCCATTCCGCCCCCTCGCGGCAATGGTGGCCATCGCCAACAGGTTCCGGGAGCAGCCAGCGCATGACCCTCGATTTCGCCCGCAACAACCTCGACCGGGAAACCAGCCCCTATCTGGTGCAGCACGCGGACAATCCGGTGCACTGGCAGGGCTGGTCCCAGGCGGCACTGGACGAGGCGGCGCGCACTGGCAAGCCCGTGCTGCTCTCCGTCGGCTATGCGGCCTGCCACTGGTGCCACGTCATGGCGCACGAAAGCTTCGAGAACCCGGCGGTCGCGGCGCTGATGAACGAGCTGTTCGTGAACATCAAGGTGGATCGGGAGGAGCGACCGGACATCGACACCATCTACCAGACGGCGCTGGCCATGCTGGGGGAACAGGGCGGCTGGCCGCTGACCATGTTCCTGACGCCGGAGGGCAAGCCGTTCTGGGGCGGCACCTATTTCCCGCCAGAGACACGCTATGGCCGCCCCGGCTTCCCCGCGGTGCTGGAGCGGGTGCGGGAGGTCTATGAGACCGACCGCGACACCATCGTGAAGAATGTCGAGGCCCTGACCAACGGCCTGCAGCAGAACGCGAAGCTGCCGGATGCGGAAAGCCGCCCGCAGATCACGGTGGATGTACTGGATCGCGCGGCGGAGCGGCTGCTGCAGGAGTTCGATCCGACCCATGGCGGCATCGGCCAGGCCCCGAAGTTCCCGCAGGTGCCGATTCTGGAGATGGTCTGGCGCGCCCACCTGCGCACCGCCAACCCGCAGATGCGCCACGCGGTGATGAACACCCTGATCCGCATGGCGCAGGGCGGCATCTATGACCATCTGGGCGGCGGGTTCGCGCGCTATTCGGTCGATGCGGAGTGGCTGGCGCCGCATTTCGAGAAGATGCTCTACGACAATTCCGCCCTGCTGATGCTGATGACCCAGGTCTGGCGGCGGGAGCGCCATCCCCTGCTGGAACAGCGCATCCGGGAGACGGCGGAGTGGGTGCTGCGCGAGATGGTGGCGGAGAACGGGGCCTTCGCCGCCACCCTGGACGCGGATTCGGAGGGCGTCGAGGGCAAGTTCTACGTCTGGGACGAGGCCGAGGTGGATGCCGTCCTGGGCGTCGATGCGGCCCTGTTCAAGAGCCATTACGACGTCACCCCCGACGGCAATTTCGAAGGCCACAACATCCTCAACCGCCGCCTGCAGCCGGACCTGATGGATGCGGAGACGGAGGCCATGCTGGCCGACTGCCGCACCCGACTGCTGGCCCACCGCGCCGGGCGGGTCCGGCCGGGCTGGGACGACAAGGTGCTGGCCGACTGGAACGGCATGATGATCGCGGCGCTGGTGGAGGCCGGCACCACCTTCGCCGAGCCGACCTGGATCGACGCCGCGCGCCAGGCCTTCGACGCCGTGGTCCGCGATATGAGCGACGGTGAGGGCCGCCTGCACCACAGCTTTCGCAAGGGGGAGGCGCGGATCTCCGGCATGCTGGACGATCATGCCGGCATGATCTGCGGCGCGCTGGCGCTGCACGAGGTCTCCGGCGATGCGCGCTATCTGGATCTCGCCACCACCTGGACCGAAACCCTGGAGCGGCATTTCCTGGAGCCGGGCAGCGGTGCCTATCACTTCACCGCCGACGATGCGGAGGCGCTGATCGTGCGCAGCCTGGGCCTGGGCGACAATGCCACCCCCAACGGCAATGGCGTGATGATCGGGAACCTGTCGCGGCTCTGGCGCCTGACCGGCAAGCCCGCCTGGCGGCAGCGGCTGCAGGCCCTGACCGACGTGGTGGCCGATCAGGTGACGCGGAACTTCTTCCCCATCGCCACCGCCCTGAACGCGGTCGCCTTCGACATGGCGGCGCAGGATGTGGTGGTGGTCGGCCCGCCGGACAGCATGGAGACCGATGCCCTGCTGCGCGCCGTGGCGACCAGCGCCGGGCCGGACCGCCTGCTGTCCCGCATTGCTCCGGACGCCAGCCTGCCCGATCACCACCCCGCAAGTGGCAAGACCATGGCGCAGGGCACGCCAACCGCGTATCTTTGTCGGCAGATGGTCTGCGGCCTGCCCATCACGGACCCGGAACAGCTGGCGCAGGCCCTGACGGAGGCAAGCTGACGGGAGCCGCAGGGACGGGGGAGACAGGCCGATGCTGACAACCATCCTGGACAGCCCGCTGGGGCCGATCCGGCTGCGCATCGATGATGACGCCATCACCGAACTGCGCTGGAAGGTGGAGGAGCCCGACGATGAGGTCACTCCCACCGAGATCGCCCTGAAACACCCGCTGATCGCGGAGACCGACCGGCAGCTCCGCGCCTATTTCGCGGGCGAGCTGGACGCCTTCGACCTGTCCGTCCGCCCGGAAGGCACCACCTTCCAGCGCCTGGTCTGGCACATCATGCAACGCATCCCGAAGGGCCACGTCCGCACCTATGGCGGCGTCGCCGAGGAACTCGGCGCCTCCGCCCGCGCCGTCGGCACCGCCTGCGGCCACAACCCCATCCCCATCATCATCCCCTGCCACCGCATCGTCGCCGCCAACGGCAAGATGGGCGGTTTCTCGGCAGCCGGTGGGGTGGAGGACAAGGTGTGGCTGCTGAGGCATGAGGGGGCGTTGTTGTAGGAAAGACGAAATCGCCAAAGATCGTCTGTTCAATTGAGGAACATAAATAATGGTAAAGAAAACAGAATTTGCATCCGCAGCCGAATTATCAGTTCAGAACGTCATTCGACATGGCGACACGGACATATTCCCTTTTCCGTTCGAGAACCACGCATTCTTCGACAAGCAACCAGAATTAATATCATTGATCAAGAAATATGATGAAAATTTCGAAGAATATTTGATCCAATATCCCCCCAAGAACGTCAGTTCATTGACACCGGCAACCTATTCTGGCTTTCGTTGGGCTACGCAGATCGACCCTATTTGGAACATGCATTTCCTTGCGTCAGTTATAAGTATTGGCACTAAAATTGAAGAAGCGAGAATTGGCCAAGATCATGAGACAATTTTTTCATATCGTTTTAATCCTAACAAAGAAACTGGCGACATTTTTGATCGCGATACCGGCTGGTTACAATTTATGAGGAGGTCTCTAAAGCTTGCAGAGATTCATCCATTCACAGTTATATGTGACATATCGGAATTCTATCCTAGACTTGGTCATCACCGGCTCGAGAATGCGCTTAGACAAGTCGCTGGCGATACTCCATATCCGAAAAAAATTATGAGCTTTCTTTCCAATTTTTCAAACACCAACTCTTTTGGTTTGCCTATCGGAGGACCTGCTGCTCGCCTCTTGTCCGAAATCACGATAAATCAAGTAGACAAGTTGCTAAATTCTAAGGGTATTGTGTTCACAAGATTTGCGGATGACTACCATCTTTTTTCACAGTCCAAGGAAGACGCATATAGGTTTTTAATTTATTTATCGGAGAAATTGTTTATAAACCAAGGACTAACTCTACAAAAATCAAAAACTAGAATTATGAGTTCTGCTGAATTCAAAGCTACGAATCCAATCAAAGGTGAGCAAGAAACTGGGGGCAATCAGATCGTCGATCCGCCAGCAGACCATACTCGCAACACCTTGATGCGCTTTTCACTTAGGTTCGACCCATACTCGCCGACAGCCGATGACGACTACGAAGCGCTAAAGGCAGAAGTTAAAAAATTTGATATAATTGGTTTGCTAAAGCAAGAACTGGCCAAGAGCCGGGTTCATACTTCTCTCGCTCGCAAAATTATATCTGCAATCAAATTTCTTGAAGGAAGTACAAAGCAAGATGCAGTCTTGTCTGTTTTGGAAAATTGTGATGTTCTCTATCCCATATTTTCATCCGTATTGATGATGATCGATGACCAATTTGATGATCTAGAAATTGACACTCAAACTTCGGTAATAGATAGGATTCAGCAGCTTATCAACCAAGATTCGCACGTTTTTCGCGTAGACATACATCTAAGTTTTGCGATTCGTGTCCTATCTCACAGGAACACTTCAGAAACTCAACTGCTTCTCCAGAAACTTTTTGATACACGGCCATCAGAACTCGTTCGTAGAGACATAATTTTGGTCATGGCCAGGTGGGGCGAATGGTATTGGCTGTCTGACCTCAAAAACCGATACAGAGAATTAAGCGCGCCAGAGAGGCGCGCCTTTATTGCCTCTTCCTTCATCCTGAGAGATGAGGGAAAACATTGGCGAGATCATATGAAAAAGGAATTTGATCCATTTGAGGAATTCATTCTTCAATGGGCAAGTGAAAAGAAAGGTTTACAACAAGAATGGAGCGTCCCATTGTGATTGACGCTGCAACTTTCTCATCATCCTATAACGCCTTTTGGGCTGAGGTTGCTCCGATGTTGGAGCATTTCACGCGTAGGCTCAATTTGGAGTATATTGAAAGGTTTGATGTTCCTATGGCTTCGGATAAAGAGGGTCGAAAGGCTCTCATAGCAGAACTCGCATTCTCTTTGATGGTGGAGAGACACCAGAGTAAGGGAAGAAGAAGGGGTAGGAGCCATCTTTTTGCAGAATCGTGGAATGAGGCCACTCGTAGACTTCGCCCATTCGTCGGGCGCGGAGTTGACCTGGAGCTTCCCCTGCAGAAAGACGAGAAGAATGAAGTTCTTGAAATTGAAAAGAGACTTATGGATTTTTTCAATGGAGCAAATTTACCGGTCAGAACCCGCCCTTTGTTCAAAGGTTGCGGTTTCGTAGATGCTTCCGAAGGCGATATTTTGACAAGGACCACGCTGTTTGAAGTTAAGACAGTCGATCGATCATTTCGAAGTGCAGATCTTAGACAACTCTTAACATATGCCGCGCTGAATGCTGCGGCTGGTGAAGTTGAAATACCAATGATGGGCTTGGTAAATCCAAGGAGAGGGGTATCGTTTGAGATACCAGTTGGTGAGCTTTGTAGTGATATTTCTGGACGCACAGCACAGGATCTGTTTGCCCTAATTATTCAGGTTTTCTCAAGCGGTGAACTGTCACGTTAGTTTGATCAAAGCGCCGTTTGGCAATCACATTCTGTACACAACGCTCAATAAGATTTCATGCACCGATAGTTATCGGACCCTGACATCACCAACCTTTCCTCCCCTTGCCCAGACCCCGCCCCCTGCCTACCATCCCGTCACACATTTCAGGCGTGGACCTCGTTTCACGTGAAACAGGCGGGAGGAGAGCATCATGGGGCTCAATACGACGATCACCACGAAGGCGGGTGAGGAATTCGGGGGTTATCTGGCGATGCCGGCGTCCGGTACCGGGCCGGGGGTTGTGGTCATCCAGGAGATCTTTGGCGTCAATGACGTCATGCGGGCAACCGCCGACTGGCTGGCCTCGGAAGGGTTCGTGGCGCTCTGCCCCGACCTGTTCTGGCGCATCGAGCCGGGGATCGAACTGACCGACAAGACGGAGGCCGACTGGGGCCGCGCCTTCGAGTGCTTCAAGGCCTTCGACGTGCCCAAGGGCATGGAGGACGTGCAGGCCACCATCGACGCGCTGCGCAAGGTGGACGGCTGCACCGGCAAGGTCGGCGCCACCGGCTACTGCCTGGGCGGGCTGCTGGCGTACCTCACCATGACGCGGACGGATGCGGACGCGGCGTCGGGCTATTACGGCGTCGGCATCGCCGACATGCTGGACGAGGCGCAGAGCATCACCGGGCCGCTGATCCTGCATGTGCCGACAGCGGACGGATTCGTGCCGCCGGAGCAGCAGCAGGCGATGCACTCGGCGCTGGACGGGCATGACCATGTGACGCTCTACGACTACGAGGGCCAGGATCACGCCTTCGCCCGCCAGGGCGGCGAGCATTTCGACCAGGCCTCCGCCGATCTGGCCAACAGCCGCACGCTGGACCTGTTCCGCAAGGCGCTCGGCTGAGGGGAGCGGGTTCGGTACGTCAGCCCGCTCGTCGGCATTTGTGCGGCACTGCTGGGTACCCGGGTCAAGCCCGGGCACGTCGGGTTGGGGTGGGGCGGTGGTTCCCAACTTCCCCCCTTTCACGAAGCTCGCGGACTTGATCCGCGAGCCCAGTCTCCAGCGTCCGCACGGCACTGCTGGGTATCCGGGTCAAGCCCGGGTACGGCGTGGGTTGGGGTGGAGCGGTGGTTCCCAACTTCCCCCCTTCACGATGCTCGCGGACTTGATCCGCGAGCCCAGTCTCCAGCGTCCGCGCAGCATTGCAGAGTATCCGGGGCAAGCCCGGGCACGGCGGGTTGGGGTGGGGCGGCATGTAAACCACCGGCAACGCCCCCTCACCACGGCTCTCGCGGACTTGATCCGCGAGTCCTCTCCCCGGCGTTCGCGCGGCACTGATGCGTCCCCGAACTGAGCCCGGGCACGGTGCGGTTGGCGGTGGCGAGCAGCGGGCCATGCGGCTAGGCTGCGGCACGATGGGTCAACGGTCGTTCGGCTGCGCCCACTCACCCCCTTCCCGACCTTCCCCCATCGAGGGGGAAGGAGTGATGCCTGCGCTCTCCGGGCGCTCATGACGTAAAGAACCAAAGGACACAGAGAAAATGGTCAAGGCAATCCGCGTTCACGAGGTGGGCGGTCCCGAGCAGATGCGTTTCGAGGATGTCGAGGTCGGCGATCCCGGCCCGGGCGAGATCCGCATCCGGCATACGGTCATCGGGCTGAACTACATCGATGTCTACTTCCGCACCGGGCTCTATCCGGCCCCGTCGATGCCCATGGGGATCGGCATGGAGGCCGCCGGGATCGTGGAGGCCGTGGGCGAAGGCGTGACGCACCTGGCCGCCGGGGACCGGGTGGCCTATGCCGGGGGTCCGATCGGGTCCTATGCGGAGGTGCGGCTGTTCCCGGCGGACAAGGCGGTGAAGGTGCCGGACACGGTCAGCGACGAGCAGGCCGCGGCCATGATGCTGAAGGGCATGACCACCGAATATCTGGTGCATCGCACCTACGAATGCCGCTCCGGCGACACGGTGCTGTTCCATGCCGCCGCCGGGGGCGTCGGCCTGATCGCGGGCCAGTGGCTGAAGGCGCTGGGGGTCCGGGCCATCGGCACCGCCGGCGGGCCGGAGAAATGCGCCCAGGCGAAGCAGTACGGCTATGACGAGGTCATCGACTACAATGCGGAGGACTTCCAGGCCCGCCTGATGGAGCTGACCGACGGCAAGGGCGTGCCGGTGGTCTATGACTCGGTGGGGGCCACGGTGTGGGAGAAGTCGCTGGACTGCCTGCAACCGCGCGGTCTCTACGTCAATTTCGGCAATGCCTCCGGCCCCGTGCCACCGTTCGCGCCGGGGATTCTCTCGGGCAAGGGCTCGCTCTACATGACCCGCCCGACGCTGATGACCTATACCGCCACCCGCGCCGACCTGGAGCTGTCCTCCAGCCGCCTGTTCGACATGGTGGGATCCGGCAAGGTGAGCATCGAGATCAACCAGCGCTACGCCCTCTCCGATGCGGCACAGGCCCATGCGGACCTGGAGGGACGCCGGACCAGCGGCAGCACGGTGCTTCTCCCGTAGCAGGGGCACGGAGACTGGCGCGTCTGCGGCCACCGGCGCGCCGTCTCCCCTTCTCCCTTGCGCTGCCAGACATGGTTAACCCCATGTTTACCCCACCGGTTCACTCTCCTCGGCATGAACAGTCGTGAGAGGAGGCACCCGATGGCGCCGGAACGGATTGATTTCTTCATCGCAGGCTCGGAGCGCAGCGGCACCACGGTGACCTGCGCCATGCTGGACCAGTACCCCGAGATCTGTGCCATGCAGGGGACCACGATCCTCACGCGGCTGGCCAACTTCCAGGACCTGATGCGCCATGTGGTCAGCCAGGACGGCGATGTGGACGGGCTGAAGCTGGAGGAATGCGAGACCCTGGTGGACTTCGTGACCAAGGCGAAGGTGACGCCATTCCTGCACAAGTCGATCTATCACGCGACCTATTACGAGAACATGGTGAACTCGGCCCGCTCCGACGTCACCAAGGACCGTTTCGCACACAAGACCTACCTGCAGAACATGCAGTTCGACCGCTACATGGCGCGCTATGACCCGGAGAACCCGACCTGGGCCAACACGATCACCGCGCTCTATGCCGAGTTCGTGCATTCCGTTGGAGCGAAGGGACACATCTACGGCGAGCAGACGCCCGACAACGCCATGCGCATCGACGCGATCCTGAAGATGTACCCGGCGGCCAAGATCATCTTCATGGTGCGGCACCCGATCACCGGCATTGCCTCCCTGCTGGAGCGCTACGGCGATATTCCGCGCGCCATCAACCAGTACCGCAAGCCGTTCGAGCTCTATCCCTTCGATGATCCGGACGTGGTCAACCGCACCCTGTTCGTGAAGTTCGAGGATCTGATCGACAACCGCCAGCCGGTCCTGGCCTCCATCGCCGAATTCCTGGGCGTGATGGAGCCAGGTGCGGCGCCCGACACCAGCCATGAATCCGCTGTCTTCGCCAAATATGTAGGCAAGAGCCTGACGGCGGAACGCTATTTCCGCTCCATCCAGAAGCACCCGGCGGTGGAGCGTACGGCGCTGTACCAGAAGAACACCGACATCGCCGACGTCTTCTATTCGCTGGAGGAAACCATGGCGATCATCGGCCATGGCGAGGAACGGGCCGAAACCGTGACAGAAAACGCAACCGCCGCCGCCTGATCCCGTGTCATGATGGGCGCATGAGAGATGTCATCAATCACGGCGTGGTGCTGTTCTGCGCCGACTATGAAGGCTGCGTCCGCTTCTACCGCGATCTGCTGGAACTGCCGGTCTGGTACGAGAAGCCGACGCTGACCTGTTTCCGCTTCGGTGACAGCTACCTGATGGTCGAACGCGACGGCCAGGTCGGGCAGACGCGCGGCATCATGCTGCGCTTCAACGTCATGAACGTGCCGGAGCGCGCGCGGGAGCTGGAGGCGAAGGGCATCGCCGTCGAGGTCCAGACCCACGACTGGGGCATCACCGCCCGGTTCCGCGACCCGGACGGCAACCTGTGCCAGCTCAAGGACGCGGAAGATCCTTATTTCAGTTGAGGGTCCGGCGCTGGCCCCGCTTCTGACGGCTGCGGCAGCGCAGTCAAAGCCCTCAGTCACAGCCCTCCACCAGCACCAGCTTGCTGTCGGTGGTGCGCAGGCGCACGTCCTTAAGGGTCCGGAACTCCGGATCGGCCAGAAAATCCTCCGCATGCCGACTACTGGGAAACTCCAGGATCACCATGCGCTCCGGTGACCAGTCCCCCTCCATCACCTTCGGCACGACACCCTTCACGATGTAGCGCCCGCCGTGTTTCGCCAGGAAGGCGGGGACATTGTCGGCATATTCCATGAAGCCACGCAGGTCATGGATGGCGAAGTCGAGAACCAGATAGGCGCTCATGGGTGCAGGGTCTCCGTCGAGCTTCAGCGGCGGCGCTTCTTGGTGTCGCGCAGGTCGTGCACACCCTCCGCCGCACGGGGATCCGTATCCTTGGGGAAGATCTCCTGCTTCTGCACCTTCTGGGTGCCGGTGACCGGCAGCGCATCGAGGAAATACAGCCAGCCAGGCGCCTTGTAATAGGCGATCTTCTCCAGGCACCATTCCTGGATTTCCCTTGCGAATTCAGCAGTTGGCGCGATCCCGGCCATGGGCACGACGCAGGCCATCACCTCCTCGTCACGCATCTCGTCGGTCACGGGCATGACGGCCACCTGGGCCACCTTGTCCATGGCCTGAATCGTTGCCTCGATCTCGGCGGCGGCGATGTTCTCGCCCGAGCGGCGGATGATGTTCTTCTTGCGATCGACGAAGAACAGCATGCCGCTCTCGTCCTGGCGCACCGCATCGCCGGTGTGGAACCAGCCGCCCTTCCAGGCCTCCGCCGTCGCCTCCGGATTCTTCAGGTAGCCGGAGAAGAACCCGTGCCGTGGCCCTTCCGGCCCGCCCCAGCGCACCAGCAGTTCGCCTTCCGCGCCGCGCGGAACTTCATTGTCGTCATCATCGACGACCTTCGCCTCCAGCCCGCCAAAGGGCCGCCCGAAGGCGCGGGTGGTGATCTGCCGTGGATCATGGCAATCGCCGAAGATCCGGCCCGTCTCGGTCATGCCCCAGACTTCCACCAGCCTGGTGCCGAACCGTTCCTCGAACAGGGGATGCATCTCCGGTTCCATCCCCGCCCCCAGGGCAAAGCGGCAATTGTGCTGCTTCTCCTCCGGGCACTCCGGCTGCTTCAGCAGCACCGGCGCGACGATGCCCAGGTAATGGAAGGCCGTGGCCCGCAGGTCCACCAGGTCCTTCCACCAGCGGGTCGGATGAAACCGGTCCGGCACCATCAGGCAGTTGCGGCCCAGCATCATGCAGACGAAGGTCACCGCGCCGCAGTTCATGTGGAAGACCGGCAGCGGGTTGTAGAGCCGCTCCACCCCCCGCTCCATCGTGAAGTGGCCACCCATGTTCCAGTACCACTCCCCGGCGTTCAGGAAGTAGAAATTGGTGATGACGCAGCCCTTGGGGCGCCCCGTGGTGCCGGAGGTATAGAACAGCGCCACCTCCGTCTCCGGGCCCGGTTCGCCCGGCGCCGCGCTGGTGGTGGGCCCGGGCAGGGCCGCCGGCAGGTCGTCGGCATTGACCACATGCAGCACCTTCTCCGGCCGGTCGGCGGCAACCGCCTGCATCCGTTCCACCCGATCTGCGATCACCACCGCCAGATCCGCATCCGAATGCTGCATCTGATAAAGGGTTTCATCGTGGGTATAGTCCGGGTTCACCGGCACGCAGGATGCGCCGACCGCGTTCAGCGCCAGCAGGTGAAAGAAATGCTCCGGCCGGTTCTCCATCAGCAGCGCCACCCGGTGACCCAGGCCATAGCCCGCATCCCGGTAGAGCGCCGTCAGCCGTGCGACCGCATCCCGGACCTGACCATAGGTGAACTCGACGCCGTCAGGATGATAGGCGCGCCCCGGATAGGCCGGACAGGCGAGAAAGGCATTGTCCGGCGAATCCGCCGCAGCCTCCTGAAACAGGGCATGGACGGTCTGATGCATTGTCGTGATCCCTCCCCAGGGCGTGAAACCTGCCGAAGCCTATCCCATTCCCGCCAGGGATCACCAGTGCGTCAGAAGGGTTTCAGGATCACCATGAAGACGATGATGATCATCAGCAGCGTCGGAACCTCGTTCAGGATGCGGAAATAGCGCGTCGAGCGCGTATTCTGGTCCGCCTCGAACTCCCGGCGTCGCTTGCTCAGCACCCCGTGCGCCCCCGCCAGCAGGACCACAGCCAGCAGCTTGGTATGCAGCCAGCCGTCCGCCATGGTGAAGATCCCCAGGTCGAAGCCGATCCACAGCATCAGCCCGCCGAAGATGAAACTGGCGATCATCGCCGGGTTGATGATCGCCTTCATCAGCCGCCGTTCCATGACCTTGAAGGTCTCCGAGGTGTCGGAACCCGGCGCCGCATCCACGTGATAGACGAACAGCCGCGGCAGATAGAGCATGCCCACCATCCAGGAGATGACGCTGATGATGTGCAGCGCCTTGAACAGGTCGTAATATTCACTCATCCGTCTGGCTCCGATGATCCCAATGGAACGGTCAGTCGATGGGTCGCCCTCAGACTGCCTTCAGCATCTCCGACAGCTCGGCCACATGTTCCGGCGGTGTTTCCGGCACGAACCCGTGGCCCAGGTTGAAGATGAAGTTGCGGTGACCGAAGCAGTCCAGGATGTGCCGGGTGGCCTGGCGCATCGGCTCGCCGCCGACCATCACCAGACGCGGGTCCAGGTTGCCCTGCACCACCCGGTGCGGCTGCACGTTGGCCGCAACCCATTGCGGGTCCATGCTCCAGTCCACGCTCAGTCCGGCGATCCCCGGAATCCGCGCCGCGTGGGCCAGCGAGGTACCGACACCCCGCGGAAAGCCGATCACCGGAATATCCGGATAGTCGGCATGGATCAGTGCCGCGATCTGCTGCAGCGGCTGGAACACCAGCGGTTCCAGGTATGCATGCGGCAAGGCACCCGCCCAGGTATCGAAAAGCTGCACGGCCTCCGCCCCGGCCGCGATCTGCGCCTTCAGATAGGCCGCCGTGCCCTGCACCAGCAGATCCATCAGCTTCCCGAACCCCTCCGGGTCGCTGAAGGCCCATTGCTTGATGGTCGGATGATCGCGGCTGCCCGATCCCTCCACCATGTAGGTTGCGACAGTCCAGGGCGCACCGGCAAAGCCGATCAGCGCGGTCTCGGCAGGCAGGGAGCGGCTGAGACGGCTGACGGTCTCATAGACCGGTCCCAGGCCCTCGTGCAGGCGGTCCATGTCCAGGGCGGGAATGTCCGCCGTCCGTCGGATCGGTTCCAGCACCGGACCCTCACCGACCCTGAACTCCAGATGCTGGCCCAGCGCCTGGGGCAGCAGCAGGATGTCCGCGAACAGGATCGCCGCATCCATGCCGAAGCGCCGGATCGGCTGCAGGGTGACTTCCTCAGCCAGATCCGGCCGATAGCACAGGTCCAGAAAGTCCCCGGCCTCCGCCCGCGTGGCCCGGTATTCCGGCAGATAGCGTCCGGCCTGGCGCATGAACCAGAAGGGCGGCCGATCAACGGGTTTGCCGTTCAGTGCCGCAAGAAACCGCTTCTCAGTCATCAGATCTCCTGGTGGTGATGCTTGTTGCTGACCCCGGCCAGCACGGTCCGCCGAAAAAGCCGCCAACCCGCTCAGACAGGTTCCAGAGGCACCGTCAGCCGTGTTCCGTCAACCAGGATTCCGCCCCGGTCGCCGATCATGGTGGAGCCATAGCGCTCCGCATAGACATCTGGCAAGGGACGTGCCCCCGGAATTGCCAGCCAGAGCCGCAACAGGTGCCGCTTGCGCTCCGGCTCCGGCCAGTCCTCATAGGCCAGCCGATCGTGCAGGATGGTGTGATTGTGCACGAACTGGATGTCGCCGGGCCGGAACTCCATCTTCAGATGCATCGCCGGATCATTGGCAAGCGCGTCGAAGCGGTCCAGCGCCGCGACCTCCAGGTCCAAAAGGCGGCGCGGCCCCTCCAGCCGGGCGGAGGAGGTGATGTAGCGCCGGGCATAGATCACCGACAGATAGCCTGCGTGATGATTGAACACGGGAATGTCGAACCAGGCCTTCTTGCCCGGGGGAATCTCGCCCCGCCGGTCGGTCGGAAAGCTGCTGAACAAGGCCCGAAGCAGTTCCGGGCAGTCCCGGTGCATTTCATTGTAGATCTGCATCGAGCTGACGATCGCCGACTCTCCGCCTGTCCTGGATGTCCTGAGACAGAGCAGCCCCACCACGTCACAGGAATCCGTATGGAACGTCTGACGCTCCGTGGTCTGGTAGATCCTGACCTTCGGATCGTCCGTCGACAGCCCCAGGTCCCTGACGTGACCCAGCAGGTGCCCCTGCGCATTCTGACTGCGGGGCACGCCCATCAGCAGGCCAAGCCCGTACCACACCGCCGCTGTCTTCTGCATGTCCCAGTCATGGATCGGCAGTCCCCGCGCCAGCACGAACCCCCTTCCAGACAAAAGGGTGTCGCACCAGTCACTGGTCCTGGCGGTCAGCACCGGGTGGTCCAGATCACTCCGCTCCATCCCTGCCAGTGGCTTTCCGCTTGCCAGAAAATCATCGACCCTCTCCGAAAGTGCCGTGATGAAGGGCTTGTCCAGCAGATCGATCCAGCTTTCGGGATGCGGTTGCAGGTCCGCGCCACGCCAGGCGGATGCGCCCGTGATCGGTTCCGGCAGGGCCAGGGTCGCTGTCTCGTTCATGGTCTTCTCTCGGTGATGGAATCCACGCACAGGGTCCTCTCTCTTACTCTTATCTTATAGATAAGAATCTGGAGGTTGTAGCTGGTCGCTGGATAGCGGGGATTGTTTTGTCTCCCGCGGTTGCGCACAGGCTGTTGCCGGATCTTCGGTTTCATCCCCGTATTGCCCGGAATGCCGGCTCCCGGATTCCCGGCCGTTGTCAGCAGATGTCCACAGGCCGGTCGGGAACCTTCATGGTTTCACCCGTTGTTCACCCCGTCCACTGCTTCCCTGACCCGTTGCCCGTTTCCTGTGGGGGCAAACAGGCGGTGCGTTTGCGAAACTGCCCTTCTCTTCCCTCGCATCCGATTCCCCCCGACTGTACATTCCCCTGTGGATCATCTGATCCGGCGGACGGCAGATCGCCCCTCCCGCCCCTATTCCAGCAACGGACGCCAGCACCATGAACAGCTTTCACCTGCATCTGGTCTCCGATTCCACAGGTGAGACCCTGACCGGAATCCTCAATGCCGCGCTGGTGCAGTTTGCCGATGCCAATGCGGTGAAACACCTCTGGCCGATGATCCGCAACCGGGCGCAGATGGAGCTGGTGATTCGCAGCATCCAGGAATCCCCGGGCATCGTGATCTTCACCGTGGTCGATCCCGACCTGCGCCTGTTGCTGGAAGAGGCCTGCCGTCGGCTTGGCGTGCGCAGTGTGGCGGCGCTGGACCCGGTCATGACGGCGCTGGGCAGCTTCCTCGGCGGGGAAACGCGCGGCCGTCCCGGCATCCAGCACGAGATGAACAACGAATATTTCGACCGGATCGAGGCGATGCACTTCACCCTGATCCATGACGACGGCCAGCATGTGGAGGATCTGGATCGTGCGGACGTTGTCCTGGTCGGCGTTTCCCGCACATCGAAGACCCCGACCTGCATGTACCTGGCAAATCGCGGGCTGAAGGCGGCCAATGTCCCCTTCGTGCCGTCCGTTCCCCTGCCCGAGCAGCTGCTGAAACTGCGCAAGCCCCTGGTCGTGGGCCTGACCACATCCTCCGAACGGTTGAGCCAGATCCGGCGCAACCGCCTGCTCAGCCTGCGGGAATCCGGTGACAGCGACTATTCCGACCCGGAGGTCGTCGCCGATGAACTGGCGGAGGCCAAGCGTGTCTTTGCGCGCAATCGCTGGCCCACGATCGATGTGACCCGCAAGTCGATCGAGGAATCCGCCGCGGCGATCCTGTCGCTGTATCACCGCCGCATGAAAGAACAGGCGGTATGACTTCAACGGGACCTACCGGGCTTGTTCTGGCGTCGGGAAGTATGACCCGGCGCCGCCTGCTCGCCGGAACGGGGCTTGCGTTCCAGGTCATCCCGGCGGATGTTGACGAGGCCTCGATCAAGGTGGCCGCGCAGCGGGAGGGCCAGTCGCCGGACCTGATCGCCCGGGCCCTTGCACGCGAAAAAGCGAATGTGATCAATACTCTGCATCCGGAACAGCTTGTCCTGGCGGCGGATCAGGTTCTGGTGGCAGGGGACAGCCTGCTGGACAAACCAGTAGGGCGGGAGGGGTTGAAATCCCATATTACACTGCTGAGTGGCCGGGTTCATTTTCTGATCAATGGCGTCATCCTGATGCGTGCGGGCTCGGTCATGTGGTCCTACTCCGACCGGTGCGAAATGGAAATGCGGCCCCTGTCGGCGGACGAACAGGCCCTCTATGTATCAAACGCACCGGATGCGGTCATGTCGTCGGTTGGCGGTTACAGGATCGAGGCGGAGGGGATACACCTGTTTCAGCGCATGACAGGCGACTGGTCCTCGATCCTGGGCCTGCCTCTGCTGCCCGTGCTGGCGGCACTGCGCCAGGCCGGTATCGCATGGCGCGGGGGAGGCGGGGAGACGGAATGAGACATGTCTGACGATCACATGCGGACGACCGTGCCGGAAGCCGTCGCGGCAGTGCTTGGCTGGCCTGTGGCACACAGCCTGTCGCCGCGCCTGCACGGGTTCTGGTTGCGGGAGCAGGGAATTGCGGGAACCTACCTCGGTCTGCCTGTGACGCCCGAGAATTTCGGGACGGCAGTACATGGGCTGGCCGCCGCGGGGTTCCGGGGCGCCAATGTGACGGTGCCGCACAAGCTGGCGGCGCTGCGGCTGGCGGATGATGTGGATGATGCCGCCCGGGCCATCGGTGCGGTGAACACGCTGGTGTTTCAGCCCGACGGGCGGATCCTGGGACGCAACACGGATGCCTATGGCTTCATGGCCAACCTGCAGCAGGCCGGAGTGGATCCGAAAGTAGGTCCGGGGCTGGTGATCGGGGCCGGCGGGGCCGCGCGTGCCGCTGTCCATGCCCTGCTGGTGGCCGGTTGCCCGCGAATCTATCTGACCAACCGGACCGAGGCCACCGGGTATGCCCTGGCCGAGAGTATGGCTGATGACCGAATTGCGGTCTTGCCCTTCAACTGTCTGAAAAAACTGCCTGATGACATTGTATTGCTCGGCAATACCACCAGCCTTGGTATGGCGGGCAAGGGCGTACTTGATGTGGATCTGGCCGGTCTGGCGGAGACAGCCTGGGTGCATGATATCGTCTATGTGCCGCTGGAAACCCCCTTGTTGCGGTCTGCGCGTCAGCGGGGTCTGAGAACGGTTGACGGGCTGGGCATGCTGTTGCATCAGGCCGTACCGGCGTTCCGCGCCTTCTTCGGGCGTGACGTCGCGGTGACGGACAGCCTGCGGGCGCATGTTCTGGGGGGGAAGTGATGGCATATGTTGTGGCTCTGACCGGGTCCATCGGCATGGGGAAATCCGCGACGGCGGAAATGTTTCGCGCGGCCGGGGTGCCCGTGTGGGATGCCGATGCGGCGGTGCACGAGATCTACGCGAAGGGCGGCCCGGCGGTGGAGCCGGTGCGGGCGCGCTTTCCCGATGCGGTCGTGGACGGTGCCGTTGATCGCGAGCGGCTGAGCGCGGAGGTCGTGGGCAACGATGCCGCCATCCGTGACCTGGAGAAGATCGTGCACCCGCTGGTGGGCGAACACCGGGCGGCCTTCCGGGCGCAGGCGGATGCCGATGGCGCCGACATTGTCGTGGTCGATGTACCGCTGCTGTTCGAGACCGGCGGCGAGAAGAAGGTGGATGCGGTTGTGGTCGTCAGCGCCTCTGCCGAACAGCAGCGCGAGCGGGTGCTGGCACGACCGGGCATGTCAGTGGCCAAGTTCGAGGCGATCCTGGCCCGCCAGACACCGGATGCGGAGAAGCGCGCCCGTGCCGACCACGTGGTCGACACCAGCGTCAGCCTGGCGGAAACGGAGGCGCAGGTCCGGGCGCTGGTGGCTGAGATGCGTGCGAAGCTGGCTGCGCAGGGCTGACAGAAGTCGCGCCGATATGGTAGGTTCCGCGCTGTTGAACACCAGATGATGGGGTCCCCTGATGCGTGAGATCGTTCTGGATACGGAAACCACGGGACTGGATCCGAAGGACGGTCACCGCATCGTCGAGATCGGCTGTCTGGAACTGATCGACCGGGTCTGGAGCGGCGCGACCTACCACCAGTACATCAATCCCGAACGGATGATGGACGAGGGCGCATTCAAGGTGCACGGCATCTCCGACGAGATGCTGCAGGACAAGCCGGTCTTTGCCGACATTGCTGAGGGTTTCATCCGCTTCATCGGTGATGATCCGCTGGTCATCCACAATGCGGCCTTCGACATGAAGTTCCTGAACTGGGAACTGAAGGCCGCCGGGCACAAGGTGCTGCCGATGGACCAGGCCATCGACACGCTGGCCATTGCGCGCAGGAAGTTCCCCGGCTCCCCCGCCAGCCTCGACGCCCTCTGTCGCCGCTTCGACGTCGATACCTCGTCGCGTAACCTGCATGGGGCGCTGATCGACTCCCGCCTGCTCGCCGACGTCTATTATCACCTGGTCAGCGCCACCCAGGCCGGGCTGACCTTCGGCTCTTCGGGTTCCGACAGCGAGGGCGGCACCGTGCGCCGCATTGCACGGGAACCGCGGCCTCACCCGCCCCTGCCGCCGGCGGAGGAGGAAGCGCACCGGGCCTTTCTGCATGCGGCGGTCAAGGAGCCGATCTGGCAGCGCTGAGACCGCTGTCCGCGCCGGAACGGCCCGCGCAAGGGCCTCGCCCGCGTCATTTTCCGTTTGCAGCCCTGCCCGAACGGTGTATGGAAAAGGCAGTTACGGCCCTGCCGTGACACCATCCCTTTCCGGAACCCGACACGCGCCGGCCCTTTGCCAGGCGATCCCGGACTTCCGACATCCGCTGATGAACAGATACCGGGCCCGAATGCGGTCCCGGACCCTGACCCCTTCCAGATTTGATGGTTGCAATGAATCTAGGTGTACTGAAGGCCAAGACTCCCACGGAACTGCTCTCCATGGCCGAAGAGCTGGAGATCGAGAACGCGTCCACCATGCGCAAGCAGGACATGCTGTTCGCGATCCTGAAACAGCTTGCCGAGGACGGTGAGGAAATCACCGGTGTGGGCGTGCTGGAGATCCTTTCCGACGGTTTCGGCTTCCTCCGCTCGCCGGAGGCCAATTACCTGCCCGGTTCCGACGACATCTATGTCAGCCCTACGCAGATCCGCCGTTTCTCGCTGCGCACCGGTGACACGGTCGAGGGCGAGATCCGCGCGCCGAAGGACGGGGAGCGCTATTTCGCGCTGATGAAGGTCTCCCTGATCAATTTCGAGGATCTGGAAGCCGCCCGCCACAAGGTTGCCTTCGACAATCTGACCCCGCTCTACCCGGACGAGCGGCTGCACATGGAGCATGATGATCCGACCAAGAAGGATCGTTCCTCCCGCGTCATCGACCTGGTTGCCCCCATCGGCAAGGGCCAGCGCGGTCTGATCGTCGCGCCGCCGCGTACCGGCAAGACGGTGCTGCTGCAGAACATCGCCCATGCCATCTCCGCCAATCACCCCGACTGCTACCTGATCGTGCTGCTGATCGACGAGCGGCCGGAGGAAGTGACCGACATGCAGCGGTCGGTGAACGGTGAGGTGGTCAGCTCCACCTTCGACGAACCGGCGCAGCGCCATGTGCAGGTCGCCGAGATGGTCATCGAAAAGGCCAAGCGCCTGGTCGAGCACAAGCGTGACGTGGTCATCCTGCTGGATTCCATCACCCGCCTGGCCCGTGCCTACAACACCGTGGTGCCGTCCTCGGGCAAGGTGCTGACCGGTGGTGTCGATGCCAACGCCCTGCAGCGCCCGAAGCGTTTCTTCGGTGCCGCCCGCAACATCGAGGAAGGCGGCTCCCTGACCATCGTCGCCACGGCGCTGATCGATACCGGCAGCCGCATGGACGAGGTCATCTTCGAGGAGTTCAAGGGCACCGGCAACTCGGAGCTGATCCTGGACCGCAAGCTGGCCGACAAGCGCACCTTCCCCGCCATCGACATCACCAAGTCCGGCACCCGCAAGGAAGAGCTGCTGGTGGACAAGGCGGCCCTGACAAAGATGTGGGTCCTGCGCCGCATCCTCGCCCCCATGGGCACCACCGATGCGATGGAATTCCTGCTGTCGAAGCTGAAGGACAGCAAGAACAACGCGGATTTCTTCGATTCCATGAACACCTGACGGTAACGTCCGGTTCCGGTCTTCTCTTGCTTCCCCCCTTGCGGGGGAAGTGGCCGCGTAGCGGTCGATGGGGGGTGGAGCCGAAGGCTGTTGCACCGCGGTGAGATCATGGCGGTTCGGCTTCGCTGATTCACCCCCATCCCGGCCTTCCCCCGTCCAGGGGGAAGGGGTTCAGGCCCGTGTTGCCCTATCCCAGAGCGATACCCTTGGGCAGACCTTCGCCCTGCGGGGTTGCCTGGAAAGGTTCAGTTGCGGCCAGCCGGTCCGAGAGGGCGGTCAGTTTCGGGCAGTCCATGCGGGCAAAGAAGTTGGGGCGCTTCTCGACCCCGAACTGCCAGAACACGGCGACTGTCAGGTCTGCCTGGGTCATGCGGTTCCCCATGAACCAGTCCCCCTGCAACTGCTGCTCCAGCCACCGGAAGCCGTCCACGGTCTGCCGGTCGCACATCTTCGCCCAGGGCCGATGCACCATTTCCGGCGGACGCAGGTGATGTTCGTAGAGGGATGAGACCAGCTTGTCGGTGGCACCGGACGCAACGGCCAGAAGGTTCAGCACCCTGCGCCGTTCCGCTCCCGAAGGCGGTGTCAGCGCCCGCTCCGGACCCGCGAGATCGTCGAGACAGTCGATGATCGTGCTGCTTTCCACGATGGTCTCGCCATCGTCGAGGATCAGAGCAGGGATGCGGCCCAGCGGATTGAAAATCCTCGTGTCGGTGGTTCGATTCCGCCCCTGGGCACCACTTTTAACAATAAAATCGATGGCTTAGCCGAGCGCAATGCGCGCTAAAGTTGTGTAATTCAAAAACACACGTTAAACACACTTTTTGCCGTGTTGCTGACTATTTTGACTGCGGACTCGCTCTGTTGGACACTGTGAAGCTGCTCTGTGCTGTGTTGTCGCAAAAACTTGGAACACTGTGTTGCCCGCTATGTTACCAACACTGTGTTCGCAGTTTGTGGTTCAAACACTGTGTTGGCGGAGTTTTGGGCGGACAGGATTGTGGACATTTATAAGTTGATTGACGACTTTTGGCACATAGCGGGTATTCGCCGCCGATGCGGCTAAGATCAGCTTAAAGCCCAAATTTTCTACGGATCTAGATGCAGCTAATAGCTGGTATCTTGCCTGGCGCTCCACTTCATTCAGAACAAATGCCCGCTTTCACGTAGTCTTCGCCTTGGAAGGCGGATTTATCTGCTTAGATATGAAGAACAGGAGTGTTGCTAACGCAAGCACAGCAACCGAGGCAATTGGCAAAGCAACCGGGCCATAAGCTTCGTAAACAGCGCCACCGCCCGCTGCGCCCAGCCCCTGACCTCCGAAAAACGCAGATGCGTTGAGAGCTAGGGCCAGTTGGGCACGTGCGCCCGCTGTCTCCATCAGCCGCGCCTGCAACGGAGCCAAGCAAAGGGCCCAGCCGACACCAAAGAAAATAAACGCCGGGTATGACAGCCAGTAGAAGTGGGGTGCCGCCCAGAGGATCTGAAAACAAACTGCCGTGAAAGCGAGGCCACCAAGGATTGTACCATCGCGCCCAAGCAAACGCACCAAATGGGAGGAAAAGGCATTGCCAATCACTGAAGCGATACCGGCTGCCAATAGGGCCGTTGTCAGCGCTGTGCGTGGTGCCTCCCCCACCTCGATAAGCCAGAATGCGATCATTGCGTAGGTGATGAAGCCGCCGCAGATCAACAAAAGCGTGGTGGCGATGGTCAGTGATGTGGCACGGTCAGCCAGGACCGCAAGCATAGCCGTAAATGAGGCTCGAGTGCCGCGTACGCCACCAGAAACGCCAATCACCACGCCAAATGCGGCAACAAAAGCTGCACCTCCTGCCACGAACCAGGCAGCGCGCCAGCCAGCTGCCTCGGCCACAGCACTGGAGATTGGCAGGGCCACCACTAATGATGTTGTGAGCCCGCCAAAAACCACAGACATAGCGGCCGGGCGCTGCGCCTCTGTCACCAGTGATGCCGCAATGACTGAGGCCGTGGGCATCACTGAAGCGGCACCTAGGGCCATAGCTACCCGAGCTGCCATTGCCTGCTCCCAGTTTTGCGCAAATCCAAGTGCCATGCCGCCGCAACCTAGCAAGACAAGTGAGACAAATAGCACTGCGCGGCGCTCCCAATGGCCGATCAGAACCTGCGCGACCAAGGCCCCAACCGCAAGCGAGAATGAAAAGGCCCATACCAGCGCGGCGACATCCTCTGCCGATACCCCCAGGCCGGATCGCATCTCAACCTGTACCGCGATAATGGCAAGCGAGCCCCAGCTTGCGCAGAACTGACAGAACCCGAGCAGGATGAGAATTGGCCAAGCACGTCCCATAGTTTTTGATCCCTTCGATCGCTACGCGCATGCTGAAGTCTAGTTTTCTCTTGCCGAAAGTCGCTGCACGTTGTTGCTAATTTTATACTATAGCGTATTTTAATGCCCATGCAAGCTTAAAATACTAACGGGTATTTATTTATGAACACAAAAGGAAACAAACCCGCCCGCGGGCGCCCGAAAACCATGAGCCGGGATCATGTGCTTAAAATCGCGGTGGAAAGCTATTGGGCAGATGGGCCGACGGGCGTTTCGATAAACGAGATTAGCCGCCGCGCTGGTGTGTCCAAGCCTGGCATTTATCGGGAGTTCGGTAACGAAGATGGGCTGAAACAGGCCGCCCTGATAGCATATCAGGCGACCATCCTGGCGCCATTGGTAGATGTTCTCACGGATGATGTTCCCTTTGGTCAAGCCTTGCAAGCGCTCACTGATTTCGTCCTTTTGGACCACAAGGCGCACGGTTTGCCGGATGGCTGCCTTCAGGTTACAATGTGCCGCAGCAAAGATGATCTTGGAATGCTCGCGCGGCAAAGTGCCGACAAGTTCCGGGAACAGACCTTGTGTGGCCTTGAACAGTGGATCGAAAGGGCGAAGTCAAAAGGACAGTTCGCCTCAAACATACCCTCAAGGACGGCAGCCCTTTATATTGATGCTCAGATCGCTAGTGCGATGGAGCTACAGAAACAGGGCGCGGCTCAGGATGAATTAGAGCATGTCTTCAAACTTGCCCTGTCAGTATTTTCCTGAAAAATGGCACCCCTATTCTCGGCCATAGCTGTATTGATTTCTCGAACCAGTCTGGCGAACTTGCCATTGGTGCGCGGGCGAAGAATGACGGTTTCGTTCACAAATAGAAATTACATCTCAGGCTGTCTGAAAATATTTGGAATTTTATTAAAAATGCGTACTACCCCTTTATAGGGGTAGCACTGACATTCATTGACTTCATCGTATCAATCAAATTAAGTAAGTGGAGTGGCTCCAGTCTCCATGCGAATAATCTGTTGGTTTAATTATTGGATTTCATTAAGAGAGTGAGGCGCCACAACTTCTCGACAAGTCAAAGAACCAAGCCCACATAGAGCAGAGCGGTGCATACGAAGGCCGTTACCCAAGCAGCGGTTCGGAACCAAACGATCCCGAGCGCGTAGAGTGCAACATATGCAATTCGAGCGAGCAGAAACGTCAGCATCAGTTGATCAGCCAAATTGTTGGCGGCATCGGACAGGTGGGTCATCAAAACTGCAGGTGCTACCAAAGCGAGCGCAAGCAGCGAGTTATTCGCGGCGCGTTCCATTCGCCCAGCAAGGCCTGTCAGAACGAGATTTTCTCGATTGCCGGCAAGCGTCGATAGCCCGACCTGCTGGGCCGCTACCAAGACTTGGGCCAAGATTACAATAACGACAATCAACCCGTAAATTGCCAGATAGAGCACAAAGTCTTGCATATGTTCGTCCTCCAAACGGTAGGTCTTTGCTATTGTTAACCGACATTCCCCATATGGTTTGCCTTCCGCTACGGTAAGGCCACTGAATGCAACTTTCCAAGCAATTTTCTCCTCTGGCCCTCGTGGGATGCGGCGTGCCGGCCGCGAAGAGCGGCTGAGCAGGTCGATCCAATCGCTTGAGGCTTCGTTCCGCCCGGTTTCGGGCATACCTATCCCGCCGCCACCGAAGCGACTTGCGGTTCTGAGGTCGCCGCCGATCATACTGACACCGTTGCGACCGGCGGGTCGCGCAGGCCGTTGATCAGGCAGAGGATGCCCGCAAAAGTTGCCCGAGGCAGCGCCGCCTCGGCAAACTGGAACACGGCATAGCGGGCGTGGCTCACGAGACGGGCGCCGGTCTTGATCAGTCTCTCGCGCAGCGAGGTCAGAGACCAAGCTCCAATCTCATCGGGTGTCGCCAGCGTGCGCAGGAAGTTGGCGAGGTTGTAGGCCAGCGCGTGAAGCTGCAGCCTGACGGCGTTGGCCGCGAAACGCATGCAAGAGAGCCGCGCCTCCGCCGAATATCGCACCAGCACAGGCTTGAGCACATCTTCCCAGCCATCGGCGCTGTGGACATTGCCCGGCCTCAGAGCGCACCGCTCCAGATCGCCGAACTGGTTGAACACAAACAGCGGGTGCAGGCACTTCTTCTGGAAGTGGCCGTTCCAGACAGCGCCTTCCTGATCGCCATGCGCAGGGCTTTCGGAACTGTCCATGTCGAGGGTGATGCTCTTCAGTGGCCGCCGTTCATGCACCGCGTCGATCCAGCGCCCCGGCAAGTCGACCAGGCTGGCGAGGTTCTCCGGCCGCGTCAGCATCTCCGTCTCGAACCGGCCCATGGCGCTGGCCGACGCCGCACCGCGCTTGACCGCCCGCCCACCGACAAGCTGGCGCATCACTGGATCGCGGCAAAGCCGGTCGGCATCGTTGACGTCCTCGTACCCGGCGAGTCGAGAGAAGACGGACTGGCGCAGGAGGCCGTCGAGGCGATGCCGCCCGTTTCTGCCTGTGCGTGGATCGGCGACCAACTCCGCCGCCAGGACGGTCAGACCGAGGGCGTCATCAAGTTCGCGATGGAGCAGCAGCCCGCCGTCGGAACTGATAGAGGAACTCCGAAACCCCACCTTCACCGAGCGGTCAAATTGCAGCCGCAGAGGCCCCGATCCCGCTTCACCCGTCGCGTCCACCGCCAAATCCGCCCCCAATCACGTTTAACCTATTGTAGAGGCGAGGTTATCACGCTTCAGACGGCGGTGGAAATGGCATCCATCTGGGGAATGCGGGATAAGGATAATCCCGTGGGTGGTCGGGAGGGGGAGAGGGGTGGCCGGGGACCGCAAACAATTCCCGAGAGGGGTGGCACGGTCAGCGAACAAGTCCCCTCAGCGCCAGACCCGCACGGGGAAGGTGGTCATGCCGCGCGAGACGTAGGAATCCGACCAGGTCTGTACCGGTTTCACCGCCTCGATCCGGCTGAAGCGGTTCAGCAGGATGGGGAAGGCGACTTCCGCTTCCAGCTTTGCCAGCGGCGCCCCGATGCAGAAGTGGATGCCGAAGCCGAAGGTGACATGCCGATCGGCGTTGCTGCGGCGCAGGTCCAGCCGGTCGGGATCAGGGAAAACGGTCTCGTCGCGATTGGCGGCGCAGTTCCACAGCCAGATCCGCTGTCCCTTGCGGATCGTCTGGCCGTGCAGTTCCACGTCCTCTGCAGCGATGCGCGGGGATGTCAGGCTGGGCCCGTCGAAGCGCAGCAGTTCCTCCACAGCGTTGCGGGTGAAGCCGATATCGCCGCCATTGGCGCGGAAATCGGCCAACTGGTCGGGATGGTGCAGCAGGGAATGCAGCCCGTTGGCCAGCAACTGTGTCGTGGTTTCATGCCCGGCGAACAGCAGCAGGATGCAACTGGCCACCAGTTCGTCCGCCGTCAGCCGGTCGCCTTCATCGCTGGCGTCGATCATGCCGTCGGTCACCAGCTCACCGGGGTTGGCGCGGCGGTCGTCCAGGAAGCCCTCGAAATAGCTGTTCATCTCCGCCAGCGCCGCCGCCGCGACCTTGTACTTGTCCGGGTTGGTCTTCGACGTCAGGACGAACTGCGCCAGGGCGTCGGACCAGCGTTTCAGGTGCTCCACATCCGGTTGCGGCACGCCGAGCAACAGCGCGATCACGGTCGCGGGCAGGGGATAGGCGAAGGCCTGGTGGAAGTCGATTTCCTCCCCGTCCTTCCAGTCGGCGATCAGCCCCTCCACCATCTCCGCCACCTGTCCGCGCAGGCTCTCGACCCGGCGGCTGGTGAAGGCCTTGTTCATCAGGCCGCGCAGATGGCCGTGGCGCGGCGGATCGTTGAACACGGCCCAATGGCCGATGTGATCGCCGAGAAAGCCGATCTCCTCCCCGTCCGGGCCGTTGCGCATTGCCTCGACAAAGGGGCGGATGCGGTCCGCCGACATGCGCTTGTCGCGGAACCCGTCCCGGACGTCGCCGTAGCGGGTGATGTACCAGGCCCGGCTGACCGGGCTCCAGTGCAGTGGTTCCTGCGCCCGCAGGCCGGCAAGCCCCGGATAGGGATCGACGATGGACTCGGGTGCGTTTGGATCGAAGATGATGCTCATGATGGTCCTCCCCGGCCTGGCAACCCTCCCCGGCTGCCTGCCTCACCAAGCTCTACCGAAATTCCGCCGTTTGTGCCAGTACAGGAACGGCAGGGCGCGCGGCCTGGCGCGGGACGGAGGCAACGGGCGGGCATGATGAAGAAACCCGAAATCGGTATCGGCGCCGTGATCTTTCGCGGTAACGAGGTGTTGATGATCCGGCGCGGCAAGGCGCCACGCAAGGGCGAATGGGCGATTCCGGGCGGGCGTCAGGAGCTCGGCGAGACGGTGGCGGAAGGGGCCATGCGGGAGGTGCTGGAGGAAACCGGCGTCACTTGCCGCATCGCCGGACTGATCGACGTGGTGGACGGGATCAGCCGCCATGAGGACGGGTCACTGATCTATCACTACACCCTGATCGACATGTGGGGCGAATGGCAGGCCGGCGAGGCGGTCGCGGCCAGTGACGCCATGGCGGCCTGCTTCATGCCGCTGAGCGACGTGGCAACGCTGAATCTCTGGCCGGAGACCAGCCGAATCATTGCCATGGCGCAGGATCTGCGGGCCGGAGGAGGTCTGACGCGCTGAGTGCGTCGAGATGTTTGTGGGCCGCACCACCCCTCTCCCCCTCCCGACCACCCACGGGAGTATCCTGAATGGGTGGTCGGGAGGGGGAGAGGGGAGGTCCGGTCGATCGACAGACCGGTGCCACCCACCGGGAACCCGGTTGTGATCCGTGTCACTTGGGTTCCGGGACCAACACCCCATCTATCAGACACACAGGCATTACAGGAAAGACGCACTCCTCCGCCTGAGACGAACAGGACGCCGCCGGTCCCTCCCCGGCGGCGTTTTCGTGTGCGCCGCCCATCTCCGGCATTGACCTGATGGCCTGAAATTCGCATCAATGATGGCCGAAACCAACCAGCACAGATGGCGGAGCGTTCACTTGATCCAGTTGCCCGAGGCGAAGTTCAGGATTGGCGACATCGTGCGTCACCGCCTCTTTCCGTTCCGGGGCGTGATCTACGACGTTGATCCCCAGTTCAACAATACGGAGGAATGGTGGGAATCCATTCCGGCCGACGTGCGGCCGCGCAAGGACCAGCCGTTCTATCATCTGCTGGCGGAGAACGACGAGACCACCTACATCGCCTATGTCTCGGAACAGAACCTGCTCTGGGATGAATCCGGCGACCCGGTGGAACATCCGCAGGTGAACGAGTTCTTCGACAGCATTGAAGACGGACGCTACGTCCCCTTCAGCTCCCGCGCCAACTGAACCGACGCGGCCAGCACCGCCGGGTCAGCGCCTTCCCGGGCTGCGGCCATGCAGCCGGAAGCGGACGAAGGCTGCGCCGTCGATCGCGACCAACCCTTCCTCGACGAAGCCCAGGCGCAGGATCGCTCTCCGGTTCGACCGGTCCGGGGGCAGCAGGGCGGTGATGCTGTCGAGACCCATGGATCCGAAGGCCGCGTCACGAAACAGCCGGAAGATGCGCAGGCCCGCGCCCCAGTGATCCGGGTGCAGCACCAGCGCGAAGTCCGCTTCCCCGTCCTGCGGCTGCAACCCGCCCCAGCCCGCGAACCGGCCGTCGATCAGGATGGCGTGGGGGCCGAACCCGTGACGATCCCACATGGCCTGCTTCGCGGCACGGAAGGCCCGGCAGTCCGGCGCCGAGAACCCGGCAGCCAGCAGGGGCATGTGCCGCCCCACCGCCGGGTCGTTCATCAGGTCGATGATGGCATCTTCGTCGATGTCGGAAAGTCGGGTCAGGCTGATGTCAGCCATCTGCCTCACCTCTCTCAGGCCGCGTCGGCTTCCTGCTGCGCCTGTTCCAGTGCTTCCTCCGCCATCATCCAGGCGGCTTCGGCATTGGCCAGGGCACGTTCGCCATCGGCCTTGGCGCGGGTCAGGCGGGCGACCTCTTCCTGCGGTCCGGCATAGATTTCCGGATCGCGCAGCCGCACCTCGACGCGGGCCAGCATGGCGGAGATCTTCTCCATCTCCTGCTCCGCCGCCTTGACCGCCTTGCGATAGGGCACCAGCCGCTTGCGGGCGTCCGCCGCGGCCTTGCGGGCTTCCTTGCGGTCCGACTTGGATTCGGTCGGGGCGGCCTCGGTCCCCTTGCGGGATTTCCGCTCCTCCGCCGCGTCGCCCAGCGCCTTGCGGCGATAGTCGCTCATGTCGCCGTCGAACGCGGTGACGGTGCCGCCATCCACCAGCCAGAGCCGGTCGGCCACCGCCTCCACCAGATGCGCGTCATGGCTGACCAGGATCACCGCGCCGGGAAAGTCGTTCAGCGACTGGACCAGCGCCTCCCGGCTGTCGATATCCAGATGGTTGGTCGGCTCGTCGAGGATCAGCATGTGCGGTTCGCTCTGCGCCATCAGGCAAAGCGCCAGCCGGGACTTCTCGCCGCCCGAGAGTTCCCCCGCCGGGGTATCCACCCGCTTGGCGTCCAGCCCGAAGCTGTCCAGCCGGGTGCGCAGCCGCTGCTCGGGGTCGTGGGGCCGCACGTCGCGCATGTGCGCCAGGGCGGAGCGGTCGGGCGACAGATCCTCGATCTGATGCTGGGCGAAGAAGCCGATCTTCAGTTTCGACGACCGGCGCACCTCTCCCGATTCCGCCTGCAGCCGTCCGGCGATCAGCTTCGACAGGGTGGACTTGCCGTTGCCATTGGCCCCCAGCAGACCGATGCGGTCATCCTCGTCGATCCTGAGACCCAGACGGCGCAGTACGGGCTTGCCGGGCTCATAGCCGACCGCGGCCCCGTCCATATGCACCACCGGCGGCGACAGTTTCGTCGGTTCCGCGAAGGGAAAACGCGGTGCGCGGTTCTCCATCATGGCGGCCACCGGCTGCATCTTGGCCAGCATCTTCAGGCGGCTCTGTGCCTGCCGCGCCTTGGAGGCCTTGTAGCGGAAGCGGTCGACGAAGGCCTGGATGCGCTCGCGCTCCGCCGACTGGCGGTTGGCCAGCGCCACCTGATGGCGCTGCGCCATGCGGCGGCGTTCCTCGAAGGTGTCATAGCCGCCGGGATAGAGGGTCAGCTTCTGATCGTCCAGGTGCAGGATGTCGGTGACGGCGCGGTTCAGCAGGTCACGGTCATGGCTGACGATGACGATGGTGTGGGGATAGCTCGCCAGGAACCCCTCCAGCCACAGCGCCGCCTCCAGATCCAGATGGTTCGTCGGTTCGTCCAGCAGCAGGATTTCCGGCTCCGAGAACAGGGCTGCCGCCAGCGCGACACGCATCCGCCAGCCGCCGGAGAAGGAATTGCAGGGCAGGTTCTGGCGATCCTCCAGGATGCCGAGACCGGCCAGGATCGTTGCTGCCTTGGCCGGGGCGGCATAGGCACCGATGTCGGCCAGCCGGGTCTGGATCTCCGCGATCCGGTGACCGTCCGTTGCCGTTTCCGCTTCCTGCAGCAGGGTATGGCGCTCGGTATCGGCGGCCAGCACCGCATCGATGGCCGGCAGGTTGCCGCCCGGTGCCTCCTGCGCCACAGCCCCGATGCGCGACCCGCGCGGCACCTCGATCGCGCCACCTTCCAGCCCGATCTCCCCCAGTATCGCGCGCAGCAGGGTGGTCTTGCCGGTGCCGTTGGGTCCGACCAGCCCGACCCGATGCCCGGTGGGCAGCCGCACGCTGGCATTCTGCAGCAGGGTGCGCCCGGCAATACGGATGGTGATGTCGTCCAGGATCAGCATGAAGGGGCTCTCGGGATCGGGTGTGTGTGTGGGAGTCGCTCGCGGGCCGTTCCACCCCTCTTCCCCTCCCGGCCACCCATTTCAGGATACTTGCGTGGGGGGCCGGGAGGGGAAGAGGTGTGGAACGGTCCACAGCCGGACTCCACCGATAGTGCCTCGCGTTATAAGGGCTCAGGCCTGCTGTGCAAGGCGCTCCGCGACAATGGGTGTCACAGGGGGACCCTGCAGGATGGTTGCAGTATCCCCGGGGCCAAGCTATGCAGCGGCGAATCTTCGGAACGGCGCGTCCTGCGCCTTCACCCATCAGACGCAAGGACCAGCACAATGGCTCTGGAACGCACCTTCTCGATCATCAAGCCCGACGCGACCCGCCGCAACCTGACCGGCAAGATCAATGCCCTGATCGAGGATGCCGGCCTGCGCATCGTCGCCCAGCGCCGCATGCAGCTCACCCGCGCCCAGGCGGAAGGCTTCTACGCCGTCCATGCCGAGCGTCCGTTCTTCGGTTCGCTGTGCGAATTCATGACCTCCGGCCCCGTCGTCGTGCAGGTTCTGGAAGGCGAGAATGCCATTGCGAAGTACCGCGAAGTCATGGGCGCAACCAACCCGGAGAATGCCGACGCCGGTACCATCCGCAAGGAATTCGCCGAGTCCATCGAGGCCAACTCCGCGCACGGCTCCGACAGCCCGGAGAACGCCGCCATCGAGATCGCCTACTTCTTCTCGGCCCTCGACATCGTTGGCTGATGAGGCGTTTGTCTGACTGACCGTTCCGCCCCTCTCCCCCTCCCGACCACCCACGGGATTATCCTATTGGGTGGTCGGGAGGGGGAGAGGGGCGGAACGGTCGACAGATCAGCCGGGAGGCAACCATGGTCAAACCCATCGAATATGCGGACGCCAATGCTGAGGTCCGCGCCGTGTTCGACGAGATCATGGCCGCCCGTGGCGTCCAGGACGTCAACAACTTCTGGAAATACCTGGCGCATGACCCGGTGGAGCTGCGCTCCGTCTGGGACACGCTGCGCGATGTGATGGCCGATGGTGCGCTCAGCCCGGAGGTGAAGGAGCTGATCTACGTCGCCGTCTCCATCGCCAACGGCTGCGACTATTGCGTCGCCAGCCACTCCGCCGTCGCCGCGGCCAAGGGCGCGACACCGGACATGCTGAACGAGATGCGCCGCATCGTCGCCATGGCCTCCCGCACCAACGCCCTCGCCGTCGGCCTGCGCGTCCCCGTGGACCCGCAGTTCGAGGGTTGAGGCGTCTTATTTGTTGACCGGACCTCCCCTCTCCCCCTCCCGACCACCCATAAGGATAATCCCGTGGGTGGTCGGGAGGGGGAGAGGGGAGGTCCGGCCCACAGACAATCCTGTTTGTGCCCCACTGAACCCTCCCACCGTGCGCCTGCGCACCCGCTTTTGGCGTCTGACGCGCAAGCTGCCGTCTTACCCCGCCCCGCTCCCTCTGCCATGATCGTCTGATCAGACGCCACGCTGGAGGGATCGCCATGAAATTCTCGCTGATGTACAGCTTCGTGGTGGAGCCGGGCGGGCCGATGAGTCACCTGGAGACCTTCCGGGAGATGGACCGGCTGCTGCCGCTGGCGGAACAGCTCGGCTTTCACGCCTTCCACACCACCGAGCATCATTTCCAGAACAACGGCTGGGCGCCCAACCCGCTGCTGGTGCTGGCCAAGGCCGCCGGTCTGACGACACGGATGCGGCTGGCCACCAACATCATGGTGGTCACCCTATGCCAGCCGCTGCGCCTGCTGGAGGATCTGCTGACGCTGGACAATCTCTCCGGCGGGCGGGTCACGCTGGGCACCTCGCCGGGCTATGTGTCGGAGGAATTCTCCGCCTATGGGGTCACCTACGAGGACCGGTTCCGCCTGCATGAGGAGATCATCGACTTCCTGCAGCAGGGCTGGGCCAATCCGTCGGATGTCGGCTTCGACGGCAAGCTGTTCCAGGTCCCGCCGGTGGCCCTGATGCCGACCCCGGTGCAGCGGGAACTGCCGATCTGGTACGGCGTTTCGGGTCCGAAACTGCTGGCCCGCGCCGCCCGCCGCCGGGTGCCGGTCACGGCCTCCCCGCGTCATGCGCTGGGGGAACTGGTGGAGCATTTCGCGCGCTATGAACAGGTGGCGGCGGAAGTCGGCTATGTGCCGGAGGAGCGTCCCGTGATCCGGGAGGCCTTCGTTGCGCCGACGGTCGCCGAGGCCGAACGGCTGGCCGGTCCGGCGCTGGAGCAGATGTTCAGCCTCTATGCCCGCAAGTCGGCGGAGGGGGAGCGCGGCCTGCGCAACGACAATGGCGATCTGGTGACCGAAGCCTCCGCCGTGAAGTTCCAGAACTTCGCCTCCCGCTACATGGTTGGCGACCCGGAGGTCATGCGCCGCGACATCCAGGAACTCATCGACCGCCTCGCCCCCACCGAGATCGTGCTCCGCATGCAACTCCCCGGCATCCCGACGGACGCCCTGGAACAGTCGCTCCGCCTGTTCGCGAAGGAAGTGATGCCGGCGTTCCGGTAAGGGGTGACAGGATGGCGGACTGGCGTCAGGGCAGCTTCACCGCTCCCGCTTCCGCCAGCGCCGCGATCTCCGCCTCGCCGTAGCCCAGCCCTGCCAGGATCTCCGCGCCCTGTTCGCCGATCTCCGGGGCGTCGGAGATGTCGGCGGGGGACTGCGGGGCGCCGGGGACGCGGACCAGGGGGCTTGGGCCGAAGCCGGGCTGGTCGGCGACCGGGGCGGTATCGGTGGCCTGCACATGCGGGTGGGCCAGCCAGCCGGGCAGGTCCATCACGGGATCGCAGAGGATGTTGCGGGCCTTCAGGATCTCCAGCCATTCGGCGGAGGTCTTCTCCCGGAAGCGGGGCAGGAAGCTGTCACGGATGACGTCCAGATGCTGTCCCCGTTCGGCGAAGGTCTTCAGGCGCGGGTCGGCGCCGATCTCCGGCAGGCCGACGGCGTCGCAGATGATCGGGAACTCGGCATCGCGCACCAGGGTGACGGCGATCCAGCCGTCCGACGTCTGATAGTTGCCGGCGGGCGGGTTGAAGGCCTTCGGCGTCTCCCCGGCGATCGCGGCCTCCAGCACCTTCGGGGCCAGCAGCGCGGCGGCACCGCCCATCAGGCTGATGTCCAGATGCCGTCCCGCGCCGCCGTTGCGGCGGGCGTAGATCGCGGTGGCCACGGCCTGATAGGCGAACAGCCCGGTCAGCGTGTCGATGATGACCGCGCCGACCTTCACCGGGGAGCCGTCCGGCGCGGTGTTCAGGCTCATCAGGCCGGAGAAGGCCTGCGCCACGGTGTCGGTGCAGGCGCGCTCCCGAAAGGGGCCGGTCTGGCCGAAACCGGAGATCGAGGCATAGAGCAGGCCGGGGTTCAGGTCCCGCATCGCGGCATAGCCGACGCCCAGCCGGTCGGCGACTCCGGGGCGAAAGCTCTCCAGCATCACATCGGCCTCCGCCGCCAGCCTGTGCACGATGGCCAGCCCGTCGGCGTGCTTCAGGTCCAGCGCGATGGAGCGCTTGCCGCGGCTGTAGTAGACGCTGTGGGCCGAGTGCTCCCCCCTGTGCACGCCGATGGGGCGGATCCAGTCCCCGGCAAAGGGCTCCACCTTCACCACCTCCGCTCCATAGAGCGCCAGCAGCATGCCGCAGTGCGGGGCCGCGACCCCCTGCGACAGGTCCAGGACCTTCAGGCCCCGGAACGGTGTGGCGTAGTCGGGCGTCTGTTCGGTGTTCATGGTTCTTCCCCCCGCGTGCGGATCATTGCTTGTTCTGTCTCGGGCCTCTATCCGGCCCCACCCTCAGGCAGGCCGGGCCGGGTCCGGTTGTACGGTCTCGACGACCCCCTTCACCTTGCGCTCCCGCCAGGTGATGTAGAAGCCGCCGAAGAAGATCAGGGCGCCGCCGACCCAGACCCAGATGTCCAGCACCTGTGCGAACAGGAAATAGCCCAGCAGGGCGGAGAAGATCAGCTTGCCGAAATCGAACGGCAGCACGGCCGTGGCATCGGCCAGCCGGAAGGCCTGGGTGAAGCTGAGCTGTGCGACGGTACCGACAATGCCGATGGCGACAAGCCACGGCCATTGCTCCGGCGTCGGCCAGGTCCAGACGAAGGCGGCGGCGATGCCGGAGATCGGCCCCATCATCAGCACCATGTAGAGCGCCACCGTGACGGCGGAATCCGTGGCTGTCAGACGCTTGATGATGATCATGGCCACGCCCCAGACCATGGCGGAGCAGAGAATGTAGATCGCGCCGGTGGGGATTTCGGCCACGCCCGGGCGCAGGATGATCAGGGCGCCGACGAAGCCGATGACCAGGGCGGTGGTGCGGTGCACCCGGAACCGCTCCCCCAGGAACAGCACGGCCAGCACGGAGACGAACAGGGGTGCCGTGAAGGTCAGCGCCTGCACCAGCCCCAGCGCGATCCCGGTGGTGATGCCATAGAAGAACAGCAGCATCGCCACCGAATTCACGACAGCGCGCAGCCCGTGCAGCGGCAGCCGCGTGGTGCGGAACGGTGCCAGCCCGTGCCGCATCAGGATCGGCAGCAGGGCGAAGAAGCCGAAGAAATTGCGGAAGAATGCGATCTCGAACCCGTGCATTCCGGTGTTGCCCAGGTACTGGATCATGGCGTGCATGACACTGAAGCACAGTGTCGAGAACAACATGAAGCCGGCACCGGCAAGGGTATTGGACTGGTTCAAGCTGATGTTCCTGAAGGGGGAGGCAGTTCAGACAGATGTATTAGTCCGAAACGGCGCAGGGCAGAAGGGGCAACAGCGCAGGGCTGGCCCCCACTGAAACACCCGGTTCAGCGATCACCCGCGCCGGCCCGGCCGCCACCGTCGCCTCGGACCCCTCAGGCCGGGCGGTCTCCGGCCAGGGTGATGCGATGCATGATGCGGCGGTAGCCGTGATAGTCGTTGACCGGATTGTGCTGGGCGCAGCGGTTGTCCCAGAAGGCGATGGCCCCGGGCGACCAGGTGAAGCGGCAGGTGAATTCGGGCCGGATCTGGTGCTGGAACAGATAGTCCAGGATCGGCTTGCTCTCGGCCTCCGTCATGCCGTCGAAACGCACCGTGTGGGCGACATTGACGAACAGCGCCTTGCGACCGGTTTCGGGATGGGTCCGGACTGCCGGATGGCAGGACAGGTAATCCTTGCCCGCCTCCGCCGTGCCGCCGGACCTGATGCGGTCCTCCCGCGTCTTTGAAACATCTGCCTTGGCGGAGCTGTGAATGGCCGTCAGCCCGTCCAACAGACCCTGGAAGGTCGGACTGAGCGCCTCGTAGGCCAGATACTGGTTGGCGAACAGGGTGTCGCCGCCCTGGGGCGGGATCTCGCGGGCGAGCAGCATGCTGCCCATCGGAGGTTCGTCCAGATAGACCGTGTCGGAATGCCAGATGCCGCCGAAGTTGGTGGTCTCCCCCTCCAGCTTCGCCACCTCGATGATCTGCGGGAATGCGTCCAGCCCCTTCACGAAGGGATATTCGACCGGGTCGCCGAAGGCCCTGGCAAAGGCCAGAAAGCGCGCCGGTTCGATCGGCTGGTCCCGCAGGAAGATCACCAGATGATCCAGCAGGGCCTGTCGCAACGCCGCGATGGTGTCGGTGGCGAGGTCGCGCGAAAGGTCGACGCCGGAAATTTCCGCGCCGAGGGCTCCGGCAACCCGCCGGACCACAAGGGGTTCACTCATTGGTTCAGATTTCCCTGTCCTTCAGTGCCTTCTCGATTTCCTCGGCACGCTTGCGGACCTCCGCCATGTGCGGGTTGATCAGCAGGGCCTCGCGGAAGGCCTGCAGCGCCGCCTCCGGCTGTTCGATCCGATCATAGATCATGCCCAGGCCGGAAAGGGCACCGAAATGGCGCGGCTCCAGATCCAGCACCTTCTGGATATCCTCGATGGAGCCGACGTAGTTCTTGCGCATGAACCGCAGGGTGGCCCGGCGGTTCCAGCCCTCCGCGAACTCCGGCGCCAGTTCGACCGCGGCATCAAGCTGTTCCTCCGCCTGGCCATAGAGACCCATCTGCATGGCTTCGCGGGAATCCACAAGCAGCAGGTCCACCATGTCGCTGCCGGACTCGAACCAGACCTCCCAGATCCGGTTCTGCACCAGCATCGCCGACTTGCCCTGTGCGGCCTGAAGATCGGCAAACAGACTGTCCAGCACCGGATCGCGCTGATCGGCCTTCACCCCCGCCCCCAGGGCGAGGCCGAAAGCGATGATCAGGCAGGTGAGCAGGCTCTGAATTCGGAACATGAAGATATTTTGCCACGATCCGCCCCCGATCAGAAGACCCGTCGGTTCACAAGCCCGTATCATCTGTGGACCGTGCCACCCCTCTCCCCCTCCCGACCACCCATCAGGATACTCGCGTGGGTGGTCGGGAGGGGGAGAGGGGAGGAACGGCCCACAAAGCAAAGACTTCAGCGCCGCACGGTCGGCAAGCAGTTTCCCGCCCTAGAAGACCCAGTATCCGCCGTCGATCAGGAAGCTCTGTGCGGTGTGGAAGCTGGAGGCCTCGCTCATCAGATAGACCGCGACACCGCCGAAATCCTCCGGCTTGCCCCAGCGGCGCATCGGCATGCGCGGCATGACATTGCCGTGGAAACGCGGATCGGCGAAGGCGCTTTCGGTCATCTCGGTCTCGATCCAGCCGGGCAGGATGGAGTTGGCGGTGATGCCATAGCGCGCGAACTCGATGGCCATGGCGTTGGTCATGGAGATCAGGCCGCCCTTGGACGCGGCATAGTGCTCGTTGCGGGCGGGGCCGGAGATCGCGGCCAGGGACGCGGTGCCGACCAGACGCCCGAAGGGGTCACCGTTCTTCGCGCGCTCCACCATGTGCCGGGCGGCGGCGCGGAAGGTCAGGAAGGCGCCGTCGAGATTGACCGACATGACCTTGTGCCATTCATCCAGCGTCATGTCGGTGAAGGAGGTGCCGCGCGCCGACATGCCGGCATTGGCGAAGCAGCCGTCGACCCGGCCATGCGCCTCCAGCGTCTCGGCGAAGCGCCTGTCGACCTCTGCCTCGTTGCTGACATCGCAGAGGAAGGACGTGTAGGTACCGCCGTCGCCGACTTCCTTCAGCCGCGCCAGCGCCTCGGCGTTCTTCTCCGCGCTGCGGCCCCAGATGCAGACATCGCCGCCCGCCATGGCGATGGCCTCGCCAAAGCCCAGGCCGATGCCGCCATTGCCGCCGGTGACGAGGGCAACCTTGCCGCTCAGATCGAAGGGTTTGTAGGTCATGGAAATCCTCCCCAGGGTGTTTCAGGCGGTTTTGATAGCCCATTCCGGCGCGGTTTGCATCGGCTTGCGACCGCATGGCGCGGATTTCACGGAGGCCCGGGAGATCCGGTGCGATTCCATCAGGCGATGGACTGCTATATAAGGCGCGCATGTTCGACGGAAATCAGGGGCTGGGTCACATGGCGGTCAACAGGAACCATCCGGAATCACAGGAGGCCGCGCGCCTTGTCAGCCGGATGCTGATCGAGACGGAGGCGGTGCGTTTCAATGCGGAGACACCGTTCATCTTCACCGCCGGCTGGGCCAGCCCGGTCTATATCGACTGCCGCAAGCTGATCGCCTTCCCGCGGGTCCGCATGAAGATCACCGAACTGGCCGCCGACATGCTGGGCCGCGAAGTGGGGTTCGAGGCCTTTGACAGTGTCGCGGGCGGCGAGACGGCGGGCATTCCCTACGCCGCATGGATCGCTGACAAGCTGATGCTGCCGATGCAGTACGTGCGCAAGAAGCCCAAGGGCTTCGGTCGCATGGCGCAGATCGAGGGCAATCTGCAGGAAGGCGAGCGCGTGCTGCTGGTGGAGGACCTGACCTCCGACGGCGGCTCGAAGATCAACTTCTGCGATGCCATCCGCGCCGCCGGTGCCCATGTCGATCATGCCTTCGTCGTCTTCTATTACGACATCTTCCCCCATGCCCCGGCGAACTTCGCCCGGGCGGCGATCGAACTGCATTACCTGGCCACATGGCGGGATGTGCTGGTTGCCGCGCGGGAGAGCGGGTACTTCGAATCCGCGACCCTGGACGAGGTGGAGAAGTTCCTGGACGATCCGGTGACCTGGTCCGGCGAACACGGCGGGCGTTCCGACATTCCGGAATGAGGCGTGTGGCCCGCAGGCCGCAGCCAGCAACATTTCGCCGCACCGCACACAAGCTATTGTGCAATGCAACATGAGTTGTTATCTGTGCTTCAGGTTCCAGAGCGTCTGCTGACGCGCGTGAATACGGAGAATTCAGATGACAGACAACAAGACGGACGAAACGCCGAAGGTCGCCGAAGCGGCACCGAAGGCGGAAGCCGCCCCGAAGACCGAGGCTGCGGCCCCTGCAGAGACTGAAGCCAAGGCGGCCCCGGTCGCGGAAGCGGCTGCGCCTGCGAAGGCAGCAGCGCGCAGGGCGACGGCAGCGAAGAAGGCTCCGGCCAAGGCCCCGGCAAAGGCTGCGACCCCCAAGGCTGCAGCGACCAAGGCAACGACGACCAAGGCCGCCCCGGCGAAGAAGACCCCGGCCCGGAAGGCTGCGCCTGCGAAGGCAGCGGCCAAGCCGGCCGCGAAGAAGGCCGCGCCTGCAAGGACCACGGTCAAGGCAGCGACCGCCAGCAAGCCCGCAGCCGCCCCGAAGGCGGCCGCGAAGAAGGTCGCTGCGACCGCCGAAGCCGTGGCAGGTACCTTCCAGCCGGACATGTTCGCCGCGCTGCAGGAGAGCATCGAGATGGTTGTCGAGACCAACCGTACCGCCGTCGAGTCGGCCATGGAGCTGCAGGAGACCACCACCAGCTTCGTGCAGAGCCGTCTGGCCGCGAGCGCCGCGGTCGTGGATCGCATGGGCAGCGCCGAGGGCCTGACCGAGATTGCGGATCTGCAGCGTGAATATGCCGAGTCGGCCTTCGAAGCCTGGACGACCCACTTCGGTGTGGTCAGCACGACCTATCAGGACGTCCTGGCACGCGGTGTCGAACTGGCCACCCAGCGCGTCAATGCCGCCTCGGAGCAGGTCCGCGAGGCACGCTGGTTCTGATACCGGAACATTCCGATCTCGGGAGAGGCCTTCGGGTCATGTAGCGTTCCCGATCAAGAAGGGGGTCACCGTCGCGGTGGCCCCCTTTTGTGTTCCGGAAGGCTTCGGCGTCCCGGCTCAGCCCGCCAGACGCTCCAGTCCCGCCTGCAGATCGGCCTTCAGGTCGTCCGTGTCCTCCAGCCCGATGTGCAGCCGCACCAGCAGGCCGGGGCCGCTCCAGGGGGTGGCGGTACGGAACTGTTCCGGTTTCTGGTGAATGACGAGGCTTTCGTAGCCGCCCCATGACGCGCCGAGGCCGAAGAGCTTGAGCCCGTCGATCATGCGGGCCAGATCGTCGTCGCTGTAGCCGTCGCGGAGGATGATGGAGAACAGGCCGGACGATCCGAGGAAATCGCGCTTCCAGATGGCGTGGCCCGGGTGGCTTGGCAGGCCGGGGTGCAGCACGCGATCGACCTCCGGCCGGGTCTCCAGCCAGGCGGCGACGTCCAGCGCATTGACCATGTGCTGGCGCAGCCGCACGGCCAGGGTGCGCAGCCCCCGCAGGCCGAGATAGACGTCGTCCGGCCCGACGCACTGGCCCATCGCCTGCGCGGTCTGGCGCAACGGCTGCCAGGCGGCTTCATTGGTCACGACCACCCCCAGCATCGCGTCCGAATGGCCGACGATGTACTTGGTGGCGGCGTGGATCGAGACATCGACGCCATGCTCGAAGGGGCGGAAGAACAGCGGGCTGGCCCAGGTATTGTCCATCAGCACCATGGCCCCGGCCTTCTTCGCCTCCGCCGCGATGGCAGGAATGTCCTGCATCTCGAAGGTGTGGGAGCCGGGGGCCTCCACATAGACGATCTTCGTGTTCGGACGGATCAGGTCGGCGATGCCGGCGCCGATCAGGGGATCGTAGTAGGTCGTCTCCACCCCGAACCGCTTCAGCACCCCGTCGCAATAGCTGCGGGTGGGGCGGTAGGCGGAATCGCTGACCAGGATGTGGTCACCGGCGGCGACATAGGACGTGAGCGCCGCCGCGATGGCCGCGAGGCCCGAGGGGAAGGCAAAGGCGCTGTAGCCGCCCTCCACCTGCGCCATCGCCTCCTCGAAGGCCAGCGATGTCGGGTGACCGATGCGCCCGTACATGGTGACGGTCTCGCCCTTCTCGCGCCGCGCGCCGTTGGCCTTCATCGTCGCCATCGACGGGTTGAGGATGGTGGAGGTGTGATAGACGGGCGGGTTCACCACGCCGAGATTGCTTTCCGGGTCGCGCCCGGCGGTGACGATGGTGGTGTCCTGCTTCATGGTTGTCTGGCTTTCCCCTGATTGCGTCCGCATTCCCGAATGCGGCCGGTCTCGCGCAAGATGCTGACCGAATACTGACAACGATACTGACAGAGCTTTGACGGTCAGGCCAAGTGCTGCATTGCGGCAAGCGCCACCTTGCAATGCAGAAACCCTGTTGTGTTGTCGGAAACCCGGGCATAGGCTGCGCGGGTTAAACGCACCTCGGACACAAGTGGTGCTTCCGGACCGGTGGGGCATCGACCCTGCTGGCCACATACAGGACGGCACTGCAAATATCCGGGGATCGGATGAAACAGGGAGTTTTCCAATATGAAAGTTAAAGGCGCAATCATTGCTGCCGCTGCCGTGATGGCAGTGTCGACAGCGGCGAACGCGGCCACGCTCGACGACGTCAAAGCCAAGGGCTTCGTCCAGTGTGGTGTGTCGACCGGTCTTGCCGGTTTTGCCTTCACGGATGCCAATGGCGTCTGGGACGGCTTTGATGTCACCTTCTGCCGCGCGACGGCTGCGGCCATCTTCGGTGACGCGAATGCCATCAAGTTCACGCCGACCACGGGCAAGACCCGTTTCACGGCGCTGGCTTCCGGTGAGGTCGATATCCTGTATCGCAACACCACCTGGACGCTGAGCCGCGACGTCGACCTGGGTTTCACCTTCACCGGTGTGAACTACTACGACGGTCAGGGCTTCATGGTCCGCAAGAGCCTGGGCGTGAAGTCTGCCAAGGAACTCGACGGCGCCACCGTCTGCATCCAGACCGGCACCACGACCGAGCTGAACCTGGCCGACTTCTTCCGTGCCAATGGCATGAGCTACGAGCCGGTTCCGATCGAGACCAATGCCGAGGCGCAGCAGAAGTACCTGTCCAACGCCTGTGACGTGTACACCACGGACGCTTCCGGTCTGGCCGCGACGCGCGCAACCTTCGAGAAGCCGGGCGAGCATGTGCTGCTGCCGGAGATCATCTCCAAGGAACCGCTGGGTCCGCTGGTTCGCCAGGGTGACGACCAGTGGGCGGACATCAGCGCCTGGGTGCTGAATGCCCTGATCATCGCCGAGGAAAAGGGCGTGACCAAGGCCAACGTCGCCAAGCTGGCTGCGGATGGTTCCGCTGATCCGGAAGTCAACCGCCTGCTGGGCAAGGAAGGCAGCTACGGCGAAATGCTGGGCCTGCCTGCCGACTGGGCCGTGCATGCGATTTCCGCCGGTGGCAACTACGGCGAGATCTTCGAGCGCAATGTGGGCGAAAGCACCGCGATTGGTCTGGCCCGTGGCCTGAACCAGCTCTGGAGCAAGGGCGGCATCCTCTACGCACCGCCGTTCCGTTGATCTGAATATCGGGCGCGTCATCCCAGGGTGACGCGCCCGACTTCTTTCTGACGGGGAGGCGACTGGCCGGACTGTTATTCTGTCCGGCGCCGTAGTACGAGGGGGCTCTGTGCCATGGCCACGATCTCCACTTCCGGAGACACGAATTTCCGTATCGGGATGTTGATCTACGACACCCGTTACCGGTCCTACACCATCCAGATTATTGCTTTGATCGTTTTCATGCTGGCTGCCGCATGGCTGCTGAACAACGTGATCCAGAACCTGGCAGATCTGGGCAAGACATTCGGGTTCAGCTTTCTCGGCGAAACCGCTTCCTACGACATCAACCAGCGCCTCATCGACTATTCGTCGACCTCGACACATGCACGGGCGGCCGTTGTCGGCATTCTGAACACGCTGCTCGTCGCCATTCTGGGCTGTATCACGGCCACCGTCGTCGGCGTGATCGCGGGCGTGCTTCGCCTGTCGAACAACTGGCTGATCGCCCGCCTGATGACGATCTATGTCGAAGGTTTCCGCAACATCCCGGTGCTGATCTGGATCCTGATCACCGTCGCGGTGATCAACGAGACCCTGCCGGCACCGAACCAGTTCCGCGGCGCGGACCCCGATGCCTCACCACTGCTTGGTGGCATGCTGGTCCTGACCAACCGCGGTTTCTACATTCCCGCGCCGGTCATGGGCGACATGTCGATGGCCGTGGTCATCGTCTTCCTGCTCTCCATCGGCGTGATGATCGGTTTCCGACGCTGGGCGAAGAAGCGCCAGGAAGCGACGGGCGAGATCCTGCCGATGTTCCCGATCTCGCTGGCGATCCTGTTCCTGCCGACGATACTGGTCTTCTTCCTTCTCGGGATGCCGATAACGCTCGAGTACCCGGAACTGAAGGGTTTCAACTTCAGGGGCGGCGTCTTCATGCGCGACAGTCTGATCGGCCTCTGGCTGGCGCTGTCGCTCTATACCGGTGCCTTCACGGCGGAAATTGTCCGCTCCGGCATCCTGGCCGTCAGCAAGGGCCAGTCCGAAGCGGCGTTCGCTCTCGGCCTGCGGCCCGGACGGACCATGAACCTGGTGATCCTGCCGCAGGCGCTGCGGGTGATCGTGCCGCCGCTGATCAGCCAGTACCTGAACCTGACCAAGAACTCCTCCCTCGCCATTGCCGTTGGCTACATGGACGCCACCGGCACGCTGGGCGGCATCACGCTGAACCAGACGGGGCGCGAAATGGAGTGTCTGATGCTGCTGATGGGCTTCTATCTGGTGACCTCGCTCAGCATCTCGGTGGTGATGAACTGGTACAATGAACGCGTCAAGCTGAGGGAGAGGTAAGATGAACGACAGCCACAAGCCGTTCGTCGCGGCGGGCGACATTCCGCCGTCTCCGCCGCCCTCCAGCGTGGTCGGTCCTGTCGCATGGATGCGGGAGAACCTGTTCTCCAGCATTCCCAATGCAATCATGACCCTGGTCGGGGCCTTCATCATCTACAGCCTGCTGGCATCGGTCATTCCTTGGCTGTTCCTGGATTCTGTCTGGAACGCCACCTCTCTGGGCAACTGCCGGGAGATCGACGAGGGTGCCTGCCTCGCGGTCATCAAGGAACGCTACCTGCAGTTCATCTATGGCTTCTATCCGGAAGAGGAACGCTGGCGTTCGATCGTGGCCTTCGTGCTGATGATCGTTGCCGTCTGGCCGGTGCTGTTCGCCGGGGCGCCACGCAAGATGCTGTATGTCTCTGCCCTCTACCCGGCCGTCGCCTACTGGCTGATCTGGGGCGGCACGATCTGGGGACCGGTCGGTGTCATGCTTGGCCCGGTCATCGCGATCATTGCCTACCGGATACTGAATCCCGTGCTGCGCGGCACGTCGATGGAGGAGGGGATAGCCGGTATCCTCGCCATTCTGCTTGCGGGTCTCGTGCTCGTCCTGTGGTGGCTGTTCGGCGTCGAGGTCTTCGACGGTATCCTGAGCAGCGTCGTCTTCATCGGGCTGCCGGTTGTTGAATCCAGCAAGATCGGCGGCTTCCTGCTCTCGCTCATCATCGGCGTCAGCGGCATTGCAGGATCGTTCCCGCTGGGCATTGCGCTCGCGCTCGGACGACGCTCCAACCTGCTCTTCATCAAGGCGATGAGCACGGGGTTCATCGAGTTCGTCCGTGGCGTGCCGCTCATCACCCTGCTGTTCGTGGCCTCCACCCTGCTGAACTACTTCCTGCCGCCGGGTACCAGCTTCGACATCATCCTGCGGGTGGTGATCATGGTGACGCTCTTCGCCGCGGCCTACATGGCGGAGGTGATCCGGGGCGGTCTGGCGGCCCTGCCGAAGGGACAGTACGAGGCAGCCGATGCGCTGGGCCTGGACTACTGGAAGTCCATGCGCCTGATCATCCTGCCTCAGGCGCTGAAGATCTCCATTCCGGGCATCGTCAATACCTTCATCGGTCTGTTCAAGGACACGACGCTCGTGTCGGTGATCGGTCTGCTGGATCCGGTGGGTATCCTCAACCCGATCCGCGCCGACCAGAACTGGAACGGCATTGTCTGGGAGCTGTATGGCTTCATCGCCATCTTCTTCTTCATCTTCTGCTTCGGCATGTCCCGCTATTCGATGTATCTGGAGCGCAAGCTTCAGACCGGGCACCGTTGATCGCGTAAAGGAAAGGTCTTACCCATGAGCGAAGTGGCAATTGATCGCGAAGTCGATCGTTCCAAGCTTTCGGTGTCCGACGAAGTGGCCATCGAGATCACCGCGATGAACAAGTGGTACGGTGACTTCCACGTGCTGCGTGACATCAGCCTGACCGTGAACCGGGGGGAGCGGATCGTGGTCTGCGGCCCGTCCGGTTCCGGCAAGTCCACCCTGATCCGCTGCATCAACCGGCTGGAGGAACACCAGAAGGGCACGATCGTCGTGGACGGGATCGAGCTGTCGTCGGATCTGAAGAACATCGACAAGATCCGGTCCGAAGTCGGCATGTGCTTTCAGCACTTCAACCTGTTCCCGCACCTGTCCGTGCTGGACAACTGCACCCTGGCGCCGATCTGGGTCCGCAAGGAACCGCGCAAGGAAGCGGAAGACCGCGCCATGCACTACCTGGAGCGGGTGAAGATCGCCGATCAGGCGCAGAAGTTCCCCGGCCAGCTTTCCGGTGGTCAGCAGCAGCGTGTGGCCATCGCACGCTCGCTCTGCATGAACCCGCGCATCATGCTGTTCGATGAGCCGACATCGGCCCTCGATCCGGAAATGATCAAGGAAGTGCTGGACGTCATGGTCGACCTGGCGGAGACCGGCATGACCATGATCTGCGTCACCCATGAAATGGGCTTTGCCCGTCAGGTGGCGAACCGGGTCATCTTCATGGACCAGGGCCAGATCATCGAGCAGAACGAGCCGGAAGAGTTCTTCAACAATCCGCAGAGCGACCGGACCAAGCTGTTCCTGAGCCAGATCCTCAGCCACTGATACTGATCCGGCGCGGTCGTCCCTGCCGGCGGTCTGTTCCCTCGCGGTGTTCGTTGCCGGACCTGGTCCGGTAGCCGGTGCGGTCGTCTGACGGATCACCCCAAAATAATGACGCGGCCGGATTGCTCCGGCCGCGCCATCCTCCCCTTCCCGGCCTCCTCCCCAGTAGGCCCGGCGGAAAAGCTGGTATTCGCTGCTGTCAGGCGGCGGACCTTGCCAGACGCTCGGCGGCAGGTGCGGCCTTCTTCAGCTCCGGCATGACCTCGCGCGCGAACAGTTCGGCGTTGCGCATCGATTCGTCGTGCGGCATCCCGGCGTAGGAGAAGACACCGTTGAAGCCATCGGCGCCGATGGTGTCAGCGGTCTTCATGATCTTCTCGAGGCACATCTCCGGCGTGCCCCAGACCTGCAGGTTCATGAAGAATTCCGTTGCCGCGTCGGGACCGTTCTTCAGCAGGTTGTCACGGAACTGGGCGTAATATTCATAGCCCTTCATGTTCTGCATGTGCTCGCCGTCGAACTGGTAGTGGTCCATGACCGTCTTCCAGTAGCCACCGATGTACTTCAGCGCCATCTCGTAGGCGCGGTCGCGGTTCTCGTCACAGAACACCCAGCCGCCGGCGATCGGGGCAGGGGCTTCGGCATTGTTCACTTCCCGGTAGATCGTGCGGTATTCGTCCAGTTCCTTGCGCACCGCGGCCCAGGGTTTCTGCGGAATGATCAGGATGCCGACCCCCAGCCGCGCCATGATGCGGGCAGACTCGGGGCTGACCGCGGCGGCATAGGTGCGCCCGCGGAAACTGCCGCGCGGGTTCGGGCGGATCTCGACGCGGGGCTGCCTGTAGTGTTCCCCGTCGAACTCGGCGTAGCCCGTCTCCAGGCTGTCGAGCACCATGGTCGCGGCCTCGACGAAACGTTCCCGGCTTTCCCCCATGTCCAGACGGAAGCCGTCGAACTCGACCTTCCCCGCACCGCGACCGATACCGAGGATGAAACGACCGCCCGACATGTTGTCGAGCATGGAGATCTGTTCGGCCGCCCGCAGCGGGTCATGCCAGGGCAGCACCACCACCATGGAACCGATCTGGATGGTCTTCGAGCGCCCGGCCATGTAGCTGAGGAACATCAGCGGGTCAGGGCACATGGTGTAGTCGGTGAAGTGATGTTCGACCGTCCAGACACTGTCGAAACCCAGGGGCTCCGCCGCCTCCGCCAGGGCCATGTCAGCCTCATAGACCTCCCGGTCCGTGCGTTCCTTGCCCGGGTTCTGGAAGATCACGCCCATACCGACATGCATTGGCCTACTCCTTCGTGTCGTAGTGCTACTCGCGGGTATCCTTGTGCCGGAAACATCCGATTGGGTCAAGTGGTCGCAGTCGAAAATGACGAGATTTTCGGCACAGGGGCGTGCAGGAGCCCAGTTATCCGGCAGTTCGGGATGGCAGTGACCGGGGAATTGCTGCTGAAGGGGCTGACGGGCCGGTCGGGCTGACGGGCCGGTCAGGCGGAGGGGACTGGCCGTCGCGTGATGTTCAGACCCGGAAGGGCTGGCGCAGACCGCCACCGTCGGGGCGCAGGACCATGGCGGACAGGTCACCCGCCGCGCGATAGGCGATCACGGCGTCCGAAGCGCGATCCGCCGTTGCCGCCTGTCCGCCGTCCGTCTGCGCCTGGCGCTGGACTTCATAGAGCAGGCGATGTCCGACGAGACCGGAAAGGGTCGGTACCGGCCAGTGGGCCGCGGTCCCTGATACGGAGTGCGTTGCATCGCGACCCGAAAGCGGATTGGGCGGTGCATCCTGCTGCCCACGGGTATCACTGATCCGTTCGGTCGGGGTGACGGGTCGGTCGGCGGCACTGCCACGGTCCCTCGGCGACACGCCCGCAGCCATCGCGCGCGGGACCAACCCGGTACTGGCGCTGACCCCGTTCACACGCATGTCGGAACCGTGAAAAACTGTCGCATTCCCCAAATATACGGCGATGGGGAAATCTTTACAAATAGTTAATCAGAAATCTTGGTTAATTTCTGTCGAATTTGTTTACAATTTTATTCAAACAGCGGCCATCAGCCCTTTGGCTTCATCATCTTCTCAAGTTGCCGCTGCATGGCATCGAGCTGATCCTTCATCTGCTCGATATCCCCCGGGGTACTGGCGGCCTTTGGCTTCTCGGGCTCCGCCGCTGCCGGCCTGGGCGTGGGTGCTTCGCCGGCGGAGGGTGCCCCGTCCTGCAGCACGGCAAAGGGGTTGAACATGCTCATGGCCTGGTCGAACAGCGCCATGTTGCGCTTCGTGGCCTCCTCGAAATGCAGCAGGGGCGAGCCCAGACTGCCGCCAAAGCGGGTACGCATCTCGTCCTGGTTCTTCGAGAAGGCATCCATCGACATGTCGAGATAGCTGGGCAGCAGGCCCTGCAGACTGTCGCCATAGAAGCTGATGAGCTGGCGGAGGAAGTTCACCGGCAGCACGTTCTGCCCCTTGCCTTCCGCCTCGAAGATGATCTGCGTCAGGACGGAACGGGTGATGTCCTCCCCCGACTTGGCATCGAACACCACGAAATCGATATCGTCGCGCACCATCTCGGCCAGATGGTCCAGCGTCACGTAGGAAGAGGTTGAGGTATTGTAGAGCCGCCGGTTCGCATACTTCTTGATGGTTACCGGACCCTCTCCGGCCTTGTCTCGACGGGACATTCAGCAACTCCGACCAGGTTTGCGCGCCACCCTGACAGGTCAGGACGCGTGGACCTTGAACTATCGCCGTTTCATGCTGCATTGCGCAAGGCGTATTCGCTCTTGCAGCGAAGTCGGATCGGGCTCCGCGATTTCCCGTTCACGGGAAATGCTGTAGATTGGACGTGATGACAGCGCCAGCATCTGATCCCTCTGACCTTGACCGCCTCGCCCGACAGTTCGTCGACCTCTGGCAGGAGCAGGCTGCCCGGGCCTCCGCCGATCCCCGGCTGAGGGAGAGCTGGAAAGCCTTGAGCGGATTCCTGCATGACCGCAACGCCGAACAGCAAGGACCCGGGACCGACCCGCAGGGACCCGGGAACGACACCGCGCCGACGCATCGGACCGCGACCGCTGGCGCTGCATCTGGCGACAGCGGGGGCGACGCTGACCGGGGCGATGGCGGCACTGCCACTGGCGCAGGCGGGCGGGATACCCTGGCACCCTGACATCAGGGACAGGGCCACCGACCTGCTGGCCGCAATGGCCGCCGAGGACGCTACCAGGCTGGGGGGCGCGATCGCCGCCGAATGCGCCCGAAGGATGCAGGCCACCCTGGCGGGCATCGAACAGTACCAGACCCATCCCTGGCACAGGATCGCCGATGACCCGCCCGCGGTCTGGCGGCAGGGTGCGGTGCGGCTGCTCGACTATGGCCTGCCCGACCGGCCGGACGCCCCGGTGGTGATGTTCGTGCCGTCGCAGATCAACCGCGCCTGGGTGCTGGACCTGTTGCCCGGCAACAGCATGCTGCGCTGGCTGGCGGCGGAAGCCGGGCTGCGCCCCCTGCTGCTTGACTGGGGTACGCCGGGGAAGCCGGAACGCCGCTATGATGTTGCCGCCTACCTTGGCGGTCCCCTGTCGTCGGCGCTGGATGCAGCGGTCAGCCTGAATGGCGGCCGGCCGGCCCCCGTCGTCGGCTATTGCATGGGCGGCACCCTTTCCGTCGCCCTTGGCCTGTTGCGCAGCGATGCCGTGTCCGCCCTGGCGCTGCTCGCCTCCCCCTGGGACTTTCATGCGGACCTGAGCCCCCAGGCGGAAGCATTCGCCGCGTCCCTGCCCATGTGGCAGCCGGTGCTGGCGGCCTTCGGCGAGATGCCGATAGACCTGATCCAGGCCTTCTTCGCCGCGCTGGATCCCAACCTGGCGCAACGCAAGTTCGCCCGCTTTGCCGGCATGGATCCGGACAGTGAGAAGGCCCGGCAGTTCGTCGCGCTGGAGGACTGGCTGAACGACGGACCGGCCCTGCCGCCCAGGGTCGCGCATGACTGCCTTGTCGGCTGGTACAACGAGAACCTGCCGGGCACGGGCCGCTGGCGGATCGGCGATACGGCTATACGTCCCGGTGATCTGCCGATGCCGGTGTTCGCCGCCATTCCGGCACAGGACAGGATCGTCCCGCCCGCATCCGCCCGTGGCGCGGTGGCTGACCTGCCGGATGCAACCGTGATCGAGCCGGCAGCGGGGCACATCGGCATGGTCGTCGGCTCCCGCGCCCGGCGCAGCCTCTGGGAGCCGCTCGCCACATGGCTGGGGAAGGTGACATGAGACACTGGCTGCTTCATGTTGCGCCGCAGCAAGAATGCGCCATGGCGGTCGCGACATACCGACACATTAACCAATCCACAGTTGCCGGAACCATGAGGAACCGGCACTCTTTTCGCAATGCAGCAATCTTATGCTGCGTCGCAGCATCGTCTGTATGACGCGACGTGAGGCATGATACGCTGTCCGAGAAACCACCAAGGAGGAAATCCTGAATGTCCGATATCGTCATCGCATCCGCCGCCCGTACGCCGGTCGGCTCCTTCAACGGCGCGTTCGGGTCCGTTCCCGCACATGATCTCGGCACGGTCGCCATCAAGGGCGCGCTGGAGCGTGCCGGGGTGGACGCCGCCGAAGTCTCGGAAGTCATCATGGGTCAGATCCTGACTGCCGGTCAGGGCCAGAACCCCGCCCGCCAGGCCTCGATCAATGCGGGTGTGCCGCAGGAAAGCCCGGCCTGGGGCGTGAACATGCTGTGCGGCTCCGGCCTGCGCACGGTCGCGCTCGGCTGGCAGGCGATCCGCAACGGCGACAGCAAGATCGTCGTCGCCGGTGGCCAGGAAAGCATGTCCATGGCCCCGCACGCGCAGCATCTGCGTGCCGGTGCCCGCATGGGCGACATGAAGTTCATCGACACGATGATCCGCGACGGACTCTGGGATGCCTTCAACGGCTATCACATGGGCAACACGGCGGAGAACATCGCCCAGCAGTGGCAGATCACGCGGGAGCAGCAGGACGAGTTCGCTCTCGCCTCCCAGAACAAGGCCGAGGCGGCGCAGAAGGCCGGCCGGTTCAGCGACGAGATCGTGCCCGTCACCATCAAGGGCCGCAAGGGCGACACGGTGGTTTCGGAGGACGAGTACATCCGCCATGGCGCGACGATGGACATGATGACGAAGCTGCGTCCCGCCTTCACCAAGGATGGTTCCGTGACCGCCGGCAATGCTTCCGGCATCAACGATGGTGCCGGTGCGGTCGTGCTGATGACCGCCGACGAGGCGGCGAAGCGCGGCATCACCCCGATGGCCCGCATCGTTTCCTGGGCCCAGGCCGGTGTCGACCCTGCGATCATGGGCATCGGCCCGGTCCCGGCGACCCGCAGCGCGCTGGAGAAGGCCGGCTGGACCGTCGATGATCTGGACCTCATCGAGGCCAATGAGGCCTTTGCCGCGCAGGCCTGTGCCGTCGGCAAGGAACTGGGCATCGACCCGGAGAAGCTGAACGTCAATGGCGGCGCGATCGCCATCGGCCATCCGATCGGTGCCTCCGGTACCCGCGTCCTCAATACCCTGCTGTTCGAGATGCAGAAGCGTGATGCCAAGAAGGGTCTGGCCACCCTGTGCATCGGCGGCGGCATGGGTATCGCCATGTGCGTCGAGCGCGACTGATCCGAACGCCTGACGAACCGTTCCGACCCGCGACGCGGCCCCGGCGCCGCGGGTCAGGGACGACCGTCGCACCAACCTCCCCCAAGAAGAAGAAACCATGGAGTCCAATCAGATGGCACGAGTTGCACTCGTCACCGGTGGTACGCGCGGTATCGGCGCGGCCATTTCCACCACCCTGCGTGATGCCGGGATCAGCGTTGCCGCGAACTACGCCGGCAATGACGCGGCCGCCAAGGCCTTCACGGCCGAGACCGGCATCCCCGCCTACAAGTTCGACGTCTCCGATTTCGATGCGGTGCATGCTGCCGTGGCGAAGATCACCGCGGAAGTCGGCGACATCGACATCGTGGTCAACAATGCCGGCATCACCCGCGACGGCACCCTGGCGCGCATGAGCAAGGAAGACTGGCAGGCGGTGCTCGACACCAATCTGGGCGGTTGCTTCAACCTGGCCAAGGCGACCTTCGACGGCATGAAGTCCCGCAGCTTCGGCCGCATCGTCAACATCGGCTCCATCAACGGTCAGGCCGGCCAGTACGGTCAGGTGAACTATGCGGCTGCCAAGTCCGGCATTCACGGCTTCACCAAGGCGCTGGCGCAGGAAGGCGCGCGATTCAACATCACCGTCAATGCCATCGCACCGGGCTACATCGACACCGACATGGTTGCTGCGGTTCCCGCCAACGTGCTGGAGAAGATCGTGGCCAAGATTCCGATCGGTCGCCTGGGTCACGCCGACGAGATCGCACGCGGCGTCCTGTTCCTGGTTTCCGACGACGCGACCTTCGTCACCGGTTCCACAATGTCCATCAACGGTGGCCAGCACATGTACTGACGGCCCGACCGGCGTTCAGACACTGTTTCATGCAGGGGGCGGTATCCGGGATGCGGATGCCGCCCTTTCTGTTCGCGGCGCCGGGATCAGGGCGCGGTATGGCGCGCCGAGATGCCCAGGGCTTCAATGATGCTGGCGGGCGGCTGGCGTTGCAGGCCCATGAGCTGGATGATCGGCAGCGGGGTCTGAAGGTCGGTCGAAACCTCAAGCATGCCGCCCTGCGTGATGAAGGCCGCAAGCTGCTGCCCGATGGCGCGGCTGGCATCCGTGCCCATGCTTGCGCCCATCTGCTCCGCCATTGCGCTGAACTGGGTACCGATCATCTCCGCGGTCGCACCGGGGCGTTCGGCGGCCTGTGACTCCAGGAACAACATGCGCAGTCCCTGATCGACGACCGTGAGCTGCGCGCGGGCAAGCCGGGATGACAGGGCGATCATGTTGCGCTGTGGCCCCGGTGTCTGGCGCAGCTTCTCGAAATCGAGCGCCGTCAGGTCGATCTCCACCCGTGACTCGGCCAGATCGGCACCGGAAATCCCGACGGCCAGCGCGCCGGTGTTGTCGGCCAGCCCGGCCCTCAGCGCAATGGCGCCGCCAAGCACCAGGTCCTCCACTCCGTTCGCCTTCAGCATCTGCAGCAGCATGGCCGCCTGGGGCTGTCTGCCGGCGGCGCTGTCCAGCGGTGCCGAGATACCCTCCAGGCGGAAGGCCAGCTCCACCGATGCATCCTCCCCGATCCGCATGCTGTCGATGGCGAAGAGATCCATCCGCACCGGCTTCCCGTCCGGACCAACGGCGTTCAATCCCTCCATGCTGAACGTGCCGAGATCGACCATGGGTACCAGTTCCGCCAGGCTCTTGCCCTCCGCCCAGGCCCGGGCCTTCGCCAGACTGTCCGCCGCCAGGGGCCTGCCGAAGACCGTACGCAGCCACTCCGGCAGCGCCGACAGGTCGCCGATTTCCCCGCGATAGCGTTCGATGCCGCCGCTGACATTGCCCGCGACCTTCTGGGTGATGCCGGAGACCTCGAAGCTGCCGCTCTTCAGGCCAAACATGTCGCTGATCTCCAGCCGCTCCAGTGTCATGGACGAGGCGTCGCCGAAACTGACCTGCATGCCGGTCAGCTCGGCACTGCCGATCCCTGTCCCCAGGTCACGCGCCCGCTCCAAGATGACCAGATAGTCCTCAAGAAAGCCCACAAGAATGCCGAGATCCGGCTTCCCGTCCTCATCCTGCGCCTCCAGAACCTGCATCAGCGACTGCCAGAGGGACAGCAACTGCGGGTCGTAGCGCAGGTCAGACAACTCATAGCGTTCCACAGAGATCCGGACCGGACCCTGCAGCCCCGCCATGCGGGCGACTTCGGGGTCCTGTGCCGCGATCACGCTGGCGGGAAGCTGGAGCATCTCGGACAGGCCGGTCACACTGACCCTGCCCACCTTGCCGGGTTCCCCCTTCCGCCAGTCGGTGAGCGAGAGTTCCTCGAAGCCAAGTTCGACGACGCCGCCGGAGTCGGCGACCGCCGTGGCTGCGAGCCCGGCCAGCATGATGCTGTCCGCGCCCTCATCGCCCCAGCCGGTGACCACCACCGAAGGCAGTGCCACCCGGATCTCCGCGCCCTGCCCGGTATTCTCCACCGCACCCAGATAGGCAGGTGTCGGGGTCATGATCATGTCCCGCAGGCTCAGTGCATCGAAGCCGAGGGAGGTCACGGCGCCGTCCTCCGGACTGAAGGCGACGGCGTTCAGCCCGTCCAGCGTTCCGGCGCCGACCGTACCCAGCGGCTCGCCGTTCGCCTGCCCCTTCAGCGCGACGCCGCCCCAGGTCACCTGGCGCACCAGCGGTGACGCACCGGCGGAGGCGGACCCGGCCTGGAAGGCGGCCTCCAGGGCCGGCCAGTCATATCCATCGACCAGGATGTCCCGCACCGTCACCAGCGCCGTGAACGGTCGACCGTCGGGCCGGGTCAGATCGACCGGCAGCCGCAGTTCCTGCAGCCGCACCTGATCGTTCCAGTAGTCGAGCGACAGCCCCGCATATCCGGCCCCGGTGGCATCCGGCAGGCCCGCGACATGCGCATCCAGCGCGGCGGCGACCTGTCGCTCGACCAGCAGGGGCAGGCCGAAACGACCACCAAGCAGCCCCAGTACCGCAATGAGGAAAAGGCCAATCGCGACTTTCGTGCGGTTCATCGGGCAGCTCCAGCAAGGGGACGAAACGATCACGGCAGCATCACGGCGGCCCATGGCCCGGACCGTGGCACGCGACCCCGCTATCGACGGTCATTGGAGAGGAGCGGACTTCGGATCGCAACGAAAAAAGGGCGCCTGCCATCGCTGGCAGACGCCCTGATCTTCGGTCGTTCCCGACGCCCGGACCCCTGCGGGTCAGCGCCGGAAGCGGGTCAGCCGCTTACTGGCCGCTGACCACCAGAACCGCACGACGGTTCTTGGCGTTCTTCACGCCGTCACCCGTCTTCACGGCAGGCTGGCTCTCGCCGACGCCGGATGCGGTGATGGCAGAGGCTGCAACACCGTTGCTCACCAGGAACTCGACGACCTGACGTGCACGCTGGTTGGACAGCGCCAGATTGTACTGGTCAGAACCGCTGGTATCCGTGTGTGCGGTGACGGAAACAGCTCCGGCCTTGCGCTTGCCAAGGTTGCCGATGACGCTCTGCAGCCGACCCTTGGACAGGTTGGTCAGATTGGCCTGATCAAACCGGAAGTAGATCACCTGTGTCAGGTCAGACATCTTGGCGACCGGCTTCGGTGCCGCGGCAGGTGCCGGGGCCGGCTTCATCTTGGCCATTGCGGCCTCGAAACCATCGCGGCAACGGAAGATGTGCAGCAGCTGCCAGCCTTCTTCCTGTTCCTGGATCCAGCAATCCCACTGGGTCTGGGCCATGGCCAGATCGGCAGGCTGCGACTCGGCATAGCCTTCCGCATACTTCTGCATCAGGCGGACACGGGCCTCGCTCAACTCCGAAACCTTGCCGGCGTCCAGCGCGCGGGAAGCCACGGTGTCGGGCAGCACTTCAAAGCCTGCCGCCGCATCGGCGGACTTGGCGGAGTAATAGGCCGCATCCGCAGAGTCGCCCTCTTCCGCCTCATTGGCGGACAATACCGCGTACATCGGTGCCAACTGCGAATTCAGCGCCGGATACTTCGTGGCGACCTTGCCTGCATTCGGATCCGACGGTGCGTCGGACGCACATGCGGCCAGAATCAGGGCAGCCAGACCGACTCCCCCCAACTTCAGCAATGCATTCATGCCTTGCTCCCTTTCGTTTCTGTCCCTCAGCAGCTGCGGCCCTGCACATTGCAGGATCCGGTGACTGCATCCTTTCAGACCGCAATTCCCATGCCGGGCACTACAGTCGTGATGAAATGTTCAATAGCACATTACATACCAGTACACGGCCTGCATACAACAGCGTTTCCGCGCATGCTGGTACTTCAGGCGACACGAAAACGAGAAAGGGGCGCCCGGATTGATCCGGACGCCCCTCTTCAGGTCACATTCTGTGATTGACCGGCCTGTTACTGGCTGGAAACCACGATCTCGACGCGACGGTTCAGCGGCTCGCGCACACCGTCGGCGGTCTCGACGTCGGTGACGAGCTCGCCCAGGGCAGCCTCATCGATCCGACCGGCGGTGACGCCACTCGCGGCCAGCGCATCCCGGACCGCATCGGCGCGACGCTTGGACAGGGCACGGTTGTACTCGACCGAACCGGCACGGTCCGTGTGACCGGCAACGTCGATCCGGGCATTGGAACGGCGGCGGAACTCGGCCACGGCCTGCTGCAGGACCGGCTGGGCCTCCTGCGTCAGTGCGGCACTGTCAAAGCCGAAGTAGACGGTGAAGCTGATGTTCTCGATCGCCTTCGCCTCGGCCTTCACTTCCGGCTTCGGCGCGCTCACCTGCATCGGACGGTTGATGGTGGCCATCGCCGTCTCGAAACCCTGGCGGCAGCGCTGGATATGCAGCAGCTGATAACCCTCCTGGGCCTCCTGCAGGTAGCAGTCATAGCTCGTCTGTGCGTCGGCCAGGACCAGCGGATGCTTCTCCGGGGCCTCGCCACCCAGCGCGGCCATCAGCTGGCCATGCGCGGATCCGGCAAAGGCACGCTGATCCGCATCCTCGATCGGACGGCTGTTCGGGGCGTCGGGCAGGACCACCAGACCCTGCGCAGCCTGGGCGGCCTTGTTGGCGAAATGCGCCTCGTCGGCCGCGTCAAGCTCCAGCTTCTCCTCGGCAGCCATGGAGGCATAGCGGGACGCCAGGGCGCTGGTGAAGTTCGTGTGCTCGGACATGGCGGGCTTGGCGGAATGGGTTGCCGCAAATGCGCCGGACATGCCGAGCGACAGGGCCATGGCGGTCGCAACAGCGCCGCCTGCGAATTTCGATGTCACGTTGATCATGTTGTCTCGCCTTTTCTCTGAAAGGTGGGTCCCGTTGGAACGCGTTGGCAGCAAACCCGAGCCGCCGATGCGTTGCCGGACTGCTCTGTCCGGCTTGATTGCCATCTGGGACCATCACCATGTCACGTCAGTGACGGCCCTGTGGCCAACGTGTGTCAGACGTTGCTGCGGGGTTACACTTGCCGTGCAATAGGCGCAGCCGCACTCGACCCTCAGTTTCAGTCATATGGGCTGCGGCAGCCCGAATTGCAGCAGTCCCGTGACAGTATGGCTCGCGATCGGGGACGGCCGTCCGGCCCCGTGCAGTCGGCAATGGTGTCAGATTGTGGCAACGGTCAGACGCGCATCCTGGTGCCGGCGGGATCGAACAGGGGTTCCGGACACAGGCTGGCAGATCGGCGTTCGCCGATGATCTCCACCTCGAACGGTGCGTCCGCCATGTCGGCGAAGCCCGCCGGGACATAGCCCTGCGCTACCGACGCACCGCTGTGGTGCGCGTAGCCGCCCGAGGTCACCCAGCCCTGCACCTGACCGTCGATCCAGATCGGCTCGTCCCCGATCACATCGGCGTCGCCTGCCGCGACCTTCAGCGTCACCAGACGCAGCTTCGGCCCCTCATCGCGTTCACGCAGCATCGCGTCGCGACCGATGAAGTCGTTCTTCGATGGTGCCACGAAGCGATCCAGCCCGGCCGCATAGGGGCCATAGATCGGGCGAAACTCCCGCGCCCAGGTGCCGAAGCTCTTCTCCAGCCGCAGCCCGTTCAGCGCCCGCCCGCCGAACAGGGTCAGGCCATGCGCCTCACCCGCCTGCCGCAGCATGCGATAGAGCGTCAGCAGATATTCATGCGCCACCCAGATCTCGAATCCCAGATCACCTGTGAAGGTGATGCGGCCGACCCGGGCCGGTACCAGACCCAGGTCCATCTCCCGGAAATCCATGAAGCGGAAGGCTTCCGGCGACACATCCTCCTCCGTCACCTTTTCCAGCACCGCACGGGCCTGTGGTCCTGCCAGCGAAAGGCCGGTCAGGCCAAGGCCGAGCGGGCGCACGGACACGCTGCCATCATCCGGCAACTGCGCTCCGAACCAGCGCATGTGGTAGTTCTCCGCGACGCCGGAGCCAAAGACATAGAAGCGGTCCTCGGCGGCCCGCGCGACGGTGAAGTCACCGATCAGCCCGCCCTGGCGGTTCAGCATCGGCGACAGGACGATGCGCCCCTGCCGGGGCAGCCGGTTGGCCAGGATGCGGCTGAGCCAGACATCCGCCCCCCGGCCCGTGACCTCGTACTTGGCGAAGTTCGAGATCTCGATCATGCCGACGCCGCTGCGCACCGCCCGGCATTCGGCGGCCACCACATCATGGGCGTTGGAACGCTTGAAGGTCACATCCTCCACCGGGTCCTCGCCCGGTTTCTGGAACCAGAGCGCATGTTCCAGGCCGAAGGAGGCACCGAAGACCGCGTTCTCCGCCTTCAGCGCGTCATGGATGGCGGTGGTGCGCGCCGGGCGGGCCGCCTGCAGCTCCTCGTTGGGGAAGGTGATGGAGAAGCGGCGGGAATAGTTCTCCCGCACCCGCGCATTGGTATAGGCCATGTTGGCGTAGTCGCCGAAACGGCTGACATCCATGGCCCAGATATCGAAACCCGGGTCGCCGTCGATGATCCAGTTGGCCAGCGCCAGCCCGACGCCGCCGCCCTGGCTGAAACCGGCCATCACCGCACAGGCGCACCAGTAGTTCGGCAGGCCCTTCACTGGCCCGACCAGCGGGTTGCCGTCCGGGGCGAAGGTGAAGGGGCCGTTGATGATCTGCTTGATGCCGGCCCGCCCGTAGGCCGGAAAATGCTCGAACCCCAGTTCCAGTGACGGCGCGATGCGGTCGATGTCGGGCTGCAGCAGTTCGTGGCCGAAGTCCCAGGGCGTGTTCTTCGGGCTCCAGGGTCGACAGGCCTTCTCGTAGGTGCCCATCAGCATGCCCTTGCCTTCCTGACGGGTGTAGATCTCGCCGCCGAAGTCGATGGCGTGGATCATCTCCTTGCCGCTGGACTCGTTGAAGGCCACGACCTCCGGCATTTCCTCCGTCAGCAGGTACATGTGCTCCATGGCCAGGACGGGCAGCTCCAGCCCGACCATGCGCCCCACTTCCCGCGCCCAGAGACCACCGGCATTGACCACATGTTCGGCGTTGATGGTGCCCTGCTCCGTCACCACGTCCCAGGTCATGTCCGGGCGCTGGTTCAGTTCGACGACCCGGTTGTGGCGATAGACCTCGGCCCCGTTCAGCCGCGCCGCGCGGGCATAGGCCTGGGTGACACCGGACGGGTCCACATGGCCGTCGACCGCGTCGTACATCGCGCCGACGAAGTACTTCTCCTCCAGCAGGGGAAACAGCTCCTTCGCCTCGCTGACCGAGATCAGTTCCGTGTCCATGCCGAGGTAGCGGCCGCGCGCATGGGCCATCTTCAGCCACTGCATGCGCTCTTCCGTGTCGGCCAGCATGACGCCGCCGGTGACATGCATGCCGCAGTCCTGTCCCGACTGTTCCTGGATCTCCTTGTAGAGACTGATCGTGTAGGCCTGCAGCTTGGAGACGTTGGGATCACCGTTCAGCGTGTGCATGCCGCCCGCCGCATGCCAGGTCGAGCCGGAGGTCAGTTCGGAGCGCTCGATCAGCACCACGTCGGTCCAGCCTGCACGGGTCAGGTGATACAGCACACTGCATCCGACCACACCGCCACCGATCACCGCGACCTTCACATTCGTCTTCATCGTCTGCCTTTCCGTGGACTGTTCCAACTCTCTCCCGCGGGCTCAGAAATCCGTCGGGGCGCCGCCCGCTTCGGTGCGGCGGTCAACATAGGCCTGCAGTTCCTCCGCCGCAGCCGGGTCCATCGGCGGGGCCTCGTAGGACTCCAGGATCTGCCGGTACAGGATCTCGGTCCGGTCATAGGCGGTGGGGCTGTCCGCTTCCTCCCAGCTCTCGTAGTTGCGCCAGTCGGAGACCATCGGCGGGTAGAAGGCGGTGCGATAGCGTTCCTGGGTGTGGGCGCAGCCGAAGAAGTGGCCTCCCGGCCCGACCTCCCGCATCGCGTCCAGTGCCAGGGAATCGCGGTTGACCTCCACCGGTGTCAGGAACTCCGCCACCATCTGCAGGATGTCGGCATCCATGACGAATTTCTCGAAGGAGGTATGCAGTCCCCCCTCCATCCAGCCGAGGCCATGCTTCAGCATGTTGACGCCGCCCATCACCGCGCCCCAGAGGGAGAAGACGGTCTCATAGGCTGCCTGCGCGTCCAGGGTATTGGCGGCGTTCACGTTGGAGGACCGATAGGGCAGGCCATAGCGCCGCGCCAGCTGGCCGCCGATCAGGGCGGTGCGCATCGCCTCCGGCGTGCCGAAGGCAGGCGCCCCGGACTTCATGTCCACGTTGGAGGTGAAGCCGCCATAGACGAAGGGCGCGCCGGGCCTGGTGGTCTGGCTGATGACCAGCCCGGCCAGCGCCTCCGCGTTCTGCTGCACCAGCGCCCCGGCAAGGGTCACCGGTGCCATGGCTCCGGCCAGCGTGAAGGGGGTCAGGCAGATCGCCTGCCCGCGCCGGGCAAGCTGCATCACCCCGTCCAGCATCGGCGTGTCGAAGCGCAGGGGGGAGGAGGTGTTGATGATGGAGATCACGGAGGGTTCGCGGTCCAGCGTCGCATCGTCGATGCCGCGCGCGATCCGCGCCATCTCGATGCCGTCCTGGATCCGCTCCGTCCCCAGGCTGTAGGCATGGATCGCCTTGTCCGACAGCGTCAGCATGTCCTGCAGCGCCACCAGATGCCGGACGGAGGCGTGAACGTCGGTCGGCTCCACGGTATAGCCGCCCCACATGTGGACGGCGTTCAGCATCTGGCCGAGCTTCAGGAACCGCCGGTAGTCCTCCAGATTGCCGGGCCGCCGCCCGCCTGCCCGGTCGGCGCAGTTGGGTGCGCTGGCCGCGGCGCAATAGACGATATGGTCGCCGCCGAAGGTCAGGTCGTGGGCCGGATTGCGGGCATGCAGGGTGAACTGTGACGGCGCCAGACCGATGACGCTCTCGACCAGTTGCCGGTCGAAGCGGACGCGGTCACTGCCCGGATCGACATCCGCGCCAGCGTCCTTCAGCAATGCCTTCGCCTCCGGATGCAGGAAATCCATCCCGATTTCCTGCAGCACGTCCAGAGAGGCCTGATGGATCTGTTCGACCTGATCGTCGGAGACCGCGCGCATCGGCGCATAGATCATGCGCGGCTGGCGAAAGGGCTGCTGCTCCAGCACGGGGGTCTCGTCGCCGCCGCCGCGCCTGCCGCGCCGCCTGCGGCCACCCCCCCGTCCCGTATCTCCGGTCCCTGTCATGGCTGGACTCCCCCGGCGAGCCGTCACTTCGCCTGAATGGCATCCGGCCCGGAGAGAGACTGTCACAGGAGTGGTTGAAGCAAAGAGGACCAATTCCGGCGGTTCATGTTCCAAAAACGGCAGCACGGCGCGACCGTCCAGAGAAAGACATCGATGCGGCCAGAGAAAGGCATTCACGCGGGAGGGGGCAGAAATAGAAAGGGCGACCCGGGGAGGAGTGGGTCGCCCTTTCCGTACATCGAGCCGGGCGCTATTTGGGGAGGAGACGCAACCCGGTGGCTCGAATCTTCAATTCCATATACATCAAAGCGGCGTTGCTGGGGAGCAACAACTGAACAAACAATGGGCAGATCCCACGAGCGCCTGTTCAGGCTTCATTGATGCAGTGCAACAGTTTTTGCTGCACTGCAACGTATATCCGCCCCATGACCCCGAATGTCAAGGGTGGCTTTCCGGTTCGCAGAGGATTATTGCCTGCACCGGCAGCAGGAGGGCAGAAACATGACGGCGGTCACGATCCAGGATATCGAGGCAGCGCAGGCGCGCATGCAGGGCTCCGTGCGGCGCACGCCCATGCTGCGCGTGGCCCCGGCGGTCGGGCTTTCGCTGCCCTGTGACCTGGTGCTGAAGCTGGAGAACCTGCAACTCGCCGGCTCCTTCAAGGCACGGGGCGCGGCCAATACGGCGCTTTCGCTGACGCGGGAACAGTTGCAGCACGGTGTCATCACGGCCTCCGGCGGCAACCACGGGCTCGGCGTTGCTGCGGCTGCGAAGGCGGCGGGGGTGCCTGCCAGCATCCATGTTCCGGTCACCGCAGCACCCGACAAGGTAGCCAGGATGCGTCGTTTTGGCGCAGAAGTCGTGGTGGAAGGCGAAGCCTGGGACGATGCGAATCAGTTGGCACTGGCCCGGGTCGAGGCGGAAGGCCGCGTTTATGTACATCCCTTCGCACAGCCAAGCGTCATCGCGGGCCAGGGCACCGTCGGTCTGGAGATCCTGGAGGACATGCCGGATGTGGAGACCGTGGTGCTGGCGATCGGCGGCGGCGGCCTGATTTCCGGCGTCGCGACAGCGCTGAAGGCCCGGCGCCCCGATATCCGCATCATCGGTGTGGAGCCGGAGGGGGCACCGACGCTCCGCCGCTCGGTCGATGCAGGTGAACTGGTGACGCTGGAACGCATCTCGACCAGGGCGCCGACCCTGGCGCCACGCCGGTCGGCCGAGATCAATCTGGAGATCATCCAGCGCACCGTCGATGACATCGTGCTGGTCAGTGACCCGGAAATGTATGCCGCCGCCGCCTGGCTCTGGGACGAGCTCGGGATCGGTACGGAACTCGCCGCCGCCGCGGGGATGGCCGCCCTGTTCAATGGCCGCTTCCCCGTGCGGGCAGACGAGAAGGTCTGTGTCGTGATCTGCGGCGCGGGCGTCGACGGCTTCGGCACCAGGGACTGAGCAGCGCCCGGGGCCCGGCGGTGAACCTTCCGGGTCACCTTCTCCTCGCGCACATGTCAGCACGCGGGCATGGCGCGCCGTTCCGGTTCGGCCTATCTCTGTGCCATGGATCAGTTTCTTCTGGATAACGAGGCGACGCTGAGGCTTGGCGTCTTCGGCGGCATGCTGCTGGCGATGATCGCGGCCGAGCGGCTGGCGCCCCGTCGCCGGCTGACCCAGGGGCTGGTCGGGCGCTGGTTCAGGAACCTGTCCGTCGTCGTGCTGAACACCCTGGTGCTGCGGCTGAGCTTCTTCTTCCTGCCGACGCTGGCGGTCGGGTTCGCCTTCCTGATGGCGGAGCGGGGGATCGGCCTGTTCAACCTGGTGGATCTGCCGCCGGTGCTGGAGATCGTGGCGGCGGTGCTGCTGCTCGACCTCGCCATCTGGGCGCAGCATGTGGCCTTCCACAAGGTGCCGCTGTTCTGGCGGCTGCATCGGGTGCACCATGCCGACATGGATATCGACGTGACCACCGGCCTCCGGTTTCACCCGGTCGAGATCATCCTGTCGATGGTCTTCAAGTTCGCCGTCATTGCCCTGCTGGGTCCGGCGGCGGTGGCGGTGCTGCTCTTCGAGGTGGTGCTGAACGGGGCTGCCATGTTCAACCACGCCAACCTGCGTCTGCCCGGATGGCTGGACAGGCTGATGCGCCGGATCATCGTCACGCCGGATTTCCACCGGGTGCATCATTCGGTGATCCCGTCGGAGACCGACTCCAACTATGGCTTCAACCTGACGCTCTGGGACCGGCTGTTCGGCACCCTGACACCGCAGCCGCGCGCCGGGCATGACGGCATGGAAATCGGCCTCGCCGACTATCGTGAGGGCCGGCGGCAGGGGCTTGGCTGGATGCTTGCCCTGCCCTTCCGCCGGTCCTGAGCCGGACCGTGCCCGGTCTGAGTGTCATCATCCCCTGCCTCGATGCGGCGCAGACGCTTGGGCCGGTGCTCGACACGGTGCAGGGCGCGCCGGTCAGCGAGACCCTGGTGATCGATGGCGGCTCCACCGACGCCAGCCGGGCGGTTGCGGCGGACCATGGGGCGCGGGTCATCGCGACGGCACGCGGGCGCGGTCATCAGATGCGTGAGGGCGCGGCGGCGGCGGCTGGCCCCTGGCTGCTGTTCCTGCATGCGGACACCCGCCTGGACCCGGCCTGGCGACAGGCCGCCCGCGCCTTCATGGATGATCCGGCCAGTCAGGCCCGCGCGGCCGCGTTCCGGCTGCGCCTCGACAGCGACCGGCACGCGGCCCGGCGGGTGGAGCGGCTGGTGGCCTGGCGCTGCCGCGCGCTTGGCCTGCCCTGGGGGGATCAGGGCCTGCTGATACACGCGGATCTGCTGGCCACGATCGGCGGGTACCCGGAGATGCCGCTGATGGAGGATGTGACACTGGCGCGCCGGATCGGGCGCGGGCGGCTGACCATGCTCGATGCCGATGCCGTCACCTCCGCCGCCCGCTATGAGCGTGACGGCTGGTGGGCGCGCCCGCTGCGCAACGCGGCGCTGCTGACCCTGCATTTCCTGGGGGTTCCGCCCCGCATCCTGCTGCGGCTGTATGGATGAGGCCGCCGGTTGTGATCCTGTTCTGCCGGGTGCCGCGCCTCGGTACGGTGAAGACCCGCCTGGCGCGCGACATCGGCCCGGCGCAGGCGCTGCGGTTCTATCGCGCCACCCTGTGGGCGACACTCCGCACCGCGGGGCAACTGCCGCAGGCCGAAGTCGTCCTCTGCGTGACGCCGGACAGCGCGGTGCGCGCCCGGGACTGGCCTGCCGGGCGGCGGCGGGTACCACAGGGCAGCGGTGATCTGGGGCAACGCATGGCGCGGGCGCTGGACAGGTTCCGGGACCGCGACCGCCTTCTGATCGGCTGTGACATCCCTGATATCCGACCGCACCACCTGCGGCAGGCGCTGGCCGTCGTGCGGCGCAACCACGTCACGTTCGGCCCGGCAACGGACGGCGGCTTCTGGCTCGTCGGCTTGCGGCGCGGCATCCGGTCCCCCGCCCTGTTCCGTGATGTGCGCTGGTCGCACCCGGAAACCCTGGCCGACAGCCTGCGCGGCCTGCCCGGCGCATGGCGGATCGGCACGGCCAGCCGCTTGAATGACGTGGACGATCTGGGGGACTATCGGCGGCAGATGAATCGGCCCTGAGCAGAGAGGCCGTTCCGGGGGGAGAGCACATCATGCGATATGGCATCGGACAGTCCGCCACGCGGGTCGAGGACAAGCGGTTCCTGACCGGCAACGGACGCTATCTGGATGACATCACCCCGTCCGGCTGCCTGCACGGCATCATGGTGCGGTCCCCCGCCGCCCATGCGCGGGTGCGCGACATCGACACCACTGCCGCGCGCGACCTGCCCGGTGTCGTGGCCGTCTATACCGACCGGGACTGGCAGGCGGCGGGACTCGGACCCGTGCCGACACGCCCCGCCATCACCAACATGGACGGGTCCCCCATCTGCAACCCTGCCCGCTGGCCGCTGGCGCGGGGGCGGGTCCGCCATGTCGGTGACGGCATTGCCTTCGTTGTCGCCACCAGCCGAGCCGTGGCCCGGGACGCCGCTGAACTGGTCTCGTTTGATCTGGAGGAACTGCCGGCGGTCATCGATTCCGTTGCCGCCCTGTCGCCGGACGCCCCCGCCGCCCTGCACGAGGAAGCCCCCGACAACCGCAGCTTCACCTGGGAGAAGGGCGAACGCGCCCCGGCGGAGGACGCCCTGGCCACCGCCGCCCATGTGGCCGAGGTGCGCCTGCACAACAACCGCATCGTCATCAACCCGATGGAGACCCGGGGCATCCTGTGCATCTACGACGCAGAGCAGGATTTCTACACCGTCTCCGGCTCGATCCAGAACGTCTTCATGTACCGCACCATGCTGGCGGAGAAGGTCTTCGGCATCCCGGTCGAGCGCATGCGGGTCGTCGCCTATGACGTGGGTGGCGGCTTCGGCGGCAAGAATCAGGTGCAGCCGGAACATCTGCTGACCGTCTTCGCCGCCCGCGAACTGAAGCGCCCGGTGAAATGGGTCGCCGACCGGACAGAAGGCTTCCTGACCGACGGGCAGGGCCGCGACCAGCAGACCCGCGTGCGGCTGGCGCTGGATGCGGACCACCGCTTCACCGCGCTGCATGTGGAGACGACGGTCGATCTCGGTGCCTATGTCTCGACCAACGGCACCGGCGTGCCGACGGGGGCCACGACCTCCGTCATGGGCGGGCCCTATGACATTCCCCATGTCTACAACATCGTCCACGGCGCCTTCACCAACACGGTCCCCACCGATGCCTATCGCGGCGCGGGGCGGCCGGAGGCCTGCTTCCTGCTGGAGCGCGCGGTGGATGTGGCCGCCGCCGACCTTGGCATCGACGCGATGGAGCTGCGGCGGCGGAACTACATCCCGCCCACCGCCATGCCCTACCGCGCATCGCTGGGACACACCATCGACTCCGGTGACTTCCGCGCGCTGCTCGACCGGGCGCTGGAACAGGCCGACGTGGCGGGCTTCGCGGTCCGCGCGGCGCAGAGCGAGGCGCAGGGCAAGGTGCGCGGACTGGGCGTCGCCAGCTATCTGGAGGCGACGCTGGGTGTGCCGACCGAATATGCGCGGCTGGAATTCGACCGGGACGGCATCGTCACCGTCGCCGTCGGCACCCAGTCGAACGGCCAGAGCCACGAGACCACCTTCCCGCAGATCGTGGCGGAGAAGCTTGGTGTGCCCTTCGAGCAGGTGCGGTTCCGCCAGTCCGACACGGACGCCACGCCCATGGGCAACGGGCATGGCGGATCGCGGTCACTGCAACTGGCCGGCAGCGCCATCCTGAATGCGGCAACCAAGCTGGTGGAGAAGGCGAAGGCGCAGGCGGCGGAGATGCTGGAGACGGCGACCGACGATATCGACTTCGCCGACGGCACCTTCCGCGTTGTCGGCACCGACCGGTCGGTGAACTGGGCCGACCTGGCGGCGGCAGCCTTCGACAGCAGCCGCCCGGCGGCGGAACGCGGCCTGTCGGACGAGGATACCTACACCAAGGACGGCACCGCCTATCCCAACGGCTGCCACATCGCGGAGATCGAGATCGATCCGGCGACCGGGGTGCTGACCGTTGCGCGCTATACCGCGCTGGATGACTTCGGACAGATCATCAATCCGATGGTGGTGGCGGGTCAGGTCATGGGCGGGATCATGCAGGGGGTCGGGCAGGCGGTGCTGGAACACACGGTCTACGACCCGGAAAGCGGGCAGTTGCTCAGCGGTTCCTTCATGGACTACTGCATGCCGCGCGCGCTGGACCTGCCGGAAACCGATATCGCCTTCTTCGAGGATGCGCCGACCAAGACGTCACCCATCGGGGCCAAGGGCTGCGGCGAGGCCGGCACCATCGCCGGTCCCCCGGCCATCGCCAGCGCCATCTGCAACGCGCTGGGCCTGAAGCACATCGACATGCCCTACACGCCGGAGAAGATCTGGCGGCTGATGCAGCAATAGTCGGGTCGGTTCGGGAAATCCGACATCTCCTTCCCCCGCAACAGGGGAAGGGGAACGGGCAGATCCGATCCTGCGGTCAGGCCGCGTCGCTGGACGACTCGTCGGGGATGCGCAGGGGGCGGAGCAGGAAGGCGGGGACGTGATCGCCCAGGCCCACCGGCGTGTTGTCGTTGTCGTCGCGACGGTTGCGACCGCCGGACCGGTTCGGGGAGGGGCGGCTGCGGCCTGCCTGGCGACCGGCATCCGGTCCGTCACCATGGGGTACCCGACCCGGCTCACGGCCTGATTCACGACTCTCGGCCTTGGGCTCTTCCGTCGCTGCTTCCGACGCGGCCTCGACAGGTGCTTCCGCGGTCTTGCGGCGCGGGGCGCGGCGGGTCCGGGCGGGCTTGGCGGGCGCGGCTTCGGACGCTGTGGTGTCCTCTGCAGGTGCTCCGGCCTCGACGGGTTCCGTCACGGTTTCCTCGGGTGCAGTCGAATCGGCGACGGCCTCCACGGTCTCGTCCTTCGGTTTCGTCCGGCGCGGACGGCGGGCACGCTTCGGTGCCGGTGCCTCATCGCCATCGGCGGCTTCCGCAGCGGCAGGCGCCGGAGCAGCAGCACCCTTCTTGCCGAAACCGTCGATCACCATCGGCTTGATGTTGCCGCCGATCAGCTTCTGGATCGCGTCCAGCGCCTTGGATTCCTTCGCGGTGGCGAGCATGAAGGCGCGACCCTTCATCCCGGCGCGACCGGTACGACCGATGCGGTGAATGTAATCCTCCGCATGGAACGGCACATCGAAGTTGAAGACGTGGCTGAGGCCCTGGATGTCGATACCGCGGGCGGCAACGTCGGAGCAGACCATGATCTTCGCCTGATCGGTCTTGAACTTCTCCAGCGTCGCCATGCGATCGAGCTGGTCCATGTCGCCATGCAGCGCCACGGCGTCGTAGCCATGTTTCTGCATCGACTTGTGCAGCATCTTCACGTCCGACTTGCGGTTGCAGAAGATCAGCGCGTTGCGGATGTTTTCCTGATTGATCAGGGCACGCAGCGCATCACGCTTGTCGCGTTCGTCCAGCATCGTCAGGTGCTGTTCGACGGTCGCGGCGGGGGATGCGGGCGGAGCCACCTCCACCTCGCGCGGTTCCACCAGGAACTTGTCGGCCAGCTTGCGGATCGACGGCGGCATGGTGGCGGAGAAGAACAGGGTCTGGCGACGCGGCGGCAGGCAGGAGACGATGCGCTCCACATCCGGCATGAAGCCCATGTCCATCATCCGGTCCGCCTCGTCGATGACGAAGAACTGGATCTGGCTCAGCATCATGCGGCCACGGTCGAACAGGTCCAGCAGGCGGCCGGGCGTCGCGATGATGATATCGCAGGTGCCGTCCAGCTCCGCTTCCTGTTCCTTCATGCCCAGCCCGCCGATCAGCAGCGCGCGGGAAAGCTTCTGGTACTTGGTGTACATGTCGAAGCTGTCCGCCACCTGGGCGGCCAGTTCGCGTGTCGGTTCCAGGACGAGGGCGCGCGGCATCCGCGGCTTCGACCGGCCCTGGGCCATGACGTCGATCATCGGCAGCAGGAAGGCGGCGGTCTTGCCGGTGCCGGTCTGCGCCGTGCCAAGCAGATCCTTGCCCATCAGGACATGCGGGATGGACTTCTGCTGGATGGGGGTGGCGGTTTCGTATCCCGCCTCCGAAATTGCCTTGCAGACCTCGTCACTCAGACCGAGGTCCGGAAATGTCATTGCGCTAATGTGGGTGCTCCCCGTTGGGATGTTTCTTTCAGGTGATGGACTGCAGGGGTCGGATGAGCGACCGGCCTTGATACGGTCTGCAACCCTTCCGGAAATTCCGCCCTTTTCGTTGTCGGATACCGGCCCTGAACAGTTTACTTCGCAGTGACGACAGTAACATGACAGGTCAGGCGCTTGTCGCACGGCTTTGGGGGAAGTACTGAAGGTGGAGTGCCCTGTCAATCACGAACACAGTGTTCGGGGTGTGGCGTCTGCGCACGTGTGGAGTATTTCATGACCCGACCTGCCCTGCTTCTGATCCCCGGTCTTCTCTGTACCGAACAGCTCTGGGCGCCACAGGTGGCGGCCCTGTCCGAGCTGGCCGACATCCATGTCGGTGACCATGCGCAGGACCTGACCATCCCCGCCATCGCGGAACGCATTCTGGCCGGGGCGCCGCCGACCTTTGCGCTGGCCGGTCTGTCGATGGGCGGCTACATCGCCTTCGAGATCTGGCGGCAGGCCCCGGAACGGGTCACGCGCATCGCCCTGCTGGATACCCGCGCCAGCACGGATTCGGAGGCCGAACTGGTCCGGCGCCGCGAACTGCTGGCGCTGGTGGAGAAGGGCCGTTTCACCGGGGTGCATGACCGGCTGATGCCCCTGTTCGTGCATCCCGACCGGCTGCAGGATGAACCGCTGCTGAACACCATCCGGCAGATGGCGGAGGATATCGGCAAGGATGGCTTCGTGCGCCAGACCCGTGCGCTGATGGCCCGCAGCGCCGCCCACGATGTCTGCCGCAGCATCAATGTGCCCGCGCTGGTGCTGTGCGGTCGGCAGGATGCGCTGACGCCGCTGGCGATGCATGAGGAGATGGCGGATCTGATTCCCGGCGCCCGGCTGTCGGTGATCGAGGACTGTGGTCACCTGTCGACGCTGGAGCAGCCGGAAGCGGTCAATCGCGAACTGCGGGACTGGCTGCAGGGCTGAGGCGGTCTTTCTGTGGACCGCACCTGACTCCTTGCGCTGACCGCTCCACCCCTCTCCCCCTCCCGGCCACCCATTTCAGGATACTTGCGTGGGTGGCCGGGAGGGGGAGAGGGGTGGAGCGGTCAGCAAATGAGTCCCGAAAGGGGAGGCATGGTCCACGAACAGACAGATTCCGGTGGCCATCGCGCCTTGATCGGCGCTAGAAAACCGCCTTCACTGACATGTCGCCGATAGCGGCGATTCGGACCTGCCCGGAGCAGTAACGACGTGCGTCGTTCGAACAAACCACTGGCGTCGCGAATGGTCAGCCCGATGGGGCTGCTGTTCAACCGGTTCGCTTTCGCGTTCCTGCTGGCGCTCGGCCTGACGCTGCTGGTGGCGGGCCGTTCCGGCATCGGCCCGGTGGAGCAGGTGCGTACCGGGCTGCTGGATGTGCTGGCCCCGGTGCTGGATGTCATTTCCCGTCCGGTCTCCGCGATCAACGATCTGGCGACGGAGATCGAGCAGCTCTCCCGCGTCTATGAGGAGAACGACCGCCTGCGGCAGGAAAATGCCCGTCTGCTGCACTGGCAGGCGGTGGCGCGGGCGCTGGAACGCGATAACGCACAGTACCGCCGCCTGCTGAATGTCCGTGCCCGCTCCGATGTCACCTACATCACCGCCCGTGTCGTGGGTGAGTCCGGGGGCCCTTTCGTCAAGACCCTGCTGCTTGCTGCCGGGGAACGCGATGGTGTCGAGCCCGACCAGGCCGTGGTCAGTGAACTCGGGCTGGTGGGCCGGATCACGGAGGCCGGGCGCAACGCCGCGCGCATCCTGCTGATCACCGACCTGAACAGCCGCATTCCGGTGATGCTGGAGGGCAGTCGCCGCCGCGCCATCCTGTCGGGCGACAACTCCGGCCGTCCGCTGCTTGCTTTCCTTGAGGCGGAGGCCGAGGTGCAGCCCGGTGACCGGGTGGTCACCAGTGGCCATGGCGGCATGCTGCCCCCGGGTCTGGTGGTTGGCGTCGTTGCCTCGGTCACCGAGAACCAGGTCCGCCTGCGCCCCTTCGTCGATCTGGCGCGGCTGGAGCGGGTGAACGTGCTGCGCTATCGCCGTCCGTCGCTGGTGAATGACCGGAACGGGCCATGAAGCCGCGCCGCCGCAAGTCCGCCAGCAGCCGCATCGGCGATGGCCCCGGCCTGCCACAACTCGGATTCTGGCGACTTGGACTGGCGATCCCCGGTCTGGTGTCGCTGGTTCTGGTTCTGATGGGCAGCCTGCCGATCGGGGTGCCGTTCCTGGGTCCGGTGCTGCCGGCTTTCGGTCTGATCGCGGTGCATGTCTTCGCGCTGCAGCGGCCCGACCTGATGCCCCACTGGCTGGCGTTCGGTCTCGGCCTTGTCACCGATCTGCTGTCCGGCGGGCCGCTTGGCCTGACGGCGCTGGTCTTCCTCGGCGTCCAGGCCCTGTCGGCCAGCCAGCGCCGGGTGCTGATCGGCCGCCCGTTCGTGCTCGGCTGGGCCGCCTTCGTCGCTGTGGCACTGGCGGCCGCGGGCGTTTCGTGGCTGATCGCCTGCGTCTACTTCCTCGATCTCGTCAATCCGGTGGCAGCCCTGCTGCAGGTGGCGGTGACGGTCACCCTGTTCCCGCTGGTCGCGGCCCCGCTGCTGCTGCTCAGCCATCGCATGACCGGACAGGCCTTCGCATGACCGGACAGGATGGGCGCATGACCGGACGGGCGGGCGCATGAGGGGACGCGTCGAAAAGGCCCGCTATCCTGTGTTCACGCGCCGCGCGCTGATGCTGGGGGGCATGAAGGCGGCGCTGTTCGCGGCGCTGGGCGCCCGCATGTACTACCTGCAGGTGATCGAGGGTGACCAGTACAAGATGCTGGCCGACGAGAACCGTATCAATCTCGCCCTGCTGGCACCGCCGCGCGGGCGCATCCTGGACCGGCGCGGTGTGCCGGTGGCGACGAACCGCCAGAACTTCCGCGTCCTGATCGTGCCGGAACAGACGAAGTCGGTGGGGGAGACGCTGGATCGGCTGAACCAGATCGTGCCGGTCAGCGACCAGACACGGGCACGGGTGCTGCGCGATGTCAGCCGCAAGCGCCGGTTCGTGCCGATCTCCGTCGTCGACAATCTGACGTGGGAGGAGTTCGCCCGCATCAATGTCCGCAGCCCCGACCTGCCTGGCATCCAGCTTGATGTCGGCCAGACCCGCGACTATCCGCTGGGGGTCTATCTGGGCCACACGGTGGGCTATGTCGGCCCGGTCAGCGAGAAGGACCTGAAGGAAGGCGACGGTGACCCCCTGCTGGAACTGCCGGGCTTCCGCACCGGGCGGCGGGGTCTGGAACGCAGCTTCGAGGGCACCCTGCGCGGTGCCGCGGGCAACCAGCGGGTGGAGGTGAATGCCTTTGGCCGGGTCATCCGGGAGCTGTCCCGCACGGAGGGCCGCCCCGGTTCCGACATTCAGCTGACCATCGATGCGCGGCTGCAGCGCATCGCCACCCAGGCACTGCGGCCCGAAAGCGGGGCCGCCGTGGTGATGGACATTCACAATGGCGATGTGCTCGCCATGGCCTCGACGCCCGGGTTCGACCCCAATGCCTTCAACGTCGGCATCGGCAACACCGAGTGGCAGACGCTGCTGCGCAACAGCCGCAAGCCCCTGACCGACAAGACCATCGCCGGGCGCTATCCGCCGGGATCCACCTTCAAGATGGCCGTGGCGCTGGCGGCGATGGAGGCCAATGTGGCCGGCGCTGCGCACCGGGTGTTCTGCAACGGCAAGCATGTGCTGGGCAATCACACCTTCCATTGCTGGAAGCGCTGGGGCCATGGCTGGATGGACCTGAACGACGCCCTGGCGCAGAGCTGTGATGTCTACTTCTACGATATCGCCCGCCGGGTCGGGGTGGAGAAGATCGCCGTGATGGCGGAACGCCTCGGCCTCGGCCAGACCCTGCTGCCGGAGCTGCCGGGGGAGAGTGCCGGACTGGTGCCGAACCCGGCCTGGAAGGAAGGCGCGATCGGGGAAGCCTGGCAGGGCGGGGAGACCCTGATCATGGGCATCGGCCAGGGTTATCTGCTGGCCACGCCGCTGCAGCTCGCGACCATGGCGGCGCGGCTGGCGAACGGGGAGCGTGCAATCTCGCCCCGGCTGGTGTTTCGTGACGAACCGGACGTGGAGGCCCCGCCGCTGGGCCTGTCGAAGGATGCCCTGCGCCATGTGCGCCAGGGCATGAACGACGTGGTGAACGGCAAGCACGGCACCGCCCGCGCCCATCGGATCACCCAGGAAGGCTGGGAGATGGCGGGCAAGACCGGCACGTCCCAGGTCCGCCGCATCAGCCGCGCCGAACGTGAGTCCGGCGTGCTGAAGAACGAGGATCTCGAGTGGCGCAGCCGTGACCACGCCCTGTTCGTCGCCTACGCCCCGGTGGACAAGCCGCGCTATGCCCTCTCCGTGGTCGTGGAGCATGGCGGCAGTGGCTCCGCCGCCGCCGCGCCCGTCGCCCGGACGATCATGGAGGCGACGCTGGAGCTTGATCCCGCCAGCAACCGCAAGCAGCGCGTCGCCGCCAACCCGGAACGGGAGGGCTGAGCCGTGACCATGGGCTATCGCGATGACGGGCCGGACCTGCGTTTCGGCAGGAAACTGCTCAGCCTGAACTGGGGGCTGGTGCTGCTGATCGCGATGACCGCATCTGTCGGCTTCGCCATGCTCTATTCCGCCGCCGGAGGCGATGTGCAGCCCTGGGCGATCCGGCAGATCATCCGCTTCGGCGGGGGCGCGTTCCTGATGCTGGTGATCGCGCTGATCGATATCCGCTTCTGGATGCGCTGGGCCTATTTGATCTATGCCGTGGCGCTGGTGCTGCTGCTGGCGGTCGAGTTCGTCGGTACCACCGGCATGGGGGCGACCCGCTGGGTCAGCCTCGGGTTCTTCAACCTGCAGCCGTCCGAAGTCATGAAGATCGCGCTGGTGCTGGCGCTGGCCCGCTATTTCCACGGTCTGTCGCTGGAGGATACGGGGCGCATCACCTACCTGCTGCCGCCGCTGGCCCTGATCGGCATGCCGACCTTGCTGGTGCTGAAGCAGCCGGACCTCGGCACGGCCCTGCTGCTGGCGGCGGGCGGGTCCATCGTGCTGTTCCTGGCCGGGGTACGGCTGTGGAAGTTCGCCCTGGCGCTGGGTGCCGCGCTGGCGGCCATGCCCATCGCCTGGTCGCAGCTGCACGAGTACCAGAAGGGTCGCATCATGACCTTCCTGAACCCGGAGAGCGACCCGCTGGGCGCGGGCTATCACATCATGCAGTCGAAGATCGCGCTGGGGTCGGGCGGCATCTCCGGCAAGGGCTTCCTGGAGGGGACGCAGAGCCACCTGAACTTCCTGCCCGAGATGCGTACCGACTTCATCTTCACCATGCTGGCGGAGGAGTTCGGCATGGTCGGCGGACTGGCACTGATGGGCCTTTACATCCTGATCCTGATCTATGCCTATGCCATCGGCTTCCGGTCGCGGCACCAGTTCGGGCGGCTGGTCGCGGTCGGCATCGCCACGACCTTCTTCCTCTACATCTTCATCAATATCGGCATGGTGACCGGCATCCTGCCCGTTGTCGGCGTGCCGCTGCCGCTGATTTCCTACGGCGGAACCGCGATGCTGACCCTGCTGATCGGCTTCGGCCTGATCCTGTCGGTCTCCATCCACCGCGACGTGGAGATCCCGCGCAGCCGGGGATAGGTGGATCTGTCAGGGGGCGTTCGCTGATCCTGGCGCCCCTGTGGGTGCTTCTTCGTCTTCCCCCCTTGAGGGGGAAGTGGCCGCGCAGCGGTCGATGGGGGGTGAAGCCGCAGGCTGTTGCACAGTGGCGAAGTCATGACTGTTCGGCTGCGCCGATTCACCCCCATCCCGACCTTCCCCCGTCGAGGGGGAAGGAGGGTGCGCCTGCGATCGACTGCTCCTGACCACCGCCAATCCCATCACAACTACTTGACGGATCAGGCGTGATCCCGCCAACTCCGGGGCATGGGATTCTACTTCGCACAGGCCCTGACGGGGCTCGCCAGCGCGTCGTCGCTGTTTCTGGTTGCTGCCGGGCTCAGCCTGATCTTCGGCGTCACGCGGGTGGTCAATTTCGCCCATGGCTCGCTCTACATGATCGGTGCCTATGTCGCGATGGATGTCATCGGGCTGTTCGGCAAGGTGCCGGGGTTCTGGCTGGCACTGCCCATCGCCGCCCTGGTCTCTGCCGCCGTCGGCGGGCTGATCGAGGTCACCGTGCTGCGCCGCATCTATCGCGCGCCGGAGATGTTCCAGCTTGTCGCCACCTTCGCCATCGTGCTGATCGCGCAGGATGTGGCGGAATGGATCTGGGGCGTTGCCGACCGCTTCGGCCCCCGCGCGCCGGGCCTGTCCGGCGTCGTCACCATATTCGGTGAGCGCATACCGGAGTACGACCTGTTCCTGATCGCCATGGGACCGATCACGCTGTTCCTGCTCTGGCTGCTGTTCGCCCGCACCCGTTTCGGTGTGCTGGTCCGCGCCGCGACACAGGACAGGGAGATGGCGGCGGCGCTGGGTGTGGATCAGGCCAAGCTGTTCACGGCTGTCTTCTGCCTCGGGGCCGGACTGGCGGGGCTGGGCGGTGCGATGCAGGTGCCCCGCGATGCCGTCACCCTGACCATGGATCTGGAGATCATCGCGGAGGTCTTCGTCATCACCGTGGTTGGCGGCATGGGCTCCATCCCCGGGGCCTATCTGGCTGCCATCCTGATCTCCGAACTGAACGCCTTCGGCATCCTGATCCTGCCGGAGATCACCCTGATCGTGGCCTTCGCCGCCATGGCGGTGGTGCTGGTGATCCGCCCCTACGGGCTGCTGGGCCGTCCGCCGTCGGCCCCGGAGACGCCGCCCGGTCCGGGCATGGGCACCCTGCGGCTGCCGGCCATGGCCTGGGGCGGGCTGTTTCTGGTCATGGCGCTGCTGCCGCTGGTGGTGGACCAGTTCATGACCGTGCTGATCATCGACATCATGATCCTGGGCATGTTCGCCATGTCGCTGCAGTTCCTGATGGGGCCGGGGGGCATGGTCAGCTTCGGCCACGCCGCCTACTTCGGTGTCGGCGCCTATGGCGCGGCGCTGCTGGTGCGGCATCTGGAGGCGGACATGGGCTGGGCGCTGGCCGTGGCCCCGGTGGCCGCCGCCGCCGCGGCGCTGTTCTTCGGCTGGTTCTGTGTCCGCCTGTCCGGGGTCTATCTCGCCATGCTGACGCTGGCTGCCGCCCAGATCGTCTGGGCCGCCGCGGTGCAGATGCAGGACTTCACCGGCGGCGATGACGGCCTGACCGGAATCTGGCCGGCGAAGCTCTTCGGCGATGACCTGGCCTTCTACTACCTGGCGCTGGCCTTCGCGGTGATCGCCGTTCTGGTGCTGCGGCAGGCGACCCGCAGCCCGTTCGGACGGGCGCTTACCGCCGCACGGGACGCGCCGCTGCGGGCGGAGGCGCTGGGCATCAACGTGCAGAACCAGCAATGGATGGCCTTCACCCTGGCCGGGACCGTCGCGGGTCTTGCCGGTGGTCTCTACGTGTTCAAGAAGGGCAGCGTCTTTCCCGATGTGCTGGCCATCCCGCAGTCGGTCGATGCCCTGATCATGGTGCTGCTGGGCGGTGTCGATGTGCTGGCGGGCGCGCTGATCGGGGCCTCCACCTTCGTGGTGCTGGAGGATGTGTTCAACCAGTTCGAGGCCTGGCGGTCGATGCTGGGCGGCGTGATCCTGCTGATCGCCATGCTGGCACCCGGCGGCATGGCCGGTCTCGGCAGCATGATACGGCGGCGGAAACCGGCATGAGCGCGGTGCTGCAGGTCAGTGATCTGGCGAAATCCTTCGGCGGTGTTGCTGCTGTCGATGGTGTCAGCTTCCAGGTCGGCGCCGGGGAGCGGCTGGCCCTGATCGGCCCCAACGGTGCGGGCAAGACCACCTGTTTCAACCTGCTGAACGGACAGTTGCGGGCCGACCGGGGCAGTGTCGTTCTGGATGGCAAGAACATCACCGGGCGCAAGCCGCGCCAGATCGTGCGGCTGGGCATCGGGCGCACGTTCCAGATCGCCCGCTCCTTCCTCAGCATGACGGTGGCGGAGGCTGTCGAGACCGCGCTGGATGCCGCGACCCGTCACACGCTGTCCTTCCGCCGCGCCCCTGACGCCAGTTTCCGCATCGCGGAGCTGCTGGGGCAGGTGGGATTGCAGGACCAGGCGGACCGGCCGGTGACGGAGCTGCCCTATGGCGACGTCAAGCGGCTGGACCTGGCCATGGCGCTGTCATCGTCACCGCGCCTGCTGTTCATGGACGAGCCGACGGCGGGCATGGCCGCCGCCGACCGTGCCCTGCTGATGGATCAGGTCAGCGCCATCGTCGCCGCCTCCGGTCTGGCGGTGCTGTTCACGGAGCATGACATGGAGGCGGTCTTCGGCCACGCCGACCGGGTCATCGTCATGGCACGCGGGCAGCTGATCGCGGAGGGCACGGTGGATGAGATCCGCCGCGACCCGGAAGTGCGCCGGGTCTACCTCGGCCGCGCCGAGACGGGGGAGGCCGAAGCCATGCCTGAAACCCATGTCTGAGGCCATGCTGCGGATCGAGGGTCTGAGTGCCGGTTACGGACCGGCGACCGTGCTGCACGGGATCTCCTTCAGCCTGGCGCAGGGGGATTCACTGGCCTTGCTGGGGCGTAACGGTGCGGGCAAGTCCACCACGATCAAGGCGATCATGGGCCTGGTCCGCCGCGGCGCCGCCACATTGAGCTTCGACGGCCAGGCCATCGGCAGCCTGCCGCCGCAGAAGATCGCGCGGCTGGGCGTCGGCTATGTGCCGGAGGAACGGCGCATCTTCGCCGAACTGACGGTGGCGGAGAATCTGGAGGTCGGGCGCCGTCCGACCCGTTCCGATGCGCCCGAATGGCCGGAACAGCGGCTCTATGACCTTTTCCCCGAACTCCACGCCATGCGCGACCGCCGCGCGGGCCGCATGTCAGGCGGGGAGCAGCAGATGCTGACCATCGCCCGCACGCTGGCCGGAAATCCGCGCATCCTGTTGCTGGACGAACCGGCGGAGGGGCTGGCGCCGGTGGTGCTGGACCGCATTGCCGACACGGTCGCCACGCTGCGGGCGGAGGGGCTGACCCTGCTGATCGCCGAACAGAGTCTCGGTTTCGCGGCGGAAGTCGCCAGCCGCTGCGTCGTGCTGGAAAGCGGCCAGATCGCCCATACCGGCGACATGGCCGAACTCGCCGCCGACAGCGCCCTGCGCGACCGGTTGCTGTCCGTCTGAGGCCTCCGGACCAGTCCGCCAACATCGGCGCGGCACACTGGGTACCCGGGTCAAGCCCGGGCACGGCGTCAGTGGGGTGTTGGTGGCGGTGAGCACCAATGTCCCGCCCTCCCCCACGCCGCTCGCGGACTTGATCCGCGAGCCCAGCTCTCGGCACTGAATCAAATCAGTTCGCACTGAGGCCTCCGCGCCAGTCCGCTGACGTCGGCGCGGCACGCTGGGTACCCGGGTCAGGCCCGGGTACGGCGTCCGTGGGGTGGCAATGTCCCACCACGCCCACGTCGCTCGCGGACTTGATCCGCGAGCCCAGCTCTCGATACTGAATCAGATCAGATCGCGCTGAGGCCTCCGGGCCTGTTCGTCACCACCCGTACCGGCAAGGAGAGAATCAGACCCCGGCGATCCAGCGGCGGGCGAGCTGGTGGGCGAGGGAGAGGCGGGGCGGCATGCGCAGGCCCTCACCTTCCTCCGAGCGTTCCAGCATCTCGATCACCTGATCGCGGCTGAACCACTGGGCGTCTTCCAGTTCCTCCGGGTCCAGGGTGATCTCGGTCGTTTCCGCCTCCGCGAAGCAGCCGATCATCAGGCTGGAGGGGAACGGCCAGGGCTGGGAAGCGATGTAGCGGACCGTGCCGACCTTCAGCCCCGCTTCCTCCCAGATTTCGCGGCGCACGCATTCCTCGATGGATTCACCCGGTTCCATGAAGCCGGCCAGCGCGGAATAGGAGCCATCGGGGAACCGGGGCTGACGGCCCAGCAGGCAGCGGTCGCCGTCAAAGACCAGCATGATCGTCACCGGGTCGGTGCGCGGGAAATGCTGTGCCTTGCAGCCGTCATCGGTGCAGGCGCGCATGTAACCCGCCTCCCGCATTTCCGACGGCGCGCCGCAGACGGCACAGAAGCGATGGCGCTGGTGCCAGTCCAGCATGGACCGGGCCTGGGCCAGGATCGCCGCCTCCCCCACCGGCAGGGCCGGGGCGATGGAGCGGACATCGATGAACTTGCCCCTGTCGGGCCAGACCGCGTCACGCGGTGCGCGGCGGGGATCGGCCTCGATGGCGAAATGGGCGATGCCGTCGCGGGTACCCAGCAGCAGCGGGCGGTTTTCCTCCAGCAGGTCGAGCACCTCCAGTGGCGAGCACCAGGCAATCTCCGGCTCCGCGCTGACATCGATGAAGGCCCGCAGGCGTGACACCGGCATGAAACGGCTGGCGCGGTCCATCATCCGGTCGGCCAGCCAGTCGCCATCCTTGCGATGTTCGGAGACACGGTTCAGCGGTGCGCCGGAAAACGTGATCGGGTCGTCATAGGTCATGCTCATGCCGCAGCAGCCCGCGCGCAGGTGGTCCGTGTCGTGCTCATCCTGAATCCTCCCCCTTGTCGTCACTGTCCCCGCGGTTTCCGGCCCTGTTCGGCAGTTCGGCCGGTGCCGCCATCGGACAGGGGTCCTGTCTACCCCATTTCGGCAAGGCGGGGAATCCCGCAGGACATTCCGCCCGCCGCAAGGGGCCGGGGCGCGTCCCTTCCGGACAACTTTCGAAAAAAGCACATATATCGAATCGATATATGTTGATTTGCTATTCGGGCACCCCATCTCCCTGTCATCGGCGGCACGGAGAGCCCTCCACCGCCAAAGCCGCCACCACACGGGTGGCCCGACAGACTTGAGGAAAGACCATGATGAGCCGCATTGTTCGACAGCACCTGGGGGTCTGGATCGTGACCGCCGCCCTGCTGGCGAGTCTCGGCGTCAGCTCGGCGATGCCGGGCAAGCACCACAGCGCGAACGAGCAGGCCAGCGCCACGCAACAGACCGTTGGCGTGCCGCGCGGTGGCATCTCGCTCTACCAGGACCATACCGGAGAGTTCACCACCTACCGCCGAAGCATTGCTGTCGGCACCTATTGAGGGCCGACACGGGCCCTGTGCACCAACCGGGATGACAGCTGACGGGGCCCTTCCCCGATCATCCCCGCGAGACCCCTGAGACCGGTCACCCCCCTCCCGACCGGTTTCCACCCTGCGGGCACCAGAACCCCCTCTCTGGTGCCCGCATTTTTTTTTGGGGATTTCATTCGCTGACCGTGCCTCCCCTCTCCCCCTCCCGGTCACCCACGCAAGTATCCTGTAATGGGTGGCCGGGAGGGGGAGAGGGGAGGTGCGGTCAGCAAACAAGACCGGGTCCACGCAACAACCGCGACGCGGTCCGCAAACAACTCGCCCGAGGGCAATTCCCTTGCGGGCCGTTCTGCGTTAAACGTCGCGACAATCGCATACACCGGATTGCAGGAGCCATCGGCATGGCCGCCATTGCGCAACTGATCGACTTCGTCGTCGATTTCTACATCTTCTGCCTGATCGCGTCGGCGATCATGAGCTGGCTGGTCGCGTTCAACGTGCTGAACCCGCACAACAACATCGCGCGCACCATCGGCCAGTTCCTCTATCGCATCACCGAACCGGCGCTGGCGCCGATCCGTCGGATCCTGCCGGACCTGGGGGGAATCGACCTTTCACCGGTTGTACTGATCATTGGTCTGATGGTCGCACGGACCTTCGTCATCTGCGACGTGATGGGATTCTGCGTCGGTTACACAAGCTGACCGGTACGGCGCGCTGCTGCTGCACCTGCATGTCTCGCCCGGCGCCAGCCGTTCCCGCGTGGAGGACTGGCGCACGGACCCGGACGGCACGCAACGGCTCAGGGTCCGGGTTGCCGCCCCGCCGGAGAAGGGCAAGGCCAACCGCGCCGTGATCAGACTGCTCGCCGACGTGCTGAACGTCGCGCCGAGGGATATTGAGGTCGTGCGTGGAGAGATCAGCCGCGCCAAGACAGTTCAGATTGCAGGCGCGGAAGCTGAGCTCCGCCGCCTTCTGCCACCCCAGCCGCCCTCCGGCGCCCAGTAGACAGGGATCAGGATCATGACCGCAGCCGCAGAGTCCGCCTCCAGCACAGCCGCCAGCCAGCCCGACAACCGCATCGACGGCAAGGCCTTCGCGGCCCGTGTGCGGGAACGGGTCACCGCCCAGACGGAGATCCTGATCCGCGATCACGGGCTGAAGCCCGGTCTCGCCGTGGTGCTGGTGGGGGAGGATCCGGCCAGCCAGGTCTACGTCCGCAACAAGGCGAAGCAGACCAATGAGGCGGGCATGCGTTCCGACGAGATCCGCCTGCCCGACACCGCCAGCCAGGAAGAGGTCCTGGCCATCGTCGACCGGCTGAACGCCGATCCGGGCATCCACGGCATCCTGGTGCAGCTGCCCCTGCCGGACCAGATCGACGAGACCGCCGTGCTGGACCGCATCGACCCCGCGAAGGACGTGGACGGTTTCCATGTCATCAATACCGGGCGGTTGCAGGTCGGTCTGCCCGCCCTGGTGCCCTGCACCCCGCGCGGCTGCATGATGATGCTGGAGGACCGGCTGGGCGACCTCTCGGGCCTCAACGCCGTGGTCGTCGGACGCTCCAACATCGTCGGCAAGCCCATGGCCATGCTGCTGCTGCAGGCCAACTGCACCGTCACCATCGCCCACAGCCGCACCCGCAACCTGCCCGAACTCTGCCGCAGCGCCGATATCGTGGTTGCCGCCGTGGGTCGTCCGCACTTCGTGCAGGGTGACTGGATCGCGCCGGGTGCCACCGTCATCGACGTCGGCATCAACCGCGTCCCGAAGGAAGACGGCAAGACCCGTCTGGTCGGCGACGTGGACTATGCCGCCGCCATCGGCCATGCCGGTGCCATCACCCCGGTCCCCGGCGGCGTCGGCCCCATGACCATCGCCTGCCTGCTCGCCAACACCATCACCGCCGCCTGCCGCGCTGCCGGGATCGACGAACCGGAGGTGTGATGGCAGCGGACGGCCAGGGCTGACCCCGCTCAGTCGATCCAGAAGTCCCGGTCGAAGATGACCAGCAGCACCAGCACCTCCAGACGACCGGCCAGCATGGCGCTTGTCAGGATCCACTTGGCGATGTCCGGCAGGGGCTGGAAATTGCCGGCGGGGCCGATGATCTCGCCCATTCCCGGCCCGACGTTCGTGATGGCCGTGAGACTGGCCGAATAGGCGGTCACGATATCCAGTCCGCAGAGGGCAAGAAGAACCGTCACGATGCCGATCGTCGCGATGAAGACGGCGAGGAAGGCCAGAATCGATGTCGGAACATCCGAATCCAGTCTCTGGCCATTGTAGGACAGCGCGATCACCCGGTTCGGCGAGAACAGCCGCGTCACATGGGCCCGCACGAAGATCCACAGCACCTGGTAGCGGTAGATCTTGATCGCGCCCGAGGTGGAACCGGAGCAGCCGCCCACGAACATCAGCATCAGGAACATGCCGACGGCGCCAGGACCCCAGGCGGTATAGTCCGCCGTCGCGAACCCGGTCGTCGTGACGACGGAGGTGATGTTGAAGGACACCAGCGTCAGGGCCTCGAAGATGCCGATGTCCCTTTCCGCATGCAGCCAAAGCGTCATCAGGGCGGTGCTGACGGCCAGAAAGCCGAGAAATCCCCTCACCTGCGCGTCGGAGACCAGAACGCGCCAGTTTCCCATGGTCGTGCGCACGTAGAGAAAGAACGGGATCGCGCCGCAGATCATGAAGAACGTGCCGGCCCAGTGCAGCCGCCAGTCAGCGAAGTATCCAAAGGAGGCGTCATGCGTGGAATAGCCGCCGGTGGACAGCGTGGTCATGGCATGGGTGATGGCATCGAACGGCTCCATCCCCAGCAGGGAGAAGACCAGCGCGCAGAGCAGGGTCAGACCCGTGTAGATGCTGAACAGCAGGATCAGAAGGCGACTGTCGGCCGCCGCCTTGTCCTCGTCGGACCCGGAGCTTTCGATCTTGAAGAGCTGCATGCCGCCGACCCGGAGAAGCGGAAGTATCAGTGCCGCGATCGCGATGATCCCGATGCCGCCGACCCACTGGAGCATCGCGCGCCACAGCAGCACGCCCCGTGGCAGCCCGTCGAGGCCGGTCAGCACGGTCGAGCCGGTTGTCGTCAGACCGGACATGGATTCGAATACCGCGTCGGTGAAACTGATGCCGATGCCCAGAAAAGGGATCGCCCCGAAGCCGGCGACGAACACCCAGCCGAGAATGACGACGATGAACGACTGGCGAAGGTCCAGCCGGACGCCGCTCTCGCGCCAGGTCCCGGCCACCAGCAGCCCACCCGCGAACAGGGCGATACCGGCCGCGAGCAGGAACGCCTGCCAGTCCACATTGTCATCGGCCAGATCCGTGGCGGTCGGCACCAGCAGCGTGATGCCGATCCAGCAGACCACCCAGCCGAGGATCTGAAAGACCGGCCGGACGTCAAGCAACCGACCGCTCCTGCCCAGGCCCTGTCAGGGAAAACCGATGCGACGTCTGGCCGCCACCGGGGCTATGCATCTCTCAGCCACCTTGTTGACTCTGAACGGGACCCTGACGAGGGGCCCCTGAACCCGCAATACGCCCAATTCAGGGGCGAGGCAAACATTGCATGGCCGGTGAGGGGACGGCGGGCGATCCCTTCCGTTTCCGGGTTTTCGGGCAGCGTCACCCGCATGCATTCCAACGAAAAGGGCCACGCTCCGTCAGGAACCTGGCCCTCTTCATTCCGGCTGTCGAAGACCGCGCTGCCCCCGGGGACAGCGCGGGTTCGTCAGGTCAGTTCCAGCGACGGATCTCGAGGCGGGCGAGCTGGTCGCGATGCACCTCATCCGGGCCGTCCGCCAGACGCAGGGTGCGCTGGTGGGCGTACATGTTCGCCGTACCGAAGTCGGTGGTGACACCACCGGCGCCATGGGCCTGGATGGCCCAGTCGGTGATCTTGCAGGCCATGTTCGGCACGGAGACCTTGATGCCCGCGATTTCCTTGCGGGCTTCCTTGTTGCCGACCGTATCCATCTTCCAGGCGGTGTAGAGCACATGCAGGCGGCACTGATCGATCATGATCCGCGCCTCCGCGATCCGCTCCCGCCAGACCGACTGCTCGATCACCGGCTTGCCGAAGGCCACGCGGGACTTCAGGCGCTTGATGGTGAGTTCCAGCGCACGCTCGGCGACGCCGATGGAGCGCATGCAGTGATGGATACGTCCCGGGCCAAGCCGCCCCTGGGCGATCTCGAAGCCGCGGCCCTCACCCAGCAGGATGTCGGAGGCGGGAACGCGCACGTTCTCGAACAGCACCTCGCCATGGCCGTGCGGCGCGTCGTCATAGCCGAACACCGGCAGCATCCGCTTCACGGTCACGCCCTTGGCATCGCGCGGCACCAGGATCATGGACTGCTGCTTGTGGCGGTCCGGGTTGTCCGGGTCGGTCTTGCCCATCAGGATCAGCACCTTGCAGCGCGGATCGCCGATTCCAGAGGTCCACCACTTGCGGCCGTTGATGACATATTCATCGCCATCACGCTCGATGCGGCAGGCGATGTTGGTGGCGTCGGAGGAGGCAACCTCCGGCTCCGTCATCGCGAAGGCGGAGCGGATCTCGCCTTCCAGCAGCGGCTTCAGCCACTTCTCCTGATGCTCCTTGGTGCCGTAACGGGCCAGCACTTCCATGTTGCCGGTGTCGGGTGCGGAGCAGTTGAAGATCTCCGAGGCGTAACGCGAACGGCCCATGATCTCGCACAGCGGCGCATAGTCCAGGTTGGACATGGAGAAACCATAGGGATTCTCCGGCAGGAACAGGTTCCACAGGCCCTGCTCCTTGGCGATGGCCTTCAGCTCCTCCGACTTCGGGATCGGCTGCCAGCGGTCGCCCTCGGCGAGCTGGTCATCCATGAGCTGCTCGTTCGGATAGATGTGCTCGTCCATGAACGCTTCGATGCGTTCGGCCAGATCACGTGACAGGTCTGATTGTTCGAACATCGCGACCATAGGTATCCTCCCCCTTGTTCAAGTTGAAACATCGTCAAAGTTCGGCGGAGCATAAACGGCTTCGCTCCGATGTCACAGCCCCTACGGCCATTCCGGCCACGCTTGTCTCGCATGGCTGGGGATGCCGGGAGTCTTCGTGTGGTTCCCGCCTACTTCTTCCGGTGGCGCAGTTCCGAGATCATCACGCCTGTGGCCATCAGGGCCAGGGCAATCAGGGAGTGGATGCCGGGCTGTTCGCCGAAGAAGATCGCGGCCCAGCCGATGGCGGCGACCACGGCCAGATAGTTGAACTGGGCGAAGAAGGTCGGTCCCCAGCGCCGTACCAGTTCCGCGAACAGGATGATGAAGACCGCGTTCACCGCTGCCGAACCGAGTGTCGGGAGCAGGATGGCCGTGTTCAGCGGCAGATAGGTCTGGTTGAACAGCAGCATCAGCGGCAGCAGCGACAGCGCCGCGCCCAGCAGGAACCCGGCACCCATCGCCGTCGAGGTGGCTTCCGGCGGGCGCAGCAGTGCGGCCGAGATGTTGGCGATGGCCAGGAACACCGGCACGATCAGCGCCAGCAGGAACCAGGTCACCGCGTCGGTGCCGGGCATGGCGCTGTCCGGGGCCAGCACCACCGCCACCCCGGCGAAACCGAGCAGGATGCCGACAATGCCGAAGGCGGACAGGCGGTCGATGCGGAACAGGATGCTGGCCAGATAGGTGCAGGTCGGCGACAGCGCCAGCACCAGCGAGACGATGGCCGTCGGCAGATTGGGGCCGACGAAGGTCAGCAGTGCCATCGGCAGCCCGAAGCCGAAGGCCCCGACGACGACATAGACGCGGAACCAGGGCCAGCCGAAACGTACCCTCTGCCCCCGCAGATTGGCGATGACGAACAGGGCGATGCCCGCCAGGAAGACCTGCCAGAAGGCATGGCCGAAGAATGTCCCTCCGGCCTCCGACGCCAGCTGGTTGAACGGAAACACCAGGCCGTAGATCAGCGCCGCCGCGACCAGCATGGCGATCGGCAGCGGTGCAAGTGTCTTCACCTTCAGTTCGCTCATCTCCCGGTCCCTCCCACGGCAACCTGATGCATTTCCCCTTTCGACAGTGTGACAGGGACGGGGGCGGCTGACCTGTGCGGGCAGCGCACCTTTTGCAGTATCAGCGCGCATTGCCCATCGTGCCATCTTGTCAGCGCTGCCGTCCGATGCTCCCGTCTGGTCCGGTAGTTTCGGGACGATTCCCGAAGCGATGGAGCGCGGGAGAGCGGGAACGATGCGATTTGCGGTCGATACGGGGGGAACCTTCACGGATCTGCTGGTGGAGGAGGATGACGGCACCCTGCGCATGTTCAAGGCCGCGACGACGCCGGATGACCCGATTCGCGGCGTCATCGACAGCCTGCAGGTTGCCGCCGACGGCATGGGGCTGCCGCTGGGCGAACTGCTGGCGCAGGGCAGCCTGTTCATCCATGGCACCACCCGCGCGATCAACGCCATCATCACCGGCAATACCGCGAAGACCGCTTTCCTGACCACCACCGGCCACCCGGACATCCTGGTGCTGCGGGAAGGGGGGCGTTCCGACGTCTTCAACTTCACCGTCCCCTATCCGGAACCCTATGTGCCCCGGTCCCTGACCTGGGAAGTCGATGAACGCATCAATACCGATGCAGAGGTGCTGACGCCCCTCGATGAGGCGCAGGTCATCTCCATCATCCAGGAAATGAAGGCGGCGGGTGTGGAGGCCGTGGCCGTCTGCCTGCTCTGGTCCATCGTCAATGGCGCGCACGAGAAGCGGATCGGGGAGCTGCTGGAGGAGCACATGCCCGGCGTTCCCTTCACCCTGTCGCACCGGCTCAATCCGTCGCTGCGCGAATACCGCCGGGCCTCCTCCACCGCCATCGACGCCTCGCTGAAGCCCCTGATGGGGGCCTACATGCGCAACCTGTCGCAGCGGCTGAAGGAAGCCGGGTTCGACGGCCGGGTGCTGATCGTGACCAGTGGCGCGGGTGTCATCGACGCGGCGGACGCGGCGGAGACGCCGGTGCATCTGATCAATTCCGGGCCGTCCATGGCTCCGGTCGCGGGCCGGCATTTCACCGACGTGGATGCGCAGGCGGAGACCGCCATCGTTGCCGATACCGGCGGCACCACCTACGACCTCAGCCTGGTGCGCCGTGGACGGATTCCGTGGACGCGGGAGACCTGGATCGGCGGCGAATATCGTGGCCACATGACCGGCTTTCCCTCCGTCGACGTGCGCTCCATCGGGGCGGGCGGCGGCTCCATCGCCTGGGTCGATGACGGCGGCCTGCTGCATGTGGGGCCGCAGTCGGCCTCCGCAGTGCCGGGTCCGGCCGCCTATGGCAATGGCGGCACCGAACCGACGCTGACCGACGCCTGTGTCGTGCTGGGTTACGTCGATCCCGACTTCTTCCTGGGCGGCAGCATGAAGCTGGATGCCGCCGCTGCCCGCACCGCCATCGAAAGCCGTCTCGCGGGTCGGCTGAACCTGTCGGTGGAGGATGCGGCGCTGGCCATCGTCCGCATCGCCACGGAGAACATGGTGCAGGCGATCATGGACATCACCATCAACCAGGGCATCGACCCCGCCAAGGCTGTGCTGATCGGCGGCGGTGGTGCGGCGGGCCTGAACTCGGAGCGGATCGGCGCCCGCCTCGGCTGTCCCATGGTGCTGATCCCGGACGTGGGTGCCGCCCTTTCGGCGGGCGGCGCGCTGATGTCCGACCTGATGTCGGACGCGCGGGCCACCCTGTTCACCACCTCCGCCGACTTCGACCGCGACGGTGTCAATGCGGTGCTGGCGGATCTGAAGGCCCGTTGCGAGGCCTTCGCCAGCGGTGCGGGGGCCGGGGCCGTCCGGACGGAGATCACCTACATGGCGGAGGCGCGCTATCCGCACCAGGTCTGGGAGATCGAGGTGCCGCTGCGCGGTGACAGCTTCGGCTCCGAGGCCGATGTGCGGCAGCTGGTGGAGGACTTCCATGCCGCGCATGAGGAAGTCTTCGCCATCAAGGACGCGGAATCGGAGATCGAGGTCATTGGCTGGTCGGCCCGTGTCAGCTGCACGCTCCGCGAAGGCGGTATCGCCAGCCTGTCCGACACGGCGGCGGGAACCGGCGAACAGCCCAGCCGCAAGGCCTGGTTCGGTGCAGGCGGCTGGCTGGACACGGCGATCCGCAGCTTCGATTCGCTGAAGGTCGATGAGCCGGTGGCGGGTCCCGTGATCGTGGAGAATTCCTTCACCACGGTCGTCGTCGGCCCCGACGCCACCGTCAGCCGCCGCCCCTCCGGCAGCCTCGCCATCGTCCCGGGCGGCCAGGACTGATCCAGCCGCCACCACTCCGCTGACGCCATACCCGGGTTCGACCCGGGTACCCGGTGTACCGCGCTGACGTTGGTGAGCAGGCGCGGCTGCCTCCGCGCAACCTGGTTCAATGCCTTGCCGAGAGCTGGACCCGCGGATCAAGTCCGCGGGTGCCGTGATGGGTGTTGGTCAGGTGACCCACTGGCAATGCCATCTTCCCCACGCCGTACCCGGGCTTGACCCGGGTACCCAGCAGCGCTGGGCAAGCCTGGGAGACCGGGCTCGCGGATCAAGTCCGCGAGCGGCGTGGGGGAGGGGTGAGCGATCTAACTGAAATCTCCCACCCCACAGACGCCGTGCCCGGGCCTGACCCGGGTACCCACTGTGCCGCGTCGGCGTCTGACAGTGATCCAGATGCGCGGGAAGAAGAACGTCAGGTGGCCTGTAAGCCGGGTTCTGTCCGTTCCCGTTGCCGGGAACTGGATGACCATTCATCTGGGACACCCGTCGCCGGATGCCTCGTGCAACCAACCCGGACGGCGGGCCGGAGCGCCCTGCTGCCTCTGCCTTGCGGCATGACATCCAGCCATCCCTATTCGGTCTTGCTCCCGGTGGGGTTTACCCTGCCAGCGACGTTGCCGCCGCCGCGGTGCGCTCTTACCGCACCGTTTCACCCTTGCCCGTGTCGCCACGGGCGGTCTGTTCTCTGTGGCACTTTCCCTGGGGTCGCCCCCGCCGGGCGTTACCCGGCACCGATTCTCCGTGGAGCCCGGACTTTCCTCCACCGCGCCTTGCGGCACGACAGCGGTCATCCAGCCACCTGACGCGCGGGACTTAACCCCGCCGGGCAGGCGGGGTCAATCAATCTGGCTTTCCGGTACGGTAGGTAGAGGTCGCCCTATTCCGCCGCCTCGCCCTCCGGCAGCATCTTGGCGGCATGCAGGGCCTTCCGCTTGGCGCCCTCCATGTCGTAGTGCTTCCGCGTCACGATGCGCTGGGCGTAGAGACCGCCACCGGCCTGGATGTTGGTGACATAGCGCCAGCCGCCCATGGCATCGGCGGTCAGGTCGCGGATGGCGTGGAACAGCTTGATGCGGGTCTCGCCATCGACGTTGGGGCTGGCCGACATGTACTTGCGGATCAGCGGCCCGACCTCGTTGTTCTCCAGGTCCGAGATCCCGGGCGCGGTCAGCACCGAGCCGCCGGAGATGTCATGCAGGTGACGGCACATCAGGTTGTACTGGGTCGCCGCCTGGTACTTGCCGGCATTGGTGAACAGTTCCGACGGGAACGCCGCGCCATTGTCACCGATGGTGCAGTTGGCGATGGCCGCTTCCAGCGAGGCGCGGATCAGCGTGGCATGGATGATCATCTCCGAGATCTTCTCGCGCACGTGCCCGACCTTCTCCAGCCCGTTGGCCTCCGCGATCAGCTGCGCGAAACCGACCAGCTCATCCGCCTCGTTGGACATGAAGGTCAGGCCGCCCAGCCGTTCCCACAGGCCCAGTGAATGGGCGAACTGCCCGGCGTGCTTGACCTCGCCGTTCAGGAAGATCCGCTCTGTCGGCACGAAGACATCATCGAAGATGACGAAGCCTTCCGGCATGTGGTTCTGGCGGCTGACCGGAAACACCCGGTCATCCTCGTGCCGCGGCGCATAGGAGGTATTGACGATCTTCACCCCCGGCGCGTTGACCGGCACGGCGCAGGCGATGGCATAGTCTTCCTCGCCGGGCTTCATCGCCTTGGTCGGGATCACCATGGTCTCATGCCCCAGAGAGGCACCGGTGATGTGCAGCTTGGCGCCACGAATGACCACGCCGTCACTGCGGCGCTCCACCACGCGGGTATAGGCGTCCGGATCCGGCTGCTTTCCGGGGCTGAGCGACCGGTCGCCCTTGCCGTCGGTAATGCATTCGGTGATGCGGATGTCGCGGGCCTGTGCGTCCTCGACCCAGGCCTGGATGCGCTCCGCATATTCCGGATGCTCCCCGCCGATGCGCCCGGCTGCGGTCATCAGGGTCATGATCGACTGGTTGGTGGTATTGGCCACGATATCGACGGAACTCAGCAGCGGCAGCCGTGCCTTCAGTTCCTCCGCCGAACGCGGGATGTCCATGAGCGGACTCTTCGCGTCGGCACCCGGCTGGTAGAGCAGGTCATAGCCCTTCGCGATGACCTCCGCCGATTCCGCCATCAGCTTGTCGGCCATGATGTCATCGACCCGGCGCCCCTCGAAATAGGTCGCCCGACCGTCGTTCAGCGATGCCTTGTATTCCTCACCCGTCATCATGGCTGCGAGATCCTCCCCGATCATTGCGTTGCATGGCGCCTATCGTGACAGCCGGTGCCGTTGCGTCAAGACGGGCTGGGCGATGGCAGGATTGCCGTTGCGGGGGGGCTGACTGGCGGTGCACACTCCCCGCATCACCGCAGGGGAGGATTTTCACTTGGCCATCATCACATTCTTCAACCAGTGTCACATCGAGCACGGGGCCATCGACATGCTGGCGGAGACGCTGGCGACCCTCGGGATCCGGCGGCCGCTGATCTGCACCGACAAGGGTCTGGTGGATCTGGGTATCGCGGACCGGATCAGGGGGCGGATCCCCAACGATGTGCAGGTGACGCTGTATGACGGCACGCCGGAAAATCCGACCGAGACGGCGGTGAAGGATGCGCTGGCGCTGTACCGGGAGAATGACTGCGACGGCATCATCGCGCTCGGCGGGGGGTCATCCATGGACCTGTCGAAGGGCGTCGCCCTGCTGGCGACGCATCCGGAGCCGCTGATCGACTACAATGTCATGACCGGAGGGATGGCGAAGATCGGTGCCTGCGCCCCGATGATCGCGATCCCCACCACCTCCGGCACCGGGTCGGAGGTCAGCCGCGGCGCGGTGATCATCACGGAAGACGGGCGCAAGCTGATCTTCAGCAGCCCGAACATGCTTGCGAAGGTGGCCCTGTGCGATCCGGAACTGACGGTCGGCCTGCCGCCCCGCCTGACCGCCGCCACCGGCATGGATGCCGTCACCCATCTGATGGAAGCGGTGATGAGTCCGACGGAGAACCCGGCGGCGGAAGCCATCGGCATCGACGGCCTGTGGCGCGCCGTGGGCCAGGGACACCTGGAGAGCGTGGTTGCCAACGGGGAGGACCGGGAAGGCCGCAAGCAGATGATGATCGCGGCTGCGGAGGGCGCGCTGGCCTTCACCAAGGGCCTGGGTGCTGTCCATGCCATGAGCCATGCAGCGGGCCGCATCCGGGAGCTGAACCTGCATCACGGCACCCTGAACGCTGTCTGCCTGCCCGCCTGCCTGCGCTACAACCAGCCGGTGCTGGGCGACAAGGAAGAGCGGATGCGCAAGGCCATGGGCCTGCCCGACGGCGCGCCGCTGGACAAGGCCATCGAGGAACTGAACGCCCGCATCGGCCTGCCCGCCAACCTGCGCGAGATGGGCATCACCGACGAGATGGTGCCCGGCATGATCGAACACGCCCTGGACGACCCCACCCGCGCCACCAACGCCCGCCCGGTCGACGAAGCCGGCTTCGCCGAACTCTATCGGGATGCAATGGGGGACTCCTGAGCAGGCAGGCTGGGGTTGGCCGGGTCGGCCAGCCCGCCGTCTCCAGTAACCACCGCTGGTGCCGCAAACCCGGGCACCGGGCTGGGGTTGGCCGGGTCGTCCAGCCCGCCGCCGCTACGGACTCGCGCCCCTGAAAGCCTCAGAAGATCGAGAAGTACTCGCGCTGTTCCCAGTCCGTGACGGTGGCGAGGAAGCGGTCCCATTCGGCACGCTTGATGGTGCTGAAATAGCGGTTGAAACCGTCACCGAAGGCCGCGTCGATGAAGGGACTGGCCTGAAAGGTCTCCAGCGCGGCACCCAGGTTCCGGGGCAGGGCAGGGGCATCGCTCTCGTAGGGACGGGTGACGGGCGGACCGGCTTCCAGCCCGCGTTCCACCCCGTCCAGTCCGGCGAGGATCTGCGAGGCCATGTGCAGATAGGGGTTCGCCGCCGCCTCGGCCACGCGGTTCTCCACCCGGCTCGCGGTGTCATTGGTGCCCATCAGTGTCCGCAGCATGGTGCCCTTGTTGTCGCGTCCCCAGGCGATCCGGTCCGGGGCAAGCTGAAACGCATTCTGATAGCGCTTGTAGCCATTCACGGTCGGGGTGGAGAGCAGGCAGGTCGCCGCCGCATGATCCAGCAGCCCGGCGATCCAGGCGCTGGCGATGGCTGACATTGATCCGTCCGGGCGGGTCATGAACAGGTTCTGGCCGCTCAACCGGTCCACCAGCGACTGGTGCAGGTGCCAGCCACTGGCCATGCCGTTGGCCAGCTGGGGCCGGGTCATGAAGGTGGCATGCAGCCCCTGCTGCCGACAGACCTGCTTCGCCATGGCGCGGAACAGGATCATGTTGTCGGCATGGGTGAGCGCGTCGGCGGGATCGAAGGTGAACTCGAACTGTCCCGGCCCGAACTCCACCTCCATGGACCGGACCGGCAGCTTCAGACCCTCCGCCGCGCGACGCAGCATGTCCATCACCGGCTCCAGCTGGGCGTAACGGTCCTCTGTCAGGTACTGGTAGCCGTGCGCCAGAAGCTCCGTCTCCGGCGCCGCCGGGGGCATCCCGGTATCCGTATGGGCGAGGCGGGGACCGGTGATGCGGAAGACGTGAAACTCCAGTTCCAGCCCGGTGACGAGGCGCATGTTCCGGTCTGCCAGCCGCTGTACGGCCGCCTGCAGCAGGTGCCGGGGACTGAAGGGGAACGGGTCACCGTCGGCCAGGTGAATGTCCGCCAGCATCCAGGCGGAGTGCGGCGACCAAGGCAGCGCCCGGAAGCTCTCCGGGTCGGGCCGCATGATGACATCGCCCGCGCCGGTCAGGACGCCCGCGCCAAACCCCGCATCATCACCCCAGACGGGGAAGACCGTGCGGTGGGACGTGTCCTTCAGCAGCAGGGTCGAGGTCATGGTGACGCCGCTGCGAAAGGCGCTCTCCAGGGCGCTGGCGGGCAGGGCCTTGCCGCGCAGGATGCCGTGCTGGTCGGTGAAGCTGATGCGGACGGTCTCCACACCCTTTTCCCGGACCTCCGCCAGAACGGCCTCCGCGCCTTCCGGCAGCGCCACGTCGTTCACGCTCAGGCCCCAAGTGTCGCGGGCCAGGGGCAGGCTGCCCGCCGGGTGGTGTCGAAGTCACGCCATTGCCGTTCCCAGCTTTCGGTGGCGCAGATGCTGTCGACGGCGACGGGGCCGCTCCGGCGGGTCTGGCTTTCCCGGAACGGCACCTCCTCACCGGCCTCCACCTTGCGGATCGCATCGCGCAGCAGGCGGCGATAGCGCACGATCCCGACATCGGACTTGCCCAGATGCTCCTGCCGCCGGTCCTGTATGCGGCCCATCGATTCCACCGCCCACTGGTCGTGCACGTTGATGTCGTGGCCCATGCCGGTGTAGGTCTCCCGCACCTGTTCGTCGGCATCGAAGCCATAGTTGCTGCCCGCACCGGTGATCGGGCGATAGTCCGGCAGGCGATGCTGTTTCATGCGCTGTTCCCGCATCACCGCCTTGTCCACGGGCCGGGCGAAGCTGGTGAACATGGAGAACCAGTAACAGCTCACGTCATCCACCGGCACATGCCACTGGGTGATCGTCATCTCGTTCGACATCGGGATGACGATGGCCTGCGGGAAGATCTGGTTGGTGACCCGCACATGGGTCCGCCCGTCCTCCATGTGGCGCAGCGCCGTCAGCCGCATGCCGTGATCCGTGTCCTCGATCCTCAGTTCGGGGCGCGGATAGTCGCGCAGCAGCCGGGTCATCGGGATCTCGCTGTCCGCGACCGAGTCCCGGAACTGCTTGCCATAGCCCTCCGCCGGGTCCTCGTCCTCCAGGAACCGGTGCAGGAACGACGCGTGCGCCGGGTCGATCCCGACCTCCAGCGCCTGCAGCCAGTTGCAGTCCCACAGACCCTTGAAGGCAAAGACATGACTGTCCGGCGCGCCGAAGCAGTCCAGCGCCGGCAGGGCGGGCGGTTCACCACCCCCCATCCAGGCGAAGATGGCTCCGTTCAGCGCCACCACCGGGTAGTTCACGGCCCGCACATGCCGGTGCATGATGCTGTCGTCGGGCTCGGCGGGCTGTTCCAGGCACTGGCCGGTGCAGTCGAACAGCCAGCCGTGGAAGGGACAGCGCAGGCCGCCATCCTCCAGCCGTCCATAGGCCAGGTCGGCCCCGCGATGCGGACAGTGCCGCCCGATCAGCCCCAGGGTGCCGTCCGCGTCGCGGAACAGCACCAGCCGCTCCCCCAGCACCGTCACCGGCACCACGGGGCGCGCGCTCATCAGTTCGTCCGCCAGCGCCACCGGTTGCCAGTACTGGCGCAGCAAGGCCCCAGCCGCAGTCCCCGGCCCGATGCGGGTGATCAGGTCATTGTTCTTCTGACTCATCATGGCGGACACTCATGAAACATCTCTGTGACGTCAGACTGCCAGCATCGGTGCCCCGCTGTCGATGGCGACGCTGCCCGGATCAGACCGGTTTCAGGTGTCGGTGACATCCAGGATGCGGCGCATCACGGGGAAGTAGCGGTCGCCGTCACCATTGGCGATGGCTTCGTCGAACATCCGGGCCACCGTCTCGCCCCCCGGCGCGCGGACGCCGAATTCCTCCGCCATTTCCAGCGCGTAGGACAGGTCCTTCGCGGCATAGCGGACGGAGAAGGATTTCTCCGGATAGGTATCGGCCAGGATGGCCTTCACCCCGTGATTGCGCAGCGCGAAACTGTCGCCGGAGCCCTTCATCATCGTATCCAGCAGCACCTTGCCGGAAACCCCCGCCTTCTCGGCGATGGCGACGGCCTGACCGAGTGCCAGGACGGTCTGAAACAGCACCATGTTGTTCATGATCTTGATGACCTGGCCGGAGCCGACCTCGCCGCAATGCTCGATGTCGGAGCCCATGGTGGCCAGGACCGGCCGGATCGTCTGAAACAGGTCATCCGCGGCACCGACCATGATCGCCAGCGTGCCGTCGGCGGCGGCCTGACGGGTGCGGGCGATCGGGGCGTCGGCGAAACGTGCACCCTGCTCGGCCACCGCCGTCGCGATCTCCCGCATCAGCGTCGGCTGGGACGTCGACATGTCGATCAGGATCTGCCCGGCACGGACCAGGCTGACCAGGCCGTCGGCCCCGAGCACCAGCTTGCGGACCTGCTCGCCGCCCGGAAGACAGGTGATGACCACATCGGCCGCCGCCATCAGCTCCGCCACGGACCGGGCGGTCGCGGCACCGTCTTCGCCCAGCCGCTCCAGGGGTTCGGGATCCAGGTCGAAGGCGGTGACCTTCCAGGGACCCTTGCGCACGAGGTTCCGGCACATGGCCTCCCCCATCACGCCGAGTCCGATGAATCCGATATGGCTGATGTCAGTCTGCGGCATCGCGTTTCTCTCCCCCCCCAACAGGTTTCCGAACCTAACCCGTTCCGTAGCCGGATGGAATCGGCACCGGAGACCATCGGCAGTCCGAACTATTGATGATGGAATTCTGGTCTGTTCAATCTTGTGGAGGTCGCATAACCTTTTCCCTAGGTAAAGAAAAAGCCGTCTCCTGCAGGGGCGGAAAGAAACCGGAACGGGGAGAAACCAATCATGTCAATCTGGAAGAGAATTGCGCCTGCTGCCGCTGCTGCGGCCGTGGCCCTTGCGGCACAGGCCGCGACGGCTGAGATCAACCTGCCGAAGACGCTTGTCTGGACCGCCTACAACACGGGTACGTCCGGTTACAATCAGGCGGTGGGCATCGGCTCGGTGCTGAAGAACACCTACGGCGTGAACCTGCGGGTGCTGCCGGGCAAGAACGACGTGTCCCGCCTGACTCCGCTGGTGAAGGGCGTTGCCCAGTTCTCCGCCACCGGGTCGGACAGCGTCTACGCGCAGGAAGCCGTCTATACCTTCGGCAACCGCAACTGGGGACCGCAGCCGATCCGCCTGCTGCTGCACAATGTGGCTGACGGCTGTGCCGTTTCCATGGCCGTGGCCGCCGATACCGGCGTCAAGACCATGGCCGACCTGAAGGGCAAGCGGGTTTCCTGGGTGCAGGGTGCCCCGGCGCTGAACAAGGCTGTCGAGGCCATGCTGGCCCATGCCGGCATGACCTGGGATGACGTGCAGAAGGTGGAAGTCGGCGGCTACGGCGCTTCCATCGACAGCATCATCAACGGCGACAATGACGCCGCCGAGGGTGCGACCTTCTCCACCTCCATGGTCAAGCTGGAGGCCAGCCCGCGTGGCCTGGTCCACCCGCCGCAGCCCCATGCCGACACCGAAGGCTGGAAGCGGCTGAATGCGGTGGTGCCGTGGTACTTCCCGCACAAGTGCATGCAGGGTGCCGCCGTTCCCGCCGAAGGCTATGAAGGTGTCGGCACGGCCTATCCGATCCTGGTCGGCACGACGCAGGCCAGCGACGATCTCGCCTACAACATGACCAAGGCGATGTACGAGCATTATGACGACTACAAGGCCTCCGCGCCGGGCGCGAACGGCTGGGCCTGGGAGCGTCAGAAGCTGGAGCATGTGTTCCTGCCGTTCCACCCCGGTGCCATCAAGTACTACAAGGAAATCGGCAAGTGGACCGACGGCGCTCAGGCCAACCAGGACAAGAACATGGCCCGGCAGAAGGTGCTGCAGGATGCCTGGGCCGCCTATACCGCGAATGCCCCGTCGGATGACGACGCGTTCAATACCGGCTGGATGAAGGCGCGTTTCGATGCGCTGGAGGCCGCGGGCATGATCACGATCTTTGAGACCTGGTGATCTGATCGCCTGAGACGACGACCCGGCACCGCTGGTGCCGGCATGAGACCAGCAGGGGCCGGCCGGCATCGCATCCGCCGCGCCGGCCCTTCCTCTACCTGACCCTGCTGCCCGTCCTGCCCAGATCATTTTGGGCCAGATCGTTTTGGGGGTTCCCATGTCCGACAGCGCCACGAATCCGTCCACGCAGCCCGAAGAGATCGATGATCGCGAGGCCAGCCGCTACCGCACGCTGGGTCCGGTCTGGCTGGGCATCATCTCCGCCATGACCAGCATCGCCATGCTGATCGCCATCGACCGCATGTTCGCGCTGGAGGTGCTGCAGACCCTGATCGGCAAGGCGCTGGTCGACAACCGCTACCTCTATCTGGTCGGCGGCATCATGATCTCGATGGTCTTCATCGTGCTGCCGGGCTTCAAGCGGTCCTCCAGGTCGAAGGTGCCGCTCTACGACATTGCCCTGATGATCCTGACCCTCGGCCTGACCTGCTATTACGTCTGGTATGCCGAGGCGATCCTGCTGGAAGCCTGGGAATATGCGGCCCCCCTGCACGGCATGTGGGTCAGTGTGGTCATGTGGGCGGTGATCATGGAGGCCGGGCGCCGTGCCGGCGGTCCCGCCGTCTTCTTCATCGTTCTGGTGATCTCGCTCTATCCCATCTATGCCGACCAGGTGCCGCAGGTGGTGTCCGGTCTGAGCCGCCCGTTCCTGGACACGGCGGCGTTCCACATGTTCTCCGAGGAGAGTTACCTCGGTATTCCGATGAAGGCCTTCGCGCTGCTGGTCTTCGGCTTCCTGCTGTTCGGCGTGGCGCTGATCTATACCGGTGCCGGACAGTTCTTCATCAGCTTTGCCTTTGCCCTGCTGGGCCATGTGCGCGGCGGCCCGGCGAAGGTGGCGATCTTCTCCTCCGGCCTCTTCGGTTCCATGTCCGGCGGGCCGGTGACCAATGTCCTGACGACAGGATCGCTCACCATTCCGGCGATGAAACGCATCGGTATCCGGTCGAAGACCGCGGGCGCGATCGAGGCCTGTGCCTCCACCGGTGGCGTGATGATGCCGCCGATCATGGGGGCGACGGCCTTCGTGATGGCAGACTTCCTGCAGGTCCGCTACATCGACGTGGCGCTGGCTGCCGCCATCCCGTCGCTGCTCTACTATCTCGGCCTGTTCATGCAGATCGACGCCTATGCGGCGGAGAAGCAGCTGAAGGGTCTGCCACGCGCCGAGCTGCCCTCCGTCCGCAGGGTGATGATCGAGGGGTGGTATTACCTGTTTGTCTTCGCCCTGCTGATCTTCATGCTGATCTACATGAAGCGGGAGGCGCAGGCCCCGTTCTACGCCACCGCGCTGCTGCTGATCATCAACCAGTTCAACCCGAAGCACCGCCTGACCTGGCTGAAGCTGAAGCAGTTCGTCTATGCCACCGGCTGCCTGCTGGCGGAACTGGCCAGTCTGCTGGCTGCCGTCGGCCTGATCGTCGGCGCGCTGCAGGCGACCGGCATGACCGGCACGCTGACCAATGATCTGGTCTACCTGGCGGGCGGACATCCGCTTGTGCTGCTGCTGATGGGTGCGGTGACGAGTTTCATCCTGGGTATCGGCATGACCGTGACCGCGGCGTACATCTTCCTGGCCATCATCCTGGCCCCGGCGCTGATCACGGCGGGCCTGGATCCGATGAGCGTGCACATGTTCCTGCTCTACTGGGGCATGCTTTCCTTCATCACGCCGCCGGTGGCGCTGGCCGCCTTTGCCGCCGCCTCCGTCGCCAGGTCGGAACCGATGCAGACCGGTTTCGAGGCCATGCGGATCGGTTCCATCATCTATTTCATCCCGTTCTTCTTCGTCTTCAATCCGGCCCTGCTGGGCAATGCCGGGACGCTGGAAGTCATCGTCGTCTGCGTCACCGCGGTGATCGGTATCCTGATGGTCGCGGCGGCGCTGCAGGGCTACCTGTTCGGCGTCGGACGGCTGGGCGGCGGTCTGCTTGGGGTCATCGGGCGCGCCAGCCTGTTCGTCGGCGGACTGATCTTTGCCGCGCCGGGCGGGGAGATGATCGGGTTCAGCCACACCGAACTCAGCCTGATCGCGCTGGTGGTCGCCGCACCCGGGGTTGCCGTGGCGTTCCTGGGCGGGCGCAAGGCGGCCGCCATGGGGTGATGAGCGCCTGACGAAACCATCAGTCGGGGGGATCAGCGCGTCTCGGGGATCGAGGCGAGGAAGTTGCGCACCATGTACTCGGGCATGCCGCCTGAGCTGCGGCAGCCGCTGTCCTCCAGCACGGACCGCCGCAACTGCACGAAGCCTTCGAGGCTCTCTCCGGGATCTAGCCTCCGGAAGGCCATCGACCAGTTGCCGAAGAGACGCGCGTCGCACTGGACATCGTCCACCTTCATCAGCCGACGGTGGCGCGGATCATCCAGAAGACGCTGGTAGGTGCAGTCAACCGCCTCCTCCGGCCCTTCCAGAATCTGCATGAAGGAACCGTCGCCATAGAGCAGCAGACCCGTCAGACCGTCGCGCAGATTGTTGTGGCGACTCTGGCCAAGCAGGCTGTCCAGTTCGGAGGTGCTCATCGTCTTTGTCGCTGACGAGAAGTAGATCAGACGACGTATTGTCTTCCGGTTCATTTGTCCCCAGACCGTCGGATTGGCAGTGCATCCGGCACAAGGCGTCAGAATCTGACGCCAACCGCCCAGTCCACGCCGGACTGGCTGCCGCCGTCCAGCTTCACACGCAGGGCTTCGCAACCTGTCAGCAGGGCGAGGCCGATCAGCAGGACGCAGATGACACCTGTGCGCTTCATTTCGCGAAACTATCGCTTCTCGGGTCTTAAGAAAATGCGCATCAGCGTGAACTTCCCTTGTGTGCGGCGACTGTCACGTCCAGAAATGCACCCATGGACATGACGGATCGCTTTCAGACGGGATGGGGCGCGGACGCCGACTGGCGCACTGCGCTGGGACAGTGTCTCGACATGATCGACACGGACCTGGCGCACAGTGGTCCCGGCTTCGTCTATCTGTCCGACCATTTCTCCGGCGACGCCCAGGGTATCCTCACCGTGCTGCGGGGCCGCACCGGCATCGGCGACTGGGTGGGTACGGCGGGGATCGGCATTCTGGCAAATGACCAGCAGTTCTTCGATCACCCCGCCATCGCCGTGATGCTGACGTCGGTCGCGGAGGGGGCTTCACATCTGCTGCGCCCGGACGGTGTTTCGCCGCCCCCCTTCATGCCATGGTTCGGCGTGGCCCATGCGGATCCGGGCCAGCCCGAGCTGCGGGAGAGCCTGCGGGTGCTGGAGCAGCAGCCGGGAGGCTACTGGGTTGGCGGTCTTGCCGCCTCCCGGGGTCCGAACCCGGTGATGGCGAAGACCCTGACGACCGGGGGACCGGCAGGTATCGTCTTCTCCGATCAGGTTCCCGTCGTCACGGCCCTCACCCAGGGATGCACCCCGATCGGTCCGGCGCGGGAGATCACGCGGGCGGAACGCAACATCGCCATCGAGCTGGATGGCCGTCCGGCATTCGAGCTCTTCCGGCAGGACATCGGCGAGATCCTGTCGCGCAACCTGGACCGGATACCCGGCTTCATCTTTGCCGGACTTGCTCCGGCGGGTCAGGACAGCGGCGACTATCTGGTGCGGGAGATCGCGGGCGTCGATCCGCAGCACGGCCTGGTGGCGGTGGCGGAGGAGGTCACGGTCGGGCAGCGGCTCATGTTCTGCCGCCGCGACGGTGCAGCAGCCGTGGCGGACATGGAACGGATGCTGGACACGCTGGAACAGCGCACGGGCGGGGCCACGCCGCGCGGCGGCCTCTACTTCAGTTGCCTTGGCCGCGGCCCGAACCTGTTCGATGACCAGCGCACCGAGGCCGCGATGATCCGGGAACGCTTCCCCGACCTGCCGCTGATCGGCTTCTTCGGCAATGGCGAGATCGCAAACAGCCGCCTCTATGCCTACACGGGTGTGCTGTCGCTGTTCCTCTAAGCCCGGGCGACCGGACCCCTACTGCTCCAGCTGCTGCCACATGTCCTTGTCGCGTTCGGCGGTCCAGATGCGGGGGTGGTCGATGCCGCTGGCCTCGTCATAGGCGCGGGAGATGTCGAAGGGCATGCAGTGGGCGAAGATCGACCAGTGGCCGTACTTGCCTTCCAGCGCCGGAACCACCGTGTCGTAGGCTTCCTTGAGCGAATGGTTGGCGGCGACCTCGCGGGCGACACCGTCGTAGAGCGCACGGATGAAGCTTTCCGTGCCGGCGATGGCTTCCTCGCAGGCTTCCGGCGTCTTCATGGCGGGGCCACGGCCGGGAATCAGGAAATCCGGTTTCAGGGCGCGCAGCTTGTCCAGGGTGCCGGGCCAGTCGCGCAGATGTGCGTCGCCCGTGTAGGGGGTGGCGCCATTCTCCACCAGATCGCCGGAGAACAGCACCTTCTGTGACGGCACCCAGACGATGGTGTCGCCGCGGGTGTGGCCGCGGCCGGGATGCATGACCTGCACCTCCAGATCACCCATCATGATGGTCATCCGGTCGGAGAAGGTCATGGTCGGCCAGGTCAGGCCGGGAATGCTCTCGATGCCCTGGAACAGGCGCGGGAAGCGATCTGCCTCCGACTTGTAGTCGGCGTCGCCGCGCTCGCGGATCATCTCCATCGTCGGCTCGGAGGCAATGATGTGCTCCGCGCCATAGGCGGCGGCCCCCAGCACCCGGACAGCGTGATAATGGGTCAGCACGACATAGCGGAACGGCTTGTCGGTCACTTCCCGCACCCGGCGGATCAGGTCATCCGCCGCAATGGGTGTGGCGCGGGTATCGATCACCATGACGCCGTCGTCGCCGATGATCACGCCGGATGTGGGATCACCCTCCTCCACATAGACCCAGGTATTCTCCGTCAGTTGCTCGAACGTGATTTCCTTCGGCCCCAGATCCTGTGTCGATGCGAATGCGCGCGCCATGCCGCCGTCTCCCCTGGTTCATGCCGGCTGTCGACCGGTCCCGTTGCGTTCAGATAAGAGCACGCAACCCTGTACCGCAAGCCCTGCGGGATTGAATGACCGTGATTTGCCGGTAACATCGGCACCCATGGCCACGACCATGCAAGATCGCCGGACACCGGACGGCTCCGGCGACCGCGGCGGAACCGCCCTGGTTCCCGTCGTGCGCCACCTGCTGGACCAGGTACCCGTGCGGGCGCCATCGCTGATCGTCACCGTCTGGGGCGACACCATCTCCGCGCATGATTGCCCGGTATGGCTGGGCAGCCTGATCCGTCTTCTGGCCGATTTCGGACTCAACGAGCGGGTGGTGCGGACAGCCGTCTTCCGTCTGCAGAAGGACAACTGGCTGCGGGGCCGACAGGCGGGACGGCGCAGCTTCTATGACCTCGCCGCGTCCGGCCGCCGCCGCTCCGACGCCGCCCACCGGACCATCTACCGCTCCGCCCGTGGCGAATGGGATGGCTGCTGGCTCACCCTGATGGCCACGTCCGACGCCATGCGCCGCGCGGATCAGCTCCGGCGTGATCTGGCCTGGATGGGGTTTGGCTCACCTGCGCCGGGCGTCTTCCTGCACCCTGACATGTCGGAGCAGGCCGTGCGCGCGCTGCTGCATGACCAGGGCATGGAGGACCAGGTCGTCGTGCTGCGCGCCAGGGCCGAGGCCGGTTCGGAACCAGCGGCCCTGCGGCATCTGGCGCGGGAAGCCTGGGACCTCGCCTCCCTGGAGGGCGGATACAGTGATTTCCTGCGGCTGTTCACACCGGTGATGGAACATGTGACGCAGCACGGCTCCCTGCCGGACCGGGACGCCTTCGTGGTACGGACGCTGCTGATTCACGAATTCCGGCGTGTCACCCTGCGTGATCCGCTGCTGCCGCAGGCCGTGCTCGGCAAGGACTGGCCGGGCGAGACAGCGCGACAGCTTTCCGCCAGTCTGTATCGCGCGATTCACGCGCAGGCGACGGCGCATGCGATGCGCCATCTGGAAACTGCGGATGGGGGACTGCCCCCGCCGCGCAGGGGATACTATGATCGGTATGGTGGCCTGGACTGAGGGGATGCGGTCGGGCCAACAGGTGATGAAACGGGGAGGAAGCAAATGACCATGCATGTGGCAATCATCGGCGCGGGCCCGGCCGGATTCTATGCGGCGGAGGCCCTGGCCACGAAGGGGGAGGGGGTCATGGTCGATCTGATCGACCGGCTGCCGACGCCCCATGGCCTGATCCGGTCAGGCGTCGCCCCTGATCACCAGACCACCAAGCGCGTCACGAAGAAATACGACCAGACCGCATCGCGGGAGAACGTGCGCTACGTCGGCAATGTCACCCTGGGCCGGGATGTGACGATGGATGAACTGCGCGATCTCTATGACGCGGTCATCATCGCCTTCGGCGCGGAGGGGGATCGCCCCATGGGCATTCCGGGGGAGGACAAGGAGGGGGTGCTCGGCTCCTTCGCCTTCGTCGGCTGGTACAATGGCCATCCGGATTTCGTCGATCTGGACATCGACCTGGATGTCAGCGACGTCGCCGTCATCGGCAACGGCAACGTAGCGCTCGACTGCGCCCGTCTGCTGGCGCGCACCGAGGACGAGATGAAGGCATCCGACCTGACCGATGAGGCCGGAGAGGTGCTGTTCAACAGCGCCGTGACCGATGTGCATCTGATCGGACGCCGTGGTCCGGTGGAGGCGAGCTTCTCCATCGCCGAGATGCGGGAGATGGGGGAGCTGCAGCGCGGCATCTCCCTGGTGCACGATGACCAGATTCCGGAGGCGCTGCCGCACGGCATGGATCCGAAGGAGGCGCGCGGTCGCAAGGCGGTGCTGGAGGTGCTGCAGTCGTTCCGCGGCAATACCCGCGACCAGGCCCCGGTGGCGGTACATTTCGAGTTCTTCCTGCGCCCCGTCGAAGTGCTCGGCGACGACAGGGTCACGGGCATCCGTGTGGAGCGGACGAAGCTGGAGGATGGCCGTGCGGTCGGTACCGGGGAGATCTTCGACATTCCCTGCGGCATGGTCATCAGCTGCATCGGCTATGTCAGCCGCCCCATCGACGGGCTGCCCATGGAGTATGGCAAGGTCGTCAATGACCGGGGGCGCGTCGCGCCCGGCGTCTATGTCGTCGGCTGGGCCAAGCGCGGCCCCAGCGGTACCATCGGCACCAACCGCCCGGACGCGCAGGATGTTGTCACGCTGCTGCTTGAAGACATGAGCGACGGCGCGGGCAAGCAGGGTGGCGCGGGACTGGATGCGCTGCTGATCCAGCGCGGTGTCCGCCACGTCAGCTACAACGACTGGCTGGTGATCGATCAGGCGGAGCAGGATCGTGCCGACCCGGAAGCGCCAAGGCGGAAATTCATCACGATTCCGGATATGCTGTCCGTCGTTGACGAGTCCTGACGCAAGCGGAGGCGGCGGCGCGCCATGATCCTGATCCAGATCAGTGACCTGCACATAACGGACCCCGGTGAGCCGGTGGACAGGCTCGCCCGGACGACCGAGCGGCTGGCGATCGCGGTGGCGCGGATCAATGCCATGCAGCCCCGGCCCGACGGGGTCATCGTCACCGGCGATCTGGTGAACGAATGCCGGACCAGCGAGTACGAGCGGCTGCGTCAGACCCTCGCGCCCCTTCAGGTCCCGATCTGGCTGATGGTCGGCAACCATGACGCCCGCGACGACCTGCGTCTGGTCTTCGACGATCATGCCTATCTCGGCACCGGGGGCTTCGTGCAGTACACGGTGGAGGATCTTTCCGTGCGCCTGATCGCCCTGGACAGCCAGATCCCCGGCGAGACGGCGGGTCGGCTCTGCGCGGAGCGGCTGGGCTGGCTGGAGGATCGTCTGGAGGAACAGCCCGACCGGCCGACCATGATCTTCGTGCATCATCCGCCGTTCCCCAGCGGCATCGACCGCATGGACGCCAACGGACTTGTCGAGGGGCGGGAGGAACTGGCGCGGATCGTCGGTGCGCACCGTCAGGTGCTCGGCATCTCGGCGGGCCATGTGCATCGCCCGATCATGACCTCCATCGCAGGTGTGCCGGCGCATACCTGCCCCAGTACCGCGCATCAGCTCGGCCTCGACCTGCTGCGCACGGATGGTGTCAGCATCGTCGCCGAGCCACCGGCCTGCCTGATGCACACCCGCCAGCCAGGTGCGCCGCTGGTGACGCATCATGTCTATCTGGACGACTATCCTGTGCTGGCGGATGTCAGCATGAAGTAGGGTCGGTCTTGTCTGCGGACCGTGCAGGCACGGTCGGCGGATGACACACATCTGCGATACCGAACAACTGCAAACCCTGGGGAGGGACAGATCATGAGTTTCATCAACACGACGGTTGTCGTCACCGGCGCCGCACGCGGCATCGGCAAGGCCTACGCAAAGGGATTCGCCGGGCTGGGGGCCAATGTGGTGGCCACCGACATTTCCGACTGCGACGCGGTGGTCGAGGAGATCACGGCCTCCGGCGGGACGGCCATGGCCCATGCCTGCGACATCTCGAAGATGGACCAGATGACGGAACTCGCGGCGAAGACGGCGGAACGGTTCGGCCCTGCCGCCGTGCTGATCAACAATGCCGCGCTCTACGGCACGCTGGGTGGCGGACGCTTCGACAAGCTGACGGAGGAAAGCTGGGACGCCGCCATGGCGGTCAACGTGAAGGGGCTGTGGAATGCGGCCAAGGCCTTCGTGCCCCAGATGCGCGAGCTGGGCGGCGGCTCCATCATCAATATCTCCTCGCTGGCCGCGACCTACGGCCTCGCCTATGCGCTGCACTATACGGTGTCCAAGGCGGCCGTGATCGGCCTGACCCGGGGACTGGCGCGGGAACTGGGCCGCGACCGCATCCGCGTCAACGCCATCGCACCCTCCGCCGTGCTGACCGAAGGCACGATCGAGTTCATGGGCGAGAAGTACGAGAAGGCGCTGGATGTCATCGCCTCCGGCCAGTCGATCCAGCGCAACCTGGACAGCGAGGATCTGGTCGGCACGGCGATCTGGCTGGCCTCCGACGCCTCCGCCATGGTCACGGGCCAGACCATTGCCGTCGACGGCGGCACGGTGTTCCTCTGAGCGGAGTCTGACCTCTGACCGTTCCGCCCCTCTCCCCCTCCCGGCTACCCACGCAAGTATCCTGAAATGGGTGGCCGGGAGGGGGAGAGGGGCGGAACGGTCCACAGACAAGACCCGGGAGGGGTCCACAGACAAGTCCGGCGCGGTTCCCCCCTATCGCGGCAACACACCCTCCGACTGCAGGCGGGTGAGCCAGCCGAGGAACATTTCCTCCGAATCCAGGCAATCGGCAAAGCCGGCCTGGCGGATGCGGATGGTGGACAGGATGACATCGTTCGGACGGCTGCCGTACCCCATCGAATAGTCGATGAAGGACCAGGAGGGCACCAGTTCCGCCAGGGTCGTCGGCTTCAACCCGTGCCGTTCGACGATGCGCTGCCAGACGGCTTCCTTGTCCACCATGGAGCGGGCGAGGCTGTGCGGGTGCGGCACATCCGTTGGCATGGCGAAATGGGCCGCGATCCGGCGCCAGAAATGCGCGAAGACGAAGACATCGCCATTGGTGACATTGAAGATGGTGTTCCGCGCATTGGCTGACTCACCGGCCCAGCTGATGGCGCGGGCCAGCAGTGCCCCGTCGGTCAGTTCGATGGTGCGCGGCTCCCCGCCCGGAAAACGCAGTGGCAGGCCAAGCTCGCGGCAGATCGCGGCATAGGCCCCGACCCCGGCGATGATGTTCATCGGGCTGCCCAGCGCATAGCCGCAGACCAGTTGCGGCCGCATCACCGTCCAGTGCCAGTCCCTGCCCTGCTGCCGGGCGGTCAGCCAATCCTGCTGGTCGTAGTAGAAGTTCGGTGTCATGTAGCGCGGATCATCCTCGCGCGCGGGCAGCCGGAACGGCCCCATGTGGATACCGTAGGCCTTGGTGCCCTGCATCAGGGTGATGTGGCGCAGCTTCGGCGCCCGTGCCTCAACAACCTCGACCAGGTTGGTTAGCATGGCGAGATTGGTGGCGACATGGCCCGGGTCGGTCCAGCCCCGCGCGATCTCCGGCTGTTCGTTGACGGCGGCATAGACCAGATGGGTGACATCCTCCAGCCCGGTCAGCGTGGCCGCGCAGGCATCGCGGTCCAGCAGGTCGAGCGCGATGAAGCGGGCGTCGCTGTCGAAGTCCGGTGAGCGCCGCGACAGGCCGATGGCGGGTCGCCCCTCCGCCGCCAGCTGCTCGAGTACCGCCCGGCCGACGATGCCCATGGCACCGGCCACCAGTGTTGTGCCCCTCTGTTCCGTCATGTTCGGCCTGCTGTCATGATCTGTCTGTCCGTCTCACTGCATTGTTGACGCCCAACCTGATCATACTAGCCTTTCCGGGGCGTGGTTCATCCACCGGAATGAGGAGACGCCCATGCTTGCCCTGAGGCCCTGTTGCGAATGTTGTGATGCCGACCTGCCCCCGGACTCGGACCGGGCCATGATCTGCTCGTTCGAATGCACCTTCTGCCGGGACTGCGCGGCGGAGACATTCGATCACACCTGTCCGAACTGCGGCGGCGGACTGGTGCCCCGCCCGATCCGGCCGGCCGGTCTGCTGTCGCGTTTCCCCGCGTCCACCGACAGGGTTCTGAAGGATCATCCCGGATGCACGAAAGTGGCGTGATGGGGTGTTCTTGTACCACAATCAACTGAAACCGGTTGCAATCCACTCAGGAATTCCGCCAATTAGCGCAGCGCAGCTCTTGTGGTGTACGTAACAACGTATGGAACCGTGCTGCACGATAACGAATCGATACAACGGAGGACTTCAAGTCTATGGAACGTCGTAAATTTCTGAAGGGTGCCGCGCTGGCTGGCGTCGGTACCGCAGCGCTGGCCGCGCCCGCCATTGCCCAGGGCGGCAAGACCATGACCATCGTGTCGACCTGGCCGCGGGACTTCCCGGGACTGGGCATCTCCGCACAGCGTCTGGCCGCGCGTATCGCGCAGCTGTCCGATGGTGCGCTGAACGTTGAATATTTCGCCGCCGGTGAACGCGTGGGCGCGTTCGACGTCTTTGACGAAGTGGCTTCCGGCAACTCGCAGGCCTATATCGGTGCGGACTACTACTGGACCGGCAAGCATCCGGCCCTGGCCTATTTCACCGCCGTGCCGTTCGGCATGACCACCGTGGAATGGAACGCCTGGATCAAGTTCAAGGGCGGTCAGGAACTGTGGAACAAGGTCTCCGGCGAATTCGGCCTGAAGCCGCTGATGTGCGGCGCGACCGGCACCCAGGCCGGCGGCTGGTTCAACAAGGAAATCGAATCCGCTGATGACCTGAAGGGTCTGAAGATGCGTATTCCGGGCCTGGGCGGTTCCGTGATGTCGAAGCTCGGCGTCTCCACCGTGTCCCTGCCGGGTGGCCAGATCTATGAAAACCTGGTTTCCGGCGCTATCGAGGCAACGGAGTGGGTCGGTCCCTACAATGACTACTTCATGAAGTTCTACGAGGCCGCGAAGTACTACTACACCGGTGGCATGCATGAGCCGGGTGGCGGACTGGCCTTCGGCATGAACGCCAGCTTCTGGGGCAGCCTGACCGACTGGGAGAAGGCGGTGATCGAGGCGGCCTGCTACGAGGAGCATGGCGCGGCGTTCGAAGAGAACATGGCCAAGAACGGCGAGTACATGACCAAGCTGGTCAACGACCACGGTGTCCAGGTCCGCGCGTTCAACGACGATGTCTGGGACGCGTTCGGTGACGCGGCGGCGGAAGTCTTCGCGGAAACCCGTGACCATTCCCCGCTGGCTACCGAAGTCGACGACTCCTTCCAGGCCAACCTGCGCGAGATCGGCGGGACGATGGCCAAGTTCGAAGGCACCTTCGTCAACCAGCGCAACCGTGTGCTGGGTCTGACCTGACCGAAGGCTGACTGACAGGAATCAGGGCGGTGCCTCGAATGGCACCGCCCTTTTTTCCATTGTGGCCCACTCGGTGCGCGATGACGCCCTCATGCCGTCCATCTGCGCGCCCGGCTCCATCCATTCAACAGGATTGCAGATGACTGACAGCAACGTGACAGCAGGTATGCAGGCGGAGATTCCGCCTTACGGTCGGCCCGCACCGCTGGTCCGCATAGCGGGCTGGTCCATGCTGTCGTTGCTCGTCGCGTTCATTGCGGAGAACGTGCTGATCGTCAGTTTCGGTTTCCCGGGCTTTTCGGCGGCGTTCTCGGAGGATGGCGGCGGTCTCGCCTGGGTGCAGGTGCTGCTCTATGCCGCCGCGATCGCCGCGAGTGTCCTCTTCGTGCAGCGCACGTCGGATTGCGCGCTGCGCTGGGACTCGCACCGTATCCATCATTTCAATCTCTTCCTCATTCGCGGCTTCTTCTGGATGGTGGTCCTGGTCGGTGTCGCCGATTCCGTGATCGCGTTCATGCGGGTCGAGAACCTGCTGCAGGACTTCATGGGTGAGGACTCGGTCCGGGCGCTGAGCCGGGCGCATTTCGTCGGCCCCTGGATTCACATGCCGCTGATCGCGATCGCCTTCATCATCGCCGCCTTCACCCGGACACTCGGCTTCACCTGGCTGGCACTGCTGATCGTGGGGGCGGAGCTGCTGATCGTCATCACCCGCTTCATCTTCTCCTACGAGCAGGCGCTGATGGGCGACCTGGTGCGGTACTGGTACGCAGCGCTGTTCCTGTTCGCTTCCGCCTTCACGTTGTTCGACGAGGGGCATGTCCGCGTCGATGTGCTGTATGCCGGCTTCGGTCGGCGTACCCGCGGCTACGTCAATGCCCTCGGTTCGATCCTGCTGGGCACGTCGACCATGTGGGTCATCATCTACATCGGCTTCGACGGCCAGCAGTCGATCATCAATGGCCCGATCGCCAATTTCGAGATTTCGCAGACCGGTACCGTCGGCATGTTCATCAAGTATCAGATGGCCGGGTTCATCGGTATTTTCGCCATCACGATGCTGATCCAGTTCGTGAGTTACTTCTTCGAGGCTATCGCCGATATCCGGGATGAACCCGGGCATCGCGAACATCAGCCCGTCGCGCATTGAGGTCGGGTCATGGAGCTTTTCTTTCTCGCACTGCTGGTCCTGATCATGGCGTTTGCACTGGGGTCCGGCTATCCGGTTGCCTTTGCCTTGCCTGGTGCCGCGATCATCTCCATCGGGCTGGCCGCCGGTTCGGGCTACCTGTTCGCGGACAATCCTGACGCCTATTTCCACACCGGTGGTCCGTCGCAGTGGCTGTCTGCGGGCGTCACCAATCTTCGAGGGGTCTACTGGGAGGTCGAGCGCGATACCCTGATCGCGATCCCGCTGTTCATCTTCATGGGCATCATGCTGCAGCGTTCGAAGATTGCCGAGGACCTGCTGGTGACCATGGCGCAGCTCTTCGGCCCGGTGCCGGGTGGCCTCGGCATTTCCGTTGTCTTCGTGGGCGCGCTGCTCGCCGCGACCACAGGCATCGTCGGCGCAACGGTCGTGGCCATGGGCCTGATCTCGCTGCCCGCCATGCTGCGCAACAATTACTCGCCCTCGCTTGCCACCGGTACCATCGCGGCGTCCGGAACGCTGGGCCAGATCATTCCGCCCTCCATCGTGCTGATCATCCTGGCCGACCAGCTCGCCTCCGCCACCGATCAGGCCGGCACGGCGCGCAAGGCGCTCTACAAGGAAGCCACCGGCGAACTGAGCATGCCGTCGATCTTCGACGTGGCCTCCACCAGTGCGGGCGAGATGTTCCTCGGGGCCTTCATTCCGGGCATGGTCCTGGTCGGGCTCTACATGCTCTACATCCTGATCTACGCCACGATCAGGCCAAGTGCCGCGCCCGCTGTGCGGTTCGAGGGCAAGTTCGACGCCGTGTTCTGGCGCAATGTCGTCCTGACACTGGTGCCGCCGCTGGCGCTGATCTTCCTGGTGCTGGGTTCGATCATCGCGGGTATTGCCACGGTGAATCAGGCAGGTGCCATTGGTGCCGCCGGTGCCCTGATCATGGGCGGTTACCGCCTGACGGAAGGCCGTGCCACGACCTACATTCCGGCCATCATTTCAATCGTGGCCCTGTTGATGATCGGTTTCGCGCTGGCGACCTTCGACATGAACATCAAGTCGATCGACAGCGCCGAGGACGAGATCGGCATCGCCATCGGCGCGGTCGCCGCCGTGCTGCTGGTCATTGCCCTGGGCTGGAGCGGCTGGCGGGTGCTGAAGATCGACCGCACCCTGCAGGATGTGATGCTGGAGACCGCGAAGACCACCTCGCTGGTGTTCATCATCCTGCTCGGTGCGGCGATGCTGACCGCTGCCTTCCGCGCATTCGGCGGCGAGGAACTGGTGCGCGAGTTCCTGAATTCTCTGCCCGGCGGTTTCTGGACCCAGTTCATCATCGTCATGCTGGTCATCTTCATCCTGGGCTTCTTCCTGGACTTCATCGAGATCGCGGTTGTCGTCGTGCCCATCGTCGCGCCGATCCTGCTGGCCGATCCGTCGGCCAACATCACGGCGGTGTGGCTCGGTGTCATGATCGGCCTGAACATCCAGACCTCGTTCCTGACACCACCATTCGGCTTCGCGCTGTTCTACCTGCGTGGCGTTGCCCCGGCGGCAGTACGGACCGTGCAGATGTACCGGGGCGTGGTCGCCTTCATCAGCCTGCAGCTGGTGGCACTTGGTATCATGGGTGCCGTACCGGAACTGGTGAACTATCTGCCGAACCGGGTCAGCTTCCTGTCCGACACCTCTCCGCCCCCGCGCAATCCGAAGCTGCAGTTCTGCCTCGAGGAATTTGTCGAGGATCGGCTGGCCACGGAGGGTACCGCGATCACGGCGGCAATCACACGAGCGCAGGGACTTGACCTGTCGGCCCTGCCGAAGGACCTGGCGCGTGATCTCGGCAAGGGCTTCGAGAATGCCGAGACCGCCATTGCCGCCCTGGCCGACACGTCTGCGGCGGGTGACAGGGTCGATGCAGCCTCCGGTGACTACCGGCCGCAGCTGCGCGTGGTCCGTCGTCTGGAGAAGGACATCCGCAAGGAGCAGGAGGAGGCCGACGCGCTGAAGACACGGATCAGCCGCCTGCAGGAATCGGAGCTGGATCGGAAGCCGGAACTCGAGGCGGAGATGCAGCACCATCTGGCCAGGGCCGAGGAACTGCGCTCCCAGATTCCGGCGAGCTGGGCTGATACCTACAAGACCTTCAGCACCCTGACCAAGGCGGAGTCGAAGGCGCGCACGACCTACCAGCGTGCCGCCGATGGCTCATGGGAGGGTCCGGCGGAGGTTCTGGCTGTCCTGAATGGCAATGCCGCCTTTGCCGCGCTGGAAAGCGATCTGCGTGGCTTGCGGCAGGCGATCGAGACCGCGCCGGGCAAGCAGGCTGCCGAGACCGTTCAGGAAGTCGAACGCGCTTTCCGGGATGTCGAGGGTGCGGGCGACGTGCAGAAGGCACTGGCCAAGGCCCGACGTGCCCTGAAGAAGGCCGAGACCGACAGGACGAAACCGCTGGAGGAATATGAGGACGCGATCGCCGAGTTCGAGGCGCAGCAGGCCTGGCGTGGCCAGGCGGCAACGGCGCTGAAACAGGAGATCGAGACCTATCTGGCCGCGATCAGGGAAACCTTGGGTGCCCGCATGCAGCCGAGGCTCTCCCGCGATCAGGCGCTGTTCGTCGCCGCCTGCAGCTCCAGCCATCGGGATATCTCGCTGAACTTCTGATCCGCCCCCATATCGACCGGGCGTTGCGTCCGGTGGCAGCGGTATCTGTCCGGCCTCTGACCCGTCCGGCGCCTCAGCGTCAGGCGGGACGGAAGCGGGGCAGGTGCATGCCGTCGCCGATGTCGTCCCACCAGAGGGTGAGCGGCATGCCGATCCTGACCTCCGATGGCGGGATATCGGTGATGTTGGTGACCAGCTTCACGCCCGGCAGTCCGGGGAAGGTCACCAGACCGACGACATAGGGCAGGTCGTCCGCCACTGCCGGATGGCTGGCATGGTGGATGACGGTGAAGGAGAAGACCTCCGCCTCCGTCGGCGCCGCTGTCCAGACCGTCTCGGTCGAATGGCATCCACCGCAGATCGGGGCGGGGGGGTGGCGCAGCATGCCGCACACGGCACAGGACTGGAAGCGTAGCTGCCTCTCCGCGCAGGCCTCCCAGAATGGCGCGTCGTCCATGTCGGGCTCCGGACGTGGCATGGTCTCGGGAAACAGGGCCATCAGTTCCTCCCCAGCAGAATGGCGCTGGTCGGCGCGACACCAAGTCCGCCGGTCACCAGGCAGGTGCGCGCATCCGCGACCTGCGCCGTCGAGGTACCGCGCAACTGGCGCACACCTTCGATGATCAGGTTCACACCATGGACATAGGCCTCGGACAGCTGACCGCCGGACGTGTTCAGCGGCAGCTTCCCGCCGTCATGGCGGATGTTGCCCTCGGCCACGAAATCGCCGCTCTCGCCCGGTCCGCAGAAGCCGAAATCCTCCAGCGCCATCAGGACCATGCCGGAGAAATGGTCGTAGATCTGGGCAACGTCGATGTCATCCGGGGTCAGGCCCGCCCGGGCGAACAGTTCCTTCGCCAGGCGGCGGTTGTTGGTGCTGGCATAGGTATCGTTGGGCATGTTCTGGCTGCCCAGCGGGCCGGTGCTCCAGCCCGCGCCGCTGCCGTGGGCGCTGGCCAGGACTTCCACCCGCTGCTGCACCAGATCGCGGGCGCGCTCGGCCGTGGTGATCAGGACCGCGGCGGCGCCGTCGGTCTCCAGGCAGCAGTCGTAGAGCCGCAGCGGCTCGGCGATCCAGCGGGAGGCGAGATACTGTTCCTTCGTCAGGGTCCGGTCCCCCATCACGGCCAGCGGATTGCGGTTGGCATTGGCACGGAACGACAGCGCGATCTCTGCCAGATGATCCTCGGTGATCGGGTAGAGGTGCATGAACCGCTGCACCATCAATGCCAGCATCTGCGGTGGTGCAAACAGGCCATAGGGGGCGATGAAATTGCCATGTGTGCGTGTGGGCGCGGCGCGGCCATAGCGGCGACCCTGCCCCTGACAGAGGCCACGATAGGCGACGACGACCTCCGCCTGTCCGGATTCGATGGCCGCGCAGGCCAGGGAGACCGCACCGCAGGACCCGCCGCCGCCGCCGCCCCAGACCATGGCTGACCAGCGCAGTTCCGGGATGCCCAGCGCGGCCTGCATCACCGGGCCTTCATTGCTGTCGTTGGAAAAGGATGTCAGCCCGTCAATGGCGCTGACCGGCAGCCCTGCGTCGCGGGCGGCGGCAACAATGGCCTCCGCCGTGATCTGGAACTGGCTGCGATCCTGGATTCCACCCCAGCGCGTATAGGCGCTCTGACCGATGCCCACGATATGCGGCGCGCGTGCTGACGTCCCCATGCCCGACCGTTCTCCTGCCTCCATTGGATAGTGGCAGCATCACATATTCTACCCACACAGGAGTATTGTGCTGAATGCAGATCAGAGGCGCGGTAAAGATGCCCGGTCAGCCTGCGGCAGGTTCGGCCTCCGGTACCGGATGCGTGTCGCCGCTGTCGGAGAAGGGGGAGCGGCCGCGGCGGAAGCGCCCGGCCAGGCGGTCAAGGCCGGAGAGGGACTTGTCCAGCGCCGCCATGGTCTTCGACAGGTCGGCACTGTCGTCGTTCAGGAAGGTGCGGAAGGTGCGGGCATAGGCCAGCCCCAGGGCCTTCATGCGCAATGCACCGGCAATCCCACCGGTCGCAACACCCGCAGACTCCAGCGCCAGACGCATCGTGCGCTGCCCCGGTCCGGCCATCAGCGCCAGCGCGCCCATGGGGTCACCCGGCAGGCTGGCGAGCACCGCGCGCAGCCCCTCGCGATGGGGTTTCAGACTGTCGAACCGGGCGATCAGCAGTGTGAACAGGCGGTCGCGAATGGCCTCGTCGGGCCAGTCGTCATCCACCGCCGAAAGCATGGCTGCGTCGGCGCGGGCGGCAATCTGACTGATGACGCCAGTGCGGCTGCCCACTGCCGCAACGACTTCGGCGACGTCCAGACCGGACTCCCGCGCAATGTCGTAGAGCGTGACATTGCGCCAGCCCCCCAGCGCGGCGAGTTGCATGGTGGCGTCGATGATGGGGCCGACGGGATCCTTCTTGCGGGGCATGACCTCTGTCCTCCTGCGCCTGTCAGTCTCCATTAGATGGGGACTCAGGCGCAGGGATGAACAGGGAAGTTTGTCGCAAGTCGCGGGACGCTGCGGGTTTCCGCCGGTCGATCAGCCCTTCAGGGCTTCCTCCGCCGGCACGTAGTCATACCCCAGGTCCTGTGCCACGGCCTCGTAGGTCACCTTGCCGTTCCAGACGTTCAGGCCATTCCGCAGGTGCGGGTTGGCGGCCAGGGCGCCCTTCCAGCCCTTGTTGGCGATGGCGATGGCATGCTGCAGGGTGACGTTGTTCAGGGCATAGGTGGACGTGCGCGCGACACCGCCCGGCATGTTGGCAACGCAATAGTGGACAACGCCCTCGACCACATAGGTCGGTTCCGCATGGGTGGTGGCGCGGGAGGTCTCGAAACAGCCACCCTGATCGATGGCGACATCGACCAGCACGGCGCCGTCCTTCATGGTCGACAGCATGTGATGCGTCACCAGCTTCGGCGCGGCGGCACCGGGCACCAGCACGGCACCGATCACCAGATCGGCGGCCGCGACCTGTTCCTCGACCGCTGTACGGGTGGAATAGAGCACGGTGGCGGAAGCCTCGAAATGGTTCTCCAGCTTCTCCAGCACCACCGGATTGCGGTCCATGATGGTCACATCGGCATGCAGGCCCACGGCCATCTGCGCGGCGTTGAAACCAACGACACCGCCCCCCAGGATGACGACCTTGCCCGGCGCCACGCCCGGCACGCCGCCCAGCAGCACACCCAGCCCGCCGTGGGCCTTCTCCAGCGCCGAGGCGCCGGCCTGGATCGACATGCGCCCGGCCACCTGGCTCATCGGCTTCAGCAGCGGCAGTCCGCCGGTCGGGTCGGTCACGGTCTCATAGGCAATGCAGACGGCACCGCTGTTCACCAGGTCGCGGGTCTGGTCGGGATCGGGGGCCAGATGCAGGTAGGTATAGAGGATCTGGTCCGGGCGCAGCATGGCGCGCTCGTTCGCCTGCGGCTCCTTCACCTTCACGATCATGTCGGAACGGGCGAAGACTTCCGCCGCGTCGGCTGCGATCTCGGCACCGGCCAGCACATAGGCCTCGTCCGTCGCGCCGATGCCCATGCCGGCACCGGTTTCCACCAGAACCTCGTGGCCGTTCAGCTTCAGCTCGGCCACGCTCTCCGGCGTCAGGCCGACCCGATATTCATGGTTCTTGATTTCCCTGGGGGTACCGACGCGCATGACAGCCTCCTGAACCGTGCGAAATGTCTGATCTCCCAGTATCGCGCGCTGCCGCCGGAAAGTGCTTCGAATCCTTGCCCGAATTCCGGGAATTATGGTAAGAAATTTGAGAATTAGCTATAAAACTCGGAGAAAATTTGATGGATCGGACGGATGCGCGCATCCTGCAGCGTCTGCAACGGGATTCCTCCCTGTCACTGAACGACCTGGCCGAGGCGGTCGGATTGTCGCCCTCCGCCTGTCACCGGCGGGTCAAGCTGCTGGAGAAATCGGGTGTCATCTCAGGCTACTCGGCAAGGCTGGACCGGATGGCGCTGGGGCTGACCATCCAGGCATTCGTGGAGATCAGCCTGACATCGCAGAGCGAGGAATCGCTGGCAGCCTTCGAGGAAGCGGTGATCCGTACGGACGAGATCCTCGAATGCCACCTGATGACCGGCAGTGCGGACTACATGCTGCGGGTTGCGGCGCGCGACGTGGCGGACTTCGAACGGATTCACCGCAACCGACTGTCCCGGCTGCCCGGTGTCGCCAGCATGCAGTCGGGCTTCGTGCTGCGCAGTGTCCGGGAGGGTGGTGCGTATCCGGTGGATGTGACGTAACCTGACCCTCGTGAAATCCACCTGACGGCGGAGCACCGGTCGAGCATGCATGAAGAAGAACTGATCAATCTGGCCATCGTTGCCGGTGCGGCGCTGTTGTGCGGGCTGCTGCTCAGCCGCATCAAGCAGCCGGTGGTGGTCGGTTACATCATCGCCGGGGTCGTGCTGGGTCCGTCGGTGCTGGAGCTTGTCGGCGACGGGGAAGAGCTGCAGCTGGTGGCGGAGCTGGGCGTGCTGATGCTGCTGTTCCTGATCGGCATGGAACTGTCGCTGCGCAATTTCCGCCGCATCTGGCGCATGGCCATGACCATCGCGGGGCTGCAGATCGCCCTTGGTCTCGCCTTTGCCTGGGTCTGCGGCAAGGCCTTCGGCTGGGGACCGGAGCTGTCGCTGATCGTCGGCTTTGGCCTGGGCCTCAGTTCGACCGCCGTGGCCATCAAGATTCTGGAAGACATTGGTGAGCTGCGGACGGAGGTCGGACGGCTGGCGGTCGGAATCCTGGTGGCGCAGGACCTGGCCGTGGTGCCGATGCTGCTGATCGTCAGCGAGATGGGTGTCGAGGGATCAAGCCCGACCAGCGCCCTGGTTCCGGTCATCATCGCCGTCTCGATCCTGGCCGGCATCGTCTTCCTGCTCAGCCGCCGCAAGCGGGAGCATCTGCCGTTCGCCCACTGGATCAGCGACAACCACGACCTTGCCGCCATGTCCGGCCTGGCCATGTGTTTCGTCTTCGCCGCGATCAGCGGCCTGGTGGGGCTCTCGCCTGCCTATGGTGCCTTCATCGGCGGGCTGGTGGCGGGCAACACGATCGAGCGTGGCAAGATGATCGCGGCGGTGGAGCCGATCCAGTCGGTACTGCTGATGGTCTTCTTCCTCTCCATCGGCCTGCTGCTCGACCTGGGCTTCATCTGGGACAATATCCTGCTGGTGATCGGGCTGCTGCTCGCCATCTCCTTCGCCAAGACGGCAACCAACATCATCATCCTGCGCATGCTGGGGGAGCCCTGGCCGAAGGCCTGGCTGGCAGGGACCGTCATCGGGCAGATCGGCGAGTTTTCCTTTGTCCTCGTCGCCGCGGGTCTGGCCGCCGGGGTGATCGATCCCTTCGGCTCCAAGCTCATGACGGCGGTGATTGCCCTCAGTCTGGTGGCGAGTCCGTTCTTCCTGTTCACGGCACGGCGGATGGACCATGTGGAATGGCGTCGCGTGCACTCCTTCAGTGACTTCACCCGCGCGATCTACGGCCGGAACGTCGGTGCGTTCACCGAGGGGTCGGGGCGTGCGGCCCGCGGTGTCGGTCGCGTGACCCTGAGCGTCGGCGACTATGGCCGCAGCGAGCTGGACCGCATCGTGAGCCGCCTCCAGCCGAAACGCGCCGCCTCGCCCGAAGCCGATGAGCGGGATGATGCGATGCCGGAGGAAGAGCGTCCTGCCAGCGAAGCCCCGGCCAGCGAAGCCCCGGCCAGCGAAACACCGGCCAGCGAAACACAGGCCAGCGGAGCCCCGGCCAGCGAGGCCCCGGCTGCCCCGTCCGAAGAATCCGGAACCAATGGCCGACCGGCTACTTGAACAGGCCTGGCGCGCCCGGGTCGGCGGTCCGGTCGCGGGTGTTGACGAGGTCGGGCGTGGCCCGCTTGCCGGTCCGGTTGTCGCCGCCGCGGTGATCCTGCCCTACGACCGCATCATCGGGGGGCTGGCAGATTCAAAGGCGCTCTCCGCCCGCCGTCGGCAGGAGATCGCGGCGGTCCTGCATCAGGACGCGCTGGTCTCCATCGCCGAGGCCACCGTGGAGGAGATCGACCGGCTCAACATCCTGCACGCCGCCATGCTGGCCATGGCGCGCGCCATTGACGCCCTGTCCACGCCTGCCGCTGCGGTTCTGATCGACGGCAACCGCATGCCGCCCGGTCTCGCCATGCCGGGGGAGGCGGTGGTGAAGGGGGACGCGAAGGTCGCGGCCATTGCGGCGGCGTCGATTGTTGCAAAAGTGCATCGTGACGCACTGATGTCGGACCTGGCGGAAACCTATCCCGGATACGGCTTCGAACGGCACGCCGGATACCCGACACGCCAGCATCGCCAAGCGCTTGCGGCCCTTGGACCCTGCCCCGCGCACCGCCGTTCCTTCCAGCCTGTTCGTGATTTGATCATTCAAGAAGATACGATAAATCACTGACTCAACGCACTAAAAGCGGTTGACCTGAGATTCTGGTTCAAGTGACTATGCCAACGCGCTGTTGATTCGAGGGGTTTTCAGCGCGATCAGGGTGGGACATCAGACAGGACAGCGCGGCGCCATGCAGGATTTGCCGGTTAACAGGATCATTCAGGGCGACTGCGTCCAGATCATGGAGGGACTGCCGGCAGGGTCGGTGGACATGATCTTCGCGGACCCGCCGTACAATCTGCAGCTGAAGGGCGAACTGCGGCGGCCGGACGAGAGTCTGGTCGATGCCGTGGATGACGCATGGGACCAGTTCTCCAGCCTGGAAGCCTATGACGCCTTCACCCGTGCCTGGCTGCAGGCCGCCCACCGGGCGCTGAAGGACACCGGCACGCTGTGGGTCATCGGCAGCTATCACAACATCTACCGCATCGGGGCGATCCTGCAGGACCTGGGGTTCTGGATCCTGAACGATGTGGTCTGGCGCAAGTCGAACCCGATGCCAAACTTCCGTGGCCGCCGCCTGACCAACGCGCACGAGACCATGATCTGGTGCGCGAAGGGGGAGAAGAACAAGGGCTATACCTTCAACTACGAGGCGCTGAAGGTGCTGAATGACGACGTTCAGATGCGCTCCGACTGGCTGCTGCCGATCTGTTCGGGCAATGAGCGGCTCAAGGAGGACGGGCAGAAGGCGCATTCGACGCAGAAGCCGGAATCGCTGCTGCACCGCATCCTGGTGACCGCCACCCGCGACAATGACATCGTGCTCGACCCCTTCTTCGGTACCGGCACCACCGGGGCCGTGGCCAAGCGGCTGGGGCGGCGCTTCATCGGCATCGACCGGGAAGAGAAATACTGCCGCCTGGCGCAGAACCGCATCGGTCGCATCCGTACCCTGCCGAAGGAAGATCGCGCCATCACGCCGCCGAAGCGGCAGGCGGTGCGTGTGCCCTTCGGCGCGGTGGTGGAACGGGGCCTGATCGAACCGGGGACCTATGTCTTCGGCCCTACGGGCAAGCATGTCGCCCGGGTCCGCGCCGACGGCAGCCTGATCTGCGCCGACGCCACCGGCTCGATCCACAAGATCGGCGCCCACGTGCAGGGCGCACCAAGCTGCAACGGCTGGACCTGGTGGCACATCGAGGTGGAGGGCAAGCTGCGCCCCATCGACATCTTCCGCGACCAGATCAGGGCAGAGCTGGGGGCGGAGTAGCGCCCCGACCGTTCTCCCTCGTAACCCCTCCTAGAGGTCGCAGGCGTGTCCTGCGCGCCCAGTCTCCGACACCTGCGCGGCACACTGGGTACCCGGGTCGAGCCCGGGTACGGCATGGGGATGGTGTGGCCGCCAGTGAGTCGCCTGCACAACTCCCATCACGGCGCTCGCAGACCTGATCCACGATCCCGACCTTCTCGACGCCCACCCCATGGCTAGATGGCGAGCAGCGCGTCCTCGAAAGGGAAATCCGACAGCAGTTCGGTGCCGGTTTCGGTGACCAGGATCTGCTGTTCCAGCTTCACCCCCTCGCCGCCGTCATTGGCACCGATGAAGCTTTCGACGCAGAGGGTCATGCCGGGCAGGATCTCCCCGTCGTAGCCCGCATCGGCGAAATCGGCGCGGTGGTAGAGATACGGATACTCCCCGGTCATGCCGCAGCCATGGGCGGAGAGGTAGTAGCGGTGGGCGGCATACTTCTCCGGGATGTCCCAGGCCCCCTCCGCATAGTCGCGGAAGCTCAGGCCGGGGCGGATCAGGGCCATGTTGTGGTGCACCTGCTCATGCGCCACGCGGTAAAGCTCCCGCTGGGTCGCGGTCGGTGCGTCGGGTCCGGAATGGAAGGTGCGGGAGAAGTCGGAATAGTAGCCGTGGCAGCCCAGCACATCGGTGTCGAAGGCGATCAGTTCATTGGCCTGGATGATGCGGGGTCCGGTCTCCTGGAACCATGGATTGGTGCGCGGACCGGAGTTCAGCAGCCGGGTCTCGCAATAGTCGCCATTGCCCGCCACCACCGCCTGCTGCAGCACCGACCAGAGTTCATTCTCCGAGATGCCGGGCCGGATCGCGCCCCGCATCACGCCGACCGCACGACCGGTCAGGGCGAGGGAGGCACGGACGCATTTCACTTCCTCGGCGGACTTGATGGCGCGGGCCAGTTCCACCGGGTGCTGCGCGTCCCGGATGACGAACCCTTCTGCTGCCAGCGCGATGGCCGAGCCTGCATTCATCCGCTCCAGACCCACGGTCGCGCCCGCACCGACCTCCTGGCGCAGCGTGTCGGCCATCTCCGCCGCCCACAGCCGCTCCCGCGCCGCGATGTCTGGCCCGGCGGCGACAAAGCTGGCGGTCAGGGCGGGGCGCACCTCGTCAACGGTGTCGAAGCCGTCCGCCAGGTGCATGCAGCCGGTGAACTCGTACAGGATCGACCGGTCCTGGGTCAGCAGCAGGTAGCGGGAGGCGGCATTGCGGGCACTGAACACCTGCATGTTCCGGGTGCCGGTGGCATAGCGGATGTTCACCGCGTCCGACAGGATCACGGCGTCGATCCCAGCCAGACGCATCTGTTCGCGAACCCGCCCGCGCCGGTAATGGCGCACCGCGTGCAGGTCGATCCCGTCCGATTCCGGCGCGGCATCCAGCAAGGCCAGATCGTTCAGGCCCGTGCGGCCCTGATGCCAGTCAAGCTGCGCCATGCAGGCTTCCCGCGTTTCAGCCCTTCAGATCGGCCATGGAGACATAGGCGGAGATGCGTTCCAGGCTGGAGCGGACCTCGACCACCACGGGACCGTCATGGTTCATGGCTTCCGCCACCACGCGCTCCACGTCATTGTCGTCGCGGATCTTCAGCCCCTTGGCACCGAAGGCTGCGCCCCAGGCGGCGAAGTCCGGATTGACCAGATCGGTCCCCGCCACGGTGCCGGGGAAGAACTTCTCCTGATGCAGGCGGATGGTGCCATAGGCGCCATTGTTGGAGACGAAGATCTTGATCGGTACCCGCCGCGAGATGGCCGTGGCGATCTCGTTGCCCGTCATCATCGCGCCGCCGTCGCCCAGGAAGGTGACGATCTGGCGGTCCGGTTCCCGCAGGCCCGCCGCCGCCGCTGCCGGGACACCCATGCCCATGGCACCGGAGACCGCGCCGACCATGATCTGCCGCCCGTTCAGGCGCAGGTGGCGGTGCACCCAGCTGGAGAAGTTGCCCGCGTCCGTGACCAGGATCGCGTCGTCGGCAAGGTGCGGCTTCAGCGCCTCGATCACCATGCCGAAATTGACCCCGTCCTCCGCCGGTTCCGGCGCGCCGCCCATCAGGCGGTCGACATAGGCCTTCAGCCGTCCGAGCCAGTCGGAGCGGTCGCGTGCGGGCGGTGCCGCGTCGACCAGGGCATCCAGGAAGGCCGCCGGATCGACGGTCAGCCCGACATCCGCCGCGAAGACACGGCCCACCACATTGGCGTCCGGGTAGACATGCACCAGCGGCTGCTTCGGCGGAATCGAGGGGAAGACATATCCCTGCGTCGTGGTATCCCCGAGGCGGGTGCCGATGGCGAGAATCAGATCCGCCTCCGACAGCAGATCCACCTGCGGTTTCGGGATGTTGAAGCCCAGATAGCCGGCATAGAGCGGGTTGTCGTTGGGGAAGATATCCTGGCGCTTGAAGCTGGTGACGACCGGGATCTGCAGGGCATTCGCGGCACGCAGCATGGCCGCCCGCCCGCGTTCGCCATCGACCTGGCCGCCGGCGATGACAATCGGTCGCTCCGCCTTGCCCAGCATCTCCGCGACCCGTGCGACATCGGCTTCGGCGGCCCGTGTCTGCGGCACCGGCATCGGATCCAGCGGTGCGTTCGTGACCTGATCGAACTGCATGTCTTCCGGCAGCACGATGACCACGGGGCCGGGGGTGCCGGAGCTGGCGATCTGCCAGGCCCGTGCCACGATCTCCGGAATCCGCTCCCCGTCCATGATGGTCCAGACGGCCTTTGCCATGCCGCCGAACATGCGGGAGTAATCGACTTCCTGGAACGCGCCGCGCCCGATCTCGTCACGGGCGACCTGACCGATGAACAGCACCATCGGCACCGCATCCTGCTCCGCCGTGTGCACGGCGATGGAGGCGTTGGTGGCACCAGGCCCCCGGCTGACGAAGGCCACGCCGGGGCGGCCAGTCAGCTTGGCGTCGGCGACCGCCATGAATCCGGCCCCGGATTCATGGCGGGTCTGGACCAGATCGATCCGGTTCTGCCGGGCCAGCGCATCGAGGGTCGCCAGATAGCTCTCCCCCGGCACGCAGAACACCCGGTCCGCCCCCTGCCGTTCCAGGCAGGCGACCAGCAGTTCCGCCGCACTGGTCATGCCGACGCTGCCTTGCGCCGATTCAGCATCAGCGCGATCAGCACCGCAGGCACCAGCAGCACCAGGGCGGCAATCACCAGCTCCACATGGGTGAAGCCGGTCAGCTTGCCCCCGGGCGCCAGGAACAGGATGGCCGCAACGCCAACTGCTGCCCGGACCGGCCATTGCAATGTGCCGCCGTTGGTCAGCCGCCCGACACCGATCAGGTACCCCTGCAGCGACGAGGCCATCAGGATGACGCCGACGATCGCGGTGATCGTCACGGTCAGCACCTGGGTCACGGTCCCCTGCATGATCAGCCCCGGATTCAGTACGAAGAAGAACGGGATGAAGTAGATCACCGATCCGAGGCGCATGGCCTCGAAGCCCGTTCGCATCGGGTTCGACCCGGCCAGACTGGCCGCCGCGAAGGCCCCCAGGGCCACCGGAGGCGTGATGAAGGAGAGCATGCCCCAGTAGAGCATGAACATGTGCACCGCCATCGGGTTCAGGCCCGACTGGGTCAGCGCCGGAGCCAGAGTGATCGCCAGGATGATGTAGGCGACCGTGACCGTGACACCGATGCCCATGATGAAGCTGGCCAGCGCCCCCATGACCAGCAGCAGGATCACGTTGCCGTCCGCCAGGGCGAGCAATTCGCTCGCCAGGGTGGAGACCTTGCCGGTGAGCGACAGGGCACCGACGATCATGCCGATACCGGCCAGGATCGCCGCCAGTTCCGCAAACAGCCGGCCGACACCGATGATGAAGGTACCGACATTGGCCATCTTCCAGCGGGTACCGGCATTGATCTGGTTGATCGCGATCAGCAGCGCGGTGGCGTAGTAGGGGGCCAGTGCCTCCCGCTGCAGGTACAGCAGCATGAAGACCAGCAGCGCGAAGACGAAGACATAGTGCCAGCCCTCCCGCAGTGTGTCGCTGACCCGGGGCATCTCTTCCTTGGGCAGACCCTGCAGGCCGGTACGGGCCGCGTAGGAGTCGATCTGCATGAACAGGCCGAAGAAGTACAGGAACGACGGAATCGTCGCCGCGATGATGATCTCCGAATAGGGCACGTTCAGGTAGATCGCCATGATGAAGGCGGTCGCACCCATGATCGGCGGCATCAGCACGCCACCGGTAGAGGCACAGGCCTCGACACCCGCCGCATAGTGCGGCTTGAATCCGGTCCGCTTCATGGCCGGGATCGACAGGGCGCCGGTGGTCATCACGTTGGTGATGACGCTGCCGCTCATGGAGCCCATCAGGCCCGACGAGAAGATCGCGACCTTCGCAGGACCGCCGCGCACATGGCCGAGCAGGGCAAAGGCGAGGTTCAGGAAGAACTTGCCGCCGCCGGTGTGCTGCAGCGCCACGCCGAACATCAGGAAGCCGATGACCAGATTCGCGAAGGCGCGGAACGGGATGCCGAGGATCGATTCGGACGAGATGGCGTGATAGCCGAACGTGTTGCCGAAGGGCTCGTTCTCGAAGGTCTCGAACGGTTCCGGCAGGAATTCGCCATAGGTCGGGTACAGCGAGAATATCAGGACAATGAGGGCAACGACGGGGCCGGCGGACCGGCGCGTGGCCTCGAGCACCAGCACCCAGAGAATGCCACCGGCAATCTGGATATGGCCCGGCGCGCCATACTCCCAGCCCAGGTTCACGATGTCCCGGGCATAGTAGAACAGGTAGGCGTTCACCCCGATGGAGGCGAGAATCAGCAGGATGTCGAACCCGAACAGCGCGCGGTCCGTGGCGGTCTCGGAGCCGGGACGCGTCGGCCGGAGTGGGAAGACAAGCAGGCACAGCGGCAGCAGCAGCGCCAGCAGTGCGAAGAAATACTGTGTATCGATCGGCACGTAGCCGAACGTGTGGCCGAGGTTGAAGAGCTTGTAGATCGACATGGCCACGGTCAGCACCGTGATGATCACAAGCAGTGCACGCCAGAACGGCGAAAGTGGCCGATACCGGAACTCGGTATCGGCCACCTGCATCGTCTGACCGTCGGAGCCGGCGGGACCCTTTCCGGGTCCCGCCGGTACATCACCAGCGGTCTGGTTCACGATTCGTCAGCCGTCACTCGAAGACAACAGGCATGCCGGCACCGGACAGCGCCTTGGCACGGATCGGCAGCCACTTGGCCGAGATGTCTTCCGGGCTCATGCCGGACACGTCGCCCAGGGACTTCCAGGCGTCCATGATGATCTGCTGGCGCTTGATCAGCATGTCGTTGTTGGCCTGTGCCTCGTCGGTCCAGATACCCGCTTCCTTGAAGTAACGGATGGTGCCCTCATGATACGGCATGCCCCAGACCAGGGTCTGGTTGGCCAGGGCCCAGCCGGCACCACCCGGTGCTGCGTCCTTGTACTTGTCGAACTGGTCCACGATGGCCTTGGTCAGCGCATAGACCTCATCGGCATCGCGGTCGCTGTTCGTGACCAGGATCGGGTACGGATAGACGTAACCGGCATGCGGCTTCTCGGCAGAGATGTCCGCACCGCGGGTCGCGACATGCTGCAGGGCCACCGGATGCGCCTTGTTCAGACGTTCCCAGCCAGCCTTGTCATCCGCCGGCAGCGGCGGCCAGTGAATGCCACGCGGGCTGGCGGCGAGCCGCTGTGCATGCGGGGTGATGGTGGACATGAAGGCCGCATCGGACTGGCCATTGATGATCGCATCGATCGACGCCTTGAAACCCGAGACCTCGACCTTCTGCACGTCATCCCAGGTCAGGCCGGCGAAGGCCATGTTGGCCGCGGCATTCCAGTTCAGTGCATCACCGCCGACGACATAGGACACGCGCTTGCCCTTCAGGTCGGCCATGGTCGCGATGCCGGCATCCTTTGCTGTCGCCAGACTGAGATTGTTCTCACCGACGGCGGTCAGGACGACACGCAGCGGCTGCGGGCCCCATTCGCCGGACGCGAACAGGAAGGTGCCTTCCTGGCCGAAGAACGCGGCGATACCACAGGCGCAGTAGTCGGCCTTGCCATCACGCAGCGGCGCCATGCGGGACACGTCGTTCTTGCCCGGAATGACGCGCATCTTGGTGCCATAGGCTTCGCTCAGCGCATTGCCGATGGCGACCGACTGGGCATAGCCGGAGGCGGTGGTGCCATAGGCGGTCCAGGTCATCTTCTCCGGCAGACCGTCAGCCATTGCGGCGGAAGCGGCGAGGCTCATCGCACCGGCGAAGGCCGCTGCTTTCACATAGGTTTTCATCAAGTTCCTCCCTGTAACGGCCAGTCCGGATTTCCATTTTTCTGGACCGGCCAACCTGCGGCGCATATTGACGACTGCCGCCCGCAATGAAAAGCCCTGATCGCAATGGCTTGTACAACCTGAAGGGGGTTGTGAAGGCCGCGTCACCCGTCATTCGGGATCAGGCGAGGACGTGGGGCTGTGCAATGTCGTTTTATGGCTGGTATGTTCCGGCTGCGACGTGGCGGATCCTGCCACACGGTACTGATGACAGGAGCGGATTGTGGGAACAGCAGGCGCGATGGTGCGCCCCATATGGCGACTTGCGCAGGCCGTTGCCGTGCTTGCGCTGCTCGTGACGGTGCCGCGACAGGCCTTGGCACAGCCCGATCCGGTCTGCGAACTGGACCGGCCGCTGGTCATGGCGGACCTGCCCTGGGCGTCGAATGCCTTTCACGTGGCGGTCGTCCGGCGCATCGTCGAGACCGGGTTCGGCTGTACCACCGACGTTCTCACCGGGGCCACGCTGCCCCTCTTCAATGCGATGAAGGCCGGCAGGCTGGATGTGACCATGGAGGTCTGGAAGGCCAACTTCCCGGACCAGTGGGCGGATGCAGTGCAGACGGGCAAGGTCGTGGAACTGGGCATCAACTTCGATGATGCGAGCCAGGGCTGGTACGTGCCGGCCTGGCTGGTGCAGGGGCCGGATGCCCCGGCGTCGGACCTGAAGGCCGTATCGGACCTGCCCCGCCACAAGGATCTGTTCAGCGATCCCGAGCAGCGCCACAAGGGGCGGTTCTACAACTGCAGTCTCGGCTGGGCCTGCGAGGCGGTGAACACCCGCAAGCTGCACGCCTATGGTCTGGCCGATGCCTTCACCAATTTCCGGCCCGCGAACGGGGATGCCCTGGCTGAGGCCATCGGCGAGAACTACCGGCGCAAGCGCCCCTTTCTCGCCTATTACTGGGCACCGACCTGGGTATTGGGCACCTATGACCTGGTCCGGCTGGAGGAACCGGCGCACGATCCGGAGATATGGCAGGCGATGATGTCGAGCCGCCGGCCGGCGCAGGCGACGGCCTATCCGCAGTCGCATGTCAGTGTGGGTGTGCAGGCCGGGCTGATGGCGGAAGCACCTTCGCTGGTGGCCTTCCTCCGGCGCTATCACACCAGCAGCGCGCTGGTATCCGAGGTGCTGGCGCATCAGCGGCTCTACGGCCTGACAGCGGCCGGGACAGCGGACTGGTTCCTGCGCCGACAGGTCGGGGTCTGGTCCGGATGGGTGCCGGAGGCCGTGGCGGCGCGGGTGCTGGCGGCACTCGGGTAGATCGATCCAACAATTGATGGAATCGGCACCGGCCCACTCCCCCACCCGGCCACCCCTAAGGATACTCTCGTGGGCGGCCGGGTGGGGGAGCAGGCCGGTGATGCGATCAGGCAGTGGATGACTCTGGCTGATGACGCCCGGGGCGGCCTGATTCCCTCCGGCCATGGTCTGCTGTAGGCTTGGCGCGGAAACGCCTGAAGGGATCCTGTCGTGATCACTGTTCTCTCTCCGCTGGCCGATCTGATCGGTCGCATCCTGCTGTCCGCCATGTTCATCCTGTCGGGGATTCACGGGCTCAGCGACATGGAGGGCGCGGCGCGCTACATCGAGGCCGAGGGAATTCCCGGCGAGCTGGCGATTGTCGTGATCATTACCGAAGTGGGCTGCGGATCGCTGCTGCTGCTCGGCTTTCTGACGCGTCTTATGGCGTTTCTGCTGGGGGGATTCACCCTGCTGACGGCACTGCTGGTCCACGCGAAGTTCGGTGACCCGATGCAGGTGATCATGTTCCTGAAGAACCTGGCGATAGCCGGCGGGCTGGGCATTGTCTTTGCCAATGGCGCCGGCTCGCTGTCCATCGACGGCCTGCGCCGGAGATGATGTCCCCGGTCCTCCGCCTGCGCGGAGGGTCAGCAGATCAGTGGTCGTTGTCAGGCAGCCAGGGGATGGAGCCGATCTCTATGCCCTCGTCCCGCAGTTCCTCGACCTCGTCCGGCGTCGCTTCGCCGTAGATGCCGCGTTCTTCCGCCTCGCCATAGTGGATCTTGCGGGCTTCCTCGGCGAACTTAGGTCCCACATGGTCGGCATTCTGTTCCACATGGCGGCGCAGGGTACGCAGCATGGCGACCATCCTGGCCGGTGTGATCTCCACATCGCTCTCGCCTGCCGTGACCGGTTCCGGCGGCGAACCGGTCGGAATCGGGACCGGCGCAGGGTTGCCGAAATCCTTGCGGGAGGCGACGTTGGGCGCCATCGGGGCCTTCCCGATCCGCCCGTCGCCGCAGATCGGGCACTCCAGCAACCCGCGCTCCTTCTGGGACTCGTAATCCGCACTTGACCCGAACCAGCCTTCGAAGACGTGGTTGTCCGTGCATTTCAGGTCAAAGCGGATCATGGTCGTGCAAATCCTGCCGGAGATGTTTTGCTGTATCGCAGTTACATGGCGGCAGACACGCCATGCCGCAAGGGAATTGAGTGACATGCATGGTCCCGAGACCTCGCCCCCGTCCCCCTGGATCGTGCGCCATCTGCCGCGTGCGTCGGCAGGCGAGACCCTGCTGGATCTGGCTGCGGGACGCGGGCGGCATGCGCGGCTGGGGCTGGCGCTGGGCTATTCCGTGACCGCGGTCGATATCGACATCGAACCGCTTGCCGATCTGGCCGGTCAGGCAGGCGTTTCAGTCCTGCAGGCCGACCTGGAAGGTGGGGACTGGCCACTGGCGGACCGGCGCTTCGACCGGGTGGTGGTGACCAACTACCTGTGGCGACCGCTGTTTCCCGCGCTGGTCCGCTGCGTCGCGCCCGGCGGCCTGTTGCTCTACGAGACCTTCGCGCGGGGGAACGAGGTGCTGGGCCGCCCCCGCAATCCGGATTTCCTGCTGCGGCGAAACGAACTGATCGACCATGTGCGCCCGGAACTGGATGTGGTGGCTTTCGAGGATGTGTCGGAGGCCGAGCCAACCCCGGCGGTGCGGCAGCGAATTGTTGCCCGGCGCAGGGGACCCGTGGACGCAAACCAGCCCGGGTGATAGGTAACCCTGTCGCCCGCGCACCATCGGATCGCATCACATGAACAGCCCCCAGGGCCTGGACCTGCTCCAGCCCGTCGATATCTCGGCCTATGCCCGGGGCAACCTGGGTGTCAGTCATGCCCATCGCTTCGAAAGCGGTCGTGCGGGTGAGGATGTGGTCGTGCTGGGGCTGGTACATGGCAACGAGCTTTGTGGCGCCCATGCCCTGAAGCGGCTGCTCGATCTGGGGATCAGGCCGCGTAAGGGATCCCTGACGTTCTGTTTCGCCAATGTTGCGGCCTATGCGACCTACGACACCAAGGTACCCACACGGGCCAGGTTCGTGGACGAGGACATGAACCGCGTCTGGGATCACACCACGCTGGACGGGCCGCGCAACAGTGTGGAACTGGCGCGCGCACGGGCCATCCGTCCACTGGTGACAGGCGCCACCCGTCTGCTGGACATCCATTCCATGCAGTCGGGCGGCGAGTCGCTGATGCTCAGCGGCATGACCCGGCGCGGGCAGCATCTGGCCATCGGGATGGGCTTTCCCCGCCTGGTCATCGCCGACAGCGGCCACGCGTCGGGACGGCGGCTGCGCGATCATGGCGCCTTTGCCGATCCGGCGGCGACGGAGATCGCCCTGCTGGCAGAGTGCGGCCAGCACCAGAGTCCGGCGGCGGCGGAGAACGCGATCGAGATCGCGGCCCGCTTCCTGCTGGCCGTCGGCAGCATTGACCGGGACACGGCGGCGCGCATCGCGCCGTTCCGCCGGCACGCGCCGTCGAAGGTGATCGAGGTGACGGAGCGCATCACGGTCACCCGGACCGGGCGCGACGGCTTCCGCTTCGTCGAGGCCTACGAGAGCCTTGCCACCATTCCCCGTGCCGGAACCGTGATCGCGGAGGAGGCGGGAAAGCCGATCCGCACCCCCCATGACAACTGCGTCCTGATCATGCCGTCGCGAAGGCTGGTGGCGGGACAGACGGCTGTCCGGCTTGGTCGCATTGTCGGTCATGACGCACGGCCGTCCGTGGAATGACCGCTCCGTGACCGGGACGACAACCGAACCCGTGCCCAAGGCCAGCCTGCGCGATCAGGCGATGGCCCTGGGGGTCGGTGCCCTGGGCGGCGGCCTGTTCTTCGCGCTTGCCATGCCGCTGGCCTGGATGATGGGCTCGATGGTGTTCGTCTCCATCCTGGCCCTTTCCGGTCAGACACCCGTGGTGGAGAAGCGGTTCCGTGGCGTGATGGTCGCCATCCTGGGGGTGTTCCTGGGCAGTGCCTTCTCGCCCGAAGTCATCGACCGCGCCGTCCAGTGGGCGCAGGCCCTGCTGGTGCTGTTCGTCTACATCGTGATCGGCAGCGGCATCGTCTACATCTACCTGCGCCGGGTGGCGAAGTTCGATCCGGTCACCAGCTATTTCGCCTCCACCCCCGGCGGCCTGAGCGAGATGGTGCTGGCCAGTGAGGCACTGGGCGGCGATCCGCGCCGGGTGTCGCTGGTACACACAACGCGCGTGCTGCTGATCGTGCTGATCATTCCCTTCTGGTTCCGGCTGGTGATGGATGTCGATGTCCCGGCCATGATGCCGCCGAAGGCAGGGGTGGTGCCACAGGTCCAGGACTGGCTGATCCTTGTGGCCTGCGCCGTGATCGGATGGCCGCTGGCAAGGCTGTGCCGCATTCCCGCGGCGGCGCTGGTCGGACCGATGGTGGTGTCCGCCGTCGCGCATCTGCTGGGCCTGACCTATGTCACACCACCCCCGATTGCCGTTGCCGCCGGGCAGCTTGTGCTGGGGGCCTCCGTGGGGTGCCGGTTCGCCGGCACGGCCCTCTCGCTGGTCTGGCAGACCGTGCGCACCGCCTTCGTGACGACCCTGATGCTGCTGGGGCTCGCCATCATCGCCATGCTGCTGTTCAGCGACATGATCGGGGTGCAGCCGGAAGCCATGGCACTTGTCTTGTCACCGGGCGGTCTGGCGGAAATGTCTCTGATCGCCCTGGCGCTGGGCATCGACACCGCCTTCGTCAGCACCATGCATGTCTTCCGCATCGCCATTGTCGTGATCCTGGCCCCCAGCCTCTACCGCATCTTCAGGCGCGGCTAGACCTTACCAATGTCTGCCGTCGTCCCCGGTTGCGGACGGCCTGGCGGTGCAGCGGGATGGTCGCCACGATCAGGATGGTCCAGAAGGCGGCGAGGATCGACGCATGGACACCGGAAGGCAGATCCAGTCCGTGCCGTGCGGCGGCCATCCATCCGGCCGTGACCAGTCCACCCCATGTGTTGATCATGAACAGCGCGTGTTCGGTATGGCGCCCCTGGCGTGCGCGCCAGACACCCAGCGCCAGATTGACCAGCATGAAGACGGCCAGCCCGTGCAGATAATTGAAGCCCCCTGTCATGTCCCGCAGGAAGAAGGAACTGAGCGCCGCCACCGCCATCGCGGCCACCCAGGCACGGCCCAGCAGACGGTGGGCGCGGCCCCGCTTGCGCCGGACAATCTGGATCACGCCGATCAGGATGGCGATGATGGCGACCGTGACATGCAGTTGTTCCATGTGTCTCTCCCTTTTCTGAAACCAACTGCCGACACCCTGGCGCGAAGGACGGTCAGGGAAAGTTGCCTTGCGTGGAACGGCCTGCTGAATGCGTGAAATGCGCCGGTGCATTTCACGCAACGCGGATGGTGCACGGAGGGGAAGGGCGACAATCCGCTCACTGGTTCAGGGCGCGGGTCGATGCCATGTCTGGGGTTCGGTAACCACAGGAGGCACCGATGCAGACCCGCAATCCGCTGTTCGACGACCTGTCCCGCCTGATGACATCCGCCGCCGGCACCTTCCAGGGCGCGCGCGACGAGATGGAGGGGCTTGTCCGCACACGGCTGGAGCGGATCCTGGCCGACATGGACCTGGTGGACCGGGAAAGCTTCGAGACCGTGCGCGAGATGGCGGCAGAGGCCCGGCTGGAGAACGAGCGGCTGGCGGCAGAGCTGGCTGATCTGAAGACGGAACTCGCCGCCCTGAAGAAGGCAAAGCCCGCGCCGCGCCGCAAGTCACCCGCCGCCGCAAAAAAGTCCGCCCCCGAAGCCTGATCCGGCTTTCCCCGCTTGACGGGGACTCCTGGCACTCCGTAGCCTCTATCTAGCGCGTTGATTCGCTGCGCGCACAACATGTGACCGTTGGATGACGGGCTCATCCCGGTCACGGATCGGAGGACGGTCGCCATGGGCATGATGATCGAACTCGCCGACCCCACTGTCACCAATCCGCTCGATTTCGTCGAAGCGTTCATCGATGCCAACGAATGGGCATCGGAACGCACCGGCGAGGACGAGCTTGCGGTGGTCGTGACCGGCAAGTGGTGTGACTTCAACGTCTGGGTTTCCTGGCGGCCGGAGATCGGCGGGCTGCATTTCGCCTGCGTCTTCGGCAACAAGTTCCCCGCGGGCAAGCATGCGGAGCTGCATGCCCTGCTGGTGCTGGCCAACGAGAAGATGAGTGTCGGCCATTTCGACCTGTGGGCGGACGAGCAGTTGCTGCTGTTCCGCCATACCCTGCTGCTGGGCCGCGACGCCGATCTGGAGCTGGACCCGCTGGAGATGCTGTTCGAGATCGCCTTCTCCGAGTGCGAACGCTTCTACCCGGCAGTGCAGCTTGTCCTCTGGGGGGGCAAGAGCGCGCAGGAGGCCGTGGATGCAGCCCTGATGGAGTGCGTCGGCGAAGCCTGATCGGGTTGATCGGGTCTCTGGCCTGCACCCTCGGCACTTGACGCAGCGTCCCCCGGCACGGATCAATGGTCCGGCATTTCGGGGAGGCGAGCGACATGGCGAACGAACATGATCTGGTGCTGCGCGGCGGCACTCTGGTTGACGGCACCGGCAGCGAACCACGGCAGGCCGATGTGGCCGTCAGCGACGGACGCATTACCCAGGTCGGCACCGTCACCGGTTCCGGTCGGGAAGAGATCGACGCCCGTGACCGTATCGTCACCCCGGGCTTCGTCGACATTCACACCCACTATGATGGTCAGGCGAGCTGGGACCAGCATCTGACCCCATCCTCCCTGCATGGCGTCACCACCGTGCTGATGGGCAATTGCGGTGTCGGTTTCGCGCCCTGCCGGGTGGAGGACCACGACCGGCTGATCCGGCTGATGGAAGGCGTCGAGGACATTCCCGGCGCGGTGCTGGCGGAGGGGCTGGACTGGAACTGGGAGAGCTTTCCCGACTATCTGAACGCCCTCGAAGCCGTGCCGCACGACATTGATTTCGGCGCCCAGGTGCCGCATGGCGCGCTGCGGGTCTATGTGATGGGCGAGCGCGGCGCCAACCGGGAACCGGCAACGGCCGAGGATATCGCCGAGATGGCGCGACTGGCGCGGCAGGGGGTCGAGGCCGGGGCGCTGGGGTTCTCCACCTCCCGTACCCTGAACCACCGCACCAGTGACGGCCAGCCGACGCCGACCGTGAATGCCGAAGCCGACGAGCTGGTCGGCATCGCCAACGGGCTCGGCGCGGCGGGACGCGGTGTGCTGCAGATGGTCTCCGACCTGAAGCACCAGGAGGAGGAGTTCGCCATCTTCAGGCGCATGGTGCGGGAATCGGGCCGCCCCATGTCGATCTCCGTCGCCCAGAACCCGCGCTGGCCCAATGCCTGGCGTGACACGCTGGACCTGATCGGTCGCGCGGCGGAGCAGGAGGGGCTGCCCATGCGCGCCCAGGTCTGTGGCCGCCCGGTCGGGATCCTGCTGGGCTTCGAGCTGACCATGAACCCCTTCTCCGACTATCCGTCCTGGAAGGCGATTGCCGATCTGCCGGTGGCGGAGCGGCTGAAGGCCGCCACCGACCCGGCGATGCGCGACCGGCTGCTGGCGGAGGGGCCGGAGGCGGCGAAGGGTTTCGCCCGCCACGTGCTGGCCGATTTCGACAACATGTTCGTGCTGGGCGACGCGCCGAACTACGAACCGGAGGTGGGCGACAGCCTGGGTGCCCGCGCCCGTGCGCGCGGTGTGCCGCCGCAGTTGCTGGTCTGGGAGGCCCTTTCGGCCAAGGACGGTCGGGGCATGGTCTATGTGCCGTTCCTGAACTATGCCGGATATGACCTGGACCCGAGCTACCGGATGCTGACCGATGCCCATACCATTCCCGGACTGGGGGATGGCGGCGCGCATGTCGGGCTGATCTGCGACGGCAGCTTCCCGACCTCGATGCTGACGCTCTGGACCCGCGACCGCACGCGGGGGCCGAAGCTGCCGCTGGAATGGGTGGTGAAGGCCCAGTGCCGCGACACGGCGGAGGCCGTGGGCCTGTTCGACCGCGGGCTGGTGGCGCCGGGCATGAAGGCCGATCTCAACGTCATCGACTATGCCAACCTGACCCTGCACGCGCCGGAAGTGCTCTACGACCTGCCCGCGGGCGGGCGGCGGCTGATGCAGCGCGCCAGCGGCTATGACGCCACCATCGTCTCCGGCCAGATCATCCGCCGCGAAGGCAATGCGACGGATGCCCTTCCGGGCAGGTTGTTGCGCGGTGGCACGGCCAAGCCCTCCGACCTGAAGGTAGCCTCCTGATGCCGGATCGGATCCACGTCTTCTCCAAGTTCAACGACCGGGTCGTCGGACCGCTGGCGGAGAACTTCCCCGGCGCCGAGATCATCCGTCTGGACGATGATGCCGCCTTCGTCGCCGGTCTGCCGGAGGCGGAGTTCCTGATGGCGCTGAAACCGCCGCGCGGCCACTGGGCGAAGGCGGGCAAGCTGCGCCTGCTGCAGAGCTTCGGGGCCGGGATCGACCACCTGATGCCGCTGGACGGGTTGCGCAAGGAAACCGTTGTCTGCAACGCGGCGGGGCTGGCGGCGGGGACAATGGGGGAATTCGCCCTGACCCTGACCCTGATGCTGATCAAGCGCCTGGACTGGGCCAACACGGGCCACCGCGCATCGACCTGGCGTCAGTTCATGCCCGGTACGGCGGCGGGGTCCACCATCGGCATCCTGGGGCTGGGCCGGATCGGCGAATCCTTCGCGCAAAAGGCCGGGGCGCTGGGGATGCGGGTGATCGGCACGCAGCGCCAGCCGCGCGACGTACCGGGCGTCGACAAAGTGGTCGGCGCGGACCGCACGGCGGAGATCGTGGCCGAGTCGGATGTGGTCGTCTGCATCCTGCCGCTGACCGAAGAGACCCGCTATGTGCTGGACGAGCCGATGATGCGCCGCATGAAACCCGGTGCCAGCCTGATCAATCTCGGTCGCGGCGGTCTGGTGGATGAACCCGCCCTGATCCGCCTGCTGGAGGAGGGGCACCTGTCCGGTGCCGCGCTGGATGTGTTCGAGCAGGAACCGCTGCCGTCCGACAACCCGCTCTGGACCGCGCCGAACCTGATCATCACCCCGCATGTCGCGGGCGGCTTCCCCGACTACATGGGCGGCATCAGTCGCCTGTTCGCGGAGAACGTCCGGGCCTTCGAGGCCGGGGAACCGATGAAGACCCACGTCAGGGATCCCGGCCGGGGCTACTGATCCGCTCGTCCCAGCCGCTCCTTCAGGAAGTCGATCATGACCCGCGTGCGCCGGGGCAGGAAGCTGCGGCTGGGATAGACCAGCCAGGCAGCCGTGTCGAAGCTGGTGGCCGTGGCCAGGCGGTCCGGCCACAGGTCGGTCAGCCGGCCAGTCGCCAGATCGTCGCCGATCAGCCAGTCGGGCAGCAGCGCCACCCCGAGCCCCAGCCGGGTCGCCGCATGCAGCGCCAGCGCGCTGGAGATGGTCATGGCGGGCTGGATCGTCACCTGCGCCTCCTCGCCGCCCGGGCTGCGGAACCGCCAGGTGGCGCGATAGTCCGGCAGGTCGAAACAGAGGCAGGGATGTTCGGTCAGCCCCTCCGGTCGGGCCGGGACCGGCAGACGGCGCAGGTGGTCCGGGCTGGCGCAGGCATGATACCGGGTTGGCATCAGCCGCGTGACGACCATGTCGCCCCTGACCTCGGGGGCGAGCCGGACCGCCAGATCGATCTGCTCGGCGACGAGATCGCTGTTGCTGTCCGTCAGGCTCAGGTCAAGCTCGATCCCCGGAAACCGTGCCCTGATTTCCGGCAACAGGGGAACGATACAGGCTTGCCCGAATGCGACCGAGGCCCCGAGACGCAGCGGCCCCTCCGGTTCGGCGTTGCCGGTGGCGGCTTCCTCCCGCGCCTGGGCCAGCTCCGCGAGGACCGGCTCGACCCGGTCGGCGTAGCGGCGTCCGGCATCCGTCAGGGCGATGCGGCGCGTGCTGCGCTGAAACAGCCTTGTCCCGATCTCTGCCTCCAGCGCGGCAACCGAGCGCGATACCGAAGACGGGTCCTGATCCAGTTCGCGCGCAGCCGCCGTGAAGCTGCCGCTGCGCACGACCTGCAGGAAAGCAGTCAGCAGTCGTGTGTCCATTGATGCAGAATTCGCATCATTCATGTGTGTAGCAAGCTCTTTATCCCCGGATGATCATCAAATATCAAGCTCGGGAACCAGGTCATGTCAGACTGCACCTGCCCACAGATCGGAGAAACCATGATGACCAGCATGAAGAACAGGACCGTCCTGATCACAGGCGCGAGCCGTGGCATCGGTGCCGCGATGGCCCGCGGCTTTGCGGCGGAGGGGGCGAGCGTGGTCCTGCTGGCGCGCAGCGCGACGTCGCTGGAGGCGCTTGCGGCGGAGATCGAGGCAGATGGCGGTCAGGCGCTGGCGATCGGTGGTGACGTCAGCGTCTGGGCGGACGTGGAGGGTGCCGTCTCGCAGGCCGTGGCGCGATTCGGCGCGCTGGATGCGCTGATCAACAATGCCGGGGTCATCGAACCCATCGCCCGGCTGGCCGACAGCGATCCGGCGGCATGGGGCCAGGCCATCGATATCAATCTGAAGGGTGCCTATCACGGCCTGCGCGCGGCGATCCCCGCCATGCTCGCCGCCGGCGGGGGCACGGTGATCAACATCAGTTCCGGCGCCGCCACCAGCGCGCTGGAGGGCTGGAGCCACTATTGCGCCAGCAAGGCGGGGGTGCTGTCGCTGACGGCCTGTGCCGCGAAGGAATTTGGCCCGCAGGGTATCCGCGTGGTCGGGCTCAGCCCCGGCACCGTGGCGACGGAGATGCAGGTCGCCATCAAGGCCTCCGGTGTCAATCCGGTCAGCCAGCTCGACCCGAACGTGCACATTCCACCCGAGTGGGTGGCCCGGGCCGCTGTCCATCTCTGTGGCGACGGCGGCTCGGCATGGGAAGGAACCGATTTCAGGCTGCGCGATGATGCCGCCCGCAAGGCGCTGGGCCTGCCGCTGGATGGCGGCAGCTAGGGACGGTCAGTTGCCCGCGCTCTCCATGCGGCGGTGTTCGATGACCTCTTCCAGCCAGCCGAGCTTCATTTCCGGCACGGACGACAGCAGCAGGTCGGTATAGGCGTCGAAGGGGGGTGAGAGCACCTCCGACTTCGGGCCGTAGCGCACGACCTCGCCCTGGTACATCACGGCGATGGAATCGGCGATGGCGCGGACGGTGGCCAGATCGTGGGTGATGAACAGGAACGCCACATGCTCTTCCGCCTGCAGCTTCAACAGCAGTTTCAGGATGCCGTCGGCTACCAGTGGGTCGAGGGCGCTCGTCACCTCGTCGCAGATGATCAGGTTGGGCTTGGCCGCCAGCGCGCGGGCGATGCAGACGCGCTGCTTCTGGCCGCCCGACAGTTCCGCCGGATAGCGGTCGATGAAGCCTTCGCCCATCTCGATCTCGTCCAGCAGCTCCGCGATGCGGCGCTCCTTCTCCTTGCCGCGCAGGCCGAAGTAGAACTCCAGCGGGCGACCGATGATGGTGCGGACGGTCTGGCGCGGGTTCATCGCCACGTCGGCCATCTGGTAGATCATCTGCAGTTCCCGCAGGTCGTCGCGGCTGCGCTTCTCCATCGCTGCCGACAGGGTGCGTCCGGCGAACTGCACCTCGCCCGCCCGCGGCGGCAACAGGCCGGTGATGACCCGCGCCAGCGTTGACTTGCCGGAACCTGATTCGCCGACCACGGCCAGGGTCTGGCCCGGATGTACCTCGACATTGATGTCGCGCAGCACGTCCACACCGGTGCCCGGATAGGCCGCCGTGACGCCCCGGATGGTCAGCACCGGTTCGGGCGACGGCGGCTTTTCCTCGTGCCGGATGGAGCGGACGGAGACCAGTGCCCGGGTATATTCCTCCCGCGGGGCCTCGATCACCTGCCGGGTCTCCCCATGCTCCACCAGCTTGCCGCCCTGCAGCACCATCATCTCGTCGGAGACCTGGGCGACAACGGCCAGATCATGGGAGATGTAGAGCGCGGCGACGCCGGTCTTGCGGATCGCCAGCTTGATCGCGGCGAGAACGTCGATCTGGGTGGTCACGTCCAGTGCGGTGGTGGGTTCGTCGAACACGATCAGGTCGGGTCCGGAGGCGAGCGCCATGGCCGTCATCACGCGCTGCAACTGCCCGCCCGAGACCTGGTGCGGATAGCGCTGCCCGATGTTCTCCGGGTCCGGCAGGCCGAGCTGTCCGAACAGGTCGATGGCGCGGGCCTGGACAGTCTGGCGGTCGGCGCTGCCATGTTTCAGCGCCGCCTCCGTCACCTGGTCCATCAGCCTGTGGGCCGGGTTGAAGGCGGCGGCGGCGGACTGGGCCACATAGCAGACCTCCCGCCCGCGTACGCCGCGCAGTCCGGCCATGCCGCCCTTCAGAATGTCTCGCCCGTTCAGCAGCACCTGACCGCCGGTGATGCGCACGCCGCCCCGGCCATAGCCCATGGAGGAGAGGCCGATGGTGGACTTGCCGGCCCCGGACTCCCCGATCAGGCCCAGCACGCGACCGCGTCCCAGGGTCAGTGAGACATCATCGACGATGGTGATGTCATGCGGGTCCTCGCCCGGCGGGTAGACTGTCGCCTCGATCCGCAGGTTGCGGATGTCGAGCAGGGTCTCGTCAGCCGGATCAGCCATTGCCGCGGCCCCCCTTCAGGTCCGTGGTGCGGTTCAGCACCCAGTCGGCCACCAGATTGACGGAGATGGCGAGTGCGGCGATGGCGGCGGCGGGGATCAGGGCTGCCGGAATGCCGAAGACAATGCCTTCCTTGTTCTCCTTCACCATGCCGCCCCAGTCCGCGTCCGGTGGCTGCACGCCAAGGCCGAGGAATGACAGGGCCGACAGGAACAGCACCGCGAAGATGAAACGCAGGCCGAGTTCGGCCACAAGCGGCGACAGGGCATTGGGCAGGATCTCCCGGAAAATGATCCAGATCCGCCCCTCCCCACGCAGCCGCGCGGCCTCGACGAAGTCCATGACCGTGATGTCCACAGCCACGGCGCGCGCCAGACGATAGACGCGGGTCGAGTCCAGTATACCCATGACCAGGATCAGCACGATCAGGGTGCCGGGCAGCACCGAGAGCACCACCAGCGCGAAGATCAGCGTCGGGATCGCCATCAGCAGATCCACCGCACGGGACATGGCCTGATCGACGATGCCGCCGATGACGGCGGCGGTGAATCCCAGGATGGAGCCGAGCGAGAAGGACAGTGCCGTCGCCATGGCGGCCACGAAGATGGTGGTGCGCGCGCCGTAGATCATGCGCGACAGCAGATCTCGCCCCAGATTGTCCGTGCCGAGGATGTGTTCGCCGAACACCGGCTCCCAGACATCGCCCACCACCTCGGTATTGGAATAGGGGGCCACAAGGTCCGCGAATACCGCGACGAAGACGAAGGTGAAGGTCAGCACCAGTCCGATGCGGGCGCTCCAGGGTATGGTTCTGAGTTCAAGCATGCGTCCCGCCCCTACTTCGGATGTCGCAGGCGCGGATTGGCGATGATGGCGACAATGTCTGCGACGATGTTGAGCGAGATATAGACGGCGGCGAAGATCATGCCGCAGGCCTGCACCACCGGGATGTCACGCTTCGACACGTGATCCACCAGATACTGGCCCATGCCGGGATAGACGAAGATCACCTCCACCACCACGACGCCGACCACCAGGAAGGCGAGGTTGAGCATCACCACGTTGACGATGGGCGCGATGGCATTGGGGAAGGCGTGGCGGAGGATGATCCGGAACGGACTCAGCCCCTTCAGTTCCGCTGTCTCGATGTAGGCCGACTGCATGACGTTCAGGATCGCTGCGCGGGTCATGCGCATCATGTGCGCCAGCACCACCAGGGTCAGCGTCGCGCAGGGCAGGGCAATCGCCGACATGCGGTCGGCGAATCCCATGCCGTCATAGACGGTGGAGACGCTGGGGAACCACTGCAGTTCCACGGCGATGAAATAGACCAGCAGGTAGCCGATGAAGAATTCGGGCAGGGAGATGGAGGTCAGCGTCGTCGCCGAGATCAGCTTGTCGATGAAGCCGTTGCGGTGCTGCACCGCCACCAGTCCCAGCAGGATGGCGATGGGGACGGAGATGATGGCCGCCCACATGGCCAGGAACAGCGTGTTGGACAGCCGCTTGCCCAGTGCCTCGGAAATGTTCTGGCCGTTCGACAGGGCTGTACCCAGATCGCCGGTCAGAACGCCACCGAGCCAGTCGAAGTAACGGACATAGGACGGATCGTTCAGCCCCAGTTCCGCCCGCAGGTTGGCCAGGGCCTCCGGTGTGGCCGTCTGGCCCAGGATCGCCTGTGCCACGTCGCCGGGCAGCAGTTCCGTTCCAACGAAGATCAGGACCGAAACCGCGAGAAGCAGGAGAATGCCCAGCGCCAGGCGCTGGGCAATCAACTTCACGATGGCGGGACTCACCGGACTGCCCGTCCGATCAGGCCAACCAGGTCTTGGACAGCGCCATGCCGTTCATCAGCTCCGCACCCGGATCCACCTTGTAGCCACCGACCTTGTCGGAAACCGCGTCGATGAAGTCGTTGAACATCGGCGTGATCAGGCCGCCCTCGTCACGGACGATCGTGCCCATGGCCGAATAGAGCTCCTTGCGCTTCGCCAGATCCAGCTCGGCCCGCGCTTCCAGCAGCAGCTTGTCGAAGCGTTCGTTGAAGAAGCGGGTGTCGTTCCAGTCCGCGCTCGACAGATAGGCGGTGGAATACATCTGGTCCTGCGTCGGACGGCCGCCCCAGTAGGACGTGCAGAACGGCTGCTTGTTCCAGACTTCCGACCAGTAGCCGTCACCCGGCTCCCGCTTGATTTCCAGCGTGATACCGGCCTTCTGGCAGCTTTCCTGGAACAGCTGGGAGGCATCCACCGCACCGGGGAAGGCCACGTCGGACGTGCGCAGCAGCACCGGTCCGTCATGGCCGGACTTCTTGAAGTGGAACTTCGCCTTGTCCGGGTCATAGGTGCGCTGCTCGATCCCTTCGTCGAACAGCGGATAGGCGGCATTGATCGGCATGTCGTTGCCGATGGAGCCATAGCCGCGCAGGATCTTGTCGACCATCTGCCCCCGGTCCATGGCGTACTTCAGCGCCAGCCGCAGGTCGTTGTTGTCGAACGGCGCGGTGTTGCAATGCATGATGAAGACATAGTGGCCGCGACCGCCGACGTTCTGGATCGTGACGCCCGGCACCCGCTTCACCAGATCGACGATCTTCGGTTCGACGCGGTTGATTATGTGCACCTGGCCGCCCTGCAGCGCCGCTGTGCGGGCCGTGGCGTCATTGATGACGATGATCTCGATCTGATCCGCATGGCCGCGGTTCGGCGCATCCCAGTAGTCCGCGAAGCGCTCACCGACGTAACGCACGCCGGGCTCGTTCACCACGACCTTGTAGGGGCCGGTGCCGATGCCGGCATCCGGTGCATCCATGCCGCCGTTCGGCTGGATGATCAGATGATAGTCGGCCATCAGATAGGGCAGGTCGGCGTTCGGGTTCTTCAGGGCCACGACGACGTTGTTGCCGTCCTGGCTGATGGTCTCGATGCCGCGCATGATGCCCAGCGCGCCGGACTTGGTTTCCTCACCCGAATGGCGCTGCAGGGTCGCGACCACGTCGGCGGCGGTCAGGGTCTTGCCGTTGTGGAAGGTCACGCCGGAGCGGATCTTGAACGTCCAGACCCGTGCGTCTGCCGTCGCGCTGATCTCCTCCGCCAGACGATTGACGACACCACCGGTGGGCGAGGTCTCGACCAGCGTGTCACCCCAGGAGTGACCGAATGCGAAGGGCACCTGGCTGGCAAAGGTCGCGGGGTCGAGGCTGTTGGTGGACTCGCCGCCGACCATGCCGGCCTTCAGGATGCCGCCTTTCTGCGGTCCGGCGGCAAAGGCCGCGCTGGACAGCATGGAGCCCGCGAGCGTCGCGCCGGCACCCAGTGCCGCGGCGCGTCCCATGAAGGCGCGACGGTCCATGAGGCCACGCACCACGCGATCGCTCAGATACTTCAGTTCGTCTGACATGCCAGTTCTCCCTCGTTGACGCACGTTGGTGCTGTCGAATTCCCTGTGGCTGCATCATGCGGCGCGATGTTTCAGGGGGCAACCTTGTTGCCGCCCTCCCGTTCATAGTGACGCTTCTGGACAGATTTCTGACGGTTCTGGGGTTCAGCGCCGCTTCTTGGGCTTGCCGCGCTTCTGGCCCGGGGGTGGCCGATGCGGCTTCAGGTTGCCGCGACCAGGCCCCTTCAGGCTGCCCTTGCCACCACCGCCGCTGGCGCTGTCCCCCTTCGGATCGATGATCTCGAACGCGAGACCGCCGGTGACGGGCGAGGCCTCCTTCAGGCGCACGGTGACGCGCTCACCCAACTGCCAGACCTTGCCTGTGCGGCGTCCGACGAGCTGCATCGCCGCCTCGTCGAAGTCGAAGAAGTCACTGCTGAGGCTGCGCATGGGGATGATGCCGGATGCTCCGGTCTCGGCCAGGGCCACGAACATGCCGAAACGGGTGATGCCGCTGATCCGGGCCGCGAACTGTCCCCCCACCTGGTCCTGCAGGAAGATGGCGGTGAAGCGGTCCAGCGCATCACGTTCCGCCAGCATCGCCCGGCGCTCGAACGTGGACGTCTGCTCCGCCAGCCGCTGCACCGTATCCGGATCGGTGTCGCCCAGCCCGCCCGCGCCTGCGCCCATGGCATCGATCAGCGCGCGGTGCACCAGCAGGTCGGCATAGCGCCGGATGGGGGAGGTGAAATGGGCGTAGCGGCGCAGGGCCAGGCCGAAATGGCCCTGGTTGTCCGTGTCGTAATAGGCGGCGGTCTGGGCGCGCAGCACCGCCTCGCTGACCATGGGTGCGGTTTCCCGGCCCGCAACCTTCGACAGGGCGCGGTTGAACATGGCGGGCTTCACCACATCGCCGGCATTGAACGACAGCCCCAGCGTGCCGAGGAAGTCCTTCAGGCCGCGCAGCCGCTCCGGATCAGGGGGTTCGTGGACGCGATAGACGCAGGGCTTGCCGCGCCGCTCCAGCGTTTCCGCCGCGCAGACATTGGCCAGCACCATGAACTCCTCGACCACCCGGTGCGCATCCAGCCGTTCCTGCGGCACGATCCCGGCGATGTAGCCGTCGTCGCCCAGCAGCACCTTGCGCTCCGGCAGGTCGAGCTCCAGCGGTCCCCGACGCCGCCGCGCCTGGTCCAGCAGTGCCCATGCCGCGAACAGCGGTTTCAGCACCGGGTCCAGCAGGCCGTCCAGCTCCGGGCGCGGGTCACCGTCGATGGCCGCCTGCGCATCGGCATAGGCGATGTTGGCGGCGGAGCGCATCATGGCGCGGAAGAAGCGGTGGCGGCGTTTCCGGCCCGTGGCGTCGATCACCATCTCCACCGCCATCACCGGACGGTCTTCCCCCGGCATCAGGGAGCAGAGGTCGGCCGACAGCCGCTCCGGCAGCATCGGCGCGACCCGATCGGGGAAATAGACGGAGACGCCGCGCGCCTGTGCATCGCGGTCGATCGCACTCTCGGGACGCACGTACCAGGCGACATCGGCAATGGCGACGGTCAGGCGATAGCCGCCGGGATTGTCCGGGTCGTCGTCGGCGACCGCGTGGATCGCATCATCATGGTCGCGGGCGTCAGGCGGGTCGATGGTGACCAGCGGGGTCTCCCGCAGGTCCGTCCGCTTGCCAAGGTCGGTGACCGGCATGGCCTCCGCCGCCGCACCCAGCGCCTCGGGCGAGAACTCGCGCGGGATCTCGTGGGTCTGCAGCGCCAGCAGCGAAATGGCGCGTGGGTCGTCGAAGCTGCCGACAACCTCCACCACCTTTCCGAGCCGGGGACCGAGCGCGCGTCCGGGCAGCGTTTCGACCATCACCAGATCACCACTGGTGGCGCCGCCGTCATTGCCCGGCTCGATGATCATTTCCTGGCGCAGCTTCCGGTCGGTCGGCTGGACCCGCCCGCCCCGTCCCGGCGGCATGGCCTGCTGGAACACGCCGAAGATCTTCCGTGCGGTGACCTCCAGCCGATGCAGCACCCGCGCCTGGTAGATCTGACCGTCACGACCCAGCCTGGCGAGGAACTGGTCGCCGGGCTTTGCCGCCGGTCCGCGCACCGTCTTCTCCACCAGTTCGATCCGTGGCGGCGGCGCATCGGATTCCCACTTCAGCGGGCGGCACAGCAGGTCGCCGTCGTCATCGACTTCCGTGACCTCGATGACGCCGACCGGGGGCAGTCGCTGCTGCCTGCCGCCGGACTCCCGCCGCTCCCGCGGGGGATGGTCCTTGCGGCCCGGCAGACCCTCCGCATCGCGGTCGGCGGTGATCTCCTTCAGCAGCCGTTTCAGCCAGATCCGGTCCTGGCCCTTGATGCCGAAGGCCTTGCCGACCTCGCGCTTGCCTGCCCTGCCGCCGGATTCGTCGATGAAACGCCGGATTTCCTGCTTCGAGGGCAGATGCGGGGGAACGGACTTTACCATGGGTTCCCATGGCCAGCGGCCTGAGGAGAAATCACGAGTCTCCTTCCGCCTTCTTCTTCGGCGCGGCCTTCTTCCTTGCCGGTGCCTTCTTCGCGGCAGGCTTCTTCGCCGCCGGCTTCTTCTTCGCCGGGGCCTTCTTGCCGGACTTCGCGGCGCGTTCGGCGATCAGCTGCACGGCCTGATCCATGGTGATCTCGGTCGGTTCGATCCCCTTGGTGATCGTCGCATTGATCTTGCCGTGCTTGACGTAGGGGCCATAGCGCCCGTCCAGCACCTGGACCTCGCCACCGCCGTCCGGGTGCTCGCCCAGCACCTTCAGCGGCTTTGCCGCGGTGCGCCCGCCCCGGTTCTTCGCTTCCGCCAGCACCGTCACCGCCCGGTTCAGACCGACCTCCAGCGCCTCGCGCCAGTCGCTGAGCCGACCGTACTTCTTCTCGTGCTCCACATAGGGGCCATAGCGTCCCAGTCCGGCATTGATCGGGTTGCCGGTCTCCGGATGCTTGCCGACCTCGCGGGGCAGGGAGATCAGCTGGATCGCCAGCGGCAGGTCGACCGCATCCGGCTCCAGTCCCTTCGGCAGGGAAACACGTTTCGGCTTCTGCCCCTTCTCCACCGGCTCGCCCAGTTGCAGGTAGGGACCGTAGGGACCGTGCTTCAGCCAGATCATCTCCCCCGTCGCCGGGTCGATGCCCATCTCCCGGTCCTCACCGGCCTGCGCCTCGACATCCGACGGGTCGCCGCCGAGCTTGCGGGTGAACTTGCAGTCGGGATAGTTGGAGCAGCCGAGGAACGCGCCGAACTTGCCCAGCCGCAGGCTGAGCTCGCCGATGGCACATTTCGGGCAGGTGCGCGGATTGCTGCCGTCTTCCTTCGGCGGGAACAGCGACGGCGCCAGGAATTCGTTCAGGGCGTCCAGAACCTCGCCGATGCGCAGGTCCTTGGTCTCCTCGACCGCGGCGTGGAAATTGGTCCAGAACCGGCGCAGCACTTCCTTCCAGTCGATCTTGGCGGCGGAAATGTCGTCCAGTTCCTCCTCCAGCGTCGCCGTGAAGTCGAACTGCACGTAGCGCTCGAAGAAATTGATCAGGAACGCCGTCACCAGCCGACCCTTGTCGTCGGGAATGAAGCGTTTCTTGTCCAGCCGGACATAGTCGCGTTCCTGCAGCACCGACAGGATGGAGGCATAGGTGGACGGGCGGCCGATGCCCAGTTCCTCCAGCTTCTTCACCAGGCTGGCCTCGGAGAATCGCGGCGGTGGCTCGGTGAAGTGCTGCTTCGGCTCGATCTTCTCCCGGTCCAGCGGCTGGCCTTCCGTCATCTTCGGCAGACGGCTCTCATCATCATCGTCGGACCGGTCGTCCTGGCCTTCCTCGTAGAGTTTCAGGAAGCCGGGGAATTCGACCACCGTGCCATTGGCGCGGAACGTCAGTCCGTTCTCCGCCGTGATGTCCACGCCGGTCTGGGCCAGACGGGCATTTTCCATCTGGCTGGCGACCGTGCGCTTCCAGATCAGGTCGTAGAGCCGGTGCTGCTCCGCCGAGAGCACGCGTTTCATCTCGTCGGGGGTGCGGCTGATATCGGTCGGGCGAATGGCCTCATGCGCTTCCTGCGCGTTCTTGGCCTTGGTCGACCATTCGCGGGGCCTGCCGGGCAGGAAGGCATTGCCGAAGGTCGACTGCACCGTGTCGCGGATCGCGCTCACCGCCTCTGCCGCAAGCTGCACGCCGTCGGTCCGCATGTAGGTGATCAGGCCAACCGTCTCGCCGCCGATGTCCGCGCCTTCGTAGAGGCGCTGGGCCACCTGCATGGTCTGCTTGGCGCTGAATCCCAGCTTCCGGGCGGCTTCCTGCTGCAGGGTCGAGGTGATGAAGGGCGGCTGCGGGCGGCGCTGGGTCTGACGCGTCTCGATCCCGGCAACACTGAAACTGCCCTGCGCGGCGCGCGCGGCCAGTTCGGTCGCCTGGCTCTCGTTGGCGATATCGAACTTGTCCAGCTTCCTGCCGTCGATCTGGGTCAGGCGGGCACTGACTTCCTCGCCGTCCGCAGTGCGGAACACGGCGCGGATGGACCAGTATTCGCGCGGCACGAACTTCTCGATCTCCAGCTCGCGCTCGACGATCAGGCGCAGGGCAACCGACTGCACGCGACCGGCGGAACGGGCACCGGGCAGCTTGCGCCAGAGCACGGGGCTGAGCGTGAAACCCACCAGATAGTCCAGGGCGCGGCGGGCCTGCTGCGCATTCACCAGATCCATGTCGATGTCGCGCGGCTGCTTCATCGCGGCCAGGATGGCGCGCTTGGTGATCTCGTTGAACACCACCCGCTCGACACCCACGTCCTTCTTCACCGCGCGCTTGGCCCGCAGGGCCTCCAGCACGTGCCAGGAAATGGCCTCGCCCTCGCGGTCCGGGTCCGTGGCCAGGATCAGGCGATCCGCACCCTTCATGGCATCCGCGATGGCCTTAAGGTGCTTGGCGGACTTCGGGTCCGCCTGATAGGTCATGGCGAAATCCTCATCCGGCAGCACCGACCCGTCCTTCGACGGCAGGTCACGCACATGGCCGAACGAAGCCAGGACGGTATAGCCCGGGCCAAGATACTTACCGATGGTTTTCGCCTTGGCAGGCGACTCGACGACGACGACGTCCATGGAACCTCTGCTTGGCTTCGGGTGACGCGCAATGCCTGTCACCCCGGGCGGCTGGAACATGGGCAAAGCGTTTCAGCCTGTCAACGGGGCCGCGGTCACGGGATCGGGTCCGTCCCGCTCCTGACGTGACTCATGACGACCACTTACAGAACCAGGGAGAACCTGTTTCCCGCATGCCGGGTGACCCGTCCGGCGATCTCCAACTCCAGCATGGCGGCATGGAAGACGGGGGCCGCGATGTCAGCCGCGCGCATCAGGTGATCCGCAGGCGACGGCTCCGCGGACAGGGCGGCCAGCAGGCTGTCGCGGGCATGATCCATCCCGTCTGACACATCGTCGGCCCCGGCGATCCCGTCTGTCGCGTCGCCATGGGGGGCGAAGCGGAGGGACGGCCCCTCCGGCATGCCCGGGGCGCGTGCGCCCGAGAGGCTGTGCGCAGTGAGCAGTGGCTCGATGATGTCATCCGCCGTCTCGACCAGGGTCGCCCCCTCCCGCAGCAGCCGGTTGGCACCACGGGCGCGGGGGTCGAGGGGAAATCCGGGAACCGCGAACACTTCCCGACCCTGCTCCCCCGCCAGCCGGGCCGTGATCAGGGTGCCGGAGCGCACCTGCGCCTCGATCACCAGAACGCCGAGCGAAAGGCCGGAGATGATCCGGTTGCGCCGGGGAAAATGCCGCGCCATCGGCTCCGCGCCCAGCGGTGCCTCCGCGATGACCAGACCCTGCTGCCCGATGGCGGCCTGGAGCTCGCGATTCTCCGGCGGGTAGAAGATGTCGATCCCGCCCGCGACGACCGCGACGGTTCCGGTGGCCAGACTGGCGCGATGCGCCTCCCCGTCGATGCCGCGGGCCAGTCCCGAGACGACCGCGATCCCGGCGTCCCCCACTGCCGCGACGATCTGGCGGCAGATTGTCCTTCCGTTGGCGGAGGCATTGCGGGCGCCGACCACGCCCAGCATCGGTCGCGCCAGAAGTTCCCGCCTGCCGACCGTGGCCAGCACCGGTGGCGCCTGGCTGATGGCGGCAAGGGGGGCGGGATAGTCCGGATCGCCGATGATCAGGAAACTGCCGCCCAGCCGCCGCAATGCCTGCCATTCCCGCTCCGCATCGGCTGCGGGCGCGATCCGCAGCTTTCGCCGGCCCGCCCGTGCCGCGATCTCCGGCAGGGCCTCCAGCGCCCGGATCGCGGACCCGTAGCGGGCCAGCAGGCCATGGAAGGTGGCGGGGCCGATGTTCTCGCTGCGGATCAGCCGCAGCCGCGCCAGCCGCTCCGCCTCCGGCAACGCGGTGGCCTCGTCCCCTGGTTGCATGTCAGGTGCCGTGCTCATCCTGTGATCCTGCCAGACGCCCCGGGCCGGTGCCAGCCCCCCTGTCGGCCTGCGGTGCCGAAACCGGCTCCTCCGCCCTGATATTGCCTCTTCTGTTTCACACCGATGCCACGGTCAATCGGCGACCATGGGGACATGGAGAAGCCGCATCAGATCGAACAGCGAATGATCGCGACCCGGGACCTTGCAACGGTTACGGGTGCCGAAGCCCGTCGTGCGCCGCATCAGGCAGGCCGATCCGGTGGAAAGGCCGCCGATGACCATCGGTCACAGATCGGCCACAGCCGCGACGCTGACCGGTCACGTGCGGCCCCCCAGATCAATGGACAGCGACGGGCAGTCGATCTGCCCCCCGGCCGGCAGACGAACGGGACTGGTTCGGACGCAGGTCTCTTGGAAGGACACGACATGTACTTCACAGCTTTGCAGGATCATCCCCTGGGCCAGTTCGGTGTCTCGGTCGGGGGTGCGACCTACAGCCCCGTAACCACCCGCCGGGCGCTGCAGGAACTCGACTATGACCCCTATCATGCGACCCGTGCCGGCTTGCGGATACCGCGCCGCTTTGCGGACGCCCTGCCGACAGACATTTCCCGCAGCCGCCGCATGACCGAACGGCAGCAGGCCTTCGTGACCATCATGCTGCCCATCGTGCTGCGCGCCAACGAGATCGTCTGTGTGCTTGACGCGGTGGCCCGGGCACAGGCTGGCGTGGAGGCGCCCGCCGTGCCGTCGGATCTGCCCCCGTCGCTGCTGATCGGACTGGCCGCAGCCGTGACCGACTGGGGCAGCGACCTCGCGGGCGGCAGGGCGAGCAATCCCTATCCGGAGACGCTGACCGTGCCCTATGGCCTGGGTCTGGATGCGGTCCGCGCCGCAGGCGGGATCAGCCGGGCGCGGCACAACAGCCTGCTGGAGGCGACGCTGGACATCATTCACGGCCTCGACTCCCTGGTCACGGATCCCGCATTCCGGCGGGAACAGGTGCGCCAGCATGACAGCAAGCGGCCCGACGGCTATCGCCTGGCCCTGCTGATGTCCGATACCGGCCCGTGCGACCGGATTCTGGCCAGTGACGTGCTCTATGCCATCGAAGGCGCGGCCCTGACCCTGCTGGACCGGTCCCGGCTGACGCCGCCGACTGCGATAATCCACTGACCCGGTCAGGCCCCAGAGGCCCCTGACCGTCAACAGGTTCGTTGTGCCGCACCGGCTGGTCCCACCGTCGGCGTGCCAACGGACCAGATGATGCTGTCGCCCCCTCCTTTCCCAGACGGCATCCATCTGGCGGGGAAGCCCGGGTCCCCCCGACCGAACCGGGCTTCCCCTACCCTTTCCCTGCATTCTGCCTGTCGGATGGGCAGGCAGCCCTAATGCACTTGTCTCAATTCGACTTCCCCGGCATAAGAATGCGCAGAGCTTCAGGGTCGGGGAGGGCCGGACGTGGACTACGAGCAGATTCTCTACGAGGTGTCGGACGGTGTCGCCACGATCACCATGAACCGTCCGGACCGGATGAACGCCATGACCCTGCAGATGGGCGGGGAGATCCGGCATGCCATGCAGGCCGCCTCCGATGACGCTGCGGTGCGGGCCATCGTGCTGACAGGCGCCGGTCGCGGCTTCTGCGCCGGTGCCGATGCGGCACGGCTGTCCAACACGGCCAGCGGCGGCAAGGAGCAGGAACCGCTGCCCAACCACGGCGCGATCGCGGGCGGGCTGGACCTGCCGGAGGGGTTTCACGCCAAATATGCCTATCTCACCACGGTGCCGAAGCCGCTGATTGCCGCCATGAATGGCGCAGCCGTCGGGGTCGGGCTGGTTCTGGCGCTGTTCTGTGACGTGCGCATCGCGGCGACCGAGGCCAAGATGGGCACGGCCTTCGCCAAGCGCGGCATGGTGGCGGAATATGGTCTGGCCTGGCTGCTGCCGCGCCTGATCGGACCGTCGCGCGCTCTCGACCTGCTCTATTCGGCACGGATCATCCAGGGTGACGAGGCGCAGCGCATGGGACTGGTGGACCGGACCGTGCCCGCCGCCGACGTGCTGCAGACCGTACAGGATTATGCGCGCGACATTGCGGCCAACGTCTCGCCGCGCTCCACCCGCATCATGAAGGATCTGGTGCTGCGGGCGATGGAGCAGTCCATGGATGCCGCGCAGGACCAGGCCGCCGAGGAACTGGCGGCTGCCCTGAAGTCGGAGGATTTCCGGGAAGGCATCGCCGCCTGGCAGGAAAAGCGGGCACCCGCCTTCACGGGCCGCTGACGGGAGGATTGGGACATGGAACTCGCACTGAGTGCCGATGAACAGGCCTTCCAGACGGAAGTCCGTGATTTCCTGAAGGCCGAGCTGCCTGCCGACATTGCCGACAGGGTGAAGCGGGGCCTGCCTGTGGGGCGGCAGGACATGCTGCGCTGGCATGAACCGCTGCGGGCGCGGGGCTGGCTGGCGGCAAGCTGGCCGAAATCCGCCGGGGGTCCGGGCTGGACCATCATGCAGCGCCATATCTTCGACATGGAATGCCGTCTGGCCCATGCGCCGCCGCTGATCGCCTTCAACTTCAACATGATCGGCCCGGCACTGATTGCCTTCGGGCGACCGGAGCAGAAGGAACATTACCTGCCGAAGATCCTCTCCGACGAGCACTGGTGGTGCCAGGGCTATTCGGAGCCGGGGGCAGGTTCCGACCTCGCCGGGGTCCAGACGCGGGCGGTGCGCGACGGCGACCATTATGTCGTCAACGGCTCCAAGATCTGGACCAGCGCGGCGGAGGAGGCCAACCACATCTTCTGCCTGGTGCGTACCGACCCGACCGCCAAGAAGCAGGAGGGGATCACCTTCCTGCTGATCGAGATGGATACGCCGGGGCTGGAGGTCCGGCCGCTGATCGCGCTGAACGGGCGGCGGCTGTGGAACACGGTGCATTTCGATGATGTCCGCGTGCCGGTAGAGAACGTGCTGGGGCGTGAGAACGAAGGCTGGACCGTGGCCAAGAAGCTGCTGGGGGATGAGCGGCTGTTCGTCTCCCGCGTCTCGGAGAACGCCCGCGTCCTCAGTATCGTCAAGGAAGTCGCGGCCACGGAAAGCGCCGATGGCGCGCCGCTGATCCGTGACCCGGACTTCGCCATGAAGATCGCGGACCTGGAGGCACGGCTGAACGCGCTGGAGATGACCAGCCTGCGCATCCTGTCCCGCGCCACGGAAGGCGGGCGCATCGGCGCCGAGCCGTCGATGACCAAGCTGCTGGGCAGCCACATGGTGCAGGACCTGGACGTGGTGCTGTACCAGGCCATCGGTTACTACGGCGCGCCGGACCATTCCGACTTCCTGTTCCGGGGCGGCAACCAGCTGCCCGTGGGTCCGGACCACGCGGTCGGCATCACGTCGGGCCAGTTGCACCATCGCGGCTATACCATCGCCGGCGGCACGTCGGAGGTGCAGCGCGGCATTCTTGCCAAGGCGGTTCTGGGTCTCTGATACTCCCGCGCGGAACGAACAGCCCCGGGGAGACTGCGCGCATGGCACTGGACATCAGGCCCGCGACCGCCGACGACATTCCGGCGATCACCGCCATCTATGGCCACTGGGTCGAGAACGGCACGTCATCGTTCGAGCTTGAGGCTCCGGATGAGGCGGAGATGCAGGCGCGCTTCGCCGCCCTGAAGCAGAAGGACCTGCCCTGGCTCGCCGCGACGCGGGAGGGCGCGCTGGTCGGCTATGCCTACGCCGGTCTCTACCGCCCCCGCCCGGCCTATCGTTTCACGCTGGAGGATTCGATCTACGTCGCCCCCGATGCCGTCGGCACCGGCATCGGCCGCCCGCTGCTCGGTGCCCTGATCGAGACCTGCCGTGGGCTGGGTTGCCGCAACATGATCGGCATCGTCGGCGACCCGCAGACCAACCAGGGCTCCGTCGCCCTGCACCGCGCCCTCGGCTTCGAACCCATCGGTACCGCCCGCCAGATCGGCTTCAAGTTCGACCGCTGGCTGGATGTGATGACGATGCAGAAGGTGCTGTGAGGGGCGCAGGCCCGTCTCCGTCCATTTGCTGATCAGGGTGTCCCGCCGCTCGGCGTTCGGGCGGCACGCCGGGTACCCGCATCAAGTGCGGGTACGTCGTCCTGAGAGAGCAGGCGGCAGGGAAGTCAGTGCAGCCAGCCGCCTGACCCACGCCGCACCCTGACTTGATCAGGGTGCCCAGCCTTCCCGCGTTCGGCTCAGGGACCAAACAGTCGCCATCGGACACCGGACCGGTCAGCCATAGAAAAAGCCCGGCGAACTTGCATCCGCCGGGCTTCGTTCGTCACGTCACTGTCGTCGCGGGTCAGCCGTTGTAGAGGCCGACGATGGCGATGGAGGAGACGTTCTGGTGCGGGGCGCCGCCCAGGTTGTGGGTCATGCCGATGCTCGGGTTCGAGAGCTGGCGGGCGCCGGCGCGGCCATGCAGCTGCAGGTACATCTCGTAGAGCATCCTGAGGCCGGAGGCGCCGATCGGATGACCGAAGCACTTCAGGCCGCCGTCGATCTGGGCCGGGACCTTGCCGTCGGCATTGTAGAAGCCGTCGAGGAAGTCCTTCCAGGCTTCGCCTTCCTTGGAGATGTAGAGGTCTTCCGCCGTCACCAGTTCGGTGATGGAGAAGCAGTCATGACACTCGAACATCGAGACCTGCTCACGCGGGTTGGTGATGTCGGCTTCCTTGTAGGCGCGCTGGGCGGCCTGGCGGGTGGTCATGAAGTACGACCCGTCCCAGGAGCTGTGGGCCGACTCGGTGCCATTCGACACGGCGAGCTGCAGGGCCTTCACGGTCACCAGATCCTTCTTGCCAAGCTTGCGCGCGATCTCCGGCGTGGTGACGATGGCGGCGGCGGAACCGTCGGACACGCCACAGCAGTCGAACAGGCCCAGCGGCTCCGCGATCATCGGCGCGTTCAGCACCGTGTCCATGGTCACGGCCTTCTGCAGATGCGCCTTCGGGTTCTTGGCACCATTGTCATGGCTCTTCACCGAGACCTGGGCAATGCCGCGCTTCAGGTCCATCGCCTGCACGCCATGCTTCTTCTGGTAGGCGGTGGCGAGCTGGGCGAAGTTGCCCGGCGCGGAGGCGTTCGGGTTGATCATGTCGTTCAGGGGGCCACGGCCACGCTGCGGCAGGCCGCCGTAGCCGGTGTCCTTCAGCTTCTCGACGCCGACCGCCAGGGCGATGTCGGCGGCACCGGAGGCCACGGCATAGACCGCGCCGCGGAAGGCTTCGGTGCCGGAGGCGCACATGTTCTCGACACGGGTCACCGGGATGTAGGGCAGGCGCAGCGCGACGGACAGCGGCACGGCGGACTTGCCGACATGCACTTCCTCGATCGCCGTGGAGAACCATGCGGCGTCGATCTGCGAGGTCTCGATCCCCGCGTCCTTCACGCATTCCTCATAGGCTTCCATGATCAGGTCTTCGGCGTCGCAGTCCCAGCGCTCACCGAACTTGGAGCAGCCCATCCCCAGAATGGCTACCTTGTCACGAATTCCTGACGCCATCGTCAAATCCTCCCGGTCGATACATCATGTTCAGAACACACTTGCGCGCACTGTAACATGATTTCTGCCGGGCCAAAGACAAGACAGATGCAGGGCTGCCATAGGCAAACGTCATGTTTGCGCAACGGTCACCGGTACGTCCCGCATACCCTCCGCCCGCAAACGGTCCTATGATCGTCCCGAGTGCCGTTCGGCACAGCGGCGCCTGCCCGCTCCCCCACCCGGCCACCCATTGAGGATACTGCCGTGGGTGGCCGGGTGGGGGAGCGGGCCGGTGCCGCAAGAAGCGACCACGACAATCCGGGAGGGATGAAGACCATGGGGACCAGAGCCTTGCACCACGCATCGGCGTTGCAGATTGCTGCCGCCATCCGCGATGGCGAGACCAGCGCGGCGGAGATGCTGGAGGTCTTCATCGACCGGACGGAGCGGCTGAACCCGGCGATCAACGCGGTCATCGCCACGGACTATGCGGCGGCGCGGGAGGCGGCGGCGGGGCTGGACCAGCTCAACCGGCGCGGCTATCGCCTCGGCCCCTTCCACGGCGTGCCGATGACGGTGAAGGAAAGCTACAATGTGACCGGGCTGCAGACCACCTGGGGCGACACCGGCTACATCGGCAATGTTGCCACCGCCGACGCGGTCGTGGTGGAGCGGATCAAGCGCCAGGGCGCGGTGGTCTTCGGCAAGACCAACGTACCGCTGAACCTGACCGACTGGCAGTCCTACAATGATGTCTATGGCAGCACCGGCAACCCCTGGAACCCGGAGCGCACGCCGGGCGGATCGTCGGGCGGTTCGGCGGCGGCGCTGGCGGCGGGACTGACGGGGCTGGAATTCGGCTCCGACATCGGGGCCTCCATCCGCAACCCGGCGCATTACTGCGGTGTCTTCGGGCACAAGCCGACCTGGGGCATCGTGCCTCCGCGCGGCCATGGCAAGGTGGTGTCGAACCAGCCGAGCGACGTGGCCGTCTGCGGCCCGCTGGCCCGTTCCGCCGCGGATCTGGAGGCGGCACTGCTGGCCGTCGCCGGGGCCGACCCGGTCTATGGGGAGGGCTGGCACCTGACCCTGCCGCAGCCGAAGAAGGACGATCTGGGTGATTTCCGCGTGGCGCTGATGCTCGACTCCCCGGCCTCGGAGGTGGACGAGGAGGTGAAGACAAAGCTGCTCACCCTGGCCGACCAGCTGCGCAAGGCAGGCGTCACGGTGGACGAGCGTGACCCGTTCGAGGTCGACTGGCTGCAGTATCACGAGGACTATTTCCGCCTGTTCCGCCCCGTCACCCACAGCCGCCTGCCGAAGGAAGTCTTCGACGGCTGGCTGGCGCAGCGTCCCGGCATCGCCGACGACGACCGCAGCTACAACGGCATGAACATCAAGGCGGCGACCGAGTCCTACTACGAATGGGCCGCTGCCGACCGCCGCCGCTATGGCTACCGCGACCAGTGGAACGGCTTCTTCCGGGACTACGACCTGCTGCTTTGCCCCGCCGCCGCCTCCGCCGCCTTCCCGCGGGAGGAGGGCATCCCGCGCGAGCACCGCATGATCACCGTCAACGGCCATGAGGTCGAATATAACGACCAGCTCTTCTGGGCCGGTATCTCGGGTTCCGTCTATCTGCCCGGCACCGTCGCCCCGCTGGGCCCGGGCGGCACCACGGGCCTGCCCGTCGGCGTCCAGATCATCGGCCCCTGGATGGGCGACCTCACCACCATCCGCTTCGCCGGCCTGATCGAGGAAGCCTTCGGCGGCTGCCACGTACCGCCGGGGTTCGAGTGAGGGGGCAGCCTCTTCCCGACTGACGCTTCCTGAAGTGCTCGAAACCGCACGCCGGGAGGCGCGGCAGAAAGGCCTGCTGCGTGACGCGGGTTGACCTCACCGCTGACGCGGAACGCGACCTGATCGGTATCTATCTCTACAGCGCGGAACAGTTCGGTCCGGCTATGGCGGAGCGGTATTCAGAGACGCTGAATGCAAGGATCATGTTCGTGGCCGAGCACCACACTGTCGGGTCCGACTACGGCTCCATCCGGGCGAACCTGCACTGCTGAACCTGTCAGGAATTCGGGCGTGGCTGCCGTGGTTTGCACGGCAGCCCCTTTTGGTCAGACTTTGCAGCAGGGACGCCAGGCCGGAACGCTGAAGGGTCGGCTTACTTGGCCAGCGCCACGTCGCGGGGTCCGGCGAAGTCGAGCAGACCGATGCACGGGACGTCGCTGTCGCAACGGTCGGCGTGGGGTACTCCGCCTCTCACGAGCGAGTAATCTCCTGCCCCAGTCGCGACTTCGGTGCCATCGGCCTCGATGTGCACCCAGTTGCCCTGAATGGTCATGCCTCGATAATCACTGGTGTGCGTGTGCATCGGCAGCGCCACGCCAGGGCCCATCTTGAAGAACCAACGTGCACCGGTTTCGTCGTCGCCCCAGAGATGGGCAAGCTGCACGCCGGGGATCGGGGCTTCGAACCATTCAACATTGTCGAGCGCAACATGGTGCTTCGTACTGTGGGTGTCGTCTGCAACGGCTGCTGTCGCAATGAGGGCCACCACTGTGGCGCACAAGATCGGTTTCATCATCGGGTTTCTCCTGTTCTGGTGGTCAGTGTGTTGGTAGTTTCGCGGGCGTCCTTGCCGACATGGCGCTCCGTCAGATCGAGTGCGGCGCGCTGTCAGGCGGCATCTGATCCTGGTGCTGTACTGGTCCTTCTTCCGGTGGCTTGAGTTTTTTGTTACCGATTGGTATCAATATAGACAGGGCTGCGTCAATAAATAAATACCATGCGGTAACAAATGAGTGACCCCGATCAGAAGCCGGCCCGTGGTCGCCCACGCAAGATGAGCAGCGACGCCGTGCTCGACGTTGCGATGAATGCGTACTGGGATAACGATCCGGTCGATGTGTCCGTGAACGCGATCTGCCAGATGGCGGATGTGTCCAAACCGTCGATCTATCGGACTTTCGGCAGCGAAGACGGGCTGACATCTGCAGCGCTGGCGCGATATGCAGAACAAGTGCTGTCAGACGTATTCGCGATCCTGCAAAGCGGTGCAGACATGCCGACGGTGCTTGATGCGCTTGTCGACTTTGCCTGCGCTGACCCGCGCATGGAAACGGGCTGCCTCTTCAACAAGATGCGCGCGGGCAAGCACCGTTTGGGGCCGGACACACGTGCGAGAGTCGACGAGATCGGCGCAGCTGCGTTGGCAGGCTACGCTGATTTTCTGCAGGCCCGCCGCGATGCAGGTGAGTGGGCCGGGCCGATATCAGTAGAGGCGGGCGCACAATACCTGAGCGAGCAGATCGCACTTGCATTCACACAGCGGGGCTCGGGCGTGGATCCGGATAACATCCGGAACATGCTGGGACTGGCGCTCTCGGTCTTGCGGCAGCAGCCCACCGAAACACCGGATTGATGCGGCAGCATACGGCGGTGCTGGCTTTCTGGTTCGGTTACCTGAGCACTGGCGTTCGGCCACGCTGGTTCGAGGCCGATATCGTCGTTGACCGGAATGCTGCGACTTGCGCGACGCTAAATGAAACACGTCGCGAGACAGTCGTTGGTTGATTCTGCAGCATTCACTTCTCCAGGAGTGAGGTTGCCATCCACCTTGTTCTGCGGAGCCTTCGTCTTTGGCCCCCCACTCATATTCACCCCCTCCCCACCACCAACCGATACCCCAGATCGCAACTCTCCATCCCCAGCAGATCCCCGTATCTCGCCTCCCACGCCCCCGTCTCCAGATCGTGCGCCAGCGGTGCCAGTTTCGCGTCCACATCCTCTATTGCCCAGAAACACGAGATGGCGGCGCGGATGCGGGGGTCGAGTTCGCCAAGCGCATGCACATCAGCGCCTCGACTATCACGAGAATGGCGGCACCGATGGAGAAGCCCGGTCTGATCGAACGCCACACGGACGAACGCGACGCGAGACTGGCCTTCATGGTCATTACGCATGCGGGAAGAGAGAAGCTGTCCGAGGCCCGCGCGACCTTCGCCAAGCAAGCAGGCTACCTGTTTGACGAACGTTGGGATGAGGCTACTCTCAACCAGTCTTCAACCGAGTTGCATCGTCTCGTATCAGGTTCGGTAAGCAATCTCACCTGACCATACGCGGTCGAAGATCGTGAGGATCGAAACCGCAAAGGTGGCGATGAGCCCATCATCTCTGAACGGATAATACCCTTGATACACTTGATTAGCGGTTCCACAGAGGTGGTTCGGTTCGTTTGAACAGTTTCGAGCCGTTTCTTAGGTGGATTTTCCGCTTGGTTATGCCGCCACCGGGATTGGTTGCAACTTGATGTGATATGCCTGATCGGGCGTTTGCCCTTCCAGCGATGAATGCGGTCTCCTTGTGTTGTAGAAGGCCAGGTATCGGTCGATGCCCTGTCGGGCGGCTGACACGCTTTCATAGGCGTGCAGATAGACCTCCTCGTATTTGACGCTGCGCCAGAGCCGTTCGACAAACACGTTATCGCGCCAAGCGCCCTTGCCATCCATGCTGATCTGGATGTCGGCGTCCTTCAGCGCCTTGATGAAGTCAATGGACGTGAACTGTGATCCTTGGTCCGAGTTCATGATCTCCGGCTTGCCATATCTGCGCAGGGCATCATTCAAGGCCTCCAGACACGGCGCTGTTTCCAGCGTCACCGACAGCCGCCAGGCCAGAACCTTGCGGCTGAACCAGTCCAGAACGGCGACCAGATAGACGAACCCTCGGGCCATGGGAATGTAGGTAATATCCATGGCCCAGACCTGATTGGGCTGCGTCACGGCCAGCTTGCGCAGCAGGTAGGGATAGATCCTGTGACCGGGCGCAGGCTTGCTGGTGTTCGGTCTGCGATAGAGCGCCTCAATGCCCATCGTTTTCATGCAGGTTGCCACGTGCAGCCGCCCGGCCGTGAAGCCTTCCTGCCGCAGCAACCCTTTCATCATACGGCTGCCCGCGAACGGGTAGTCCATGTGCAACTCGTCAATTCTGCGCATAAGCTTGAGGTCCGCCGCACTGGTCGGGCGCGGCGCGTAATACAGGCTGCCCCGGCTGATCCCGAGAAGCCGGGCTTGCCGTGTCAGGCTCAGCCTGTGGTCCGGGCCCGTCATTTCCTTGCGCTCGGCAACAGACCGGCCTTGTCGAGCGCGCCCTCTAAAAAATCGTTTTCCAGCGCCAGCTGGCCAATCTTCGCGTGCAGGGACTTTACGTCGATCTGCGGCTCTTTCGCGGCCTTTGGCGTGTCATCGAAGACACCCGTTACGCCCTCAAGCAGCTGATCCTTCCACTGCTTGATCTGATTGGGATGCAGGTCGAACTGCGTCGCCAGCTCGCTCATCGTCCTGTCGCCCTTCAGCGCCGCCAATGCGACTTTCGCTTTGAAGGCAGGGCTGTGGTTCCGCCTGGGTCGTCTTGTCATCTTCGCTCCTTCGTCCCGGCAACGCTGCCGGATTGGGAGCAGAAAATCCACCTAACTCAACTGTCCAGATTTGTCGGGCCACCTCTCACTGGCGCTGGCAAAACGACGTACGCTCAAGCTTTGGCGAACGAAGTCGATGGGTTCGTTTTCTCGATCGATAAGTGGATGATTACGTTGTTTGGCGATGATACTCCCGAAGAGCTTACTCCGGCGTGGTTCATGCCAAGAGTCGAGCGTTGCGAGGAGCATATCAGGTCGCAGATTATCAGACTTGCGGACTTGAATGTCCCGTCGATTCTCGATCTCGGGTTTCAGCGGAAGGACCATCGAATCAGCTACTATACGTTCGCCGGAGAACACGGCCTTGCGGTCAAGCTTCACGTGCTCGACTTTCCGGTCGCTGTTCGTTGGGGTCGCGTCGAGCGACGTAACGCAAGCCCAGATAGAGACGGATCGCTGAAGGTGTCCCGGCCGATGTTTGATTACATCGAGACAATCTGGGAAGCTCCTGACCAGAATGAGCTTGCACGGGCTTGACCGCGAACGCCAACCGGTCGCTTCGTCCGCGCAGCAGACCTTGGTGGCCCGCTGAGTTGTCGCTTGAAAATGTCATGATTGCTGGTTGCCGTAGGTGAATGGCAGCGATCAGAGTGCATCCCGTAAAGCCTTCGTTCCCCGGAACCCCACTTCCTGCGCTCACCCCCTCCCCACCACCAACCGATACCCCAGATCGCAACTCTCCAACTCCAGCAAATGCCCGTACTTCTCCCCCCACGCCCCCGTCTCCAGGTCGCGCGCCAGCCGCTCCAGTTTCGCCTCCAAACTCTCTATTGCCCAGAAACACGAAATGGCGGCGCGGATGCGGGGGTCGAGGTAGGCGGTGGGGCGGCGCCAGTAGGCGGCGAGGAAGCCGTCGGCGCAGTCGTGCGGGATCGGGACCGGGGTGATCCGTACCGGGCCGAGGGCGGCGGCATAGGCGCTCATGGGCGGCATCTGGGCGGCGTCGATGGTGATGAGCTCCGGCAGGTAGTCGGTCAGCCAGAAGCCCCGGTGGGTGGGGTCGAAGGTCAGGATCACGGTGGGGCCGCGTGACACCCGGCGCAGTTCCGCCAGGCCCTTCGGCTGGTCGGACCAGTGGTGCACGGTCAGCACCGCCATCACGGCGTCGAAGGCCTTGTCTGCGAACGGCAGATCCTCCGCAAAGCCCCGGATCACGGGGGCGGCGCCGGCGGGGCGCTGGCGGATCATGGCGATGGAGGGTTCCAGGGCGGTGACGGTGCGGTGTGTCGGCTCGTAGGACCCCGTCCCGGCGCCGACGTTCAGCACCGTGGCCGCGTCACCCAGCGCGGCGCCGATCGCCGCCCCGATCCGCGGGTCCGGCTGGCGCAGGTTGGCGTAATTGATGCCGATGGTGTCATAGGCCGCAGGCATGTCGCCGGTCTCCCGTCTCCGGTCAGGTCACGGCCGATCTGGTCGCCACCCGCGCCAGTGCATTGCGCGAGATCAGGATGTGAAACGGCATGATCGCGCGCAGGTAGAGACGGCCGCCCAGATTGTGCGGATGTACCCAGGTGGCGAGAAACACCCGCCCCTCCCGCGACTGCACGGAGACCCGGAAGTTCAGGTGCCGGTCGTTGAAGCCGGCGATGATCTCCTCCGCCGATTCCGTCTCGACGGGGAAGATGCCGATGCTGTCCCGCGTCCTGGGGCCTTCGCTTGCCAGACCGAAAGGTGCGGTCAGCATCCCGCGCAGGCGCATCAGGAACTGCACCCAGCCGGGAAAGCTGGTGATGATCTCCGCCGCCTGGCGGGGCGCCAGGTCGGAGGCCACGGCATAGCAGTCCAGGAAATCCGCGGGGGCGGTCCGTTGGTGCAACAGGCTCTGCGCCGGCAGGGGTGTCGCGGTCACGTCAGGGCGGCGGTTCATCTGCGGAACTCCGGCATTGCCTGATACTCCGTGTGACTATGGGCCGGATGCCCGCCGATTGCATTTCCCGTTTCAGCGCCATAACAACGCAGCGGGACAGGGAGCACGTGATCCGGTTCGCGGCGACAGGGCGGGGAGTGACAAGGCATGGATGAAACCGATGAGCGGCCCTTCTTTCACGAAGGCATGCGCGCCCTGCAGGACCAGATGGACGGGCGGCGGACGGCGGATGCCATCGTGGCGGCGGCGCGCCATTTCGAGTTCTCGGAGGCCGACCGGAAGCTGATCACGGAGGCCCCCTGCGTCTTCATCGCCAGCGCCTGGAAGGAGCATGTGGACTGCAGCATGAAGTCCGGTGACCCGGGCTTCGTGAAGATCGTCGGGCCGGGCGTGCTCGAATATCCCGAATATGACGGCAATTCGATGTACCGCACCCTGGGGAACATCCGGCAGAACCCGAACATAGGCCTGCTGTTCGTGAAGTTCGACGGGCGGACCCTGCGGATGCGGATCAAGGGCCGCGCCACGATCCTGCAGGATGCCGAGAGCCTGTCGCGCCATCACGGGGCGCGGTTCGTGGTGCGCGTTGACTGCGAGATCTATCCCAACTGCACCCGCTACATCCCGGATTTCGAACAGGGCACGCCCGCGCGGCACGTCCCGCGTCCGGGGCAGGGCACACCGCCGGTGCCGAGCTGGAAGAAGATGCCCGAATTCCGCGACAGCCTGCCCCGCGATGATCCGCACCGCGACATGCTTGACGACGACTGACCGCACGGGCAATCGGTGCACGGGCCAGGCACAGGTAAAGGTACGGGCACCTTGGGGGGAGGAGACACGGACATGCAGCATCCATACGGAGATCTGATCGGCTTTCGTTTCACGGCGCAGGGGCAGGGCACCAGCACCATGGAACTGGAGGTGCGCGAGGACCTGATGAACCCGCACGGCGTCGTGCATGGCGCGGCGCTCTATTCGCTGGCGGATACCGGCATGGGCGCCGCGCTGTACGGTTTGCTGGAGAAAGGCGAGAGCTGCGCCACCATCAATTGCGCCATCAGCTATTTCCGGGGCGTGACCGGCGGAACGCTGACCTGCACCACGAAGGTCACCAACAAGGGGCGCAGCGTCGCCACGCTGGACTCCGAGATCTGGAACGACGGCAAGCTCGCCGCCACCGCACACGGCCAGTTCTCCATCTTCCAGCGCCGGTAGGGCGGTTATTGCGGTCCGGCCATCGGCACCTGAGCGGCACGCCTGGGTACCCGGGTCAAGCCCGGGCACGACGTGGTTGGGTGTGGTCAAGTCGTCTCTCCCTATCCACCCCATCAGGACGCCCGCGGACTTGATCCGCGGGCCCAGTCCTCCACATCTGCGCGGCGCTCCCGGATACCCGGCTGAGGGAGAGGGATGGAACAGACCACCCGAAGCGCCTCAGCCCTTCGCCTTGGCCGCGAAGAAGGCGTCGATGAAACCCTGCGGTTCGCCCTTCGCGAAGGCTTCCTGCTGCCCCAGCACGGCGGCGCGGAAGGCTTCGTCGAAACCCTTCAGCGCCACTTCCCGGAACCGCAGCTTGGTGCGCGCCCAGGCGGTGGGCAGCTTGGCCGCGAGCTGGCCGGCGAGGTCGCAGGCGGTGGGGACGACGTCCTCCGGCGCGACGACACGGTTCAGCAGGCCAAGCCGTTCCGCCTCCCCCGCGTCCATCAGCCGTCCGGTCATCGACAGCTCCTGGTTCATCGACCAGCCGAGATGCAGGCTCATCCAGTAGGAACCCATGACACTGGGAATCCCGGCATTGATCTCCGGCTGGCCGAGGCGGACGCCGGGATGGGCGACGCGCAGGTCGGAGACCAGGCTCAACTGGAACCCGCCGCCGGTGGCAACCCCGTTCAGGGCGGCGATGACCGGCTTCTCCGTCATCAGGATCTGCCGATAGCAGTTGCAGACCCGCCCGAACCATTCCTCCACCTCATGCACCTGCACGTCGCGGGCTTCCTGCAGGTCGACACCGGCGCAGAACGACCGGTCCCCGGCGCCGGTCAGCACGATTCCCTTCACCGCCGGGTCGGCATCCAGCCGGATCAGGGCCGCGGCAAGCCCCCGCGCCAGATCGGCGCTGATGGCATTCAGGGCGTCGGGCCGGTTCAGGATCAGCAGGGCGATCTCCCCCCGCATTTCGGTCGTGACGGCGTTGTTCATGCGTGTTCTCCCCTTCGGCATGGCGCGCGCCATCCTTGCGCCGCACAGGGCGGGATGCAATGTGACACCGGGTGGAAGCCGATATCCGCGAACGTCATCGCCGACCCGGACCAGTGCTTCCCCGCGACCCGGAGTTTCCGGCCCTTTCCATCGCGCGTTCGAGGATGGGAATGATGGCCGGGTCCAGGGTCTGCGCCACGTTGAAACGCATGAAACCGCTGGCCGCGTCACCGGGGCTGAAGGCATTGCCCGGTGCCAGCACGACATGCTCCCGCAGGGCCGCGCGGGCAACATCGGCGGCATCCAGCCCGTCGGGCAGGCGGCACCAGAGGAACATTCCGGCCCCCGGTTCGATCCATGGCTTCAGGCCCAGCGGGCGGAGCCGCCTGCTGACCGTCTCCATCGCCGTCGCCAGGCGGGTGCGCAGGCCGCCGGTGTGCCTGCGCCAGGCCCCGTCCTGCAGCACGGCCAGCACCAGTTCAGCCGACAGGGCCGCGCCGCCGAAGGAGGTCGCGATCCGCAGGTCCACCAGTTCGCTGATCCAGTCCTGCCGCGCGGCAATGAAACCGGTGCGCACCGCCGCCGACAGGGACTTGGAGAAGCTGCCGATGTGAATGACCCGCGCCAGCCCGTCGAAGGCGGCCAGCCGGGGCGCCGGTTCATGCTCGAAGTCGGCGAAGATGTCATCCTCGATGATGATCAGATCATGGGTTTCCGCCTGTTTCAGAACCCGGTGGGCGACGACGGGTGACAGGGTCGCGCCGGTCGGATTCTGCAGCGCCGAGTTGGTGATGTAGAGACGCGGCGCATGATGTTTCAGGGCCTGTTCGAACCGGACCAGGTCAGGGCCGTCCGGGGTATAGGGCACACCGGCAACCTTCACCTGATGCGCACGCAGCATGGCGTGGAAGTTGAAGTAGCAGGGGTCGTCCACCAGAACGGTATCGCCTGGCTGCAGCAGGAACCGGCAGAGCAGGTCGATGGCCTGGGTGCCCGACTCGGTCAGCATGATCTGGCCGGGTGCCGCTGCCACGCCCCGTTCCGCCAGCCGTCGCGAAAGCACCTGCCTCAGCCCCGGAAGGCCCAGCGGAGTGCTGTAGTCCGTCAGGCGGAAATCGGCAGCGCGCGCGACCCGGCGCAGGGCACGGCGGATCTCCGCCTCCGGCATCCAGGATGGGGGCAGCCAGCCGCAACCCGGTTTCGGTGTGGCTTCGTCCGCGTCCAGCGATTGCCGCGCGATCCAGAGCGGATCGACATCCCGCTCCAGCTCCGGCGCGGTGTCGGCGATGGAGAAGGGGGGCGGGTGCCCGGCGACATAGAAGCCCGAACCCCGGCGGGACCGGATCACGCCCTCCGCCACCAGCCGGTCATAGGCATCGACGACGGTGGAGCGGGACACCCCCATCCGGTCGGCCTGACCCCTGATCGAGGGCAGCCGCATGCCCGGTGTCATCTGGCGGCTGGCGATCTGCTGTCGGACCGTCTGCATCACCTGCCCGACAAGGGAGATCGGTCCGGCCGGGGAATCCGTCGCCCCCTGAGCGTCACGTTCGAAGGTCATCTGTATTGCCATTTGTTCCAGTACAGTATGTCCTGATTGTACTGGACTGTATCTGGCGTGACCATCTCCCCCGACCCAATGTCCGGGCGAGACAAGGGGGAAGTCCCGGATGGACAGTCGGTCAGCAGCATGGATCTACGGGTTCGCCGGTGTCGCCATATTCAGCGGCAGCCTGCCGGCCACGCGGGTGGCCGTCGCGGATTTCGATCCGGTGTTCCTGACGCTGGTGCGCGCGGCGATTGCCGGTCTCGTCGGCGGTGCCTGTCTGCTGTTGCTGCGGCAGGACCGTCCGGGTCGCGGTGACATGCTGTCCCTGCTGATCACGACGCTGGGTGTGGTCATCGGGTTCCCCCTGCTGACCGCCCTGGCGCTGCAGCGGATCACGTCGGCGCATTCCATGCTCTTCATCGGACTGCTGCCGCTGGCCACCGCCATCTTTGCCGTGGTGCGGGCCGGGGACCGGCCACGCCCGGCATTCTGGCTGTTCTCCGTCATCGGGGCGGTGCTGGTTGCCGGATTTGCCCTGACGGAGGATCTCTCCGCCTCCTGGAGCGGTGACCTGCTGATGCTTGCGGCGATTCTGGTCTGCGGGCTCGGCTATGCGGAGGGGGCGAAGCTCTCCCGCGCCCTGGGGGGCTGGCAGGTGATCAGCTGGGCGCTGGTACTGGCACTGCCGGTGATGCTGCCGCTGGCGCTGCTGGCGCAGCCGGACAGCTACGCCGGGATCGCGCCTCCGGCCTGGCTTGCGCTCGGCTATGTCTCCCTTTTCAGCATGCTGATCGGGTTCGTGTTCTGGTACCGCGGTCTGGCGCAGGGCGGCATTGCGGCGGTGGGGCAACTGCAGTTGCTGCAGCCCTTCATGGGGCTGATGCTGGCGGCGGGACTGCTGGGCGAGGACGTCAGTCCGGCCCTGGGCCTTGTCTGTCTGGCCGTGGTGGCCTGTGTCGTCGGGGCGCGCCGTTTCGCGTGAGGCCCGCCGCTGACGGGATTGTCGCCGGGGGGCCCTTTGGTCAAAGATGCGACAGCGATCAGAGGGGAGGCACGATCATGACGGAACAGGCGCAGGATGCGGGATTCACGCTGGCGCAGGCGCGCGAGGCTGCGGAGACATGGTTCGCGCCCTGGGTGAAGGACCTGGGGCTCGAGGTGGAGGAAATCCGGCCGGGCTTCGTGCGGGTCCGGCTGCCGAACAATGGGCGGCTGAACCGGGTCGGCGGCATCCTGTCGGGCCAGGCCATGATGGCGGTGGCCGATACCGCGATGGTCTTCGCCGTCCGCTCGGCGCTGCGGGGGGAGGCCGACATCGCGACCGTACAGCAATCCACCAGCTTCTTCCGCGCCGTTGCCGATACGGACCTGATCTGCGAGGCGCAGGTCACCAAGGAAGGGCGCAGCATGATGTTCGGCGACTGCACCCTCTATGCGGACGGTCAGCAGGCGAAACCGGCCGCCCAGGCGACGCTGGTCTATGCGGTAATACCGAAACGAAAGTAGAAAAATACCGCAGAAGACCTTGTAACGGTATAAATACCTGTATATTGTTCCGGTATCACAACCGGAGGAATGACGCATGGGCAAGCCCCGATGTAGCGCGACAATTGAATTTGCAGTGGCTGCCACATGAAACTGCAGCACTCAATTTTACCGCTAACCAACTCCCATCGAGCGTCAAAACGGTTCCGTTCTAACCCCACCCAATAGCCGCTTGAACGGTCTCCAAACCTCATTCAGCCGTTGGATATGATCAGATCGTCGGATCTGGTCCATTTGCCCTTTGCAACGCTGCAGGATGTCGTCCTCTCTTTGAGGCACCCAACCTGGCCGATCCTACAACGCCACAAACATCAGACGCACACCGCTTAGGAACAGGGCAGCTGACAGCAATGCCGATATCACCCCCGACCATAGCCAACCATCGAGCCAACGGCCTACTGCCTTGATCTTTTGTCGGATGTCGGCGATCTCAGCCTTCACATCGTCAGTCAGAGGTGGCCCGACAAATCTGGACAGTTGAGTTAGGTGGATTTTCTGCTCCCAATCCGGCAGCGTTGCCGGGACGAAGGAGCGAAGATGACAAGACGACCCAGGCGGAACCACAGCCCTGCCTTCAAAGCGAAAGTCGCATTGGCGGCGCTGAAGGGCGACAGGACGATGAGCGAGCTGGCGACGCAGTTCGACCTGCATCCCAATCAGATCAAGCAGTGGAAGGATCAGCTGCTTGAGGGCGTAACGGGTGTCTTCGATGACACGCCAAAGGCCGCGAAAGAGCCGCAGATCGACGTAAAGTCCCTGCACGCGAAGATTGGCCAGCTGGCGCTGGAAAACGATTTTTTAGAGGGCGCGCTCGACAAGGCCGGTCTGTTGCCGAGCGCAAGGAAATGACGGGCCCGGACCACAGGCTGAGCCTGACACGGCAAGCCCGGCTTCTCGGGATCAGCCGGGGCAGCCTGTATTACGCGCCGCGCCCGACCAGTGCGGCGGACCTCAAGCTTATGCGCAGAATTGACGAGTTGCACATGGACTACCCGTTCGCGGGCAGCCGTATGATGAAAGGGTTGCTGCGGCAGGAAGGCTTCACGGCCGGGCGGCTGCACGTGGCAACCTGCATGAAAACGATGGGCATTGAGGCGCTCTATCGCAGACCGAACACCAGCAAGCCTGCGCCCGGTCACAGGATCTATCCCTACCTGCTGCGCAAGCTGGCCGTGACGCAGCCCAATCAGGTCTGGGCCATGGATATTACCTACATTCCCATGGCCCGAGGGTTCGTCTATCTGGTCGCCGTTCTGGACTGGTTCAGCCGCAAGGTTCTGGCCTGGCGGCTGTCGGTGACGCTGGAAACAGCGCCGTGTCTGGAGGCCTTGAATGATGCCCTGCGCAGATATGGCAAGCCGGAGATCATGAACTCGGACCAAGGATCACAGTTCACGTCCATTGACTTCATCAAGGCGCTGAAGGACGCCGACATCCAGATCAGCATGGATGGCAAGGGCGCTTGGCGCGATAACGTGTTTGTCGAACGGCTCTGGCGCAGCGTCAAATACGAGGAGGTCTATCTGCACGCCTATGAAAGCGTGTCAGCCGCCCGACAGGGCATCGACCGATACCTGGCCTTCTACAACACAAGGAGACCGCATTCATCGCTGGAAGGGCAAACGCCCGATCAGGCATATCACATCAAGTTGCAACCAATCCCGGTGGCGGCATAACCAAGCGGAAAATCCACCTAAGAAACGGCTCGAAACTGTTCAAACGAACCGAACCACCTCTGTCGAGGCCCGGGCGGCTAACGCGGTGATTCAGTCTTGCGCATTCTCGGGCGTTGAGTTAGCAAATGAGGATGCAGGTCTAGCATGGTCGGCGGCTGACGAAAAAGAGTAACAGGCCATATGTATACAAATCTGAAGCGACATTGGAAATTCAAGAGCCGCTTGGTGACTGCCCCCGCAAGAATGAATCCTACAGTTTTTATTGTGGGTGCGGAAAAATCCGGAACAAGCGCGATGTATTGGAACTTGCAGGCCCACCCTCAAATACTTTCATGCTTTGTAAAAGAAGCCAATTCGTTCGACCGCCCCGGATTTTCTGGTGATGGTTTGGACTGGTTTCGCTATCGGGCTCTGTTTCCCCTGCGCCCACTGGCTTGGCTCCTCGCGCAGATAAGTGGCAAGCGTGTGATCTCTTTCGAGACCACTCCGGGGCTTTTTGCGTCAGAAAAAGGGATCGACCTTCTCAAAAAAAGATATCCGGATGCGAAGATAATTTTCACCATGAGAAATCCAATAGAAAGAGCCTATTCAGGATTCATGAATGGCAGGAAGAGTGGAAATTACCAAGGGACATTCGATGATCATATAAGAAAATACTCCCATTTCTACAAAGTGAATAAAGAAAAAATATTACAATTTCCGGAATTTAATGGGGAATCGGCATTAAGAATGAGCTTATATGCTCCATTTGTGCAAAAATTTCTTGATATATATGGTGAGAAAAATTGTCTATTTATTCGTTTTGAAAACTATAAGGAGAATTTTTTTCCGACACATGTAAGAATGTGTGAATTCATGGGAATTCAGCCGTGCATGAAGCAGAATTTCATGCCGATCATAGCCAGTCGTCGTCCTGGAATTTCGGCTGATACTGTACAGTCTCTGAATGAGCTTTTCGCTCCTTACAATGCAGCACTGATCTCGTTGCTCGGTCCTGATTTTCAATGGGATACGGATTTTTCCGGTGGGCAAGACGATGCTGCGGACGACAAGTTCGTGTCTATACCGCCAGGTCAAATGCCTGCCGCATGGTCTGGAGATTGGGTGGACATCTCCAGGATCGGACGCATTTCCGACTTTAAGAAAATACTGGGATAGGCCGATTCTGCATCTGAGTTCGGTATCCAGCGCCCGCGCGAATGTCGCCGCACCGGCATCACGCATTCAAGCCTGACATCGAAGGCCTCAGCGTCCACGTTCGAGGTGCCGAAAACAGAGGATCAGCGAGCTGGTGGTTAAAGATGCATATTTCATATTGATCGGAAACTTGGCGAATCTGTTCAAATATCTGCGGCAATAGTTCGATAGCGCGGAGCGGAATTCACCCTGGAGGTGACCTTCTCCATGTCACGGACGAATATGATGCCAGATGGACCAGATGGCGGCGAAGATCCCGGACCGCATCGTCGAACAGGTCGCCGTCGTCGGCAACCTGAAGGACGCGGGCCGGATCGTGCGGGAACGCTATACCGGGGTCGTGGACCGCATCGCCTACTACTATCCGGTGCCGGAGGGCGACTCGGTCGAGAAATGGCGCACCTTCACCGACGCCGCACGCGGCACCGCCTGACGGTTCTGCGACAAGCTTTCCGACGCTGGAGACCGGCATGTCTTGCAGAAATAGCTCTGCGCACTTGGCATGCCGGTTCAGTGTCCCAGCCCTCGGCCTCCAGCAGCTCGAACAGCGCCGGAATAGCGAAGGCGGCGTCGGCCCGGAACCGCCGGCGCGTGATCGACGGCCGCGCCTCCGCCGAATATCGCACCAGCACAGGCTTGAGCACATCTTCCCAGCCATCGGCGCTGTGGACATTGCCCGGCCTCAGAGCGCACCGCTCCAGATCGCCGAACTGGTTGAACACAAACAGCGGGTGCAGGCACTTCTTCTGGAAGTGGCCGTTCCAGACAGCGCCTTCCTGAACGCCCGCCCACCGACAAGCTGGCGCATCACTGGATCGCGGCAAAGCCGGTCGGCATCGTTGACGTCCTCGTACCCGGCGAGTCGAGAGAAGACGGACTGGCGCAGGAGGCCGTCGAGGCGATGCCGCCCGTTTCTGCCTGTGCGTGGATCGGCGACCAACTCCGCCGCCAGGACGGTCAGACCGAGGGCGTCATCAAGTTCGCGATGGAGCAGCAGCCCGCCGTCGGAACTGATAGAGGAACCCCGAAACCCCACCTTCACCGAGCGGTCAAATTGCAGCCGCAGAGGCCCCGATCCCGCTTCACCCGTCGCGTCCACCGCCAAATCCGCCCCCAATCACGTTTAACCTATTGTAGAGGCGAGGTTATCACGCTTCAGACGGCGGTGGAAATGGCATCCATCTGGGGAATGCGGGTTAAAGCGAAACAGATGAGTCCCGCATGGATAATCCGTATCGCACGGAATTACGGCAGTCATTCGGCAAAATGGCTTGCCCACCAAGGGGTACTATCCGTCTGATTCTATCCACTAGGAAGATTCCGCTCGGAAATCGCAGAGTGCAGAGAATTCATTTGAACGCTGTTTGAACGCCATCCGAATGCCGCGCCGTTACTGCAGAATCAAATGACAAATCGGTCAAAATTTTCCGGCACACCCGCCCGACTGCAATTTTGACCACCCGCATCCTTCGCGCTTGCCACCCCACCACAAATCCGCGGATTCCGCGGCCCCGTCCCACTATGTCCCGGCAAATCCCGCCCAGTCCCGGTTACTGCAGTTTCAAGTGTCTCCCTACACCCGAGGTCCCTATCGCGATGAACGCCGTCGCACCATTCTCGGCCCACGGTCGGGCCGGACGCGCAGGAAATGCCTGAACTACCAGGAATGTGGCAATGAAATCATGAGTCTGGGTGCCCATCACCGCATGTGCAACAGCTGCTGTGAGCTGCCCGGCGACTATTCCCTGACATTGCCGCCCGGAAGTATGCGGTAAATCATCAAAAATACCGAAATCGCCGGCCGGCAGGCACGCCGCCGCGCCGATCAGGTGTCCGGGCCGATGCTGACCGTCTCGCCATTCTCGAGCGGCACCCGCACGGATCGGCCCCCGGCATTCAGGGTCAGCGGGCCTTTCACCTCGGCCGGTAGCGGCAGCGTGGTGAGGACCCGCGTGGTCCCGCCAGAGAGCGTCACAACGGCCAGCGAGCGTCGCCCGACCTCCGGCAGCAGCAGATCCGCGATGCCGTCGCCGTCCCAGTCGAGCGTGGCGCTCAGGTCCTGTATCCGGCTGCCGATCCGGTGATTGGAGAACCCGTACAGTTCGCCCCTGGCGATCAGCTCACCACCGGCAAGCTGCCAGAACTGCAGGGTCCCGCCGATATGGGGGGTCCGGACCAGGGCGATCTCCATCACGCCGTCACCATCGTAGTCGGCGATGCCCGCCGGATTGAGCCACCGGTTGCGGGTGCCGATCCAGGGCGTGCGTGCGATGGCCTGCAGGCGTCCGGCACGCAGGCCGAGCACCGCCAGGGCCGAACCCTGCTCCAGGCTCGACTGCACCACGACCAGTTCGTCCTGTCCGTTGCCGTTCAGGTCGGCAAGGCGCACGGTCAGATCCTCGAACACGGAGCGACTGTCCAGCCGGTGCCCGACAACCCGGCCATTGGCCAGGCGCGCATAGAGGGTTCCAGCCTCTGTCCGGTCGCCGAGGACACCATGTCCGTAGCGCCCTACCGGCTGCCCCAGCCAGGCCTCCGCGATCAGTCCTGTTCCCCTTGCGACCGTCGAATCGGGCAACAGGTCCTGAACCCCTTGTTCGGCCGTCGCCGGGGGTGTCAGGAGGATGAGAATGAGCCCAACAAAGAGGCATTTCTGTACGAAATCGGGAATCGGGCGAAACATGAGCAAAATTGTTCCCTTTTTGGTGTCCACATACTTCATCTACCCGTTTTTGGAGTCCACAAGCTTTGGTAGCTGTCGTATGGGAAACGGAGCCGGGGGGCTTGGGGTAGAGGGACTGATGTCGACAGAATCGTTGCTATGGGCAGAGGTCGGGTCCTCCGATGGGTATCCGGAAGCACTCGAAAGCGGCCTGCAGTCGTTCCTCGACTACTGGATGTCCCTGGAGAGGAAGCACGGTCGCACCCCGCGCAAGAGCGAGTTCGATCCGCTTGACGTCGCGCGTCTGTGGCGCGGTATCGCGGTGATCGAGGTCGCCCGCAAGGAAGGCCGCGCCAACCGTTTCCGCTACAGGTTCCTGGGCACCAACCATGACCATGTCAATGGCGCTTCCCACAGTGGCAAATTCATGGATGAAACCCTGCCCGAGGCGGAAATGGCGGCCATTCAACCGGTCTACGAGGATGTCATTCGTCAGGGCCGGCCGCACTACTGGCATCGTCGCGGGCGGATGACGACTCTCGAGCCCCAGTCCTACGAGCGGGTGCTGACGCCGTTCCTGGGCAGCGGTGATCGCGTTGACTTCCTGATCGGTTACTGGCGGTGGCACTGGCGCACCGGGATTCCGACAGGCCTGCGCCTGGTCCATTCCAGCACCCGTACGGCGCACCTGCCGCCCCAGGCACCCGCAGGCGACCATCCCTGACTCAATAGACGCCGATGTCGCGCAAGGCCACCTGCAGCTCCGGCGGCAACCCTTCCGCGTCGGCACGGCCGGAAAGGTCCGGCGGCGCATCCTTCGCCTCCAGGTAGCGCCAGCCCTGATGCGGGCGACGCAGCCACGGTTCCGTACGGACCAGTTCCGGGTCCAGTACCAGGCCGCACTTGATGCCCGTGTCGGTCTCCACCCGGTCCAGCCCGACGATCCGCTGCCGCACCCGGATCGCGCCTGCGATGATCCAGTAGAGTGATCCCCCGGCCAGCACCTCCGCGTCCCGCCGTGGCCGGCTGCGGGTGACATGACGCAACGGCTCGCCGCGCGCCACGCGCTGGCCCTGCCAGAGTTCCAGCTGCTCCACCTGATCGACGCCGACGCAGATCTTCAGCAGATGCACCACCTTCGGCGCATCGCGGTCTGTCTTCCGGTCAGCCATCGAACCGTCCGAGTACCTGCCACCACAGATAGTCGAGCGGCAAGAGGATCACGATGGTGATGATCGCGACCATCAGGGTGGCCCGGATGCCGTCACGCATCGGCACCTTGCCGAGCTGCATGGCAACCACCATCGGTGGCCCCTGGAACGGAAACAGGACCGTCGAATAGGCCGGCACCTGCATCATCAGGGTCGTGGCCAGCGGCAGCCCCATGGCAACGGAGAGCTGGTCCGCCAGCGGTGTCAGCACCGCAGGCACGGTCGGCGCGGTGCCGAGCAGGCTGACACCGATCGACGCGCCCACGACGGCAGCGAAGTTCCAGGCATCCTTGCCCGGCTCCAGCTCCGCCAGCCGCAGGAAACCGCTGGCCATGTGGTCGGCAATGCCTGTGGTCGCGACCACCGCGCCCAGGGAAAGCACGCCGGAGATGTAGAGCAGTGGACGGAACTGCACCGCATCGGTCATCTTCGCCGGGTCGATGAGCCGGAACGGCGGCAGCATGCAGGCGACACCGGCCCCCAGCGCCACCCAGGCCGGCGAGACGCCGTGAATGAAGTCCGTCGCCCACAGTGCCAGCGCCACCACCAGGATCACGGCCAGTCGCCGCTCCTCTGATGACAGCGGCCCCGGTGTGGAGGTGGTTCGGGCATCGGCACGGATACTGTCGGGAAACAGGATCCGGATCACGGCAACGACCGTGATCGCCTTCAGCAGGCCCAGGACCGGAAAATGCAGCAGCAGGTAGTCCCCGTAGACCGGCTTCAGCCCGTAGAGCGTATCAGCCGCGCCGATCATCACCAGATTCGGCACGTTGGCGGGCATGACGCCGAATCCGGGCAGGAAAGCGCCCAGCCCGGCGGTCATCGCGATGCCGATCCGGCCACGCGAACCCTCCTCGAAACCGAAGACATCGGCCAGACCCAACGCCACGGGCATCAGCAGCACGACACGTCCTGTCGATGACGGCATGACGAAGGCCAGGCCCAGTGCCACGCACATCACGCCGCTCAGGATTCCGAGATAGCTGACCCCCATGCGGCGGGCCAGAACACCGGCGACCCGCGCGCCGAGACCCGTATCACGCACGGCGGCGCCGACGATCATGCCGCCGAACAGCAGCCAGAATGCGGAGGATGCAAAGCCCGAGAAGACGACCGGTGCCGTGGCGACACCGGCCACCATGGCGACCAGGAAGAACAGCAGCGCCGTCAGATGTTCGGGAATGGCGTTGGTTGCCCAGAGCCCGATGGCCGCCAGTGCCAGCGCCCCGCCCAGGGCGGCCTCATGCGAGAGGCCCTCGATCGGGATCAGCAGCAGCGCCGCACCCGCCAGCAGGAACAGGGCGGCGACCGATGGGCCGAGCCGCAGTCTCACGCCTGCAACGCCCCGGCACCCGTCCCGACGGTCACGAAGGTGTCGGTTTCCGGGTCCAGGCGTGCCAGCCGTCCCTCGGCAATGCCGAAATGCATGCCGTGCAGGGCGATCCTGCCGGCTCTCACGGGTTCCGATATCCAGGGGAAGGTCATCAGGTTGGACAGGCCGAGGCGGATGTTCTCCTCCTCCATCCGGCCGAGGATCGTTTCGACATCGTGCCCGGCCGAATGCCCCATCACCCGGTCAAGGATGCCGCGCGAACTGGCCATCCAGGGAGCCACGAACTCGCCGATCCCGTCCGTGTTGTTCTCATCCATCAGCAGCGCCTTGACGCCGCCGCACTGGGCATGGCCCAGCACCACGATATCGCTGACCCTCAGCACCTTGACCGCGAACTCCAGCGCCGCGCTGACGCCATGTGCGCGCCCGTCGGGGGCATAGCTCGGCACCACGTTCGCCACATTGCGGATGACGAACAGCTCCCCCGGACCGGCATTGAATATGGTCGCCGGATCGACGCGGCTGTCGGCGCAGGCAATGATCATGGTGCTGGGCGACTGGCCCAGCGCCTCGAGCTGCCGATAGCGGTCCGCATTTGCCGCGAAGCCATCCTCGATGAAGGCGTGATATCCATCCAGAAGCTGGTTCAGGGACACAAACGATTCTCCGGGTCAGGGCAAGGGTCGGGGAGACAATCGGACGCTTTGCGTTGTCATGCAAGGTGGCTAGGCTTTCAGCAGACTGGATTTGGCGTCGCACTTCGACGGTGGACGGCCTGCGGCAGGTGACGGGATTGGCGAGCAGATGAGCGTTTGGGGGAAACTGATCGGTGGCGGACTGGGCTTTGCCGTCGGCGGGCCGATCGGGGCGATCGTGGGCGGACTGGCCGGCCATGCTGTCGACCGGATCCGCGAATCCGATGAGGATGCGGCAGACGCGCTGTTGCAGGATGGTGTGGAGGGGGGACGCCCCGCCGCAACCAAGAAGGTCGCCTTCACCATCGCGGTCATCGTGCTTGGCGCGAAGATGGCCAAGGCCGATGGCGTCGTGACCAGGGACGAGATCCTGGCCTTCCGGGAAGTGTTTCAGGTTCCGCCGGACGAGATGCGCAATGTCGCGCGGGTCTTCAATCAGGCGAAGCGGGAGGCGACGGGCTTCGAGCCCTATGCCGAGCAGATCGCCGGGATGTTCCAGGGTAACCCGGAAGTGCTGGAGGATCTGCTGGCCGGCCTGATGCACATCGCCCGTGCCGACAATGTGATTCACCCCAACGAGGTGACGTTCCTGAAGGCTGTCGCCGAGATCTTCGGGATCGGCCATGCCGCCTACAGCCGCCTGCATGCCACCTATCTGGGGCTGGATGAGGAAGATCCCTATGCCGTGCTCGGCATCGCGACCGACGCCGGGGATGCGGAGGTGAAGGCGACCTACCGCAAGCTGATCAAGGCCAACCATCCGGACCGGGTGATCGCGCAGGGCCTGCCGGAGGAATTCGTCGCCGTGGCCAACGAGAAGCTGGCCAAGATCAACGCGGCCTATGACCGGATCTCGAAGGAACGCGGGTTCGGCTGATGACGCCGGTCCCGCCGAGCCGATGCATCAGGGCCCCGCAATGATGGGGGCCTCGCGATGATCAGGGCCACACGATGAGCAGGAACCGCCCGTCCCCCAATCATGACGACCGCAAGGGCACGGCGGTGGACATGCTCGTGCTGCACTATACGGACACGCCCGATGCGGCGACGGCACTGGATCTGCTGACGGATCCTGCCACGAAGGTCTCGGCACACTATCTCGTCGATACCGATGGGCGCGTCCATGCGCTGGTGGCGGAGGACCGTCGCGCCTGGCATGCGGGCGTTGCCTCATGGCGCGGTGTCACGGACATCAATGCCTGCTCCATCGGGATCGAGTTGCAGAACCGGGGTCACTCCTGCGCCGGGCCAGATGGCCCCGAGCCTTACCCGGACACCCAGATCGCGGCCCTGATCCACCTGGTCCGCGACATACGCCGCCGCCACGACATTCCGGACCGGCGCATCCTCGGGCATTCGGATGTGGCCCCGATGCGCAAGCAGGATCCCGGTGCGCATTTCCCCTGGTCGCGGCTGGCCGAAGCCGGAATCGGGCTCTGGCCGGGGCCTGGCCCTTCAGATGCTCCGCCCGTGGCGGGGACACGGCAGGTGCAGGCGGCCCTGGCCCGGATCGGCTACGGGGTGCAGGTCGATGGCCGGGCAGGCGAAGAGACGCGTTCCGTCATCACGGCGTTTCAGCGGCATTTCCGGCCGGATCGGATCTCCGGAACGGCAGACGCCGACACGGTTTCCCGCATCGGCGTCGTGGACAGTCTGATGAACGTCTGACCGGCAGCGCCGGATTTCGCGTCACTCAGTTGATTTCATTTCAGGCAAAAAGTGCGGTGAAGGCCTTCCTGATCGCCAGCAGGCTCTTGGCTGATTCTTCTGCCCGCGCCTTCTGTGCGCGCGCCAGATAGTAGTCCATGTCAATCGAGCCATTCTCCCGCAGGTGCACTTCTGTGCCCGGAGTGCGGTTCATCGCATTGAATTCATTGAGGTTGAGTTGCTGGTATTGCATTTGAACTCTCCATCTTCAGCGAGGGTCTGTCGGGTCAGGCGCCCCTCGCTCAACGTCTGACTGAAACCAATATGTTGCCGGACAGCGCGAATGACAAAAGATCATCTCTCACCGAGAAGATGAATCAAATTCATCAATAAGTACCGTAGATGCCCTGCTGCTTCGCGGCCGGCATGCCCGGAGCCATGCATTCCGCGCAATGCTATATTGCGCTGCATCATAAATGCCGAACGCCGCCGCATTTCGGTGCGACGGCGTTCGAAACGCTTAACGAAAGGTTGATATCAGGTCAGGCAAACAGGCGCAGCATCGCCTTGCGCATGCCGTTGATGCCCTTCAGGGTCGCGGCGGCGCGTGCGGCATGCGCCCGCTGCTCGATCGCGTCCAGGTCGAGAAAACCGAGAGCTCCAGTCTCGCCATCGACGGGGCTTGACTGCTTCAGTTCATTGAAATCATTCAGGTTGATCTGCTGGTACTGCATCACGATACTCCTTGCTCAGCGAGGGTCTGTTGGGTCAGGCGTCCCCCGCTCAACGTCTGACTGATTGGAATATGTCAACAGTGCTGACGCTTGACAAAGGATCATTTCTCATCACATTGATGAATTCAATTCATTGATCAGGCAAATGTTGCGTTGCAACATGCGCCGCACGCCTTCCTGGAGGGTCCGACGTGCCCAGAAGATTGCCCCCGCTGAATGCCCTGCGCGTGTTCGAGGCCGCGGCGCGCCAGCTCAGTTTCACGCGCGCGGCGGAGGAGTTGAATCTGACGCCGTCCGCCATCAGCCATCAGATCAAGGGACTGGAGGACCTGCTGGGTGTGAAACTGTTCGAGCGTCGCCAGCGCAAGGTGCTGCTGACCGCTGCCGGCGGCCGCTACTATCCGGCGCTGCGCCAGGCATTCGACCAGATGAACGAGGCGACGGAAGCCCTGAAGGCGGAAGACAGTTCAGGTTCGCTAACGGTCAACGTGCTGCCGACCTTCGCCATGCGCTGGCTGGTGCCGCAGCTCTCCGCCTTCCAGAAGCGCCACCCGGAGATCGAGGTGCGGATGACCACGAACGTGGAAGCCATCGACTTCAGCCGTGTGGAGGCCGATGCGGCCATCCGCTATGGCGTCGGCGGCTGGAAGGGACTGACGGCCAAGCTGCTGCTGCGGGAGGAGATCGTGCCTGTCTGCAGCCCGGCGCTGCTGGAAGGCCGACCGAAGCTGAGGACACCGGCGGATCTGGTGCATTACCCGCTGCTGCATGACGTCAACCGCCCCGATACCTGGCGGCAGTGGCTGACCGCCGTGGGGGAGACCGGTGTCGATCCTGATCGGGGCCTGAAGCTGGACACCACCAACCTGGCAGTCCAGGGCGCCATCCAGGGACTGGGCATCGTGCCCGTGAACCCGAATCTGGTCCGCCCGGAGCTTGAGGCGGGCACGCTGATCGAACCGCTCGATTTCCACCTGGCGGTGAAGGGGGGCTATTACCTGGTCTATCCGGAAGGCCGCGAGAGCAGGCCCCGCCTGAAGGCTTTCGAGACCTGGCTGATGGAGGTCACGGCGGAGGCGGAGGAGCGGCTGCAGCAGTCCTGAAGGCCGGCACGGTCCCGTCCGGCTCCAGCTCCGGCCCCGGCCCCGTGTGGCAGGTCAGGCGACGCGATCACCCTTCTTGGCCTGCACGGTCCTGTTGTCGACAGCAGGCAGCATCCTGGCCGGATCACGGGTCACGACGACGTCGATGACACAGGGGCCGTCCGTGGTCTCGATCCCGGCCGCGATGGCGGCCTGCAACTGGTCGGGGTGCTCGACGCGAATGCCGCGGCAGCCCATGGCCTCCGCCACCTTCGCGTAGTTCACTTCCTTCAGGTCCGATGACTGGTAGGCATCGGTGCCATACATCAGGTGCTGCAGCGCCTTGACGTAGCCGGAGGCGGCATTGTTCACCACCATCAGCGCAAAGCCGATCCCGAGGCGGCGCGCGGTCTCCAGCTCACCGATCATCATGTTGAAGCCACCGTCGCCGGTGATCGCGAAGGTGGTCCGTTCCGGCGCGGCCAGTTTTGCCCCCGCTGCGCCCGGCAGGCCATAGCCGATGGAGGCGAAGCCCCGATCCGGCACGAAACCCCGGCCGGCGCGCGGCTGGTCATAGAGCAACCCGCCCCAATGCGCCGCAAAGCCGCCATCGGCCACCAGCAGGGCGTCATCGGGCAGCATGCCGTTCAGTTCATTGAGCATCCGCGCCATGTTGACCGGCACCTCGGCGGAGGTGAGACGGTCCTGCACCGACGCCCGCCATGTCGCCATCCGCTGCGGCACGCTGTCCGCCCAGGCACGCCGGTCCGCATCGGGGCGGGAATCGGACAGGGCCTCGGCCAGATCCAGGCAGCCTTCACGTGCATCGCCCCAGAGCCGGACATCGGCGGCAGTGGTCCGATCGAACTCCTCCGCCAGGATGTCCAGATGGATGATGGTCTTGCCCGCGCCCGGCAGCACATAGCGCTTGGTGGCGATCTCCCCCAGCTTGCAGCCGATGACCAGCAGCACGTCCGCCTCTTCGATCATGCTGTTGGCAATCCGGTCATAGCGCCCGAACAGCCCGGCACTCAACGGATCGGTGCAGGCAATGGCACCCTTGCCGGTCATGGTGTGCGCCACCGGCAGGGCCGCGGCGGTGGCCAGCGCCTGCAGCGCGTCCCAGGCCCGGGAGATGTGAACCCCGCCCCCGGCCAGGATCATCGGTTTCCGCGCCCTCGCGATCAGTGCCGCCGCGCGTTCCACGTCGGCGCGGGCGGGGCGTGAGCGGATCGACGGGGCGGACTGGTAGGCGGGATCAACCTCGAACTCGGCGGGGTCGAAGGGGAAGGTGTCGTGGGCAATGTCCTCCGGCACGTCGACCACGACCGGCCCCGGCCTGCCCGATGTGGCGACGGCGAAGGCCCGCGTCATCAGTTCGGGAATGCGCTCGATCCGTTCCACCCGGATCATTTCCTTGGCGGCGGGGGCCAGGATCTCGGTCTGGCGCGATTCCTGGGTCATGTTCTTCCAGGAATGGGCGCGGTGGCTGTCACCCACCAGGGCAACGATCGGGGTACCGCTGTTCAGCGATTCCACCAGACCGGTGACAAGGTTGGTGGCCCCTGGACCCAGCGTCGCGTCGATGACGCCGACCCGACCCGACACCTTGGCGTAGGCATCGGCGGCGAACGCACCGAAACGCTCGTCATTCACCAGGTTATGGCCAAGCCCCAGCCGGCGCACCGCGTCGTAGAAGGGAAGCAGCTGGAATCCACCCATGCCGAACATCGGTCCGACGCCATAGGCCTGGAACATGCGTGCCAGGGCCTCGCCGCCCGTCATCTCGTTGCTGGACATGGGCTTCTCCGCCTCTTTCTTACTTCCCGTTCTGGCCGGTCACTGCTGCCGAGAGGCCTACTTCCCGGTGAACTTCGCCTTGCGCTTCTCGACGAAGGCATTGACGCCCTCGCGATAGTCCTCGCGCTTCGCGCATTCCGCGAAGCACTCCGCCTCGAACTGCAGCTGGCTCTCGAATTCGTTCTCCAGGCTGCGGTACATCAGCCGCTTGCCCTGTCCCAGCACGAAGGTCGGACCATTCGCCAGCCGCGTGGCCAGCTTGTCGGTCTCCGCATCCAGATCGGCGTCCGGCACGACGAAGTTGACCAGACCGGCGTCGGCCATCTGCTGCGCGGTGTGGCGGTCGCCCAGCATGGTCATCTCGATGGCCTTCTTGATGCCGACGGCGCGGGGCAGGTGAAAGCTGGAGGATGCATCCGGCGTCGTGCCGATGTGGACATAGGCCAGGGTATAGAAGGCGCTCTCGGCGGAGATCACCATGTCACAGGCCGCGGCCATGGAGACACCGGCACCGGCGGCGGCACCGCGGACCTTGGCGATGATCGGCTTCGGCATCCGGCGCATGGAATACATGATCGGGTGCAGGTCATGGATGCGGTTGACGAAATAGGCCTGGATCTCGCTCTCGGAGGCCGTGCCGAGGTATTCGTGCATGCCCTTCACATCGCCACCGGCCATGAAGTGATCACCGGCGCCGGTCAGCACGACGCAGCGCACCGCGTCGTCATATTCCAGCTCGTGCATGGCTTCGCGCATCAGCGCCCGCATCTCCATCGACAGCGCGTTGCGTGCCTCGGGACGGTTCATGGTGACGGTGGCGATACCGTCGGCGATGCCTACTTCCAGATCAGCCATTTCTCTCTCTCCCCAAAAAGAATCTCGTGACGATAGCGGAGCCTTTCAGACACCGCCACAGAGTGGACATTCCGGGTCCGGCCTGACCCGTACCTTGCGGAACGTCGCGCCCAGCGCATCATGGATCAGCAACTGCCCGGCCATGCTTTCGCCCAGCCCGAGCAATTCCTTGATCACCTCCACCGCCTGCATCGACCCCATGACCCCGGCGATGGCGCCAAGCACGCCGTCCTGGGCGCAGGTCTGCTCCTCCGGCGGGATCTCCGGGTACAGGCAGCGATAGCAGGGCAGCCCGTCCTCATAGCCACGCCAGGTGGCCAACTGACCGTCAAAGCGCAGGATCGCGGCGGAGACGAGCGGCTTGCGGTTCCTGAAACAGGCGTCATGTACGGCGAAACGGGTGGCGAAATTGTCCGATCCGTCGCAGACGAGATCATAGCCGGAGACCAGTTCGTCGGCGTTCTCGGCGCTGATCCGGGTCTGATGCGCCTCCACGGTGACATCATCGTTCAGACGGGCGACCGAAGTGATCGCGCTGTCTGTCTTCGGGCGATCGAGCATGTCGCCGCCATGCAGGACCTGGCGCTGCAGGTTGGAGCGGGAGACGATATCGTCATCCACCACGCCGATGGTCCCGACCCCGGCTGCGGCCAGATACATGATCAGCGGGGAACCGAGCCCGCCGGCACCGACCACCAGGACCCGCGCCCGCAGCAGCTTCTGCTGGCCGGCGCCGCCGACTTCCTTCAGGACGATGTGGCGGGCATAGCGGTCGATCTGGCTGTCGGTCAGACCGCTCATGCAGAGAAATCCAGTTCCAGATCGGGGATCTCGCGATAGGCGGCGCGCAAGGCATCGGACCAGCGGTTGCGGATGTCCTCGAAGTAGGGGTCGCCCTCCTCGAACCGACGCTCCAGCCAGGTTCCGGGATGGTCGCGACGATAGAGCAGCAGATCCACCGGCAGGCCCACCGACATGTTCGACCGCAGGGTCGAATCCATCGAGATCAGGCCGACCTTCACCGCCTCCACCAGTGGCATCTGGAAGTTCATCACCCGGTCGAGAATCGGCTTGCCGTACTTGGTCTCCCCGATCTGGAAGAAGGGCGTGTCCTCGGATGCCTCGATGAAGTTGCCTTCCGCATAGACCTGGTAGAGCCGCAGTTCCCGCCCCGCGATCTGGCCGCCCAGCAGGAAGGAGGCATTGAAGCCCCCGGCGCCCTGATCCAGCGAGGGACCGTCGAGCATGCGCACCTGCCGCACCGCATCGCCCACCAGGCGGGCAATGGAGAACATGCTCGGTGCGCCGAGGATCGTCTGGGACGGGTCAGCGTTCGGACTGGCGATCAGTTCCTGCAGGTGGCCGACGACCGCCTGGGTGACCGCCAGGTTGCCCGCAGACAGCAGCGTGACAAGCCGTTCGCCAGGCCGGTGCCAGACAGTGGTCTTGCGAAAGGTGGATATGCTGTCGATGCCCGCATTGGTTCGGGTATCGGCCAGCATCATCAGGCCTTCGGCAGTCAGCATTCCGACGCAATAGGTCACGGCTCAGGCTCCCCCCGGTGCGATTCCATCATCTGATGGACTGCCTCAAGCGGGATGGCAGGTGCCATCCGCAGGAACCGTTCTTACCCCATCGTCTGTTCCTGTCGAGCATTTTCCGGGATCGCCAGCGGGCTGTCGTCAGCTTCCGCGGTCAGCAGGAAATCCTTCCCGATCTGGGCAGCGATCTGCAGGTTGGTATCCACGACTTCCGTCAGGAATTCATGCAGGCCGGATTCCTGGCCGGTAAACTCCGCCACCTCGCCGTAGACCAGCCGCGCCCGCAGCTTGCCGGCCATCCTGAGGCAGCGGGGCGGACTCTCGTAGCTCTCGGTCAGGTTCTGCAGATTCTCCATGATGTTGTCGTAGCAACTGCGCACCGACCGGGGCATCTCCGGCCGCAGGACCAGCAGTTCCGCCACGTTGGTATAGCGGATCTGGTCGCCGAACATGCGGCGATAGCTGCCCTGTGCCGACACGGACTGCAGCAACGCAGCCCACTGGTAATAGTCGGGTGCGCCGCCCACGACCTCCTCGGTCGGCAGGATCAGGTGGTATTTCACGTCCAGGATACGGGACGTGGAATCCGCCCGTTCGATGAAGGTGCCCAGGCGCGTGAAGCTGTAGGCATCGTCGCGGATCATGGTACCGGCCAGTGCCCCCCGGACCAGATGCGACCGCGACTTGACCCATTCGAAGAAGGCGGTGTGGCCCATGCCCTCCACCTTTTCCGGGGTCATGTCCCGGATTCCGTGCCAGGTGTCGTTGATGGCTTCCCACAGTTCGCGCGTGATCGTGTGGCGTTGGGCCCGCGCGTTCTCACGGGCGACGGAGAAGCAATTGTAGATGCTGGACGGATTCTCCTTGCTGAGCGCCATGAAGCGCAGGGTCGGATCGGCCTCCACCTTGCCGACAAGCTCCGTGTAGAGCGGTGCCACGCCGCCGGCGATCAGCACCGCGGTCCATTCATCGGTCCCGCCCGCATCCTGCGGCATCAGGGCCATGCGATCGGCCACCTCCAGCAGGCGCGCGACATTCTCCGCGCGCTCCACATAGCGGCTCATCCAGAAAAGGTCGTCGGCTGTACGACTAAGCATGATCAGTCCTCCAGCACCCAGGTGTCCTTGGTTCCGCCGCCCTGGCTGGAGTTCACGACCAGCGAACCCTCCTTCAGGGCAACACGTGTCAGGCCGCCGGGCACGATACGCACCCGGTCCGCGCCGCTCAGCACGAAGGGCCTCAGGTCCACATGCCGGGGTGCCACCCCGGACCCCACGAAGGTTGGGCAGGTGGACAGTGCCAGGGTCGGCTGGGCGATGAAGCCCGTCGGGTCCGCCTTGATGCGCTCGGCATAGGCCTCCTGCTCCGCCTTGGTCGAGGCCGGTCCCACCAGCATGCCGTAGCCGCCGGAGCCGTGAACTTCCTTCACGACCAGCTCGTCCAGGTGTTCCAGGATGTATTTCAGCTCGTCGTCCCTGCGGCCCATGTAGGTGGGGACGTTGTTCAGGATCGGCTCCTCACCCAGGTAGAAGCGGATCATCTCCGGCACATAGACATAGATCGCCTTGTCGTCGGCGACGCCGTTGCCGATGGCATTGGCGATGGCGATGTTGCCGGCGCGATAGGCTGAGACGAGGCCCGGCACACCCAGCAGCGAATCCTTGCGGAACGCCTGCGGGTCCAGGAACTCGTCATCCAGGCGGCGGTACATCACGTCGACGCGCTGCGGCCCCCGCGTGGTGCGCATGTAGACCACCTCGTCGCGCACGAACAGGTCCGCGCCCTCCACCAGCTCGATGCCCATGCGATCGGCCAGGAAGGCATGCTCGAAATAGGCGGAATTGAACCGGCCCGGGGTCATCACGACCACCTTCGGTTCCCGGTCCTTGTAGGGCGCGACGGAGCGCAGCGTGTCGCGCAGGAAGTCGGCGTAATGGTCCACCGGCCTCACCCGGTGCTGTCGGAACAGGCCGGGGAACAGGCGCATTTCCGCTTCCCGGTTGCCCATCATGTAGGACACGCCGGACGGGGTGCGGACATTGTCCTCCAGCACGTAGAACTCGCCGTCGGCCTTCACCATGTCGACACCCGCGATATGGGCGTAGATTCCGGCGGGCGGCGTCACGCCCATCATGGATGGCACGAAGGCGTCGTTGGCTTCGATGATGTCGCGCGGAATGTGTCCGGCGCGGAAGATCTGCTGGTCGCCATAGACATCGTTCAGGAAGGCATTGATCGCCTTCACCCGCTGCTCCATCCCCTTTTCCATCGCGCTCCATTCGGCGCCGGTGATGACCCGGGGGACAACGTCATAGGGGATCAGCCGCTCCGGATCTCCGCCCTCGCCATAGACCGCGAAGGTGATGCCCAGCCTGCGGAACAGCAGGTCGGCTTCCTTGCGCTTGTTCTGGAATGTCTCGACAGTGGTGGTGGTCAGCCAGTGCTCCAGTTCGCGATAGGCTTCGCGCACCGAGCCGTCATTGGCCGTCATTTCGTCATAGGGTGTCATTGCGTCCTGGCGCCCCTCAAACATTCAAGATTGGCCTCAAGTGGAGCACGCGCATCCGCCGCTCGCAACAGGGATGAGTAAATAGGCCGCATTGGGTTTCGGGATGTTTCGCGAAGTCCGCCGCCCACGAATATTTCTTGGGCATCTGACCAGTTTTTGATCTTTTCTTTGCATTCCGTGGCAGGTTCCGAACAGTGCCGCACTTGTCGAAACGGACTTGCGGGCCAACCCCGCGCCAGTATAAATCGCCCCTGCTGGGCCTGTAGCTCAATTGGTTAGAGCCGACCGCTCATAACGGTCTGGTTGCAGGTTCGAGTCCTGCCGGGCCCACCACTTCTTCCAACGCGAACCGGTATCCAGAGTGCGTGGGGCGTGGAATCCGTTTGTCCTTCGCCTTTGCGGGTGTTCGGCGAGTGTCGCGCGTCATCCAGAGACCGTGGATACGCACCTGAACAGAGTTCATTGCCCAAGAATCTCCCGAGGCTGGGTTCGGCGTCCAGACCATCATTCTGCGGAACAGGGGGCACGACTCTGAAAGTTCTCGCGGAAATATCGATTCCACAAACCGTCACCGGGCCACTCAATCCGTGGCGCCGCCGACCCGTAGCAGGAGTGGAGGCATGGTTGTGTCCAGTCGCACCGGATCGTAGTCCGCCAGGCGATAATGGGCCATCAGGTTACGCAGACGCTTGACGTACTGGTCGCCGATTTCCGAGTAGTCTCCAAGACCGCCGGCCAGTTCGTGCCCGTCGACCTCTCGTGTCGTGGCTCTGGCTTCCGAGCGCAGCTTTCGGATGCGTTCGTAGGCCCGGCCCGCGTTGATCGTGTGAACATAGCCAGCGACGGCGTGGTAGATGTTGTCGAAACGGGCCACCTTCACATTGTTGTTCCTGGATAGCATGAAATCGCCATCAACCGGCGACGGACCGTGCTCGCCGAAGAGGGCATTGCCCTGACGTGCAAAGCGTGAGGTTCCCCAGCCACTCTCGACAATGGCTTGCGCCAGGATCAGCGATATCGGAACCGCATCGACCCGGTGCAGCAGCGCGTTGACGTCCGGTCCCCGCCCGATCCCGTACTCCCGCCCCAGCCCGTCGAGCCAGTTCCGTTCGATGGCGCCCGCGTGTCCCAATCTGCCCAGAGCCTGAAGGTGATATCGAACCTTCAGTATGTCCGCATTGACCTTCTGGGCATGCGGCAGCACCAGCCGGATAAATGTGTCTGTCTTCTGACGGGTCAGCAGTTCGGATAACCCGGAGGGAACGGACAATGTGTAGACCGGCGGCAGCGTCTTGCGTTCCCTGACAGTCGTCAGCGAATAGCCAAGCTGGTCGAAGGTTTCGGCAAGTTCCCGTCCATCCTTGATCCGCGCCCATTTCTGCCCCGGCGAAAAAGGGGAAGTTAGATGGATCGGCAGCCATGGTGGCCGTGTGTCGGCGAGACTCATCGGAGAGAGCAACAACGTGAGGGCGAGGCCAGCAAGGAAGCGAGACTTCATTCTGCAATCCACATTGTCGTATCTTGATACCGCATTGATCGCATGCGTCGCGCACAGGCGCAATTGATCAGGGACTGGACTCAAGGTGATCGGGGGTTCCGCGACGGGACATGCCGATATTCAGCCTGGCAGGAACATGACGCTGCGCGCCTCCAGTTCTCTGCTCCCCTGAAACCGCCCCGCCTGAAGCCGTCACGTTCCGCCGGGGTTTCCCGGACCGAGGCAGGGAGCGGAATCACGTCGGCGACGTCACACCGCATTCGACTGTCGAACGCTGACGTTCTATACCGTTCAGGATATCAGATCTTCAAATGCTGCAAGTTGGAACACGCCATGCCCAATATCATCTACACCAAGGTTGACGAAGCACCGGAGCTGGCCTCCGCTTCACTGTTGCCGATCATTCAGAAATTTGCCGCAGCCGCCGACGTCAGCGTTGGGACGAAGGATATCAGCCTCGCCGGGCGCATTCTGGCAGCCTTTCCCGAACATCTGAACGAGGACCAGCGGCAGTCCGATGATCTGGCGGAACTGGGCCGTCTGGTGACGACGGCCGAGGCGAACGTGATCAAGCTGCCGAACATCTCCGCATCCGTGCCCCAGCTTGTCAGCGCGATCAAGGAGCTTCAGTCGCAGGGCTATGCCATTCCCGACTATCCGGAAAACCCCGGTACGGACGATGAGAAAGCCGCCCGGGCCAGGTACGACGCGATCAAGGGCTCGGCGGTCAACCCGGTTCTGCGCGAAGGCAATTCCGATCGCCGCGCTGCGAGAGCCGTGAAGAACTTCGCGAAAGCCAATCCGCACAGCATGGGCGACTGGTCAGCCGACAGTCTGACTCACGTGTCATCCATGTCGGGGAATGACTTCTTCTCGAACGAGACCTCGGCAACGCTGGGTGCCGCAACCGGTGCCAGGATCGTGCTGGAGACCGCCTCGGGCGAGACGGTTCTCAAGGAGGGGCTCGAGTATCCCGCAGGCACGGTCGTTGACGCGACCTTCATGAGCGTTGCCGCGCTGAAGGATTTCCTTGCCGCCGAGATCGACAAGACGAAGGAACAGGGCATCCTCTTCTCGCTGCACCTGAAGGCGACGATGATGAAGGTGTCCGACCCCATTCTTTTCGGCCACGCGGTCCGCGCCTTCCTTGCACCGGTCTTCGACAAGCATGGGGATGCGATGGCCGCACTGGGCGTGAATCCCAATTCCGGTCTTGGTGACCTGTTGGCGCGGGTCAGGGACAACGCGGAAATCATGGCCGACATCGACGCCTGCATGGCCGCGCGCCCGCCGATGTACATGGTCGATTCCGACAAGGGCATCACCAACCTGCACGTCTCGTCAGACGTGATCATCGATGCCTCGATGCCTGCCCTGATTCGTGCAGGCGGCAAGGGCTGGGGCCCTGACGGCAAGGAAGCGGACGCCAATTGCGTGATCCCGGACCAGTCCTATGCGACGGTCTATGATGAGACGATCACCTTCTTCAAGGAGAACGGCAAGCTGAACCCGGCCACTGCCGGAACGGTCCAGAATGTCGGCCTGATGGCGCAGAAGGCCGAGGAATACGGCTCTCACCCGACGACGTTCGAGATCGCCGAGGCCGGCACGGTCAAGATGATCCTCGATGACGGCACCGTCCTGCACCAGCACGCCGTCGAAGCGGGCGATATCTGGCGCTCCTCGTCAGTACGGCAGGCGCCGATCGAGGATTGGGTCAATCTGGCGATCTCGCGTCAGAAAGCCGAAGGCTGCGAAGCGATCTTCTGGCTGGATGCGGCGCGGGCGCATGACGCTGAACTGATCGCCTACGTGAAGCCGATCCTTGAAGCGCGCGGCGTGGCGGACAGGTTCAGGATCATGGCCCCGCGGGAAGCCACACGCGCATCGCTCGAAACCATCACCAGGGGTGAGAATTCCATCGCCGTGACCGGCAACGTGTTGCGCGACTATCTGACGGACCTGTTTCCGATTCTCGAACTGGCAACGTCCGCCAAGATGCTGTCGATCGTGAAGCTGATGAACGGCGGTGGACTGTTCGAGACCGGTGCGGGCGGTTCCGCGCCGAAGCATGTCCAGCAGCTCAATGAGCAGAACCACCTGCGTTGGGACAGTCTCGGTGAGTTCTGCGCGCTTGGCGAAAGCCTGATCTTCCTCGCCGACGCCAAGGGCAACGAGAAGGCGCGCGTCCTTGGCAATGCAGTCGAGAAGGCGACGCAGGGCATTCTCGACCATGACCGCTCCCCCTCCCGCAAGGTCGGCGAGCCGGACAACCGCGACAGCCATTACTGGTTTGCCCGCTACTGGGCGGAGGCCCTGGCCGGCCAGACAGACGATGCCGAGCTCGCGGCCCACTTCGCCCCGATCGCGGATGCCCTTGCGTCGGGTGAGGCGAAGATTCTTTCCGAACTCGCCGCTGTCCAGGGACGCCCGGCGGAGCTTGGGGGCTACTATCACCCCGACGCGGCAAGAACCGCCGCCGTCATGCGCCCCTCCGAGACGCTGAACGCCATCATCGGCAATCCCGCCTGATCCACCCCGGACCGTGCGCCAGTCTGTGGCGCACGGTCCAGTGATCAGGCCCCGTTGGCCATTCTGGCGTCTGTGGGGCTGTGGGCGACAATCACCCGGTTCCCACTCCTGCTACAGGCCCGCCATTCCGGTCTTCGGATGAGGTGTCGCACGCGCTCTCTCGCCTGCCCCATTCCAGGAGACGACCGAGGAAAGAGCCCATGAAACTGCTTGTCGCCTGTCTCGCCACGGAGACGAACACGTTCTCGCCGATGCTCACGGGACGACTCGCCTTTGAGGCGGGGATGGTCAGCCGGGAAGCAACGAGTGAGCCCGCGATGCTGTTCAGCGCGCCGCTTCATGAATGGCGCCGCATGGGTGAGGAGAAGGGCTGGGAAGTGGCCGAAAGCCTCTGCGCGGCGGCACAGCCTGCAGGCATCACCGTCCGGGCGGTCTATGAGGCTTTTCGTGACGAGATCCTCGCCGATATCGAAAGGCACCGGCCGGACGTCCTGTTGTTGTCGATGCATGGCGCCATGGTCGCCGACGGCTACGACGATTGCGAAGGCGACATGCTGGCCCGCGCTCGTGCCATCATGGGGCCGGACAGGGTGATCGGGATCGAACTCGACCCGCACAACCATCTCACCCAGGCGATGCTCGACAACGCCTCGCTCATCATCAGCTACAAGGAATATCCTCACGTCGACGCGCCCGAGCGCGCGCGCGAACTGTTCATCATGGCCGCCGACGCCGCCGAGGGCAGGACACGACCGGTGATGCGGGCCCATGATTGCCGGATGCTGACCATCATCGAGACCATGAAGGGCGCGGCAAGGGACTATGTCCAGGAAATGAAGGACGCCGAGGGGAAGGACGGAATCCTGTCCGTGTCATTGACCCATGGCTTCCCCTGGGCCGATGTCGCCGACGTCGGCACCAGGACACTGGTCATTGCCGACGGTGACGCCGACAAGGCAGCGCGCACGGCGAAGTCGTTTGCCGACAGACTCTGGGATATCCGCGAGGGGCTGCGGATGGACTACCCCGATATCCAGAAGGCGCTGGACATCGTTGCCGCCGCCAACCATGGGCCGATAGCCTTGGCCGACATGGGTGACAATGCCGGGGGCGGCGCGCCCTCGGATGCGACATTCTTCCTCCAGGAAATCCTCAAGCGCGGCATGAAGGACATCGCGCATGGCATCTTCTGGGATCCGGTGCTGGTGACCATGTGTCAGGATGCCGGTGTCGGCGCGCGGATGCACGTGCGGCTGGGCGGGAAGATATGCAAGGAGTCCGGTGAAGCGGTGGACCTTGAAGTGACCGTGCGCGGCATCAGGGAGAACATGACCCAGAAACTGGGCGATGCCGACATGCCAATGGGGACAGGCGTCTGGCTGGACGCCGACGGCGTGCACCTGATCGTCTCGTCGATCCGGACCCAGAACTTCTCACCCTCGGTCTACACCGATCTCGGGATCGACATCACCCGGATGCGTGCCCTGATCCCGAAATCCACGAACCACTTCTATCAGAACTTCGAACGTATCAGCCCACAGGTGATCCATGTGCGCACGCCCGGCACCGTGACGCCGGACATGACCATCATCCCCTTCACCAAGCGCGACGGGAATTTCTGGCCCAAGGTCGAGGACCCGTTCACCTGACGGCGATCACATTGACCTGCGCGCCCTGGAATTCACGTCTGCAGGTTGCCCGGCTCTCCTTTCGTCCTGATCAGTCCGCCCTCTGCTCTTCGCATGATGCGCGGCCCGCGCCCTTGCGGTAGCCTTGGTCGGGGCCGAGGAGCCCGTGAACCGGACAAGGTGATGTGACCATGAATGCGCCCGATACCGCTGCCCCGCTGACGGCCGAGGAACATGCGTCGGGTATGGCGGCCTATATCACGGCAGGGGAACGCCGGGCGCTGGCGCTGGGAAATCGCGGGCCGATCAGGCTGGACAGTTCGGGCGGGCTGCATCCGGACATCCTGGCGGCTTACCGGGAGCATGGCTTCTATGTCTTCCAGGATGCCATCGGGCCGGAGGAGCTTGCGGATCTGCGTGGCGACATGGAGCGGACGCTGGCCCGGGCGCCGGTGGCGCCGGACAGTGACCAGGACAGGGACGGCAATCCCGCGCTCGGCCAGGACTTCGCCCGCTCGCCCTATCGTTTCGCCCGTCCGCTCAGCGACCCCCTTGGCGGCACCAGCCGCAACAAGGGGCGACATCCGGTGAAGGTGGCGGAACCGACCCCCGCAGACGGTGCCCCCGAATGGACCATCGAGCTGCTGCACGGCAACCTGCAGCTGATGGATTCCTGCCTGCGCCTCTATGGCCATCCGGGACTGCTCGCCGCCTGCGAGGCGGTGCTGGGCGCGGACTTCGTGCCCTACAACGAGGTCGTCTTCATCAAGGAACCGGGCCTGGGTCCGTCCGTGGCCTGGCATCAGGATGGCACCACCCACTGGGATGCGCCGGACTGGGACATGGATGCGCATGGCTTCAACTTCATGGCGCAGCTCTACCCCAGCACGCCGGGCAATGGCGTGTGGGTGCTGCCCGGCAGCCACAGGCTGGGCCGGGTCGACATCGCGGGGCTGGTTGCGGAAAGCGGCTCCGAGCGGATCGACGGGGCCGTGCCGCTGGTCTGTGACAGCGGCGATGTCATCATGACCAACCGCCAGCTCGTGCACGGGTCCTTCGCGAACTCGTCACCGGACAGGCGGGTGACGGTGAATGCCGGCTTCTTCGCCCGCGCGCGGGTGCTGGGGGTGACAACGGAGCTCTTGTCCGGCGAGGAAGTCACCTTCGACGAGGAACGCGTCAGGGAGCGCAGCCGCATGATCTCCGTCGGCATCGATGCGCGACGGCAGCGCTTTCCGGATGAGACGTCCTACGTCTATCGCCCCGGCATCGGTCAGGAAGACCGGAACCGCTGGAGCGAGGAGGCCCGCAGGACCGTCGTCCGGGACTACAATCTGCGCGACATGTACATCTAGAAAGGTCTGCTGTTCGGTTTCGGCACCGGCCGCGCTCCGCGGCATCCCTTCGTCCGGTCAGCCCAGCATCCGGTTCATGCGGTCGCGGGCGTCCAGCAGTTCGTCGATCATCTCGTAGACCACCTGTTTCACGGTCGTCTCCTCCTGCATGTCGCCGACAAGCTGGCCCACCGGGTAGGTCAGGAAGTCGTGCGCACGGACCCGCTCCACACGGGTGCGGCCTTCCTGCCACCAGAGATAGTTCTGCAGCGGCGCGGGCAGGGGGGGCGGTGCCGAATCCGCGTCATAGGCGCGGGTGAAGGCATTGTTCAGGGTCCGGCAGGGCTTACCGGTGACAGTCCGTGTCCAGACGGAATCGCTTGCTTCCGCATCGAACATCTTCTGCTTGATCTCGGGCGTGACCTCGCTCTGTACGGTCTTGAGCCAGACAGAGCCTGTCCAGACACCTTCACAGCCCAGCGCCAGCGCGGCGGCAACCTGGCGTCCCCGGCCCACGCCCCCGGCGCCAAGCACGGGCAGCGGCGCCACGGCATCGACGATGCTCGGCCAGAGGATCATGGAGGTCACGTCGCCGGTGTGGCCGCCCGCTTCGTTGCCCACGGCGACGACGAAATCGCACCCGGCGTCCTTGTGCTTCAGCGCATGACGCGGCTTGCCTGCCAGTGCGCCAAGCCTGATGCCCCTGGACTTCGCCTGCGCCACCAGCTCAGGCGGGGGTGAACCGAGGGCATTGACGATCACCTTGATCGGATGCCGCATGGCGACCTCCAGAAGCTCCAGTCCCTCCCGCGGTGTGAAATTGATGCCCTGGAGGATCTCCCGCTTGATGGCCATCTCGTCGGCCTCGGGCAGTCTTGGCACCCCGGCCTTGTCGAGCATGTCGCGAACGAACTCGACATGGTCCTGCGGCAGCAGGTCATCCAGATCGAGCTTGCTGCCACCCGTATCGTCGAGGCGGGCGGGCATCAGGACATCCACGCCATAGGGGCGCCCGTCGATGTGGCTGTCGATCCAGTCGAGTTCCGCCTCCAGACGTTCCGGATTCTGGCGCGCCAGACCCAGAATGCCCATGCCCCCCGCTTTCGACACTTCCACGACGACGTCGCGGCAGTGGGAAAAGGCGAAGATCGGCACATCGATCCCGAACATCTCACAGAGACTGTTGTTCATCCGAATCCCTCCCCGGTTTCAGAACGTCCGCGCGAAAGTCCGGAACAGCCGGTCTGCGGCGCGTGACCCAGATTCGCCCGTGTGCCCGGCCGGGTCAAACGCCAGGGGGCCGGCACATGCGTGAAGCTGCATCATGGACGCCCCGCCGGTCTCGCCGCATTATCGCGGCCACAGGATCGCAGGGGAGACATCAGAGGTGGCAAGGGCAACCCGGGCACGCAATCCCGAACAGACGCGGAGTGCGTTGCTGGAGGCGGCGGCGAACGAGTTCGCGCAGTACGGCTTCGATGGCGCGCGTGTCGAGCGGATCGTCAAGGCCGCCGGGTGCAACATGCGGATGCTGTACCACTACTTCCAGAGCAAGGAGAACCTGTACCTGGAGGTGCTGGAGGGGGTCTACAGCGACATCCGGCAGCGTGAACAGGGGCTGGATCTCGAATCGCTGCCACCCCTCAGTGCCATCAGGCGGCTGACGCGGTTCACCTGGGACCATATCTCCACCAACCGGCTGTTCATCGACATCGGTCGCAACGAGAACCTGGTCGGCGGCCGCTTCATCAGCCAGTCGAAGACGATCAGTGAAATGTCATCTCCGCTGATCCGCCAGATCGCCGATGTCATCGCCCGGGGGCGGGAGAGCAAGGTGTTCCGCCATGATGTCGATGCCCTGCAGCTCTATATCTCGATCGTGGCGTTGAGCGCGCACCATATGGGCAACGTCCATACGCTCTCCGCCGTGTTCCAGACCGACCTGAGCAGTCCCGACTGGATCGCCGAACGGCGCAAGCATGTGGAGGTGATGGTGCTGCGCATGCTGGGCGTGGATGGTGACGGCATATCCTGAGTCTGCGGTCAGGACCGCAGGGGCAGGCAGGTTGGTGCAGCCATGGCGGGAAGGGCTGCCGAGATCCTGAGCGCGGCACTGACCAGGAATCCGTCCTGGCCAGGTGCAGCAGACAGCAGGATTCCCAGTGGCATGCCGTCGGCATCCAGCCCGGCCGGCAGGGAGACCAGCGGTCCCCCCAGTGCGGTCCAGGGCGTCAGGTAGGATTGGTCGCCGGTGGTGGCGAGCCCCCTCGGCGCCGCATCCGGCACCGGACAGGACAGCAGGACGTCGAAGCCGGACAGTGTCGGCCAGAATGCCGCCCGTGCCTGCGCGATCCAGTTCATGGCCTCGTCGCGCACACTGTCGCAGATCAGGGCACCATCGGCGAGGGCGTTCCTGAAACGGGGTTGCAGGAATTCTTCCTTCCCCTGCACCACGTGCGTGAGGTTCCGCGCCATCTCGTGCAGCATCACGGTCCGGTGCCTGTCGATCATGTCGGGAAAGGACACCGGGCATTCCACCCGCGTGACCCCATGCCCCTGTTCGCCGAGCACGCGCGCGACGTCGGACATGACCTGGCGCATCCCGGGGCCGGGTGACTGCTCCGGCACATTCAGCAATCCGATGCTCAGGGGCCGGTCGGTCGCGGGGGCCGTGGGAATGGCGAAGTCCGCGGCAAGCACGCTGAACACCCTGCGAAGCCAGCCGGGGGTGGCGGCGATGACACCAATGGCATCGAAACTGTGCGACAGCGGGGCCATACCGGTCTGCGGCAGCACACCCAGGCCCGGCTTGTAGGAGAGCGCGCCACAGTATGTTGCCGGACGGCAGAGCGAGCCGGCCGTCTGCGTGCCGAGGGCGAAAGGCACGACACGCGCGCCGACCACCGCACCGGAGCCGCTGCTCGACCCGCCGGGACTCCTTTCCGGATCAAAGGGGTTTCGGGTCGTGGTCGGGTCGATGAAAGCGAATTCCGTGCTTCGTGTCTTGCCGACCGGCACGGCACCGCTGGCGCGCAAGGCCCTGACGACGGGCGCGTCGGCGACTGCCGGTTCCGCATCGGCAAAGGCATTGCTGCCGAACCGCGTTGGCTGTCCCCTGACGTCGATGACATCCTTGACACCGAAAGGCACGCCCGCGAGTGGGCCGTCGGCATGACCGCCCTGCTGCAGGTCCGCGGGCGCTTCCCTGTGCGCCCAGGCATCCAGCGCAGGTTCCCAGCGTGCTGCTGCGGCGAGATACCTGCTCAGATCGAAACCGTCCGGTGCTTCTGACATCGATGATCCAACGCCTCTGGTCAATTGTGGCCGTGCCGGAAACTGGCACGCTTCTCGCGAGTAAGTAATAAGTTACTTACTAAAAGGCCCGACACAAGCATTTTCTGGGCAATAATGCTCAAAAAATGACCAAGGGAAAATCGAGTGCCCGTAATTTGGGCATATGATGCAAGCAAGGAGGGTTGAATGCTTCACGTTGCACGGAATCTACTGGAGACGTCACTCGGCAGATGTGCGGATCTCGCGGGATCGAACAGGGTGCGCGCGCTGGCCGTTGCCGCCGTTACCGGTCTTGCCGCGCTGCAGCCGGTGAACGCTGCTGAACTGAAGATCCTGTCGAGCTTCAACTCGACGCAGAAGCCGACATATGCCGTGCTGGAACAGTACATCAAGAATGTCGGGGCGATTGGCGGTGACACGGTCACCTTCAGGATCAGTGGCCCGGAAGTCGTACCGATCTTCGAACAGCTGCAGCCGGTGTCGTCCGGGGTGTTCGACGCGCTCTATACCCACCCGGTGTTTCACGCCGGTGAAGGCGGTCTGGCGCTGACGGTCGATGCCATCGACGTCGATCCCATCGCGCGGCGGGAGTCGGGTGTGTGGAGCTACGTTGATGAGTTCTACCAGAAGAAGCACGGTCTGAAGATGGTGGCGATGATGTCCGTCAGCATGTACGGCTATCACCTCTTCACCAAGGAGCCGCTGTCCGATGCCGGTGATCTGAGCGGACGCAAGGTGCGGGGAACCCCGACCTACCATGGTGTGATCCGCGCCCTGGGTGCCGAGCCGGTGGTCCTGCCCGGATCCCAGATCTACTCCGCGCTGCAGAAGGGGATCGTCGAAGGTGCCGGGTGGCCCGCCGCCGGCATGGTCTCGATGAAGCACTATGAAGTCGCGAACTACCGTCTCCGTCCGACTTTCGGCGCGGCGACCCAGCCGGTCTTCATCAATCTGGACAAGTGGAACAGCCTGACGGACGAGGAGAAGTCCGTACTGCTCGAAGCCGGTGAGCTGACCGAACTGCAGATGCCCTGGATCGGCAACCGGATCCAGGAGGAAGAGGATGCGAAGCTCGACGAACTGGGCGTCAAGGTCGAGCAGCTGAGCCCGGCGATGGCGGAGAAGGTGCAGAGCGCCTTCATCTCCAGCATCTGGGAACTTGGCAACGGCTGCTGCGGCGACGCGGCGTCAGAGCTGCGGGCGATCGCGCTCAAGGCCGGATTGACGGAGTGATGGCCAGCCTGTGTGATCTTCTGCAGCCAGGGGGTTGCGCACGGCGATGAGGCAATTGCTACAGCATCTGTGGTCGGCGGCGCGTTGGGGCCTCTGGTTCCTGCGCGCCGTCGGCTACAATGTTTCCAGGCTGGCCCTGGCGGGCATCGTTGTTGCCTTCGCCCTGGAAGTGGTCAGCCGTTACCTGTTCAACGCCCCCACGTCCTGGTCTTCCGACCTGGTTTCCTACCTGCTGTGCGTCGTTGTCTTCACGATGATGCCGCACGTCACCGCCAGCGGCAGCCAGGTCGCTGTCACCGTCATGGTCGACGCGCTGCCGGATCGCTACAGACAGACCATGATGCGCCTGATCTACCTGCTCGGGTTTCTCGCCTGCGCCGCGATGGCCTGGTTCGCGGGCGGTGAAACGATGCGGCAGATCGTTCGCGAGATCCAGATGCTGGCCATCCACCCGATTCCGAAATGGTGGGTTTCGGTCTGGATCGGCATCGGTTTCGGGCTCTCGTCGCTGGAATACCTGCGTCTCGCATGCAGCCGGGACGCGGCCCCCGACCGGTCCTCGGTCCCTCCGGCGGAGATATAGAGATGGAATGGTGGGTCACATTGCTGATCGCAGGCGCAGTCCTGCTCGGCCTCTTCTTCTCCGGCGTACCGATCTTTCTGGCCTTCCTCATCATCAACGTCGGCGGTGTGATCGCGTTCCTCGGGCCGAACGCCTTCAGCATGATCGTCAACTCGGTGTTCGACACGACGACGACCGCCACGCTGACGGCGATCCCGCTGTTCGTGCTGATGGGGGAAATCCTGTTCCGCTCCGGATCGACCGCCGTGCTGTTCGATGCGGTCGACAGCCTGATCGGCAGGGTGCGGGGGCGGCAGTACGTCCTTGCCATGTCGCTGGCGACGATCTTCGGAGCGCTGTCCGGGTCCAACATGGCGGTGGCGGCAATGATGGGGCGCACCGTCTATCCGGTCATGGCGGCGCGGGGCTATGATTCCAAGCTCTCCATCGGGGTCATCCTCGCCGGTTCCAGCCTGGCACCGATCATTCCGCCGAGCGTGCTCGCCATCATCATCGCGACGCTGGCCAATGTCTCGGTGGCCGGCTTGCTGGTCGCGGGCCTGCTGCCGGGCCTGATGATCTCCATCCTCTGCCTTGGCTATGCCCTGATTCGCTGCGCCTTCAACCCGTCGCTGGCACCCAGTGCCAGCCGGGATGACGGCACCGGCGCGCCGGCGGAAAGCGCCCTGCGCCAGATCCTGAAATGCACACCGTTCCTGATCATCATCGCATCCGTCATGGGCTTCATCCTGACCGGTGTCGCGACCCCGTCCGAATCGGCCGCGACGGGTGTCGTCGGCTCGCTCGTCACGGCGGCGATCTTCCGCAAGCTGTCCTTGCGGATGATCTGGGAAAGTCTCGGCCAGGCCGCGAGCATCGCCAGCATGATCCTGATCATCATGGCGACATCGACCATGTTCTCGCAGTTGCTGGCCTTCAGCGGCGCGACAGGCCAACTGGCGTCGATGGTGCTCGATTCCCAGCTGTCCCCCGCCCTGATCCTGATCCTGATGATGGCCATCGTCTTCGTGTTCTGCATGTTCATCGACCAGGTCGCGCTGATGCTGGTCGTGATCCCGATCTACCTGCCTGTGGTCGAGGCCCTGCAGTTCGATCCGATCTGGTTCTGGCTGCTGATGCTGCTGAACGTGGTCATCGGCGGGATCACGCCCCCGTTCGGCTATGCCATGTTCGCCTTCAAGGGGGTGGTGCCGGACGTGGATCTGCGCGACATCTTCCGGGCAAGCTTTCCGATTGTCGGCCTGTTCATCCTGGCGATGGTGATCGTCTACTGGATACCCGCCATCGCCACGTTCCTGCCGGAGATGCTCTAGATCGGTTCATCGGATGATGGGCAGCACCTGCCCTTGCCTCCGCCCCGGCCACCGCCCATGCGCAATCCCGTGGTGTACCGGTTGCACCCGCGCGCTAATGTGGCCCCAGACGGAATTCCATTTGCCGGGGAGCAAGAGCATGAGTGAAGCATGGATCATCGACGCCTGCCGGACACCGCGCGGTGTCGGCAAGTATGGCAAGGGCGCGCTGTCGGAAATTCATCCGCAGCAGCTGGGCGCGACCGTGCTGCGGGCGCTGGCCGAGCGCACCGGGATCAATACCGAGGAAGTGGACGATATCGTCTGGGGCACCAGCGCCCAGGTCAACACCCAGAGCGGTGACCTGGGGCGGATGGCGGCGCTGGATGCGGGGTACAGCATGAAGTCCAGCGGCGTGACCCTGGACCGTTTCTGCGGCTCCGGCATCACCACGGTCAACATGGCCGCAGCCACCATCATGTCCGGCATGGAGGACCTGGTGGTCGCGGGCGGCACGGAGATGATGTCGATGCCGGGTCGGCGCGGTGACGGACCGGCGACGATGGACCGGGGCAACAAGCGGCTCCGGGAGCATCACCCGCAGACCCATCAGGGCATCTGCGCCGATGCCATCGCGACGCTGGAAGGCATCAGCCGCGAGGCACTGGACGAACTCGGCTATCACAGCCAGCAGCGCGCCGCGCAGGCCATCGCGGAAGGCCGTTTCGACAGGAGCCTGGTGCCGGTCCATCGGGAGGACGGGACCCTGGCCCTGGATCGGGAGGAATATCCGCGGCCGCAGACGACCCTGGCGGACCTGGCCAACCTGAAGCCCGCATTCGCCGCCATGGCGGATCAGCCGGTGGATGATGACGGCACCACCTACCGCAGCCTGGTGCTGCAGAAGTTCCCGGACCTGGACATCAAGTTCGTGCATCACGCCGGCAATTCGTCGGGCGTGGTGGATGGCGCGGCGGCAATCCTGCTCGCGTCCCCCGACTACGCGAAGGCGCACGGTCTGAAGCCACGGGCGCGGATTGTGGCCACAGCGAACATGGGCGACTGCCCGACGCTGATGCTCAACGCCCCGGTTCCTGCGGCCCGCAAGGTACTGCAGCGCGCCGGTATGACCATGGACGACATCGACCTGATCGAGATCAACGAGGCCTTTGCCGTCGTGGCGGAGAAGTTCATCCGTGATCTGGACCTGGACCGGGAGAAGGTGAACGTCAACGGCGGCTCCATCGCGCTGGGTCATCCCATCGGCGCCACCGGTTCCATCCTGATCGGCACGGTGCTGGACGAGCTGGAACGCCGCGACCTGCAGCGTGGTCTGGTGACCATGTGCGCCGCGGGTGGCATGGCCCCCGCCGTGATCATCGAACGGATCTAGGCAACCGCTGTCCAGGGGTCGCGCGGTACCGGCAGGCAAGCCGGTACCGCCATCCCGGTAATTTCGAAGAGGCGCGGCAACGATGTCCGCGACACATCCATCGGAGTGAAATCATGAATCTCGAAAACACCTCCGCGCTCGTCACCGGCGGCGCGTCGGGTCTGGGGCTTGCCTGTGCCAGGGCACTGGTCGCGAAGGGCGCATCGGTCGTCATCGTCGATCTGCCTACGTCGGCCGGGGCCGATGTCGCGGCGGAACTGGGCGACAGGGCCTCCTTCGTCGCCGCCGATGTCACCAGTGGCGAGGAAATGGAGGCCGCCGTGGCCGCGGCGGAGGCCAATGGCCCGCTGCGTGCCGTCCTGCATTGTGCCGGACACGGTGGCGCGGTGCGGCTGGTCAATCGCGACGGCACGCCGGGATCGCTGGAAGCCTATACCCGGGTGATCAACACCAACCTGATCGGTTCGTTCAACGTGCTGCGGCTGGCTGCTGCCAGCATGGCGAAGAACGATCCGCTGGACGGTGACCGGGGGGCCTGCGTGATGACGGCATCCGTTGCCGCCTTCGAGGGGCAGATCGGGCAGATTCCCTATGCCGCGTCAAAGGCCGGTGTGGTCGGCATGACCATTGTTGCCGCCCGCGACCTGGCGTCGAAGCTGATCCGCGTGAACACCATCGCGCCGGGCATCTTCGACACGCCGCTGCTGGGCCGCCTGCCGGAGGAGATCCGCCAGAACCTGGGCGCCAGCGTGCCACATCCGGCGCGCCTGGGTCGTCCCGACGAGTTCGCCGCCATGGCCATCCACATGCTGGAGAACCAGATCCTGAATGGCGAGACGATCCGCCTGGACGGTGGCATCCGCATGCCGCCGCGCTGAGCGGGTCATCGGCTTGATCGAGGAGTCGTGGCGGAGAGCCGCTCTCAGGAGCAGGCTTTCCGCGCGACCTCCGCGAAATCCGGGTGCCAGCGGGACAGGGGTGGCCGGTTCTCCGTGATGTCCTGCGCGGCCCAGAGGATGCGCCTTGCATCCATCTCCGCCGTGACCTCGTCGTCAGGGCAGATGATGTAGAACTGCGCGCCCGCCACACCATCCAGCAGCATGTCGACCACACGGTCGGGCAGCCATGCGCCGGGCTTGTGCTCGGCCTTGCCGGTGGTGGTCCATCCGGGCACCAGCAGGTGCGCGCTCAGCCGCGCCGCACCCTGGTTGTCGGGCCTGTTGCGCAGGTCATGCTCCAGCGCCTCCGTATAGGTCTTCAGCGCCGATTTGGTCATGTTGTAGATCGGATGACCGGGCGGATTGGTGATCCCCTGCTTGGAGCCGGTGTTGACGATGGCTGTCGGCGCAGGGTTCGCCAGCAGGTCGGGCAGGAAGGCCTGTACCGCCGTGACAGGTCCCCAGAGGTTGACCTCCATCGCCTGCCGCCAGCTTTCCGGATCGGCATCGAAGCCCCGTCCGGTGCGGGTCACCGCATTGTTGACCAGCAGGTCCACCTGACCGAAGGCCGCCAGCGTCGCCTTCTTCAGGCTTTCGATCTGATCCGGCTTCGATACGTCCGTGGCATGGCCCAGCACCGTCTCCGGCCCCGCCGTTGCCGCTGCCCGTACCTCCGCCAAGGCTGCATCCAGGTCAGGTCCCGGCAGATCGGCCATCACGACGGACATGCCCTTTCCCGCCAGCCGCAGGGCCAGTGCCTTGCCGATCCCGAGTGCTGCGCCGGTGACCACGGCCACCTTGCCGGGTTCGAAGATGCTGCCGCGATCCATGCTGTTCCCCTGTTCCTCGGGTTGCGGGCAGGACCCCCCGACGGGGACTGCCGTTCCCCGACAGCATCCCATCTTTACCGGCGGCGACGCCAGCCTGTCGGGATGGCTATTCGAACGTCTCCGGCTTGAAGAAGACGGCGGCGGTGCATTCCGGGTCAGGCATGTCCCGGCAGGCGCGCGCGCCCGGCACGTCGAACGGGGTGTAGATGGAGACGGTTGGCGGGCCATTGCCGCTCTCCGGCAGCCAGACATGCAGGTCCCAGATTCGCGGATGCCACATCAGCACGTTGTTCGGGGTCGGTGCCTCGATGGCGGGGTCCGGCGACAGGCTGTCGACCACGGTCTCGCCCCTGACGGACTCGGTCGGGGGCCGCAGCGCCATGACGCCGCTGTTCAGGTGATAGCCCGCCTCATGCAGGAACCATTCGCTTGACGGGATACAGCCCATGGTCGGACGACGTTTGGCGCTGTCCATCACCTTGCCCCAGGCACCGCCGATCACGCGATAGGGGGTGGTGTCGCCATTGGGGTCGGCGACCAGCGCCTGATAGGCACTGTCACTCTCGTCCGCCCGCTGCGCGCGGGGGGCAACGAACAGCAGGCCGGGTGGCCCGATCTGCACATCGCCGTTGGAGAAGATGCTGCTCGCCCCGGCGAAGGTGATGCCGATCTGCGCCAGGCTGGCGTTGCCGTGGGGTACGGCGAAGAAACCGGCTCCGGCCATGCCCAACCCGTTCTCGATGTCGTCGAACGCGCGCAGGAACACGCCGAGGGTGGTGATGGAGGCTTCGACGTTCGCGTCGCTGCACCCGATGACGAAATCCTTCCTTCCGCTCCGGACCGTGGCGATCTCGCTGCCGCCCGGCAGGCGGTAATCGATGAACCATTCGTAGAACAGGTGATCGGCCCGGAGCGCCGCCTGGGCCAGCGGCGGGGTCGCGCGCCAGGTCGTGCCGCCGGCGACCGGCTGGGCCACGACCTCATGCGCCGCCGCCGCGCCGGGCCAGTGGTGGCGGGTGTAGCGCGCATAGACTGCCACGGTCTGGTAACCCGCAGGCACATCGACCTCGGCTGTCAGGACGCGGGGGTCTCCGGTGAACCACTGGTCTGAAGTATCGCTGATGGTTGGCGACTCGAAGTTCTTCAGGGCCTCGCAGCCGCCGAGAAGCAGCAGCATTGCCCCGGCTATCAGTCCCCGGTACATCATTCCTCGGCGCATACTGGCCTCCTGATCCATGTCGGTAGAATGATACCCGAATCTTTCCCGTCGGGCGAGACTGCGGACGCTCCATGGTACGGTGTCTGATGGAGAAGCGGGACCGGTGCATGTGCCGTACAGGGGAAAATGAGGCGCTGGCGCGTCGGCCGGGGGGACAGGGAACCATGACGATACATACCATTCACGATGCCTTCTGCCAGCGTGTGGAGGCCGCGCCGGACAAGACGCTGGCGGAGCGCCCGGGACAGGCCGACATGAGCTTCGCGGAGGGGATGGCCGGGGTCGGCAGCCTGGCGGCGGCGCTGGTGGCCCGAGGGGTGGTCAAGGGCGACAGGGTGGCGGTGCAGGTCGACAAGAGTGTCGAGGCGCTGTTGCTCTGCCTGGCCTGCCAGCGGATCGGGGCGGTCTTTCTGCCGCTCAATACCGGGTATACGGCCAGCGAGATCGACTATTTCGTCGGGGATGCGGAACCGCGCCTGTTCGTCTGTCGTCCGAAGGATCTGGCGAAGCTGCGCGCCGACATGCCGGGGACGGTGGCCGTCGAGAGCATGGGGGCACTGGCGGACGGCACCCTGATGGATCTGGCGGCGACCCTGCCGCCGGTGACCCGGACAACGGCGGTGAGCCATGATGACCTTGCGGCAATCCTGTACACCTCCGGCACGACGGGGCGGCCCAAGGGGGCGATGCTGTCCCACGGCAATCTGGCCACCAACTGCGACGCGCTGCTGTCGGCCTGGCGTTTCACCGATCAGGACCGGCTGATCCATGCCCTGCCGATCTTCCATACCCATGGCCTCTTCGTCGCGGCGAACATGTGCCTGACCGCGGGCGCGACCATGATCTTCCTGGACAGGTTCGACGCCGACACGGTGCTTGATCTGATGCCGGATGCGACCGTGCTGATGGGCGTGCCGACGTTCTACAGCCGTCTTGTGCAGTCGGATCGGCTGACGGCGGACAGGGTGTCGAACATGCGCCTGTTCGTCTCCGGCTCGGCACCATTGCTTGCCGACGTTCACCTGGCCTTCCGGGCGGCGACGGGTCACGCCATCCTGGAACGCTACGGCATGACGGAAACCTGCATGATCACGTCCAACCCCTATGACGGCGACCGCCGGGCAGGGACAGTCGGCTTTCCCCTGCAGGACGTGGACGTGCGGATCGCGGATCGGGAGGACGGGACAGTCCTGGCACGGGGCGAGACCGGTGCCATCCAGGTGAAGGGGCCGAATGTCTTCGGCGGTTACTGGCGCCTGCCGGAGAAGACCGCGTCCGAATTCACCGACGATGGTTTCTTCATCACCGGCGATCTCGGGCGCTTCGATGCAGAGGGCTATCTGCACATCGTCGGGCGCGACAAGGATCTGGTGATCTCCGGTGGCTACAACGTCTATCCCAAGGAGATCGAGCAACTGATCGACGAGGTGCCGGGCGTGGTCGAATCGGCGGTCGTCGGCCTGCCGCATCCGGATTTCGGGGAGGCGGTGACGGCTGTCGTCGTTGCTGAAGCAGGGGCAACGCTGGATGAGGCCGCCGTCATTGCGGCGATCTCCGACGGACTGGCGCGCTACAAGCAGCCGAAACGTGTGCTGTTCACCGACGCCTTGCCCCGAAATGTCATGGGCAAGGTGCAGAAGAACGTACTACGCGATACCCACGCCGGGCTCTACAAGAGCGACGGGGCCGCGACGGAAGGGGATCGGAAGCAATGAGCGGAATCAGTGGTGGCAGTGCGCAGGCGGCCGCGGACGACATGATCTTCACCGATGCGACCGCATTGTCCCGGGCCATTGCGGCACGCCAGATCTCCTGCGTCGAGGTCATGCGGACCTATCTGGACCGCATCCGGCGTTTCAACCCGGTCCACAATGCCATCATTTCCATGCGGGACGAGGATGTGCTGCTGGCCGAAGCCGCGGATGCGGATGCCGACCTGGCCGCGGGCCGTCATCGCGGATGGATGCATGGCTTTCCGCTGGCGGTGAAGGATCTGGCCGCCACTGCCGGGATTCCGACCACCTTCGGCTCCCCGCTGTTCGCCGACAATGTACCGGACCAGGATTGTCTGATGGTATCGCGCATGCGCGCCGCCGGGGCCATCATCATCGGCAAGACCAACACGCCGGAATTCGGGCTCGGTTCCCATACCTACAATCCATTGCACGGAATCACCCGCAATGCCTGGAATCCGGCCCTGTCGGCGGGCGGGTCCAGCGGCGGCACCGCCGTTTCCCTCGCGCTCGGCATGCAGCCGGTCGCCGACGGCAGTGACATGATGGGCTCGCTGCGCAACCCCGGTGCCTTCAACAATGTGCTGGGTCTGCGCCCGTCCTTCGGTCGGGTGCCGAACGCGCCGAAGCCGGAATCCTTCGTGCATCAGCTGTCCACCGACGGTCCCATGGCCACCAGCGTGCGTGACCTGGCGCACCTGCTGGATATCCAGTCGGGCTACGATCCGTCCGCGCCGCTCAGCCTGGCGGACCCGGAGGCCCCCTTTGCCGCGGGACTTGAGGGTGATGTCACCGGTCTGCGAATCGGCTGGATCGGCGACTGGAACGGCTACTACACCTGCGAGGCAGGCATCCTCGACCTCTGCACTGCGGCAGTGGAGCAGTTCGCAGCACTGGGGGCCGTGGTCGAGCCGCTGGTCCCGGACTTTGCTCCGGAACAGCTCTGGCAGGCCTGGATTGTGCTGCGCAACTGGGCGGTCACCGGCACCTATGCCCCCTATCACGCTGATCCCGCGACCCGTGATCTGCTGAAGCCGGAGCTCGTCTGGGAGATCGAGCAGGGACTGAAGCTGTCGGCGCAGGACGTGCACCGGGCCAGTGTGCTGCGCAGTGACTGGTACCGCTGCATCGATGACCTGTTCAGCCGCTATGACGCCATCGCCATGCCCACCGCGCAGGTATTCCCGTTCGATGCCGAGATTTCCTGGCCCGACCGGATCGGGGCGCGGGCCATGGACACCTACCACCGCTGGATGGAAGTCGTCATTGCCGGAACCCTGAGCGGCTGCCCGGCGATCAATCTGCCCGCCGGGTTCGACGCCACCGGTCGCCCCACGGGCTTCCAGCTCATCGGCCGCCCGCGCGGTGAGCAGCAGCTGCTGCGGATGGCCGCGCGCTACGAGGAAGCGACCGACTGGCTGTCGATGCGTCCGCAAGGGGCGGTCTAGGGCGAGAGGCGTCCGCTTCGCGACGGCCCGGACGGGCCTCAGGCTCCGGTGTCGTCCGCCGGTGCCTGCATCCGTGCGCCGACGGAGCGGTGGGTGATCTCCCGGCCCGTATTGGTGTCCAGCAGCTTCGGCGACACAGGCACGCCCGTCTCCCGGTCCACAAGCGTGACTGCGGTACCGGTCGGGGCCGGAACGTGTGTGTTGGCCCAGTCGATCAGCGTGGCGAGCACCGGATAGAGCGCCGTGCCAGTCTCCGTCAGCCGGTACTCGTGGCGGGGCGGGCGCTGCTGATAGGGCACCCGACGCAGTACACCCGCGCTTTCCAGCTTCTTCAGCCGGTCCGACAGGACATGGCGGGTGATGCCCAGACGTTCCTGCATCTGTTCGAAGCGCCGGATGCCCTGGAAGCAGTCGCGCAGGATCAGCATGGTCCAGCGGTCCCCCACGACCGAGAGGCCCCGCGCGACAGGGCAGGCTTCTTCTCTCAGGTCATTCCAGCGCATGGGTCACTCGCTTTCCGCCAGGGTGCAGTTGGATGAATAGCACAGATTGACAGGTTCCAAAAGGGAACGCAGTATATGCATTCCAAAAAGGAACTGACTGGATCCGTGCCCCACGACCTGCGACGCGCGGCCCCTGACCCTAGGATCTGCGTATGACGACCGAAACCAGTACCATCGCCGCCACACCGGCACCGTCGGCATCGGCACCGTCGGCATCGGCACCGTCGGCATCGGCACCGTCGGCATCGGCACCGTCGGCATCGGCAATGGCCCGCACGGCGCGGACGCAGATGCTGCTGACCGCCCCGATCGGTCGCACCCTGCTGCGGCTCGCGGCACCGAATGTGGTCGCCATGTTCGTCATGGCGGCGGTCAGCATCGCGGAGGGGTTCTTTGCCGGAGTGCTGGGAATCACCGCGCTGGCCGGACTGGCGCTGGTCTTCCCATTGGTCATGCTGACCCAGATGCTCTCCGCCGGGGCCATGGGCGGGGCCATCTCGGGGGCCATCGCGCGGGCACTGGGGAACAACGACCCGGAACGGGCGGGCAGCCTGACCTGGGCTGCCTGGAGCATTGCCGTGTCGATTGCCGTCCTCTCGGCGGTCCTGATGGGCCTGTTCGGCCGGGATGTCTTCGAGCTGCTGGGGGGAGGCCCCGAAACGGTCGACGCGGCGCTGGCCTATGCCGGTGTCTTCTTCCCCGGCTGCATCACCATCTGGCTGTGCCATTCCTCCCTCAGCGTCATTCGCGGGTCCGGCAACATGGGCATCCCGTCGATGGTGCTCTTCCTGACTTCCCTCGGCTCCATCCCCATCGCCGGGACACTGGCGCTCGGCTGGGGACCGTTCCCGGCGCTGGGGATGCAGGGTCTGGCGGCCGGGCATGTGCTGGCCTATGGCATCGGTGCGATAGTCGCGCTCACCTTCGTCGGCTCCGGACGGGTCGGATTCCTGATCAAGGGGCGGCTGCAGGGCCTGCGCCGGGACCTGTACCGCGACATTCTCAGCGTCGGCCTGATTGCCTCCCTCAGCACCATCCAGACCGTGCTCACGACCGTGCTGATGGTCGGCCTGGCCGGTCTGCACGGGCAGGCGGCGCTGGCCGGATACGGTCTGGGCGCGCGCCTCGAGTTCCTGATGATCCCGGTTGTCTTCGGGATCGGCGCGGCCATGACGGCCATGGTCGGGGCCAATATCGGGGCAGGCAACAGGCCCCGTGCCCTGCGGGTGGCCTGGACCGGTTCCTTCGCGGCGGCAGTGATCGTCGGCAGCATCGGCGCGGTGCTCTCGCTCCAGCCCGATCTCTGGCTGCGCATCTTCCTGGATGCATCGGACACGGCGGCGCTGGAGGCGGGGCGCAGCTATTTCCGGACCGTCGCGCCGTTCTACTTCTTCTACGCCCTGGGCCTGGCGCTGTTCTTCGCCAGCCAGGGGGCAAGCCGCATGGTCTGGCCCATGATCGCCAGCATCTTCCGCATCGTCACCGCGCTCGGTACGGCCCTGTTCCTGACCCGGTCAATGGGGATGGGCGTGGCGGGCGTGTTCAGCGGTGTCGCGGCCGGCATGCTGGTCTACGGCATCCTCACCGCCCTGTCGGTACGCCTGACCCGCTGGCGTTGAGGTCGGTATCGGCGCTCGCATTGATCCGCGCAAAGAAAAGGCCGGGGCATATCTGCCCCGGCCCTGTCCGTCACATCGCTGTCAGCCTGAGCGTCAGGTGGCGAGGAAGCGGTTCAGTTTCTCTTCGGCGTTCTCGTGGGCGATCTTTTCCACGGCGGCCAGTTCCCGCGTCAGCCGTTCCTTGGCGGCCTCGTAGATCTGGCGCTCCGAATAGGACTGGTCCGGCTGGTCCTCGTTGCGGTGCAGGTCGCGCACGACCTCCGCGATGGAGACCGGATCGCCCGAGTTGATCTTCGCCTCGTATTCCTGCGCGCGGCGCGACCACATGGTGCGCTTGACGCGCGCGCGTCCCTTCAGCGTATCCATCGCCTGCTTCATCAGCTTGGTGGAGGCGAGGGCGCGCATGCCGGTGGCCGTCGCCTTGGTCACGGGAACACGCAGGGTCATCTTCTCGTGCGGGAAATCGATGACAAAGAGCTGCAGCTTGAAACCGGAAATTTCCTGATCCTCGACAGCCGTGATCATGCCGACGCCGTGGGAGGGATAGACAACATAGTCATTGGCCTGAAATTCCAGCTTCGCCTTCTTCTTGCGCGGCGCAGCCTTGGCCCGGACCTCGGTAGAACTTGCTTCAGTCATATCAGTCCTTCTCTTTCTGCCGCTTCGGACACCCTGACGGTTCGAAGCGGTTCCTGTTCCGGTATCCCGAAACGGCAAGACCCTGCCTGAACCCCCGGAAATGGCGGTTCCTTCGAGACAAGCGGAACATGCAAGGCCAGGTCTTCCGCCGGGCGCGCGGTCCAAAACTGGTGCCGACACGAAAAAACGGGCCGCCATCAGCCGCCCGCCGGGTATCAGGTCACACAGATGCGCGCCCGCAGCTCCCTGACCGAGAAGTTATATAACACAAAAATGACAGATCTCACAGTGCGGACTCGCATTCAGTGAACACAAATCCGCATGACCGGCCATGCGCGTTCACATGGCCGGGAGATCGTGTCCGCCCCCGCGTCGGCAGGGGACGTTCGTAGCAGGTGTCAGTCGCCGGCGCCGGGGTTGGCGCTGAAATGCTTCTCGAACTTGTCCGGCGTCTCGCGCCAGTCGTCCGCATCAGCAGGGCTTTCGCCCTTGCGGGTGATGTTCGGCCACTTCTCCGAATATTCCCGGTTCAGTTCCAGCCACTTGTCGGCTTCCGGATCGGTATCGGGCAGGATGGCCTCGATCGGGCACTCGGGCTCGCAGACGCCGCAATCGATGCATTCGTCGGGGTGGATCACCAGCATGTTCTCGCCCTCGTAGAAGCAATCCACCGGACAGACTTCCACACAATCCTGGAACTTGCACTTGATGCAGTTCTCCGCGACGACATAAGGCATCTGCCTTCACTCCCCTTGGTTTTCCCCTGATGCACCGGTGACCCTTTCACCGGCTCTCAGGTATCACTCAATCCGAACCGCCCTGAAGCCGTCCGGCGACGCGCTGCCGCGCCTCACCATTTTCCCTGTCGGAAACATAGATGAGGCCTCCGATGCGGCGCAACAGGTTGGCTTCATAGGCGTGCAATTCGCCGTCCGCAAGCACGACCTCCCAAAGCATCTCGATCACCTCCACGCGGCGTTCGGATGGATAGCCTTCCTTGATGGCGCGGGTGAAGGTGCTGATCTCGACGGCATTCTGCTGGCGCTTCTCGGCCACTTCGATCAGCGACGTGGTTTCGTCGGCCGTCAGCTTGAATTTCTCCGCCAGCACGCGGCGCACCGTCCTTTGCTCCTGCGCATCGAACTCACCGTCCAGGTGCGCGGCCTCGATCAGCAGGATCGCCGCCGCAAGCTGCAGGTCGTCGGGCGCGGTGCTGGCCGCATCGGCATCGCTTCCTCCACGCAGGCTTTCGAGCCATCGTGTCACGCGGTTCGTTGAGGCCATTCGGAAATGTTCCTGAGTCCTGTGTTCAGCCAGTCATGTGCACGGACGACATATTGCCTGTTCAGAAAAGGCCAAGCGTGTCGATCTTCGAGAGTTCGCGCGGGTCGAGCGGGCGCTGGTCCGCGTCGCGCTTGTTGAACAGCACCAGATCGGTCAGCAGGGTGTTGACCTTCGCCAGGCTCTGCTCCTGCGCGGCGGCGAGATCGCGGATGCCCTCCGGCGGGGACATGGCCCCGGCAGACCGCAGCAGCGCCAGTTCGCCGCTGGTCGCGCCTTCCGGCCCGGTCCCTGTGACCGATGTGACGATGCGGCCATCCTGCCCGATGGCGACGGACGTGACGCGCTTGCCCGTGCGCGGCGCGGCGGTCTGCTGCACCCCGCCAGGTCCCGGCGGGCGCAGGTTGAAGTCAGGCGGCACAACAAGGGGGGAGAACACGGTCACCCGGCTTTCGTCCGGTGACGACTTGCTCAGACCCAGCGTGTCCTTCACCGTGTCACAGCCGCCGACAACCAGCACCAGGGCCAGCACGGGCAGCAAACGGGTCAGGCGATTCTCAAGACTGCTTTTCATGGCTGCCGTTTCTAGCGCCAAGACGGCGTCCGAACAAGGAATCCAGCAGCAGGATAGTCACTCCGCACGAAATTGCGATATCCGCCACGTTGAAAGCGGGCCAGTGCCAGCCCGCGACATGAAAGTCGAAGAAGTCCGCGACCTGTCCGTAATTGACCCGATCGATGGCATTTCCGATGGCCCCGCCGATCACGGCTGCGAGCGCCAGGCGCTGCCAGGGTCCTTCTGCCCGGCGCATCCAGAAGAACAGGAAGACGGAAACCACCACGTTCACACCTGCGAGGATCCAGCGTGTTTCCGTCGGGTCGCCCCCGAACAGGCCGAAGCTGACCCCCGGGTTCCAGACCATCACCAGATTGAAGAACGGGGTCAGGGTCAGCGTGGCAAAGTTCCGTGCGGCCATGACGTCGATCAGCCACGCCTTCGTGGCCTGATCGAGAACGATCAGAATGGCCGAGAATACCAGCGCGCGAGCGATCATTGCGGATCCAGAAGACAGGGCAAGCTGCTGCTGACAGTTGGCCCCGGCAAGGCGTCCGGTCAAGCCCCTTCTCCTTCGTGGCGGCAGAGTCCATCATGCGGTCTGTGATTGAACGACCCTGGGGAGGATCGGACTTGGCTCACGCCCATGTGCTGGACGGCATTCGCGTACTCGATTTCACACAGTTCATTGCCGGCCCGGCCTGCACCCGCCTGATGGCGGAGATGGGCGCGGACGTGGTCAAGCTGGAGCATGCGCCGGGGGGCGATCTCTGCCGCGTGCTGCCGGTGATCAAGAACGGCCGGTCGGGCTACTTCGTGCAGCACAACCAGGGCAAGCGTTCGGTCTGCCTCGACATGCGTTCGGCCGAGGGCAAGGCGATCATCCGCGACCTGATCGCCTGGGCAGACGTGGTGGTGGAGAATTTCTCGCCCGGCGTGATCGACCGGATGGGATTCGGCTGGGCGCAGGTTCACGCCATCAATCCCTCCGCCATCATGTGCTCGATCTCCGCCTTCGGGCAAAGCGGGCCGCTGCATCAGCTGGTCGGCTTCGACTATATCGCCCAGGCCTATGCCGGTGTGACCTCCATGATCGGGGACCCGGACGGGCCGCCGCCGATCGTCGGGCTGGCCATCGGGGACATGGGCACGGCGATCACCTCGCTGGCGGCCATCAACGGGGCGCTGTTCCATCGGGAACGGTCACGGGGTGACGGGCCGGGCAAGGGCCAGCATCTCGATATTTCCCTGCTGGATTTCTACTTCCACTGCCACGAGATCAATGTGGAGGTACATTCCCTGAGCGGTGGCGAGGTCCAGCCGCACCGCACCGGCAGCCATCACGCGATGGTGGCTCCCATCGGCATCTTCCGGGCAAGGACAGGCTATCTGGTGGTGGTGGCGCTGGGGGACCAGTGGGGCCGGGTGTGCAGGGCCATGGGACGCGAGGACCTGATCGAGGACCCGCGATTCGTCGATGGACCGGCGCGAATGGCGAATCAGGCTGAACTGATCGCCGTGATCGAGGGGTGGCTGGGCAGCCTGGAATCCGATGAGGCCGGAATCGAGGCGCTGCAGGCGCAGAGAGTGCCCTGCGCCCCGGTCCTGAGCGTCGCCGACGCCATGCGCCTCCCGCACCTGATCGAGCGCGGCACGGTACGCCAGATCGACGACAGGGGCGTCGGGCCGATGGCCATCACCGGCAATCCGCTGCGCTATTCGGACTTCCCCGAACCCCTTGACCTGACGGCGCCCTTTCTGGGCGAGCACAATGCTGCGGTCCTGGAGGGTGACCTGGGCATGTCGGCGGCAGATGTCGCGCGGCTACAGACCAGCGGGGTGCTGCACGCCGAACGGCGGTAGCGGGTACGCTTCCCCGGGTTGGGGGGAAGCATACCCGTTCCGGTTCAGCGGACGTTGACGATCACCTTGCCGGTGGCCTTGCGGGCGGCGAGGGCCTTCATGGCGTCCGGTGCCTGCTCCAGCGGGAAGGTCATGGAGACATGCGGGCGCAGCTTGCCCTCCGCGCACCAGTCCAGCAGCGTGCCGAACTGGCTGCGGCATTCCTCTGGATTCCGCTCCGTCCAGGCACCCCAGAACACGCCGACGATCTGGCACTGCTTCAGCAGCACCAGGTTCGCCTTCGCCTCCGGAATGCGTCCTGATGCGAACCCGATCACCAGCAGACGGCCGCCCCAGTTGATGCAGCGCAGTGATTCGTCGAAGGCGTCACCGCCGACCGGATCGTAGATCACGTCCGCGCCCTGGCCGCCGGTCAGTTCCTTGACCTTGTCGCGGATCGAATGTTCGGAATAGTTGAAGACGTGATCGGCGCCATATTCCTTCACGATGTCCATCTTCGCGTCCGAACCGACCGTGCCGATCACCGTCGCGCCCATGCGCTTGCCCAGTTCCACGGCGTTCAGACCGACACCGCCGGAGGCACCATGGACCAGCAGCACCTCGCCCGGCTTCAGTTCGCCCCGGTCCTTCAGCGCGTGATAGGTCGTGCCATAGGTGACCGGGAAACCGGCCGCCTGTTCGAAGGTCACGCCATCGGGCAGCAGGAATGTCTTCGCTGCTGTCGCGATCGCCTGCTCGGCATAGCCGCCGCCCATGCTGGTCATCGCCATCACCCGGTCGCCGGGCTTGAAACCGCTCACGCCCTCACCGACAGCCGAGATGACGCCGCCGACTTCCATGCCGGGGGAAAAGGGGAACGCCGGCTTGAACTGGTACTTGCCGGCAATCATCAGCAGGTCGGGGAAGTTCACCCCGGCGCAATGCACATCAATCTGGACCTCCCCGGCACCCGGCTCCGGCGAAGCCACATCCTCCAGCTTCAGATCATCGGGTCCGCACCATTCGTGACACAGCATCGCCTTCATCGCGTCTTCTCCCCTTGCGTTTGCATCTGCTGCCCGATGACGTAGCCCGCACGTCCGGTCACGGCAAGGTGGTGGGCAGGTTCCCCTGCGTAAAATCCCGTTGTTTCACCGAAAATCCCCTGATTCGGGCGATTCCGGTTGAACACCCGGCCAATTCGCTTTGGGATGCAGGGCGAAGCAGAACCCGAGATAACAGGGAGATCCAGAGAATGCGGTTCCTGAAACATCTGACCCTCACCGCTGCGGCGCTGGCCACGGCTGCAGCCCTTTCCTCCGCCCAGGCCGACGGCATGAAGCTGAAGATCGGCACGGAGGGCGCATATCCTCCGTTCAACAATCTGACCGCGGACGGAAAGCTGGAGGGCTTCGACATCGATATTGCCAAGGCGCTCTGTGCCGAGATGAAGGCCGAATGCACCTTCGTCACCCAGGACTGGGACGGCATCATCCCGGCCCTGCAGGCGGGCAAGTACGACGCGATCATCGCCTCCATGTCGATCACGGACGAGCGCAAGAAGAAGGTCGATTTCACCGAGAAGTACTACAACACGCCCCCGGCCATCGCGGTGCCGAAGGATTCGGCGCTGAAGGGCACCAGCCCCGCCGATCTGGCCGATGCCGCCATCGGGGTGCAGGGTTCCACCACCCATTCCAACTTCGCCGAGGCGAAATACACCGACAGCACGATCCGCGGCTATCCGACGGCTGACGAGTACAAGCTGGACATCGACAGCGGTCGCCTGGACGCGGTGATGGATGATGTCACCGTGCTGCAGGAATGGCTCGACAGTGCGGATGGTGCCTGCTGCAAGCTGCTGGGCACGATCACGCCGGACCCGACCATCCATGGTGAGGGTGCCGGTATCGCCATCCGCAAGGGCGAGACCGAACTGGCGCAGAAGTTCAATGCCGCGATCAAGGCGATCCGCGCCAATGGTGTCTACAAGTCGATCAACGACAAGTACTTCACGTTCGACGCCTACGGAGGCTGAACGGACCGGATGTGCCTGATGGCGGGCACAGCATGATGCAGGCCACCGCGCCTGTGACCAGCCTCGCCCCACGCCTGACCGGGCGTCGGGTGAGGCCTGGTCCGTCTGCCGTGCGGCGGTGCCAGCATGGATGAGATACTCGCCCTGCTGAGCCTCAGCGATACCGGCTGGGGCGACGAGATCGCCTCCGGTGTGGGCGTCACCATCTCGCTGGCGCTGGCCACCCTGCCGCTGGGCCTGCTGATCGGTTTCTTCGTGGCGCTGGCCAAGCAGTCGGAGGAACCGACGCTGCGGCTGGCGGGCAATATCTACACGACTGTCTTTCGCGGACTGCCGGAACTGCTGACCCTGTTCCTGGTCTATTTCGGCGCCCAGATCGGCATCCGCCAGCTGCTGCTGGCGATGGGCAGCGAGACGACGATAGAGATCAACAGCTTCCTCGCCGGCATGGTGGCGCTGGGGCTGGTCTTTTCCTCCTTCTCCAGCGAGGTCTTCCTGTCCGCCTTCCGCGCCATCCCGCGCGGACAGTACGAGGGCGGTCATGCCATCGGCCTGTCGCGGTTCCAGACCATGCGCCTGATCATCCTGCCGCAGCTGATCCGCATCGCGCTGCCCGGACTGAGCAACCTCTGGATGATCCTGCTGAAGGATACGGCGCTGGTCAGCGTCATCGGCCTGTCCGACATCATCCGCCAGACCGGCATCGCCGCACGGGTGACCAAGGAAGCCTTCCTGTTCTTCGGTGTCGCCTGTCTGCTCTATCTGGCGCTGGCGATCCTCTCGTCCATCGCCATTGGCGCGATCAATCACTGGGCCGCCAGGGGGGATGCCCCCCGATGACAGCCATCGTCAACGAACATATCCAGCCCGCCCTGCCACCACCGCCCGTGCGACGGCGCTGGAGCGGCACCCGCACCACCGGCTGGATCGCGCTGGCGGCAATGATCGGCCTGCTGGGGGGCCTGAGCCTCTATCTGATCCTGGCCTGGGACAGCGAACTGGTCGCGAAATATGCGCCGAAGTACTGGAAGGGCCTGCAGATCACGCTGGGGCTGGTGGCCACGTCGCTGGTCTTCGGTGCGGCCATGTCACTGCCCGTCGCCGTCGGGCGCCTGTCGCCGAACCGGGCTGTCGGCGCGCTGGCCTATGGCTACGTCTACCTGTTTCGCGGTACGCCACTGCTGGCGCAGGTGTTCCTGGTCTATTACGGCGCCGGCGAGTTCCGGCCAGAACTGCAGTCTGTGGGACTCTGGGCATTCTTCCGCGATCCCTGGAACTGCGCCGTCTTCGCCTTTGCCCTGAACACGGCGGCCTATCAGGCGGAGATCCTGCGCGGCGCGATCCAGTCGGTCGCGAAGGGCCAATGGGAGGCGGCGGAGGCGCTGGGCCTCACCCGCCTGCAGGCGTTCCGCAAGATCATCCTGCCGCAGGCCCTGATCGTGGCGCTGCGCCCCTATGGCAACGAGATCATCCTGATGCTGAAGGGATCGGCCATTGTCGCCATCATCACCGTGCTGGACCTGATGGGGGAGACGCGGCGCGCCTATTCCCGCAGCTTCGATTTCCAGACCTACCTCTGGGCAGCCGTCGTCTACCTACTGATGGTGGAGACCATCCGCAACATCTGGGAACGGCTGGAGAAACGCCTCACCCGCCACCTGCGCCGCGACGGGTGAGACTGTCTGACGTAAGCGGCCCGGTGATCAGTCCCTGAACTTCTTGAACAGGTCGTGGGCGACCTTGCGGATCTGGATCTCCTCGGTGCCTTCGGTGATGCGATAGCGGCGGTGGTGGCGATAGATGTGCTCGAAGGGCTTGTAGCGGGTGTAGCCCATGCCGCCGTGCACCTGCATGGCCCGGTCCGCCGCCTCGCAGACGAAGCGGTTGGCGCGGTAGTTGGCCATGGCGACCCAGTGCGTCACCTCCATGTGGTGCGCCTGGTCCAGGTGCCAGGCGCTCTTGTAGACCAGGTTGCGCAGCATCTCGGCCTCGGTATTCAGCTCGGCCAGCGGCCACTGGATGGCCTGGTTGGTGCTGAGCGGCTTGCCCCAGGTGACGCGCTTGTTGGCCCATTTCACGGCCTCGTCGACGCAGTACTGTCCGGCCCCGAGGCTGGATGCCGCCTGCCGGATGCGGTTCTCGTGGAAGAACGCCTGGGCACATTCCAGACCGCGGCCTTCCTCGTGCAGGATGGCGCTGTCGGGTACCCAGACATCGCGGAAATGCACCTCCGCATGGTCGGAGGGCATGTTGAAGGTCCAGTGCATGTAGGCAATGTCGACCCCCGGTGTCTCCACCGGAACGATGAAGGCGGTGATGCCTTTCGGGCGGCCCACGTCGCCGGAGGTGCGGGCGAAGACCACGTCGTGGGACGCGTTGGACATGCCCGAGTTCCAGCGCTTGGTGCCATTGATCAGCCAGCCGCCATCCTTCTGCACCGCCGTCGTTTCCATGTAGGTGGCGTCGGAGCCATGATTGGGTTCCGTGACGCCGAAGGCGACACGCTTGCGACCCGTGATCATGTCCTCGATGAATTCCTTCTTCTGCTCCGGGCTGGCGACGGCGTGGAAGATCATGACCACGGGAAAGTTGCCGACGATGGAGCTTTCGTTCTGCAGGTCGTTGTGCAGTCCCAGGCCCCGGTGGGCCAGATGTTCGCGGATGATCGCCATGCCCAGGTTGGAGCCGGCCGAGCCGCCGATATCCGTGGGCAGGGCCCAGCGCAGATGACCGGCCTTGTCGGCGCGGCGCTTCATCTCCGCCAGCAGTTCCTCCCACTCCTCCTTCGGGCGGCCGCCATTGTCCCAGTCGGTGCGTTCATATTCGCGCCGATGGTCGAAGAACCTGATGTTCTCCTCCTCCAGCGGCTTGATCTCCTTCTCGATGAAGGCATCGAGCACGCCGATGTAGTCGCTGATCTCGCGCGGGATCGTGAAGTCCATGGTCACCCTCCCCAGGGTTCTGTTTCGTTTGCGTCAGACTGTCTGGTCCAGCCTCACCACCAGCTTGCCCACTGCCTTGCGGTCGCGCATGGCGCGGAAGGCGTCGATGCCATTGTCCAGGCTGTAGGTGCCGCCGATGTGCGGGCGCAGCTTGCCATCCGACCAGAGTTCCATCATGGCCGCGATGTTGGCCCGGCAGCGGTCGGGGAACCGGCGGGCGAAGCCCTGGTAGGCAACGCCGATCAGTTCGATCTGCTTGATCAGGATGTGATTGGCGGGCAGCTGCGCGATGTCACCGGCGGCGAAGCCGATGACCAGCATCCGGCCGCCCCAGTTGATCGACCGTATCGCCTGATGGCTGTAGTCGCCGCCGACGGAATCGAAGATCACGTCCGCACCGCGACCATCGGTCAGCGCCTTGATCTGGTGGCGCAGTTCGTCGCCCTCCGCATAGTTCACCAGATCATCGGCACCGCGTGCCCGGCAGGCGGCGAGCTTCTCGTCCGAGCTGGCGGCGGCAATGACCCGCGCGCCCCATGCCTTGCCGGCCTCGACAGCGGCCAGACCGGTGCCACCCGATGCGCCCAGCACCAGCAGGGTTTCCCCGGCCTGCAGGCGACCGCGATCCTTCAGCGCATGATGAATGGTGCCATAGGTCAGGCAGAAGGCTGCGGCAGTGTCGAAGTCCATGGCGTCAGGCAGCGGAAAGACCCAGTCCGTCGGGCAGACGACGAACTCGGCCAGGCAACCGATCCAGGGATGCACGGCAACCCGCTGACCAATCTCCAGCCCGGTGACTCCCTCACCAAGCGCGTCGATGGTGCCAGCGGCTTCCATCCCCGGCGCAAACGGCGGTTGCCCACTGTACTGGTACTTGCCCTGCGGCATCAGCAGGTCGGGAAAGTTCAGAGACACCGCGTGCACCCGCACCCGAATCTCTCCCGCACCCGGTTCCGGCGTCGGCAATTCGCCGACCTTCAGATCCTCGATGGATCCGATCTTCTCGCAGATGATCGCCCGCACCCTGTCCTCCCCTGAACCCCGTGCCGTCGCCTGCAGCAACTATAGAAGCTTCCCGATGGAAACGCAGCGTTTCCCTTGCACGACCTTGCGGCAGGGCAGGGATGCGCTCATCTCGGGTATAGACTTTGGTGTCGTGCGATGCCCTGCAACGGCCTGCAGGACAGGCGACACCGAACGAAATGACAAGCCGGGAGAAACGACATGGCCCTCGACCGCATTGACCATCTGGCCTTCATCACGCCGGATCTGACCGGTACCATCCGCTTCTACCGTGACCTGCTGGGCATGGACCTGTCGCTGGGTATCGGTCACGACGGTTTCCGCCACTACTTCTTCAGCGCGGGCGCCAATTACATCGCCTTCTTCGCCTATGACGGCGCGTCGGCCATGACGAAGAAATTCCACGGCAACCGCACATCCGACCCGATCGGTTTCGATCATGTGGCCTTCACCGTGGAAACGCGGGAGGAGTTCTTCGAGTGGAAGGACCGGCTGGAGGCGGCGGGAATCGAGGTCACCGGACCGATCGACCATGGTGTCTTCTGGTCTCTGTACTTCTTCGACAACAACAATATCCCGCTGGAGATCGCGTGGAACCTGATGGAAGTCGCGGAAGCGCCTGCCGTGGTCGACGACGACATCCCGGCCATCGTGCATGAAGGATCGCGCCCGCAACCGGGCCACTGGCCGGCGGTCACGCAGCGGACCGCGCCGGAGGACATGAAGCCCGCGAAGACGGGGAACGCCTATGCCCTGCGCAAGGAACTGCTGGCCAGCGGGCGCGGCAGGCTGACAGCGGCTGGCCGGGTTGCGCTCGAACAGATTGGCGAGGACTGAAGTCGCCCGCTCGCGGTTCAGAACTGGCGCAGCAGCCGCATGATGTAGTCGAGTTCGTCCGCCGAACGGCTGCGCTGGCCTGAGCGGCGGCGGAGTTCGTCGAGGATTTCGCGGGAGCGCTGGAGCGCGCTCTGCGCGGGCACCATGTCGCCGGTGCCTTCGCCCCAGCTGTCGGTGGGGGAGCGGCCCAGCGGGTCCGTCGGTTCGCCGTTGCGCCCGTCCTGCCCCGGGGCGTCCTGGTTCTGTGCCTGGCCCTGGCCCTGATCAGCCAGATCCTGCAACACTGATTCAGCGCCACGCCGCAGCCGGTCCAGTGCCTGGGCCTGTTCATCCATCGCCTGGTCGGATTGCCCCGCACCCAGCGATGACTGGGCGGAACGCATGGCCTGTTCGGCCTCTCCCAGTTCCCCCGGTATGCTGCCCATGCTCTCGCCCAGTTGCTGCATCAGTTCGCCCAGACGGCGTCGCAACTGGCCCTGCGCGTCGGCAAGATCCTGCTCGCTCTGCTGGGACGGCGTGCCGCCGCGCGCACCCTTGTTCTGATCGAATGTCTGCGAGCGGCCGAAGCGGCTGCGGCCCGGGGAGTTGAAGGGATTGGTCTGGGACGGCAGCTTCGAATCCGGTTCGGCCTGCTGCTGACGCCGCTCGAAGGTGCGGTCCATGAGCTGCTGCTGCTGTTCCATCATCTGCCCGAGCTGGTCCGCCAGCCGTTCCGCCTGCTGCTCCGACTGCGCCCGTCCGCCCTGGTTCCCCATCTGCAGGTTCTCCAGCATGTTCTGCAGTTGGGACAGCATCTGGCGCGCCTGGTCCCGCGCGCCGGAGCGCGAAAGCTCCCGCGCCTTGTCCAGCATGTCGGCCAGGCTCTGACGCTCGACACTCTCCGCGCCGTCCATCTCCGGCAGATCCTCGCCCGCCTCCATGCGGCGCTGGGCGTCCTGCTGCATGGCGCGCAGATATTCGTCCATGGCTTCCTGCAGTTCGTCCATCAGGGCCTGGATCTCGGCCTCAGAGGCGCCATTGGCCAGGGCCTCCGACAGCCGTTCCTGAATGTCGCGCAGACGGGACTGGGCAACGGAAATGTTCCCGTCCTCGATCCTCAGCGCGGTCTGCCAGAGCATCTGCTGGCTGGCGGCGATGGTCTCCGCATCACCGCTTGCCGCGAGGTCGGAGGCCAGCATGCTCAGGCCGATATGCACCGCGAAATCGCTGTGATAGCGCTTCGGGTTGATCATCAGGGCATGCAGCGCGCGAACCACCCATTCCCGCTGCCCCGCCGCATCGTCGAACAGCCGCTGCCGCAGTTCGATGGCGGCGCGGGCGGCGGGCTGCCTGAAGGTGCGTGCCGGCAGGTCGAAGGTCAGTGGTTCGGAGCGACCGATCTGATCCGCATCGTCCCGCGCCTCCATGACAAGAACCACCTGCCTGCCGGCCCAGGGATGGTCGGCCAGATCGCGGAACACGGTATCGATGGCCTCCATCGGCCGGCGGCTCGACAGCGGCAGGTCCAGAATGATCTCGCCGTCATGCCCGTCGCGCGTGATCCGGACGGCAACACCGGCAACGCCATAGTCATCGGTGGCGCGGTAGGCAAGCCGCAGCGCGCCGCGCAGGGTGCCCTTTGGCGGCTCCGTCAGTTCGATAGTCGGCTGGTGGTCGGGAATGATGCTGATCGGCCAACCGGCGATCTCGCGCTCTCCGTCGCGGATGCTCAGCCGGTCACCTGCCGTGATCAGCCGTTCGATCTGCAGATCCTTCTCGCCCACGCGCTCGAAGGCCTCAAGCGTGTCTGCCACGGCCAGAGCCGGTTCGGCCGCGCCATGATAGCGGGCCAGAAAGCGGCTGCCGGTCGGCACCGCGAGGGGCGCCGCCGCGCCGGCATCATCCTGCGACGGGGTCAACGCACTGATGAAGACCGGCGGCATGCCGGTATGGGCGGGCGGCGTCACCCAGGCCTCCAGCACCGTGTCGTCGGCCAGGGCGTCGGTTGCCGTGCCAGTGTCCAGCGCGGCGACCAGCCGCTCCCCCGAGCGACCACCTGCGGCGGCCAGGCTGAGGCAGAAGATCATCAGCACCAGCAGGCGCAGGGCCATGGGATCGCGCGCGGGCATCCGGGTGTCGGCGACAGGCAGGCGCAATGCCCCGATACGTGCCGCCATCTGGCGCCGGTGCGCCTGCCAGAGCGACAGGGCGGCGGAATCGTCACGGCCAACGGCGATCTGGTCCTGCACGCTGGTGAGGGGCCTGTGGGCGCCACCGGAACGCTCCAGCCGCTGCACCACTTCCTCTGCGGAGGGGGCCTGCCAGGCAAGCAGGCCGCGCAGCAGCAGGAAAAGGCAACCGAGGACGCCAGCCGCCAGACCCACCAGATGCAGCACGGGTGGGAGCAACTGCCAGATGCCGAGCAGTGTGACGGAAACCAGCAGCAGCACCGCGGCGAAGCCTGGCCAGAGCAGGGGAACCAGACGTTCCCAGCCCAGGATCAGACGCGTCGCCCACAGTTTCCGCCCCAGCGCCGCGCGCTGCTGCGGGTCAAGAATGCTGTCCAGCGTCTCGTCGCGTTCGTCTGCCATCAGGCTCCCTGAATACTCAACCGTCCTGTTCGAGCCACGAGGGTATGGCGTCGAGACCCAGAAGATCATCGAAGGTCTGGCGTGCCCGGACAACCGCGAAACGGTCGCCGTCCACCAGAACCTCGGGCACCAGCAGGCGGGTATTGTACGTTGACGCCATCACCGCACCATAGGCACCGGCACCCATGAAGCACAGCGTATCACCGGCTGCGACGGAAGGCATGTCACAATCCCTTGCGAAGGTGTCGGTGCTCTCGCAGATCGGGCCGACGAGGTCGGCGCGGATCATCCGGCCCTGCGGCTCACGCTCCGTGCGGACCTCGTGCACCGCATCGTACATGGCCGGGCGCACCAGATCGTTCATCGCCGAATCGAGGATGACGAAGGTCCGGCCATCACCGTCCTTCACGTAGATCACCCGTGACAGCAGCGCCCCGGCATTGCCGACGATCATGCGACCCGGTTCGAAGATCAGCGTCGCGCCGAGATGGCCGACCGTGCGGCTGACGATATCGGCATAGGCATCGGGGGAGGGCGGGACGGCGTCGGGGCTGTAGGGAATGCCCAGTCCGCCACCCAGGTCGATGGTATTGATCCCGTGCCCGTCATCGCGCAGCGCCGCGACCAGGTCCGCGGCCCTGGCGAAGGCCTTCTCGAAGGGGCTGAGGTCGGTCAGCTGTGATCCGATATGCAGATCGACACCGATGACGCGGATGCCCGGCAGCTTCGCGGCGCGGGCATAGACCTCGCGCGCCCGGCCGATCGGGATGCCGAACTTGTTCTCCGCCTTGCCGGTGGAGATCTTGGCATGGGTCAGCGCATCCACGTCCGGATTGACGCGGATGGTGATGGCGGCGGTCAGCCCCAGACCGGCGGCGGTCTCCGACAGGGCTTCCAGTTCCGGCTCCGATTCGACATTGAACTGGCGGATACCGGCCTGCAGCGCGAAGGTCATCTCCATCCGGGTCTTGCCGACACCGGAGAAGACGATCTTCTCCGGCGGTACCCCGGCGGCGAGGCCACGGCGCAGCTCCCCCTCCGACACCACATCGACACCGGCACCCATGCGGGCCAGCGTGCGGATGATGGCCAGGTTGCTGTTGGCCTTCACCGAATAGCAGATCAGGCTCTCCACCGCAGGACAGGCACTGGCCAGCGCCATGGCGAAGACGCGGTACTGGCGGCGCAGCATGGCGGAGGAATAGACATAGACCGGGGTACCCACCCGGTCCGCGATTTCGGCAATGGCCACATCCTCGACATGCAGATGGCCATCGCGGTACTGGAACTGGTCGGTCATTCGGCGTTCTTTCGCTGCTGCTTCTTCTCCTGCTCGGCCTGCTGCCGGGCACTTTCGGACGGGGTCAGGGGCTCGCCCTTCTTGCCGCAGGCGCTGACTCCGACGGCCAGCACCAGCAGCACCAGGATCAGCGGCCGCATCATGCCAGCTTCTCCCGCCAGCGGCGGATCTGTGCCCGCACCTGATCCGGTGCGGTGCCGCCATAGGACTTGCGTGCATGCACGGCGCTTTCCGCGTCCAGCACCCTGTAGACCGCATCGGTGATCTTCGGTTCGATCTGCTGCAGCACCTCCAGCGGCAGATCGGCCAGATCACAGCCGCGATCCTCGGCTGCCTTCACTGCGGCACCCGTGGCGTGATGTGCCTCCCGGAACGGCATGTCGAGGGCCTGCACCAGCCAGTCGGCGAAATCGGTCGCGGTGGCGAAGCCGGAGGTGGCGGCGCTGCGCAGGGCGTCGCGGTTCGGCACCATGTCGGCAATCATCCCCGCCATGGCGGTGACGCAGAGTTCAATGGTGTCGGCGGCGTCGAACAGGGCTTCCTTGTCTTCCTGCATGTCCTTGCCATAGGCCATGGGCAGGCCCTTCATGACCATGGTCAGTGCCACATAGGCCCCGCTGACCCGCCCGATCTTGCCCTTGATCAGCTCCGCCGCGTCCGGATTGCGCTTCTGCGGCATGATCGAGGAGCCGGTGGAGAAGGCATCCGACAGGGTGACGAAGCGGAACTGCGCCGAGGACCAGATCACCAGTTCCTCCGCCAGTCGCGAAAGATGCATCGCGGCGACATTGGCGGTGTGCAGGAAATCGAGGCAGAAATCACGGTCCGACACCGCGTCCAGGCTGTTGGCGGTGGGGCGGTCGAAGCCGAGCGCCGCCGTGGTCGCATCCCGGTCGATGGGAAACGAGGTGCCGGCCAGCGCCGCCGACCCCAGCGGCGATTCATTCAGCCGCCGCCGCGTCTCCGCCAGCCGGTCCCGGTCGCGCCCGAACATCTCGACATAGGCCATCATGTGGTGGCCGAAGGTCACCGGCTGCGCCACCTGCATGTGGGTGAAGCCGGGCATCACCGCCTCCGCATGGGCATCGGCCTGGTCGAGCAGGGCCGTGATCAGGTCGCGGAACGCCAGGTCGAGGCGGTCGATGGTGTCGCGCACCCACAGGCGGAAGTCCGTTGCCACCTGGTCGTTGCGGCTGCGCCCCGTGTGCAGGCGGCCCGCCGTGGGGCCGATCAGTTCCCGCAGCCGGTTCTCCACATTCATGTGGATGTCTTCCAGCGCGGCCGAGAATTCGAACCTGCCCTCATCGATCTCACGCAGAATTGCGTCCAGACCGTCATTGATTGCGGCAACGTCATCCCTTGTCAGGATACCCTGTGCGGCCAACATGTCGGCATGCGCCTTCGATCCCCGGATGTCCTGGGCATGGAAGCGCTGGTCGAAATCGATGGAGGCGTTGATCTTCTCCATCACCTTCGCGGGGCCGCCGGCGAAACGGCCGCCCCACATCTCATTGCTGGTGGGTTTGTCTGACATGAAATCTCTGTGGCCTGGAATGTTGCACCGGATCGGCCTGTTGGCCCTGCTGATGGCGATCCTTAGTCCGGCAGGCGCCGGAGCGGAACCCCCGCTGGCGCAATATGCCACGGGTCAGTTACAGAATCTCGCGGTTCATGACACGCCGAAGCCGCTTGCCGATGCGAGCTTCCGGGACGGCAGCGGCGCTGAGATCGGTTTCGATGCCTTCCGCGGCAAGGTGGTGCTGGTCAATCTCTGGGCCACCTGGTGTGCCCCCTGTCGCCACGAGATGCCATCGATCAGCCGCCTTCAGACTGCGCGCGGGGGCGATGATTTCCTGGTCGCCGCGATCTCGGTCGACCGGGGCGGTGCCGAGAAGTCGCTGACCTTCCTGCAGGAAGTGGATGCCGACAACCTGCCGCTCTACGTCGATCCGACCACCCGGATCGGTCGCGCGCTGGGGGCCTATGGCCTGCCGATCACGATCCTGCTGAACCGGCAGGGGGAGGAAGTGGCGCGACTGGTCGGTCCGGCGGAATGGGACAGCCCGGAAGCACTGGCCCTGATCGATGCGCTGATCGCGGACGGCGCGTCCTGAGAGGATATTTCTTCAGGAGGGCCGGCGCAGCTTCCAGAAGAGGTAAACCTCCCGCTCAGTCTTCCTTTGGCTCGCAGAGCACCGCGTAGGGCGCATCGAGGCGCTGGCCGTTATGGAACAGTGCACCGGTCTGCCGGTTGACGGTGACCTGCCCCGCATCGATCCCGGCATCGTTCAGGAAGGGCGGTGTGTCGGCTCCGAGAAGTTCGGCCAGCGGCACCCGCAGGTCGATGGTGATCTCGTTGGGCAGGGTAATGCCGCCTGAACCGGGAAGATCGGCGGGTGCCACCGCATTGCCATTTGCGTCGACACCGGGCCGATAGGCCACATCGGCGTCCGGTCTGTGGATCTCCACCAGACGGCAGGTCTCCTCCGGGTCCGGTTCTGCCGGATATGTCTTCGGGGCCGCTGTCAGCAGTCCGGGAAGTATCGTCAGCAGGAGCAGCAGGGGTAGGGGATTGCGCATCAGTTCATTCTGGCCACGATAGCTTGATGATTGGTTGCCGGAAGTTTGCTGCCTGTTCCGTCCCTCTCCCCCACCCGGCCACCCACGGGATCATCCTGAATGGGTGGCCGGGCGGGGAACAGGGACGACGCCGCGCCTTCCGTGCAGTCATGGATGAGGATTCTGGGGAGAGCGTTTCATGGCGCGGATTGTCTATCTCGATGCGTTTCCGGCGGAGAATGCCCTGCCCATTCTGGCTGAACGGCCGGAACATGAAGTGATCCGCATCGACCGCCACGCGCCGTTTGCCGAGAGTTTCGCCACGCTGGCCTCCGCGCACGCGTTCCAGTGCGTTCCGGCACGGGACGAGGTGCCGGAACCGCTGCGCGTCGATGCCGCCTTCCTGGCCCGGGCGCCGGAACTGCTGGTGGTGTCCTCCGGCGGCTCGGGTGTCGATACCTTCGACCTCGACGCCTGCACGGCGGCAGGGGTGCTGGTGGTCAATCAGGCGGGCGGCAATGCGGAGGCGGTGGCGGAACATGCGCTCGGCATGATGCTGCTGCTGATGAAGCGGGTGCCGGAGGCGGACCGCGCCCTGCGCCGGGGCTGGAATGGCGCGCGTACCGATTTCCGGGGCGCGGACCTGTTGGGCAAGACGGTCGGCATCATCGGCCTCGGTCACATCGGGCGCAGGCTGGCCAGCATCTGCCGCCACGCCTTCGACTGCGAGGTTCTGGCATACGACCCCTATCTGGATGCCGATGAGATGGCCCGCCGTGACGCGCGGAAGGTCGGCTTCGAGGAGGTGCTGTCGGGCTCCGACGTGGTCAGCATCCATTGCCCGCTGAGCGCCGAGACCCGGAGGATGTTCGACGCGGCGGCCATCGGCATGATGAAGCCCGGCGCCCGCCTGATTGCCACCGCGCGCGGCTTCATCCATGACGAGGACGCGCTGTATCAGGCGCTGAAGTCCGGTCATCTGGCCGGTGCCGGTCTCGACGTCTGGGATGCCGAGCCCCCCACCGCCGACCACCCGCTGCTCTCCCTCGACAACGTCATCACCAGCCCCCACACCGCAGGCGTCACCCGCGACAGCCGCGAACGCATGGCCCGCTACGCCGCGACGCAACTGATCGACATCTTCGACGGCAAGGCCCCGGTGCGCCCGGTGAACACAGCCGTGCTGCCTGTCTGGCAGAAGAGGGTGCAAGGGTTCCTGAAGGGGTAGCCCCCGTCATCGTTCACGGGCTTGACCCGCCGCGAGCCTGGTCTCCGACGCCTGCGCGGCACCATGGGTACCCGGGTCAAGCCCGGGCACGGCGTGGTGGAAGGTGGAGCCGGAAGTTGGTCATCTCAACAAGACCCACCCACGACGCTCGCGGACTTGATCCGCGAGCCCAGCTTGAGGCGCTGGAGGGACGTGACCCGACTCAGGCGCGCTTGGCTTCGATGGCGTCCCAGATCAGGCCGGAGAGGTTGGAGCCGTCGAAGCGGTCGATTTCCTGGATGCCGGTGGGGCTGGTGACGTTGATCTCCGTCATCCAGTCGCCGATGACGTCGATGCCGACGAAGATCATGCCGCGCGCCTTCAGCTCCGGGCCGATGCGGTCGCAGATCTCCCGCTCCCGCGCGGTCAGGGTGGAGCGGACGGCCTGTCCGCCGACATGCATGTTGGACCGGCTCTCGCCCTCTGCCGGGACGCGGTTGATCGCGCCCACCGGTTCCCCGTCCACCAGGATGATGCGCTTGTCGCCCTTGCGCACGTCGGGCAGGAACTTCTGCGCGATGATCGGTTCGCGGTACATCACCGCGTAGGTTTCCATCAGGGAACTCAGGTTGTCGTCGCCGGGCCGTAGGTGGAACACCCCGGCGCCGCCATTGCCGTAGAGCGGCTTGATGATGATGTCCTGATGCTCGGCCTGGAAGGCCCGGATCATGTCCGTGTTGCGGGTGATCAGCGTCGGCGGCATCAGATCGACGAAGTTGGTGACGAACAGCTTCTCCGGCGCGTTGCGCACCTCCATCGGGTCATTCACCACCAGTGTCTTCGGATGGATGCGTTCCAGCAGGTAGGTCGTCGTCAGATAGGCCATGTCGTAGGGCGGGTCCTGGCGCAGCAGCACCACATCGACCTCCGACAGGTCGATGATGCGGTCCTCACCCTGGCTGAAATGGTTGCCGACTTCCCGCTGCACGGTGACGTCGCGCAGCCGGGCCATGACCTTGCCGTCCTGCCAGGCCAGCTCGTCGGGCAGGTACCAGCTCAGTTCGTGGCCGCGCGCCTGTGCCTCCAGCATCAGCGCGAAGGTGGAATCCCCCTTGATGTCGATCCCGGCAATCGAGTCCATCTGGACGGCGACCTTGAGTGTCATGAGCTTTTCCCGTTCGTGGCTGCCCGAACCGGCAGCGGTCACCCGATGATAGGGCGGACGCGGGCGCGGGCAAACCGCACGCCGGTAATCCGGACTGGCAGGCAGTGGTCAGGTGCCGCGACAGGCGCGGCGGCAGGATGGTCCACCATGCAGAGCACTCCTGCACCCGGCATGGCGGCCCTTTCCCCGGTTCAGCGCATCAGCGCTGGAAGTCGGCGAAGCTCTTGCCCTCGGCGACCAGCTTCTCGATCAGTGCCGCAGGCTTCCAGTCATCCTCGCCCGACTGTTCGTAGTAGTGGCGGATCCGCTCCAGCACCTTGTCGAGGCCCACGTAATCGGCGTAGTGCATCGGCCCGCCCCGGTGTTTCGGGAAGCCGTAGCCGTTCATGTAGGTGATGTCGATGTCGACGGAGCGGATGGCGATGCCTTCCTCCAGGATCTTCGCGCCCTCGTTCACCAGCGCGTACATGCAGCGTTCCAGGATCTCGTCATCCGAGATCTCGCGCCGCTTGATCCCGGCCTCCGCCGAGTTCTTCTCGATCAGCTCCTTCACCACGGGATCGGGCAGCGGCACACGGCTGCCTTCCTCGTAGCGGTACCAGCCCGCGCCGGTCTTCTGACCGTGACGGCCCAGTTCCACGACCTTGTCGGCCAGCGAGGAATAGCGGCGGCCCTGCGGCCAGGTCTTCAACTGGTGCTGGCGCACGCGATAGCCGACGTCCAGACCGGCCAGATCGCCCATGGCGAACGGCCCCATGGCGAGACCGAAGTCATAGAGCACGCGATCCACATCCTCCGGCTGGGCGCCTTCTTCCACCAGGAAGCTCGCCTGTCGGCCATAGGGATGCAGCATCCGGTTGCCGATGAAGCCGTGGCAGTTGCCCGCGAGCACGCAGATCTTGCCGATGCGCTTGCCCAGGTCCATCACGGTCTGGATCGTGTTCGGGCTGGACTTGGCGCCGCGCACGTTCTCCAGCAGCTTCATGACGTTGGCCGGGCTGAAGAAATGGGTGCCGATGACGTCTTCCGGCCGCTTGGTGACGGAGGCGATCTCGTCGATGTCCAGGGTGGAGGTGTTCGACGCCAGGATCGCGCCCGGCTTCATGACCGCGTCCAGCTTGGCGAAGACCTGCTTCTTGATCTCCATGTCCTCGAACACCGCCTCGATGACGATGTCCGCCTGGCCGATGTCGTCATAGGACGTGGTCGGTGTCAGCAGACCCATGCGCTTCTCGACCTCTTCCATCGTGAAGCGGCCACGCTTGGCGCTGTTCTCGTAGTTGCGGCGGATGATGCCGATGCCACGGTCCAGTGCCGCCTGCTCCAGTTCCAGGATGGTCACCGGAATGCCGGCATTCAGGAAGTTCATGGCGATGCCGCCGCCCATGGTGCCGCAGCCCAGGATGGCGCAGCTGTTGATCTCGCGGGTCGGTGTGCCCTTCGGGATGTCGGGGATCTTCGCCACTTCGCGCTCGCCGAAGAAGGCATGGATCTGGGCCGCCCGCTGCGGGCTCTGCATCAGTTCCATGAACAGCTCGCCCTCGCGCTTCAGACCGGCCTCGAAGCTGTCCGACGTGACGGATGCCTCGACCGCGGCGATGCAGTTCTGCGGTGCCAGCACGCCGCGCGCCTTCTTCGCCAGGTCGGCGCGGAACTTGTCGAAGATGCCCTTGTCGGCTTCGTCCAGCTTGCCGCGGCTGCGCGAGATCACCTTCAGCGGCGCGCCGTCGGCCACCAGCTTCTCGGCGAAGGCGCAGGCCCCCGGAATCAGCTCATCGACAATGGCATCGACGATACCGGCCTTCTGGGCCAGCGGCGCGGGCAGCATGTCGCCGGAGGTGATCATCTTCAGTGCCGTCTCGACACCGGCCACGCGCGGCAGCCGCTGCGTGCCACCGGCACCCGGCAGCAGGCCCAGCTTCACTTCCGGCAGGCCGACGAAGCCCTTGGCCACGGCAACGCGGTAATGCGCCGCGAAAGCCGTCTCCAGACCACCGCCCAGCGCCGTGCCATGGATCGCGGCAACAACCGGCTTGGTCGCGTTCTCGTAGTCCTGGATGACCTCGTTCAGACCCGGGGCCGTCATGGGCTTGCCGAATTCGCGGATGTCGGCACCGGCGATGAAGGTGCGCCCGTCACCGGCCAGCACCACCGCCGTGATGCTGTCGTCGGCCAGCGCCTCCGCCAGCCGGTCCCGCAGCCCCTGCCGCACAGCCTGGCTGAGCGCATTCACAGGCGGGTTCTGCACCAGAATGACGCCAACCGCGCCGCGTTTCTCAAGCACCACAGGTGATGACATGGCTCTCTCCTCCCCAATCGGAATGTTTGTGTGTCCGTGCGACAGCCTGTTCCATCCCTCTCCCCCTCCCGGCCACCCACGGGAGTATCCCTAATGGGTGGCCGGGAGGGGGAGAGGGATGGAACAGGCCACGGCAAGAAACTCGTACCAATGAGTTAGCTCAGGCTGTCAGGAGCGTCAAAGACTGTTCGCGCTACAGCGCCAGATACTTGCCGTCGAACCGGCGATTCAGCAGCAGTGCCGCCACTGTCGCGCCGACCGACAGGCCCGCCATCGCGACATAGGCGTGTGCGCCGAAGTCGCCGTAGAGACGGCCCGCGAGCAGGGCGCCGAGGCCCATGAAGATGCCCATGCCGAAGGCGGCGAACAGCCCCTGGGCGCTGGCCGACATGTCGGGTGGCGCGGCGCGCTGGATGAAGTGCATGGCCCCCAGGTGGGTCGCGCCGAAGGTGAGGCCGTGCAGCACCTGCAGCAGGGCCAGCGCGGTGAAGGTGTCGACGAAGCCGACCACGGACCAGCGCAGGATGCCGGCGGCACAGCCGACGATCATCAGGATCATCGGGCCGATGCGGGCAATCACCTGCCGGGCGAAGGCGAACAGGATGATCTCCGCCACCACGCCCTCGGCCCAGAGCAGACCAATCTCCACATCGCTGAGACCCCGCGCCTGCCAGTCGAGCGTGCCGAAGCCATAGAGCACCGCATGGGCCGCCGCATTCAGGCCGACCGCCAGCAGGAACAGCCGGTAGACCGGGTGGGCGAGCAGGCGCAGGGCGCCTCTCTTGCGGTCCTTCGCGACCGGAAAGCGGATATCGGGCACGAACAGGGCCACGATGGTGGTCAGCGCCAGACCGCCCACCACCAGCCAGTGCGTGATGTCCGGGTTCCCCCCCTCCAGCAGCCAGCCCGCGCCATAGACCGCGCCGATGAAGCTGACCGAGCCCCAGAGGCGCATCCGTCCGTAGTCCAGATCCTTCTGCGCCGCCGCGGTCATGGTCAGGTTGTCACCCAGCGGCAGCACCGGGGCATAGATGGCCTGCGCCAGGATCGTGAAGCCCAGGAACATCCAGAACCCGTCGGCGAAGTGGAACAGCGCATAGCCGATGGTGGTGCCCACCAGCAGCAGCACCAGCGGGCGTCGCCGCAGCCCCAGACTGTCGGCCCAGCGGGTGCCGAGCGGGCTGGTCAGCGGCTTGATCCAGAATCCGGCGGCCAGCACGATGCCGATCTCGTCCGCACTCAGCCCGCGCGCGCTCAGCCAGGCCGGCCACCAGGGCATCAGCACCCCGGCCACGGCAAAGATCGCGGCATAGAACAGCGACAGCCGGATCGCCCAGCCCATGCCATTGTCGGCAGGGGGTTCTGCGACCGTCCCGCTCAGAGCGGCAGGCCCCGCACCACCCGGTGCACGAAGCCCAGCTTCTCGACCACCGGCGCGGCGAGCGCGAAGGGATAGGCATCCTCCTGGCCGACACTGCGATTGAGGCTGTTCATCGCCACGGTCAGCGGCATCCATTGCGACATCAGACGCTCGAAATCGGTCTCGTCATAGGGGTTGGATCGCTGAGCGATCTCCACCCCGTCGGCCCGGACCTGCAGCGGATCGGTCTGCAGCCCGAAGTTCCAGGCCGTGTTGAGCGTGTCGATGATCAGCAGGTAATGGCTCCAGCTCTCGGCCCAGTCCTCCCACGGGTGACTGGCGGCATAGGCGCTGATGTAGTGGTCGCGCCAGTCGCTGCGCGGGCCGTTCTGGTAATGCGTCTCCAGCGCCTCGCCATAGTCCTGCCGTTCATCCCCGAAGAGCTGGCGGCACGGCTCCAGCCATGCGGTCGGCGCGATCAGGCGATCCCAGTAGAAATGCCCGGACTCGTGGCGGAAGTGGCCCAGGATTGTGCGATAGGGCTCGGCCATCTGCTCGCGCATGCGGATCCGCGCCGCCGGATCGGCCTCCGCGATGTTGATGGTGATCAGTCCGGCATCATGGCCGGTCAGTACCCGGCCGCGTTCGCTGAAGGTCGGGTCCTCGTCAGCCAGGAAGTCGAAGGCCAGCCCATCCGCGCGCACCGACTTCGGACTGACATCCAGCCCCAGTCGCATGCAGGTGAAGACCAGCCGCCGCTTCTCCGCTTCCAGCCGGTGCCAGAGTTCGCGGTGGCCGGGCACATCCAGGTCCGGGATGGTGTTGTTGAGCCTGCACGACACGCAGAAGGGATCCGCGTCACCGTCCCGGATCATCCAGTTGCAGCCATTGTCCTGGGCGTGGTGGCTGCACTTGACGTAGCGGGTCGATGTGCCGCCGCCGACCAGTGTCGCGCTGCCGTCCGCATCCAGGGCCACCATCTGTGACGTATCCGGCACGAACCCGAGGTCCGCGCCGCAGGACATGCATGTCGTGTTCTCGAAGTAGACAGCCGCACTGCAACTGCCACAGGTAAAGATCTTCACGTCATGGATTCCCGGAATGGTTCAAGAACTTGGATGTGGCCCATGTCCGTTCCGGCGTTCGGGAAACGGCACCGACCTGCCTGCATGTCGCCCTTCGGAAGCCGAACTGCAATGTCGGACCGGAGGTGCGGGCAGGCCGGTGCGATCCTGTCAGTTCCGGCCCATCATGTCGCGTGCAATGATCTGCTTCATGATCTCCGCGCTGCCGCCTGCGATGCGTGACATGCGGCTGTCGGCCCAGGCCCTGGCGATGGGATATTCCCACATGTAGCCCGCGCCGCCGTGGAGTTGCAGGCATTCGTCCAGCACCCTGCACTGCATGTCGGTGGCGTTCATCTTTGCCATCGCGGCATCGATCTCGCTCAGTTCCCCCTTCAGGTGCTGTTCCAGGCAGCGATCGACGAAGACCCGCAGCATGGTTGCATGCGACTGCAGCTCCGCCAGCTTGAACTGGGTGTTCTGGAACTGCGCGATGCTGCGTCCGAAGGCCTGACGGTCCTTGGTATAGGTCACGGTCCAGTCGATGGCCGACTGCACGGTCTCCGCGCCCTTGACCGCCTGGATCAGCCGTTCCTGCGGCAACTGGCTGACCAGCTGGATGAAGCCCTTGCCCTCATCCGGTCCCAGCAGGTTGGACACCGGTACCCGCACGTCGCTGAAGAACAGCTCCGACGTGTCCTGCGCGTGCATGCCGATCTTCTCGAGATTGCGCCCGCGCTCGAAGCCTGCGCGATCACCCTCCACCAGGATCAGGCTGATGCCGCGCCAGCCCTCGTTCGGGTCGGTCTTGCAGGCCACCACCACCAGGTCGGCGAGCTGGCCGTTGGAGATGTAGATCTTGGAGCCGTTGATGACGTACTCGTCGCCTTCGCGTTTCGCGGTGGTGCGGATGCCCTGCAGGTCCGATCCGGCACCGGGTTCCGTCATGGCGATGGCGCCGATGACTTCCCCTGTGGTCATCTTCGGCAGCCACTTCTTCTGCTGTTCCGCCGATCCATAGTGGCGGATGTAGGGGGCGATGATGTCGGAATGCAGCGGGAAGTTCGGCCCCGTTGCACCGACCCTGGCCAGTTCCTCCAGCACGATGGCGGAGAACATGAAGTCGGCGCCGATGCCGCCCATTTCCTCGGGAATGTCACAGCAGAGCAGGCCGGCCTCGCCCGCCTTCAGCCAGACCTCGCGGGAGACCTGGCCGTCCTTCTCCCACTGGCGATGGTGGGGCTCCACCTCCGTCTCCATGAAACGGCGGCAGGAATCGCGGAAAATCTGATGGTCTTCATTGAAGATCGTGCGTGGAATCATGGCTCAGACCCCCCTGAATGTCGGTGTGCGTTTCTCGACGAAGGCCTTCGCGGCCTCCTTGTGGTCCTCGGTCTCGCCGCTGCGGGTGTGGTGCATCGCCTCCATGTCGAAGCAGCGGGCCAGGGACTCGGTCATGGCCGCGTTCATGTTGCGCTTCATGTAGGACAGGGCGATCTTCGGCCCGTTGGCGATCTTCTGCGCCAGCGCCATGGTCTCCGCCTCCAGGTCGGCGTCGGCGACAACGCGGTTGACGATGCCCAGCGCGTGCGCCTCTGCAGCGTTCAGCTTGTCGGCGGTATAGTAAAGCTCCCGGGCCTTGGCAGTGCCGACCAGATGGGTGAGGAAATAGCTGCCGCCGAAGTCACCCGAATAGCCCACGTTGGCGAACGCGGTGGTGAACTTCAGCGTGTCGGAGGCCACCCGCATGTCGCATGACAGGGCGATGGACATGCCCGCCCCGGCGACCGGACCACGCACCATTGCAATTGTCGGCTTCGCCATCTCGTGCAGCAGGCGGGAAACCTCCATGCCGCCGCGCAGCTTCAGCACCTTGGCCTCCAGCGTGTTGTCGGCGAACTCCCGCCCTTCGGCCATCGACTTCACGTCGCCCCCGGCGCAGAAGCCGCGGCCCGCGCCCGTGATCACGACGCAGCCGATGGAGCGGTCCATGGACAGCCGCTGGCAGTTCTCCACCAGCGCCTCAAGCATTTCCCCGCTCAGCGCGTTCAGCCGGTCCGGCCGGTTCATTGTCAGGACGGCAACGCCATCCCTTTCCTCGACCAACAGGTGATCGGTCATTTCCTCATTCCTCCCCGGAAGTGTGGCTCGTTTGCTGCCTGTTCCATCCCTCTCCCCCACCCGGCCACCCAACAAGGATACTCACGTGGGTGGCCGGGTGGGGGAGAGGGATGGAACAGACCAAACCCGAATTACTGGATCAGGTTACAGCGCACCTGCATCATGGTGAAGCCGTCGGCATCGTTTGGCAGGCCACGCGCCTTTGCACGGCTGAGGGACTCGGCCTTGTCCGCCATGCGGAAATCGATGGCCGAGATTCCGGGCAGTTCGTCCGCGCCCGTGGCGCGGAAACGGATGATGCCCCCGTCGGGCAGCGGCATGTCGAAGCCGCCCTCGACCGCCAGGCAGGGAATGTCCAGCAGCGATGACCAGGTCGATGCCTGCCGTGCAGGATCGGGATTGACCAGTTCCATGCCGACCATGGCCTCGGTCAGGCCCGCGCGCACATGGCTGAGCCAGTCCGGCCCGCCCCAGCGCCAGTAGCTCCATTCCTCCGACGGGTCCGGCGACTCGGCGAAGGAATCGACCGACAGGATGACCCCGCCCAGATCAACCGGGTGGAAATGGGTCGCGACCGCGCCATCGTCGTCACTGTTCCAGACGGCGCGAATGCCCAGCTTCTCCGCCCGCGCCCGTGTCGGGGCCGCATCGGCGGCATGCAGCAGCACCATGTAACCGGCGTCGCCGCCGCGCCGGGCCATGAAGCGCCCCGCCGCCGTGTCGGTCTGCCCGGGCTCCGGCGCCACGATCTCCAGGAAGTTGTCGCCCACCGGGATGACACCATTGTGCAGCCCGAAGTGGCCGACACCGGGATCGCGAAACCCGACCTCCAGTCCCAGTACATCCAGCAGAACCTCTTCCGCCGGTTCCAGCTTTTCCGCAGCAAACGCGATCTGGCGCAGTTTCATCAATCGTCCTCCCCTTGAAGTCTGCTCCCCTTTTCGCACAGGCCGGCCACAAACGGAAACGGCGCCGGTGGTTTCCCGCCGACGCCGTTCCGGTTCAGGCCCCGGAGAGGGGCCTGATGTTCAGTGCTTCGATCGTCAGCCCATGGCGGCCTTGACCGCGGCTGCCGTGATCGGCAGGTCGCGGACGCGGGCGCCGGAGGCGGCGAAGATGCCGTTGGCGATGGTCGGTGCGACCACGGTCACGCCGGGTTCGCCCGCACCCACCGGATAGTGACCCGGCGACACCACGGTCACGTCGATGTCCGGCATGTCTTCCATGCGGACCGGCGTGTAGGTGTCGAAGTTGTCCTGCTGGATCGCGCCATTCTCCATGGTCGCGAACTCCTTGGTCGCGAGGCTGAGACCCCAGAGGGCACCGCCCTCGACCTGCGCACGGACACCATCGGGGTTCACCGCGGTACCGACGTCGATGACCAGGGTCATCTTCTCGACCTTGAACTCACCGGTCTTCGGATCGACGTGCACCTGGGAGGCGCAGGCCGTCCATGTCGGGGTTGCCCGTTCCTGGGCGGAGACGCAGGCAATGCCGATGCCGGTGTTGGCCGCCATCTTCTTGCCGTAGCCGGCCTTGTCCGCCGCCATCTGCAGCACGTTGGCCAGGCGGTTCGCACCGCCGACGGCCATCGGGGCGGAACCGGCGTTCTTGCCGGTCGCGTCCAGCATGGCGAGACGCATCTTCAGCGGATCGACGCCCATCTTGTGCGCCATCTCGTCGATGAAGCATTCCACCGCCCAGAAGGTCCAGCCCGGTGCCACCGACCGAAGCTGGCCGGACGGCGTTGCCGACTGTGCCAGTTCCGACTTGATGGTGCGCACGGTCTGGTTCGGGATCGAGTACCAGTGGTCGGAGCCATTGATCGAGAACGGATCGACCTTGCCCTGCTTGTCCACCGAATCGGCCAGGAAGGCCGGGGCCTGCCGTGCCGTCGCCCAGGCGGAGACCACCTGCTGCTCCAGCCCGACCAGCTTGGATCCGTCACCGCCACCGGTCAGCTTCTGGTGCGTGATCGTGCGGGTGAAGTCCATCAGGGTGTCGGCTTCGCGGCTGTAGATCAGCTTCACCGGCTTGCCCGCGCCCTTCGCGGTCAGCGCCGCGACCAGGATGTAGTCGGATTCAAGCCTGCGGCCGAAACCGCCGCCCAGATGATACTGGTGAACCACCACCTGGCTCGGGTCCAGCTCCAGCGCCGCCGGTACCAGGCCCACCGCGAGGGTCTGGAACTGGTTGCCGGTATGGATGTGATAGACGTCGTCCTTCACTTCCACGACCGCGTTCATCGGCTCCAGCGGGGCATGCACGTTCAGCTGCGTCGTGTAGACCGCCTCATGCGTTGCCTTCGCCCCCTTGATGGCGGTAACCGAATCACCGTCCTTCACGAACAGCTGCGCGCCCTCACCGGAGGACTGCAGCTTCTCCGCATCGGCCAGGATATCTGCGGAGGACACCTTGGCGTTCGGACCGATGTCATAGGTCACCTTCAGCGCGTCACGGGCCTTGATTGCCTGCGGATAGGAATCCGCCAGCACCGAGACCCAGCCGGTGGTGGTGCCGGTGACATCATTGATCACCACGTGGCCCTGATAGCCCGGCACCTGCTTCGCGGCGGATTCATCGACTGCCGTCACCTTGGCGCCATAGCGGACCGGCGGCACCTTCGGCGTGGCGTAGACCATGCCATCGACGAAGACGTCGAGGCCGAAGGTCGCCGTGCCGTCGGTCTTGGCCGGAATGTCCAGTGCGGGCATCGGCTTGCCGACATAGCGCCGCTTCGACGGATCCTTCAGCGTGATCGCCTTCAGCTCGTCTTCCGAGAAGGCGCGGGCGGTTGCCCCGGCCTTCACCAGATCGCCGTAGGAGATCTTGCGGCCGGACTTGGCATGGCTGACCATGCCCTGTTCCGCCTGCAGCTCCGACAGGGCAACGCCCCAGTGCTTCACGGCGGCTTCCATCAGCGCGATGCGGCCGGCGGCACCGGCACGGGACATCTGGTCGAAGGTCCAGTTCACCGACCAGGAACCACCGGTCACGAACAGGCCGTATTCCGGCGCGGTCGAGACATAGGCGATGGAGACATCCTCCCAAGGCACTTCCAACTCCTCGGCAAGGGCCTGCGACAGCGGGGTGCCGACATGCTGGCCCATCTCGGCCTTGGTGATGTTGACGACGACCTTGCCGGCCTCGTCCATCGTGAACCAGATGTTGGGCGCGAAGTTGCCTGCAGCCTTGGCCTCCGCCAGACCACCCACGGCGGGCAGCAGCCCGTAGCCCATGGTCAGGGTGCCGACGGCCAGGGATCCGACCAGGAAACCGCGTCGCGAAACATCGCTCACGCTCTTGCTCCCGGTGCGGCCGATCTTTTCAATCCTTGTCATGATCTGCCTCCTCAGCCTTTCTGCATGTCACTGGCTGCGCGTGCGACGGCAGCCTTGATGCGCTTGTAGGCCATGCAACGGCAGAGATTGCCGGTCATCGCACCGACAATTTCGTCGTCAGACGGATTCGGATTCTCCGACAGGAACGCCGCGGCGGTCATGATCTGGCCGGACTGGCAATAGCCGCACTGCGGTGCCTGTTCGGCAATCCATGCCTTCTGCACCGGATGGTCGCCGCCCAGTCCTTCGATCGTGGTGATCTCGACGCCTTCCGCCGCATCGACCGGCGTGATGCAGGTACGTGTTGCAACGCCGTCAATATGCACCGTGCAGGCGCCGCAAAGTCCCTTGCCGCAGCCGAACTTGGTGCCCGTCATCCGAAGATGCTCGCGAATTACCCAGAGCAGAGGGGTATCCGCAGGGACATCAACCGTCTTGGTTGCCCCGTTGATCTTGAGGGTTGCCATGTATCCTCCCAGAGTGTTGCAACGTCGTCTGATGCGACGCTTTCTTGCTTCTTGTCATTTGTGCGGGTTGGCCTGACGACCTCTTGTGCGTCATCATCCCCTTCCCCGATGCGGAAATACTGTGCGGAGTGCGTCATCCTGTCAAATCATGTTGCGGCTCTTCTGCTGGCGGTCATTGGGGCCTGCTGCACCCTGGTTCCGGCCCGTGCGCAGCAATGTTCCGACCTGGTCGCGCAGTTTGTCGTACGCGAAGGCGGCATCGACAGGCCGCTTTGCGGTCGGGCGGGTGATGCCGCGCGTGGCCGCGTGATCGTGGCCGGACGGCAGGGCAACTGCCTCGCCTGCCACGCCGCGCCGATTCCGGAACAGGCGTTTCACGGTGACATCGGTCCGCCGCTGCATGGCGTGGCGGGACGCCTGAGCGAAGCGGAACTGAGGCTGCAGGTCGTGGACGCCACCCGCATCAATGAAGAGACCGTGATGCCACCGTTTCACCGGGTGGCGGGCCTGACCGGGGTGCGTCGTGATCGGGTCGGTCAACCGCTGTTGAGCGCAATGGAGGTGGAGGACGTGATAGCCTACCTGCTGACGCTGAAACAGGACCAGGCCCAGGAATGAACCAACACTCACCCAGCACGCGTGGCGTTTCCCGACGGGGTGTCGTCACGGGCGCTCTGGCCCTTCTGGGCCTGCCCGTGCTGCCCGCCTGGGCGGAGGGGATCCGCAATCGCGTGTCGATGTTCCGCCGGACCTTCCCCGTCCAGCCGGACGTGGCCGATGCGGAGGTGCTGGTGGACATCGTCCTGCGCGGCCGCACGCCCGAGCCTGACCTGATCGATCTGAAGCTGCCGGTGCTGGCGGAGAATGGTGATTCGATTCCGCTGACCTTTGATATCCGCTGCAGCTTCGAAGGCAACGACTGGCCGAAGACCGTTCATGTCTTCGTGCTCGGCAATCCGTTTCCGGAGGTGGCGCGCTATCACTACGGCCCCTGGAATGGCAGCGCCCTGACCGAGATGCGGTTCCGCATGCTGCAGACCTCTGATGTGGTGCTGGTGGCGGAGATGGTGGACGGGCGCGCGGCAACGGCACGGCAGAACGTCGAGGTTCTGCTCGGCGCCTGCGGCGGCTGAACCATGGCCGCACCGCTTCGCCGTATCCATGTCCCCCGTTCGGTAAAGCGGGGGGAGGTTTTCGAGGTCAGGACGCTGGCACGGCATCCGATGGAGTCCGGTGTCCGTTTCTCCACCGACAACATCGTCGTCATTCCCCGCCATATCCTTCAGGAGGTGAAGGCCTTCTACAACGACCGCCTGGTGTTTCGGGCCGAGTGGTTCAGCTCCGTTTCCTCCAACCCCTATCTCAGCTTTCGGGTGAAGGCCGTCGAGAGCGGCGAGGTCCGCGTTGTCTGGATCTCCGACTACAATGTGCATACCTCGGCCAGCACGATGATCGAGGTGGTGGCGCCGGACCCCTGATCGCCATGGCGCTGTGTCAGGCGTACTGGCTGATCAGTCCGCTCCAGTCCCGGGTCTCCTCCGGCGTGCGGATGGCAGTGGCCAGGCCGGCCATGTCGGAGACGGGGACGAGAACCCGGTCGATACCCATCCGGGCATAGTCCTCCAGCAGCGCACGGTCTTCCGGCATGCTGACGGTGATCTCCAGCGCCGCCGGGTTGCGCCCGTTCTGCTCCGCCGTGTCGCGGGCGAGCTGGATCAGGTCCTGCGGGGCTTCCCGTGCCGGAAAGAAACCATCCCCCAGCCGTCCTGCGCGTCGCGCCGCGGCCTTCGAATGGCCGCCGACAATGATCGGCACCGCGCCAGCGACAGGCCGGGGCACGCAGTACATCGGCGCGAAGCTGACATGCTCACCCTGAAAAGAGGCCGGCTGTTCGCCCCAGAGTGCCCGCAGGGCGGCGACGCATTCATCGGTGCGCGGCCCGCGTGTCCCGAACGGCTGTCCCAGCGCCGCGAACTCCTCCGCCAGCCAGCCGACGCCGATGCCCAGCAGGGTCCGTCCGCCGCAGAGATGGTCCAGCGTGGCCACCTGTTTCGCGACATGCACCGGACTGTGCTGCGGCAGGATCAGGATGCCGGTGCCCAGCCTGATCCGGCTGGTCCCGGCGGCGACATAGGCCATCCAGATCAGCGGATCGGGCAGGGGCAGATCCTCCACCCCGCCGGCCATCTTGCCGTTCTGCGCATAGGGATAGGCGGAACCGTAGCCCGCAGGCACGACCGTATGTTCCACTGTCCAGGCACTGTCGAACCCGGCTTCCTCAGCGGCCTGCAGCAGCTCCAGCGCGGGGTCCGGATCGACATAGGGGCCGGTGTTGCAATAGCGCAGTCCGAATTTCATGGCTGGTCCCTCCCCGGATCATGCGGCATCCGCCGCGCCGGGGAAGGGTAGACCGTTTGCTGCCCGGATGTAATCGGCCTCCCGTCCAGGGCGTGGCTATTTCAGGCCGAAACGCTTCGCCGCCAGGTGATCCAGCGACAGGGCACCGGCACCGCGGGCAATCAGGTAGCAGAGGATCGCCATCCAGAAGAAATGCTCGAAATTGTCATAGGCGGCGGCGCGGGCGCCGAGCACGAACTGGATGACCAGCGACATCACCAGCAGCGGGATGGCAGCCAGCCGGGTGAAGGCGCCGACCAGGATCAGTGCCGACATCACCAGCTCGAAGAAGGTGCCGAGGAACGCCGCAACGGCGACCGGCAGGATCGGCACCATGTATTCATATTCGAACAGCAGCAGCGTGTTGTCCCAGTCGTCCAGCTTGGTCATGCCGGCCCGCCAGAAGGTCAGGAAGATCACGATGCGCAGGAACAGCACGGCGGCGGGACCGCCCCAGGTGTCCAGCGGACGGGTGACAGCGGCGACGAGACCGGCGATGCCGCCGGGCGTGGTGTCTTGCGTGTTGGCCATGGTGGGGTTCCCTTTATTCTTCTTCGGTTTCTTCGTTGCGTCGGTGGGTGAAGTTGCCGGCAGACAGGTGTCCGGCGAAGGCCGTCATCAGATCGAAGCCGGGGTCGGTCTGCTGGGCCGCGACAGCCGCCTCGCCGAGTGTTCCACCGTCCTGCAGGGTTCGCAGCAGGGCGTGTTCTGCCGGATGCAGCAGGCTGGTCTGCACCTGCATTGCCGGTCGGGCGACCAGCACCGCTTCCGACCGGGGGGCGATGCTGCTCTCCGCCATCGCGTCGGCATTCATCCAGATCGCGTGGATCGGCCAGTCGGAGTGCAGCAGCGTCGCGGAGGGGACAAGCGCCGGTCGCAGCGCCAGCAGCACGTCCGCCGCCAGCCCCTGCAGTGCATCTGCGCCCATCGGCGCGGCTTCCCCTGCGCCATAGGCCGCATTGCGGGCCCAGTCGAGCCGGGCGATGTCCACCAGCCAGGGCCGGTCGGCCAGGGGCTCCGACAGGGCGATGAAGTCAGGCAGCTCCGCGCCATAGTCGAGCAGGTGGTTGGCCCGCGAGGGCGCGTGACGGATGAAGGCCGTTACCAGGCGGGTGAACAGGCCTTCCCCCAACAGCGTCCGTATGGTGGGAAACGCGTCGGCCAGCACTTCGAGGATCGATGCATGGGTATTGTTGCGATAGACCTCGAACCGCGCCGCCTGACGGCCATCGTCCTCCAGATCGGACAGGATCCCGTCCGATCCCTGGAACACGCCTGCGGCGAAGCGGCTCTGGATTTCCAGCAGGGTGCTCATGATGCGGTCCCCGCGCCCGTTGGCAGCGCATCCAGCCGGGACTGTGCGGTCCGGACCTCTGCCAGCAGCACCTCCAGTTCGGGAATCTCGGTATCCCATTCGACAAGCGTCGGAACGGCACCTGTGGCCGCGATCGCCTGATCGTAGAGGGTCCAGACGCTGTCACGGACCTGGCTGCCGTGATCGTCGATCAGCAGGGTGCCCCCGGCGTCGGCCCGTTCCGCATGTCCGGCCAGATGGATCTCCCCCACCGCGTCGAAGGGCATCCGGGCGAGGTAGTCCGCGGCGTCGAAGCCGAGGTTGTGGGCGCTGACATGGATGTTGTTCACGTCCAGCAGCAGCCCGCATCCGGCGCGTCGCACGGTCTCTTTGACAAAGTCCGCATGATCCAGCTCCGCCCCGGCGAATGCGGCGTACATGGACGGATTCTCGACCATGACCTGACAGCCGGTCGCGTCCTGGAAGATGCCGATGTTGCGGGCAAGGACATTGACCGCCTCCTCCGTGCAGGGCAGGGGCAGCAGGTCGTTCAGGCTGGCGCCGCCCACCTGTGCCGGGGCACGGACCCAGGCAATGTGGTCGGACAGGGCGGCCGGTCGATAGCGCCGCACCAGGTCACGGATGCGGGTGAGATGTTCCCGATCCGGCTCGTCAACCGATCCCAGCGAAAGCCCGACACCGTGGAAACTGAGGTCGAACCTTTCCCGGATCGCGTCAAGCTGGCGCAGGCGCGGCCCGCCCGGCACCATGTAGTTCTCGGTATGAACCTCGACCCAGTCGATCGCGGGCGGTCGGCTGATGACATCCAGCACATGTGGATGGCGCAATCCGAACCCGGCCGTCGGCGGCAAACTGGTGTTGGTCCCTTTCATTGCAATGCATGCCCGGCACTCGGGGTCGGGGCGCTGGCTGGACCAGCGCCCCGGTTCCGAAGATGACGCGGATCAGCCCTTGGCTTTCTCGTTGACGCCATCAAAGGCGGTCTGCTGACCACCCTTCGCCTCGCATTCGGCAGCCGTCGCCAGCTTCCACTCGCCGCCGTCATAGTCGACCGTCGACTGGCCGGCGCAGGAGTGGGTGCCTGCCTTGTTGGCGCAATCGTTCTGGCCAGCCTTGGAAATGCCGTAGCACTTCACCTTGTCGGCGGCGACGGCGTCGACCGGGGCCAGGGCAGCGGCCATGCCAACGGCACCCATCAGGGCAGCGGCAACGGAAAGGCTCTTGATTGATGTGTTCTTCATGATGTTCTCCTTCAGGTTCTGATCTACTCGGTTGGGTTGGCGGGACCCCTGCAACCCGCTGCGATCCAGTCTATCCGCCGTTTCGCCGGGGCCAATCGCCCAGACGCTGTTCTGGCGTGAATGTGATCGCGTACCGCGGGTCTTCGGAACCCCCTACTGCCGCCGTCCGACGACAGTAACTGGTGAGCCGGATGCCGGCTCAGTTCACCGGCGCGTGGCTGGCGTCGAACTGGGGCACCGGGCCGTCGGGCGAATGCTTCTTCTCCAGGCTGGCCCAGTTCACTTCCGACTGCTTGAGGTTGCCCTGAATGTCGGCCTCCCAGAAACCGACCACGGTGGGGGTGATGTTGAGGTAGAGCTTGCCGTCGACAATGCGCCAGAGCTCCGGGTTCGCCGGCACCTTGCCGCCCTGGGCGATGCCATAGGCGCAGTGACCATCGTAGGCGGGTGCATATTTCGCCGGGTCAGCGAGGAAGGTGTCCCGGTTCGCCTCGCTGGCGAAGGCCCAGGTCGCGCCATTGTATTCGGCGGTGATGGACGCCTTGCCGGGCACGGGGGCCGGCTGCTTGCCACCCACCGGTGCCTGGGTGAGGCTGCGGTAGGCGACGACGTCATAGCCGCTGGCTGCGAAGCCGGTGCCATCGACAAACTGCTCCCCGGCCATCGCCGTCCCGGCCAGCAGGCCGCCGGTCAGCAGGACGGCACCGAACGCGCCTGCCTTCAGATGTCTGATCATGGTTCTTGCTCCCTTGAAGCTCTCTGTCCCGAAACGCGGTTCCCGTTCCGCGCTGTTGCCCATATGACGATGGGGCGCGCGGTTTGGTTACACGCGATTGCGTGAAATCCTGTGATCGATGGGTGTGCGGGCCAGGCTTCGTGAGCGGCTTGAGGACGGGGAGACCTGGAAAATATAATGAAAACAATAAATTGAATGCTGCAGCCGGAACCATGACGGTCTCGGATAGCATGTCTCTCACGTTGAGTTGATGCGTTAGCGGGCGTACATCAGGCGTGGTGATGCCCCGATGCGGCACCGGATTGTCGCGGTGAAACCGATTGTCTGGTGACTGTCAGGGACTATCGTGCGGCGGAGTGCGTGAACAGGAGGTTCTGACGTGAAGGTGGACGGCACACCCCGACGCCCCATCGAGGCGGGTGAGGACGGAAGTTCGGTTCTGATAATCGATCAGACCAGGCTGCCGCACCGGTTCGAAACCGTGACCCTGAAGCGCCTGCCGGAGGTTGCACATGCCATCCGGGCGATGCTGGTGCGCGGCGCACCGCTGATCGGTGCCACGGCGGCCTATGGCGTTGCGCTGGCGATGCGCGATGATCCGAGTGACGACGGTCTGGCCCGCACCATCGAGACCCTGCGCGAGACGCGACCGACAGCGGTGAACCTGTTCTGGGCACTGGAACGGATGCGGGTCGCGCTGCACAACCAGGCACCCTCCGCCCGGGCCGGACTGGCCTGGCAGACTGCCGGCGAGATCGCGGAGGAGGATGTCGCGATCAACTCGGCGATCGGCGACAATGGGCTGAAGCTGATCGAGGCGGCGGCGGAGGCCCGCCCCTCCGGTCCCGTCAATGTGCTGACCCACTGCAATGCGGGCTGGCTGGGGACGGTGGACTGGGGTACGGCGCTCAGCCCGATCTACAAGGCGCATGACCGGGGGATCGACGTTCATGTCTGGGTCGACGAGACCCGGCCCCGCAACCAGGGGGCATCGCTGACGGCCTGGGAGCTGGGTGCGCACGGGGTTCCGGCGACGGTCATCGTCGACAATGCCGGCGGGCACCTGATGCAGCATGGGCAGGTGGATCTCTGCATCGTCGGTACGGACCGCACCACCCGGACCGGGGATGTCTGCAACAAGATCGGGACCTATCTGAAGGCGCTGGCGGCGCATGACAATGGTGTGCCGTTCCATGTCGCCCTGCCGGGACCGACCATCGACTGGAAGGTGCGGGACGGCGTGCGCGAGATCCCGATCGAGGCACGCGGCGCGGAGGAAGTCGGTCGCATCGCCGGGCGCCTGCCGGATGGCACGGTCACGGAGGTTGAGATCCTGCCGCTGGGCGCGGGCGCGGCCAATCCGGCCTTCGATGTCACGCCTGCACGCCTGATCACCGGCCTGATCACGGAGCGCGGCCTGTGTCCGGCGACGGAGGCGGGACTGCTCTCGCTCTATCCGGAGATGCAGGATGGCGGCTGACGGTCAGAAGACGGATGCGCGGGGGCAGCTGCTTGCCGCGGCGCAGGCCATGTTCGCGGTCCGGCTTTCGCCCGGGACGTCCGGCAACCTGAGCATTCGTGATGGTGCGGGATTCTGGATCACGCCGTCCGGTGTGCCCTACGACAGGCTGGACGCGGAGATGATGGTCCACATGGACATGAAGGGGAAATGGTCCGGCCCTCTGAAACCGTCCAGCGAGTGGCGCTTTCATCTGGATGTCTACAGGGCGCGGCCTGACGCCGGTGGCATCTGCCACACCCATTCCCTGCATGCCACGGCGCTGGCCTGCCGGGGGGAAGGCATCCCGGCGTTCCACTACATGGTCGCGGCCGCGGGTGGCGCGGACATTCGCTGCGCCCCCTATCGGACCTTCGGTACGCAGGACCTGTCGGATGTGGCGCTGACCGCGCTGGACGGTCGGCGGGCCTGCCTGCTGGCCAACCACGGGGTGATCGCGCTCGGTCCGACGGTCGAGAAGGCCCTGAATCTGGCGCAGGAAGTCGAGGTGCTGGCGCAGCAATTTATCCTGTCGCGCCAGATCGGTGGCCCGGCCATCCTCTCCGCGCGGGAGATGGAAACGGTGCTGGAGAAGTTCCGGACCTACGGCCAGCAACCCGCCCGAACCTGAACGCCGTCAGCCCTGAAAGCGGTCAGGGCTGAAATCGGTCAGGCCTGTGGGTTGACCAGGATGACGCCTTCCGCCTCTTGATCCTTCACGTCGATATTGACGGCATCGCCGACGACGCGGGCACGCCCCTCCGCCACCAGGCGCACCGCAAGGGGGTAGATCCGGTGTTCCACCTGCAGCACCCGCGCGGCGAGACGGTCCGGAGTGTCGCTGGAAATGACCGGCACGACCCCCTGGACGATGATCGGCCCCTCATCCATCTCCGCCCTGACGAAATGCACCGTGCAGCCGGTGAACTTCACCCCGTAGTCCAGCACCCGTTCATGGGTGTTCAGACCCTTGAATGCCGGCAGCAGGGAGGGGTGGATGTTGATGATCCGGTCACGCCAGTGGTCGACGAAGCCCTTGGTCAGCAGCCGCATGAAACCGGCCAGGCAGACCAGGCGCACCTGATGTGCCTCCAGCGCCTCGGTCAGGGCGCTCTCGAACGCGGCGCGGCCGTCATGTGCCTTGTGGTCGATGACACAGGTCTCGATTCCGGCATCCGCCGCCCGTTGCAGCCCCTGGACACCGGCGATGTTGGAGATCACGACCGTGATCTCTGCCGGGAAGGCCGGGTCCGCCGCTGCGTCGATCAGGGCCTGCAGGTTACTGCCGCGACCGGAGATCAGGACTCCGAGTTTCAGACGTGCCAACGATCAAGCCCTGCAATCTCGACACCTTCACCGGATACGACGGTGCCGATGTCATGCACCCGCTCGCCCTTGTAGGTCAGGAAGGCGATCAGCTTCTCGGCCTCCGCCGCCGGGACGACGGCGATCATGCCGATGCCGCAGTTGAAGGTGCGGGCCATCTCCGCCGGCGCCACGCCGCCCTCCCGCATCAGCCAGCCAAAGACCGGCGGCAGTTCCCAGCAGGCGGTGTCCAGCCGGACGCCCAGCTCCTTCGGCAGCACGCGCGGGATATTCTCGGTCAGCCCGCCACCGGTGATGTGCGCCAGCGCGGTGATGCCGCCCAGCCGGATCGCGGCCAGCAGATTCGTCACGTAGATGCGGGTCGGCGTCAGCAGACTCTGGCCCAGCGCGATGTCCGGGTCATAGGGTGCCGGGGCAGCCAGATCGGCGCCACTGCGCTCCACGATCCGGCGCACCAGCGAGAAACCGTTGGAGTGAATGCCGGACGAGGCCAGCCCCAGGATGCGGTCACCGGGCTGGATGGCGTCCGTACGGGGCAGCAGGCTGTCGCGCTCCACCGCGCCGACGCTGAATCCGGCCAGATCGTACTCGCCCGGCCGATAGAGGCCGGGCATCTCCGCTGTTTCACCGCCGATCAGGGCGCAGCCGGAGAGGCGGCAGCCTTCCGCGATGCCAGCAACCACATCGGCGGCCTGATCCACGGACAGTGCCCCGGTGGCGAAGTAGTCGAGGAAGAAAAGCGGCTCCGCGCCCTGCACGATCAGATCGTTGACGCACATGGCAACCAGGTCCTGCCCCACCGTGTCATGACGCCCCACATCGCCCGCCAGGGTCAGCTTGGTGCCGACACCATCGGTCGCGGCGACCAGCAGCGGATCGGTGTAGCCTGCGGCCTTGGGGTCGAACAGGCCGCCGAATCCGCCAATGCCGCCGATGGAACCGGGGCGGTTGGTGGAGGCTGTATCGGCCTTGATCCGGTCGACCAGTGCGTTGCCGGCATCGACATCGACGCCCGCATCGCGGTATGTGAGCCCGTTCGTGATGACGCCCTCCGCCCGCTCGGCTAAAGTGAGGGCAGACGATGCCGCCAACGGAGTCCGATTGCAATGCCTGGCCACGTCTTGCGCCATCTGTCGCGCCTGTCGCTGATGCGGCGGGGCATGATGCCTGCCCTGTTTCTCGTGATCCTGCTCTGCGCGGTCGGCGCGCCGCAGGCGCGCGCGGCTGTCGATGACCTGTACACGGTGTCGGCGATTCCCGTGGACGTGGTGTCGGAAAGCGCTGATCTGGCCAAGCAGCAGGCGGTCGCCAGCGCCCGGCAGCAGGCCGCGGTGACCCTGATGCAGCGTCTGACACGGAAAGCCGACTGGTCCCGGCTGCCGGTCCCCGATGACGGAACCCTGTCCGGCATGGTCGCATCCTTCCAGGTGGCGAACGAGAAGACAGCACCTGACCGCTATATCGCGGATCTGACCTTCAGTTTTCAGCCGGACGTGGTGCGGGGCCTGCTGAACAGCGCCGGGATACCGTTCACGGAAACCCGGGCCCTGCCCGCTGTCATCCTGCCGGTGCTGCGCGCCGGGGGAGACATGGCGCTCTGGGCGGACCCGAATCCCTGGCTGGCGGCCTGGGCGCGTTTCGATGGCCGTGACCGGCTGGTGCCGATCATTGCCCCCTTCGGCGACGTTGATGACGTGCTCGCGATCTCTGCCGAACAGGCGGTGACCGGACAGCCGGGCCCGCTCGAAGCCATGGCCGAACGGTACCGCGCCGAAAGCGTGCTCGTTGCCGATGCCTCCCTGACCGTGGATACGGAACAGGGCGTGGCCCGCATCGATATCCTGCTGCACAGCTTCGGTCCCGATCCCTACCCGTCCGTGATCCGCAGTTTCGAGAGCACCCCTGATGCCGATGTCGTCCAGTTCATGAATGCCGCGGTCGACCTGATGGTGGTGGAGATCGAGGATCTGTGGAAGCAGCGCACCATCGAGAACTTCGGCGACCTGCGCCTGCTGAGCGCGCTGGTACCGATTCGGGGCCTGGCCGACTGGCAGGATCTGGAACGCACGATCAGCTCGACATCCGTCGTCCGGCAACTGGAACTGACCCAGATCTCGGTGCGGGACGCGATCGTGGTGCTGCACCACCTGGGTGACGATGCGCTGCTGCGCCGGGCGCTGGCGCAACAGAACCTGATCCTGGCCGAGAAGGATGGGTACTGGACCATCCGCCGCGCGGGCGACGTCGCGGGTGTGCAGCAGTGAGTCCGCTGCGGCAGACACTGTTCTGGCTGATCTTCGTCGCTGTTCTGGGCTTCATGGTCTTTGCGCTGCGCGACATGCTGCTGCCCTTCGTGGTGGGCATGGCCGTGGCCTACCTGAGCGACCCGCTGGCCGACTGGCTGGAGCGGATGCGCCTCAGCCGCAATCAGGCCACCATCATCATCACGGCGGGCTTCATCATCATCCTGCTGCTGGGTCTGCTGATCCTGGTGCCGCTGGTGGTGCGTCAGGCCGGTGAACTGCTGCTGCAACTGCCCGGTTATGTCGAGCAGGCGACGAAACTGCTGCAGCCCTATGTCATGAACATGCTGGAGGCGGCCTCCGACCGCGGCGTCGATGTCAGCCGCGATGACGGCGCCCAGGCATTGAAGGAATATGCCAGTCAGGCCGTGAAGTTCTTCACCGAACTCGCCGGAAACCTGGTGCGCGGCGGGGCGGCCCTGCTGAATTTCCTGTCCCTGCTGGTGATCACGCCCATCGTCACCTTCTACCTGCTGTACGAATGGGACAATATCGTCGAGAAGATCAATGGCTGGCTGCCGCGCCGCTATGCCACCACGATCCGCAAGCTGGTGCAGGACATCGACCGGACCCTGGCCGGTTTCGTGCGGGGCCAGGGCACGGTCTGCCTCGTGCTGATGATCTATTATTCGACCACCCTCAGCCTTTCCGGGCTCAGCTTCGGCTTCCTGATCGGCCTGCTTTCCGGTGCGCTGTCGTTCATTCCCTTCGTCGGCGCGATCTTTGGTGCCATCACCTCCATCGGTCTGGCGATCCTGCAGTTCTGGCCCGATGACATGGCGCGGGTGGCCATCGTGCTGGCCATCTATGTCATCGGACAGGTGGCGGAAGGCTATGTCCTGACGCCGAAACTGGTTGGTGACCGCATCGGCCTGCATCCGGTCTGGGTCATGTTCGGTGTGCTGGCTGGCGGGGTGCTGTTCGGTTTCGTCGGGATGCTGCTGGCGCTGCCGGTCAGTGCCGTGATCGGTGTGCTCGTCCGCTTCGGCCTCGACCAGTACCTGCGCAGTCACTTCTATGACCCTGCGAACGCGGAAGAGGGCGGCAAGACGCCGGAGACATGAAGCGCCCGACCCAGCAACCGCTCGCCCTTGAACTGGCCCCGCGATACGGGCGCGAGGACTTCATGCCCGCGCCGTGCAACGCCGATGCCCTGTCATGGATCAGCAACTGGCCTGACTGGCCCGGTCCGGCACTTGCGCTGCATGGCCCCGCAGGGGCGGGCAAGACGCACCTGCTGCACATCTGGGTGGCGGCGAGCGAGGGCGTGCTGCTGCAGGGTCCCGACCTGACGCTGGAGGCGGCGCACGACCTGGCCGGCACGCCGGTCGCCATCGACCGCGCCGATGCCATGGTGCAGCCGGAGCCGTTCCTGCATCTCTACAACATGCAGCGGGAGGCGGGGGCGCATCTGCTGTTCGCCGCACGCACACCGCCGGCAAACTGGACACATGGCCTGCCGGACCTTTCGTCCCGGCTTGCCACGGCCCCGGCAGTGGAGATCCGCCAGCCTGACGACAGCCTGCTTTCCGCGCTGCTGCTGAAGTATGCCAGTGATCGCCAGCTTGATCTGACCCCGTCCGCCTATGCCTACCTGCTGCCGCGCATGGATCGATCCTTTGCCGGCGTGCAGGCAATCGTTGCCCGACTGGATCGCGCAGCGCTGGGTCAGCAGAAGCGTCATGTCAGTCGTGATCTCGTCATCGCGGTCCTGGCCGGGGACGATGGTGTCAACGGCGGCGTCGATGAAGGTTGATGCTTTCAGCCGCTGTGGTGTCACGACTATATTGACCCCTGCACAGCAGAACGCGGGACATGTCTGGCGACCTGTCCCCGGCATTCGCCCAGCAACGGAGAATTCGATGCGCACCTTGAAGATGCTTTTCGCACTTTCGGCTCTATCGCTCTACTCGGCGTCGGCCCTTGCCGCGTCCGATCCTGTGGAAGGTGTCTGGCTGACAGAGAATGGCGGCGCCCACATCGAGATCGCACCCTGCGAGAATTCCATGTGCGGCACGATCATCTGGCTGAAGGAACCGAACCGCAAGGACGGTACGCCGAAACGTGACATCAACAATCCCGACGAGGCCAACCACGACAATCCGATCATCGGCCTGCAGATGATCCGGGGCTTCGAGAAGGAGGCGCCCGGCGTCTGGGAAGATGGCGAGATCTACGATCCGGAAAGCGGCAAAACCTATGATTCCAACATGCTGTCGAAGGACGCCAACACGCTGGAAGTCGAGGGCTGCGTGCTGTTCCTCTGTCAGGAGCAGACCTGGACCCGCATCAAGTAGTCCGCCCTGCATCCCTGCCTGCCGAAATATTCTTTACCTGACTGACGGAGCATCCCGACCATGGCCCGAATCCCGCTGCTGACCGCCGCAGACGCAAACGACAGCAATCGCGATGTGCTGCAGCGTGACGTCAATATCTACTATGCCCTGGGCCATGTGCCGGGCGCGGCGCGGGGGTTCAGTCAGATGGGCCTCTGGCTGCGCTTCGATTCGGCACTGGATACCCGCCTCAGGGAGCTCGCGATCCTGACGGTGGGCTATGTGGAGCGTGCGGCCTACGAATGGGCACATCACATCGAACTGGGCTATCAGTTCGGTGTCACCGACGCGGATATCGAGCGGCTGATCGCGGAGCTGGAGGGCGCGGAGACGGATCTGGAGCCGGTCGCGAAGCAGGTGATCGCCGCCGCGCGGGAGGTGACGCAGGACGGTGCCATGACCGACGCCACCTGGGATGCCCTGTTCCCGGTGTTCGGCAAGGAGAAGATGATCGAGCTGACGGCCGCCATCGCCTTTTACTGCGCCATCGTGCGGGTGCTGAAGACCCTGCAGGTCGAGCTGGAGCCGGATGTGCAGCAGTTCATCGACCGCTGGCCGCTGCCCGCGAACTGACAGCGCGCCTCAGAGCGCGGTGGAGATGCCTGCGGTTGCTGTCAGCCTGCCACTGAAGACACTGGTCAGGAACGAGGTGGCGACCTCGATCCCGTCCGGGGCGATGCCGTGACCGGTGCCGGCGCTGACGTGAAACCCGACCGGCAGGCCCGCGTGGCCCAGTGCGCCGGCCGCATGAAACATCGCCAGGGCCGGAACCATGTCGTCGTGATCGCCGTGGATCAGCTGGACCGGTGCGGCGGAGGTGATCTCCTGCGCCAGCGTCTCGCCGCCCAGCAGGGCACCGGAGAAACCGACGATACCCGCCAGGGGCGCCGCCCGGCGCAGGCCGACATGCAATGACAGCATCGTGCCCTGGCTGAAACCGATCAGGGCCACGTCCCGGTCCTGCAGTCCATGACTGTCCCGCTCCTGATCCAGGAATGCGTGCAGCATCGGCGCGACCTGGTCGGCGCGGCTGCCCATGGCGCCATAGCGCTCGACCATCTGCTTCGGGTCGCCACTGGCGCGGGCAGGGTCATCGAGATCGATGGCGAACCACTGACGGCCCATGGGGGACATGTCACAGGGCTCCGGGGCATTGGGGGCGACGAAGGCCGCATCGGGCAGGCTGCGCGCCAGATAGGGGGCCAGCCCGATCAGGTCCTGACCGTCCGCGCCATAGCCATGCAGCAGCACGACAAGCTGTTTCGGCCGGTCACCGCGCGCCTGCGGGTGACGGGGACCGTCGAGGGGGCTGGGCATGGCGTGGGCCTTCGTGTTTCAGGTTTCTGTACCGGGCCGCATCCTACAGCCTCAGCCGATCGTCGCCAGTCCCGGAAACAGCTCCAGCAGCCAGATCGCGAGGATCTGCAACTGGTTGGTGAAGATCAGCACACCGGTCACGATCAGCAGCAGGCCGGTGCCGACCTCCACCTTGTGCAGATGGCGGCGAAAGCGGACCAGGAAGCCCATGAAGGCGCGGACCGCCAGCGCCGCCAGCAGGAACGGGATGCCGAGCCCCAGGGCATAGACCGCCAGCAGCGCCGCGCCGGTGGCGACATTCTGCTCACTCGCCGCCAGGGCAAGGATGGTGGCGAGGATCGGACCGATGCAGGGGGTCCAGCCGAAGCCGAAGGCCATGCCGAGCAGATAGGCGCCGGGAGCCTTCAGGTTCTTCGTGCCGGCGGCGAAGCGGGCTTCCCGATAGAACAGGCCGATCCGCAGCAGACCGATCATGTGCAGGCCGAACAGCACGATGACCACGCCCGCGACCTTGGCCAGCACGTCCATCCAGGGGCGTATCAGTTCGTTGATCGCGCTGGCGGAGGCGCCGAGAGCCACGAAGACAGTGGTAAAGCCGAGCACGAAGAAGACGGCCATCAGCACCACGCGGCGCGTCAGGGCCGGGTCCTTGCCTGCCTTCTCGTTCATCTCGTCGAAGTTGGTCCCGGCCATGTAGCTCAGGTAGGCGGGGACAAGGGGCAGCACACAGGGGCTGAGGAACGACACGAACCCGCCAACTGCAGCCCATGCAAAGCTGATCTCTGCTGCCATATCTCGCCTGCTTCCCGACCTGTTGCTATCGTGGGCCCGTGACCCAGCCGATATACATCTGTTTAGGGCCTGTGGGACACAAGGCCAATCAACTGACCGTCAGTGGCGACAGCCTGTCGCTGCCGACCCCCTGGGGAGGGAACCGCAATGCGCGCACTTGTCGTCAACGAACTGGGTACGCCGGACATCATGCGGATGGAAGAGAAGCCCTCTGTTCCGCCGGGACCGGAGGAGATCCGCGTGCGCATCCGCGCCGCCGGTCTCAATTTCCCGGATATCCTGATGATCGCGGGCAAGTACCAGCACAAGCCGCCGCTGCCCTTCATCCCGGGCATGGAAGGCGCGGGCGAGGTGCTGGAGGTCGGGTCGGACGTGACGCAGTTCAGCCCCGGCGACCGGGTCGTCATCCACGCCAAGAACGGCATGTATGCCGAGGAAACCACGCTGCCCGCCGCCTGGGCGATCAGGTTGCCGCAGGCATGGAACTTCGCGGAGGGGGCAGCGTTCTGGTCGGCCTACTGCACCGCCTGGGTCGCGCTGGTCGAACGCGGCGGCCTGCAGGCCGGCGAGACCCTGCTGGTCCATGGGGCCGCCGGTGGGGTCGGCCTGGCCGCGGTCGAGCTGGGCGTGGCGCTGGGTGCCGAAGTCATCGCCGTCGTCGGCAGTGACGAAAAGGCTGCCGCCGTGGCGGAAAAGGGGGCGGCACATGTCATCGACCACCGCCATGAGACCTTCCGTGACAGGGTTCTGGAGATCACGGACGGGCAGGGGGTCGATGTCGTCTATGACCCGGTCGGTGGTGATGTGCTGTTCCAGTCGATGCGGTGCATTGCCTGGGGTGGGCGGCTGCTGGTGATCGGTTTTGCCTCCGGCACCATTCCCGATGTCCCGGCGAACTATGCCCTGCTGAAGAGCTGCTCCCTGATCGGTGTCCGTGCCGGGGAATATGCCCGCCGTGATCCGGCGGCAAGCGCCCGGATGATCAAGGCCATGCTGGCCCTCGCGGCGGAGGGCAAGCTGCGCCCTACCGTTCACCAGACCATGCCGCTGACAGAGGCCGTTGCCGCCCTGGATGTCATCTCCAGCCGCGGCGTGATCGGCAAGATGATCCTGACGGTCGACTGAGACCGGGACGGGCGTTTCCTGCGGTGGATCGGGGCGGGCGAGCGCCGCTGGCCGCGGTTTCGAAATGTAACGTGACGTAACCCGCGCCGGTTTCCTCTTCAAACACTGGCGCGGAACCTGCATTATCACTGGTCGGGGCTCAGATGATCTGTTCATTTCCAGGTTGTGGGGCCCCGGAATGCACTCGCGGGATGTGACTCACCATGGCCGATACTGAAATTGTTCTTTTGCCGGAAGAGGATGGCAGGGTCGGCAAGGTCGCGGTGACCGGCGCTCAGGGGTCCGTGCTGCTGGAACGGGCCTTTGATGGCACCAGCGTGGCCACGGGCGCGAACCCCCTCGCCCCTCAGGTACAGCCCGTGGCGAGCATCGCGGAAAGGTTTGCGGCCCTGCTGGCCTTCCAGCAACAGTCGGGTTTCGGGGATCCCGGTCATCTGAAGCAGATGTTCAGACTGGCGCCGGACAGGAATACCGATGATCGCGGGGGGCAGGTGCCAGAGATCGGCAATGTCGCCAGGGGCGCGATCCCGGAACAGGAAACGGTTGAGGAATCCACACCGGCGAAGCGTGCCGAACTCGATGATGACGACGACGACGCGGAAGAGGTCGAGGAGGAGATTGCCGAGGAGACGGGGGAACCTGCTGAAGAGAATCCCCCCCCGCCACCGCGGGACAGGGTGCGCGACGATGATGATGAGGACCTTTTCGGTGACGTCCTCGCGTTGCTGGATCGTGCCTCCCCCCGGGGGCGGCGTTCCCGGCCACGGCGGGATGATGACGACCGGCCGGGGGATGACGACGACCCGTTTCCCGCTGACGACGATGACGAGCTCATCAATGGTGGCAACGGCGGCGAGAACTTTTCCGGCGGAATCGGCAAGGACACCATCGCGGCAGGCCCGGGCGATGACACGCTCGATGGCGGACCCGGCACGGATCTGCTTCAGGGCGGTGACGGCGATGACCGGCTGATCGGCGGTCCCGGCGCTGACCGGCTGGAGGGTGGTCCCGGCATCGATGTCGCCGACTATGGCGGCTCCGGTGAGGCGGTGTCCGTTGATCTCGCAACCGGAGCGACGGCCGGCGGCGATGCGGCGTCGGATACGCTGCAGGGCATAGAGAACGTGATCGGCAGCGACTTCAATGACACCCTGACCGGGGATGACGGCGGCAACCGCCTGGATGGCCGCGACGGCAGCGACACGCTGGATGGTGGCAACGGCAACGACCTGCTGGCACCCGGCGATGGTGATGATCAGGTGATCGGGGGTGCCGGCGACGACTCGATATCCTTCGAGGACAATTCGGTCGGTGTCACGGTCAGCCTGCTCACGGGTGTCGCGACCGACCTGAATGGCGCGACGGATGCGCTGAACGGTATCGAGAACGTGCTGGGCTCGGATTTCGGGGACAGCATCACGGGCGACAACGGCGACAATCGCCTCGCCGGGCGCGATGGTGATGACACGCTAGTCGGCGGTACCGGCGGCGGCGACGACACGCTTGACGGCGGCGACGGTACTGACGTGGTCCGCTATGACAGTGCGACCCAGTCCGTGACGGTGGACCTGAGCGCAAGGCGTGCCACGGGCGCGGAGATCGGAAATGATGACCTCAACGAGATCGAGAATGTCGTCGGCGGCTCCGGCAATGACGACCTGATCGGCGACGATGACGAGAATGCGCTGTCCGGTGGCGCGGGTGACGACACCCTGCGCGGAGGCGAGGATTCCGATACGCTGGACGGCGGCGCGGGCACGGATGCGGCCAGTTTCCAGGGCTCGGCGGCCGGCGTGAGCGTCGATCTGACTGCCGGCACGGGCACCGGAGGTGACGCCGATGGCGATACCTTTGCCAATATCGAGAACGTCTTCGGCTCCAGCAATGATGATTCCCTCACCGGTGACGGGAACGCCAACGTGCTGCACGGCGAGGACGGGGATGACACGCTGACCGGGGCCGGAGGGACCGACACGCTTGTCGGCGGTGATGGCGCGGACAGCCTGTTCGGCGGTGACGGCGCGGACCAACTGTCGGGTGATGGCGGTCGCGACAGCCTCAGCGGAGGTGCCGGAGCGGACCAGCTTACCGGCGATTCCGGTGACGACGTGCTGGAGGGCGGTGCCGGTGCCGATCAGCTTCAGGGTGGTGCGGGGACCGACACGGCCTCCTTCGCCGGGGCTGGCGCAGGTGTGGCCTTCGCCTTCGCGAACACGGACGGGCCGGGCATAGCGGGCGATTTCAGCAACACGGCAGCCGGTGGGCTGGCGGGCGACGCCAACGGCGACAGCTTCGCAAGTATCGAGGCCTTCATCGGCTCGGATTTCGCTGACTCGGTGGGTGGTGGATCCGTGGACATGACCTTCACCCTGGGCGCGGGAGACGACCGCTTCGACACCCCGGCGGGAATCAATGTGGTGGATATCGTGTTTGGCGGTGATGGCGCCGACCTTGCCTTCACCGGCGATGGCAACGACAGCGTCGAGGGCGGCGCAGGCAACGACAGCCTGCGCGGTGAGGCAGGTTCCGACACGCTGATCGGCAATGCCGACAATGACGACCTCAGAGGCGCGGCAGGCAGTGACAGCCTGATCGGCGGTGCGGGTGTCGATACCATGAATGGTGGCACGGGCAGTGACCGGTTTGTCTTTCAGGCGCTGACCGACGGGACCGAGGTCGCGGTGAACGACACGATCGCGAACGTCGGTGCGGCTGTGGATGTCATCAGTGACTTCGGGACCGGTGTCGATCTGCTCGAGTTCGCCAGTGCCGCATTTGGCAATCCCGGACTGGCGCAGACCGTCGGTGCCTACGACGGCACCAATGCCATCGGTGTCGCCGCGGGCGCAACCCTGGTCTTCGACGGGACCCACCTGATCTTCGATCCGGACGTGGATCAGGCGGGCTATGTCGCCATTGCCGACCTCTCCGGTGCCGTTCCGGTTCTGGCTGATATCAGTCTGGTCTGATCGCTTGCCGCCCTGTCCTGCCGTTTGGCAAGGTGACAGTTGCCGGATTCGCCGGTCGGGAGGGCAGCAGCAATGAAGGCACTGACCGTTGGCGGCGCGATGATCGACACCATCGCGCTGATCGACAGTGACCGAATCGAGCGCATGGGTCTTGCCAATGCCGACACCGGCTTCCTGCTGCTGGAGGAAGGCCGCAAGACGGAGGCGCGGGACATCTCCGCCCATTGTGGCGGCGGCGCGGTGAATGCTGCGGTCTCCATGGCGCGTCTGGGGCTTGATACGGCGACCCTGGTGAAGCTGGGCAAGGATGCCAGGGCAGACCAGATTCTGGCGCGGCTTGCGGACGAGGGGGTTTCCACCCGCTTCGCCGTGCGGGACGGACGCCTGCCTACGGGCGCATCGGTCATGGTCGCGGCGCATGACCGCAATGCCGCGATCTTCACGTTTCGCGGGGCCAATACCCTGCTGCAGACGGCGGACCTGCGCGATGATGCCTTCGCGATGGACCTGGTCTATATCTCCGGCCTTTCTAACGAGTCTGCCGCCTGTTTCGGCGATCTGGTGCGCCGGGCGGGTGCCGCCGGGGCCATGGTGGCGACCAATCCCGGCCTGCGTCAGCTCACGGCGCGACAGGACGCATTCTACGGCTGCCTCGACGGTGTCGGCATCCTCTCCATCAACCGTGCGGAAGGGGATGCGCTGGTCCCGTCCCTGATCGCCGAGTTCGGGGAGGGGGGGCCTGCGCTGCCGCTCGACGCGGGCGAGCCACCCTATTCACTGGTCGGGCGCGGCTTTGCCTCGGGCGGGTTCCAGATGTCGGCCCGCGCCTTCTTCCAGGCCATCCTGTCGAAGGGGCCTGGCAGGGTGCTGGTCACCGCCGGGCGGGATGGATCCTACCTGGCTGACAGCGCCGGTTTGCATCACTGTCCTGTGCTGGAGGTCGAGGTGGCGGGCACCGCAGGTGCAGGTGACGCCTTCGGTTCGACTTTTGCCGCGCTTACCTGCCAGGGCCTGCCCGTGGAGGATGCCCTGCGCGCGGCCGCCATCAATGCCGCCTCCGTCGTCGGCCACATCGATACCCAGACCGGCCTGCTGACGCGGGATGCCCTGCTGGACCGGGTGGCGCAACTGAAGGACACTCTGCCGATCCGGTTCTGGGCGTGGGGGGAATAGCGGATGGGGACGTACATTCTGGCCATCGATCAGGGGACGACATCCAGTCGTGCCATCCTGTTCGACCGGGACATGAGCGTTGTCGCCCTGGCGCAGTCCGAGTTCCCGCAGCATTTTCCGGCTTCCGGCTGGGTCGAGCATGAGGCGGAGGATCTCTGGTCCACCACCCTGGAGACCTGTCGCAAGGCTCTGAAACTGGCGGGGGTGGAGGCTGCGGATGTTGCCGCGATCGGCATCACCAACCAGCGGGAGACCACCGTCGTCTGGGACCGGGCGACGGGCAGGGCGATCCACAGGGCCATCGTCTGGCAGGACCGGCGCACGGCAGACCGCTGTGCGGAACTGAAGGCGGCGGGGCATGAGGCGACGGTCGCGGCCCGTACCGGCCTGCTGCTCGACCCCTATTTCTCCGGCACCAAGGTGGCGTGGATCCTGGATCACGTGGAGGGCGCGCGGCAGCGGGCGGAGGCGGGCGAGCTTGCCTTCGGGACGGTCGACAGCTTCATCCTCTGGCGGCTGACCGGCGGGCGGATCCATGCGACCGACGCCACCAATGCCTCCCGCACCCTGCTCTACGACATTCACGAAGGGGCCTTTGCCCGTGAACTGCTCGACCTGATCCGGGTGCCTGCCGCGATGCTGCCGGATGTGAAGGATTCGTCGGGTCTCTTCGGCGAGACCGATCCGGACCTGTTCGGGCGCGCCATTCCCGTGCGCGGTATCGCGGGGGACCAGCAGGCCGCAACGGTGGGGCAGGGATGTTTTCAGCCCGGCATGATGAAATCGACCTATGGCACCGGCTGCTTCGCCCTGCTCAATACCGGTGACGCGCCGGTGGCTTCGAGGAACCGGCTGCTGACCACGGTGGCCTATCAGCTTGGGGGGCAGAGGACCTACGCTCTCGAAGGCTCGATCTTCGTGGCCGGGGCGGCGGTGCAATGGCTGCGCGACGGTCTGGGCATCATCGGCAAGGCGTCGGAGAGCGGCGTGCTGGCGGAGAAGGCGGACCCGGCGCAGGCCGTCTATCTGGTGCCTGCCTTCACCGGCCTCGGCGCACCGCACTGGGATGCGGACGCGCGCGGTGCCCTCTATGGCATGACCCGCAATACCGGCCCGGCGGAGCTGGCGCGCGCGGCACTGGAATCCGTCTGCTACCAGACCCGTGATCTGCTGGAGGCAATGCGCAAGGACTGGCCGGCCAGCGAGGAGGCGGACACGGTGCTGCGGGTCGATGGCGGCATGGTGGCCTCCGACTGGACCATGCAGTGCCTTGCCGACACGCTGGGGGTGGAGGTGGACCGCCCGACGGTGCTGGAGACCACGGCACTGGGTGCCGCCTATCTGGCCGGGCTCGATGCCGGTTTCTATCCGGAGCCTGACCGGTTCGCCGAGACCTGGAAACTGGACCGCCGCTTTGCACCGAAACAGGCGGCGGCGGTGCGCGACGCCCGCTATCGCGGCTGGCAGGATGCGGTGCGTCGCACTCTGACGGGGGCAGCATCATGACCGCCACGACCCGCCGTATCGTGCTCGCCCGCTTCTGCGACGGGCCGCCCGTCGCCGAAGACTTCCGCATCGAGGAAGCGCCAATGCCGGAACCGCGCGCGGGCCAGTTCCTGGTGCGCAATATCCTGATCTCGGTCGATCCCGGCACCCGTTCCCGCCTGTCGGGCAAGCCCAGCTACATCCCGCCGCTGAAGCTCGGGGCCACCGTCGGGGCATTCTCGATCGGCGAGATCATCGAGAGCCGTCACCCGGACTTCGCGCCGGGGGAGATCGTCTCGCTCGCCGACGGCTGGGCCGAGCATGTGATCGGCGATCCGCGCGGCTTCGTGCGGCGCATCACAGACCGCCGCCTGCCACTGGCTACCTGGCTTGGCGTACTGGGGGTTTCCGGCATGACCGCATGGTTCGGTCTGCACCGGGTCGCCAGCCTGAAGGCGGGGGAGACCGTGGTGGTGACCTCGGCCGCCGGGGCCGTCGGTTCCGCAGCGGGGCAGCTTGCGCGCCTGCATGGCTGCACCGTGATCGGGGTCGCCGGAGGACAGGCCAAGTGTGACTGGATGACCGGTGTGGCGCAGTTCGATGCCGCCATCGACTACAAGGCGACCGGCGATCTGTCTGCGGCCATCGCCGCTGCCGCACCGAAGGGCGTCGATGTCCTGTTCGACAATGTCGGCAATGCGATGATCGACCAGGTCATTCCGCTGATGCGGCAGAACGGGCGCATCGTCGTGTCCGGGCAGGTGGATGCCTACAACAGTGACGAATCGGCGGTGGCGGGCATTCGCAATACCCGCGCCTTCATCACCCACCGGCTGATGATGCAGGGTCTGGTTGTCTTCGATGACCTGCCCAACTGGGGCGCGGCGGAGACGGCCATGGCCGACCACATGGTGCGCGGCGAACTGGCAGGCCGCTGGGAAGTGCTGCCCGGCGGGCTTGAGGCGACACCGGAGGCCTTTGCCGGCCTGTTTCGCGGGGAGAATACCGGTCGGCGGCTCGTCCGGCTTGCCCCGGATCCCGATGATTTTCCGAAGGACACGTCATGACCCTGCAAACCGACGTTGCGGCACTGCTGCCGGAGATTGCCACACGGGCGCCGGAGACCGAGAAGGCGCGCCGTCTGCCCGCCGATCTGGCGGCGAAGATGGCCCGCGCGGGCCTGTTCCACATGATGGTGCCCCGGGCCATCGGTGGTCTGGAATGCGATGCGGCCACGGCACTGTCGATGATGCGCCAGGTCGGGGCCGCCGACGCTGCCGCAGGCTGGTGCACGATGATTGCCGCCACCTCCGCCTACAAGGCAGGGTTCCTGGAACCGTCCGTGGCGCAGCACATCTATGGCGCGCGAGACGGCATCTTCGGCGGTGTCTTCGCCCCCATGGGCCGCGCGGTCGTGGAGGGTGACGGCTATCGCGTCAACGGGCGCTGGGCCTGGGCCTCCGGTTCCGCCAACTGTACCTGGCTGGCAGGCGGTGCCGTGATCATGGCGGACGGCAAGCCGATGCTGCTGGACAACGGCATGCCCGATTCACGCATGGTGATCTTTCCGGCGGCGGAGGCGGAACTGCTCGACACCTGGCATTCCACCGGACTGGCGGGGACCGGGTCGGGTGACATGCAGGTGACGGATCTGTTCGTCCCCGCCAGCCATTCGGTATCGCTGATGCACGATACGGCGACGGCGGATGGCCCGCTCTACCGCTTTCCCACCTTCGGCCTGCTGGCGCTTGGCATCGCGGCGGTGGCGCTGGGCAATGCGGCGGCAGCCGTGGATGACCTGGTGGCGCTGGCCGCGACGAAGAAGCCGACGGGCGGACGGCGCACACTGGCCGAACGCGGCATGGCGCAGGCCGACCTGGCACGCGCCACCGCAAGCCTCAGCGGTGCGCTGGCCTTCGTCGAGGATGTGGTCGGAAAGGCATGGGCCGAGGCCGAGGCAGGCAATGATCTCGGCACGGAGACCCGCGCCGGGCTGCGGCTGGCGGCGACCCACGCGACCCGGACCTCCGCCGATGTGGCGCGATCGATGTACGACATTGCCGGTGGCGACTCGGTCTTCCTGTCGTCGCCGCTGCAGCGTCGTTTCCGGGATGCACACACCATGACGCAGCACATGATGGTCAATGGCTCGACCTATGAACTGACCGGTCGGGTGCTCTTCGGCCTGCCGACCGACGCGACCTTCATCTGAGGGGCTTTCCGGGTCGGGGGTTCAGTCCATCCGCAGCCGGTTCGGGCTACTTGCCGCCGCTCTTTGACGGGCGCGGGTCCTTCATGCCGAGTTCGGCGAGCGCGGCCTGCCAGTCGTCCTCGAAGTAGCTCTTGTCGGCGCAGGCGGCGTTGTAGTCCTTGACCAGCTGGTTCAGCTGATCGCGGCGACGGTCCAGGGTCGGCAGCATCTCTTCGTTGTAGGTGTCGATCATGGTCCGGTGCCGCTCCACCCGGGCGTTGTATTCCTTCACGGCGGCGGGGTCGGTGCCGTCGATCTGCTTGCGACGGCGGTCGAGCTCCTTTTCCAGCGCGGTAATGCGGCTGCGGTGCGCGGTCATGCTGGCCTGGTAGTCGGTGAGGCGCTTCTCCAGGTCACCCAGGCGCTGGTCCTGGCGCAGGCAGGCGCGAATGTCGGCAGGCTTCAGGGTGCCCGCGTCATAGACCTTGATAACTTCAGCGTCCTGCGCCGGGTCTGCCGATTTCTGGGCCGCCGCCGGCCCGGCAAGCACCATGGCCGACACGGCAGTTGCCGCCGCAAGATTCATCAGCATTCTCATCAGACCATCACCTGCACTGCGTTGAATGTCAGCGCTCATTATCGGCGGGCGAGTCAGGCGAGCACAAGGTGGCATTGCGGCAAAGCTGTGTCACCCGTGCCCGCCGTCCGGTCCTGACGGACATTTTCAGCGGCGGAACGCGGGCCGCGACTTCAGCCGGTACGGATGTACTCCCGCATCGCGTCCGCTTCATGCTGCAACTCGTCGACCCGGTTCTTGACGATGTCGCCGATGGAGATGATGCCACAGAGCACGTTCGCCTCCACGACCGGCAGATGGCGGATGCGGTGTTCCGTCATCATCCGCATCAGGTCGGCCACGGCGTCGGACTGATCGCAGGTGATCACGTCACCGGTCATGATGTCCGCGGCGGTACGCTCCAGCGCGTCGCAGCCATGCGTGGCAAGGGCGCGGACCACGTCGCGTTCGGAGACGATGCCGTTGATGCGGTGACCATCGTCGGACACCACCAGGGCACCCACGCGCTCGGTCTTCAGGCGCCCGACAACACTCTCGACGGAAGCGTCGGGACGCACGGTGGCAACATCACCACCCTTGGCATGCAGCAGGGTTGAAACAAGCATTCCATGAACCTCCTCAATGGGGTCCGCTGGAGCGCTGTTCTGTCGGTCAGGCCATTGAGATCGTGGCAGCGGTTTCCTGTCCAGGGCCGGATACGTGCAGAGCGGCCCTCCATGCGGGCCAGGTTGATCAAGACTATTCACGGATGATTGTAGTTCAGGCATACCTCGCGGACAATCATGAGTGCTCAAATCAAGCAATTAATTCGGGTCAGTATTGTTGTCCTTGAGGGAAAGGCGTCGTTACCTTGTGGATTTCATTGGTGAATCCGCCAGTCATTATTTGATACAGCCTTGGAGCATTTTCCTGTTGATATGTAATGCAACAGACTTACTGTCCGGTAGCTGCATATTCCCCTACGTCAACCGGTCTCGCGCTTGCGGAATTTCTCTGCCGCCGCGTCGAAGGTGCCGGACGTTGCGATCAGGGCGTTCAACTGGGTGCCCATGGCCAGTGCATCGTCCCTGGGCATGGCCCGCGCGGCGCGATGCAGGGCCTTGGTCAGCTTGACACCTTCCGGGTTGAGCGCCGCCGCCCGGGCAATGAAGCGCGCCGCCACCCGCTCCAGCTCTTCCGGCCCGTCGGCAAGGCGGTTCACCAGACCCATCTCATACAGCCGTGCCGCGTCGATCATCTCTCCGAACAGCAGCATCTCCAGCCCCAGGCGGGAGCCGACAAGCTGCGCCAGCAGCGGCGTGTTGACGGCGGCGGGAAAGCCGGAGCGCATCTCCAGCACGCCGAACTGCGCCGAGCGCTCGGCAATCACGAAATCACAGCCCATGGCCAGCGTGAAACCACCGGCCACCGCATACCCCTGGACCACGGCGACGGAGGGGATGGCGAGCCGATCGAGGCGGCGGAAGACTTCCGTCCAGGCCTCGTAGCGTTCCACGGCGGGACCGAGATTGCGGTCCTCCCCCTGGGTCAGGTCGCGCCCGGCGCAGAAATGCTCCCCCTCCCCGCGGACGGCGAGGCAGCGGACCTGAGTGTCACGGGAAATGTCGTCAACGGCCCGGGCGATGTCGGCCATCATGCCGGCGGTCATGGCATTGCGGCTCTCCGCCCGGTCGAGGACGATGCTGGCGACCGCCCCCTCATGCTCGATGCGGATCATCGGGCCGGGCCCTGTTCCGGCGCGACACCATGTTCGGTCGGGTGGCCCTCGTCATCGATGGCGACAAAGACGAAATCGCCTTCGGTCACCTTGACGGTCTCCGTGCCGAACTTGCGATGCACGATGGTCTCGATATGCACGGTGACGGAGGTCCGTCCCACCCGCTTGATGTCGGTGAACAGCGAGACCACGTCGCCGACCCGGATCGGGGCCTCGAACGTCATGGCCTCGATCGCGCGGGTGACGCAGCGGCTGTTCAGATGGCGGGAGGCGGCGATGCCGCCGGCCATGTCCATCTGCGACAGCACCCAGCCACCGAAGATGTCGCCGTTGGCGTTGCAGTCGGAGGGCATGGGGGCTGGACGCAGGGTTGGTTCTCTGCTGGTCATTCTTCAGTCTCCTGTATCGGTCGGGTCAGCATCGGGGGCCGGGTCTTTCCGCGCAAACGAAAACAGGGGGCGTTGTCCGCCCCCTGTCGGTCGTCCACGAGTCTGATAACGCGTGTCAGGCGGTCCCGCGAATGGGATAGCCCTTTTCCTGGATGAACCTGATCCCACGCAGGATGCTGGCGATCTCCGGCCGCGCGAAGGGCGCGTTGGAGATGTCGACGATCTGCACCTGACCCTGATCGTTGACCACGAACATGCCGGGTTCGGGAAATTCGTGGTCGGTCTCGTTCGGGCGCGGGGTCGAGACATAGAGGCCGAGCTGCTGCATCTGTGCCTTGGTCAGGCCATAGCCGAGCGGAATCTTCACCCCGGTCTCGTCAGCCACGGCCTGGGCCTGTTCCTCCGAATCGCCGGACACCGCGACCACTTCCAGGCCCAGATCGTCGATCTCGCCCTGCAGGGCCTCGATACCACTGAGATAGCGCTTGCAGATCGGGCAATGCTTGCCGCGATACACGATCACCATGCGCCATGCACCGTTGCCGCCGAGATCAAGCTCTCCGCCGCCGAGTTTCGGCACGCTGATCGCCGGCATCGCGCTGCCGGCACTGATCTTCTCACTCATGTTCTGCTCCGGTCTTCGGGTCAGGCCGCGCTGTCTCAGGCGGCCATTTCATCTGAAAGCGTGATGAGCTGATCGCCGCCACGCCCTGCATCCGCTGCGTCACGGGCGCGCCGCAGCACACCATCCGACAGCTTCTGCAGTGCCTTGTGCTCGATCTGGCGCACACGTTCCTTGGTCACGCCGAGCTGTACGCCCAGTTCCTCCAGTGTCACCTTCTCGTCGTTCAGCTTCCGCTCCCGCACGATGAGCTGCTCCCGGTCGCTCAGGTCGGAGAGCGCTTCCTTCAGCCAGACGCCACGGGTGGCATTGTCCCGCACGGTCACGGTCACCTCTTCCGGCGAGGGGCGGTCGTCCACCAGGAAGTCGCCCCATTCGTCGGAGCCTTCCTCACCCGCCGGGGCGTTGAGGGACTGGTCCTTGGCCGACAGGCGGTTGGCCATGGCCACGACTTCCCGCGTCGAGACCTTCAGCTTCTCGGAGATCTGGTCGCGGGCTTCCTCGGTCAGGTTCACCGCGCCGGCACCGTCGATCTGTGCCCGCAGCCGCCGCAGGTTGAAGAACAGTGCCTTCTGGGCCGCACTGGTGCCGGACCGCACGATGGACCAGTTGCGCAGGACATATTCCTGCATGGAGGAACGGATCCACCAGGTGGAGTAGGTGGAGAAGCGCACGCCCCGTTCCGGCTCGAACCGCGCGGCAGCCTGCATCAGGCCGACGCAGCCTTCCTGCACCAGATCGGCGCGCGGCAGTCCGTAGGCGCGGAAGCGGCCCGCAACCGAGACCACCAGGCGCATGTAGGCGGAAACCAGCTCGTGCAGGGCGCGCTCGTCGCCCTCGTCGCGCCAGCGCAGCGCCAGATCCTGCTCATGCTCGAACGACAGCAGCGGCGCGGACATCGCCGTGGAAATGAACTGCTGTTCCTGCCGAACCGACTGCATTGAATTGTCATGGATCATCGTCGTCACCCGTCTTTCCGGCCCCACCCGCCAGGTCCGCCAGAACCTGGTCCCCCGGGCAGGCCATGCCTGCGACCGAACTGCCTCTTGGCAAATTGGTTTCGCCTCGATACTTTATGCAGCGTGTTCGATAGCCACAAGCATTAATTTTCGAGTCGAAACCAAATGACCGTGAACGACGGCCAGAGCTCCAGCGAAACAGCGAAGAATGACGATCCGATGACGGGCGAGACGCCTGATCACGCGGCGCGCGTCGCTGAACTGATCGACCGGCTGGGGCGCATGACCCGGGAACTGCAGTACGTGGACGGCCTCAACCCGGCGCAGTGGGAGGCCTTGCGGTATCTGAACCGGGCCAACCGCTATTCGCGCACGCCGGGTGGTGTTGCCGATTTCCTCGGCGCGACGAAGGGGACGATCTCCCAGACTGTTTCTGCGCTCGAATCAAAGGGGCTGATCGCACGCACCCCGAGCGACCGGGACAAGCGCGTCTGCCTGATCGACCTGACGGCGGAGGGGGAGCGGATGATTGCCCGCGATCCCGTCCGTTGCATCGAGACCATTGTCGGCAGCATGGACGACAGGACTGCCGCGCTGATGGTCGATGGCCTGGGCCGTCTGATGGCCAGCCTGCAGATCGAACTGGGCTCCAAGCCCTTTGGCGTCTGTGTCGCCTGCTGTCGCCATCTGGCGCCGGAAACAGGCTGCAAGAAGTCGGAGGCCTTGCCCAAGTGCGGCATGACCGGGGAGCCGCTGAAGGGTGATGCGCCCCAGCGAATCTGCGTCAACTATCTCGGTGACGCTGCCGAATAAAAGCAGAACATCCGCACCGACCGCGCTAGGATCGGCGGATGAACGACGCGTCCCTGCCCACGCATGTCCTGCCCGGACATTTCAACGACTGGTTTGCCCGCCGGGGCTGGCAGGCGCGGCCGCACCAGGTGCGGCTGGCGGAGATCGCGGCGCGCGGCGATGATGCGCTGCTGATCGCGCCCACGGGCGGCGGCAAGACCCTGGCGGGTTTCCTGCCCAGCCTGATCGACCTGGCCGCCACCCCCCGACCAGGACTCCACACGCTCTATGTTTCACCGCTGAAGGCGCTGACCTACGACATCGCGCAGAACCTCGATGCGCCTGTCCGGGAGATGGCGCTGCCGGTGACGCTTGAGACACGCACCGGCGATACGCCGCAGTCCAAGCGGCAGCGGCAGAAGAAGACGCCGCCGAACATCCTGCTGACCACGCCTGAACAGCTCGCGCTGCTGCTGGCTGCGCGGGAGGCGAAGCAGATGTTTCAGCACCTTGGCGCCGTCATCATCGATGAGCTTCATGCCTTCGCCGATACGCGGCGCGGAGATCTGCTGGCGCTGGATCTGGCGCGGCTCAGGGCGATCTCGCCCGGCCATCGGCGGGTCGGGCTTTCGGCGACGGTGGCGGAACCGGAACGGCTGGCCCGTTTCGTCGGGCTGGGACAGGAACCGGCCACCATCGTCCGCGGTTCGCCCGGGCCGAAGCCGGAGGTAACCATCCTGCGGGCCGAGGGGAGGATCCCATGGTCCGGTCACACCGCACGGCATGTCATTCCGGAGGTCTATCAGGCGATCCGCGACCACCGTACCGTTCTCGTCTTCGTCAATACCCGCAGCCAGGCGGAACTGGTGTTTCAGGAGCTCTGGCGGGTGAACGATTACGTGCTCCCCATCGCGCTGCATCACGGCAGTCTGGATGTGGAACGCCGGCGCAAGGTGGAAACCGCCATGGCGCGCGGGGCACTCCGGGCCGTGGTCTGCACCTCCACGCTGGACCTCGGCATCGACTGGGGCGACGTGGATCTGGTGGTCCAGATCGGTGCGCCGAAGGGGGCGGCCCGGACCCTGCAGCGCATCGGGCGCGCGAACCACCGCCTCGACGAACCCAGCAGGGCCATGTTCGCCCCGGCGAACCGGTTCGAGGAACTGGAATGTCTGGCGGCACTGGAGGCGCTGGCGGAGGGGCAGGTGGATGCGCCGCCTGCCCGTGACGGCGCGCTGGATGTGCTGGCGCAGCATGTGCTGGGGGTCGCCTGTGGCGCGCCCTTCGATGCCGATGACCTCTTCACCGAAGTCACCTCCACCGAACCCTATCGCACGCTGGACCGGGAGACCTTCGACCGGGTGATCGATTTCGTCGCCACCGGCGGCTATTCGCTGAAACGCTACGAGCGCTATCACCGGCTGCGGCAGACCGTGGAGGGCCTGTGGCGCGTGGCGAACCCGCGCGTGGCGCAGCAGTACCGCATGAATGTCGGCACCATCGTCGAGGCGCCGATGCTGAAGGTGCGGCTGCGTGGCGGGCGGAACCTCGGCGAGATCGAGGAATATTTCATCGAGCAACTGAAACCCGGTGACACCTTCGTCTTCGCGGGTGAGATCGTGCGCTTCCAGTCGGTGCAGGAAACCACGGCCATCGTCGTGCGTGCGCCGGGGGAGGAGGCCAGTGTTCCCAGCTACCAGGGCGGCAAGTTCCCGCTCTCCACCTTTCTGGCCGACAAGGTGCGCGCCATCCTGGCCGATCCGGGGCAGCATCCGGGCCTGTCGCCGCAGACCCGCGACTGGCTGGGCCTGCAGAGCTGGCGCTCCATCCTGCCGCGCCCGGACGAACTGCTGGTGGAAATGTTCCCGCGCGCCAGGAAGCATTATCTGGTGGCTTACCCGTTCGAGGGGCGGCTGGCGCACCAGACCCTGGGCATGCTGCTGACCCGGCGGATGGAACGGCTGGGCCTGCGCCCGATGGGTTTCGTCGCCAATGACTACGCCATGGCGGTCTGGTCGCTGCGCCCGGTGACGGACGTGGATGCGCTGCTGGCGCCGGACATGCTGGGGGACGATCTGGATGCCTGGCTGAATGAATCCATCCTGATGAAACGGACCTTCCGCAATGTCGCCACCATCGCCGGCCTGATCGAGCGGCGCTTTCCGGGGCAGGAGAAGTCCGGGCGACAGATGACCATCTCCTCGGACCTGATCTACGACGTGCTGCGCGACCATGAACCCGACCACATCCTGCTGCGCGCGACATGGGAGGATGCGGCGACCGGGCTGCTGGACGTGCGGCGGCTGGGGGACATGCTGGTCCGGGTGCAGGGCCGCATCGTCACCCGCAGGCTGGAGCGCATTTCCCCGCTGGCTGTCCCGGTCATGCTGGAGATCGGGAAGGAACCGGTGCTCGGCATGGCCATGGAGGATATCCTGGCGGAGGCCGCCGACGACCTGATGGCAGAAGCTTCGGTGCTGCTGTGACGGATGGGGCGATGGTGGTGAATGGTGCCCGGCTGCACCCCGATCCGACAGCGGCACTCTGGTGGCCCGCCGAGCGGATGCTGATTGTCTCCGACCTGCACTTCGAGAAGGGATCGGCCATGGCGCGCCGGGGCCACGGGCTGTTGCCGCCCTATGACAGCGCCGCGACGCTGACCCTGCTGGAGGGGCTGGTGGCGAAATACCGTCCGGCCCGGCTGCTGGCGCTGGGCGACAGCTTTCACGATGGTGAAGCCTTCGCCCGCCTGAGCCGCGATGAAACGGATCGGCTGACGGCACTTTCCCGGCGGCAGGAAATGATCTGGATCAGCGGCAACCATGACCCCGAACCGCCCGCGCATGTCGGGGGGCGGGTCCTGGCCGAATACAGGTGTGGTCCGCTGCTGTTCCGTCATGAGCCGCAGCCGGGACGGGCCACGGGGGAAGTCGCCGGGCATCTGCACCCGAAGGCGCAGGTGCGCGGACGTGGCCGCAGTGTCCGTGCCCGCTGCTTCGTTACCGATGGCTTGCGCCTGATCGTGCCGGCCTTCGGGGCCTATACCGGTGGTCTGGATGTCATGGATGCCGCGTTTCGGCCGCTGTTCCCCGGCGCCTTTCATGCCTGGATGCTGCTGCGCGACCAGGTGCATCCGGTGCGCTCCTCGCGGCTGGCCGGAACGCCAATGGACGCCTGAAACGGTTCAGGCGCGGCGGAAGCTGTCAGTCGGCCCCGGCTGCTGCTGCCGCCGCGTCTTCTTCCTCCCAGGCCGAGCGCTTGCGGTAGATCGTCTGGGGCGCGATGCCGAGCAGGGCCGCCGCGGTGCGGATATTGCCGTCGCAGCGCGCGATCGCGCCCTCGATATATTCCCGCTCCACCGCCGCGAGCGGGCGAATCTCCGCCGACAGGGACTTGACGTCCGACGGTCGCGGGCCGGAAGGGACCGGCGCAGGGGCGGTTGCGGTGGCGGGTTCCGCCGCTGGCGGCACCTTCGACACGGGCACACTGGGTGTGACCAGCGACAGCGGTGGCGGCAGCATGTCCGGCGAGACGAGTTCACCATCGTGCAACACGACCGTGTTGTGGATGACGTTCTGCAGTTCCCGCACATTGCCGGGCCACTCATAGGACATCAGCACGGCGGCTGTCGCCGGGTCGAAGTCGCGGAACTTCCGCTTTTCCTGCTCGGCAAAGTTGGCCAGAAAGACGCGGGCGATCTTCACGATGTCGTCATCCCGATCCCGGAGCGGCGGCAGGTGCAGCGGGATCACGTGCAGGCGATAGTAGAGGTCTTCCCGGAACCGGCCTGCCTTGACCTCCGCCATCGGATCCTTGTTGGTGGCGCAGATCAGGCGCACATCGACCTTTTCCGTCACCGAGGCCCCGACCTTGCGATAGGTCTCGGTCTGGATGAACCGCAGCAGCTTCGCCTGCAGGTCGAGATCCATCTCGCAGACCTCGTCCAGGAACAGGGTGCCGCCGTTGGCCATGGATGCCGCGCCTTCACGCTCCCCCAGTGCGCCGGTGAAGGCGCCCTTCACATGACCGAAGATCTCGCTCTCCATCAGATCGTGCGGAATGGCGGCGCAGTTGATGGCGATGAAGGGACCATTGCGGCGTGGGCTGCGGTTCTTGATCGCTTCCGCGCAGACTTCCTTGCCGGTACCGCTCTCGCCCGTGATGAAGACCGTTGCCTTGGACGGGGCCGCAGCCTCGACAATGCGGTAGACCGTCTGCATTACCAGCGCGCCGCCGACAAACCCCTCGAACCCGTCCTTGTCGATCTCGTCACGGTAGGTATTGACGATATCCAGCAGTTCCGTGCGTTCCAGCGCGTTCTTCAGCGTCACCTTCAGGCGATCGGCGTTGAACGGCTTGACGATGAAGTCGGCGGCCCCCGCCTGCATCGCAGTGACGGCGGTCTGTACCGACCCATGGGCGGTAATCACGATCACCGGCAGGTCCGGATCAACCTCCTGCACGTGCCGCAGGATATCCATGCCGTCCATGTCCGGAAGTTTCAGGTCCAGCAGGATCGCATCCGGTCGGTGGTGTTCGATATATTCCAGCGCAGGTCGGCCCAGTTCCTCGTGATGCACTTCATAGGGGTCATTCCGCAGAAACTGGATGTAGCTGCGGGCGAGCGTGGGCGTATCTTCGACCAGCAGGATTCTGCTGGCTCCATTTCTGCTCATGTTCTGCAACTTTCCATAAGTCTGCCGCGCAGGAACAGTGGCTTACCGGATTGCGTATCTGGCTTGTCGTCCATTTTTCGCAGCGAGACAGACGCGACATACTGCGTTGACACTGCTAAATTGCGTCGTCAAATGCGTTCGGTCAATATTCTTAACAATGGTTCTGCTGCCGGAGCCGGAGAGGACAGCCTTTCCGGTCGATGGGGAGCAGTGCGTTTCGGGCTGCTCGGTCTGGCCATCGCCGTGCTGATGGCGACGACGGTCTTTTCCATCCTGACACTCCGCCAGGAGTACAATTCCAGTTCCAGCCGCTATGACAGCGTGGTCTGGGGCGCAACCCACACGCGTAGTGAGCTTTCCCTGTTTCTCAGCACGCTGGACAATTACGTGCTCGGCACTGCGGGCATGTCCCAGGCCGAGTTCCAGCAGCGCTTCGGCTACATGAAGCAGCGGCTGCCGACGTTCCTGGCAGCGATGCAGAGTGACAAGGGTGATTCACTCGGTGCGGGCTCCATCGCGGCCAGCATTGCCCGCACGTTCGAGGTCAATGACGCGCGGCTGATGTCGCTGCAGACGGGCGACTTCCGGAACTACAGCGCCGTTCGCAAGGATCTCGTTGCGCTGTTCCAGTCGCTGCAGCAACTGACGAACTCCTCGGAACTGACGGTCACTCAGTCACGGGTGGACCGGCTGGAGCCAATCTACTTCGAACTGCTGCTGTCCGCCGTCGGCACCCTGCTGGGCGCGGGGACCCTTGTCGGTTTCCTGATCCGGGAGATCAGGAGAACACGACGGCTCTACAGAAAGGTCGCGCGGGCAGAGGCGCGCGAGAGTGCCGCCCGCACCCAGCTGCTGGAAGCGATCGATGCCATGACGGACGGTTTCGCGCTGTTCGACGCGGATGACCGGGTCATCCTGTTCAATGCCAAGTACCGTGAATATTACGCCACCAATGATGATCACATCGTCGAGGGGGAGCGTTTCGAGGACATCATCCGCAAGTCGGTAACGAATCGCGTCATGACCGGCGGCCAGAGTCCGGACGTCTGGGTGGCGGAGCGTCTGGCGCGGCATCGCAACCCGACAGGACCGGTTGAAACGGAACTTGCCGATGGCCGCTGGCTGCTGGTGGGCGAGTTCGTGACCGAAGAAGGCGGGCGGGTCAGTGTTCACACCGACATCACCACGCAGAAGGAGAACGAGAGCGCCCTGACCGAAGCCAAGGAACGCGCGGAAGATGCCAATGTCGCCAAGTCGCGGTTCCTGGCAATGATGAGTCACGAGATCCGCACGCCGATGAACGGCGTCCTCGGCATGACCAACCTTCTGATGGAAACGCCGCTCAGCGGGGAGCAGCGCCAGTACGCCGAGACCGTTCGGGCTTCGGGCGAGGCGCTGCTGACCATCATCAACGACATTCTCGACTTCTCGAAGCTGGAGGCCGGCCGGCTGGAGCTGGAAGATGTGGCGTTCGACCTGTCCGATCTGGTCGATGGCGTCACCGACCTGCTCTCGGCCCGCGCATTCGAGGGCGGGATCGAGGCGGTTGTGATCCTCGACCCGGCAATCCCGAAGACGCTCATGGGCGATCCGACCCGCATCCGGCAGGTGCTGCTCAACTTCGCCGGCAATGCGATCAAGTTCACGGAGACGGGCGGCGTCATGATCGATGTGTCCCTTTCCGGTGGCACCGAGGGAACGCCGACCATCCGCTTCGATGTGCGCGATACCGGCATCGGCATCCCGAAGGATCGCCAGGACGCCCTGTTCCAGGAGTTCACCCAGGTGGATGCCTCGACGGCCAGGCGCTATGGCGGGACGGGGCTGGGGCTGGCGATCTGCAAGCGTCTGGTGGGCCTGATGGACGGCCGGATCGGTCTGGAGAGTATCGAGGGCGAGGGCAGTACCTTCTGGTTCGAGGCATCGCTGAAACGGGCGGAGAAGCCAGCCAGCGACCCTCTGGCCAGCCTGCTGCGCATGACCGACGGACGCTCCGTCGCTGTCCATTCGGCAAATGTGGTGCTGCGCGAGGGGCTGGCCGCCCGGGCACGCGGTCTGGGGCTGTCGGTGGCCCATCTGGCGCCGGACATGCAACCGCCCGTGGAGACCGTGGATCATGCGATCATTGCCGGGGAACTGGCGGAATCTTCGGAAGTGTCGGCGATCCGCGCCCTGCGCCGGATGGTCAGCGGCCAGATGCTGATTGCCATCACGCCCGCACAGCGCGGTCGGGTGGACGAATTGCTGGCCCGTGGCTTCGACGGCTTCGTTACCCGTCCTGTCCGGTTGCTGCCGCTGGCCCGGGCGCTGACCGGGCGGGATCTGGAGCATGACGCCAGTGTGGCCTCGGAAACGGAACAGGTCGGCGACGTCGCTGCCCGTGGCAGCCGCGTGCTGGTGACCGATGACAATCGCATCAACCTGCAGGTCGCCCGCGTGATGCTCGAGAAGGCGGGGTATGTCGTGGACACGGCCGAGGATGGTGCCGCCGCCCTGGCCGCCGTGGCGGAGAAGCCCTTCGAACTGGTGCTGATGGACGTGCAGATGCCGGACATGGACGGGTTCGAGGCGACGGCACGGATCCGGGCCCTTGGCGGCAACCGGGCCGCGGTTCCCATCGTTGCGGTCACCGCCAATGCCATGCCGGAACATCGGGAGGAATGTCTGTCGAAGGGCATGGACGATTTCATTGCCAAGCCGTTCGACAAGGTCGAGCTGCTGCAGCTCGTGTCCCGCTGGGCGCTGATCGGTGCCCGCGCCACCGGGGGCCCGGACCGGGTTGCCGAACCGGATGCAATGGCCGATGGGCCCTCCTCGCCGGCTGTCGCGAACTCCGCGACCACCGATGATCCGGCCACGGACGAAGGCCTGCCGCATGCGGGAGAGCCGGCAGAGCCTGAAGCGGAAGGCGCCGCCCTGATCGATCAGGCCATCCTGGATCAGTTCGCGGAGGATGTGGGCGAGGACATCCTGCCGGAACTCATCACGGCCTTCATCGAGGATACCCTGCAGCGTCTGCAGACCCTGCAGCAGACTCCGGATGCGTCAAACCGTGAATCACTGGGCCGGGAGGCGCACAGCCTGAAGGGCAGTGCCGGAACGGTTGGTGGCATGCTGCTGTTCGAGGCCGCGCGGGAAGCCGAGGAGCTGTTCGAGGAGAATGAACTGGAGGCGGCCGGGGCCGCCGTGGCGCGTCTGGCCCCGATCGCCGAGCGTACCGTGGCCGCCTATGGCAAGATGCTGGCCGCGCGGGCCGCATGATTCGTCGCGCCCGCGATCGTGGGAATGGCATCAGGCTTGCTTGATTTCTGCTGAATCACGGAATGTGACACCATGTCGGTGTCGCTGGTGCGGTTGAGGACGAACAGAATGGACCAGATCTCGGGACGAAACAGTGCAGAGACCACCGTCTCTGACGAATCGACCGATGTTTCCGGTTTCGTGCTCCCGGCCAGTCAGGTGGAGGGGGCGGTCGATCGCGCCAACCCCTTGGAAACCGTGCAGTTGAACGGCTCCCCTGTCGGTGGCACCCTGTCGGTGCGGACCGTGGTCGGTGATGTCTTCGTGGTGCATGTCGATGGCCGCCAGGGGCCTTTGCAGACGGGCGAACGCGTCGGTCCCGGTGACATCATCCTGACCCGGGGAGACGGCGCGGTCGAGCTGGTGACGTCAGACGGTGCCGCCGCATTCTTTGACAGCGACAGCCGCATCCTGCTGGAGGCACCGGAGGAATCAGGTTCCAGCGAACCGCAGTTCTTTGTCATTCAGGGCCAGTTCGCGATCGATACTACCGCCGCGACTGCTGGCGGTGCGGAGGTTCTGTTTGTCCGCACGCCAGTGGCCAACCTGACGGTGCGGGGCGCGCGGGTCATCGGCAAGGCCGCGCCCGAGGCGCAGGCCAATACCTTCGTGCTGTTGCCCAGCGTCAGTGGCCTTGCGGCGGGTTCCGTGGCGGTGGCAACTGCCGGTGCCGTGCTGGTCCTGGACCAGCCGCTCCAGGGCATGGAAGTGCTTTCCATGTTCCGCCAGCCGACACCGCTCAGTGATGTGGATGTGGACACGCTGCTGGCAGCCTTTGCCCCGGGTGTCCTGGCCTACGCCGATCTGGGTGAACTGCCGGACGCGCCTGAAGTGGAGGATACCGGCGTGCTGACGCAGTTGCGCGCCGCCCTCGGCCTGGACGACGATGATGTCGAAGTCGCCGCAGGCGAGGAGATCGGTGATGCCGCCGCCGAGGAAGAGGTCATCGGCAGCATCGGTGATGATGATCTGGACGACCGCAACGACGACGACGAGCAGATCGAGAATGATGATGACGGCGACAATGGCGTCATCGCATTCGACGGTGCCCAGACCTTCAATATCGCAGATGGTGACGCCACCCTGATCGGTGGTGCGGGCATCGACACGTTGACCATTCTTGCCGACGCGGACCAGACGAATGTCCTGACCGGCGAAACCGTGGACGGCCAGGCCGTGCTCAATTTCAATGTCGAAGGCAGGGAGACACAGGTCACGCTGCAGGATGTCGAGGAGCTGGAGGTCGATCTCGGCCTGAACGGCGACCAGGTGGTCCTTGGTAACCTGACGGGCTCCGGCATTCTGGACAATACGATCGTGGTGCGTGCCGGTGACGGTGGTGACCTCGTCGATGGTTCGAACGCGGGAATCGCGCTGGAGCTGTTCGGTGGTGCCGGTGACGACACCCTGACCGGCGGAACGTCTGCCGATCTGCTTGATGCGGGCACGGGTGCCAACACGCTTTCCGGGGGTGCAGGCGACGACCGGATTGTCGGTGGCGTCGGCATTGATCGCGCGGTCTATGTCGGCGACCAGAGCGGGTTCAGGCAGACCGTCGATGACACCAGCGGCGAGATCACGCTGGCCGACACGGTTGGCGCGGAAGGCACCGACACCCTGACCGCGGAGATTGACGAGATCGATTTCAACGGCACCCTGTTCGACATTGCCCTGGGTGACGCGGCGGACAACGCGCTGACCGGCGATGCCAACAACAATTTCCTGGCCGGACGGGGCGGTGATGACACGCTTTCCGGCGGTGATGGCAATGACTTCCTGACCGGCGGCAGTGGCATCGATACGGCGATCTTCAGCGGCGTTGCCCCCGGCTTCATCGCCAATGTCTCCGCCGATGGCCTGACGGTCGTGCTGCAGGATACGGTGGGATCGGAAGGCACGGACACCCTGTCGACGGATATCGAGATCCTGGATTTCGGCGGCACCGGCCTCAACACGACATTCGGCACCGGCGGCAATGATGCCCTGACGCAGGACAATGGCGGTGCGGTGGCGGTCGGTGGTGACGGCAATGACACCATCATCGGCGGTGACGGCAGCGATGTGCAGTTCGGCGGCGCGGGTCAGGACAGCCTCTCCGGTGGCGCGGGTGGTGACACGCTGCTCGGCGAAGAAGGCGATGACACCCTGACCGGCGGCAGCGGCGACGATGTCTTCTCCGGCGGCAGCGGGGCAGACCTGGCGATCTTCGCGACCGCGATCGAGGATGTGGTCGGTCAGGCGAACGCCGACGGTTCCGGCTTCACAATCGTGACGGCGGCCGAGGGTACGGACACCATCAACAGTGATGTGGAACGGGTGACCTTCGCGGCGGAAACCTTCGACCTCTCCATAGCCACTGACAATGCCGAGAACCAGACACTGGGCGACGGCAATGACATTCACGCGGCACTCGGCGGCAATGACACCATCAGCGCCGGCGCGGGTCGGGATGCGGTACTGGCGGGCGACGGTAATGATGATGTCTCCGGCAATGCAGGTCAGGACACGCTGCTGGGTGAATCCGGCAATGACACCCTGACCGGTGGTGTCGGCAATGACGTCCTGTCGGGCGGCGATGGTGCGGCAGACCGGGTGGTCTATGCCGGGGCGGTCGGCGACTTCACCTTCTCCGCCAATGACGACGGCAGCGCGATCACGATCACCGACACGGTGACCGGCGATGTCGACGAAGGCACGGACCAGCTCGATGGCACTTTCGAGGAAGCACAGTTTTCCGGTGAGGCCTTTGTGCTCACCACCGGCAACGCGGGCGATGAAGCGCTGACGGCGAACAATGTGCGCAGCATCCTCTTCGGCGGCGGCGGAACCGACACGGTGACCGGGGGCACTGCGGCGGACCTGCTGTTCGGCGGCGCCGGGACCGACAGCCTGAGCGGTGGTGCCGGTGCGGACCTGCTTTCCGGCGATGCCGGTGATGACACCCTGGTGGGCGGTACGGGCAATGACAGCCTGGCGGGTGGCGGCGGTACCGACCGCGCCGTGATCGCCGACAGCGTGCTCAGCAATCCCGGTGACCTGGCGCGGACGATCGAGGTCTCGCCACTTGGTGACGGCTCCGGCATCAGTGTCACCCAGGTGGGCTCCGGCGAAATCGACACCCTGTTCGCGGATGTCGAGGAAGCATCCTTCGATGACGTGCTGTTCTCCGTTCAGCTGCTGGACGACACGGACGATGCCGCTGCGGCGCAGGCGACCAATGATCTGATCGTCGGGCGCGGCGGAAATGACACCCTGGATGGCGGTGACGGCACGGACTTCCTGCGCGGCGACGCGGGTGACGACAGCCTGAGCGGCGGGGCCGGCAATGACACGCTGGCGGGCAATGCCGGTGACGACACCCTGAGCGGCGGCGCGGGCGACGACCGGTTCCGTTTCGATGCCAGTGACAGCGGCACCAATGTGGTAGCCGGTGGCGATGGCGCGGATGACGAGATCAATCTGCTGCTCGATGACGCGGCGGGCACCGCGGTCACTGTCGCGGCTTCCGGTACCGACGTGACGATCCAGACAACGACCGGCGCGACGGTCCAGACGATCACAGGCGATGTCGCGGTGGAGCGTCTCGGCATCTCCGGATCCTCCGGCAATGACACGTTGACGGTCGGTGATCTTTCCGGGACGGGAATCGGCAACCGGAATCTCAGTGCCGACCTGCAGGACGGTGACGACAGTTTCGACGGCCGTGATGCGACTGCCGGCATGCGCGTGCGCGGTCTGGGAGGTGACGACACTCTGCGTGGTGGTGCCGGCAATGACACCCTGGACGGCGGCAATCAGAACAGCGGGTCCGGATCCGGCGACGTTGTCAGCTATGACCATCTGACAACTGACCTGCTCGCCGATCTGAGCAACCGGTTCTCGACCAGCGCCCAGTCCGGCACGGACACGCTGGATCGTCTGGAGACCGTTATCGGTGGTCAGGGCAATGACACGATCACCGGTGACGCGAGCAACAACCGCCTCGTCGGCAATGCGGGCAACGACAGCCTGACCGGCGGTGCCGGTGATGACACGCTGGCGGGAGAAGCCGGCAACGACGTGCTGAACGGCGGTGACGGTATCGATGTGGTCGATTTCTCCGCCATCGGGGCCGAGAACATCACCTTCACGGTCACGGACGCCACGCTGACGACGGCCGCCTTCGGCACGGACACACTGACATCCATCGAAGGGATCTTCGGCGGCGCGGGCAATGATTCGCTGACCGGTGACGGCAACACCAACCGCATGAACGGCGGGGCCGGCGACGACACCATCAGCACTGCCGGCGGCAATGACACCATCATCGGCAGCACCGGCAACGACTCCCTCGATGCCGGGGATGGCAGCGACACCATCGACTATTCGACCATCACGGCTGGCGGTGTCACGGTCGATCTGACTGCCGGGACGGCAACGGTGACAGGCATCAGTGACGATACGCTGGTCGGGGTCGAGAACGTGATCGGCACGGCCCAGTCGGACAATATCTTCGGCGATGGCGCAGACAGTCGGATCGAGGGACGCGCGGGCGATGACTTCATTGATGGCGGCGCCGGGATTGACGATATCCTGGGCGAGGACGGCAATGACACCCTGACGGGCGGTGATGGTGCGGACAGCCTGCGCGGCGGATTTGGCCAGGATTCGATCAACGGCGACAACGGCAATGACTTCATCCAGAGCGAGCAGGATGATGACACCGTCTCCGGCGATGATGGCGACGACACCATCTCCGGCGGTTCCGGTGCCGACCTGATCGATGGCGGCCTCGGTGCCGACAGCCTGAGCGGCGATGCGGGCAACGACACCGTGCGCGGCGGGGACGGCAATGACTTCGTGACCGCGCTTTCGGGGCAGAACACCCTGCAGGGCGGCGCAGGTGACGACACGGTCGCGGGGGGTGACAATATCGACGAGATCTTCGGCGGCATCGGGTCGGACGAACTGACCGGCAATGCCGGCAATGACCGCTTCCGCTATGACACGCAGGCGGAAGCAGGCGACATCATCACCGACTTCACCACCGGCAGTGACAAGTTCCTGATCGAAAGCGGCGGCTTCGCCAATGTCGGTGGCGGGGCTGCGACCCTGACCGACGGGCAGAATTTCGTCAGCCAGGCCTTCGACCTGACCAACAATCCGGGTGGTGTCGATCTCGGCACCAGCGAGGCCACCTTCTTCTTCGATGAGAGCGACAGCCGCCTGCACTTCGACCCGGATGGCGGCAACAGTGCCAACAGCTTCGAGATCGCGCGACTGACCTCCGGTACCGTGCAGGCCACGGATTTCGAGATTCAGTAGTGTCGGCCATCGCTTGACCTGAAACGGCATTGGCATAGGTTTGCCCGCGCCGGGCGTCCCGGCATTCTCATGAACAGGCGACAGCATGAACAACGGGCACCTTGGTGTGGGCCGCAGCGTGGCGGATGGCCTGCGGATGAGTTTCGGCTTTGCCCTGGGGGCCTTCACGTTCGGAACCGTCTATGGCTCGGCGGCACATGTGCAGGGCATGACGGACGCCCAGACGCTGGTGCTCAGCCTCACCGCCTTTGCCGGGGCGGCCCAGTTCGCGGTCCTGCCCTTCTGGACCGACCCGCTTCCCCTTCTCGCCATTGCCCTGTCGGCGGGCCTGGTATCATCCCGCAATATCCTGATGGGGCTCACGCTTGCGCCGATGCTGCGCAGCATGCCGCCGCTGCAGCGTTTCACCGGCATCTGGCTGCTGGTCGATGCCAGCTGGGCGCTGGCCATGCAGGAACGCAGGCGCGCGGACGTGACGAAGCTCTACATGACATGCTCCCTTGTCCTGCTGGTTGCCTGGATGTCGGGTGTCAGTGTCGGGGTCAGCCTGCCGGGTGCACTTGACGCCCTGACCCTGAAGGCACTGGGCCAGGGCGGGATGATCTTCCTGTTCCTGATCCTGGTGATGGTGACACGCAGCCGTATCGGTCCGGCCCTGCCCTGGGTGATTGCCGCCGCCGCCTCGGTTGCGGCCCACCGCTGGCTGGACCCCCACTATACCCTGCTGATCGGTGTGGGCGCTGGCGCGGCAGCGGGAATGATCCTGCCGGAGAAGAGGAATGACTGACCCCTGGTCGCCCTGGATTGCCATCGGGATGCTGACTGTCGTGGTCTTCGCCTCCCGCTATCTGGGCTATGCACTCGGGGCGCGGGTGCCGGAACAGGGGCGCCTGCGGCGTCTGCTGAGCGTCCTGCCCGGCTGTGCCATCGCCGCCGTCGTCGCACCGCAGATCGCGATGATGGGTCCGTTCCAGATGGCCGCTCTGGCGCTTTCCGGCCTGGCGCTCTGGTTCACGGGTCAGGTGGCGGTCGGACTGCTGCTCGGCCTTGGCATGCTGATCGCGGGGGCGCATCTGGGATTCTGAGCGCGAGGCGGGGCACGATCGCCGGCCAGTGCGCCCGCGTGGCGGGGAATGGACAGCTCATCACGAGGGTGTGATGATCCGGGCGACGAATAAATGCACGCACTTGCTTGTTAACGTCACGACAGGTGCGGGATGATGGAGCGCCGTCGTGAAGGCTGCCGAGAGGTCGGTGGGCCGTTGTCCGGACGGTCGGAAATCCTGAGGAGGAAGCTGATGAAGAAGATCATTCTGGCTGGCTTTGCCGCGACCGTGTTCGCGGGTGCCGCACTGGCGGGCGCGCACGGCAGCATGTCCGACAAGCGCGTTGCCGCGATGAAGGAAATGGGTGGCGCGATGAAGGCGATCTCCGATGTCGCCAAGGGCAATGCCGCCCCGAGTGCCGATACGGTTGCCGCGGCGAAGAAGCTGAACATGCTGGCGCAGACCACCATCGAGCTGTTCCCGGAAGGCAGCATGGAGTATCGCGCCAAGGCCAGCATCTGGAGCGACTGGGCTGGGTTCAAGGCGGCCAATGACCGTCTGATCGCCGCCTCCGCCGATCTGGTCACCGCGACCGAGAGCATGGACGCGGGCAAGATCGGTGCGGCTCTGGGTGCCACCGGCAAGACCTGCGGCGGTTGCCACGACGACTATCGCGGTCCGAAGCCCAGCTGAGCATCGTGACCTTTCCTGGCCGAATTCTGACGGGCATGCGCAAGGCCGGACTCCTGTCCGGCCTTGCGCTGCTGTTCTCCATGACGGTCCAGACCGTCAGTGCCGAGACAATGGTGGAGAAGGGTGCGTACCTGGTGCATGCCGGTGGCTGCATCGCCTGTCACACGGCAAAGGATGGCGGTACCCGGTTCGCGGGCGGACTGGGGCTGGATACGCCGTTCGGCACCTTCTACAGCCCCAACATCACGCCGGACCCGCAACATGGCATCGGTGGCTGGTCGGATGAGGATTTCGTCCGGGCCATGCACGAAGGTGTCGGGCCGGACGGCGGACGCTATTTCCCGGTGTTTCCCTACGGCAGCTACACGAAGATGACGCGGGAAGACGCGCTGGCCATCAAGGCCTATCTGTTTTCCCTCGACCCGGTGGCACAGCCGAACCGGGAACATGACGTCAGCTTTCCCTTCTCCTGGCGGTTCATGCAGCGCGGCTGGCGGATGCTGTTCTTCGACGAGGGACGTTTCGAGCCGGATCCGGCGCAGTCGGCGGACTGGAACCGCGGGGCCTATCTGGTGGAGGCCCTGACCCATTGCGGCGAATGCCACACGCCCCGCAACATGTTCGGTGGTCTGAAACGCGGCGATTATCTGGCCGGAACGCCGGATGGGCCGGAGGGGCAGCTTGTCCCCAACATCACGCCGCACGCCACGGGCACCGGCGACTGGGGCAAGGGCGATCTTGTCGAACTGATGAAGAGCGGCATGAAACCCGACTTCGACAATGTGCAGGGGTCGATGGAAGAGGCCATCGAAGACGGTCTGAAATTCCTGACCGACGCGGACCTGCAGGCCATCGAGACCTACATCTACAGCGTGCCCGCAATCGACAACAAGGTCGTCCGCAACAAGTAACCGTCCCGCCAACAGTGCTGCGGTGTCAGGCGCTGATTCCCTTTTGGCCGCCGATGCGCTAGATCATTGCGCAGTTCACCGGCGGCAGCGGTCCGGTCCGGCAATGCGCAAACAGGGGATCAGAAATCATGTTCTATCGCGCCGACCAGCCACATGGCCTCAAGCACAACCCCTTCAAGGCGCTGGTTTCGCCGCGTCCCATCGGCTGGGTCTCGACCCTCGGCAGCGACGGGACCATGAACCTCGCGCCCTTCAGCTACTTCAACGCGATCACGGATTTTCCGCCGACCGTGCTGTTCGGCTGCAATGGGCCGCATCCGGAAGGTGACATCAAGGATACGGCGGCGAACGTGCGCGACACGGGCGAGTTCGTGGTCAACATGGTGACGGCGGAGCTGAAGGATCAGATGAATGTCTCTTCGGCACATGTCGGCCGGACTGTCAGCGAATTCGAGCAGGCTGGTCTGACCCCGCTGCCGTCGGAACTCGTCGCTGCCCCGCGGGTCAAGGAGTCGCCGGTCAATCTGGAATGCAGGCTGGTCCAGATCATCCAGTTGCGCTCCTCCTCACCGAAGATCGTCAACAACATGGTCATCGGCGAAGTGGTCGGAATCCATATCGATGAGCGGATCATCAAGGACGGCATGATCGACATGTCGGTCTACCGCCCGCTCGCCCGTCTGGGCTACATGGACTACACGATCGTCGAAGAGACCTTCTCCATGGATCGCCCCGACTAGATCATGCCCCGAGAACAGGATTCCCGGAGTTGATGACCGGAAGGTTCTGAGCCGCAACTTCGGAAACATCTGCGGCGAGCCTGCTGCGATGCCGCTGTTCGCGCGCGCCTCGCGCAGAGTTGCTGGATGGGTTTGACCTCAGGACCGCAAGCTAGTGCAAGGCAGCAGCTGCGCGCCGGAGGGCTTGCTAGCCGACAACCTTTCGCATGAATGCCTCTATTGGTCCTCGCTTGAACCACCGTGTCCAGATCAGCGAATAGAGAGTCGCGAAGATGCAGAACAGGGCCGCAGCGCCTACTGCCTGACCAACCGTCTGTCCGCCAAGCAACCCGAGCGCTTCGAGCATTCCCATCCCGATCAACACGTGCGCGAGATAGAGCGTGAGGGTTTGGCGCCCGGCAGGCACCAACAGGCGCACAACACCGATCGCTCTCAGCCGGTTCGAGAGCAGGAGGCAAACCCCGACGACCAGGCTCGCAGCGCCAAGGCCCGCCAGCGTATAGAGCGGCATCGGGGGAACCGGATCGGTCGTGACGAGTGCGCCAAGCTCCAGGCTGACAGGTGCAAGTTGGTTGGCGAGCAAGGCGCTGGTGCCTTCGGCAAGGCCAAGTGCGATTGCGCCGGAGATGATCAGTTTCATCTGCGTGGCCCTGTTCGCCAGTGAAGTTCGACTGAGGACGATACCGAACACCAGGAACCCGAGCCATGGAATGACCGGGTGCCAGCCATTGAAGAACAGGTTGCGGACAAATCCGGTCGGGGTCCAGAAATCGGAATAGGTGTATGTATCCCAGTTCCATCCCGCATCGTAGTCCAGTGCGAGGATCATGATCACGAAGGCGATGTTCAGTCCGCCGATGATCCCCAAGAGTGCCCGGGTGCCCAGCGAAAGCAGGAGCACTCCGAACAGGAAATAGATGGCGTAATAGTGCAGTATGTCGGCGTCAAAGATCGTCATGTTGAGCAGGCCGATGACCAGCAGAAACAGGGCCCGTTTGAGCGTGACGGCAATGGTCTGGTCCAGACCCCTGCCACCAGCCAGCCCAAGCCCGATCCCGGCCAGGACCACAAAGGTGGCGGCGGCGCGCCCTTCCAGTGCGGAGGTCAGAGTGTTCAGGATGCCGTCGTCCCCTCCGGCGCCCATGGCGATCTTGAAATTGACGATCACCATGCCGACGAACGCGAAGTAGCGGGCCAGGTCGAGCCCCTCGAGCCGAGCGTGCTCAGGGCCTTTCCGCGTCGTCGTTGAACGATCTGTTGCCATGAACCTCGGACCCTTCGGTTACTTCAACGCGATCACGGGTTTTCCGTGGACCGCGCCGTTCGGCTGCAATGGGCCGCATTCGGAAGGCGATAGCAAGGATACGACGACGACCTTGCGCGATACCGGCGCGCTTGTGGTCGACATGGTCCCGGCGGAACGGAAGGTTCAGATGAGCGCTTCCTCGGCGCAAGTCGGTCGGACTGTCAGTGCTTTGGAGCAGGCTGGTCTGACGCTGCTGCCGTCAGAACGCGGCGCTGCCCCGCCAGGGCCAGGTGGACTACCCGGTCGTCGAAGAGACCTTCTCCATGGATCGTCCTGACTAGATGTCGGTTCTCATCAGGTTGTCAGTCCCGGCAGTGTCCGGGAAGCTCGCGTTGACCAGCACATCCCTTCGCATTGAAGTTGCCGAAAGTGTTTGCGGTGGCGTCGCACAGGGCGCTGCGGGTTCTCGGCAGTAGCCTCCGAAGCCGATATTCCAGCATTGCCAAATGATGCTCGACGGGATCGATCACAGGACTATAGGCCCACGTAGAGGAGCGGGCGCAATCCGGATCACCTGCCATGTGTGGCCTCGGCCCGGCGGCCGTTGGAGATTTCCAACCATTTCCAACCATTTCCAACCATTGCGCCAGCATTCCCGGCGCAAAATGCCAGTTCATGGTTCCAGTTGAGCTTTCTCCCGCGACCCCCTCGGTGGTGCACTGACATGTAGTCGGTTCAGGCATTTAATGAGGAGTTACTCAGATGCGGGTGTTGGTAGTTGACGACAACGAGATCAACAGGGCTCTCGCGAGGGCCGTGGTAACCCGTCTGGGCCACGAGATCGACGAAGCATCTGATGGGTATGAAGGCCTCAGTCTTCTGGCTGCGAAGAAGTACGACCTGATACTGATGGACATCTCGATGCCTGGCTTGTCAGGTTCCGACGTCATGCGAAGGGTCCGGAACAACGGGTTCCCCAATCGCAACACGCAGGCTGTCGCATGGACGGCCCTTTCGAAATCTGATGTTCCGGATTCGGGAATCCTGTTCGAGGAATACATGCAGAAACCCGCGACGCTGAGTGACATGCGCAATCTCATCGCTCGTGCGGAACGAGGTGTTTGCGGCATGCAAATGATGCCTGACGAACGTGTGTACGCATAGTGCTTCAGTTCCGCTAAGTGGCTCGCGATCATGCAGGTATCTGTCCTTCATAAGATGCGAAAAACGCTCAGAAAATCGCGGCTCCCACAGGCGACTGTCCTTTCCTGGAAGAGACATCAGCGGGTGACAGTCGCAAAGTTGCTCGTTGATGTGGTCTGGCCCAGGGAAACTAACCAAATCACATCCCGGATGGAATGGGATGCACTTTCTGACCTCTTCGAATCTTCGCTCGCTTCGCTGGACTATCGGCTTCCATACGACATCAGGGAAATGGCCATGCCGATGTCCCGAGCCACTTTCCGGAGACTTCTGAACGAAGATCTAGAGATCGTGAACGTTAGCCGGAGCGAGCTGCGATCCAGACTCAGGTTTCGTGACTGTCACACGGAGAGAGATTGTGGTACATCAGGGCTCCCTACCAGTGGATCGGCGCCGCAATCGATGCATGCGGTGCCTGATGCGTCGTGCCAGATATGGGGTGAGTCAGGCTTGGGTTGGCAAGCGATACGTCAGGAGAATGGCCTTTTAACCCCAGGTTAATGATTTGAACCGATATTTAGCAGCTGAATTTGAAAAAATGAAAATTAAGTCTCTCTTCCCCCACCATATTGAATATGAAGCTTTAAAACTGTATGGACAATCGCAAATGACAACAATACGTACCAATAGCGCCTCAAAATGGGTCATTTCATGCAAGACATAAAGCCATATTCGGTCAATTTTGTAGCTTGTAGCGCGACTTTTGGCAAACAGTGTTGTCTTGAGAGCGGAAATGTCTAGTAGCGATAATTTCCACGTAATAGTACTGGACGATGAGGAGTTAGCCACGAGCGAAATTTGCGATCTTCTGGCGGAATCGGGATATGACGCATTGCCATTCACTGATCCATCGGCATTCATGGCTTGGTATGCGCAGGAATCTGCTCCAATAATACTTGTTCTTGACATAAATATGCCAAATATTTCCGGGTGGGGTGTTCTTTCCTTTATTGAAAAATTTGATGATCATAAAAGGATGACTGAGACAATCATTGTTTCTTCAAAAAATGAATATAGCGATGTCAGAAAAGCACTACGGTTCGGTGGTGTGGACTATCTCTCCAAGCCGATTGATACAAATGACTTGCTGGATGCTGTAGCACTCGGTGTCGAAAAATTGTCCAGGAGACTCGAGGAAAACTCAAACAACCTGGCTCAAGACGGAGTGTACCAAAGAAAATACGAGAGAATCCCCGGCACACCAAGTCGTCTTGACGATGTGCTTCCTCCAAAATGCGCCAGTGATGCGCACTTCCGCATCCTGGCGGCCCTTCATGAGGACGAGATATCGGGTCATTTCTTCGGACTGAGCGTCGGCAGCGCTGCCTATGTAACAAACATGTCACTGACTACCGGTCTGCGGAAAGTCAACGATCTTTGCGATGCTGGGCTCATAGAGCGTCGGCCGGATCCGGCAGATTCCCGTCGACAGATTGTCCAGCTTACCAAACTGGGAACGGAATTGACGGTCAGATTAATGGGAGGTGTATCATGATGCATGCAATATTCAGTAATGTGTGTAAAAATATTGGTAGTAACAGAAAATTCAAGCTGATTACGTTCGTTATATTTGCGATATTTACTATTTTTATCGAAAATAATTCATTAAAGTCTGATAATAGATTAGAATTTTCTCTACAAATTCAAAATCAAGAGAAATATATGTTATATATTGATGATATAGATGAAAAATATGTCGAATCTATCAGTACAAATACTCCCTGGCATGATGATATTGCCAAATATACCGGCATTCTTATTCAAAATTTTTTGGATCAATATGAAGGTGGCGAATTCTCGGAAATATCCATAAGCGCGATGAATGGCTATACAGTGGATTCAGACATCAGAACATTCGTGAACGCAGGTGCCATGTTGGTATGGCTCATGAATGATGCTCCCATTTCCGTACATAACAAAGGCCCAATTGTTGTCATCTTTCCCTGGTCTCAGAACGGGTCTCTCAGAGAGGATATTTTCACCTCTCTTGCGGTCTGGCATGTGAATTCTATCCATATCAGATGAAAGAGATATCTCCGTGAAAAGCTATTATTTGCTCATCTTGAATGCCTATGCGAAATGCAAAATTGTCATAAACCTGTCTATTTTTGTGATTTTTGGAATTATTAGTGTAAATATATTGTTCTATATCTATGAAGTAAGGGGGTTTTTTTCTGCGAACGAGGAGAGCGCAGTCTGGCATGCAACACAAATCGAGTATGATGCCCTGAAAATTGCGGACCTGAGCCAGAGAACCCGGAGTCGAGCAACACCGGAACAAGAGCGCGAGGTGTCATTTTATTTCCAGTCGATCAGATCACGCCTCGATGCTTCCAGCAAGGGGCTGATCCGAAAGAAGTTCAGCAAATTTCCAAGAGCAGAAGAATTCATTCGCAAAATTTCGGAAAGTCTGAGTAAAATAGAATTGAGATATAATAATACCTATTATATTGACCGGTCAAACGGTGCTGATATCGACAATCGACGCATAGCATTTGAAAATTTTCTCAGATTGTGTCGCCAGTTTTCCTCATATTCTGCTGTTCAGGAGGCGAGATTGAGAGATGAACAGAGAAGTATAGGAATGACGTTTGCGGGCGTTTTTATTGTATCCGGGCTATCGATTTTGATTCTTCTATTCAGTGTTTTTCACTCTATTCATCAGGGTATCCTGAAAGAGATCAGTGCAGAGCCGGAGAAGTACCTGAAAAAAATGTCAAATAGTCAAATTGGTGAGCTTATTTCGGGTTTTATATACAATACACCAGTAAAAGTAGTGTATATCGACGATATAGAAGGATCTCTCGTCAGGTCTTTGTCTTACACCGAGCTCGAGGGGCCGCATATCATGGGTGTCCAGATCGACTCAGGAGATGAATTCGATGTTGATCCGGCCCTAATCAGTGACAGCGTCCAAAGGCAAAAGAGCTGGATCGGAACATTGAGGATCACTCGATCATCCGAGGCCCGACCAGACGAATTCTTCATGATAAAAATTTCTGAACCGACCTATGGAAAATTTCGATATATTTGCATGATAATTGATGTCACGACATATGAAATCGAGCGCATGAATCACCAGAAGAGAGAATCATTGCTCTCTATGGGTGAATTGGCGGGCAGTTTGGCTCATGAGATAAGCCAGCCCATAAATAATATTGGTCTCCTGACATCGAATCTGCGAGCGAGCTTGAGTAATTTGGACGCGCCGTCAGTGAGGCTCAAAAAAATTGAGTCACAAATTGATCGTTGTCGCAAGATTATTGGCGCGCTTCAGAGTCTTTCATCCGGCCAACTGCGGGATATTGAACAAATAGACGTTCGTATCATAATGGAAAATTGGCGAAATGGATATCGGCACCGCAATCTGCAGGGTGTAAGAATGATCGTTAGGTGCTGTCGGGAAGAATGTTTGATCGACTTCAACAGTATTATATTGAGTGAAGTACTTTCCAATTTGGTTGACAACGCTCTGGATCAATTGGACCGTCACCCGCCTTCGTATCCAGTCGTTCTGATATGTTGCGCGCCGCATGGTGATCATGTGCGGATAGAAATTTGGGACAACGCAGGTGGGGTTCAACAAGGGTTGGAGAGGCGAATATTTGAGCCATTCGTTTCCACAAAGCATAACCACGGCGGGACTGGTCTTGGGCTCACCGTTGCGCGCAAGTTCATAAGGCAAGCGGACGGCGAACTGAGCTTTCGTCGGCGCAAGAATGGATCAATCTTCACGATCGACCTGCCGCGGAGTATGCGTGTCGATGGTCAAGCCTCTCTGTCTGTGTGGAGTCATGAGGCGGGCTGAGAAGCCTGCCGGCGGGTTCCTGGTCACACATCCTTATCGCTGTCGGATTGATGCAACTGCATCGGCTACCTCACTTGGCGGTTGGTGTGTTGCGGCTGACTATTCGGCCGGCTGGGCCAGACTGCGAACCTGGTCGCTATTCGGCCCGCCGCCATTGACCGGCTCCCCATCATCCGCATGTTCGTCGGCCAGTGCGCGGACCAGCGTGGAGATCGCGCCACGGATCGAGGCATTGTCCAGCCGCCCGAAATTGCGCGCCAGGTCGATGGTGGTGCGGTTGGTGCCGCCATGTGCCAGGTCGGAGACCGAACGGGCGGTCTCGCCTTCCAGTCCTTCGAAGAAGAAACCGACGGGCGAGCCGAGCTGCCGCGCCACCTCGTAGAGCCGGCCTGCGCTGACGCGGTTCGCACCGGTCTCGTATTTCTGGACCTGCTGATAGGAAATCCCCAGCAGGCTGGCGAGGTCATGCTGCGTCATGCCCAGTTCTGCCCGGCGGCTGCGGATGCGTTCCCCGACGTGGCGGTCGATATGGCGAAGTTGGTGCATTCTGTGACCTCAGTCCTGCATTGTGACACGAATTGCGAATCGCCGGACCAACCGGCACCGCTTTCACGAAATCTCCTTCATGTGCATCAAAAGCCGTGCCGGTCTTCGCGCATAGCTTGATTTCGACAGGACCGCGTGAGACATAGATTTCATGAAACACGCGGTTCAGGACTGGTTTTCTGCTGGGCGCATCATGCTGTTGGGCATGGTGATGGTGCTTGCTGCGGCGTGCTCCGACGACTCCGGCGACAAGAAGCCTGTTGCGGAGGCGCCCGAAGACACCCCGGTGGAGGTCATCTACAATCAGGGCCTGGATGAGGTCACCGCCGGGGACTACCAGGAAGCTGCGCTGACGTTCGATCTGGTGGAGCGGCAGTACCCCTATTCGGTCTGGGCCACCAAGGCGCAGTTGATGGCGGTCTTTTCCTACTACATGACCAACGACTATGACCTTGCCATCGGTGCCGCCGACCGGTTCATCCGGCTGCATCCGGGCAGCGCGGATTCGGCCTATGCCCACTACATGATCGCCGTCAGCCACTACGAACAGATCACGGATGTCGGGCGGGACCAGGGCCGTACCGTGAAGGCGCTCGAATCGCTTGAGGAAGTGATCCGACGGTTCCCGACCTCGGCCTATGCCCAGGATGCGCAGGCCAAGCTGGCCCTGACGCAGGACCATCTGGCAGGCAAGGAAATGGAGATCGGGCGCTACTACCTGCAGCGGCAGCACTATGTCGCCGCCATCAACCGGTTCCGCAATGTCGTCCGCGACTACCAGACCACCAGTCACACGCCGGAGGCACTGCATCGCCTCACCGAGTCCTATCTTCTGCTGGGCGTCACGGACGAGGCGCAGGCAACGGCCGCGGTTCTGGGCCACAACTTCCCCAACAGTGTCTGGTACCGCGATTCCTACGCGCTTCTGTCAGGCCAGCAACTCGCGCCGGAAGCCGACGACGAATCATGGATATCCAGCATCTGGAACGCCGTCTTCTGACGGTCACACCATGCTGAGATCGCTCGCGATACGCGACATCGTTGTCTTCGACCGACTGGACCTCAGCCTCGCGCCGGGGCTGTGTGCGCTGACCGGTGAAACGGGTGCGGGCAAGTCGATCCTGCTTGATTCGCTCGGCCTCGCCCTGGGCGCGCGGTCAGAGGGACGCCTGGTGCGGACCGGGGCGGAGCGGGGCGGCGTAACGGCCATCTTCGAACTGCCCGCCGATCATCCCGTCCGCGCCTTCCTGTCGGAGAACGATCTGCCCGATGCGGAAGGGGAGGAGCTTTTCCTGCGGCGCTCGGTCGGTGCGGACGGGCGCAGCCGGGCCTGGATCAACGATCATCCCGTCAGCATCAGCCTGCTCGCCGCCATCGGGGCGCGGCTTGTCGAGATTCATGGCCAGGCGGCGGAGGTCGGTCTGCTGGACGCGGCCAGTCATCGCCCGATCCTGGACGCCTTTGCCGGACATGAGGCGGAGGTTGCGGCACTGCGTCGTCAGTGGGATAGCTGGCAGCAGAGTGCGGCCCGGCTGGCGGAGGCGAAAGCGGCGCTGGAGCAGGCACGGGCAGAAGAGGACCTGCTGCGCCACACGGTCGAGGAACTGACTGAACTCGCGCCGATGGAGGGCGAAGCCGACCAGCTTGCCGAACGGCGTGGTTTCATGATGCAGGTGGAGAAGATCGCGGAAGCGGTCAGCGACGCGACGGCGGCGCTGGAGAAGGACGGCGGCGTGGCGGCCAAGCTGCGCACGGCGGAGCGCGCCCTGGACCGCGTGCGGGAACAGGCAGGGGAGCGGCTTGGCCCGGCGATGGAGGCCCTGGCCCGTGCCGGTGTCGAACTGGATGAGGCCGTCAATGCCATCATGTCCGTCAGTGCCGATCTGGACGCTGACCCGGCGGATGTCGATGCGGTGGAGGAGCGCCTGTTCGCACTGCGCGCCGCAGGGCGCAAGTATCAGATCGATCCGGATGCCCTGCCGGCCCTGCTGCAGGCCAGGATGGACGAACTCGCCTCCCTGGAACGCGGTGACCGCGACCTGCAGGCGCTGGAAACGGAAACAGCGGCGCTGGCCAAGGCCTGGCAGGCGGCGGCGGAGGCCCTGAGTGCCAGACGCCAGACGGCGGCCACCGCGCTGAACAGGGCCGTGGAGGCGGAACTGGAGCCGCTGCGCATGGGCGGGGCACGCTTCATCACGGAGGTGACACCCCAGCCGGAGGGGCACTGGGGGCCGGAGGGAATGGACCGGGTCTCCTTCATGGTGGCCACGAACCCCGGCGCCCGTCCCGGACCGATCGCGAAGATCGCGTCGGGGGGCGAGCTCTCGCGTTTCATGCTGGCGCTGAAAGTCGTGCTGGCGGCCACCGGCGACGCGCCGACCATGATCTTCGACGAGGTGGATCGCGGTGTCGGCGGGGCCACGGCGGACGCGGTCGGCGAACGGCTGGCGCGGCTGGCGGAAACCTTTCAGGTGCTGGTCGTCACCCATTCACCGCAGGTCGCGGCCCGCGCCGACCGGCAATGGTTGATCGCCAAGAGCATCGACGAGACCGCCCGCACCCGGGTCGATCCATTGCGCGGGGATGCCCGCCGGGAGGAGATCGCGCGGATGCTGTCCGGCGCGGAGGTGACAGTGGAGGCACGGGCCGCCGCGGATCGCCTGCTGGGAGAGAGAAACGGATGAGCGAGGTGGACACGGAACAGGCCCGTGCGCGTCACCGCACGCTGGCAGCGCGGATCAACGCTGCAAACAAGGCCTATTACACGGCCAGCAAGCCGCTGATGACCGATGCGGCCTACGACGCCGAGTTCCGGGAACTGCAGGCGCTGGAGGCGGAGCATCCGGAACTGCTGACCCCGGACAGTCCCAGCCAGCGGGTTGGTGCCGCACCTGCCGCCGGGTTCGCCAAGGTGCGCCACGCCCGGCCCATGCTGTCGCTCGGCAATGCCTTCTCCGAGGAGGACGTGGCCGAGTTCCTGAAACGTATCCGCCGCTTCCTCAGTCTGGATGACGAGACGGAACTCGCGATCTGCGCGGAGCCGAAGATCGACGGCCTGTCCGCCAGCCTGCGCTACGAGAACGGCAGGCTGGTGCAGGGGGCCACCCGTGGCGACGGGCAGGAGGGGGAGGACATCACCCGCAACCTGCTGACGCTGGACGATATTCCCGAGACCCTGAAGGGCGATGCGCCTGCGGTGTTCGAGGTGCGTGGGGAGGTCTACATGTCCAAGCCCGCGTTCCAGGCCCTGAACGACAGCCAGCTGGAGGCGGGAAAGCCCGCCTACGCCAATCCGCGCAATGCGGCGTCCGGGTCGCTCCGCCAGCTTGATCCGGCGATCACCGCTCGGCGTCGGCTGAACTTCTTTGCCTATTCCTGGGGGGAGGTGGAGTCGCTGCCTGCCTCCACCCAGTCCGGTGTGCTGAAGGTGCTGGAAGCCTGGGGTTTCACAGTCAATCCGCTGACCCGGACCTGCACCCGCCTGGACGAGATCATGGCCTTCTACCGTGACGTGGAAACCCGTCGCGGGGCGCTGGACCATGACATCGACGGGGTGGTCTACAAGGTCGACCGGCTCGACTGGCAGGACAGGCTCGGCTACGTCAGCCGCAGCCCGCGTTTTGCCATCGCCCACAAGTTCCCCGCGGAACAGGCCAGCACCATCCTGCGCGGCATCGACATCCAGGTCGGGCGCACCGGCGCCCTGACCCCCGTGGCGCGGCTGGAGCCGGTGACGGTCGGCGGCGTCGTGGTCTCCAATGCCACCCTGCACAACGAGGACGAGATCCGCCGCAAGGACGTGCGCATCGGCGATACGGTGACCCTGCAGCGCGCCGGGGACGTGATCCCGCAGATCGTCGGTGTGGTGGCGGACCGGAGGCCGGCGGGGACAGAGCCTTATGCGTTCCCCGAGACCTGCCCCGTCTGCGGCAGCCATGCGGTGCGGGACGTGCGCGCCTCCGGCGAACTGGACGTGGTGCGCCGCTGCAGCGGCGGGCTGATCTGCACCGCCCAGGCGATGGAGCGGCTGAAGCACTTCGTGTCCCGCAATGCCTTCGATATCGAGGGGCTGGGCGCGAAGCAGATCGAGATGTTCTTCGCCGCCGGCGAGATCACGACGCCTGCCGAGATCTTCACGCTGGAGGCCCGCAACGGCGACCTGAAGCTGGAGGAGCGCGACGGCTTCGGCGAAACCTCGGTGAAGAAGCTGTTCGCGGCGATCGAGGAACGCCGCAGGATCCCGCTCGACCGGTTCCTGTTCGCCCTTGGCATCCGCCATGTCGGCCAGACCACTGCGCGCACCCTGGCCGCGAGCTACCTGACGCTGGACGCCCTGCTGGAAGCCCTGAAGGCGGCGATGGCGGATCCGGAGGGCGAGGCCCATGCCGACCTGGAAGGCATTGACGGCATCGGCCCGACCGTGGTGCGTGAACTGCTGGAGTTCATGGCGGAGGAACACAACCGCACCGTTCTGGATGACCTGCGGAGCGCGTTGTTGGAGGTCGAACCCTTCGAGGCCCCGGCGCAGGACAGCCCCGTCGCAGGCAAGGTGGTGGTCTTCACCGGATCACTGGAAACAATGACCCGTGACGAGGCCAAGGCCCGCGCCGAATCCCTCGGCGCCCGCGTCTCCGGCAGTGTCTCGAAGAAGACCGACATCCTGGTCGCCGGACCCGGTGCCGGATCAAAGGCGAAGAAGGCCGCCGAACTGGGTATCAGGACGCTGACGGAGCAGGAGTGGCTGGATCTGATTTCCGGGACAGCCTGATGGCCGTTCCCCCGCGCCTCACGCCGGGCGTTCGGCGGTCAGGTGCAGGCGCCAGGTGAGGATGTCGTCATCGCTCTGCCCGGCATAGTCGGGATGCACCGGCGGGCGGCTGTCGATGCGGAAGCGTTCGGCGTCCAGGATGCGGAAACCGGCCGTCTCCAGTTTGGCGATGATCTGCTCCGCCGGAAGACGATTGATGTACTGCACGTCGTTTTCCAGCCAGTTGCGGAACAGGCTGTCCGAGTGCCGCAGGTAATGTTTCTTGGAGCGGCTGGGGTCGTAGTGGGCCAGATGGTCGTCCAGCCCGACCTGTGCCACCAGACGCCCGCCGGGCTTGGTCACGCGGAACCAGTCAGCGGCGTTTGAATCGAAACCGCTGGCCACCACATGCTCCAGCACGTCGACGGAATAGAGCATGTCGAAATGCGCGTCCGGATAGGGCAGCGCACCGTTGTGATCGATGGCGTAGTGCAGGTCCAGCGGCGCATAGGCAGACGCGAAGTCCGATGCCGCCTCCACCCTGCCCAGACGCTCCAGTGCTTTCTCCCGCCGTGCCGGATCGAGGTCCATCGCGGCAAGGCCATTGCGGACCTGTGGCAGGGCGTTGCGGAAGGCGTCGTAGGACCGGTTGTCCCAGACGTCGAAACAATGGACTTCCGCATCATAGATCAGCGCGGGATAGAGGCTGTAGGCGTGCATCCAGCCGGTGCCAAGCTCCAGGAACCGCGCGGGGTCGGTCATGGGAGCCTCGGCCAGCCGCTCCAGCACCCAGCCAGCCCGTTCTTCCGACAGCTTGCGTTCGCCCTTGCGGTTGCCAAGCCAGCGGTAGAGGGCCTTGGTCGGACCGGTGGCGGAGAAGGCGCGCAGCGCGGTGGCCGCAAGATAGTAGTTCATGATCCTGCGGCCCCGCGCCGGTGCATCAGCCGTCGACGTCCGCGGCGACCTTCACGCTGATCATCTTGTCGGGATAGCGCGGCGGCTCACCCGGCGCGATCGCGTCGACATAGTCCATGCCATCGACGACCTTGCCCCAGACCGTGTACTGGCCATTGAGGTGGTAGGCCCGCTGGAAGGTGATGAAGAACTGGCTGTCAGCGGAATTCGGATCCGACGTCCGGGCCATGCCGATCACACCCCGGTCGAACGGCACGTTGGAGAATTCGGCCCGCAGCTTCTTGCCGCTGCCGCTTGTGCCGGTGCCGGTCGGGTCACCCGTCTGGGCCATGAAGCCCGGAATGACACGGTGGAAGATGATGCCGTCGTAATATCCCTCGCGGGCCAGTTCCTTGATGCGCGCCACATGTGCGGGGGCCACATCGGGCATCAACTCGACCACGACGCGACCGTGCTCGAGCTCGATGTAGAGCGTGTTCTCCAGATCGCGGGCATCTGCCGCATTTGCTGCCGACATCAGTATGAGACTCCAGAAAATTACAAGAATTCGACGCATCACATGCTCCCAAGGCGGTCTGGTCGTGATCGCGACCCGTCTGGCGCCGTTTGTAGCAATGCTCGACCATGAAGAAAACCCACCCCGAAGCGACGAAAACAGGGCATCATTGTCACAGACACAGCGGGAACATGTTCGACCATGAAATGCTGGAACGCAAATGTGATCATGCCGGGCTGCGGACGGGGCGGCGCACGACGTGCCTGCATCCAGCGCGTGAAACAGGAACAGTGGTGGCCGCCGGGGCAGCCGACCGCATTCGCGAACTGATCATCGCGCCCGCATCGCGCGGCGTGCCCGTCCTGTCCCAAGTCCCGGAATCGTCTCATGAACACAATCAATGTCGCGCTGGAACAGCGTGATCTCGTGCTGCAGTGGCCCGATGGCGCAAGCAGCCGTTTCCCCTATATCTGGCTGCGTGACAATGACCCGGCCGAACTGCACCCCGACACGCAGGAGCGCATGTTCGAACTGCTGAGTGTCGCCGACGACACCCGCCCGGCAACGGCGGCCATTGAAGGCACGGACCTGCTGCTGCAGTGGCCGGATGTGGCGGAGCCGCGACGGCTGCAACTGGACTGGCTGCGGGCATATCAGCCGGGCCAGGTCCGGAACGACCCGGCCATGATTGCGCCCGAACCCTGGCCGGAAGGCTTCGCGCCGACGTATGTGCCCGCGTCAGCATTCGACACCGATGCCGGGCTGCTGGTTCAGTTGCGGGATCTGAAACGCCGTGGCCTGACCATCGTCACCGGTCTTGCCGACGACCCGGACAGCGGCGTGCGGCTGGCGCAGCGGGTCGGGTTCCTGCGCCCGACGAATTTCGGGCTGACCTTCGATGTCAGGTCGAAGCCGAACCCGAACAATCTCGCCTATACCGCCGGGCCATTGCCGTTGCATACCGACCTGCCGAATCAGGAGCTTCAGCCGGGAATCCAGTTCCTGCACTGCCTGGTCAACGGGGCCGTGGGCGGCGATTCGGTCTATGTCGACGGGCTGAACCTGTTGCGGGACCTGCGCAGCCAATACCCGGATGCGTTCGATGTGCTGCTGCACACCCAGGTACCGTTCCGGTTCCATGACGGGGAGGCGGACATTCGCAGCCGCCGCAGTGTCTTTGACCTGGATCCGATGGGATTTCCCTCCCGCCTGTCGATCAACAGCCACATCATGGATGTCATCGACCTGGAGCCGGAGCTGGCGCACCGGTGGTATGCGGGGATGCGTTGCCTGAAACAGTTGCTGGCCGACCCTGACCGGCTGGTGACCTGCCACCTTCAGCCCGGTGAGATGGTGATCTTCGACAATCGCCGGGTACTGCATGGCCGCACCGGTTTCGATCCGTCGACCGGGGATCGCCATTTCCGGGGCTTCTATGTCGATCACGGCGAACTGGATAGCCGAATCCGGGTGCTTTCGCGCATGATGGAATGATCCGAATCAGATCCTGAACACTGGCGAAACGATCACCCCGACCGCATGGACGACCTGCCCGCAGACCTGAAGATCATCCGCAACCCGCGTGCGCGACGTCTGCGGCTGCGGCTCGACCGGCGGGAGGGGTTTCCGGTGCTGACCCTGCCGAAGGGGGTGCCGGAGCGGACAGGGCTGGCTTTCGTGCAGGAAAATCTCGACTGGATCCGCGACCGGCGGGCGGAACGGCCTGATCCCATCCCGTTCCTGCCCGGCACGCGCATCCCGTTCGGGGATCGGGAACTGCTGATCGTGCGGACACCGGACGGCCGCGGCAACACGCGCCTGAAGGCGGATTGCCTGCTGGTGGGCGGCGATGAAACACATTGCAACCGGCGGGTCACCGACTGGCTGAAGGTGCGGGCGCGGGAACGGCTGAAACAGCGGTCCCTGGTCCATGCGGACAGGATCGGTGAAACCATCAGCCGGGTCCGGGTGGCCGATCAGTCAAGCCGCTGGGGCAGCTGTTCGGGTCGGGGGGTGCTGTCATTCAACTGGCGGCTGATCCTGGCCCCGGATCATGTGCTGGACCATGTCGCCGCGCATGAGGTCGCGCATCTGCGGGAAATGAACCATGGCCCGCGATTTCACGCGCTGCTGGCGACATTGCTGGAAGATCCGCGTCAGGGGGATCGCTGGCTGAGCCGCAACGGCCAGCAGCTCCGTCGCTACGGCATGGTGGCGACGGGTTCCTGAACCGGGTCCAGTTCGAACTCCACCAGCGGTTCGTAACGCGCACCCTCCGACCCGAGATGGCTGCGGAACAGGGTGAAACCATCGACGGTGAAAGGCGGCAGATACAGTCCGCCATGGTCGGCAACAAAGCCTTCCAGCCGCCCCTTCGGCGCGTCCTTCAGCCGGGCAATGGTGACGTGGGGATGAAACTTGCGATGTTCCGCCCCCAGCCCGGCGGACTGTGCCGCCTGCTCGATCTTTGCCTGCAGATGGCGCAGTGGCGCCGACGGTTCCGCCCCCACCCACAGCATGCGGGCGCGGCGGCGGTCCCCGAAGATGCCCATGCCCGCCAGTGTCAGGTCAAAGGCGTCGGCGCGGACCCGTGACAGGGCGGCCACCAGATCCTCGGCCATGTCGCGCGAGGCGTCGCCGACAAAGCGCAGGGTCAGATGCAGGCTCTCCGGCGCAACCCAGCGCGCCCCGGGCAGACCGCCCTGTACCATCGTCAGGCGGTCGCGGAAGCGCGCGGGCAGATCAAGTGCAATGAACAGGCGCATGGTGACACCCTGGACAAGGATTGTGACATTCAGAGGATGGCGAGAACCGACTCCGGCGGGCGGCCAAGCGCGGCCTTGCCATTGGCCAGCACGATGGGCCGTTCGATCAGCTTCGGCGTCGCGATCATTGCCGCAATCAGTTCGCCGTCCGAGAGGCCGGGTTCATCCAGGCCGCCGGCCTTGTATTCCGCTTCCTTCCGACGCATCAGGTCGCGGGGCGCAATACCCAGCTTTCCCAGGATGTCGCTGAGTTCGGCGGCGGTGGGCGGGGTCTTCAGATATTCGATCACCGTCGGCGTGACGCCCTTGTCCTCCAGCAGTTTCAGCGTCTCGCGGGACTTGGAGCAACGGGGGTTGTGATAGATGGTGACAGACATTCGACTCTCTCCGGACATGAAACGCGGACTCAGGCGGCAGCTTGCGCCAGGGGTCAGGGACGCAGCAGTTCGGCAACCGGGCCGGACATGCGCGCGGCGATGATGGCGGCACCCTCCGCATTGGGGTGGATGCCATCCGACTGGTTCAGCGATGGCTCAGCCGCCACACCGTCCAGCAGGAAGGGATAGAAGGCCACCTCAGCGTCCGCCGCGACCTCGGCGAACAGCGGATTGAACTTCGCGGCATATTCATTCCCGAGGTTCGGCGGGGCCAGCATGCCCGCGACCAGGACCGGAATGTCTTTCGATGTCAGGTTCTCGATGATCGCCACCAGGTTGCGTCGGGTCTCCGCCGGATCAATGCCGCGCAGGCCGTCGTTGCCACCCAGAGCCACGATCACCAGATCGGGCTGGCCCTGCACGGCCCAGTCCAGCCGTGACAGGCCACCTGCCGTCGTGTCGCCGGATACGCCCGCATTCTCCACCACCACATCCAGCCCATCGGCCTGCAGTTTCTCCCCCAGCAGGCGCGGCAGCGCGGCGGAGGGCGGCAGGCCGTACCCGGCGGTGATCGAATCACCGAACATCACCACCCGCATTGACGAAGCATTCACCGCTTGCGGACAAACAATGGACACAAACATGACCATTGTGACGAAAAGCAACAGTCCGTTGATCCCCCGGCAGGCGCGGCCATATCGGGGGGAGGGTGCGCACGCGGCGGGATGCGCGAACCGCAGGGTCTGAAGCCGAGGAGAAAACACTGACATGGGCGACAGCCTCATTCGTCTGGAAGACGTTCACATCACTCTCGACGGCGCTGCAGGCGCGGTCAAGATACTCAAGGGCATCAGCCTCGACGTGGCCGCCGGTACCTCCGTGGCAGTGCTTGGCCCCTCCGGATCCGGCAAGTCCACCCTGCTCGCCGCGGTCGGCGGGCTTGAGGGTGTGACCAGCGGCAAGCTGACGGTCGCGAATAGTGACCTGACCCGGCTGGACGAGGATGGGCTGGCCCTGTTCCGTCGCCACCATGTAGGGATCGTGTTCCAGTCATTCCACCTGTTGCCGACCATGACGGCACTGGAAAATGTCGCAGCGCCCCTGGAACTGGCCGGGAAAGCCGATCCCTTCACCCGCGCGGAAAGGGAACTCGCCGCGGTCGGTCTGCAGGACCGCGCCGGTCATTATCCGAGCCAGATGTCCGGCGGCGAGCAGCAGCGCGTTGCCCTGGCGCGCGCGCTGGCGGCTGATCCGGCGCTGATCCTGGCCGATGAACCAACCGGAAATCTGGATGGCGAGACCGGCGAGAAGATCACCGAACTGCTGTTCGAGGCGCAGCGGGAACGGGGGACCACCCTGCTGCTGGTGACACATGACGAGGATCTGGCCACGCGCTGCGACCGCATCGTGCGCATCCGGGACGGGCTGATCGCCGATGACACACTGAACAGCCACGCCACGGCGGCGGCCTGATACCCATGCACAATCTCCAGACAGCCTGGCGCATGGCGCTGCGTGACCTGCGCGGTGGCGTGGCCGGTTTCCGGATCTTCCTGTTCTCGCTGGGCCTTGGCGTTGCCGCCATTGCCGGTGTCGGCTCGCTCACGTCATCGATCCTGTCCGGGCTGCAGGCGAACGGGCAGCAGATCCTGGGCGCCGACGTCGACCTGCGCCTGATCCATCGGGAGCCGTCGCAGCCCGCTCAGGACTGGCTTGCCGCCAACAGTGAGGCGGTATCGCAGAGCCTGACGATGCGCACCATCGTGCGCGCCACCTCTTCGGACGCGCGTACCCTCTCGGAACTCAAGGCGGTGGACGATCTCTATCCCCTCTACGGCCAGTTCAGGCTGGAAGGTGGCGGCGATCCGACCGTGGCCCTGGGTCTGGCCAATGGCCGCTACGGTGTCGTTGCCGCACCGGAACTCGCCGACCGGCTGGACGTGCGCATCGGCGAGATCCTGCGCGTGGGTGACGCGGAGGTGGAGCTGCGCGGGATCATTGCCGATGAACCGGATCGGGCATCCAGCGGGGCTGTCCTGCTGGGCCCGCGTCTGATGATCTCCGCGGATGCCCTGCCGGCCACCGATCTGATCCAGCCGGGCAGCATGATCTTCCGCCACTATCGGCTGAAGCTGCCCCCCGGTGCGGATCTGGCCGATTTCGTTTCGACATTGCAGGACCGCTTCCCCGATGAGGGCTGGAGGGTGCGTGACAGCCGTCGTGGCGCCCCGGGCGTCGAGAGTTTCATCGAACGGCTGCGCGTGTTTCTGATCCTTGTCGGACTGACCGCCCTGCTGGTTGGCGGGGTCGGGGTCGGCAATGCAGTCAAGGCGCATCTGGATACCAAGCGGCGCTCCATCGCCATCCTGAAGTGCCTCGGGGCGACCGGCGGTGACATCACGCGCATCTTCATGATCCAGATCCTGGTGCTTGGCACGGTCGGCATTGTCGCCGGTCTGATTGTCGGTGGTCTGGTGCCCTTCATCGTCGGCAGCCTGCTGGCGCAGGTGCTGCCCGTGGCGCCGGAGGCGAACCTGTTCGTGATGCCCCTGCTGCTGGCCACGCTCTACGGCATTCTCATCATCCTGACCTTCGCGCTCTGGCCGCTGGGTTCTGCCCGCCGGACCAGTGCCGCAAGCCTGTTCCGGGCCATGCTGGGCGATGGCGGCGAACGCCCGCCGCGCAGTTTCATCATCGGCACCGTGCTGTCGCTGGCGGGCCTTGCCGGGCTGACCCTCGCCAGTTCGGACCAGCCGGTGTTCGCGGCATATTTCGTGCTGGGGGCCGCGGGTTGCTTCGCCGTGCTGTGGCTTGCGGCACAGGGGGTCATGCGTGCCGCCGCGCGGGTGAAGGGTCCGCGCAGTTCGACCTTCCGCATGGCGCTGGCCAACCTGCACCGACCGGGTGCGCCCACGGTCTCGGTGATGATCTCGCTCGGTCTGGGGGTCACGCTGCTGGCCGCCGTGGCCCTGATCGAGGGCAATGTGAAGGGCCAGGTCGATCGCCGGGTGGCGGAGGAAGCCCCGGCCTTCTTCTTCATCGACATCCAGCCGCATCAGCTTGATCCGTTCCTGGCCATCGCCAAAGGTATCGACGGTGTCAGCAACGTGCAGACGGTGCCGACCCTGCGGGGCCGCATCACGCGCCTGAACGGTGCGGTGCCGGACGAGAGCAAGGTCGACCCCGGCGAGGCCTGGGTGCTGCGCGGCGACCGTGGCCTGACCTACGCCGCCAACCCGCCGGAGAACAGTCCGATCGTGGAAGGTGAATGGTGGCCCGCCGACTATCGCGGCGAACCGCTGATCAGCTTCGAGAAGGAAGCCGCTGTCGGGCTGGGTGTGGGGATCGGTGACACCATCACGATCAATGTGCTGGGCCGGGACATCACCGCCCGCATCGCCAGCCTGCGCGACATCGACTGGGGCACCTTCGCGATCAACTACCTGTTCATCTTCGATCCCGCGACCCTGGCCGGCGCGCCGCATACCCATCTGGCCACCGCCCATGCGGAGGGGGCGGCCGAACAGCAGCTCTACCGCGCCGTGACCGACCGGTTCGCCAACGTCAGCGCCATCCGGGTGAAGGAGGCCATGACCCTGTTCGACCAGATCCTGGGCCAGGTCGCGACGGCCATCCGCGCGGCCTCCGGCGTGACCCTGTTCGCGGGGATGCTGGTGCTGGCAGGGGCCATCGCGGCGGGACACAGGCGTCGGGTGCGGGAATCCGTGGTGCTGAAGGTCATCGGTGCGACCCGTGGCCAGATCCTGCGGATCAATGCCGCCGAGTTCGCCGTGCTGGGCAGCATCACCGCGATCGTTGCCGCCATTGCCGGGTCCGCCGCCGGATGGGGGGTGATCACCTTCGTCATGCAGGGCGAGTTCACCATCCTGCCCGCCCGGCTTGCGGTGGTCATCCTCGGTGCGATCATCCTGACGACCCTGCTGGGTCTGGCGGGTGCCTGGCGTGCGCTCGGACGCAAGCCTGCCGCCGAACTCAGGGTGGAGTGACAGCGCCTAACGGGTGTAGCATCCTCCCGCTTGACCTTGGGGGAGGATACAATGGCGACGGACAAGTCCGAATGGGTAGTCGGCAAGACACTGGCACGTCAGGCGCAGGAGCGCCCTGACGCACGTTTCATCCAGTTCGAGGACAATGAACCCTACACCTATGCGCAGGCACACCGGACCGCCAACAGCTATGGCAATGCCTATGCGCAGATCGGTGTCGGGTTCGGCGACCATGTCGTGCTGATGCTGCACAACCGGCTGGAGTATCTCTGGTCCTGGATCGGGTTGAGCCGTATCGGCGCCGTCGCCGTCGCGGTGAATACGGCCTACAAGGGCCGGTTCCTGACCCATGTTCTGACCAACTGTCGCGCGGGTATCGCGGTGGTGGAGCCGGAGTTCCTGCCCTGGCTGGCGGAGATCGAGGATACGGTACCGGATCTGAAGACCGTCTATGTGCCCAGCGACGGTGCCGACGTGCCGTGGCCGGAGTTCAGCCGGATCGATGTGCGGTCACTGGATGAACTGCTGAACGGCCCCGAGGATGACATCGATGTCGAGGTCACCTACAGCGACATCGGCATGATCATGTTCACGTCAGGCACCACGGGTCCGTCGAAGGGGGTGCTGATGCCCAACGGGCATCTGTACCTGATCGGTCTGTCGATGAAGGAATCCATGCAACTCGGGCCGGATGACCGGTACTACATCTGCATGCCGCTGTTTCATGCGCAGGGCATCCTGATGCAGACCTACGGAACCATGCAGGCCGGTGGCAGCGCCGTGCTGATGCGGTCATTCAGTGCGCGCACCTGGATCGATGATGTGCGCAAGTACAAGGCGACGGCGACGAACCTGCTGGGCGCCATGAACGACTTTGTCCTCAGTCAGCCGCCGCGCGCCGATGATGCGGACAATGACCTGCGCATCATGTGCGCCCTGCCGGTCACCACGGATACCATGAACAACCTGTCGAAACGGTTCGGCGTGAACAAGTTCACCGAACTGTTCGGCATGACGGAATGCAACCTGCCGGTCTGGCGGCCCTTCGATGCGCCCAACGAGGCCGGCTGTTCGGGCAAGGTCTGGGACGAGTATTTCGAGGTCATCGTGGCCCACCCGGATACCGACGAGGAAATGCCGGTCGGGGAGGTGGGCGAGATCCTGGTCCGCCCGAAGGAGCCGTTCTGCTTCATGCAGGGGTATAACGGCATGCCTGACAGGACGGTCGAGACCTGGCGGAACTTCTGGTTCCACACGGGTGATGCCGGTCGCTTCGATGAACGTGGCTATCTCTGGTACATCGACCGCATCAAGGACACGATCCGCCGCCGGGGCGAGAACATCTCGTCCTACGAGGTGGAGGCCGTGCTGCTGGAGCATGAAGCCGTGGCCGAAGTGGCTGCCGTTGCCGTGAAGGCGGAACTGGGTGGCGAGGACGAGGTGCTGGCCTGCATCGTGCTGAACCCTGACGTGCCCGCGCCGGAGCCGACGGAGCTGCTGGATTTCTGTACCCCGCGCATGCCCTATTTCGCGGTGCCGCGCTTCATCGAGTTCATCGACGAGATCCCGAAGACGCCCTCATCGAAGATCCAGAAGAACAAGCTGCGTGATCGCGGCCTGAGCGAGCGCACCTGGGACCGCGAGAAGGTCGGCTACAAGGTCAGCCGGTAGCCGCCTTGCACGCCCCTCCTCCCCCCTTGCGGGGGAAGGCAGAGGGCAGGCCCAGGTTGGACGTGACTGGACGTGGTGCGTGCCCGCTCAGCCAGCGGGTCCGAGTTCAGCGCCCGACAAGTGCGCTTGCCGTGGCTTCCTCGTTGGCGACATAGGCCTTCATCGCCTCCTCGCCGGTCATCGCGGTGTTCGGGTCCTGGCCATCGCCGTGGCTGATCAGGGCCAGTGCGAACCAGCCCATGCCGGCCTTGGCGGGGCGGATCTGCTTCTCCCATGCGCCGCAGGATTCGGCACCGGCAAGCAGCTTGTTGGGGGCATCTGTCTCGACGCACATCGGACGGCCCAGCCCGATCATGTCCAGTGCGCCGCTGGCCAGCGCCTCCTCCATGCCCTTGCGGCTGCGGAAACCGCCCGTCACCATCAGGGGCAGACTGGTGACCTTCCGCATCTCCTCCGCATAGGTCAGGAAATAGGCTTCCCGCCGTACCGTGCTGTCGGCAACTGCCGTGCCCTCGGTATTCTTCGATCCCATCATGCTCGGTTCTTCGTAGTTGCCGCCCGAGATCTCCAGGTGGTCGATGCCTGCTTCCTCCAGCCACTGCACGACCTTCAGGCAGTCCTCGCTGCTGAAGCCACCGTTCTGGAAATCGGAGGAGTTCAGCTTGACCGAGATCGGGAACATGGGGCCGCAGGCCTGGCGGATCGAGCGCACCACCGACAGCAGCAGGCGCGCCCGGTTCTCAAGGCTGCCGCCCCATTCATCGTCGCGCTTGTTGACCAGCGGCGTCAGGAACTGACTGAGCAGGTAGCCGTGGGCGGCATGGACCTGCACCCCGGTGAAACCGGTGTCCTGCGCGACCTTTGCCGTATGGGTGAAACGCTCGATCACCTCGCTGACTTCGGCAGCGGTCATGGCGCGCGGATGGGCGAAGGCCGATTCGGGCAACGCCAGCGGCACGGCGGACGGGGCGACAGGCGCCTCGCACACCCGGCGCGGGGTCTGTCGGCCCGGGTGATTGATCTGCATCCACAGGTGCGTCCGGTTGGCGGTGCCTGCCGCCGCATAGGCGCGCAGTCCGGCCAGCGCCGTCTCGTCCTGGGGGCCATCGATCACGACATTGCCCGGACGTTCCAGATAGCGCCGGTCAACCTGCACATTGCCGGTGACAACGACACCGGCCCCGCCCTTGGCCCAGCGGCCATACAGGCTGGCGTGGCGCGCTGTGGCCCGGTTCATCCCGTCAGCCAGCCCCTCCGTCAGCGGCGCCTTGCCGAAGCGGTTCTTGACGATGGCACCACAGGGCAGGGTGAGGGGGCTGGCGAGTGTGACGGACATGACGGGCGACCTTCGAATGTTTCAGACGTTTCCTCTGCCATACAGCCCCGCCCGTCGGGAACGGTCAATTGCGTTCCCGTCAGGGCAGGGTCGCCTGAAACCGGAAGTGCCGGGTCGGCCTATTGTCCGGTGGGCGGACTGGGCCGGTTCTCGCGGCGCCAGCGCTTCTCGTCTTCCGAGTCCGGCAGGGGCGGGCGATAGCTCTGGATCGACCACAGGTCGAAGGCCGTCTCGTCGATATGAAACTCCCAGTCCAGACCGCGGTCCCTGATGAAGGGGGCCAGTGCCTCGTCACACTGGCCGATCCACCAGGTGCGCATCTCCGGGGTTGGCAGGGTTCTGGCGATATGGTCGATCCAAATGCGCACGAAATTGCCGTTCGGTTCGCCACCGACATAGAAGCTGTCCGCGGCCACCTCCTGAAACACGACGCCGACATAGAACTTCGGCAGATTGCGGTACAGCGCCGTGATCCGCTGTGAAAGCTGCTGCTTGTCGTCAGCGGAAAAGGCGTCGGCGGGGTGATAGACTTTCCAGAGGGGCATCGGTGCACTCCATGTCCGGGCTTGATAATAATGATGATCGTCATTATTAAATTGAGTGCCGGAACACGATTGTCAAGTTGGGTGAACGAAATGCGGATCAGCAGGGAACAGGCGCAACGGAACCGGGCGCGGGTACTCGAGACGGCGTCGACACAGTTCCGGGTGCGCGGCTTTGACGGTATCGGTGTCGGTGATCTGATGAAGGCTGCCGGCTTCACCCATGGCGGCTTCTACAATCACTTCCCCTCCAAGGACGCGCTGGCGGCGGAGGCGCTCGACCACGCCTGGCAGGAGATGGCGGCCCAGCGCGCCCGGGCGCGCAATCTGGAGCAACTGCTCTCTGGCTATCTCTCCCGGGCGGCGCGGGATGCGCCTGGCCTGAACTGCCCTGCCGCGGCACTTGGTGGTGATGTCGGCCGTCAGTCGGACGCTGTGCGGGCCACCTTCGCCGAGGGGCTGGAGGAAATGATCCGATCCGTTGCCGCACTCCTGCCGCAGCCGGATTCCGCGATCACGCGGACCCGCGCTGTCGATCTGGTCAACCGGATGGTCGGCGCGCTGATGCTGTCCCGCGCCGTGCCAGACGACAGTCCGATGGCAGAGGAGATACTGCAGGCCGCATTGCAGTCGGCGCTGTCAGACGCGCGGACATGGGACGCTGCGTCGGAACGGGACCTCTAGAAGGCCCGGCCCCGGCTCAGAACCCATCATCCGGTGGCCCGGACCGAACGTCAGATTGCCAGGTACTCGTGCCGCAGATCGGCATTGTCGAGCACTTCACGGGCGGACCCGCGGAACACGATCTGCCCCATGTCGAGGATCAGGGCGCGGTCGGCCAGCTCCAGCGCGGCAACGGCATTCTGCTCCACGATGATGGTGGTGATGCCGAGCTCCTTGATCTCCGCCACGATCTTCTCGATCTCCTGCACGATCACGGGGGCCAGCCCTTCGTAGGGTTCATCCAGCAGCAGCAGTTTCAGATCCCGCGCCAGCGCCCGCGCCACGGCCAGCATCTGCTGCTCGCCGCCGGACATGGTGACGGCCTCCTGCCTGCGCCGCTCTGCCAGGCGGGGAAAGTGGTCGTAGATGCGCTCGATCGACCAGCCGAGCGGCTTCTCGATCTGTGCCAGCTTCAGGTTCTCTTCCACGGTCAGGCCCTGGATGATCCGCCGGTCCTCCGGCACCAGACCGACGCCCAGCTGGGCCGCCTGCCAGTCTGCCATGGTGTGCAGCGGCTGACCCTCCAGCCAGATCTCACCCTCATGCAGTTGCGGATCGTCCATGCGCGCGATGGTACGCAGCGTCGACGTCTTGCCGGCGCCGTTCCGGCCCAGCAATGCCAGGATCTCGCCCTGCTTCACATCGAAGCTGACGTCCTGAACGATATAGCTCTCGCCGTAATAGCTCTGCAGCCCCTGGCAGGAGAAATAGGCGTCCCCGGACTGCACCGGAGCCGTTCCGGCCTGTTTCGCCGTTGCGACATTCATGCGTGCGCCCCCCCCAGATAGGCTTCCTGCACCTTTGGATTGCCCTTGATGTCCTCCGGCTTGCCGCCGGCGATCACGGTGCCCTGGGCCAGAACGCTGATGTGATCGGCCAGGCTGAACACGACGTGCATGTCATGTTCGATCACGATCTTGGTGATGTGCGTACCGACACGCTGCAGCAGGTCGACCGTATTGTTGGTGTCGGCCCGCGACATGCCCGCGGTCGGTTCATCCAGCAGCAGCAGCTTCGGGTCCTGGACCAGGCACATCGCCATTTCCAGCCGCCGCTTGTCACCGCGTGACAGGCTGGAGGCGATGATGTCCCGCTTCTCCTGCAGGCCAACTTCCTCCAGCACCTTCTCCGCCATGTCCCGTACCTCACCGCGCGTACCGACGGTCTTCCAGGCATTGATGCGGAAAGACCCGTCGACCTTGGCGAAGGCGGGGATCATCACGTTCTCCAGAATGCTGAGATCCGTGAAGATCTCGGGCGTCTGGAACACGCGGGCCACCCCGGTCTGGTTGATCTCATGCGGCTTGATCCCCAGCAGCGACCGGCCATTGAAAATGACGCTGCCGGTGTCCGGAATCAGCCTGCCGACGAAGCAGTTCAACAGGGTCGACTTGCCCGCGCCGTTGGGACCGATGATGGCATGTACCGTGCCTTCCTCGACCGAGAGGTTCACCGCATTCAGTGCCTTCAGGCCACCGAAGGCCTTGTTCACGTCTTTGACTTCGAGAATTGCCATGTCCGTGTTCCTACTCGGCAGCCTGTTTCGCGACATTGCGCCCGGCATCGCCCTGACCCCGTCCGCGATACCAGCCATGGATCCGCGCCAGCCCCTCCATGAGGCCGCCAGGCAGGAAGATGACGATCGCCATGAAGACGATACCCAGCAGCAGGCTCCAGCCCTCACCCACGAACGGGCCAATGACGAACACCAGTGCGTCGTTCAGGAAATCCGGCAGGAAGGAGAAGCTCTCCGCCAGCAGGCTGTCATTGTAGGAGGAGAAGATGTTCTCGAAGTACTTGATCAGCCCGGCGCCCAGGATCGGACCAACCAGCGTTCCGGCGCCGCCGAGGATGGTCATCAGCACGACCTCGCCCGATGCCGTCCATTGCATCCGCTCCGCCCCCGCCAGCGGGTCGGTGACCGCCAGCAGCGAACCGGCGAGACCGGCATACATGCCGGAGATGATGAAGGCCGTAAGGGCATAGGGCCGGGTATTGAAGCCGGTGTAGTTCATGCGCACCTGGTTGGTCTTGATGGCCCGCAGCATCATCCCGAACGGCGAACGCTGGATCCGCAGTGCGATGAAGAAGGCAACGATCAGCAGCACGCAGCAGAAATAGAAGCCGGGATAGCCGCTCATCTCCAGCCCGAACAGGTTGGTGGAGGGCAGTCCCTCAGTCTGCTCCACGAACATCCGGTCGAGAATGCGCGCGTCGTCCTGGCGCAACTGCAGGCCCGTCTCGCCATTCGTGATCGGCGTCAGCACGGAGTAGGCGAGATTGTAGGACATCTGCGCGAAGGCCAGCGTAAGGATCGAGAAATAGATGCCGGACCGCCGCAGGCTGACGAAGCCGATCAGGGCCGCGAACAGGCCTGAAACCATGACCCCGAAGATCACCGCCGGGATGACGTTCATGGTCACCCCCTTGAACATCCAGACGGCCGCATAGGACCCGACGCCCAGGAACGCGGCGTGCCCGAAGGACAGATAGCCCGTCAGGCCGAACAGGATGTTGAAGCCGATGGCGAAGATGCCATAGATCGCGAACTTCTGGAGCAGGTCGGGATAGTTCGCCCCGACCGGCCAGGCCAGCAAGGGCATGGCCAGGGCGGCAATGGTGAAGCCCAGGAACAGAAGCTTGTCGTTGCGTGTCAGATCGCCAAACATCATCAGGACTCCATCACACCCTTGCGGCCCAGCAGGCCACGGGGACGCACCAGCAGAATGACGACCGCGATCAGGTAGATGATGATCTGGTCGATGCCGGGCAGGATCGACTTCACCTCGTTCATGGATGCGAACGACTGCAGGATGCCCAGCATGAAACCGGCCAGCACCGCGCCGCCAAGCGACCCCATGCCGCCGACGACCACCACGACGAAGGACAGCACCAGGAAGTCCATGCCCATGTGATAGTCGGGCGGCAGGATCGGCGTGTACATGACACCCGCCAGACCGGCGATCACGGCAGCCATGCCGAAGACAATGGTGAAACGGCGCTGGATATTGATGCCCAGCAGGCCGACGGTCTCCCGGTCGGCCATGCCTGCGCGCACCACCATGCCGTAGGTTGTCAGGTTCAGGAACGCAAAGGCCAGGGCGATCACCACACCGGCGAAGGCGAGATAGATCAGCCGCCACCAAGGATAGACCACCGATTCCCCGAGGCCGACCCAGAGGCCGACATTGGCGCTGCCCGCGATCACTTCCGGCGCAGGGGTCGGAATCGGGTTTGCGCCGAACTGCGCCTTGATCAGCTCCTGCACGACAATGGCCAGGCCGAAGGTCACCAGGATCTGTTCGGCGTGCGGGCGCTTGTAGAAATAGCGGATCAGTCCGCGTTCCATCCCGAGGCCGATCAGCAGCATCAGCGGGATGGCGATGAGTATGGATATGGGCACGGCGTAGTCGATGATCATTGCGCCGGTATCGCCCCACCAGGCCTCCAGGTACGGGATTTCCTTGTAGGCATCGAAGAACTTGATGCTCTCGTCCTTCACCTTCTTCGAGATGGTCAGCAGGGCCTGCACCGACACGGCGCAGAACGCCCCCAGCATGAACAGCGCGCCATGGGCGAAGTTCACGACGCCCAGGGTGCCGAAGATGATGGTCAGGCCCAGGGCAATCAGCGCATAGGCACCGCCCTTGTCGAGACCGTTGAGAAGCTGAAGCAGAATAACGTCCATGATCCCACCCGTCCGGAGTCAGTTCACCGTTCGGACAACCCTAACCAGTCGCAGGTCCGAAACGAAGATGGTCCGGCCATCCCGGGGAGGTGGGGTGACCGGACCAGTCCGAATTTCCGGGGTCGCCAGCAGCGGCCCCGGAAACTTCCGTGGTTCAGACCTTATAGGGGCCCAGTTCGCCACCGAAGATGCTCGGGTCGTAGGTGACCTGCGACGCCGGGACTTCCTTCACGACCTCGAGGAGGTCGAACTGGCTGGTCGCGTTCTCGTTGCCACGCACCACCAGCACGTCCTTGAAGCACTGGTGATCCGCCCCGCGATACAGGGTCGGGCCATTGCCCATGCCATCGAATTCGAAGTCTTCCAGCGCCTTGATGACCTCCGGCGGGTAGAAGGTGCCGGCGCGGGCGCAGGCATCGGCATACAGGAGAGCCTGCACATAGCAGGTATGGGCGGCCTGCGACGGCGGGAAGCCGTATTCCTGGCCGAAGGACTTCACGAATGCCTGCGAACCGGCATCCTGCAGCGACCAGTTCCAGTTGGTCGTGCCGTAGATCCCCTTGATGTTCGCGCCGGCACCCTGTGCCATCAGGCGCGAGTACAGCGGCACGACGATCTGGAAGTCCTTGCCGTTGACCTGCTTGTCGCGCAGGCCGAACTGCACCGCCTGGGTCAGGGAGTTGATCATGTCCTTGCCGTAATGGTTCAGGACCAGAACGTCGGCACCGGAATTCAGCACCGGCGTGATGTACTGCGAGAAGTCACCCGCGCCCAGCGGCGTACGCACGGCATTGACCGTCTGCCAGCCCAGGGCTTCCGTGGTGTTCTTGATCGACTCTTCCTGCGTCCAGCCCCAGGTGTAGTCGGCGGTCAGGTGATAGGCGCGACGCTCCGTGCCCATGGTTTCCTTCAGCACCGGACCCAGCGCGGCACCGGACATGTAGGCGTTGAAGAAATGGCGGAAGCCATAGCGCCGCTTGTCCTTGCCGGTGGTGTCGTTGGAATGGGTCAGGCCGCACATGAAGACGACGCCCATCTCCTGCGCCAGGCTCTGCACCGCGACGGCCACGCCCGACGACGAACCGCCGGAGAACATGATGACGCCATCCTTCTCGATCATCCGCTTGGCGGACGCGCGGGCGGCATCGGACTTGGTCTGCGTGTCACCCGTGACATACTCGACCTTCTTGCCCAGCACGCCATCACCCTTCAGCGACAGCGGCTGCATGGTGTTCAGCATGCCGCCGTCACCTTCGCCATTGATGTGCTTCACGGCCAGTTCATAGGCGCGCAGCTCGTCCGCACCCTCGTCGGCGTAGGCACCGGTCTGCGGTACGTTGAAGCCGAACTTCACGCTGGAGGCATTGCCCGGGTTGTTGCGGAACTCCTCGGCCCAGGCATTGCGCACGAAGAAGGTCGGTGCGATCACCGCACCGGCACCCAGGGCCGTGCCGGCCTTCAGGATGCTGCGGCGTGACACGCCACGATCATTGATCTTGGTCATTTGAATTTCCCTCCCGGACGGGTTTCTTGGAAACGATCCCTTTGCCCATGGCTGGTGGGCCATTGGTTGCTGCCAAGGCTACGCGGTGCTGTAAATCATGGCAATCTGGCATTGAAAGAATTGGAAAATTCTGTAAAATTCTGTAATTAGCTTAAGTCGATACTGTAAATTCTTTACCATTTGGCAATGACAGGAGCGCCGGGATGGCCGTTGCCGCACCCATCGGGATGAAGGTCAGGACAAGGCGCAAGGCCCGGGGGCTGACGCAGAAGGCACTGGCGCAGAAGGTCGGCATTTCCGCGTCCTACCTGAACCTGATCGAGTCCGACCGTCGCGCGGTCGGCGGCAGCCTGTTGCAGCGGATCGCCGAACAGCTCGGGCTGGAACTGGCGGATCTGAGCGGGGATCAGGAGCGGCGGCTGGTGGAGCGGCTGGGCGAACTGGCGGCCGACCCGTCGATCCTGCAGCACCGCATCGATCCGGGGACCGCGAGCGCGCTGGTCAGCCGCCATCCCGACTGGGCCGCAGCCATGCTCAGCCTGTCGCGCGCTGTCCGCGACGCGGATCAGCAGATCACGGCACTGACCGACCGGCTCGACCAGGATCCGGCCCTGATGGAGGCGGTGCATCAGGTGCTGAACAATGCCGCCGCCGTGCGCTCCACAATGGAGATCCTGTCGTCGGTGGAGGACCTGCCGACGGAGCAGCGGGCAAGGTTCGTCGATATCGTGCTGTCACAGAGCGGCGAGCTTTCCGGCACCGCCGAACGCCTGGTCGCCCTGTTCAGTGTCGGCAACACCCGCAACCGCTCCCTCTCCCCGGCGGAGGAGGTGGATGACTTCCTGATCCAGAACCAGAGCTATTTCCCGCCGCTGGAGGATGCCGCCCGCGACCTGCGCCGCGAGATCCGGTCCTTCGGCCAGACGATCGAGGGCGCGCTGACAGCGTTTCTGGTGCAGCGGTTCGATATCTCGGTCTTCAACCGCTCCCCGGTGGATGCGGACCTGAGCCGGTTCCGTAACCATTGCCACTATGACGAAGCCAACCGGGTGCTGCTGTTTCTCGACAATGCGCCGCCCTCGACACGTCAGTTCCAGCTCGCGCGACTGGCCTGCCAGCTGACAGCACCGGACCTGATCGACGCGGTGGCCCGGGATGAACTGCTGACCAGCGACGAGGCACGGACCCGCGCCCGCGGGGCGCTGGCGAGCTGGCTCGCCGCGGCGGCGCTGTTCCCCTACGAGACCTTTCTGGAGGACGCTGTCCGCCACCGCTACGATGTGGAACTGCTGCGCCAGCGCTTCTCGGCCAGTGTGGAGCAGATCTGCCAGCGACTGGTCTCCCTGCGCAAGCCGGGGGCGGAGGGGATACCCTTCGGGTTCCTGCGGGCCGATCCCTCGGGCCACATCAGCAAGCGCTTTCCCATTGCCGGCCTGCCGGTGCCGCGCAGTGGCAATGGCTGCCCCCTGTGGCCGCTGTACGGGGCCTTCCAGACTCCGGACCGGGTGATCCGGCAGCTTGCGGAATTTCCGAACGGCAGCCGGTACCTGTTCATCGGGCGCACCGTGCGCCACGAACCGGCCCTGTTTCACGAGGCGCCGTTCCTGCACGCGGTCATGCTTGCCTGTGACGTGGTGCATGCCGATCAGACCGTTTATGCCGACGGTCTGGACTTTGCTGCGCGACACATGGCGACGCCCGTCGGACCCAACTGCCGACTGTGTTCGCGCAGCGATTGCCTGCACCGCGGAGAGGACTCGATCCTCTATTCGCGCTGATCGATGTACCCGCAGGCCCCGGTTCTGTTCTACACTGCATGCCGGGAACGATCCGGGCGCATCCAATGACGCCCGGGCGATCAGGGGAGGATGCCGCCGTGACGGACTCAGGGGCGGACAGAAGCGCGAAACAGATCCTCATTGCGGAGGATGAGCCGAACATCGTGGAACTGCTGACCTTCATTCTGGAGCGCGCAGGCTGTGTCACGCGTGCGGTCACCGACGGCGAAGCGGCAATCGCCGAGATCCGTCGTGAGGCACCGGACGTGCTGTTGCTCGACCTGATGCTGCCGAAACATGACGGCTATGCGGTGCTGAAGGCCGTGCGCGGCAGTGCCGACAATGCGGAACTGCCCGTGGTCATGCTGACTGCGAAAGGGCAGGAAAGGGACCGCAAGGTGGCCGAGTCGCTGGGCGTCAACGCCTTCATCACCAAACCCTTCTCGAACCAGGATGTGGTCGACCAGGTTCTGGCGCTGGCCGGGGCCGGCGCCCCTGCACGCTGATGCCGCGGCAGAAGCTGCGTGACGCAGCCTTCATCCTGCCGTTCTTCGGTCTGATCCTGATCATGCCGCCCTTCGTCGACATCTTCTTCAGCGCCCGGCTGCTTGGCGGCATTCCCGTCATCCTGCTCTATATCTTCTGTGCCTGGACGGGGCTGATCATCCTCGGCTGGATCCTGTCGCGGCGCCTGGTGACCGATTCCGACACGGCGGAGCCGCGTCCGCCGACCCTGCATCCCCTGCCGCCGGAACAGCGCGATGCTGACGGCTGATGTCGTTGTTGCCATCGCGCTGGGCTATGTCGGACTGCTCTTCCTGCTCGCCTTCCTGAGTGATCGCTGGAGCCGCAAGGGCAGCCGCTGGATCAGCAACTCGCCGCTGATCTACACGCTGTCGATCTCCGTCTACTGCACGTCCTGGACATTCTACGGTGCGGTCGGGTCCGCCGCGCGCAACGGGCTGGAGTTCATCACCATCTACCTGGGGCCGACGCTGGTGTTTCTGGGCTGGTGGTACCTGCTGCGGAAGCTGGTGCGCATCGGACAGGTGAACCGCATATCCTCGATCGCCGACCTGATCTCGTCACGCTACGGCAAGAGCAACACACTCGCGGTCATGGTGACGCTGATGGCGGTGATCGGCACCACCCCCTACATCGCGCTGCAACTGAAGGCCGTCACCACCAGTTTCGATGTCGTCAGCGGCGGCAGCGGGGACCTGCTGGGCAACCTCTCCGGCGACAACAGCGGGATTGATCCCGCCCTGCTGGTCGCGGTGGGCATGGCCCTGTTCACGATCCTGTTCGGCACGCGCAATCTCGATGCCAACGAGCAGCATCCGGGCGTCGTCGCGGCCATCGCGTTCGAGGCGCTGGTGAAACTGCTGGCGCTGCTGATGGTCGGCCTGTTCGTGGTCTTTTCCTTCGGCGGCCTGGAGAACCTGTTCCCCGAGGAGATGAGCCGTCGCCTGCTGGAGCGGGAAAACGTCTTCGGCGGGCGCTGGGCGGTCCTGACCTTCCTTTCGGCGACGGCGATCATCTGCCTGCCGAGGGAGTTCCAGGTGACGGTGGTGGAGAACGCGCGGGAGTCACATCTGCGCACCGCCGGCTGGCTGTTTCCGGCCTATCTGCTGCTGATCTGCCTGTTCATCCTGCCCATCGCCGCCGCCGGCCTGACCCGGCTGCCGGAAGGCGCGAACCCGGACATGTTCGTGCTGACCGTGCCGATGGCCGCGAACCAGGAGATGCTGGCCCTGTTCGCCTTCATCGGCGGATTCTCTTCAGCCACCTCGATGGTGATCGTCGCCTGCATCGCGCTGTCGATCATGATCTCGAACCACATCGTCATGCCGGTGGTGCTGCGCCTGCGCTGGCTGCGGCTCTACGACAGCGCCGACCTGAAGACCCTCGTGCTGTTCAGCCGTCGCTTCTCCATCCTGCTGATCCTGTTCCTGGGCCTGGTCTACTATCGGCTGAGCGCGCAGACGGAGGCCCTGGCCTCCATGGGCCTGATCGCCTTTGCCGGGGTGGCGCAGTTCCTGCCGAGCCTGCTGGCCGGACTCTACTGGCGTCAGGCAACCGCACGGGGCGCAAAGCTCGGGCTCATGGGCGGCGTCGTCCTGTGGGTCTATACCCTGCTGCTGCCCAGCCTGGCGGAGGAGGGCACGGTCTTCGGTCAGATCGTCAGCAACGGCCTCTTCGGCTGGGAGATGCTGCGGCCGGAGGCGCTGTTCGGCATGACCGGCTTCGATCCGCTGGTGCATGCCATCGTCTGGAGCATGACGGCCAATACAGCCCTGCTGATCGCGGGTTCCCTGTTCAGCGAGCAGGCACCGCTGGAGCGTCTGCAGAGTGCCCTGTTCGTCGATGTCTTCCGCAACACGCCCGGCGATGAATCCCGTGCGCTGGTGCGTTCCGCCGCCATCGACGACCTGCGCCTGCTGTCGCGCCGTATCCTTGGCGCGGATGCCGCCGACCGCCAGTTCCGCGACTTTGCCCTGCGGCAGGGGCGCGATGATGGCGTGCCGGTCGCGGACACGGCCTTCATCACCCATCTGGAGCGCCAGATCGGTGGCAATGTCGGCGCCGCCTCCGCCCGTGTCATGATCTCGGAAGTGGTGTCGGGGGAGACGATCAGCCTCGACGAGATCATCCGCATGGTCGACGAGACCCAGCAGGTGATCGAATACAGCCAGGCGCTGGAGGCCAATTCCCGGACCCTGGAACAGACCGCCGCACAATTGCGCCAGGCCAACCAGCGCCTGATGCGGCTGGACACGGAAAAGGATGATTTCCTCAGCCAGGTCAGCCACGAACTGCGCACCCCCATGACCTCCATCCGCTCCTTCGCCGAGGCGCTGCTGAAGGCTGACGAGATGCCGCCGGATCAGGCGCGGCGCTTCATGCGGATCATCCATGACGAGAGCCTGCGCCTGACCAGCCTGCTGGATGACATCCTGGACCTGAGCCACCTTGAAAGCGGCGAGGTGCGCTGGCAGGTGGAGCGCCTTGACCCGGAAACGGCGGCGATCAGTGCCATCGCGGCCTGTGAGGGGCTGGCCGCGGAAACCGGCGTGCGGGTCGATCATGTCCCCGCCGACACGACCGCCGCGATCCGGGGCAACCGGGACCGGTTGAGCCAGATCCTGATCAACCTGATTTCCAATGCCATCAAGTACAATGATTCACCGGAACCCTGGGTCCGGATCGAGTCGCGGGTGGAGGCGGGGCGCTGGCGGGTCGACGTGCGCGACAATGGACCCGGTGCGGGCGATGTGGCCCCGGATCAGCTCTTCTCCAAGTTCGCGCGGGGCTGGCGGCAGATCGCCAAGGGCCGGTCCGGTACCGGGCTCGGCCTGGCCATCAGCGCCGAGATTGCCCGCCGCCACGGCGGCGACCTGTCCCTGACCGAAAGCTCGGAGCAGGGCAGTTGCTTCACCCTGACCCTGCCGGTCACGCAATAGACTGGCCCACCGCCGGATCGCACTGCCGGTGCGCTCCCCGCCCGACAGGCGCAGCGATCAATCGGCTGTCTGCGCCAGATGGTTCGCCAGGCAGGCATGTGCCTCGTCTACCGCCTGCACGATTTCCGGCAGCACCGACTCCCGTCTGGCATGGACGGCGCTGCCCTGCAGCTTCTCCGCATAGGCGGCCAGTCGCGCGACCTCGTTCGCGCCGATCCCGCGCGCGGCACCTTTCAGCCCGTGGGCCGCATCCTTCCAGCCCGGGCCATCCATCTCGGTGCTCATCTGTGTCAGGTAGCGGTCGGTCGATATGCGAAACAGTCCGGCAAGCTCCCTCTCCAGCGCGGTGTCACCGGCGGTATATGTGGCCAGATGCGCCAGATCGACCGCGTCGTTGACCGATACGGAGGCGGGACCCAGAGCCGTATCGATGGCGGCTGCCAGCGCCTCCAGTCCGACCGGCTTAGTCAGCCATGCCCGGATCGGCGCCTCGCCCCAGTCCGCACGTGCGCCATGGGCAGGTGAGAGGCCGACCATGGGCACCCCGCCCGTGCCCTGCATCGCCGCGATCTCGGGTCCGGTTGGTGGAGGCATGTCGAAGTCGAGGATCGCCAGATCGACCACCACGGCAGCCAGGGCCGAAACAGCAGCCGGACCGTCCTCGACAACCGTGGTCTCGTGCCCGAGTTCGCCCAGCAGTCGGGCAATCTGGGACCGCGCCGCCGGATTGTCGTCAGCCAGCAGGATATGCAGGGACCCGCCCGTCATGGTGATGCCGGAACCCCGATCATCTGCCGCATGCGGGCAATGATGTCGGCGGTGACTTCGGCGCGGTTGGACTCGTTCAGGATCTCGTGGCGCGCGCCGTCATAGAGGGTCATGGTCAGGTCCGTCACCCCGGCATCGCGGTAGAGGTCGTGCAGCCGCCGGACCCCCTTTCCGAAATCCCCGACGGGATCGCGCTGGCCTGCTGCAAGGTGAATGGGCATGGACGCGGGAACGCGCTGCAGATTCCGTTTCGAGGCCAGCGACGACAGGGCGTCGAGCAGCCCGATCCAGCTTGCGGTCGAGGCAATGAAACCGCATTCCGGATCGGCGATATAGCGGTCGACCATTTCCGGGTCGCGGCTGAGCCAGTCCATGTCGGTGCGCGCGGGCTGGAAGGCCTTGTTCATGCCGTCGAACCCGAGCGCATGGATCAGCCTGCTGCGCCCCCGTGGGCCGAGGCGGAGTCTCTCGATGCGGGCGATCACACGCCCGAGTGCGGCCAGCGGCGGCGGCGGACCGTTCGAGCCGGACAGAACCGCACCATCGAACTTCTCAGGCCACGACCAGAGTGCCTGCTGCACCACGAACGACCCCATTGAATGACCGAACAGGATCAGCGGCAGCTTCGGCCGTTCCGCACGCCAGGCCGAGACCCCCGCGGCGGCATCGCCGACCATGGATGTCCATCCCCCCTGATCGCCGAAGTGACCCAGGATGCCGCCCGCCTGTGCCGTGCGCCCGTGGCCGCGCTGGTCGTGGCCTGCCACCATGAATCCGGCCTGGTTCAGAGCCGTGGCAAAGCCGTCATAGCGGGCGACATGTTCGGCCAGTCCATGCACCAGATAGACCAGGGCCGCAGGCTGTTCGATATCCCAGCGCAGCCCGTGCAGTGTCGTGCCGTCGGACTGAAAGCACCAGTCAGCCGCAGTCATCGGTCGCCTTCTCCCCTGTGCGTGCCTTCGAACACGCCTTCGATCGTCTCCACCAGTTCGCTGAACTGGAACGGCTTGGTCAGGTATCCCCGGACGCCCTTGCCGAACGCGAAATCCCGCGTGGTCTTCTCACCCAGCGCGGTCAGCACGATCACGGGGATATCGGCCAGGTCGGGGTGGTCGGACAGCACCGTCAGCGTGCCGAAACCGTTCAGCGAGGGCATCATCATGTCACAGATGATGACATCCACCGGGGTCTGCATCAGGGAGGCGATGCCTTCCGCGCCGTTGCTCGCGCCGGACGCCTCATATCCTGCAAATCCGAGTCCCCTGACCAGACGCTCGCGAATATCCGCCTCATCCTCGATCACAAGCACCTTTCGTGGCGGTACGTTCAACGTGACGGCTCCTTCCTTGCGGACAGGGGCAGAAGGACGGTAACGGTGGTCCCCTCTCCCTCCCTGCTCTCGATACTGAACGAACCACCAAGCAGGGCGATGGCACGATCCACGATACTCAGGCCAAAGCCAACCCCGCCGACGTCGGCAACATTGCCGCCCCGGCTGAAAGGCTCGCGTACATGCGCCAGATCCTTCTGCGGAATCCCGATGCCGTGATCTGTCACCGCGATCACCAACCGGTCAACGGTCTCTGCCAGGCGCACGGCGACTGTCGTTTCCGCTGACGAATACTTCAGGGCATTCTGCAGCAGGTTGCCGATGATCTGGTTCAGTGTCCGCCGGTCGAACCTCACTGTCGCTGGGTTCGTCCGTTCGTCGGTCAGTTCAAGCGCCCGCCCCTCGCTCGGCAGGTTGTTCTGCCACTGCGCGCGGATCAGCGCGGCCAGATCCAGATCCTCCGGAACGGACTGCCGGGTCTCGCCCTTTTCCAGCAGCAGGGCTTCGCCCAGCAGGTCGTCGATCGCGGCAACCCGACCTCGGATCGTGTCCATCTCCTTCTGGCGTTCCTCCGCCGTCATCCGGTTGCCGAAATGGTCCAGCAGGTCGGTGGCGGCCTGGATGGTCGCCAGCGGGGTGCGCATCTCGTGGCTGACGGTGGAGATGAAGCGTGATTTCAGATCGCGCAGTTCGCGCTCGCGCTCCAGGGCCATGCTGATTGCCTCGGACTCGCGACGCGCCCTTGCCAGACGCCGGGCGTACAGCAGTCCCAGCAGGGCAATGGCGAGCAGGCTGATCACGACCGGGACCAGCAGGTCCTGCCGGAGCCGTGTCCCCGGCCTGCTCGGATCCCAGGTCAGATAGGCCGTCGCCCATTCGTCCCGGGCCGAGATCGGGGCGTAGACCCGGGCCTCGTCAGGCAGCGCGAGACTGACCGCCAGGTCCTCCAGCAGGAAGGCGTCCGATATCTGCTCCAGAAACGCCGTGTCCAGGGCGGAGGCGAGGATCAGGATGGGGCGGGTCCGACGTTGTGTCACGACCTCCACACCTGACTCCGGTGTGAAGGCACTGGCGGCGAGGGTGTGCACCTGGCCGCCGATGACGGCATAGCTCACGACGGGTTCCGGCTCCTCCATCGGTGCCGCGTTCGCACGGCGTGTCAGAAACTCGAGCATGTCGGGCGACAGGAATTCCTGCGCCTTGCCCCTGTATGGTTTGCCGTCCCTGAAGAGAAGACGCGTCTGACCCAGTGCGGTCACAACGATCACAAGGCCCACGCGGGAAGTCTCATAGGCATAGCTGCCCACATTGTCGTCCGCCCATTCCTCGTCGCCGAGTATCACCAGTCGCTCGATCGCTTCGTCCCAGAAACTCAGGTCCTTGGCCAGAAACCCGAGTCTTTCCGCCTCCGTAGCCAATGCGGTCCGGGCCAGCGCGACGTCCCTGTTCTCGGTTTCGTGGTCCAGCCGCTCCGCCGCGAACCAGGATATCGCGATGATGACGACGACCGCGATGCTGAGCAGCAGCACCATGGGCACGATCAGTCCGCGCAACGGATCCGCTGCGGTCAGGAACCGGGAAGTCCGATCCTCATCACCTGAAACTGGTTCAGTTGCTGTCATGTCTGTACCACCAATCCTCCGCCACGAATTCATGACACGGTAAAGACGAACCCAAAGTTAATGATGGATGTGCAATCCTCATCAATGGACTTTGCGGGTTGGGCTCGTGCAGCCAGTGGCTTGAGAAGTGTGGACCATGCCGAACAGTATCAGTTTCCGTACCATCGTGGAGCAGACCCTCGATGGTATCATTGTTCACCAGAACTCTGCGGTCATGTTCGCGAATGTGGCTGCAGAACGTATCTATGGCCATGACTCCGGCACCATGATCGGCATGGATCCCTTTGACCTGCTGGTCCCTGGCGAACGCGAACGGGCGAAGAAGCTTGCGCAGCGCCGGTTGCTGGGTGAGCGCATTCCGGAGCGGCTGAGCTTTCGCGGTCTCCGTCGGGATGGCAGCGAGATCGATGTCGAGATGGTCGGTTTCACCGTCGAATGGGATGGTGCGCCTGCGGTGGCATTCTCGGTGAATGACGTGTCCGACCGCAATCAGGCCATCACCGAGCGTGACGAGACCGAACAGTTGCTGCAAAGGTTTCTGGAGCACGCGCCCCTGCCGATCCTGATGATCATTGGGGGGCGGTACACGTTCGCGAACCTGCGGGCCCGTGACCTGTTCCAGCCGAAAGGCCGGGACCTCGTCGGCATGAAGGCCGACGCTCTCTATCAGGACCCGGCCGACCGCGCCCGTGCCCTGGGCACCATGCGCGAAACCGGACTGCTCAACGGCATGGACGTTCCACTGCGGCGATGGGATGGCGTCGTCATCCCGACCAGTGTCTATTCCGTCAAGACGACGTTCCAGGGCAAGGAAGCCTTCTTCGCGACAGTCATCGATCAGAGCGAAAGGCTGGCGCACGAAGCGCGGTCGCAACGGACCGAGGCCTTGCTGACGGCCGTCATGGAACATGCCCCGCTTGGCTTTGCCTTTCGCGACCCGGACGGGCGGTTCGAACTGATCAACAGGGAGAACGCCACCCAGTGGCAGCAGCCTGTCGAGAAGATCGTCGGGCGTCGTGCGGCGGATTTCGCGGCACCGGAAGCGGCACAATGGTGCCAGATCATGGATGACGAGGCCATTCGTGTGGGCAAGGTCGAGCGCCAGGCCACCTTTGCCTTCGACCCGAAGTCCGGTGCCCGTCGGATCAGGTCGATCAGGTTTCCCGTGCGCGACAAGTCACGATCCCTGCTCGGCGTTGCGAACTTCACCCTCGACATCACCGCCGAGTGGCAGGCGCAGGAAGCGCTGAAGGTGGCGGAGGCGGAGGCCAGGCAAACGGCGCAGATGCTGCGCGCGATTGTCGATCATGCCCCGATTGCCATCACCTACCGCGACAGTGACCGTCGCGTGAAGATGCTCAACCCCATCGCGGAAGACTGGATCGGTCATTCCGAGGCGGAAGCGATGGACAGGCAACTGGAGGAACTGCCCAACTACAGGCCTTCTGACCGGACACGGCAGATCGATGAACTCGTCTTCGAGGAACAGGGGACCTTCGATGAGGACATCATGCTGGAGGCTGCCGGTGGACGCACCGTGCCCATCCGGGCCATCCGGTTCCCGGTGTTCGCGCGGCAGGGTGTCCTGGCCGGTGTCTGCAATATTGGTCTGGACCAGACACAGGCCCATACCTACCAGGAGCTGATGGCGGCAACGCTTGATGCGGCACGCCTGGCCATCGTGCGCACCGACGAGCGCGGAATCATCGAATCCTTCAATCCGGCAGCGGAGGAAGCCTTCGGCTATACGGCGGACGAGGTGATCGGCAAGGATTCCTTCATGTTGCTGGACGCGGAGGAAGCCCTGCCCCATCGACGGGCCGTGCGTGATGCCTTGATCGGCGGCGAACGCCACTTTCTCGGCCGCAACATCGAGTTCAGGGCGGTACGCAAGGATGGCACCTCCTTCCTCGCAGAGGTCTGTGTGGGCGAGGCGATCGTTGACGGTGCACGAAAGTACATCGGCACCATGCGTGACCTCTCGGAACTGCGCGCCGCAGAACAGCAGTTGCGCCAGGCCCAGAAGATGGAGGCGGTGGGCCAGCTTACCGGCGGCATTGCCCATGATTTCAACAACCTGATTGCCGTCATCTCGGGCAATCTGGAACTGCTCGGGGAATCGCCCGGTCTGGATGCGCGACAGGAACAGCTCATCCAGTCCGCCCGCCGTGCATCGGACCGGGGCCGGGATCTGACGGCACGGCTGCTCAGTTTCGCACGCCAGCGTCCCGTGACGATGGAAGTCTTCGACCCCTACGCCTGCGCCACCGCGGCCCTCAGCATGATCACCCGCGCCATCGGGCAGGGAATCCGTCTGCATCTGGAGGGTGAGGCCGGGCTGTTCGTCCGCTCCGACCCGGCACAGTTCGAGACGGCGATCCTGAACCTGGCCCTCAATGCCCGGGATGCCATGCCGGAGGGCGGCGATATCCGGATTGCCGTGCACCCGGCGGCGAAAGCCGGCGAGGTCGTGATTTCAGTCACCGACAGCGGGGCGGGCATGCCCGATGATGTGCGTGCCCGAGCCTTCGAACCCTTCTTCACGACGAAGGGGGTCGGCAAGGGCAGCGGGCTTGGCCTGGCGATGGTCTATGGCTTTGCGCAGCAATCCGGCGGACGGGCCGCCATCAGGAACGGGGAGAAGGCCGGAACCCGGGTCGAGATGCATCTGCCCTGTGTGGATGGCCAGCGCGCGGAGGGCCCCAGTGCGGCCTTGACCATGCGCGAGGGTGTCGAACCGGCGACCATTCTGGTGATTGACCCGGATCCCGATGTGCGCAAGGTGCTGACACATGCCCTGCAGGACATGGGACATGAGGTCATGTCGTTCAAGGAAGCCGAAAGGGGTCTCGGATTCCTGAAACTCACCTGGAACGTGGACTATCTTGTCCTCGCCGACGAACTCGCGGCAACGGCGGCAGGCAAGGAATTGCGGGACTGGGTGGCGCTGAACCGGCCGGAAGTCAGGACAGTGCTGCTGACCCCGCAGGAAACCAATGGCGCAGACAAGGCGCCCCTGGACGGACATTGGACAACGCGGATGCCAAAGCCGTTCTCGACAAGTGACCTCTTGAGCAGGTTCGGTTCCGCAGCGGAGGGAAGTCGCAATGTCCGGTGAGCGCAAGCGTCGCGTCATGATCTGCGATGACGAACCTGATTTCCGCGCCATCGTCGTCGATGTGGTCAAGGGCATGGGCATGGAGCCGGTCGAGGTCTGCAGGCCCGAGGACTTTGCCGGAACCTATGAAGCCGGTGCACCGGATGTTGTCGTCTTGGATATCGTGATGCCCAACATCGACGGGCTGGAGCTTGTCGGCTGGCTGGCAGATGCGGGCTATCGCGGAAAGCTGGTGCTGGTCAGCGGCTACAATCCGAACTATGCCCGCGCTGCCCATACCCTGGCCGATCTGAAGGGAATCGCCGGGGTGACCGTTCTGCAGAAACCGGTCTCCCTCGCCGACCTGCGCGCCGTCCTGGCCTGAGACCTGCCCTGCCGCAGTTGCGGAACACGTTCCCTTTCGGTGCGTGCCGGTACGATGGTCGGGTCTAGCAGAAACTGTTGATGCGGGCGGCGACCTGACCGATGTCCGCGAGGCGCCCTGCAATCAACAACCGCTTGTCGTTGTGCATGATTGCCAGCGTTGGTGTCACCATGACGCCGGCTTCAAGTGCTGAACCGGGATCTTCCAGCACATCGACGATCCTGACATCGTCAATTTCGCCCATCGTTTCTCCGAGGATGCACTCCAGATTCTTCCGCGCGGCTTCGGACGCGGGACTCGTGGAAGTGACGAAGAGGCAAAGTCTGGCTCCCGCATCCATGTCAGTCTTCCATGCTCGCCTATTCTGCATGATCGCTCGCATCCATCCTGCGAAGCTGATCGCTGAGTTGTGCCATGTCGTCCAGCAACTGCATGCGTGTTCGTGTCAGCCGCCCGGCATCATTCCTGACCGGGTTTGCTTCCAGATCATGCCTTGCCTTGTCCGCGCGCATGCGCGCCACGCGGGTGGTGCCGGTCAGCATGCCGCCGTCTATCGGGTAAACTTCGGTAAGCGACACCCCATCCGATCCCAGTATCATTTCACGCAGGTCGTTAGAATGCGCAACTCCGCGTGCCTTTACAATTGTCAGTACGCGATTCCGCTCTGCGCCGCGAATGCCATAGGCAAGATGGACCCAGTTGTCGGCGATTGTCGATACATGAAGCAGGCTGCTTTCCTCCTCCGTCCCGGTTGTCACGGAGGTGAGCAAGGCGGTGGTCCCGCTGATCCTGATGGCGTGAAGCAGAAATTCGACGGCCGGCCAGATCGCGGCCCGGCCGAAAGGCTTCATGAGCGACGACAATGGATCGATGGCAATGACATCGGGCCGTTGATCGATGATCCATTCGCGAATGCTGGCACCATGATGATCGGGGCTGAGGCTGCCGCCAATCGCATATTCGATGCGCAGCAGACCTGAGTCCACATGGGGCTGGAGGTCGATCCCGACTGATCGAAGGTGACCCACGACCCGTTCGGGGAATTCATCAAAGAGTATCAGAGAGGTGGTTCGGTTCGTTTGAACAGTTTCGAGCCGTTTCTTAGGTGGATTTTCCGCTTGGTTATGCCGCCACCGGGATTGGTTGCAACTTGATGTGATATGCCTGATCGGGCGTTTGCCCTTCCAGCGATGAATGCGGTCTCCTTGTGTTGTAGAAGGCCAGGTATCGGTCGATGCCCTGTCGGGCGGCTGACACGCTTTCATAGGCGTGCAGATAGACCTCCTCGTATTTGACGCTGCGCCAGAGCCGTTCGACAAACACGTTATCGCGCCAAGCGCCCTTGCCATCCATGCTGATCTGGATGTCGGCGTCCTTCAGCGCCTTGATGAAGTCAATGGACGTGAACTGTGATCCTTGGTCCGAGTTCATGATCTCCGGCTTGCCATATCTGCGCAGGGCATCATTCAAGGCCTCCAGACACGGCGCTGTTTCCAGCGTCACCGACAGCCGCCAGGCCAGAACCTTGCGGCTGAACCAGTCCAGAACGGCGACCAGATAGACGAACCCTCGGGCCATGGGAATGTAGGTAATATCCATGGCCCAGACCTGATTGGGCTGCGTCACGGCCAGCTTGCGCAGCAGGTAGGGATAGATCCTGTGACCGGGCGCAGGCTTGCTGGTGTTCGGTCTGCGATAGAGCGCCTCAATGCCCATCGTTTTCATGCAGGTTGCCACGTGCAGCCGCCCGGCCGTGAAGCCTTCCTGCCGCAGCAACCCTTTCATCATACGGCTGCCCGCGAACGGGTAGTCCATGTGCAACTCGTCAATTCTGCGCATAAGCTTGAGGTCCGCCGCACTGGTCGGGCGCGGCGCGTAATACAGGCTGCCCCGGCTGATCCCGAGAAGCCGGGCTTGCCGTGTCAGGCTCAGCCTGTGGTCCGGGCCCGTCATTTCCTTGCGCTCGGCAACAGACCGGCCTTGTCGAGCGCGCCCTCTAAAAAATCGTTTTCCAGCGCCAGCTGGCCAATCTTCGCGTGCAGGGACTTTACGTCGATCTGCGGCTCTTTCGCGGCCTTTGGCGTGTCATCGAAGACACCCGTTACGCCCTCAAGCAGCTGATCCTTCCACTGCTTGATCTGATTGGGATGCAGGTCGAACTGCGTCGCCAGCTCGCTCATCGTCCTGTCGCCCTTCAGCGCCGCCAATGCGACTTTCGCTTTGAAGGCAGGGCTGTGGTTCCGCCTGGGTCGTCTTGTCATCTTCGCTCCTTCGTCCCGGCAACGCTGCCGGATTGGGAGCAGAAAATCCACCTAACTCAACTGTCCAGATTTGTCGGGCCACCTCTGAGATCTTCGACACCGAACGCCGTCTGTTCTATGTCGCCTGCACCCGCGCCCGCGACCGCCTGATGGTCTCCGGCGTCGAGCCTGTCTCGGACTTCTTTGCGGACTTCGGCGAAACCGACTGAGCGAGAGATAGTTCAAGACACTATTGGTCTCGGATGGGACCCATTGCAGATCGTGAGGGTGGGGTGCCCCCATCCTTCGACAGGATTGCGTTGCTGCTTCACCGCGCGCAGGTCGCATCAATCGCCTGACCGCTAGATCATGACACCAATTCAACCAGGCACGAAGTGTGGGTCCAAGTGTGGGACCGGATCAATTGCATCAAAAAAAAGCGCAATAAATACAGAATCATAGAAAAAGATATTGGCGGAGGGAGGGTCCGCCAAATCAAGGTCCAGCGGCGTCTGGCGTTGTCCTCATAATGCGCTGAAATATGGTGTTTTTCCCCTCTACAGAGTCCAGCGAGGTCTATTGTAATCCGGCGCAATCCGGTCCATATTTGTGGGCGAAATTGTGAGTCACGGGAGCGCGGACATGGCCAGGACGGCGAACAAGCTGACGGTGCGGCAGGTCGAGACCATGACCAAGCCGGGCAAGTACGCCGATGGCAACGGCCTCTACCTCCAGATCGCGGCGGGCGGCAGCAAGTCGTGGCTGGTGCGCTACATGCGCGATGGCAAGGCGCGGGCGATGGGGCTGGGTCCGGTGGCCGTAGTTCCCCTTGCCATGGCCCGTGAGAAGGCGCTGGAGGCGCAACGGACCATCCGTGAGGGCATGGACCCTATCGAGGCACGGCAGGCGCAGAAGCAGGAACGGGCGCTGGCAGAAGCCAAGGCGATCACCTTCCGGAAAGCGGCGGAGCAGTACATCGCCGCGCACAGGTCCGGCTGGAAGAATGCCAAACATGCGGCGCAGTGGACTTCGACGCTGGAGACCTACGCCTATCCGGTGATCGGCAATCTCAGCATCGCCGCAATTGATACCGGGCTGGTGTTGAAGATTGTTGAACCGATCTGGCAGAGCAAGACCGAGACCGCGACCCGTGTCCGGTCCCGGATCGAGAACATTCTCGACTGGGCGACGGTGCGCGGCTACCGGCAGGGCGACAACCCGGCGCGGTGGAGAGGGCATCTGGAGAAGTCGCTGCCAGCGCGCAGCAAGGTCCGGAAGGTCAAGCACCATGCGGCGCTGCCTTATCAGGAGATCGCGGCTTTCATGGTCGATCTGAGGGCGCGGGAAGCGGTTGCGGCGCGGGCGCTGGAGTTCGCCATTCTCACAGCAGCCCGGTCTGGCGAAGTGCTGAATGCCTCATGGAGCGAGTTCGATCTGGATGAGGGCGTCTGGACGATCCCGGCTGATCGTATGAAGGCCGGAACCGAGCACCATGTTCCCCTGTCGGCGCGCGCCGTCCAGATCATCAAGCAGATGGGGGAAGACTTCGGCAAAGAGGGCTTCGTCTTCCCCGGACAGAAGCCGGAGCGTCCGCTGAGCGGCATGGCCTTCGCCATGATCCTGCGTCGGATGAATCGTGCCGATATCACTGCACATGGCTTCCGCTCTACCTTCCGGGATTGGGTAGCGGAACAGACCGCATATGCCCATGACGTTGCCGAGATGGCGCTGGCGCACACGGTGGCGAACAAGGTGGAGGCCGCTTACCGGCGCGGCAACATGTTCGACAAGCGCAAGCGCCTGATGACCGATTGGGCGGACTATTGCGCCATACCGAAGGCCGACGCGACCGTCATCGCGATCCGAGGTTAACGATGATGCCCGCCACCACTCTTTGTCTGTCGGGGAGTTTTCCACAGGGCAGTTCCAGAGTCCGGGGATTTCCAATTGGGGCGAAACGCGCGAATCGCCGACAAGATAGAGGCGATGCAGAAAGTCGCCGGTGTCAGGACGTGCCTGACAGCTTCATCAATGGGAGGGATTGGTGATGAGGAAAGCCCACGGGCAAAGGAGTCTGCGTCTTGAGAAGTTTGATCCGCCGAGGGGAAGTCGAGGTCCGAACCGGCCTCGCTCGCTCCACCATCTACGCGAAGGTTGCTGACGGCACCTTCCCCAAGCCCGTTCCCATCGGACTGCGCGGCAAGCGCTGGTGCGGTGACGAAGTGAACGAATGGATTGAACAGCGCATCGCGGAACGCGATCAGGCGGCGTCCGAATGAGCGCCGTGCTTCACCTGCAAGGCAGGTCGAGAACCGTTGCGGATTCATGGCCCGCGCATCGTTCTGCAAACTTGCGATTGCCCAAACCAGCGCCAGGCAATCGCCATGCCCGCGAACCCCTTGAAAGCCGGGCCTCACAGCCACGGCGGGCCACGGGAACCAAGCCCCGGCGCTGGCGAACCTCTCTCTCTATAGTAAGAGGCTCCATCCTCTGCACACTGGACCCGGCAACCATCATTCTGCCGTTGGCCTTCGCAGACACCTTCCGGGCGGTGTTTCCATGAGCGCCGTTGTCCGAATGCCCCGTGGACAAAAGCGGGGCAGGTTCGGCAGGATCGAACGCCGCCAGGCCAGCCGACTTGTCGAATCCTCAGAGATCGCGATTGCGAAGGCCGAACCGCTGATCTTGGCTGAGGCCCATGCTGCAAGTATCGGACGGCAACTCAATCGGTTCGTGACCATCGCTTTCGCCGCCAACAACTGCCCGATGCGAACCGTTGAAGCGCTGGGCCTGTATCTCAAAGCCGCGTCGGACTGGCTCAACTGTCATGGCGTCCCACTGGCCTGTATCTGGGTGATCGAGAACCCGGCGCACAAGGATGAGCATGTGCACTTGCTGATCCACCTTCCCCCTGATCTGACGAAGCGCTTCAGCGAACTGCAACGCGGCTGGATCGCCCGAACCGGCACCCGGTGGGGCAAGGGCGTGGTGAAGACCAAGGTTGTCGCTGATACCCGCAAGGCCAGGGCGGGCATTGTTCGGTACATGCTCAAAGGATGCGATGCCGAGGCAGCCAAAGACTTCTGTGTCATCCGAACCAATGAGGGGGCGATAGAGGGCAAGCGTTGCGGCTTCTCGCAGTCGCTGGGTGCAACAGCCCGGTGGCGCGAGAACGGCGTTGTGGGGGCCTCTGAGCGGCCACAGGCGCGCAATCGGCCAGCGGTTGCAGCACGACGGCCCGTAACCGCCCCAGCGCAGCCATGAGCAACTTCCCTGATGATTTCGGAAAATACGGAGGCGGACCATGGGTGGCTTACTGAGCGGGCGCAGTGGCTGGCGACGGAAGTGCGAGCACCTGCATGCGGTCGATATCCGGAAGCTGAAGCGCTGGGGTCTGCTTCGTGACGGTGCATCAAGCGAGATCGTCTGGTCGGTTGACGGCAAGGCGACAGGGCGCATGGGAGTTCGTTCCCAAGGCCCGTTCGTGCATTTCCGGTATCGTTGGCAAATGCCCAATGGCGGGGATTGGCACCCTGTCCAGATTGCGGTCGCCACTGAGACGACGCCATGCAATTTCGGTGGCCATCGCCATTGGTTCACTTGCCACTGCAACCGGCGTTGCGCGGTGCTGTACCTGTCACGGGACAGGATCGCCTGTCGTGACTGTCTGGGCCTTGCCTACGCCAGCCAGTCCGATGACGCCATCGGCAGGGCCTGGAGGCGCGTACACCGGCTCCAGCGGCGTCTCAGGGTGCCTGATGACCAGTTGGGTTGGCACGCCTTCCGAACACGGCCCAAGGGCATGCACACGCGCACGTATGACCGGATAACGGACCAGATCATTGATGGCTTCTGCGAAGTGGAAGATCTGATCGAGGTGGGGGCGAGGCGGCTCTCGGCAAGGCTGGCTGCCTACGACGCACGCCATCGGTAGCGGTGGGCCTGCTTGGGCCGGACCACCTTGTTCTCCACACACTGCATGGCCTTTACGGGATCACGGATGGCCGGACCTGAAGAAACCTGAGAAGCGCCCGTCGTGGGGCCGACGAGCCTTGATGCCTAGCTATGGTTGCAGCCACCAGCCTCGTTTGGCTGTTCCTTTCGTAGCTGACGGGTGACTGGTAGCCGAGGGCGGAATGTCGCGTGGAGTGGATTGCACCAGCCCTCGATGAACTGGACAACGGCCAGGCGCGCTTCGATTCTACTTTGCATCCTTTGGCTGTTGTCGTTTGTTTGCGATCCACCAAAGCCACGAACACGACGAACTTGCAGCGTGGCCTCGCCTTGCAACACTGAGAAAACGAACTTTGGGGCTTTGCCGGATGACAATCGTATCTGACTTCATTACCCGGATAGAGACCATCCATGCGACTGGTCAGGCAACGGAACATTCCTATCGTTCAGCCTTCGAGCGCCTGTTTGCCGACTTGGACGCAACGGGATTGAATGAGCCGAAACGCGTCAAATGTGGCGCGCCTGATTTCATTGTCTCGCAGGGCGAGATCGTCATAGGTCATCTGGAAGCCAAGGACCTTCACATCCCTATCCGGGGCATGAAAGACGCCAACAAGGCACAACAGGAAAGGTATCGCGCGGCGCTTCCGAACCTGATCTATTCGAATGGACTAGACTGGGACTTCTACCGCGACGGTGAGCTTCTGGCATCGGTCACCATTGCCGATCTCGTCACGGGCATCGTAGCGAGGCCCGATCAGTTTCCCGCCCTTGAAAACTTGCTTCGCGATTTCATCGCGCAGAAGCCGCAGACCATAACATCTCCAAAGGACCTTGCGGAAAGAATGGCTGGCAAGGCCAACCTGATCAAAGACGTTCTGAGCAACACCCTCCGCGAAGATACAGACTTCCGGACCGAGCTTGCCGCGCAGTATCGGGCATTCAAGGAAAATCTGATACACGACATCACTGCTGAAGATTTCGCCGATATCTACGCTGAGACCATTGCCTACGGTATGTTTGCGGCTCGGCTTCACGATAAAACGCTCGACACCTTCAGTCGTCAGGAAGCGCTGGAGCTTCTGCCGAAATCAAATCCATTCCTGCGCTCGCTCTTCGGCTACGTTGCAGGTCATGACCTCGACGACCGGATTGCCTGGATCATCGACGATCTGGCCCGCGTCTTTCAGGCGTGTGACGTCGCGAAGATCATGCAAGGTTTTGGCAAACTGACAGGCCAGAACGACCCGTTCCTGCACTTCTACGAAACCTTCCTTGCTGCCTACAACCCGGCCAAACGCAAGGCGCGCGGTGTCTGGTACACCCCCGAACCTGTGGTCAATTTCATCGTTCGAGCGGTCGATGAAGTGCTGCAAACCGAATTTGGCCTGACGGATGGCCTGGCCGATACGTCCAAGGTGACAATTGACTGGGATACTGGCCAAACGGCCATGACAAAGGCGGGGAAGCTCAGGAAGGATGGCAAGAAGGCCATAGAAAAGCGCGAAGTGCATCGCGTCCAGATCCTCGATCCCGCAACCGGAACAGGCACATTTCTGGCCGAGGTCATCAAGCAGATCGCCCCCAAGATTCAGGGTGTCGCACCCGGTATGTGGTCCAGCTACATTGAAAACGACCTGATCCCGCGCCTGCACGGTTTCGAGCTGCTGATGGCGTCTTATGCCATGTGCCACATGAAGCTGGACATGATCCTGACCGAACTGGGCTACAAGCCGACAAACACCCCGCCGCGCCTCTCAGTCTATTTGACCAACAGCCTTGAGGAAGGCGAACCGGCCAACCAGACGCTTCCCTTCACACAATGGCTCTCACGGGAGGCCAAGGGAGCCAACAGCATCAAGCGCGACATGCCCATCATGTGCGTGATCGGGAATCCGCCTTATTCGGGCATCTCGCAAAACATGGGCGATTGGATCACCAGCCTGATCGAGGACTACAAATACGTCGATGGGGTTCACTTCGGCGAGCGCAAGCACTGGCTGCAAGACGACTATGTGAAGTTCATCCGCCTGTCAGAGAGCCTGATCGAGAGGAACGGAGAGGGCATCCTTGGCTTCATCTCCAACCATGGCTACCTCGACAATCCAACCTTCCGTGGAATGCGCTGGCATCTGCTGAACACCTTCGACCGCATTCACGTCCTTGACCTGCATGGCAACGCCAAGAAGAAAGAGGTCACGCCCGAAGGCAAGCCCGACAGGAACGTCTTCGACATCCAGCAAGGCGTGGCGATCATCATTGCAGTCAAGACAGGTCAGAAGAAAAAGGGATTGGCCGAGGTCTGGCACGGCGATCTCTGGGGCACACGCGCGGGGAAATATGCCAGCCTGGAAGCTGGCCGGATTGGAACGCCCGTCACCGAGCGGATCGACTGTAAAGCCCCCCAATACGCTCTTGTGCCACGCGATCACACCCTGAACGCAGTCTACTGTAAGGGCTTCGGAATAGCCGAATTCATGCCCGCCAATGTTACCGGCATTGTGACGGCCAAGGATGGCCTTGTGATCGACTTCACCAAGCAAGGTCTCAAGGATAGGATCACACGCTTCGCCGATCCTGCCAAAACCGACGATCAGGTTCGTGCAGAGTTTTTTCCGAACAAGAAAGCTGGAAAATACCCGCCCGGCGACTCTCGCGGATGGAAGCTCCCTGCCGCTCGCACTGCGCTTCAAAGCGCGGACTGGGCCTCGGATATCACATCAACCGCCTACCGCCCCTTCGACACCCGCGCGATTCTCTACCGCCAGGACATGGTGGATTGGGGGCGGTTCGAGCATATGCGTCACATGCAGACGGGCCTAAACCTCGGCTTGGTGATCTGCCGCCAAAGTGCGGTCCCAAGTTGGGAACATGCGTTCATCACTTGCGGAATCGTCGATGACAGCTACGTTTCGAATAGAACAAAGGAAAGAGGATATCTCCTTCCCCTCTACCTCCATCCCGACAATCAAGACCTCGACCAGACACGCTTGGTGAACTTCGACCGCAAGCTCTACAAACGCCTGCAAGAGATGGCTGCACACCCTGACAAGGGCACTCCGGACGAGATAGCCGTCTTCGATTACATCTATGGCGTCCTGCACTGTCCCGCCTACCGCGAGACCTATGCCGAGTTCCTGAAGACCGACTTCCCCCGCATTCCATGGCCCACAAGCCCGGACGAGTTCTGGGCCGTGTCGGCCAAGGGCACCGCGCTGCGCAAGCTGCACCTGATGGACCCGGCCACCATCGGCCCGACGCCGTTCGCCTTCACCGGTAGCGGCGACAACGTGGTGGACCGGCCCAGGTTCGAGGATGGCCGCGTCTGGATCAACGCCACCCAGTATTTCGACGCCGCGCCCGAAGTCTCATGGGGTTTCTACATCGGGGGCTACCAGCCCGCCCAGAAATGGCTGAAGGATCGCAAGGGCCACGCCCTAAGTTTCGATGACGTGAAGCACTACCAGCGCATCCTGAAAATCCTGTCCGAAACGGACCGGATCATGAAGACAATCACCATGAAGCTGCAACCTGCCGAATAGCTATGTGACAGGCCATTATACCAGACGCATCATCCGCACGGCATCAAGACGCAAGGGGCGGTCGGGTCTTGGACCGGGCTGAAGCTATGCCGGAAGCTTATTTGTGCGCAGATTTGTGGTTATGTCCCAAAATAAAATTCAATTATTGTTTAATATCAAATGTTTAGATAGGCAAAATGGCGGAGGGAGGGGGATTCGAACCCCCGAGGGCTTGCACCCAACACGCTTTCCAGGCGTGCGCCTTAAACCGCTCGGCCATCCCTCCTGCGGCGGCGGACTATAGCCATTGAGGTCGGGTTGGCAATGCGTGGCAGGGCTGACTGCGGCAAAAAATGTGGCACAGGTGGCGATGGCTGCCGTTCAGGTGCTGCTTGCCGCGGCCTTCCTGGCCCGGCTGTAGGTGCTGTAGAGGCTTTCCGTATCCACTTCCGTGTAGATCTGCGTGGTGGAGAGGGAGGCGTGGCCCAGCAGTTCCTGGATGCTGCGCAGGTCCGCGCCCGCCCCCAGCAGGTGCGTGGCGAAGCTGTGGCGCAGGGCATGCGGCGTCACGGAATCAGGCAGGCCGAGGCTGCCCCGCAATCGGCGGATTGCGGTCTGTACGGTCTCCGGCCGCAATGGGCCGCCGCGTGCACCGACGAACAGGCTGCGGTCAGGTCTTTCGGCGTGGGGGCAGGCCTGACGCGCGGTCTCGACCGCATCGCGCAGGGTGGAGAGGATCGGTACGACACGGGTCTTGTTGCCCTTGCCGGTGATGCGAAGGGTGCGCGGCAGGGGGGCATCGCTTACCCGCAATGCCAGTACCTCCGAAATGCGCAGGCCCGCCCCGTAGAGCAGGCAGAGCACGGCATGGTCCCGCGCTGCCTGCCAGTCGGTGGCGCCGCCCGCGCTGACCGGTGCCGCGACCAGGTCGAGTGCCTGTTCGGGTGTGATGGCCCTGGGGGTCCGGTGAGGCTTCTTCGGGGCCTGCAGGGACAGGGCGGTCGCATTGTGAACCAGGCCCTGCCTGTCCAGCCGCCGGAAGAAGCTGCGGATGGCCGAAATGGCACGGGCATTGGTCGCGGCACCGAGGCCCCGTCGCCGCCGGGCGGCGATCCAGGCGCGGAAGTCCGAATGGCGCAGACCGGCCAGCGCCGCCGCATCCAGCCTTTCGCCCAGGTGCGTTCCCATGAAGTCGGCGAAGTCATCCAGATCGCTCTCATAGGCCTTGATCGTGTTGGGTGCCGCGCGCCGCTCATCGGTCAGCCACCGGATCCAGTCCTGTCGCGCCGCATGAAACATGATCTGTCCTGAGTCGTTTGTGGGTCCCGGCCTGCCCTCTCCCCCTCCCGACCACCCACGGGATTATCCTGAACGGGTGGTCGGGAGGGGGAGAGGGCAGGCGGGGGTCGGCAAGAAAACTCCCTTACCCCGCTGGCAGGTCGAGCCAGCGTCCGAGGCAGCGTTCCAGTACGCCGGCCAGGAAGCCGAGCAGCTCCGTTCCCTGGCCGCTGTGAAACCGGTCCGGCTGGCGACAGCCGATGGCCAGCAGGGCCAGCGGTGCCTTCGTGCTCACCGCCAGGCGGGCCAGCGCGTCGGAGGCAACCAGCCCGGCGGCAGGGCCATGCACGACCTCGGCGTCACTGACCCGGTCTCGCAGCAGGATTCGGGTGTCGTCGCCCAGCAGGCGGTCGACCGCGCCCCGGGGCATGGCACGTACACCAGGTGTCGCGCTGGGCCCGTCGTGGCCATCGCTCTCGACACAGAGTGTCACCGTGTCGACATCCAGGATCAGCGGCAGTTCGTTGGTGACGATATTGATGAAGTGCGCGAAGTCGCGCGCATCCAGCACCGCCAGTACCGAACGGTGCACCTGATCCTGGCTGGACAGGTTGGAGCGCGCGGAACTGATCAGCGCATCGTGATTGTCGCGGACCCGCGCGAGATCGGACTGCAGACGGCTGACCATGAACCCCTGCATGTCGACGACGCTGTCGGATTCCCCTGCCGCATCGAAGCGGGACGGCGGGGTCAGCAGCCGGACCAGCTCCGGATGGCGCAGCAGGAAATCCGGATTCTGCTGCAGGTGAGCCACGACCGTGGCGTCAGTCAGGGTGTCTTCGCCACTGGTCTTGCCGCTGGAACGGGCCATGCCTCAGACCGCCTTGGTCTCGGGACCCAGGATCGACTGGCCGGTGCCCTGCCAGTCGGCCAGGAACGCCGCCAGTCCCTTGTCGGTCAGCGGATGGTCGGCGAGCTTCTTCAGAACGTCCGGCGGCAGGGTGACCACATCCGCACCAAGGCGGGCCGATTCAAGAACGTGCACGGGGTGGCGCACGGAGGCGACCAGCACTTCCGTCTCGAAGGTGTAGTTGTCGTAGATCTCGATGATGTCCGCGATCAGCTGCATGCCATCCTGACCCAGATCATCCAGCCGCCCGACGAAGGGGGAGATGAAGGTTGCGCCGGCCTTGGCGGCCAGCAGCGCCTGGTTGGCGGAAAAGCACAGGGTGACATTCACCATGGTGCCTTCCCCCGTCAGCACCTTGCAGGTCTTCAGGCCGTCCATGGTCAGCGGCACCTTGACCGCGATATTGTCCGCGATCTTCGCCAGCTTGCGGCCTTCGGCGATCATTGTCGGCGCATCGGTGGCGGTGACTTCGGCGGATACGGGGCCATCGACCAGTGCCGCGATCTCCGTCACCACCTGAACGAAATCCCGTCCGCTCTTGGCGATCAGGGACGGATTGGTGGTGACGCCATCGACCAGTCCGGTGTCGTTCAGTTCCCGAATGGCATCAATGTCGGCGCTGTCGACAAAAAACTTCATGATTCCTGCTACCTTGCGATATCGCACGTGAGGCCCGACGCGATTCGGCCCTGATTCGCTGATTATCCCTGAGTTGGCAGAATATGAAACCCCCCGCCCGGCAGCCGGAGACAGCATCGGAAACCCCGGATTCGCACTTGCCGCGGGTCCGCGTCCTGCTGCCCTTGCCGCTGGGTGCGCCCTACGACTATCTGGTGCCGCCGGGCATGCAGGCACCGCTGCCCGGCACGCTGGTCCGGGTGCCGCTGGGCCCGCGGGAGATGGTGGGGGTGGTCTGGGACCCGGACCCGGAGACCGGTGATGCGGTCACCGACACGGCGCGGCTGAAGCCGGTTCTGGAAACCGTTCCCGAACTCCCCGCGCTGGATGCCCACATGCGCCGCTTCGTCGATTGGGTCGCCCGCTACTACCTGCGCCCGCCGGGGGATGTGATGTCCATTGTCCTGCGCCGCTTCAGCCTGCTGCGTCCGCCGCGGCCCCGCATCGTGCATCGGCTGACCGACGCCGAACCGGACCGCATGACCCCGGCGCGCCGCCGGGTGCTTGAACTGGCGGCGGAGGGGCCGCCCCGAACCGCAAGGGACCTGGCGGAGATTGCCGGGGTCGGCATCTCCGTCGTGCGCGGGCTGGTGGAGAAGGGGGCGCTGCAGGCCTTCGAACAGGTGGCGCCGGCTGACCTGGCGCAGCCGGATCCGGATTTTTCCGTTCCCGAACTGGCCGCCGATCAGGCGCGTGCTGCCGATGCGCTGAGGCAGGCCGTGGGGCAGGGCTTCACCGCCACCCTGCTGGAAGGTGTGACCGGCGCGGGCAAGACCGAAGTCTATTGTGAGGCGGTGGCGGAGGCCCTGCGACAGGGCCGGCAGGTGCTGGTGCTGCTGCCGGAGATCGCGCTGACACAGCAGATACTGAGCCGTTTCGCCGACCGATTCGGCGCTGCCCCCACGGCCTGGCATTCCGGCCTGTCAGACCGGGACCGGCGCAGCGCCATGCGTGATGTGGTCTCGGGGCGGGCGCGGATCATCGTCGGCGCCCGCTCCGCCCTGTTCCTGCCCTGCCGTGATCTCGGTCTGATCATCGTCGATGAAGAGCATGACGGCTCCTTCAAGCAGGAGGACGGGCTGCACTACCACGCCCGCGACATGGCGGTGCTGCGTGGCTCCATAGGGGCGTTGCCGGTCATTCTCTCGTCCGCCACGCCTTCCCTGGAGACGCTGGCCAATGTCCAGGCCGGCCGTTACGGCCACCAGAAGCTGGCGCGACGCTATGGTGCCGCCGAACTGCCGACGGTTGAGATCGTGGACATGTGCCATGACCGCCCGCCGAGCGGCCGCTGGATCGGGGGCAGGCTGGAACAGGCGGTGCAGGAAACCCTGGCCGCCGGGGAGCAGGCCCTGCTGTTCCTGAACCGGCGGGGCTACGCGCCGCTGACGCTGTGCAATACCTGCGGGCACCGTATCCAGTGCCCGCACTGCACGGCCTGGCTGGTCGAGCATCGCTATCTCGGGCGGTTGCAGTGCCATCACTGCGGCCACGAGGTGCGGCGCCCTGCGGTCTGTCCCAAGTGCGGGGACACGGACAGCCTGAAGGCCTGCGGCCCGGGCGTGGAACGCCTGGCGGAGGAGGCGAAGACCGTCTTCCCCGATGCCCGCGTCGCCCTGATGACCAGCGACCTCGTCACCGGGCCAGCGGCGGCGGCGGAGATCATCGGTGCCATGGCGCGGCGGGAGGTCGATCTGCTGATCGGCACCCAGATCGTCGCCAAGGGCCACCATTTCCCGCATCTGACCCTGGTCGGCGTGGTTGACGCGGACCTGGGGCTGGCGGGCGGCGACCTCAGGGCGGGGGAGCGGACCTGGCAGTTGCTGCATCAGGTTTCCGGTCGTGCCGGTCGGGAGGAACGGCCCGGTCGGGCGCTGATCCAGACCCACCAGCCGGATGCGCCGGTCTTCAAGGCGCTGGCGGCGCATGACTCGGCGGGATTCGTGGCGGCGGAGATGGCCGCGCGGCAGGCGGCGGGCATGCCGCCGTTCGGGCGGCTGGCGGCGCTGATCCTCTCCGCGCCGGAAAGGCCGCAGGCGCAGGATCTGGCCACGGCGCTGGCGCGGCGTATCCCGGCCACAAGTGTCGAAAGCGGCATCCGCGTGCTGGGACCGGCCCCCGCACCGATTGCCGTCGTACGCGGACGGCACCGGTTCCGGTTCCTGATCGTCAGCCGGCACGGGCAGCCCCTGCAGCGATTCCTGACGCGCTGGCTCGACGGTTTTCGCCTGCCCGGCAAGGCCCGACTGGCCATCGACGTGGACCCGCAGTCTTTTCTTTGACCTATTTCCGGGGAGAGGAAACCGCCCCGGAAGCCCGGTTCTGCGCCCTGCGCGGCCCCTTGTTGCGATTTTGGGACAGAATGCCGCAAAGATTCGTCGTTGCCGGGTTTCAAGACACCATGGTAGGAACCGCCCGTTCGTTGGGTCGATGGTCTCCGTCGGCCGTGCGCTCATGTCTGGGAACCGCGGGCCTGCGGGCTTTTGTATTGACCGAGGGGGTCGGTACGGCCTGACGCCCCTGAACCTTCGAGGACCGTTTCTTGGCTGGCGATACGTCTGTTGCAACCGGCATAGCCGGACGATACGCGAAAGCCCTGTTCGAAATGGCGAACGAGCAGAAGGCATTGGACCAGGTGCGGGATGATCTCGCGCAGGTGCAGGCTCTTCTGGATGAGAGTGAGGACCTGCGCAGGGTCGTGCTCTCTCCCGTTCTTGACCGGACTCAACAGGGCAAGGCGATGCTGGCGGTACTGGATGCCGCAGGCATCAGTGCGCTGGTGCGCAATTTCATCGGTGTGGTGGCGCAGAACAGGCGACTGTTTGCCCTGTCGCCGATGATACGAACCTACAATGCGCTGCTGGCGGATTTCCGGGGCGAGGTGGTGGCCGAAGTCACCGCTGCCACAGCCCTGACCGACGCACAGCAGGACAAGATTGCGGCAACGCTGAAGAGCGCCATGGGCCGCGATATCAACATCGAAACCAGGGTAGATGAAGCATTGATTGGCGGGATGGTCGTACGCATCGGCTCCCGCATGATCGACTTCAGCCTGGCGACGAAACTCCAGGGTCTCCGACTTGCGATGAAAGGGGTTGGATGATGGACATCCGCGCCGCCGAAATTTCCGACATTCTCAAGGGCCAGATTGCGAACTTCGGCACTGAGGCCGACGTTTCCGAAGTCGGCCAGGTGCTTGCCGTCGGCGACGGTATCGCCCGCGTCTATGGACTGGACAACGTCCAGGCCGGTGAGATGGTCGAGTTCCCCAACGGGATCAAGGGCATGGCCCTGAACCTGGAAAGCGACAACGTCGGCGTCGTGATCTTCGGGTCCGACCAGCAGATCAAGGAAGGCGATACGGTCAAGCGCCTCGGCACCATCGTGGACGTGCCCGTCGGGCGCGGTCTGCTGGGTCGTGTGGTTGACGGTCTCGGCAATCCGATCGACGGCAAGGGCCCGCTGGAGGATGTCACGCGCAGCCGCGTCGAGGTGAAGGCGCCCGGCATCATCCCGCGCAAGTCGGTGCATGAGCCGATGCAGACCGGCCTGAAGGCGCTGGACGCCCTGGTGCCTGTCGGCCGTGGCCAGCGCGAGCTGATCATTGGTGACCGCCAGACCGGCAAGACCGCCGTTGCCATCGATACCTTCATCAATCAGAAGGGCATCAACGCCGGCGACGACGAATCGAAGAAGCTCTACTGCATCTACGTTGCGATCGGGCAGAAGCGCTCGACTGTCGCGCAGGTGGTGAAGGCGCTGGAAGAAGCCGGTGCCATGGAATATTCCATCGTGGTCGCCGCGACGGCGTCGGAGCCTGCCCCGCTGCAGTTCCTGGCGCCCTACACCGGCTGCACCATGGGTGAGTTCTTCCGCGACAACGGCATGCATGCCGTGATCGTCTATGATGATCTGTCGAAGCAGGCTGTTGCCTATCGCCAGATGTCGCTGCTGCTTCGCCGCCCGCCGGGACGTGAAGCCTACCCGGGTGACGTCTTCTACCTCCATAGCCGCCTGCTGGAGCGTGCGGCGAAGATGGGTGATGATGCCGGTAACGGCTCCCTGACGGCACTGCCGGTCATCGAGACCCAGGGCGGTGACGTGTCGGCCTTCATTCCGACGAACGTCATTTCCATCACCGACGGCCAGATCTTCCTGGAGACGGACCTGTTCTACCAGGGCGTCCGTCCGGCCATCAACGTCGGCCTGTCGGTCAGCCGTGTGGGTTCCGCCGCGCAGACCAAGGCGATGAAGAAGGTTTCCGGCTCGATCAAGCTGGAACTGGCGCAGTATCGTGAGATGGCCGCGTTCGCCCAGTTCGGTTCCGACCTTGATGCCTCCACCCAGCGTCTGCTGAATCGTGGCGCGCGTCTGACGGAACTGCTGAAGCAGGCCCAGTTCTCGCCGATGAGCGTGTCGGAGCAGGTGGTTTCGATCTTCGCCGGTGTGAACGGCTTCCTCGACGGCATCGACACCGCCAAGGTGACGGACTTCGAGGCGTCGCTGATCGACGAGATGCATGCAAAGCATCAGGCCGTGCTGGATGATATCGAGAATTCAGGTGCCCTGTCCGACGAGACGGCAGAGAAACTGAAGACCATTCTCGGCGATTTCGCCAAGACGTTTGCCTGAGGAAACCGGACCGGGTCGGAGAAGATAGCCAATGGCAAATCTCAAAGCCCTGCGTGGCCGGATCTCTTCGGTCAAGTCGACGCAGAAGATCACCAAGGCCATGAACATGGTCGCCGCGGCGAAGCTGCGCCGCGCGCAGGACGCCGTTGAGGCGTCCAGGCCATATGCAGTGCGGATGGAGCGTGTCATCGGCACGCTGGCGTCCGGCATGGCGGGCCGTGACGATGCGCCTGCGCTGCTGGCCGGCACGGGCAGTGACCAGAAGCATCTGATCATTGTCGCGACCGCCGAACGCGGCCTATGTGGTGGTTTCAACACCAACATCGTCAAGGCGGCACGGGCGAAGATCGCCGAGCTGCAGCAGGCCGGCAAGGACGTCCAGATCCTCTGCGTCGGACGCAAGGGGCGCGATGCGCTGCGTCGCCAGCATGGCAGCCTGATCATCGAGACGATCGAGTTTGCCGGTGTGCGCAGCCTGGGCTTCGAACATGCCCAGCCCGTCGCGCAGAAGGTGCTGGCCATGTACGAGGATGGCGCCTTTGACGTCTGCCACCTCGCCTATTCCAGGTTCGAATCCGTTCTGGCCCAGGTGCCGACGGTGGCGCAGCTGATCCCGGCCCAGGTCGCGGCAGATGTCGAGGAGCCTGATCTGGACGGCGCGGTCTATACCTACGAGCCGGACGAGGAAGACATCCTGCGCGCGCTGCTGCCACGCAACGTCGCGGTGCAGATCTTCAAGGCATTGCTGGAAAACAGCGCCTCCGAACAGGGTGCGCGGATGACGGCGATGGACAATGCAACCCGCAATGCGGGGGACATGATCGACAAGCTGACGCTGATCTACAACAGGCAGCGCCAGGCGGCGATCACCACGGAACTGATCGAGATCATCTCGGGTGCGGAAGCGCTCTAGGCGAGACGCAACGAATCAAGGACTTTCCCTTCGGGAAATCGGGAGCGGAAAAAAATGGCTACCAATGTTGTCGGCAAGGTGACCCAGGTTATCGGCGCTGTCGTGGACGTACAGTTCGGCGAGCATCTGCCCGCGATCCTGAACGCCCTGCATACGGAACTGAATGGCAAGCGCCTGGTGCTGGAGGTTGCCCAGCATCTGGGTGAGCGTACCGTCCGCACCATCGCGATGGACGCGACCGAGGGCATGGTGCGTGGCCAGGAAGTCACGGACACGGGCTCCGCGATCCAGGTGCCTGTCGGACCGGAGACGCTGGGCCGCATCATCAATGTCGTCGGTGAGCCCATCGACGAACGCGGTGAGGTCAACACCAAGCAGACCGCGCCGATCCATGCGGAGGCGCCGAGCTTCGCTGACCAGGCGACGGAAACCGAAGTGCTGGTCACGGGCATCAAGGTCGTCGACCTGCTGGCTCCCTACTCCAAGGGCGGCAAGGTCGGCCTGTTCGGCGGTGCCGGCGTGGGCAAGACCGTGCTGATCATGGAACTGATCAACAACGTCGCGAAGGGCCACGGCGGCTATTCGGTCTTCGCCGGTGTGGGCGAGCGCACCCGTGAGGGTAACGACCTCTATCACGAGATGATCGAGTCCGGCGTTATCGACCTGGAAGGCGGCAACTCCAAGGCGGCACTGGTGTACGGCCAGATGAACGAGCCGCCGGGCGCGCGTTCGCGGGTTGCCCTGACCGGCCTGACGCTGGCGGAATATTTCCGTGACCAGGAAGGCCAGGACGTGCTGTTCTTCGTGGACAACATCTTCCGTTTCACCCAGGCCGGTTCGGAAGTGTCCGCGCTGCTGGGCCGCATTCCGTCCGCCGTGGGTTATCAGCCGACGCTGGCCACCGACATGGGCGGGCTGCAGGAACGCATCACCTCGACCAACAAGGGCTCGATCACGTCCGTGCAGGCCATTTACGTGCCTGCCGACGATCTGACCGACCCGGCGCCTGCCACCTCCTTCGCCCATCTGGACGCCACCACGGTGCTGTCGCGCCAGATTGCGGAACTGGGCATCTACCCGGCGGTGGATCCGCTCGACTCGACCTCGCGCATTCTCGACCCGCGCGTTGTGGGTGACGAGCATTACGAGACCGCCCGCCAGGTGCAGGAAGTGCTGCAGCGCTACAAGGCACTGCAGGACATCATCGCCATTCTGGGCATGGACGAACTGTCGGAAGAGGACAAGCTGTCCGTCGCCCGCGCTCGCAAGATCCAGCGGTTCCTGTCGCAGCCGTTCCACGTCGCGGAAGTCTTCACCGGCTCCCCGGGTGTGTTCGTGCAGCTTGAGGAAACCATTCGCGGCTTCAGCGAGATCCTGGCCGGCAAGCACGATGACCTGCCCGAGAATGCCTTCTACATGGTGGGCACGATCGACGAAGCCATCGAGAAGGCGAAGAAGCTGGCAGCGGAAGCGGCCTGACCGGACGTTTTCCGAGCCGCGTAGAAGATTAGCAAACGGGAGCCACAGCCTTGGCCGACAGAATCCAGTTCGAACTGGTATCGCCCGCGCGATTGCTGACCTCCATGGAGGTCGACATGATCGTGGTGCCGGGGACGGAAGGCGATTTCGCCGTCCTGCCCGGTCACATGCCGGTGGTCTCCACCCTGCGCCCCGGCGCGGTGGACGTCTATGTCGACAATACGGACAAGCCCTCGGAACGCTTCTTCGTCGCCGGTGGTTTTGCCGAGGTCGCGCTGGACACCTTCACGGTGCTGGCCGAGACGGCGATCCCGATGGCCGATCTGGACCGCAGTCACCTGGAGCAGGAAATCGCCGACACGCGTGAGGACATCGAGGATGCCCGCTCCGACGAGGACCGCCAGGCCTCCGAGGAACGCCTCAGCCAGCTCGAAGACATGCTGAACAGCCTCGCGGAGTTCACCAAAGTCTGATCCGGCGACAGCACTGATCGAATATCGGGGGCGCGGCAGCACAAACTGCCGCGCCCCTTGTTTTTTGGCCGTGTGCCATTGGAACTCACCCCCTCACCCCACAGACGTCGTACCCGGGCTTGACCCGGGTACCCAGCGTGTCGCTCCGGGGTCGGCTCATAGCCACAGTCCGGGGATCGTGCAGGCTGGTTCGATGCCTTGCCGAGACCTGGGCTCGCGGATCAAGCCCGCGAGCGGCGTGGTGGGGGGAGAGTTCGACCGGACAAACCACCCTACAGAGGCCTTGCCCGGGCTTGACCCGGGCATCCAGCCTTCCGCGTTCGAGAGGGATACAGCAGCCCGTCGGGACGTGCTGCCGCTACCGCCCCTGGGCCGTCTCGCGGGCCAGGGCGTCCTCGATCAGGGTGATGCTTTCGGGCAGGCCATAGAGGGCGACGAAACTGCCGAAGCGGGGACCCTGGCTCTGGCCGAACAGGACCTCGTAGAGGGTGCCGAACCAGTCGCGCAGGTTCTCGAAACCGTGGTCCTTGCCGACCGTATAGACCAGATTCTGGATCTCGGTCGCATCGCTCTCGGCCGGCAGGTCACGGAACCGGTTGGCCAGGTCCTGCAGCGCCGCGCGTTCCTGCGCTGTCGGATCGCGGAACTGCTTCTCCGGCTTCACGAAGTCGCGGAAGTAGTTCAGGGCATAGCCGACAAGGCTGTCCAGCATCGGGTTGGTTTCCGGCGTGGCATCGGGGGCGTAGCGGGTGATGAAGCCCCAGAGCACCGCCTTGTCCTCCGTATTGCAGACGCTGGCCAGATTCAGCAGCATGCCGAAGCCCACCGGCGCGGCGTCACTCGGTGGCTTGCCCTCGTGAATGTGCCAGACCGGGTTCTGGATCTGCTTCGCCGGATCCTCTTCGGGGAACTTCGCCTTGTGGGTCAGATAGTCGTCGACGGTCTTCGGGATGACATCGAAGTGCAGCCGCTTGGCCCGGCGCGGCTGCTGGAACATGAACAGCGACAGGCTCTCCGGGCTGGCGTAGGTCAGCCATTCGTCAATGGTCAGGCCATTGCCGGTGGTCTTGGAGATCTTCTTGCCTTCCTCGTCCAGGAACAGCTCGTAATTGAAGCCCTCCGGCGGGGTGCCGCCCAGGATGCGGCAGATGCGGCCTGACAGGCGCACGGAGTCGATCAGGTCCTTGCCCGCCATCTCGTAGTCCACGCCCAGCGCGCGCCAGCGCATGGCCCAGTCGGCCTTCCACTGCATCTTCACCTGGCCGCCGGTGACGCCGGTCTCCACCATCTTTCCGTCGGCGCGCTCATAGACGATGGTGCCGCGCTCCGGATGCACTTCCCGGATCGGTACCATCAGCACCTGGCGCGTGTCCGGGTCGATGGGCAGGAAGGGGCTGTAGGTCGCCCGCCGCTCCGGCCCCAGTGTCGGCAGGATGACGTTCACGATCTCCTCGTGATGCTGCAGGAACAGCGTCGCCACCTCGTCGAATTCACCGGCGCGATAGCAGTCGGTGGCGGACCGGAACTCGTAGTCGAACCCGAAGGCATCCAGGAAGGCCCGCAGCCGCGCATTGTTGTGATGACCGAAGCTCTCGTGCGTGCCGAAAGGGTCCGGAACCTCGGTCAGCGGCTTGCCGATGTGCTGTTCCATCATCTCCCGGTTCGGCACATTGCCCGGCACCTTGCGCAGCCCGTCCATGTCGTCGGAAAAGGCAATCAGCCGGGTCGGCACGTCCGACAGGCAGGAGAAGGCATGGCGCACCATGGTGGTGCGCGCCACCTCCCCGAAGGTGCCGATGTGCGGCAGGCCGGAGGGGCCGTATCCGGTCTCGAACAGGATATGGCCCTTGTCGTTGGCGCGGTTCTCGTAGCGCTGCAGCAGTTTCCGCGCTTCCTGGAACGGCCAGGCGTTGGATTCTTCCGCGAGTTCTCTGAGCGACGACATGGTGATGGCCTTGTTGCACGTAGGATCGGTTGGAACGTGGGGATTACAGCGCCATGACAGGCTTGTCACGCGTGCGAATGTCACGTGTGGTCGGGTTGTCTGTGGACCGTGCCTGCCCTCTCCCCCTCCCGACACCCCATGAAGATGATCCCGTGGGGGGGGCGGGAGGGGGAGAGGGCAGGCACGGTCAGCGGATGAATCCCCCCGCGCCAGCGCGCTCAGACCGCGCGCAGGCCCATGGACCAGAAGTCCGCTTCCAGCCGGGTGGCGGTGGCGAACAGCTGCGCCAGTTTCGGATAGCGCGCCTCTGTCAGCCGCTCCCTGCCCAGCCTGTCCAGGTGGGCGGCGGCACCGGTTATGACACCGGCATAGTCGTCGCCGGAATACATCTCGATCCAGCTCAGATAGGGGTTGTCCGCCCGTTTCGTTGCCGGGTCGGCGGCCAGTCGCGCCCCGATCTCGCCATAGCCGATGACACAGGGGGACAGGGCGACATGCAGGTCCAGGATGTCGCCGGCCATCCCGGCCTCCAGCACGAAGCGGGTATAGGCGGTGCATTCGGGGGCCTCGGCGGCCTGCTCCATCTCGTGCTCCGCGATGCCGTACCCGGCGCAATAGCCGATGTGGAGCTGCATCTCCGTGTTCAGGATGCCGTTCATGGTCTCCGCCGCGGCGCGCATGTCGGCCAGGCTGCCGGACTTGTAGACGGCAAGTGCATAGGCACGCGCGAACTGGATCAGGAACAGGTAGTCCTGCACCAGATAGTGCCGGAATGCCGCCTGGGGCAGGCTGCCGTCCGCCATTCCGGCGACGAAGGGGTGATGGGTATAGGCCTGCCAGTCCGCCGCCGTGTCCGCCTTCAGCCGTTCGAACAGGCTCATGCGGGGATGGTCTGCTGCTCGGGCGGCCAGACCACGGGGAAGGTCGGGCAATCCATCGGGTCGCCGGGTTCCAGCCCCACGTCGGGAAAGGGCGGTGACATCTGGCCCTTGCGGCGGGCGAAACGGGCATCGTCGCCGGTCCAGCGGAAGGCCACGGCGCGGCGGCGATGCTGTCCGCGATTGCCGGGTGCGCCATGCAGGGTGCGGGCGTGGAAGGCGATGGCGTCCCCCGGCTCCACCGCGAAGCTGAGAATGCGATAGTCTTCCGGATGGGCATCGATGTCCGGCACGGACGGGCCGTCATGATCCTCGTAATCGCGCTGGTTCAGGAAATAGCGCGGGCGATAGTGGACGCCTGAAAGGTGCGAACCGGCGACGAAGGTCATGGTCACGTCTGCCGGTACCGGGTCCAGCGCCACCCAGGTCGATCCCACCTGGTCGCCGTCAACGGTCCAGTACGGCTGGTCATGATGCCAGGGGGTGGCGGTCTGGGTGCCCGGGTCCTTCACCAGCACATGCTCGTGGAACAGGTTCACCTTCCTGCTGCCGAACAGGGCCGCGACCTTCTCCGCGATGCCGCTCTCCCGCACGAAGGCGCGATAGCCGTCGATCCGGTCCCAGTTGCAGTAGTCACCGAAGTAGAAGCCGTCCGCTCCCTCCGGCGTGTAGACCTTGCCGAACGGTCCGGGGCTGGCGATGTTCTGCTCCACCGCCTCGCGCAGCCGTGCCAGCCAGTGCGCGTCGGCGGCCCCCTTCAGCACCACCACGCCGTCGCGCCGGAACGCCTCGATGGTTTCAGTGTCCAGCATGGCTGTGGTTCCCTTCATCAGCGGTTCGTCACGGGAATGCGGTGTCCGGCGGCGGGTTGCTACTTGGTAGCGACCGTTTCCCCGACCGGCAGTTCCCGCGCGGCGATCTCGTCCAGCCAGGGCAGGGTGGCTGCCCTGGTGTCCATCTCCTCCCGGTAGGCCAGGAAGGCTTTCAGGTTGGCGCCCGCCAGCTTGATGCCGGTGGGCAGCTTGATCGACAGCGGGTTCACCTGCTGCCCGTTCTTGAGCACTTCATAATGCAGATGCGGACCGGTGGAGCGCCCGCTGGTCCCGACGTAGCCGATGATCTGGCCCTGCGTGACGCGGCTGTTCTTCTTCAGCCCGCGGCGATAGCCGCGCATGTGCGCGTAGGCGGTGGAATATTCACCATTGTGGCGGATGCGGATGTAGCGGCCGTAGCTGCCCTTGGTCCCGATGTAGTCGATGACACCGTCACCGGCGGCCTTGATCGGCGTACCGCGCGGGGCGGCGAAGTCGGTACCCTTGTGCATCCGGGTATAGCCGAGAATCGGATGCTTGCGCTTGCCGAAGCCCGATGACAGCCGGGCCCCGTCGATCGGCGTCCGCATCAGAGTCTTGCGCACGCTCTGGCCCTTGGCGTTGAAGTAGTCGGCGCGCGGCTCACCCTTCGGATGGAAGTGGTAGTAGGTGAGGGGCTTGCCGGAGAGAGTCAGCGAGGCAGCGAGCACCTGACCTGTCTTGGCGACGTTGCCGTTCTCGTCAACGAAACGCTCATAGACCAGTTCGAACGAATCGCCGGTCCTGATCTCGCGCTGGAAATCGACGTCGAAGCTGAAGATGCGAATGAGCTCGATCAGCACCTCATGTTCCAGGCCGGCCCGGTCTGCGGCAAGGAACAGCGAATCCTCGATCACGCCGCGACCGCGGACCAGTTCCTGCTCGAACTCCCGCAGGTCCTCCCGGCCGTCAAAGGCAGCCTTGGCCGCTTCCTCGCTGTCCAGCCCCTCGATGTCGCGATGCGCGATGACGGTGCGCTCGACATTCTCCTGAATGCGCACCTCCGCCAGCAGGTCGTTGTTGCCGTCGAACAGGATGGTCAGATGCTGCCCGGGCCGCAGGCGCCGGAGGTCGGTCAGCTTGGCCAGGGCGCGGGAGGCATTGTGCGCACTGACATTGTCGGCGCCGGCCTTGGCCAGCGCGGAGGCGAGCGTGTCACCACTCTGGATCACGGCATCGACCCGGCGCGCGATGGCCGGGGTGTCGCTCTCCGAAACGCCGTCGTTCTCCAGGCCGAAGGATTCGCGTTGCCGCTGCAGACGCTCGAA
>NZ_CP123782.1:4217500-4229553 GCF_029909435.1 Minwuia sp. IMCC3060
CTGATCCCGGGGGCGGATGGCCGTCCCAGGTGCTTCTGGCACGGCGGCCTGCCGGACTACGAGGCCTATCACGATGCGGAATGGGGCTGGCCGGTCGACAGCGACACGCGGCTGTTCGAGAAGATCTGCCTGGAGGGCTTCCAGTCCGGCCTGAGCTGGCTGACGATCCTGCGCAAGCGGGAGAACTTCCGGGCGGCCTTCGACGGCTTCGATTTCCACAAGGTCTCGCTCTACGGCCCCGACGAGATCGACCGTCTGCTGGGCGACGCCGGGATCGTGCGGCACCGGGGCAAGATCGAGGCGACGATCAACAATGCGGCCCGTGCGGTCGAACTGGTGGCGGAGGCCGGCAGCCTCAGCGCCTTCTTCTGGTCGCACATGCCAACCGATGCGGAGCGGCCAGATCCGGTGACCCTTGCGACCCTGCGGGAGAACCCGACCACGGATACGTCCAAGCGGCTCTCAAAGGCCCTGAAGAAGCGCGGCTGGCGCTTTGTCGGTCCGACCACCGCCTATGCCTTCATGCAGGCCATGGGGCTGGTCAATGACCATCTGGAGGGCTGCTGCATGCGGGAGCCTGTGGAGCAGGCGCGGCAGGCGTTCATCAAGGGGCTTCAGGGACCGGCGTAGGATATCCGCCAGACCGCCCGTCCACTGTCGTCCGCCACCAGCAGGCTGCCATCGGTCCATACCGCGAGTCCCGCGGGACGTCCGATCACCTCCGCCCGGTCCCGCCCCGCGACCCAGAATCCGGTGGCGAAGTTGCTGTAGCTGCCGACCGGACGACCGTCCCGGAACGGCACGCGGACGATCTTGTATCCGGTCGGTGTGGCCGAGTTCCAGGAGCCGTGCAGCGCGACGAAGGCATCCCCCCGATAGTCGGCGGGGAACTGCTGGCCCTGATAGAACACCAGGCCCAGCGGCGCGGAATGGGACTTGAACAGCACGTCCGGGACAATGGCCCTCGCGGCCTGATCCGCCCCGCGCCCACCCATGTTGGGATCGGGATTGGCGCCGATGTAGCTGAAGGGCCAGCCATAGAAGCCGCCCGGTTCCACCCGCGTCAGATAGTCGGGCACCAGGCCGTCCCCCAGCCCGTCCCTTTCATTGACCACGACATAGAGGTCATCGGTGCCGGGGTAGAAGGCGATGCCGACCGGGTTGCGCAGGCCGGTGGCGAAGGTTGTCTGCGCTGATCCGTCCGACGCGAATTGCTGCACGGTGGCGCGGGGGGGATCCTCCACCTGAATGTTGCCGCGCGATCCGACCGCGACATGGAACCGGTCACCGTCCGGTGCGAAGGCCAGGTTGCGGGTCCAGTGTCCGCCGCCATTGCCCAGCGCGCGAGGGCCGGTCACGGGTTCAGCCGGTCCCGCCGCCTTCATGTCCCCCACACGGTAGGGCAGGCGGCTGACGCGGGTTTCCTCCCCCACGTAGACCCAGCCATCGCGGATCGCCAGCCCGTGCGGTGCGTCGAGGCCATCGGCGAACGTGCCCCGGACCTCGGCCCTGCCGTCCCCGTCCGCATCCCGCAGCAGGGTGATCTTTCCGGCCCGCGATTCAGCCAGCAGCACATCGCCGTTCGGTGCGACGGCCATCCAGCGCGGATGCGACAGGCCCGTTGCGAACAGCTCGGCCCGGAAGCCGGCGGGAACCTTCAGTGTCGCCCCAGCGGGACGCTCGACCCGATAGGCCGAACTGGCGACGCTGTCGGTGGCGAAGGGAGGCGGCAGGTCAGCGGGGCGAATATGGAAGCTTTCGCCCACGGGCTGATGATCGGGTGGCAGCGGTTGCGAAACGGCCGCGCAGGACAGCGTCAGCAGCGCGGGAACAAGGACATGCAGGCGTGACAACGGGTGGCGCATTTTCTGTTTCATCTCCCCCATATGGGGTGACGCGACGGCAGGTCGAGGGGGGTCCCGGTCAGTTCACCGTGGGAAAATGCGTCTCGAAGGCCTTCTGCCCCTTGGCCGAGAAACTGATGATCCGCGATTTCGGTACCCGCTCGGCCCAGCCAAGCCCGATAAAACGGTCCAGCAGCGCGGTGCCGAGGGCGCCGGCCATGTGCGTGCGCCGCTCGCTCCAGTCCAAGCAGGACTTGCAGACCGGCCGCCGCTCCCGCTCCAGCGCCTCGACATCGATGCCGAGGTCTTCCAGGAATTCGCGGCCCGCGTCGGTCAGGGTGAAATCCGTCTCTGATCCGGTCAGCAACTGGCGCTGCTGCAGACTGTCGAAAAGCTGCACGCCCAGATCACCGGCCAGGTGGTTGTAGCAGACGCGCGCGCGCCGCAGGGCCGGATCCTTCGGACCCGGGCGGGTCCGCATCAGTCCCCGGCTTGCGGCGAGGCCCATCATGGCCTCCAGGACCTGAGCCACTTCATCGTCGGCCAGCGTGAAATAGCGGTGCCTGCCCTGCTTGCGTTGCTGCAGCAGCCCGGCACCCTCCAGCTTCGAAAGGTGGGAACTGGCTGTCTGGACGGTGATACCGGCCTCCGAGGCCAGTTCCGTCGCCGTCAGCGCCTTGCCGCTCATCAGCGCGATCAGCATGTTGGCCCGCGCCGGGTCGCCAATGACGGAACCGAGCAGGGCAATATCTGGTCCTTCTTTCATGGTTCGATGATAGTCGAAGCCTCTACAGGCGACAATCGGGCATTCCCGGGTGCGTAACGCAAACCCGGAGAGTTTCCCATGATCACATGTTTCATCCGCTATCACATCGACCCGACGAAGAAGGCGCAGTTTGCCGAATATGCCCGCAACTGGGGTCAGGCCATCCCGCGCTGCGGCGCTGATCTGGTCGGCTATTACGCGCCGCACGAGGGGTCATCCACGCTGGCCTACGGCGTCTACAACATCGAGAGCCTGGCGGCCTGTGAAGCCTATCGGGCAAAGCTGGCCGCCGATCCCCTGGGGCAGGAGAACTACGGCTTTGCCCAGCGGGAGAAGTTCCTGCTGCGGGAAGACAGGACCTTTCTGAAACGTGTTTCAGCGCCGCATGGCCCCGCCGAAGAGGTCGGCTGATCGTCAGTCCCGGTCATCGCCGGGGATCATGCCGCCGACTGTCCGCGTCATGGCATCGTCGGAGGCGGCGAGGCCGGTGCGGACAGCGGCCCGATCCTCCGGCGTGCGGTTCTGGCTCATCTTCCACTTTCCCTCCAGCCGCTCGATCGGGATGCGGAAGGCGACGATGCCCTTCTGCATCCCGGCGCGGTAGCTCTCCGGCGTGGATTCATACTGCCAGCCCTCCGCGCCCTCGTACCCGCCGCTGAGGCGGCGCATCAGGGCGGAGACTTCGTCCGCGTCCCCGATGATCTGCGGCGTGCCATAGGCGTGGACAACGGCATAGTTCCACGTCGGCACGTTCGGACTGGAGGCATACAGGGTTGGCGAGACATAGGTGTGCGGGCCGGAGAACACGGCCAGCACCGGCGCGCGCCCGAAATCCCGCCACTGCGGATTGGCCCGCGCCATGTGCGCCAGCAGGGTGCCGTTCGGGCCAGCCTGGCGGTCAAGGATGAAGGGCAGGTGTGTGCCGAAGGGCGCGCCATCCGGGCCCGTCGTGACCAGCAGGCCGAACTCGTTGGCTTCGATCAGATCGTGGCATGTGGCAGCGTCCTCGACGCTGAAATGGCTGGGGCGGTACATCAGTTCGACACGCTGCCTTTCAGGAACGGCTTCGCCTGCATGCTGTCGGGGATCGGCAGTCCGAAGCGGGAGAGGATGGTGGGGGCAAGCTGCAGCTGGTCCAGCAGCGCGTCTTCCTCCGGCCCCTTGGCGTCACCGAAATAGTAGACCGGGAAGTCGCGCATGTCGGGCGCATTGCCGCCGTGATGGCCGCGGTCGCTGTGGCCATGGTCCGCGGTCACGATCACCTCGTACCCCGCCGCGCGCCAGGCCGGCAGGAAGGCTGCGAGCGAGGCATCCACCGTGTAGCAGGCGAGGTCCATCGGGCCACAGTCCTGCCCGAAGCGATGCGACATGGAATCCAGCGTGCAGGTATGCAGCAGGCCATAGTCCAGGCCGAAGCGGCCGATCAGGTTGGTCAGCGTGGCGAACAGGTCCACGTCACTTGGCGTCATCTGGTTGTCGCGGCTTTCGCCGGTCATGGTGTGCAACCGGCCATGCCGGATCGGCAGGCTGTCATCATCGAATTCGATGTCCCGGACGGGATCGAAGGGATCGCGGTTGAACATCCGCGACCAGTCCGAATGGGTCACCGCGCCCGTGACGCCGCCCGCCCCTGAAACGGCGGAGAAGATGTCCGGCAGATTCAGCCGACGCACGGTCTGGTTGGACGTGATGCCATGCACCTGCGGCGGCACGCCGGTATGGATGGAGGCATAGCAGGGACCGGAGGTGGAGGGCAGGACGGAGCGCATGCGCCAGACACGCGCCTCCCCGCTGCTGACCCAGCCCTCCAGATTGCCCATCAGCCGCCGGGCAGCCCGCCAGGCCAGCCCGTCCAGCACGATCATCAGAAGCTTGCGTTGCAGCGCCACCGGAATATCCCCCGTTCAATCCTGTGGATGGGAGAAGACTATGGTCGGAAAGCCGCGTCAATGAGGCGGCGTCGCCAGCCGGGCGGCGGCCGTCAGGCGGCCAGGGTTCGTGCCGCCTTGCCGAGGACTTCCTGCGCCATCCGGTCGGCCATTGCACCCGTCGGGATGCCTTCCCGGGTCGCGCGGCGGAACAGGTCCGTCAGTGTGCCCCCGATGCGGGTGACATGTTCGAACGCCGTGTCACGGTCATAGTCGGGGCCTTCATGGGCGATGTTGATGATGCCGCCCGCGTTGATGACGTAGTCCGGGGCATAGAGGATCTCCCGCGCTGCCAGCATCTCGTCGTGCCGGGCCTCGGCGAGCTGGTTGTTGGCCGACCCGGCGACGATGGAGGCCCGCAGCAGCGGGATCGTTTCATCGTTCAGGCCCGCGCCCAGCGCACAGGGTGCGAAGACATCGGCACGCACCTTGTGGATCGCGTCGGTGCCCACCGCCGCCGCGCCGAACGACTTCGTGGCGGCAGTCATCAGACCATCGCGCATGTCGGAGACGATCAGCCTTGCCCCGGCCTCGTGCAGGCGGTTGCAGAGATCCCAGCCGACATGGCCGAGACCCTGCACCGCGACGGTGACGCCCTTCAGTTCATCGTCGCCACGCTGATGTTTCAGTGCGGCCTGGATGCCGACGAACACGCCGAGCGCGGTGGCGGGGGAGGGGTCGCCCGACCCGCTTTCCAGTCCGGCGACGAAACCTGTTTCCTCCCGCACGAACGCCATGTCGGCGGGGGAGGTTCCGACGTCCTCCGCGATGATGTAGGCGCCGCCGAGGCGTTCCACGAACCGGCCCATGGCGTGGAACAGGTCCGGCGTGGCGATCCTGCGCGGATCACCGATGATCACCGACTTGCCGCCGCCGCGACCGGTGCCGGCCAGGGCAGCCTTGAATGTCATGCCGCGCGACAGGCGCAGGGCGTCGGTCAGGGCTTCCTGTTCTCTGGCATAGGGCCAGAAGCGGCAGCCGCCGAGTCCGGCGCCCAGCGTCGTGTCATGGACGGCAATGATGGCGTTCAGACCCGTCGCGGCGTCGCGGCAGAACACGACCTCCTCGTGGTCGTCGAAATCGGGTGCGCTGAACACGGCCATCATGGCCTCCTTGATCGCGTTTGCGGGACTTTCCCTGTTCCGGGGCAGGATTTGGCTCAGCCTGCGCGCGGGTTCAACACTCAACCGCAGGGTGTCACAAAAACGCAGTAATCCATCTCGCTGGCGAGAATATTCCGCCGGCTGGGCCCGCCACGCTCCGCTGTGCGCAAGAATCTTTCGCGTTCTGGTCACGTCCATGTGTGTCGATCCGGCGCAACCCGGCACCTAGGGTTCTCCGTAGACACGGAAGGTGTTCAGGGGGAGGGTTCGATGCGTTCGATTACCAGGCTGCTGCTGGCATCCGCATGGCTGTTCGGTCTGGCCGCGGGACCGGCCTGGGCGCAGACCGACGCGCAGTATGTCCGCTACTGGAAGCAGGAATGGCCGGTCACGGACTTCAGCAGGTCCTCGGTCGATTTCTCGGAGATCCTGCATGGCGGTCCGCCGAAGGACGGTATCCCGCCGATCGATGAACCGGCCTTCGTGTCCGTGACCGAAGCCGACGGGATTCTGGCGGACCGGGAACCGGTGATCGGGCTGGTGGTGAACGGGGAGGCAAAGGCCTATCCGCTGCAGGTGCTGATGTTTCACGAGATCGCCAACGACACGATTGGCGGGGTCCCGGTTGCCGTGACGTTCTGCCCGTTGTGCAACGCGGCCATCGTGTTCGATCGGCGCGTCGGCGACCGCGTGCTGGATTTCGGTACCACGGGAAAGCTGCGTCGGTCCGATCTGGTGATGTGGGACCGCCAGACCGAGAGCTGGTGGCAGCAGTTCCTCGGTGAAGCCATCGTGGGCGAGATGACCGGCACCCGCCTGACCATGATCCCGTCACGGCTGGAGTCCTGGGCCCGGTTCCGTGCCCGCGCGCCGGAGGCGACCGTGCTGGTGCCGAACGGACGCTACCAGCGTTCCTACGGCGGCAATCCCTACCTGCATTACGACAGTTCAGCGCGTCCCTTCCTGTATCGCGGAGAAATGCCGGCCGGCATTCCGCCCCTGATGCGGGTGGTGACGCTGGCAGAGCGAGGGGCGTGGAGCCTCGACTTCATGAAACTGAACCGCACCGTGCATCTGGATGACGGAACGACGATCCACTGGGAACCCGGACAGGCGTCGGCCCTGGACAGTGGCGAGATTGCGGAGGGGCGGGACGTGGGCAACTTTACCGTCACCCGTTTCGAGAACGGCAGGGAGGTCGATGTCCGGCATGGCGTCGATTTCGTCTTCGCCTACCACGCCTTCTATCCGGACAGCCCCATTCATCACGTGACGACGCGATAGCCTGCGGGCTGGGTCTGCGCCGGTCCCGGCACCCCCGTCAGGGCAGCTTGCCGGTGCGTCCCAGGCTGTCGATCGCCTGCACGATCCGGTCGAAGCTCTCCCGGGCGCGGCGGGCGCGATGGCGTGCGCGCAGGTGCCCGTGGACCAGCCCCCGGTCGTTCAGCCAGACCGCGCTGCCGCCTGCCTCCACTATGCGCCGTGCATAGACATCCCCGTCGTCGCACAGCGGGTCGCATTCGGCTGACGCGATGAAGGTCGGTGGCAGGCTGGTGAAGTCGGTGTCCCAGAGGGCCGCATAGGTCGCGTCGCCACGGACATCGGCACCGCCGCTGCGCATGGCCTGGTAGAAGTCCATGTCGCTGCGTTTCAGCATCGGTGCATCGGCGTGCAGGACGTAGGAGCCTTCGTCGATGTTGCCGCCCAGGCCCGGATAGATCAGCACCTGCCCGGCAGGCGGCCTGTCCTGTCCCCGTGTCGCATGGGAGAGAGAGGCCGCCAGATTGCCCCCGGCGCTGTCCCCGGCCAGCACGATTGCGGCATCCGTGGCCGCCCGCAGGTAGGCCCACCCGGCCATGGCATCCTCGAACGCCTTCGGATGGACATGCTCCGGGCAGAGGCGATAGTCGACCGAGACCACGTCGAAACCGGTGCGCGCACAGATCTCCGCGCAGACGTCGTCATGGCTGTCCAGTCCGCCGACGACGAAGCCGCCGCCGTGCAGGTACAGCACCGCCGCAGCCGGGTCACTGTCTGCCCCGTGGTAGCTGCGGATCGGCACGGCATGGCCATCGGCGCTCGGGATCGTGCTGTCGGTCGCGCTCACGCCTTCGGGATAGCCCGCGAAGAAGGCACGGCACATGCGGTCATAGACCTCACGCTGTCCCGCCACCGTCTTGTCCACCGCATCAGCCGGATAGTAGCTCTCGGTCTCCGCGATGAAGGCCCTGATCTCGTCATCCAGCAGCTTGCCGTAGTCTGCCTGTTCCATCCGGTGCCCTCCCTGAAGCATGATGGCCCATCTTTGATGCTCGGACGGGGGAGGGCAAGGCTTGGCACTGCGTGCGGTACTGTTCGACAAGGACGGAACGCTGATCGACTTCGACCGAACCTGGTATCCGGTGATGGCGCGGCTGGCGGCGGAGGCGGCACCCGATGATCCGGCGCGCGCGGCGGAGCTGTTGCAGATGGGGGGGCTGGACCCGGCAACGGGCCGGTTCCGCGCCGGGTCGGTGATTGCCGCCGGCACGATCGACGAGACCGTCGACCTCTGGCATCCGGCACTCAGCGGTGCACGGCGCCAGACGATGATCGACCATTTCAATCACGCCTGCGCCACGGAGGGGGCGGCCTGTGCCGCGGCTGTTCCGGGTCTCTCCGGGGCGCTGGATGCGCTGCGCGACGCCGGATACCCGCTGGGGGTCGCCACCAACGACGGTCATGCCAGCGCCGTTGCGACGCTGGACCGGCTCGGGGTTCTCGACCGTTTCAGTCTGGTGATGGGATATGACTCGGTGCCCGATCCCAAGCCTGCGCCGGACCAGCTGCACCGCTTCGCCGGACATGTCGGCCTTGCGGCGGCAGAGGTCGTCATGATCGGCGACAATGTCCATGATCTGCAGATGGCCCGCGCCGGTGGTGCGGGGCTGGCGGTGGGCGTCCTGTCCGGCACCGGGTCCCGGCAGGATCTGGAGGGGCTGGCGGACCTGATCATCGAATCGGTGGCGCAGCTGCCGCACGTACTGGAAGACCTGGGGAGGAACTGACTTGGACACGACATTCGATCCGGCCAAGCACCGGATGTGCGAGACATCATGGTTCGAGGACCTGGAGGTGGGGCAGGAATTCTACATCAACTCCCGCACCCAGACCGACGGCCTGTTCTCGGCCTTTCAGCTGGCATCGGGGGACAATCACCCGATCCACTACGACGTCGAATACTGCAAACGCCACGGCCATCGCGGCCTGCTGGCGCACGGGCTGCAGGTGATGGCGCAGACGGCGGCGGGGGCCGGGATCCTGCCGCATGTCTTCGGGGATGCCATGGTCGGTTTCCTGGAGGCGTCGGCGAAGTTTCTGGCCCCGGTCTATGCCGGGGACACGCTGTACCCGCTGCTGACCATCACCGAACTGCGCCCCGGGCGCACCACAGGGGTCGTCGTCTGCCGCGCCACCATCCACAATCAGGACGGCGTGCAGGTGCTGGAGGGCAGCCACAGCTACCTTCTGAAGAAGCGCAATCCGGATCCGAAACCGGCAACAGGGGAGTAAGCGGACATGGGCCTCGTAAGCTACGAGACGGAGGGTGACGTCGCCATCATCACCCTGAACCGGGCAGACAAGTACAATGCCCTTTCCCGCGACCTCGGGGACGAACTGGTCGCCGCCTGGCACCGGTTCCAGGACGGGCCGGAACGTGCCGCCGTGCTGACCGGCGCGGGAAAGAACTTCTCGGTCGGTGCGGACCTGTCGGATCCGCCGGAGATCTGGCCCTTCAGCCCCGATGTCGGCGTCGCGGTCGACAAGCCCGTGGTGGCGGCGGTCAATGGCACCTGCGTCGGCGGGGCCTTCATCCTGGTGCAGTTCTGCGACCTCTGCATCATGGCCGATGATGCGCGCTTCATCTATCCGGAGGCGAAGGTGGGCATCTCCGGCGGGCTGATCAGCTCCGTCGCCGCCCGCATCCCGCACAAGATCGCCATGGAATTCATGCTGCTGGGGGAGCCGCTGTCGGCGCAGCGCGCCTATGAGGTCGGGCTGGTCAACCGCCTCGTGCCGCAGGCCGAACTGATGGACGTGGCCATGGACCACGCCCGCCGCCTGGCCGCGATGGCGCCCCTGGTGGTGCGCACGCTGAAACGCCACGTGGCCGCCACACTGCCGAAGGGCCCCTCCGAACTGGCGGGTCTCGCCCGCCGGGATATCGAGGCGATCCGCACCTCCGACGACTTCACGGAAGGCGGCACGGCCTTCCGCGAAAAGCGCCCGCCGAAGTTCACCGGCACCTGACATGAGGGGGGCTGCACACGGCAGGGGGCGGGACGCGCGCCCGCCCCGTGCCGCCCATGGGACCAAAACCCCTTGCAGCCCCGCCCGCCCCCGGCTATAGAACCGCCCGCGTCCCAACGTTTCCCACGGGACGCACGGGGGCGCGTAGCTCAGTGGGAGAGCACTACGTTGACATCGTAGGGGTCGCTGGTTCAATCCCAGCCGCGCCCACCATTTCACTATTATCGGTCGCAAACAGGCCTAGAACCCGCAGTGGCTCTGCGATAGAGGCGGTTCGAAAACCCTCATTTTTCGCGTAGGCGAGCGGACCGGTAAATGCCAGTCGAAGCACCAGTCGCTTATGTTCCAGCCTGTCAGAAGCCCAGAGTTTCTGCGGGTTTGAGAGAAACGTCCAGGCGGTTCGAAAACTTTCGTCGAAGGTCTTCGACACCACTCCACTATTTGCTGCTTTTTCGGCCAGCATGATCTTGCGGTGATCAAGTTCCCTGATCTGGTTTTCATAGGCCTGAATGACGCGATCATTCTCGCTGGCGACGATACGCTCGACCAGTTTGTTGATCTTGCCGTCGATGCCTGTGATCTCGTCTTTCATCTGTCGCTTGCGCTCTTCGGTGTTGCGGCTTTCAGCCTCCCAGCGATCCGCAAACATGGCGCGCGCGATCTTCAGCAGAAGCGGAGCAGGCGAGAGATCGCCCAGCAGCTTTTCGAAGTCATTCTCGATCAGCTCCCGGCGGATCGACTTGCCACGCCGCTCGCAGCCGCGCTGATAGCAGACATAGTAGGGATAATGCTTGCTGCGCCCCTTTGACCAACCGGCTGTCATTGGCTCATTGCAAGAGGTGGCCCGACAAATCTGGACAGTTGAGTTAGGTGGATTTTCTGCTCCCAATCCGGCAGCGTTGCCGGGACGAAGGAGCGAAGATGACAAGACGACCCAGGCGGAACCACAGCCCTGCCTTCAAAGCGAAAGTCGCATTGGCGGCGCTGAAGGGCGACAGGACGATGAGCGAGCTGGCGACGCAGTTCGACCTGCATCCCAATCAGATCAAGCAGTGGAAGGATCAGCTGCTTGAGGGCGTAACGGGTGTCTTCGATGACACGCCAAAGGCCGCGAAAGAGCCGCAGATCGACGTAAAGTCCCTGCACGCGAAGATTGGCCAGCTGGCGCTGGAAAACGATTTTTTAGAGGGCGCGCTCGACAAGGCCGGTCTGTTGCCGAGCGCAAGGAAATGACGGGCCCGGACCACAGGCTGAGCCTGACACGGCAAGCCCGGCTTCTCGGGATCAGCCGGGGCAGCCTGTATTACGCGCCGCGCCCGACCAGTGCGGCGGACCTCAAGCTTATGCGCAGAATTGACGAGTTGCACATGGACTACCCGTTCGCGGGCAGCCGTATGATGAAAGGGTTGCTGCGGCAGGAAGGCTTCACGGCCGGGCGGCTGCACGTGGCAACCTGCATGAAAACGATGGGCATTGAGGCGCTCTATCGCAGACCGAACACCAGCAAGCCTGCGCCCGGTCACAGGATCTATCCCTACCTGCTGCGCAAGCTGGCCGTGACGCAGCCCAATCAGGTCTGGGCCATGGATATTACCTACATTCCCATGGCCCGAGGGTTCGTCTATCTGGTCGCCGTTCTGGACTGGTTCAGCCGCAAGGTTCTGGCCTGGCGGCTGTCGGTGACGCTGGAAACAGCGCCGTGTCTGGAGGCCTTGAATGATGCCCTGCGCAGATATGGCAAGCCGGAGATCATGAACTCGGACCAAGGATCACAGTTCACGTCCATTGACTTCATCAAGGCGCTGAAGGACGCCGACATCCAGATCAGCATGGATGGCAAGGGCGCTTGGCGCGATAACGTGTTTGTCGAACGGCTCTGGCGCAGCGTCAAATACGAGGAGGTCTATCTGCACGCCTATGAAAGCGTGTCAGCCGCCCGACAGGGCATCGACCGATACCTGGCCTTCTACAACACAAGGAGACCGCATTCATCGCTGGAAGGGCAAACGCCCGATCAGGCATATCACATCAAGTTGCAACCAATCCCGGTGGCGGCATAACCAAGCGGAAAATCCACCTAAGAAACGGCTCGAAACTGTTCAAACGAACCGAACCACCTCTG